>NZ_FMWU01000012.1 GCF_900103195.1 Methylobacterium sp. UNC378MF | reverse complement strand
GATCGCCTCCAGCAGCGTCTTCTCGGAGACGAAATGGACATAGGCCTCGACCGAGAACTTCGTGGCCGAGAGGATGCCGCGGGTCGACAGCACGTAGGCGCGGTCGAAGCCGACGCCCTCGGCCAGCTTGAGCCAGCGCTCGATGCCGCCGTCGCCCTCGTGGTCGCCGTCATGGTCGACGATGCGCTGGCGCCAGATCCGCCGCAGCGACGCGTCGGTCATGCGCGCCAGCACGGCGGCGTCCTTCACCGGGATCATCGCCTGGTAGTAGTAGCGGTTCAGCGCCCAGGCCCGGACCTGATCCTTCGACAACTTGCCGTCGTGTAGCAGCCGGTGAAACGGGTGCAGGTTGTGGTAGCGGCGCGCGCCGATGTCGCGCAGGGCCGCCTCCAGCTCTTCGGCACTCAGGAGACGCTGGCTGTCGGCCGCGTCGGGGGTCGGAAAGATGGCGTTCATGGCGTGTCCGGGACTGTGCCTGTGACAGCAGAGGAAGTGAACCTGCCCCGGACCCGCTTTGATTCAGATCAAGAACCTGCAGGATCTGACACCTTAGTCCCGAAGGTGCCGAATGACCCGTCCGTCTGCCACGGATTTCTGGCACGGGCGGTCCCTCTCGGTGGCTGGCAAGGATTTGCCTGCGCCCCATCCCGGAGCCACCCCGATGTTGCCCGAACGTGTCGGTGATCTTCTCGCCACCAGGGCGCTGCACAGCGTGCGCGGCTCGTTCACGGTCGCCGCAGCCTGCCATAAGTTGCGAGCGTACTGCATCGGGGCGGTTGCAGTGCTGGACGGATCGAAGCTCGTCGGTATCTTGAGCGAGCGCGACATCCTTGTCCGCGTTATCGCCGGTCATCGGGACCCGATGCTCGTCCTGGTCCGGGAGGTTATGACGCCAGATCCACGCACGATCCCGGCGCACGCATCCGTCGCAGAGGCGCTTCGCGTCATGCGGGCCGGGGGGTTTCGCCATCTCCCGGTCACGCGGCATGGGGTCGTGATCGGCATGCTCTCCCTGCGGGATATCCCGTACCATTTCCAGGTGTCCGGGCATGAGCCCCGAGCGGCCCTGGCGGCTCCTGCTCTTGGTTGAGCGCAGTCCATCCCCCGGGGCCACCCGATCGGTGCTAAGCTTGAGGCAGATCAAGGCACCCTTCCCGCGATCGACCTATTCGGATCCGACGAAGGATCGGGCACTGCAATGCCGAAGCACACGGGACCCGTCCTCGTTGTCGATGACGACGAGGCCGTCCGCGACTCGCTGAAATTCGCCCTGGAACTCGAGGGGCTGGATGTCCGGCTATACGCGGGCGGCGCGGAGCTTTTGCGCGACACCGCGTTGCCGAGCACCGGTTGTCTCCTGGTCGACTACGCGATGCCCGACATGGACGGGCTCAAGCTCGTCGGACATCTGCGCGAACACAACGTTGTCCTTCCCGCCATCCTGATGACCGGGCGGCCTTCCGGCGATCTGCGGCGCCTTGCAGCCGATGCCGGCTTCAGACGCCTGGTGGAGAAACCGTTCGAGGACGGTTCGCTGCTCGAAGGCATTCAGGACGCCCTCTCCGCGGGACGATGATCGGGTGGTCCTCCGTAAAACCCCTTAAGAGAAGCACCCGAATTTCGCCTCTGCGGGGAGGAGCGTAGCCAGGCGCTACGTTCCGATCCCGGAGGCTTCCATGCAGACCGCCCTCGCCACCGCCGGCCTTGCTCCCGTCTTCGCCGGAAACATGCCGGCCATCGCCCTCCCGCCTCTCCCCGCATCCGAGTCCCGGACCCTGACGCGGCGGACATATGAGGCCAATGCCGAGATCTATGCCGAGGGGGATCGGGCCCTGTCCTTCTACAAGGTCGCCGTCGGGGTCGTGCGCACCTACAAGCTCCTGTCGGATGGGCGGCGACAGATCAGTGCGTTCTACCTGCCGGGCGACATCTTCGGCCTGGAATCCGGTGAGGATCACCGCTTCAGCGCCGACGCCGTGACGGAGACGCGGCTGATCATCCACCGCCGCGAGCCGCGCGCGCTCGCGGGCGACGACGGACTCTTGGCCCGCGAAGTCGTGGCCGCGATGATGCGCGACCTGGAGCGGGCGCAGGAGCATATGATGCTGCTCGGGCGCAAGTCCGCCAGGGAACGGATCGCAAGCTTCCTCCTCGCGCTTTCTGAGCGGACGAAGTCGGAGGGCGGAGCGATCTGCCTGCCGATGTCGCGCAACGACATGGCCGACCATCTCGGCCTGACGATCGAGAGCGTGTCCCGAGCCGTGACCCAGCTCGAGCGCGACGGGCTGATCGAGCTGCCGCCGAACCGCCGGACCGTGATCCTGCGCAACGCTGCCGCCCTGCGCCACCTGGCGGACTGAATGGGGCGCAGGCCGGGAGGCCTAACCGGGTTCGCGGATACCGGAACCGTCATCCGCGCCGCAGGCCGCATGCCCGCGCAGGAGCATCGCCCGGATCCGGTGCGTGCGCGCCATCGCCCAGAGCACATACAAAGCGGGCCGCGCCCTGTCCGGATCGAGCCGCGCCGCCTTCTCGGCGAGGCTGCCCGCCAACGCCTCATGGGTGCGCGCTCGGAGCAGCATGTCCGCGGGGGTATCCCATTCCGACCGGGACGGTCGCCCCGGCTGGATGGGATCCTTGAAGGATCGCAGGGCCATTTCTTCGCTCAAGGATAGAGACGCAGGCGGCGCCAACCCGGACCGTCCTTCATGAATCGGATCCGGTCGTGGAGGCGAAATGCGCCATCCTGCCAGAACTCGATCGAGACCGGTGCGATCCGGTACCCCGACCAATGTGCCGGGCGCGGCACCGGACCACCATCGAAGCGGACTGACGCGGCCGCGACCTCGCGCTCCAGGGTCGCGCGGTCGACGAGCGGTTGCGACTGCCGGCTCGCATGGGCGCCGATGCGGCTCTCCCGCGGGCGGCTGGCAAAATAGAGGTCGGCATCCTCCGGGGAGAGCCGGGTGACGGACCCGCGGGCGCGCACCTGACGACGGAGGCTCTTCCAGTGCAGCACGATGGCCGCCTGGGCATTCTCGACGAGTTCCTCGCCCTTCGTGGACTGGTCGTTCGTGAAGAACACGAATCCGCGCGCGTCGAAGGCTTTCAAGAGCATGATCCGGACATCCGGCAGGCCATCGGCTCCGCTCGTCGCGAGCGCCATCGCGTTCGGATCGTTCGGCTCGGATCGCGCCGCCTCGGCCATCCAGTCCTGGAAGAGCGACCAGGGTTCCTCCCGGAGCGTGAAGTCGTCCGATGCCGGACCGGTCGCCGGAATCGCCCCGCATCCTCGCGTTCGCATCGCCGGGTTTGCCGTCATGGCCGCCCTACCCTCCGCCGATCTTCCCGGCGACTTTGCCAAGTCTTCGGGCCTCGGCTTACGAATGCCGTCCCGTTCCCGGCGTTGATTCACGTCAAGGACGCGGCGCGGCGAGACCGGAGCGACGCCCGGACCGGGCTCGGCTCATCAGGCCTGCGACGGCGTTGACTTCGTCGTCGCGCCGGGCGCGTCGATCCCGTGCATCAAGTCATGAACCGCGAAGGCATCGGTTCAGGCTTCGGCCAAGCCGTCCGACATCGGGCCGGCGGTCGCCGCGCCATCTTCGGCGACCCGATCGGGGCGGCAAGCTCGGCAGTTTGATCCTGATCAAGGATCGGACTGGGCGAGTCGCGTTCATGGACGCGTCTGCCAAGCTGGCCATCGCCACTTATCCCTGGATCGAACCACGTCCATGTTCCGACAGATCATCCCTGCGGCCGTCGCACTCGGGCTCGTCACGAATCCTGCGAAATCCGCCGATCTTCCGACCTTCGCAGCCTCTCCCGAAGCGCCTCCGCTCGTCGCGAGCTGGTCTCCATGGCTCGTGCGGGTCCGCGCCCTCGGCGTCCTTCCGGATGCCGGCGCGCGTCTGGCGGCAGCGGGTGCGCCGATTGCCGGTGCCGGGGTCCGCATCACGGACTCGGCAATTCCCGAACTCGACATCTCCTACTTCTTCACCCGCAACATCGCTGCAGAGTTGATTCTCGGCGTGACGCGGCACGGCATCCAGGGCGCCGGTACTCTTGCAGGAACGCGCATCGGCAGCACTTGGATTCTGCCCCCGACCCTCACGCTGCAATATCACTTCGACGGCTTCGGTCCCTTGAAGCCCTACATTGGCGCAGGCGTGAACTACTCGATCTTCTTCGGCGAGCGGGAGCGCGGCGGCTTCACGGGCTTTCGCCTCTCGAACAGCTTTGCGCCCGCCCTCCAGGCTGGCTTCGATTACATGCTCGATGAGCACTGGGGTGTGAACGTCGACGTGAAGAAGCTCTTCCTGGACACCAAGGTCAAGCTGAATGCCGGCGTGATCCGAGGGCGTGTCGACATCGATCCTTGGATCGTCGGTGCCGGCATAACCTACAAGTTCTAGCACCATCAGCGCTCCGTCTGCATCGACGAACTGTGCGCCAGCCAGGATCTGGCTGCGCTGCGTGCCGCTGTCGTCAGAACCTGGTCCGCGGCGGCATCAAGGCCCGGTTGATCTCGATCAAAGCGGGCGGGAGGCCGCGTGCTAGGTTCGGCTCGCCGGGTCGAGACCCCGGCGCGACCGAGGCGACCTCGCCAACGTCGTTACCTCCCATCGACTCGGTCCCGCAGCCGTCAGGCAGGCGGGGCCACCTTCGAGGCAGTCTCCTGGCCGCATCCGGCACGACGCGGCCGGGATCGGGAAAGGCGGCGCGGGATCCGCTCCGCCGTCGCGCCGCCCCGACGGGTCGCGGACAAACCCGCCTGCATGCCCGAGCCCCAGATCCCGCATCAGCCTGCGGTCGACCCTGGCGCGGGCTCCGCCGGGTCGTCGGTGGCGCGTCAACTCGCGGGCGCCGTCACGGCTGCCCACCCGCCGGCAGCGGGTCGGCAACCGGCCGGAACGCCGACACGACGGCGGAATCGGTATCGAGACGCCCCGCTCCGATCAGATCGAGGCAGTAGGGGATCGCCGGTATCACGGCCAGCAACGAAATGCGGATCGCGGAGGGGCGCCCCGGGAGATTGACGATGAGGGCGCGGCCTCGGATGCCGGCCGTCTGGCGGGACAGAATGGCGGTGGGGACCTGCTCCAGGCTCCGCGCACGGAGCATTTCGCCGAAGCCCGGCATCATCCTCTCGCACGCCGCCTGTGTGCCCTCCGGCGTCAGGTCGCGCGGCGCAGGGCCGGTTCCCCCCGTCGTGAGGACGAGATCGCAGCGTTCCACGTCGACAAGCGCGACGATGGCATCGCGCACGCTCTCCATCCCGTCCGGGACGAGGCGGCAGACGGGCTTCCAGGGCGAGAGCAGCATGGCCGCGAGTTCCCGACGGATCGCAGGACCGCCTTCGTCGCGATAGAGACCGGCCGCGGCCCGATCCGACACGGTCAGGATGCCGATGCGTGCCGGGCCGGTGACGAGTCCGCTCACGCCTAACCCCCTGTGACGCTCATGTGCCGCGCGATGGCGGGGCCGGAGATCCGGTCGGCGACGAAGTCGTGGCCGCTCGGCTTGTGCGCGATGGCGTCGTCGATGGCGTCGTGGAGGAGTCCGTCGCCCTCGGAACCGCGCAGGGCGGCGCGCAGGTCGCGACCGGCCTCGTGCCCGAGGCAGGTGTAGAGCTGTCCGGCGCAGGTCACGCGAACCCGATTGCAGCCCTCGCAGAACGTGTGGGTGAGCGGCGTGATGAAGCCGAGGCGGCCACCGGTCTCGGCCACGCGGACATAGCGCGCAGGACCGGCGGAGCGGTAGGCGAGCGGCTCCAGGGTCAGCGTGCGCGACAGACGCTGGCGCACCACGTCGAGGGGCAGAAACCGCGCCGCGCGGTCATGCCCGGTCTCGCCGAGCGGCATGACTTCGATCAGGGTCAGGTCCATCCCCCGCCCGTGGGCGAAGCGGACGAGATCGCTCAGCTCGTCCTCGTTGACGTCCCGCAGGGCGACGACGTTGAGCTTCACGGACAGGCCCGCGCTCTGTGCGGCGTCGAGACCGTTCAGGACCTCGGCCAAGTCGCCCCTGCGGGTGATGGTGCGGTACCGATCCGGGTCCAACGTATCGAGCGAAACGTTGATGCGCCGGACTCCGCAGGCTGCCAGATCCTGCGCCCGCTGCGCCAGCATCGTGCCGTTGGTCGTCAAGGTCAGCTCGTCCAGAGTTCCGGCATCCAGGTGCCGGCTCAAGCTACCCAGCAGCGCGGTCACGTCGCGGCGGACCAAGGGCTCGCCGCCCGTGAGGCGGATCCGGCGCACGCCGCGCGCGACGAAGGCGGAGCAGAGCCGGTCGAGCTCCTCCAGGGTCAGAAGGTCCCGCCGAGGCAGAAAGGTCATCTGCTCGGACATGCAGTACGTGCAGCGCAGGTCGCAGCGGTCCGTCACCGACACGCGCAAGTAGTTCACATGCCGGCCGTATCCATCGACGAGGGGCCGGCCGTGTCCCGAGAATGCCGGACAGGTCATCGCAGGGACTCCGAAGGCACCCTGGCGGCCCGGCCGCGCGGGCGGCGACAAGTCAGTGGCCATGTTCGCATGTCTGGGATCTTTCCGGCGGCCTGAGAGCGAACTCGACCATGCGGCGCAGGCAAGCGAGGCCGGGCTCGGCCGATTGCCCCATGATTCCGAGCATTGTGATCCAGTCTTCGTCAGCCGCACCGTCGGAGAACAGCCGTACCGCACGGGCCGCGAACGCCCCCGGTGCCACACCAGCCTGGCTGGACGCCTCTCGAACGCGCCCGAGCAGGACGAGGTCGTTCAGCTGAACCAGGGCCTCGGCGGCGACCGCCTCGTCGTCGAGGTGTGCGATGATGTCGCCGAGCAGCATGATTGGGCCTTCAATGGACGTTGAACGTGCCGGGGGTGGGCACCTCGATGCCCTCGATCTTCGCTTGGCCGAGGAGGCGCGCGACGTATTGAGCCTGTGCGCGGCGGCGGACGGCCTCCGACAAGTACTCGGCGACGCGCTTTCGGACGGCCTCAAACGGCACCGTGCCGCCCGCAACGTGACGGTCGAGGCGGATGACGTGGAATCCGTACCGGGTCTCGACGGGCGCCGGCGAGAACTCGCCCGCCCGCATCGTGAGGAGCGCCCGCTCGAATTCCGGAGTGGTCTGCCCGGCCGTGATCTGGCCGAGGCTGCCGCCGAGCTTTCCCGATGGGCAGGCGGAATGGACGCGCGCGAGTTCGCCGAACGTGTCCGGCTCGACCCGCAGCATATCGAGGGCCATCAGGGCATTGAATCGTGCCAGTTCATAAGCGGTCGCATTGTCCTTCGTCGCAGCGAAGAGGATGTGCGAGGCTTGATAGATGTCGGAAGACCGGAAGCGGGCGAGATTGCGCTCGTAATAGCGCTGGCATTCCTGCTCCGTAGGCTCGGGGACGACCGCCTCGCGCTCGACGAGCGCGCGCATCTTGGCCTCCTCATCGGTCTCGAGGCGACCTTCCGCGTCGACCGCAGGCTCGGCTTGGATGCCGAGCCGCCTGGCCTCCTGGGACAGCGCCTCCCGCAGGACGAGCGCGAGCGCGGCCGCTTTCCACGCCGCACCTGGCGTGGGCGCGGCGTGGTTTTGGACCTCGTGCGAGATCATCGCCCGGGAAATGGTCACGCCGTTGACCCGGATCGGCACCCTGGGTGCGGCGGGCACGGTGTGGAGCGAGCAGGCGGACATCGTTCGGTCCTCGGATGCGGGAGGGGGCGCGGCCCCGGAGAGGTCCCCGGGGCCTCGGCTCACTCGGCGGCTTGCGGAGCCGGCGCGGGCCGGAGGCCGCGGGCGGGAACGGGAAGCAACGCGGGCTGGCGAACGGCCTGCGGCTTCTTCGTGCGCACCACTTGGTAGCCGCGGCGGCCGAGGTACCAGACCGGTGCCGACCAGACGTGGACCAGTCGTGTGAACGGGAAGACGAGGAAGATGGTCATGCCGAGCACGAGGTGCAGCTTGAACACCGGGTTAACGTCGGCGACGAGATCCGCGACACCGGGCTTGAGCGTCAGCACACCCTGAGCCCAGTTCATGAACTTGACCATCTCGTGGCCGTCCATGTGGCCGAGCGATATCGGGATCGTCGAGAGCCCGAGGATCAGCTGTGCGTAGAGCATCAGCAGGATGGCTGTGTCAGAGAACGACGACGTTGCTCGAATACGCGGATCATAAAGGCGGCGGTGGACCAACAAGGTCAGGCCGACGAAGCAGGCTGTCCCGGCGACGCCGCCCGCCACGATGGCGAGCCCCTGCTTGAAACCATGGCCGATGCCCAGCGCATCGAAGACTGCGATGGGCGTCAGGAGCCCGACGAGGTGTCCGGCGAAGATGGCCAGGACGCCGACGTGGAACAGCACCGAGCCGAGCATGAGTTGCTTACGGCGCAGCAGCTGACTGGAACCGGTCTTCCAAGTGTACTGCTCGCGGTCGAAGCGGATCAGCGAACCGACCAGGAAAGTGGTCAAGCAGAGGTAGGGATACCAGCCAAACAGGATGTGATTGAGATCGATGGTCATGGCTCTCAATCCTCAGGCGCGGGAGGACAGGTGGGTGAAGACGGTGCGCGCGGGACGGACCTCGTCGACCGCGACCCCGGGGGCAGGACGCCGGGCCTGGCGTACCTTCGCGGTCAGGACGTCGACCCCGCATTCGGCGCCTGAGCCGAGGCCGAAGCGGACTTCCTCCTCCTCCCATGCGGCGTCGAGCGCCCGCAGGTCGGTCGGATCGTCACCGGCGTCCGGAACGACGGCGTCGAGGGCCTCGGCCGTCGGTTGCGCGGCGGCGATGGCAACGAGCGCCTCGAACACCGCCGCGTAGGCGGATTCCTTCTTGCGCAGGCGCTCGCCGAGCGCCGCGAATACGTGCGCCGGTTCCGACAGCAGGTGGCGCGCCTCGTCCTGCGGCCGCAGGGAGCAGAACTCCAGGAAGAGCGGGACGAAATCCGGAAGTTCGCCGCAATCGATCTCGAAGCCGGCCGTGGCGTAGACCGAGCGCAAGTCGACCATCGCCTGCCCGCGGTCGCGACTCTCGCCGTGCACGTGCTCGAACAGGTGCAGCGACAGCGAGCGGGTGCGGTCGAACAGCATCCCGTATCGCTCCTGCAGATCGTAGACGTCCTCGACGGAGAGCGCCGACAGCAGCGGCTCCAGCGCCTCGAGCTGCCCCGTCGCAACGACCGCCTCCTCGTGCAGGAGGTCGCGGATCTCGGGAACGGCCGAAGCCTGTGCGGATGAAGGGTAGGCGAGCAGGGCCGAGAGGGCCTTCAGCGTCTTCATGGTGGACCTCCTTCGCGCCGTCACGCCACTTCCATCGGAGTCTTGGCCCGGGCAGGCTTGGGCGCACCGAACAGGTTCGTCTCCGTCGTCCCGCCCGAGCAGCCGTTTCCGAAGGAGAAGCCGCAGGATCCGCGCAGATCGTAGGCATCCTCGATGCCCATCTCGCGGTGGCTGGTCGGGATCACGAACCGGTCCTCGTAGTTCGCGATGGCCATGACCCGGTACATGTCCTCGATCTGGGCGCCGGTCAGCCCGACGCGCTTCGCGACCGCCTCGTCGAGAACGCCATCGATGGTTTTGGCGCGCATGTAGGCGCGCATCGCGAGCATGCGCTCCAGGCCGGTGACCACCGGCGCCTCCTTTCCCGCCGTCAGGAGGTTGGCGAGGTATTTCACCGGGATGCGCAGGCTCTTCACGTCCGGCATCTCGCCGTCGAGACCGATCTTGCCGGCGGAGGCGGCCGACTGGATCGGCGAGAGCGGCGGCACGTACCAGACCATCGGCAGGGTCCGGTATTCGGGGTGGAGCGGGAACGCGATCTTCCACTCCATCGCCATCTTGTAGACCGGCGACCGTCGGGCGGCCTCGAGCCAAGCCTCGGCGATGCCGGCCTTGCGCGCCTCGGCGATCACGTGCGGGTCCGCGGGATCGAGGAACACCCTGAGTTGCGCCTCGTAGAGATCCTCCTCGTCGCGCGTCGAAGCCGCCGACTCGATGCGGTCGGCGTCGTAGAGAACCACGCCCAGGTAGCGGATGCGGCCGACGCAGGTCTCCGAGCAGACCGTCGGCTGACCGGCCTCCAGACGCGGATAGCAAAGCGTGCATTTCTCGGACTTACCCGAAGACCAGTTGTAGTAGATCTTCTTGTAGGGGCAGCCTGAGACGCACATGCGCCAGCCGCGGCACTTGTCCTGGTCGATCAGGACGACGCCATCCTCCTCGCGCTTGTAGATCGCGCCCGAGGGGCAGGAGGCGACGCAGGCCGGGTTGAGGCAATGCTCGCACAACCGCGGCAGGTACATCATGAAGGTGTTCTCGAACTGGCCGTAGATCTCCTCCTCGACCCCTTCGAAGTTCTTGTCCTGGCGGCGCTTGGCGAACTCGCCGCCCAGGATCTCCTCCCAATTCGGGCCCCACTCGATCTTCTCCATGCGTGCGCCGGTGATCTTCGAGCGGGGACGGGCGGTAGGGAAGGCCTGGACCTCGGGCGCTCTCTGCAAATGCTGATAGTCGAAATCAAACGGCTCGTAATAATCGTCGATTTCCGGCAAATCCGGATTGGCGAAGATGTTGGCGAGGATGCGCCACTTCGCGCCGATCCGCGGCTCGATCTTGCCGTTCGGGCGGCGGGTCCATCCGCCCTTCCACTTGTCCTGGTTTTCCCAATCCTTGGGGTAGCCGATGCCCGGCTTCGTCTCGACGTTGTTGAACCAGGCGTATTCGACCCCCTCGCGGTTGGTCCAGACGTTCTTGCAGGTCACCGAACAGGTGTGGCAGCCGATGCACTTGTCGAGGTTGAGAACCATCGCGATCTGCGCGCGGACTTTCATGACAGGGTCCTCTTGGCTGCCGTTGGTCACGGTGCCAGTCATTGGGACGGATACCCGCGGGACCGGCCGCGGGACATTCGGGATGGTCCCCTAAGGGAGATGCCGGAGGCGTCGGCGAATGCCGGGCCCGTGCCGGGACCGCTACTCCGCAGCCTGGAGGGCGGGCCGATCCGTCTCCGCGCCGCCGTCCAGCGGCCCATCGAGCCAATCGACCTTGGCCATCTTCCGGATGACCACGAACTCGTCTCGGTTCGCGCCCACGGTCCCGTAATAGTTGAAGCCGTAGGAGAGCTGCGCGTAGCCGCCGATCATGTGCGTCGGCTTCAGCACGACCCGGGTCACCGAGTTATGGATGCCGCCGCGCTGGCCCGTGATGCCGGAGCCCGGCGTGTTCACGATCTTCTCCTGCGCATGATACATCATGCACATGCCGTCCTTGACGCGCTGGGAGACCACCGCGCGGGCCGAGATCGCGCCGTTGACGTTGTAGACGTCGATCCAGTCGTTGTCGGCGATGTCGGCCCGGCGGGCGTCGTTCTCGCTGATCCAGACCACGGGCCCGCCGCGGTTGAGTGTCAGCATCAGCAGGTTGTCCGAGTAGGTGGAGTGGATGCCCCACTTCTGGTGCGGGGTGATGAAGTTCAGCACCACCTCGGGGTTGCCGTTGTCGACGCGGCCCTGGATCGGCTTGATCGTCTTCAGGTCGACCGGCGGCCGGTAGACGCAGAAGCCCTCGCCGAAGGCCCGCATCCACAGATGGTCCTGGTAGAGCTGCTGGCGCCCGGTCAGCGTCCGCCACGGGATCAGCTCGTGGACGTTCGTGTAGCAGGCGTTGTAGCAGACCTTCTCGGACTCGAGCCCCGACCAGATCGGCGACGAGATGATCTTGCGCGGCTGCGCGACCACGTCGCGGAAGCGAATCTTCTCGTCTTCCTTCGGCCGGGCCAGGTGGGCGTGCTCGCGGCCCGTGGCCTTGCCCAAACTCTCCCAGGCTTTGACGGCGACCTCGCCGTTGGTCTCCGGCGCCAGCATCAGGAGCACCTCGCAGGCGTCGATGGCGGTGTCGATGCGCGGCAGGCCCTTGGTCGGGCCCTCCTCGACCACGACTCCGTTGAGTTCCTTCAGGAGCTCGACCTCGTGCTCCGTGTTCCAGCCCATGCCCTTGCCGCCGTTGCCGATCTTGGTCATCAGCGGCCCGAGCGACGTGAAGCGCTTGAACAGGTTGGGATAGTCGCGCTCGACCACCGTGACCGACGGCATGGTCTTGCCGGGAACGGGCTCGACCGCGCCGGTCTTCCAGTCCTTCACGTCGAAGGCTTGCGCGATCTCGGCCGGGGTGTCGTGCAGGATGGGCGTCAGCACCACGTCCGTCTCGACCCCGAGCACCTCCGGGGCGACACGCGAGAACGTCTCGGCGAGGCCCTTGTAGATGTTCCAGTCGGAGCGCGCCTCCCACACGGGGTCCACCGCCGCCGAGAGCGGGTGGATGAACGGGTGCATGTCGGAGGTGTTGAGGTCGTCCTTCTCGTACCAGGTCGCAGTCGGCAGCACGATGTCCGAGTAGACGCAGGTCGTCGACATGCGGAAGTCGAGGGTGACCAGGAGGTCGAGCTTTCCTTCCGGCGCCTGCTCGTGCCAGACGACCTCGTCCGGCTTGCGGCGCCCCTCCTCGCCGAGGTCCTTGCCGAGCACCCCGTGGGACGTGCCGAGCAGGTGCTTGAGGAAGTATTCGTGCCCCTTCCCCGACGAGCCGAGCAGGTTCGAGCGCCAGACGAACAGGTTGCGCGGCCAGTTCTTCGGGTTGTCGGGATCCTCGCACGACATCCTGAGGGCGCCGGACTTGAGGCCTTGCGCCACGTAGTCCTTCGGATCCAGTCCCGCGGCGGCGGCCTCAGCGGCGATGCCGAGCGGGTTCTGCTCCAACTGGGGAGCCGAAGGCAGCCAGCCCATGCGCTCGGCCCGGACATTGTAGTCGATCATGGCCCCGTCCCAGGGCCCGGCCGGGGCCGTCGGGGAGAGGATCTCCTTCACGTCGAGGGTCTCGTAGCGCCACTGATCCGTGTGGGCGTAGAAGGCCGAGGTCGAGTTCTGCTGGCGCGACGGGCGGCCCCAATCGAGGCCGAAGGCGAGCGGCGCCCAGCCGGTCTGGGGCCGCAGCTTCTCCTGGCCGACATAATGCGACCAGCCGCCGCCGGACTTGCCCACGCAGCCGCACATGACCAGCATGTTGATCGCGCTGCGATAGTTCATGTCCATATGATACCAATGGTTCATCGCGGCGCCGATGATGATCATCGAACGGCCATCGGTCTTCTCGGCGTTCCGGGCGAATTCCCGCGCCACGGTGACGATCTGGTCGCGCGGAACCCCGGTGATCCTCTCCGCCCAGGCCGGGGTGTAGGGCTCGTCCGCATCGAAGGAGGTGGCGACGTTGCCGCCGCCGAAGCCGCGGTCGAGGCCGTAATTGGCCAGGAACAGGTCGTACACGGTGGCGACCAGCGCCTCGCCCTCGGTCGTGGCGAGCCGCTTCACGGGGACGCGGCGCTCGATCACGCTGGCATGGTCGCTGCTGGCGAAATGGTCGTGGGCGATATTGCCGAAATACGGGAAGGCGACGTCCTCGAAACCGTCCTCGGCACCGGCGAGCGACAGGCGCAGGTCGACCTCACCGCCGTCGGAGCGCTTGGCCTCCAGGTTCCACTTTCCGGTCTCGCCCCAGCGGAAGCCGACCGAGCCGAGCGGCGCGACGAGGTCGCCCGTCGTCTCGTCGTAGGCGAGGGTCTTCCACTCGGGATTGTTCGCCTCGCCCAATGTGCCGTCGAGGTCGGAGGCGCGCAGGAAGCGCTCCGGCACCAGCCGGCCGTCCTGACGCACGAGGCGCACCAGCATCGGCATGTCGGTGTAGCGCTTGACGTAGTCCACGAAATACGGGACCTGCCGGTCGACGTGGAACTCGCGCAGGATCACGTGGCCCATGGCCATGCCGAGGGCGGCATCCGTCCCCTGCTTCACCGACACCCACATGTCGGCGAACTTCGCGGCTTCCGAGTAGTCGGGACAGATCACGACGCTCTTGGCGCCGCGGTAGCGGACCTCGGTGTAGAAGTGGGCGTCCGGCGTGCGGGTCTGCGGAACGTTCGAGCCCCACAGGATCAGGAAGCCGGAATTGTACCAATCGGCGCTCTCGGGGACGTCGGTCTGCTCGCCCCAGGTCTGCGGTGAGGCCGGCGGCAGGTCGCAGTACCAGTCGTAGAACGACATGCAGACGCCGCCGAGTAATGACAGGTAGCGGGCGCCGGCCGCGTAGGAGACCATCGACATCGCCGGGATCGGGGAAAAGCCGAAGACGCGGTCCGGACCGTGCGTCTTGACCGTGTAGGCATTGGCGGCCGCGATGATCTCGTTGACCTCGTCCCAGGTCGCCCGCACGAAGCCGCCATGGCCGCGCACGGCGGTGTAGGCCCTGCGCCGCTCGGGATTCTCGACGATGTGCGCCCAGGCCGCCACCGGGGTCATCATCACCCGGGCCTCACGCCAGATCTTGAGCAGGCGCGAGCGGACGAGCGGGTACTTCACGCGGTTGGCCGAGTAGAGGTACCATGAATAGCTGGCGCCACGGGCACAGCCGCGCGGCTCGTGGTTCGGGAGCTCGGGCCGCGTGCGGGGATAGTCGGTCTGCTGGGTCTCCCAGGTGACGATCCCGCCCTTGACGTAGACCTTCCACGAGCAGGAGCCGGTGCAGTTCACGCCGTGGGTCGAGCGAACGATCTTGTCGTGCTGCCAGCGCTTCCGGTAGCCGTCCTCCCAGGAGCGATCCTCGGCCGTGACGATGCCGTGCCCGCCCGAGAACGTGTCGACGTTCTTGCGGAGAAAGGTCAGCCGGTCGAGGAAGTGCGACATCGTCCTGGACTTTCTTGATCGACCGCGGCGAGGCCGGCCCACCTCGGACCACGGCTCGCGTGCGGATCGCTTTCAAATGCTTCCAAGGAACAGTGTCGGAGGCCGCAAGGCCGAGCTTTGATCTGGGTCAAACGGAGCGTTGATCGCTGTCGGCCGGACTTGCCAAAGCAAACGGCCGGCGGAGGCGTGAACCTCCACCGGCCGTGAATGGCCCGGTCATTTGGGCTCGGCTGCGCCCGTCGCCCTGTTCAGCAGGGGGTGGCCGCCCCGCGGCGTGCGTACATCCACCAGTTCACGACGACGTTGACTGCGAAGAACAGTGCGAGACCGTAGAAGATGACGTTCGGGCCGCCGAACGCTGCGAATGCCCAGGCGAACAGCATGCCGAACGCGAAGGGCCCATAGGCCGCGACCGCGCCGGTGAACCCGATCACGCCACCCGCCTGCCGCGGCGGGAAGATCATCGGCATCTGCTTGAAGGTCGAGGCGTTGCCGATTCCCGCGAAGGCGAACAGGCCGAGCATGGCGCCGACGAAGTAGGGGAAGCTCTCCATCGAGGTCGGAGCGGTGTAGAGTGGCACGAGGGCGGCGCAGGCCACCATGCCGATGCCGGCGACCAGGGTCACCTTGGCGCCCCCGAAGCGGTCCGAGATCGGACCGGCCACCACGCGCAGGAGCGAGCCGACCAGCGGGCCGAGGAACGCGTAGGTGAGCGGTTCCGGGGCGCCCGGCAGGGTGCCGTAGCACTGCTTGATCAGCAGCGGGAACGTGCCGGCGAGCCCGGAAAACGCGCCGAAGGTCATGATGTAGAGCGAGGTCATCGCCCAGGTGTGGCGGGAGCGGAAGATGTCCAACTGCTCGCGCATGTTGGCCTTTACCGGCACGCTGCGCAGCCCGATCCATGCGGCGAGGGCGAACAGCACGATGAACGGGATATAGACCGCGGCGGCGTTGTGCAGCCAGACTTGGCGCGCGAGGGCGCCCTTGGTCATGGTCTGCGACTCTCCCAGCAGCGTTCCGCCGGCCAACGCGAAGCCGATGACCCACGGCGTGAGGAACTGGACGACGGAGACGCCGAAGTTGCCGATGCCGGCCTGCACCGCCAGGGCCGTGCCCTGCAGCCGTTTGGGGAAGAACAGGCTCGTGGATGGCATGAACGACGAGAAATTGCCGCCGCCGAGCCCGGCCAGGAACGCCAGAACCAAGAGCGCCCAGAACGGGGTCGTCGGATCCTGGACGGCGTAGAACCAGCCGATCGCGGGCAGAAGCAGCGACAGGCTCGACAGGGTGACGACATGGCGTGTGCCGAACATCGGCGTCAGGAACATGTGCACGAGCCGGAGTGTGCCCCCGGCAAGGCCCGGCATGGCGGCAAGCCAGAAGAGCTGGCCGGTGGTGAGCTTGAACCCGACCGCCGGGAGCGCGACGACCAGCGCTGAGACCATGAACCAGACGATGAACGACATGGTCAGGTTGGCGGTGGTGATCCCGAGGGTGCGCCAGGCGAGACGGCTGCCCTCCGCGGCCCAGAAGGCCGGGTTCTCGGGCTCCCAGCGCGAGAGCCAGGTGCCGCCCTGCCGTCGGGCGGGGGCCAAGGTTTGCGTGCCGGCGGTCATGGCCGTTGCCTTCATGTGCGGAGGATGGAGCCGGGGACGCACCCCGGCCGGGGCGTTCACTCGGCGGGGACGCCGACGGGGGGCCGAAGCCCGACGACCGTGTCGGTCCGGCCCGCGCGCAGGCGCTCGACTTCGGCCCGAAGGGTTTCGAGTTCCGGCAGATCCTTCGGCAGGCGGAGTTCGGGATGGGCCCGCTTCTCCAGGGCGCGCACCGCCGCATGCATCCAGAGGCTGCTCACCGCCACGATGACGAAGAGGAGCATGAAGCAGGAGGTCCAGATCCCGATCAGGTCGTTCAGGAAGCCGAAGGCGATGGGCAGGACGAAGCCGCCCAGGCCGCCGATCAGCCCGACCACGCCGCCCACCGCACCGACCCGGTCGGGGTAGTAGACCGGGATGTGCTTGAACACGGCGGCCTTGCCCAGGCTCATGAAGAAGCCGAGGCCGAAGGTCAGGACCGTGAAGGCCACAGGGCCGAGCGCGAGGTCGAAGGTAATCGGCCCGCGGATGCCGCTGACCACGTAGTGGGTGGCCGGGTACGCCAGCAGGAAGGTGCAGGCACAGGAACCCAGGAAGGTCCAGTACATGACCTTGCGGGCACCATGACGGTCGGACAGGCTGCCGCCGAGGATGCGGAAGAGCGAGCCGGGAATCGAATACGCGGCGGCGAGCCAGCCCGCCGTGACGATGTCGAGCCCGTAGACACCCGTGTAGTAGCGCGGCAGCCAGAGCGCGAGCGCGACGAAGCCGCCAAAGACGAAGAAGTAGTAAAGCGCGAAGCGCCAGACCTGCAAGTTGGCGAGCGGCGCCAGCATGGCCGACAGCGGCTCAGGCTTCACACCGGACCGACGCCGTTCGGCGAGATCCCGGTCATCTTTGGTGCCGAAGTAGAAGATCAGCGCCATCACGACCAAGCCCATGGCCCAGATCTGCGCAACAACCTTCCAGCCGAACGCGACCATGACCAGAGGTGCGAGGAACTTCGTCACCGCGGCGCCGACGTTGCCGGCACCGAAAATGCCGAGCGCGGTTCCCTGCTTCTCCTTCGGGAACCACTTGGAGACGTAGGTCACGCCGACGGAGAAGACGCCGCCGGCCAAGCCGACGCCCAGGGCCGCTAGCAGGAACGTCCTGTAGTCGTAGGCGTAGGTGAGCAGATAGGTGGCGAGCGCCGCCAGCAGCATCGTCGTGACGGCGACGAGACGGCCGCCGTATTGATCCGCCCATATTCCCAGGATCAGTCGAATCAAAGAGCCGGTCAGGATCGGCGTTCCGATCAGCAGACCGAACTGAGCGTCGCTCAGCGCCAAATCCTTCTTGATCTGGACGCCGATGATGGAAAAGATCGTCCAGACGGCAAAGCAGGTCGTGAAGGCCGACGTCGATAGCCAGAGTGCGCGGCTCTGGTCTGTGCTCGCGGCGATGGTGCGTCCTCGCATGGCGGCGGCTTTCCCCGGTTGCCCGGCCCTGGCGTGGATGGTCAAGGTTGCCGGGACCGTATTGAGCGAGGACAAAGTCGGATTTGATTCAGGTCAAAGGCCGTCACTCGAAGCTGCGCCGCGGGTCGGCTCGAGGCGGCCCATCTGGGGCGCATACGGGCCCGTCGGCGCCGCGCCGACGGCCGAGACCGCTTTACCGGTCACGCGCCGGATCTCACCGAACCGCCCGGCGATCGCGTCTGCGGCCTTGCCCGTTCGACGCGCAGGTTCCTTCAGGCGGGTTGACCTGAATCAAAGGCGGACATCGCCACCCTCCATATGACGTCGAGGCAGTATGAAACCGATCCCTGCCCTACGCGCAGAATCGACCTGCGAACCCGAGACAGGGCGCGGGGGCGATTCCATGGCGCGATCGCCGATGCTGTTCCAGCAAACACTGGAACACGCCGTCCCGGCAGGCACGATGCTCTTCGAACAGGGTGAGATCCCGAGCTTCCAGTTCGTCGTCGTCTCGGGCACCGTTCAACTTTTCGGACGCTCGCAGGACGGTCGCGAGGTTCTCATCGAGGTTGTCAGAGCCCCGGATCTGCTCATTCCCGCTGCGGTCATGAACAACTCGCCGTACCTGATGCAGGGGCGCGTTCCGGAGCCGACGCGCTTCCTTCTCATACCGGCAGATGCCTTCCGTGATGCGGTTGACCGGGATCGGCAACTCGCGAACGCCGTTCTCGCAACAATCGCGGAGCAGTTCCGCCGGATGGTGCGACAGACTAAAAACCTGAAGCTGCGCTCCGCGGCCGAACGCGTAGGGTGCTACATCCTCGTCCTTTCGGAACGACAGGGCACACCGGACCGCGCGATCCTGCCCTACGAGAAGCATATGATCGCTTCCGAGCTCGGCATGACGCGGGAATCGTTCTCGCGAGCTTTGAAAGCCCTGGCGAAGGCTGGAATTGTGGTGACAGGCCAGGAGGTCGTCATCCACGATCGCGCGCGACTCGCCGAGATCGCCCTGCCGGATCCCATGATCGATCCGCCCTATCCCGACGAGAACGGGCCACGGATGTTGGCTCTGATAGAGCGGCTGAGAGGGAAGGACATCCTGACGGTCTGAGAGTGCGGGTGGAAGCCTGTCTTGAGCCTGACCATACGGCAGTTGTCATTGATCACATTACACCCGCATCGCCCGCGTACACGGCCGCTTTTCGTTCGATGAAGACGCGCGCACTCGGGAGAGATTCATCGCGAGACCAGGTGGCGGCTCCTGGCTCTGGTTGCCTTCGAACGGAGCATCCTCCGCTTCCCGACGCATGCGGGCCGCGACGACGGCTGGGCACACGTTCGGTTGCTGCAATCGGAATCGGCCAAGTCTTCCGACCCTGTGAGTGCTGGTGAGGCAGAGCACACTATAGGACACGCGGAAGCCCGAGCGCGCCGAGCCGTCCGGATCATCGCAGAGGGCGCTCGCCGGTCGAGCAGCAGGCAATCGGGCACCGGATCCAGCACACAAGTGTAGGGACCGCGCTGGACCGTAATCGACCTGTCATTCAATGGCTCGGTCGGCGGCCGCAACAATGGACCGAACGGCACCGCCGCGATCATCGTGCCGCGGCCGACCCACGGCTGAGCAGACGCACGGACACTTCGCTCCAGCCAGGCTTTGCAGACATCTCGGTCCGGCGGATCTCGCCGTGTTGAAGTCCGAGCGCAGCAGGCGTCCCGAACCATCCCCTGCGGACACTGCATCCGATCTGTCGTCTTGGGTCACATCGTATCAAACCCTAAAGCCAAGCAGCGTTCTTTGCGCTGGATCAAGGTTGTAGCTGCGCGCTTCCAGCAGGTTCCATCGTAGATCTCGCCGCCGGCCCGAAGGACCGCTCATGTCGATCGCCAGCATCATGGTCTCTCTTGACCTTGCAGAGGCCGCCTCCAGCCGCGTTCGCGTGGCGGCCAGCCTCGCCGAACGCTTCCAAGCGACGCTCACGGGCATTGCGGCCCGCAAGGCTGCAGTCCCCGCCCTCTTCGGCGACATCGCGGTCGAGCAGTCGGTTTACGACGAAGACAACGCGCGGCTGTGCGCGGAGCTTGCGAGCGCGAAGGCGGTCTTCGAACGCGGTGCAGACCGCGCGCCACGGACCGGATGGCGGCAGGCGGATGCACTCCCGGAGGCCTTTCTGGTCAGCCAAGCACGGGGCGCCGATCTCATCATCGTCGGTCGTGGTCCCGGCGGAGGCGTCGCGGATCGGTTTGCAGCGGCTCCCGACGCCGTCTTGATGCAGGCCGGACGGCCGATCCTGCTGGTCCCGCCGGACGTCGAGCGGTTGAAAGCCGCTCGCATCGTGGTGGCCTGGAAGGATTGCATGGAGGCACGCCGTGCGGTCACCGCCGTCCTGCCCTTCGTGGACTCGGCGGATCAAGTCTTCGTCGTGAGTGGCGGCAGCGACGCGCGCCTCCAAGGCGCGGAGGATGTCGCCGAGTTGCTGGCCCGTCACGGCGCGCATGTCACGACGCATCTGATCAATGCGGCGACCGGCGATATTGCTGACGAGATCCTGCGCTTCGCCAATCATCAGGATGCGGACCTGATCGTCATGGGTGGGTACGGCCATTCCCAGCTTCGCGAACGGCTGCTCGGTGGCATGACCCGCGACATGCTGCGGCGATCGCCGCTCTGCTGCCTGATGGCCCATTGAAGCGCGTCGCGAGAGCGGCGGACCGATCGATCCCGCTCACGGTCGGCAGGTCACGCGTATTGCCCACGGCGTGTTCGGGATCGTCGATGCCGACCGAAGCGAATCGAACCCGCGCAACAAGGATCCGGGGGCTGCGAAATTGGCGCCGATCGTTACCGTCCGCCCGAATTCGGGCGCAACGCCGTTGCGAAGCCGCACACGTGTGTGGCCGGTCTCGTGAATGCGATGACCCGTCTGGAACGGGCCCTCAACGCCGCGCGAGCCTTCACGTCAGCTCGCCGCCAAGCGTTCGAGCCGGGCCGCATCGAGCAAGCGCACGCCGCCCGGAACAAGCAGGATGCTGTGAGCCCGGTCGAGCCGCGACAACATGCGGCTGACGGTCTCGATGGTCAGCCCGAGGTAATCTGCCATGTCCTGACGGCCCATCGGCAACTCGACGGTGACGGAGTTGTGCCCGATGCGCGCGAACCGGTCCCGCAGAGACAGGAGGAAGGATGCAACCTTCTCCTCCGCCGTCCGCCGTCCCAGCAGCAGCATCTGGTCCTGGGCGAGCGTCAGCTCGTACCGGACGCGGGCGTGGAGGCTCTTCAACAGATGCGGCTTCGCCTCGGTGATGGCGGCGAAGTCCTCGCGACCGAAGCGGCAGGTTTTGACTTGGCCGAGCGCCTCCGCGGAGACCGAGTGGCGTTCCTGCAGAGCCAATCCCAAGAAATCTCCCGGCAGAGCGAAGCCCATGACCTGCCGCCTGCCATCGGGCAGCAGTCGCGTGAGCCTCAGGCATCCCTCGATGACGTTGAAGACGGCGCTTGCCGGCTCGTCCTGGCCGAAGAGGGTTTGGCCCTTGTCGAGCGTCAGATGCTGGCTGAGTCCTTCCAGCTGCTCCAGTTCAACCAGGGAAAGCACGGAGCACACGCTGATCGGGCGCACTTTGCAGTCGCCACATCCATTGTCCGAACGCCTGTGATGGCAGACATGCGCGTTTCTCTCGCACGCCCCGGTGTCAACCAGCATGTCGCTCCTCGCGAAATCGGGACGCGTCTCCGGGCACATCCCGTCGTCCCGGCCCGTCCGCAAAATGGATCGAGGCTGCTGCCGCGCATTGATCCAACGCAAAGGGCCCGACTCGATCGGCGCGAAACTGGCGTTCGGATCGAAGCGAGCGCCGCAAAAGGGGCCGTCTTCATTTTTCAGAGTGCGAATATGCTCTCTGCTCGGCAATCGGCACCATGAAATGCATATTGACGAATATTATCGATCATCTGCAGAATTCTAACGATAATTAGTCATTATACATCCATCAATATTCGCGGAATGCTTTAGCTCTGTAATATTCAAACAAATCAAACATCAAAAATAAGGAAATTTGCGGTCCATCGTGGATTTATGAATATGCTGTTATGATCAAAAATAATCGCACGCCGCAATCGTCCACCAGCGCGCAGATCTTGCGGCGGGGCAGACTTGCCACGCAGCCGTTTCCGGAACAGGCAAACAGGCCAGGCGAGCCTCATTTGGCGGGCAAGCTACGCTTTGAACTGACCGCCGTCGTGACCGAGCCGGCGGCGCTCACCACTCGTACGAGAAGCTGCCCTTGACGGCGCGGTCCTGCGCCCGGGGGCCGACTTGGCCGTCATAGGCGAGGCCCGCCCGCGCGCCCGGCTCCACCTGCCAGTCCAGGCCGGCCGGGATCAGCGACACGTCCCGATCCAGTGGCGCCCCCGCCGCCGAACACCAGCCGCACGGCCGGCGCCACGTTCCCGAATGCGCGCCGGTAAGTTCAGAGCTTTCCGGCCCGTCGCGTTGATTGTCCCGGCGTTGTTCACCGTGATGACGCCGGCCGTCGGGTTGACATCGATGCGTACCGCGTCGTTGTCCCTGGCCCGAATATACCCGCCCTTCTTGTTCTTCAGCGTCAGCGTGCGGGCATTGTCGCTTCCGGTGGCATCGATCGCGCGGCTGAGCGACTCAAGCATTCCGGAATTGGTGATCTTCAGATCGGTCGACACACCGGTCCAGTTGATCGCCGCCCCGCGCGTGACGGAGAGCTTGCCGCCGGCCTCGACCGTGACGGTGTCCGCGCCGGACACCGTCTTGGCTGCGGCGTCCAGCGTGCTGCCGGCACCGTGTAGTCGGCTGCAGGCAGAGGTCCCGAAGTCCCATCGACACCATGCGTGCTTGACGCAGAGGCTACCCGGCCGACGGTCTCGTTATTTCCGGCATCGTCCCGCCGTGGCGAAGCGACGGGTGTCGGAGCCACGCAAAGGGGCGGACCAGCTCGGCCGGTTCTTTCGCATCAGGGATGGCTTGACGCACGATCCCGCCGATCCGTGCCGCCGCAAAACCACCGCTTCAGCGACATCGATCAACGAGCGCCTCACCATCCGGCAAGACCGGCATTCACTCAAAAATTTCGAGACTATTTATCGCCTTGTCATCAGGACCAAGTATTTTCGCTCGCCATATTGTAGCGTACCGCGACCGTCGTTCGACGGGATCACTCGGGTGTGGCGTCAGAATCGTCGGCGTCCGTCCTCTTCAGAAGCGCAGCTGCATCCGGGCTGTTCCGGCATGCGAGACGAAGTGGTCTCCGACCTGGCCCTGATACTCACCGGTGACCTCGATGCCGCCGCCGAGGCTGATCTGGAAGCCCAGGCCGATCTCACCGAGGCGATCGGGGATCGCCGATTCCGTGGCGAACAAGCCGAGCGCGCCGGTGCCCTGGAAACTCGCCCTGCCGGTGAAATGGTCGTCCGACAGGAGCGTCACGCCCAAGGTGCCGTAGGGCCGGATCCAGCGGCCCTCGTCGAGGTCGATCCGGCCGCCGATCTCCAGCATCGGGCTGAACGCCACCAGCGTCTTGGCAACCGGCCGCATGTCGAGGTTGAAGCCGGGGGCGCCGGTCTCGGAATAGGCGGGGCTGTAGCTGTAGAGCAGGTCCAGATCCGCGTAGGGCTTGAGGTACCAGTCCCCGAACAGAACCTGATAGCTGGCTCTCATCCGGCCGCCCGCGGTGAGAATGCCGGACTTGCTGCGCGCCGTTGCGGTCGCGCCGCCAAAGTCGATCAGGCGCTTGTTGTCGGCCCAGGAATAGCCGAGGTTGGCCGATGCCGCGAGGAGCCAGGGGCCGATCTGGTGCTTCAGCGCCGCTGAGACATCGGCGGCATCGCTGGTCGTCCCGGTGATCCGGTCGGGGTCGCTCTGGAGGGCCCGGGTATAGGCTCCGGTGAGGCCGAAGAACCAATCCGGCGCGAACTCGGTCTGCAGTCCGCTCTGATAGCTGAGGGCGGTCTGATGGTAGCCGCCATCATCCGCGGTCGCGGACTGGGTCGTGTGAGCGCTGGTGATCCGTCCCCAGACGCATTCGCCCTCGCGGAGCAGCGTGCCGGTGCCGGTGAAGGCCGGACAACTCATGGCGCGCTGGAGGCCCTTTCGGGTGTCGAGCGTCCGGTCGGTCAGGATGTCTTGGTTGGATTCAGGCTTCAACTCGTCCAGGGCAGCCGCATAGGCCTTCTGGCTGTCGACCGAGAGGAAACGCGCGTAGAGGGTGCCCAGCTTGGTGGTGTTCCCGTCCCAGGCATCCTGCAGGCCCTGCGCGACGTTGCGCTGATCCGAGGTGAGCGTCACGCCCACCGGCGCCGTGAAATGGGCCTGCGGCACCAGAGCGATGCTGTCCCCTGTCGCGACGATCGCCCAGGAAATCGGGATCGCCCCCGAATGGATGCTGCCCCCGGTGGCGACGGCGCTGGCATCCACGATCTGACCGGCTCTGAGGAAAGTGTAGCGGCCGGGCGAGAGGCCGTCGATCAAATGCGGCTCGACCACGCCCTTCAGCGAGGCGGTGCCGGTGACGGTCAGCAGATCGTTGCGCAGGGCGGAGTCCGGCGCCAGGGGTGCGATGTCGACGAGCAGACGGCCATATTCCGTCTGCTCGAAATTGCCGGTCACCGTCGCCCGCGCGACGGTGCCGACGCCGCCGATGTCGAGGATGGCGCTGTTGCGCAGGCGGCCGCCGGCTCCCAGCGCGACCACGCCTTCGGGCCCGGTGCGCAGGATCGCCGACGTCGAACCGGCATTGTAGAGACCACCGTTGTTGAAGACGACGCTTCCGGTCTGGCCGCCAGTCAGGTCCACGTCGCCGACCACGGTCCCATGATTGTTGATCTCGCCGGCCGTGAACGCACCGACGATGGCCCGGCCGGAGGCCGCGCTGACCACGGCGCGCGCATCGATATCGATCGTGTTGTAGCGTCCCCCGTCGATGCGGATCGCCGCTCCGGTGCCGCTGCCGCCTGTGACGAGGCCGTTCACCCGGACGGTGATCGTGCCGCCCCGCTCCCGGTCGGGCTCGAGGCTGCCGTCGGTGCGCTGGACTCCGGACTGGGCGAAGATCGCGTTCGCGTCGAGACCCGACGCGATGATCGATCCGGACGACTCGATGGTGATGTCACCGCCTTTGCCCGTGGAGCCGAGGCGGCTCTGGCCTGAAGCCGCAGTGGCTGGGGCGGCCGGATCGAGGAGCAGGCCGCCGCCTGCGCCGAGGCTCTGGGCCAGGATTCCATGGGATTGGGTGCCCGTCGTGCGGATCGCGGCGCCGTCGTCCAGCGTCACGCGGATGGCCCCGCCGTCGCCGTTTGACCCGTCGCGAAGCACATAGGGGACGGCGTAGCCCATCACCTGATGCGCACCACCGTATCCGCCCCCGCCGCCGATGGATTGCAGCAACAGGGCCGGCGCCGCGTCGCCTGCGGTGAAGACTTGCGCGCCCGCGGTCAGGCTCACCGTGACCGGGCCGCCATTCCCTGAAGCGCCGCCGGCGCCACCGATCCCGAACGTATATCGGTGGCCGCCCGGCCCGGCGGCAACGGAGGCGAGTCCGCCGCCGCCGCCGATGCTCTGGGCCAGCATGCCGACGGCCCCGAACCCGGTCGTCGTGATCGAACCGGATTGCACGATTGTCACGTCGCCGCCGTTGCCCGCCATGCGTCCGGAGCCGCCGAGCGTCAGGCTGCCGGATTTCTTCGACACACCGGTCGGATCCCCCGGAGGAGCGATCCGCTCGATATCGAGTGCACCCAGCAGGGCGTCCGCCAAAGCCTGGGCGTCGCTCCTGGTATCCTTCTTGGACTGCCCCGTCCCGGCGGCCGCACGCCCGTCCTCCGCGGAGGGCGAGGCGGGCTCGGCCTCGGCCATGGCGGCGGACGGCGCGGAGAAGCTTCCCCCGCCGCCGCCGATGCTCTGCGCGACCACGGCATGCGCCTCGGTGCCCGTGGTGGTCACCGTTCCGCGGTTCTCGACCCGAACCGATCCGCCATTCGACCCAGCCCCCCCGGACCCGCCGACGGTCAGGTTCAGGGTCAGGCCCTTGTTCGTGTCGCTGCTGGCGATGGTGGCGGCGACCCCGTTGCCGCCCCCGCCGCCGATGCTCTGCGCGTACAGGCCGTAGGCGGCATCCTCCACAGTCGCGACGCTGCCGGTGTTCTGGATCTCGACCGCGCCGCCGGTATTGCCGCTGCCGCCCACGCCGCCGAGCGTCGCCGACAGGTTGGTCCGGTTGGTCGCCTCCGCGAAGGCGAGGCCGCCCTGGCCGCCGCCGCCGCCAATGCTCTGCGCCATGATGCCGTGCGAGCCGATGCCCCGCGTCGTGATGGTGCCGGCATTCTCGATGGTGACGGTGCCGCCGCTCCCGCCCTGAGCCCCGTCGCCGCCGAGCGCCAGGGTCGCCGAGACGTCCGGCAGCTTGGCGGCGCCCTTCTTCTGCGCGTCGAGATAGCTCGAGACGCTGCCGCTGTAGGATTTGAGCGCCTTGCCGAAATCCGAATTCTTGAGCTTGTCGGCCAGATTCTTGTACGTATCGCTGCTCTTGATGTCCTTCACGAATTGATCAAGGGCTTGCTTGTCTTCCTTATTACTCTTGTCCTTCGCCCACTTCTCGTATTCGGCGGCACCGATCGTATCCTTGATCTGGCGCCATATCGTGCCGATCGTGTCCGGGTCGGTATCGTCGCGCGCCGCGATGCTGCCGCCCATACCGCCGCCGCCGCCGATGCTCTGGGCGACGATGCCGTGCGACCCGTCGCCCACGGTCTTGATCACGCCGGTGGCGGCATTGGACACGGCCACGTTCCCGCCGCTGCCGCCGACGCCCCCTGTTCCGCCGAGCGTGAGGCTGACGGCGAGCTTGCCCACGGCCGATCCGGACACGTCGCCACCATTGCCGCCGCCGCCGCCGATGCTCTGCGCCTCGATGGCGTGGGCATTCGATCCGCCGGTTGCAATCGCGCCCCGGTTCGTGACCATGACCAGGCCGCCGCGGTTGCCGTTGCCCGTCCCGCCCCCGATCGTCTCGGTCACCGCGAGCGCGTCGGCGATTGGCAACTTGCCGATGAGGCCGTTCAGGGTCTTGTCGAAGGAGAAACCGGTGGCCGCGAGGGTTGAGGCATTGCCGCCGTTGCCGCCGCCGCCGCCGACGCTCTGGGCGAGGATGCCGGCGGCATAGGCGCCCCCCGTGGTGATGCTGCCGGCCTGCGAGACCGTCACCGCGCCGCCGACCCCGCCGCCGCCCGCGGTCCCGCCGATACCCCGCGACACGGTGATATTCTGGCGCAGGCTCACGCTGTTGCTGGTCGCGGTGGCGCCGCCGCCATTGCCGCCGCCCCCGCCGATGCTCTGAGCCTCGATGCCGATGGCGCCGTCCCCCGATGTGCGGACCACACCGCTATTCTCGGCCGTCACGGTGCCGCCGTTGCCGCCGCCGCCGCCCCTGCCGCCGAGCGTCGAGGATGCGGATACGGCCGTCTGGCCGGGCGGCGCGACCGCCAGCGCGTAGGCGGCCGCGTCGCCGCCGATACCGCCGCCGCCGCCGACACTGAGGGCGAGAAGGCCGACGGCAGAGTCCCCGTAGGTGGTGACCGAACCGGAATTGAGGATGCCCGCCGCGCCGCCGTTGCCGCCCCCACCGCCCGAGCCGCCGATCGCGGTCGAGAAGGCGAAGCTCGGCAGCGCCGTACCGCTCGGCGTGACGAAGGGTGCCGTGATGGCCTTTGCACTGGCGAGGCCGCCGACTCCGCCGCCGCCGCCGATACTGAGGACGGACAGGCCATTCGCCCCGAAACCCGCGGTCGTCACGGTCGTGCTGCTGTCGATCCGGGCCTCGCCGCCGTTTCCGCCCAGGCCGCCGCGCCCCCCGATCGCCCAGGAGGCCGAGAGTACAACCCCGGCCGCAACGCTCTTGACGTCGCCGCCCACGCCGCCGCCGCCGCCGACGCTCTGCACCAGCACGGCCGTCGACCCAGCGCCGCTCGTCTCGATCGCGCCAGATCTGCCGGTGAAGCGGGCAAGACCGCCATCGCCGCCGCCGCCACCGCTCCCGCCCAGACCCACAGAGAAGAATGCTCCAGCCGGGAGGGCGCCGCCGCCGCTGCCGCCGCTGCCGCCGATGCTCTGCGCCAGAGCGCCGAAAGCGGTGTCGCCCTCGGTCGTGATCCGGCCGCCTTCGTTGATGATTGCAGCCGCGCCGCCTGCGCCGCCGGTACCGCCGGTGCCACCGCTGCCGAACCAGTACGACAAGCCGCCGGCACCGCCACCGGCGGTCTTCGGCGCCACGTCGAGGGCCGAGACCGGCAGGGCCGAGAGGGCGCTGCCGCCGCCGATGCTCTGCGCGACAAGTCCGCTCGCCCCTGTACCGGACGTCGTGACGGTGCCGCCGTTGATCACCGTCACCGAACCGCCCGTGGCGGCAGAGCCGCCGGTGCCGCCGCCGAAGACGCCGCCGCCGCCCCTGCCGCCCGAGCCGCCAACCGATTGCGCGACGAGGCCGAGGGCGTAATCGCCCTCGGTGACGATCGTGCCGCTCTGGGTCACGGTGACCGCACCACCGTCTCCGCCCCGCGCACCCGGCCGGCCGCCGGCATCGGGCTGGCTCCCACCGTCTCCGCCGATGCTCTGGACCAGCGCGCCGAGGGCATAGTCGCCGGAGGTCCTGATCGTGCCGGATGTGTGGAGTTGCGCCGTGCCGCCCGCGCCACCCGCCGTCACGAAGGGGTTGCTGTAGAATGTGCCGCTGCCGCGAACGGAGCCTGCGCCGCCGAGGGATTCGACGATCACCGCCGTCGCGCCGGTGCCGTCGGTGACGACCTGCCCGGATCGCGTCACGGTGAGCGCGGCGGTGCCGCCGGCGCCGCCGGTCCGCGACGCAGTCTGGTCCGCGTCGGTTCCGCCGCCGCCAGCGGCACCGCCGGCCGCGCTCACCCGCACGCCCAGGAAGGCCTGTCCCTCCGTGGAGATCCTGGAAGACAGAACCAGGCTGGCCGACCCGGCATCGCCGCCACCGCCGACATCGTGCTGTCCGTCGCCCCCGCGGCCGCCATTGGAGTAGACCCAGAACCGGGGGATCGGCTGAAATTGGAGCTGGGCGCCGCGGTTGCGCGTGGTGTAGCCGACCTGCTCGCCCTGCCCGGAGACATCCTCCTCCAGCGTCACCGCGACGGCACCGCCATTTCCCCCTCGGGCGCCGGGGACGGAGGCCAGCCCGATGACGGCATCGCCGCGACCTCCAGCCCCGCCCACCGACCCGATCCGAATCGTCGCGGCAGGGTCGTTCCCGGCGGCCGCGGCATCAACACCGATCAAGGACAGGTCACCGCCGGTCTCGCCGGGCGTCGCGGCGATGTTCGAAGAGAACACGTTGGCTTTCCCATCCCGGCCGTTTGCACCGGTCACCACCTGGGGCTCGGGCCGCTCGGCGGCGCGCAGGGGCACGTCAGGGATGACCACCAGGGCGGTGATGGCCGCGACCAGAAGCCGTCCGCCCTTGCGAAGCTTCTGCTCACGGGTCGGGACACATGGCTGACTTGGAAAGCACGGCATCTAAAACGGGTCTCTTTGCGCGCTTCGACCCGGGCATGCACGCGGCTGTCAGCGAGCACGTCAGGATCGTCGGCGCCTGGGCGCGGGGCGGCGAGATCACACACCGTGCTGTAAATTTTCCTTTAGGATGGTTAATGAATTCTTTATGACGAGAATGCCCCGCGATGATCTCGCAGTTATTTTTTAATCGGGCATAAACAGGATCATAGAAGCAGCGTCTTGTCAGTATTGATTTTTACTTGGCGACACGCCTTGCATGAAATCCTGGAAAGCCACGTCTGTTTATTGTTTTCGATACCTGGGGCTTCCATCCGCACACCGCCGTTGGGGCAGGTTCCGTACTCCTCGATGTTGATGCCAAGACGCCGCCTTCGACGGGGCCCATCCGTACGCGCGCGGGCGCCTGTATTCGTGACGAGGCTCCCTTCGGCTCCGTGCCCCGCGGACTCGCGTTCACACCCGAAGGCGAGCATCTTGTGGTGGCGCGGCCGGACGGCACCTTCATTCTCCCCGTCCTTGGCACCTCCGGCGTCCAGTGCCTGCCGGTTCATGTGCGCAACGATCGGCGGACGGGCGGTTCGAGCAGAGCACCCGACCCAGCCGCCCGCTCTCGACCTGATGCAGGTGGCGTGACCGTTGCACCCCCGGTCCTGCGTCTGCAAAGAGCCCACCCGACACATCTCCGGACGCGTCGCGGCGGATCGCGGCCGAGGGAGGATCATGACGGACCAATCCGCAGAGGTATCGGCAATGGGCCGCGGACGTCGTCGATGAGGGCGATGGAGGACGGCGATCGCGTCGGCGCGATCTGCCAAGCCCTGCGCCGGGCCATCGTCGAGCGGGCGCTCGCCCCCGGTGACCGCCTCCCGGAAGACGCCCTCGGCGAGCGGTTCGGGGTGAGCCGCACCATCGCGCGGCAGGCCCTCCTGCGGCTGGCCGGCGAAGGCCTGGTCGACCTCCGCCGCAACCGCATCGCCGTCGTGGCGACGCCGAGCTGGGAGGAGGCGCGCGACACCTTCGACGTGCGCCTCGGCCTGGAGCGGCTGGTGGTGCGCCGCCTCGCGGGGCAGCTCAGCCCGGAGCAGCGTCAGGTTCTGCTGGACCAGATCGCCCGCGAGGAGGCGGCTCGGGGCGGGCCGGAGGCGCTCTCCATCCGGCTCGCCACGGAGTTCCACCTGATGCTGGCCGAGATGACCGGCAGCGCCGTGCTGACGCGCTACGTCGCAGAACTCGGCTATCGCTGCGCCCTGATCCTGTCCCTCTACAGCCGTCCGCATTCCTCGGATTGCGCCGTGAGCGAGCACCGCGACATCGTCGCCGCCCTGGTGGCGGGCGATGCCGAGCGCGCCGCCGCGCTCATGGATCACCACCTCGACGCGGTCGCCGAGCGGGCGCGCATCGTGCCCCCGACCCCGCGCGAGCGCGATCTCGGGCGCCTGCTGGCGCCCTACGTCGCGGGCGGCGGGGCCTGAGCCTTCGGCGTCAGGCCGTGAGGCCGTGCTTGGTCAGCAGGCGCTCGGCGCTGTCGTTCCAGACCTCCATGCCGACGATCAGCCCGTCGCGCACGGTGAAGCGGTCGACGTAGCGGTTGCCCTCGAACGGCGTGCCGTCCGGCCACGCGCCGTACAGGGTGCCGAGGCTGTAGACCGTGGTGACGCCGTCGCCCGGCACCACGTCCAGCCGCTCCATCCGCTTCTTCACCCAGGCGTAGCGCCCGGCATTGAAGGCCGTGACCTCCGACGGATGGTTGAAGACCCGCGCGCCGGTGAACACGATCCGGGTGCCCGGCGCCATGTAGCGCGCGGCCGTCTCGGGATCCGGGACCATCGAGGCCTCGAGATAGGCGGTGACGTTGGCGGCGTCGCACGCGGTCGCCGCGCGGTGGGTCTCATCGGTCATGGCAGGCCTCCTGTCGGCCCTAACGTGCCGCAAAAGCCCGGTCCGTGCATGCAGGAAGTGTATGCACTTTGGCACGAGATTGAGCACAAAATGCTCGCTGAGGTGCACGCACGGTGGGCCCCTGGGCGGCGAAGCATCGGGCTTTCAGTGGCATGGAGGTTGCGGTCGGCTGGGGCGCCCCGCCCTCGGAGACACGCCATGGCCTCCTTCCTGCCCCCGACCCTGCGCCGCATCGCGGTGACGACGAGCGCCCTGCTCGGCCTCGCGGTCTCGACCGCGCAGGCGGCCGACACCATCAAGATCGGCCTCGTGACCGCCCTCAGCGGCCAGTCCGCGAAATCCGGCGAGGCGATCTCCCGCGGGATGAGTCTCGCCATCGACGAGATCAACGCCAAGGGCGGCGTCCTCGGCCGCCCCCTCGAGCTCGTGGCCCGCGACGACGAGGCCAACCCGTCCAAGGGCGTGCTGGCGACCCGCGAGCTGATCCAGCGGGTCGGCGTGGTCGCGGTGGTCGGCGGCCTCGACACGCCGGTCTCGATGGCGATCGTGCCGATCGCCAACCAGATGAAGGTGCCGTTCATCGGCCCCTGGGCGGCCGGCACCGGCATCACCCGCAACGGCGCCGCCGACAACTACGCCTTCCGGGTCTCGGCGGTCGACGCCCTCGTCGACGAGGCGCTGGTCGCCTACGCGGTGAAGACCTACGGGGCGAAGAAGCCCGGCATGATCCTCGTCAACAACGCCTGGGGCGAGTCGAACCAGAAGGGCCTCAAGGACGCCCTGCAGGCGGCCAACCTCCCGGCGGCGGGCATCGAGAAGTACGAGGCCAACGACGTCGACATGGTGCCCCAGCTGTCCCGGCTGAAGGAGGCCGGGGCCGACGCGCTGTTCCTCGTCGGCAATGTCGGGCCCTCGGCCCAGGTGGTGAAGTCTCTCGACCGGATGGGCTGGTCGGTGCCGGTCGTCTCGCACTGGGGCCCGGCGGGCGGCCGCTTCGACGAGCTCGCCGGCCCCAGCGCCGGCAAGGTCCACTTCATCCAGACCTTCACCTTCGCGGGCAACGCGTCGCCGAAGGCGAGCGCGGTGCTCGACGCGCTCAAGGCCAAGTACCCGGCGATCAAGTCGATGGCCGACGTCACCCCCGCCGTCGGCATCGCCAACGCCTACGATGCGACGCACCTGCTGGCTCTGGCCATCCAGGCCGCCGGCTCCGCCGAGGGCCCGAAGGTCCGCGACGGCTTCTACAAGATCGGCACCTATCCGGGCCTGATCAAAACCTACGAGAAGCCCTTCGCCCCCGGCCAGCACGACGCGCTCGGCCCGAACGATTACGTGTTCACCCGCTTCAAGGACGGTGAGATCGTCGCGGTGACCAACTGAGCCCGGCGATGCTGACCTCCATCCTCGTCAGCGGCCTCGGCCTCGGCAGCATGTACGGGCTCGTGGCCCTGGGCTTCCACGTGACCTACGCGGTGTCGGGGACCGTGAACTTCGCGCAAGGAAGCGTCGTCACCCTCGGCGCGGTCCTGGCCTACGCGCTCGGCGTCACCCTCGGCTGGCCAATGCCGGCCGCGATCATCCTGGCGCTCGCCGGCTGCGCCCTGTTCGGCCTCGTGGTCGAGCGGGCGCTGGTCCGCCCGTTCGTGGCGCGCGGCTCGGACGCGTGGCTCCTGGCGACCGTGGCGGGCGGCATCGTCCTCGACAACACCGTGCTGTTCACCTTCGGCAAGGAGCCGCGAAGCCTCCCCTCCCCGCTCGCGACAAGGCCGGTGGAGGTCCTCGGGACCGGCATCTACCCGCTGCAGCTCGTGATCCCGGTGGTCGGGATCGCCCTCGCCTTCGCGATCCGCACGGTGTTCCGCCGGACCGATCTCGGACGCGTCCTGCTGGCGGTGGCGCAGAACGCCGACGCTGCCCGCCTGATGGGGATCGACGTGCGCCGCACCGTGGCCTGCGCCTTCGCGCTCTCGGCGGTGCTGGCCGGCATCGCCGGCCTCCTGATCGCGCCGCTCTTCTCGGTCTCGGCCGAGCTCGGCACGCTGTTCGGCCTCAAGGCCTTCGCGGTCGCGATCCTCGGCGGCATCGGCTCCGCCACCGGGGTGATCCTGGCGGGGCTGCTCTACGGCCTCGTCGAGGCCGGCGTCACCGCGACCCTCGGCTCGACTTACACGCAGCTCGTGGTGTTCTCGGTAATCATCCTGGCCCTCACCCTGCGCCCCGACGGCCTGCTCGGCCGCGCCGCGGTCAACAAGGTCTGACGCGATGCCGTACCTGCGCTCGGCCCCGGCGATGCGGCTCGGCATCGCCGGCCTCACCGCCGCCGCGCTCGGCCTCGTCGCGCTGACCGCCGGCTACAGCCACTTCGTGATCGCCCTCGTGGCGCTGACCACGGTGGCGGGCGTCGGCCTCAACGTGCTCCTCGGCCTGACCGGGCTGATCTCCTTCGGCCAGGCCGGCTTCTACGCGATCGGCGCCTACGCCAGCGCGATCCTGACGCTCCACGGCGTCAGCTTCTGGCTGGCGCTCCCGGCGGCGGCCCTGATCGCGGCGCTCGTCGGCGGCCTCGTGGCGGTGCCGGCGATGCGGGTGAAGGGCCCCTACCTCGCCATGCTGACGATCGCCTTCGGCTTCATCGTCGAGCACGGCCTGATCGAGGGCGGCGAGCTGACCGGCGGCCAGAACGGCCTCGTCGTCACCGACGCGCCGACGCTTTTCGGCGAGCCGCTCTCGTCGGCCGGCCTCGCGGTGCTGGCGGTGCTCGCGGCCGGGGCGAGCCTCGTCGGATTCGACCTCCTCGCCCGCAGCCGCCTCGGCCGGGCGATGCGCGCCGTGCGCGACGCCGACGTCGCCGCCGCGGCTTTGGGCTTCGACCCGGTCCGGGTGAAGACCCTGGCCTTCGCGATCTCCGCGGCCCTGACCGGCCTCGCGGGGGCAATCCTGCCGCCGCTGATGCTGTTCATCGCGCCGAGCTCGTTCCCGTTCTCGCAGTCGATCCTGTTCGTCCTGTCGGTGATCGTCGGCGGCGCCGGCACGGTGCTCGGCCCGCTCCTCGGGGCCCTCGTCACCGTGCTGCTGCCGGAGGCGCTGTCGGGACTCGCCGAGTACCGCCTGCTGTTCTTCGGCGTCGCGACGCTGGCGGTGCTCTGGCTGGTGCCCTCGGGGCTGGTCGGCAGCCTCGCCCGCCTGCTGCCCCGCGGTCGGGACGCACCGGCCGGCGCGGACGACGGGGACGCGTCGTTGCCCGGCACGGCGGCGCGCGAGGCCCTCGTCCTCGACGGGATCGGCATCCGCTTCGGCGGCATCACGGCGGCGGAGGGCGTCGACCTCACCGCCCGGCCAGCGGCCGTCACCAGCGTGATCGGCCCGAACGGCGCCGGCAAGACCACCCTGCTCAACATGGTTTCGGGCTTCTACCGCCCGAGCGCCGGGACGATCCGGCTCGGCAACCGCGACCTCGCCGGCCGGCCGGCCTACGTCGTCGCCCGCGCCGGCATCGCGCGCACCTACCAGACCACGCGCCTGTTCGGCTCGCTGCCGGTGGTCGACAACGTCGCCCTCGGCCTCGCGCCGGGCCGGCTCTGGCGCCGCGCGCGGACGCAGGACCGTCAGACGGCAGCGTCGCTCCTCGCCTTCGTCGGCTACCGCGGCGCCCTCGACCGCCCGGCCGCCGAGCTGCCCCATGTCGACCGGCGCCTCGTGGAGATCGCCCGGGCACTCGCCGGCAGCCCCGCGGTGCTGCTCCTCGACGAGCCCGCCGCCGGCCTGTCGCGGGCCGACACCGACCGGCTGGCCGGCCTGATCCGCCGGATCGCCGACCAGGGCGTCGCGGTGGTGCTGGTCGAGCACGACATGCCGCTGGTGATGGGCATCTCCGACCACATCCTCGTCATGGATGCCGGGCGCCCGATCGCGCGGGGCACCCCCGCCGAGATCCGGCGCGACCCGGCGGTGCTGCGCGCCTATCTCGGCGGCGCCGACACGCCGGCCCGGCCGCGGAGCGCGCCGTGGCAGGGCCCGGCGGACGCGATCCTCTCGGTCCTCGACCTGACCGCCGGCTACGGCGCCGCGCCGGTCCTCGATAGCGTCCATCTCGACGTGCGGCCGGGCGAGACCGTCGCCCTGCTGGGCGCGAACGGCGCCGGCAAGTCCACGGCCATGCGGGCGCTGTCGGGTCTGCTGCGCCCGGTCGCGGGATCGGTCGTGTTCGACGACCGGCGCATCGATGCGCTGCCCGCGCACCGGATCGCCCGCGGCGGCCTCGTCCTGGTGCCGGAGGGCCGGCAGGTCTTCCCGGAGCTCACCGTCGTCGAGAACATCCGCCTCGGCGCCTTCGGGCGCGGGACGCCGATCGACCCGGCCGAGGTCGAGCGCCTGCTCGACCGGTTCCCGCGGCTGCGCGACCGCTCGGCAAGCCGGGCGGGCCTGCTCTCCGGCGGCGAGCAGCAGATGCTGGCCATCGCCCGCGGGTTGATGGCGCACCCGCGCATCCTGCTCCTCGACGAGCCGTCGCTCGGCCTTGCCCCCGCGATGATCAACGCCCTCTACGCTACCGTGGCCGAGCTGCGCGACGAGGGCGTCACCATCCTGATCGTCGACCAGATGGCGGCGCTGGCCCTCACGGTCGCCGATCGCGGCTACGTGCTGGAACAGGGCCGGGTCGTCGCGCGCGGAACCGCCGCGGAACTGTCGGCGGACAAGGGGCTGGAAGCGGCCTATCTCGGTGCGGCGTAACGGGGGCACTCATGGACACGAATGCCGGACACGGCCGCTACGGCTACAGCGCCCTGCCCGACCGGCCGGTCTACGACTGGCCGGAGGGCAAGCGCCTCGCCGTCTATATCGGGCTGAATCTCGAGACCTTCGCGTTCGGCGAGGGCCTGGGCGCCGAGCTGGCGCCGGGTGGCCCGCAGCCGGACGTGCTCAACTACGCGTGGCGCGACTGGGGCAACCGGGTCGGCGCGTGGCGGATCGCCGAGATGCTGGACGAACTGGCGATGCCGGCGAGCGTGCTGGTCAACAGCAACCTCTACCGGGACTGCCCCGGGCTGATCGAGGCGTTCCGGGCGCGGGGCGACGAGATTGTCGGTCACGGGCGGACCAACGCCGAGCGGCAGGGCACGCTCGACGAGGCCGCCGAGCGGGCGCTGATCGCCGAGACGACGCAGGTGATCGCCGCGCAGGAGGGCCGCCCGCCGGCCGGCTGGCTCGGGCCGTGGATCTCGCAGTCGTGGGTGACGCCCGATCTCCTCGCCGAGGCCGGCTACCGCTACCTGCTCGACTGGGACCACGACGACCAACCGACCTGGTTCGCGACCCGCGGCGGCGGCCGGATCCTGACGGTGCCCTACCCGCAGGAACTCAACGACATCCCCGCGATCGTCGCCCGCAAGGAGACGGGCCGCCAGTTCGCCGACGCCATCGTCGACGCCTTCGACGAGATGCTGGAGCAGGCGCAGGCCGCACCCTTGGTCATGGGCATCGCGCTCCATCCCTACATCGTCGGGCGCCCGCACCGATTGCGGCCCCTGCGACGGGCGCTCCAGCACATCGTCGACCGGCGCGACGACATCTGGCTCACCACGGCCGGGGCGATCGCCGACCACATCGTGGCGCGGGAGGCCGGGCCGCGCTGACGCGGCTCCGGCGATCTCAGAGCACCTGCGACAGGAACCGGCGCGTGCGCTCGTCCCGGGCGGAGGCGAAGAAGGTCGCGGGCGGCCCGTGCTCGACGATCACGCCGCGGTCGGTGAAGTAGATGTGGTCGGCGACGTCGCGGGCGAAGTTCATCTCGTGCGTGACGAGCATGCAGGTCATGCCCTCCTCGGCGAGTTCCCGGATCGTCACCAGCACCTCCTTGACCGTCTCCGGATCGAGGGCGGCGGTGACCTCGTCGAACAGCATCACGTCCGGCCGCATCGCCAGTGAGCGGGCGATCGCCACGCGCTGCTGCTGGCCGCCGGACAACTCACCCGGATAGGCGTTCTCCTTGCCGGCCAGCCGGACCTTGGCGAGGAGCGCCCGCGCCCGGGCCTCGACCTCGCGCTTCTCCTGCCCGAGGACGTGGATGGGGGCCATCATCACGTTCTGCAGCGCGGTCTTGTGCGGGAACAGGTTGTACTGCTGGAACACCATGCCGACCTTGCGGCGCAGCGCCAGCTTGTCGAGCCGGGGATCGGTGACGTCGATCCCCTCGACCTCGATCGAGCCCGCGCTGACCGGCACCAGCGCGTTGACGCAGCGGATCAGCGTCGACTTGCCCGAGCCCGAGGGGCCGATGATGCACACTACCTCGCCCTTGCGGACGTCGAAGCTGATCCCCTTCAGCACCTCGAACGTCCCGAACGACTTGTGCACGTCGACGACGCGGACGATCGGCTGATCGGGGGTCCAGCTCGGGGACGGGGTGGCGGCCAGGGTCGCGCGCGTCATGGTCTCAGCGGGTCTCGAAGCGGCGTTCCAGGGCGGCGGTGAACCGGTCGATCGGGTAGCAGTAGAGGAAGAAGCAGAGCAGCGCGAAGCCGTAGAGCGGCGCGAACAGCTCGGGGCGGCCGCCCTCGGCGGCGTGCACCTGCGCGGTCAGCGTCAGCATCTCGGTGACGCCGACGATGGAGGCCTGCACGGTCGCCATCGCGATGAGCGAGTAGACGTTCATCCAGGGCGGCAGCATGCGCTTCGCGCACTGGGGCAGGATGATGCGCCACATCGTCTGGCGCCGGGTGAAGGCCAGGGATTCGGCGGCCTCCCACTGGGTGTTGGGCACCGAGCGCACCGCGCCGCGGACGATCTCGGCGACGTTGGCCATGACCGGCAGGCTGAAGCCGAAGGTCGCCTTGACCCAGTCGGGCAGCGGCACGCGGACACCGAACACGGTGATTTGGAACGGCACCAGGAACATCACGAAGAACAGCAGGACCAGCCAGGGCACGTTGCGGAAGACCTGCGTGGCGCACCACGCGAGGCGGGGCAGGACGCGCCCCTCCGCCAGCATGGCCAGACCGAGCCCGATGCCCGCCACCGTCCCGATCGCCATCGCCATCAGCGAGATCGCGACGTTGAAGGCGAAGCCCGTGAGCAGGAGGGGTGCCCACTTGATCACGACCTCCAGCGGCGACAGCGCGGCGGCCCCGCCCTGTGCCCAGGCCGGGACGGCGACGAGGCCGAGGCCGGCCAGCAGCCAGAGATGGGCCGGGCGCAGGTGCGCCGCCGCGCGGTCCTTCGGGAGCGCGAAGGGCAGGAGGACCGGCAGGGCGCCCGGCCGTCCTCCCCGCGGATCGGCAGCTTTCATCGGCCGTATCCCGGGATCCGCAGGGCGCGCTCCCAGCGGTGCATCATCCAGACGAGCACGCCGACGAGGACCGCGTAGGTCGCCAGCAGCACGAGCATCATCTCCAGGACGTTCTGCGACTCGGACCAGATCTGCTTGACCGCGTACAGGGTCTCCGGGACCGCGATGGCGTAGGCCAGCGTCGTGGTCTTCAGGAGGTTGATCAGGTTGTTGTTCAGGGCCGGCAGACAGACGCGCAGGGCCAGCGGCAGGACGACGTACCGGTAGGCCTTGAAGCGCGTGTAGCCCAGGGCCTCGGCGGCCTCGACCGTGGTCCGCGGCACCGCCTCGATGCCGGAGCGGAAGATCTCGACGTTGAACGCGCCCGCGAACAGCGACAGCGAGATGACCGCCCACTGGACGTTGTTGAGGATCGGGGCGCGCAGCCCGTCCGCCGTGCGGATGTCCGGCAGCAGCGTCCCGAGGCCGAAATAGAAGAAGAAGATCTGCACGAGCGGCGGCGTGTTGCGGAACACCACCACGAACCCGTTGACCAGCGCCCGCAGGACGCGCGACGGCCCGCTCTGCAGGAGCGCCCCGACCGCGCCGATTACGAGGCTCACCAGGATCGTGCTGATCCCGAGGAGCAGCGTCATCCGCAGGCCGGCCACGTAGCGGTCCCAGTCGTAGGGATCGTAGAAGACCGTGAAGTTGAAGCCCGTGGTCTCGTAGAGTTGCTGGAACCACGCCTGGATCGTGGCGATCATCGCGGGCGAACGCCCGGCTTCGTCGTGCAGGCGCGCATCAGTTGGTTGCGTTCTTGTACTTCTCGTGCATCGCCTTCGAGTAAGCGGTCGGCTCGATGCCCCACTTCTTCTCCTCGTTGACAATGAAGCCGGTCTTCATCCAGTCCTTGGTGGCGTCCTCGACCGCGGCCTGGAGCGTGGTGTTGCCCTGCGCCACCGCCATCATCCACGGGGCGTCGAGGATGCCCTTGAGCGGCAGCGCGTAATTGGCCTTCCAGTCGTCGTCGAGCAGCTTACCCTGCAGCATGCTCTGGTCGTAGACATAGCCGATGCAGTTGCCCTGCTTGAGCGCGAAGAGCGGCTTCTCGGACCCGTCGAAGGCGACGATCTCGGCGCCGTAGGTCCGCGCGACGTCCTTGTTGTACCAGGCCCCTGACGTGGCGCAGAGCGGCTTGCCCTTCAGCTGCGCCCAGTCGGTGATGCCCGAGTTCTTGGGCAGCAGGACGTTCACGAAGTCGGAATAGTAGTTCGGGTCGATCGCCTGCACGACGCGGCGGCGCTCCGGCTTGTCCGACAGGGTAGCGATCAGCAGGTCGACCTTGCCCTGCTGCAGGAACTCGATCCGGTTGGCCGAGACGACCGGCACGAGCTCCAGCTTCACGCCCAGCCGTTTGGCGAGGTCGGCGGCGAGGTCGGGCTCCAGGCCGATGATCGCCCCGCTCGGGTCGCGGAAGCCGAACGGCTTGTAATCCGCCTTCACGCCGACGATCAGCGTCCCGCGCTTCTTGATCGCGTCGACGCCGTCGGCGGCCGCGGCCCGGCCGGGCAGCGCGACGGCCGAGAGCGCCGCGAGCGCGGCCATCGCACCGGTGGTCAGAAGGGTGCGGATCGTGAGGCGCATCGGTACTTTCCTGCTCGGGTCGGCTGATCTTGGCATGGTTTCAAGCAATCCACGAGCCATTAGCCGGCGCATCAACTGAAACGTGCCAGTGCGAAGGGCCTGAGATCGACCGTGACGCCCGTCCCGGCCAGATCCGCCGCGACGGCCTCGCCGATGCCGGCCGAGTGCTTGAAGCCGTGCCCCGAACAGGCGGAGACCACCGTGACCCGGTCCATCGCGGGATGCCGGTCGATGATGAAGCCGCGGTCGGGGGTCACCGTGTAGACGCAGGCCGCGGCCTGGACGACCTCCGGGGTCGCGCCGGCCAGCCGGTTCGCGACGCGCAGCCGGTACATTTCGTCGGATTCGGAGGGATCGACGCGACGCGCCACCCCGTTGGCGGTGGTGGTGGTGTCGTACTGCTCCGTCGCGACCTTGATGGAGCCGTCGAGCGGCGGGAAGCCGTAGAGGTATTCGGTGTCGCTCGTCCCGTACATCCAGATGAAGACCGGCGAATGCGGCCCGTAGGCGGTGTCATCCGCCAGCGCATACCAGTGCAGGAGCTGACGGCGGACGGTCAGCAGCCGGTCGAACGGGCTCCCGAGCAGCGGCGCCGTCCAGGCGCCCGCGGCCACGACGGCGCGGTGGGCCAGGATGGTCCCCTCCGCCGTCTCGATGCGGACGCCACTCCCGTCCTGCTGCAGCCCGACCACCGCGCAGTTCGTGCGGATCTCGGCACCCGCGGCCCCCGCGCGACCGAGCTGGGCCGCGAGGCAGCGCTCCGGAAAGACGTAGCCGCCGCCCGGCTCGTAATAGGCCTTCTCGTCGCCCGCGAGGTTCAGGAATTGCGGGAACCGGCGAGCCACGTCCGCGCCGGTGAGCACCTCGTGGACGATGCCGGCCCCCTCCGCGGCGCTGATGGAGCGTCCGACGAAGTCCGGCTTGCCGTGATGCGAGGAGACGCCGTGGCCCGGGGCCATGACGAGGGCGCCGCAGGCGTTCAGCAGGGTCTCGCCCGTCTCGGCCTCCAGCTCGCGCCAGATGCGGTGCGAGGCGGTGACGAAGGGCACGTAGTCGGCGCCCTCGCCGACCGCCTGCCGGGTGATCCGCGTCTCGCCGTGGCTGGACCCGAGCGCGTGGGGCGGGGCGAAGCGGTCGAGCCCGATCACCGCGACGCCCCGCTTCGCCAGCTGGTAGAGCGCGGCGCTGCCCATCGCGCCGAGTCCCAGGACGGCGACGTCGTAGCGGCGGCTCACGGCCGGCACTCCCGCTGGCTCACGAGACGGGACGCCGCCGCAGCGCGGCAGGGGAGCAGATCGGCAGGTCGAGGCATCCGGATGCGGTCTCGCGCGGCACGGGATAACGGCACACAGAATGATGGATGCCGGGCGGCAGGTTTGACTGTTACGGACGGTTTCCTGCACGTTTGAGCCATCGGGTGGCGGAGGGCGCGGGTGAGATGGATGCGGAGACCGGGGACCGGCCGCAGGAGATCGGTTTCATCCTCGTGCCCGGCTTCGCGCTGCTATCCTTCGCCTCGGGCTGCGAGCCGTTCCGCGCGGCCAACGAGCTCGCGGGGCGGCCGCTTTACCGCCTGCGCTATTTCGGCGAGGCGGAGGGCCGGGTGGCCGCCTCATCGGGTGCGGAGGTCCCCACCGAGGCGCTGCCGCGCCTGCGCGGCCACCTCCACACCCTCTTCGTCTGCGCGGGCGGCGAGCCGACCGAGTGGGACAGGCCTGAGATCCACGCGACCCTGCGGCGGATGGCCCGGCTCGGCGTCCGCATCGGCGGCATCTCGGGCGGTCCCTACCTGATGGCCGCGGCGGGCCTGCTGGCCGATCGCGCGTTCACGCTCCACTGGGAGTATGCCGGCGCCACGCTCGAGACCTTCCCGGAGGCGCGCCTGAGCCGCGCGCGCTACGTCGCCGACGGCGATCGCCTGACCTGCGGCGGCGGCGTCGCGCCGCTGGAGATGGCCCACGCTCTCATCGCCGAGCGCATGGGCGAGGCCTTCGCCCGCCGGGTGTCCGACTGGTTTCTCCACACCGCCATCGGCGCCGCCGACGACCCGCAGCGGGCCTCCGCGGTCGAGCGCTACGGGGTCCACCATCCGGCCCTGCTGGCGGTGCTGGAGACGATGGAGAAGACCGTGGAGGCTCCGCTCGGCCGCCTCGCCATGGCGCGCCTCGCGGCGATCAGCCCGCGCCACCTCGACCGGCTGTTCCTCGACAAGCTCGGGCTGAGCTTCTCGGCGCAGTACAGGGCTATCCGCCTCGCCCACGGACGGCGCCTGCTGCGCCAGAGCCCGCTCAGGATCGGGGAGATCGCGACGGCATGCGGCTTCTCGAGCGCCGCCCATTTCGCGCGCTGCTACCGGTCCCAGTTCGGCTGCAGCCCGTCCGCGGAGCGAGCGTGACGTCCGCCCGGGCAGTCCGAGCGGTCAGTTCCGGGCGCCCGGGAGAGCCGTCGGATCGGCGGGATCCTCCCGGCGCAGCGCGACGCCGCTGGTGCCCTGGACCAGCATCGCCCGCAGCAGCGCCTCCATCTGCCCGGCGGCCGCCTCGACCGCCAGGCCGTCCTGCCGGATGTTCGAGATGCAGTTGCGCCGCGAGTCGGGCAGGCCCGGCTCCGGGCCGAACGTGACGTAGCAGCCCAGGCTGTCCGAGGCCGACAGGCCCGGACGCTCCCCGATCAGCACCACGACGCAGCGCGCCCCGAGCCGCGCCCCGATCGGATCGCCGATCGCCACACGCCCCTGGCTCGCGACCACCACGGGCGCCAGCCTCCAGCCGGCCCGCCGCACCCGTGCCGCCAGCGCCGCGGCCGCCGGGACCGCGTTCAGCGCGACCGCCGTCGCCGACAGCCCGTCCGCGATCACGATGGCGACGTCGAAGCCCTGCCCGTGCCCGTCGAGCCCGGCGAGCAGCGCCGCGGACTCCGCATCGAGGCTGCGGCCCCGGTCCGGTCGACGCAGGTACTCCGCCCGGTCGGACACGGCCGAGCGGACCTCCACCGAGTCCAGGCCCTGCGCCCGCAGCCCTTCGCGGATCGCGGCCACGTCGAGGGGCGTCCACACCGCCTCGCGGGCGCGGGCATGGTCGAGGCCGAAGGCGAGCGCCGCGCCGGTCGGGAGGCCGGCGCCGTGCGCGCCCAGCGCGATGCGCGCCTGGGTCAGCCCGCGCAGGTCACGCAGCGTCGGGGGCCCTGGGCGGGCCGGCTCTTCGCTCACGCCGCTCTCCCCGGCAGGAGCCGGGACGCCTCGGCCAGCGCCGGGGGCAGCGCGCCCGTCGCGCTGGCCAGCCGGCCCTGCGCGTCCGTGATCCGCACATCCCGCAGCCACGCCTCGAATTCCGGGGCCGGACGGCGACCCAGGGTCTCGCGGGCGAAGACCGCGTCGTGGTGGGAGAGCGACTGGTAGTTCAGCATCACGTCGTCCGCCCCCGGCACGGTGATGACGAAGTTGACGCCGGCCGCGCACAGCAGGGTCAGAAGCGCGTCCATGTCCTCGCCGTCGGCATCGGCGTGGTTGGTGTAGCAGACGTCCACGCCCATCGGCAGGCCGAGAAGCTTGCCGCAGAAATGGTCCTCCAGCCCGGCGCGGATGATCTGCTTGCCGTTGTAGAGGTACTCGGGGCCGATGAAGCCGACGACCGTGTTGACGAGGAGCGGGTCGAACTCTCGCGCCACCGCGTAGGCGCGCGCCTCCATGGTCTGCTGGTCGACGCCCCAGTGGGCGTCCGCGGAGAGGGCCGAGCCCTGGCCGGTCTCGAAGTACATGAACTGACCGCCCGCCGGGCAGCGGCCGAGCGCGCGCGCCGCCTCGGCGGCCTCGCGCAGGACGGCGAGGTCGACGCCGAAGCCGGCATTGGCCTTCTGCGAGCCCGCCACCGACTGGAACACGAGGTCGACGGGCGCGCCCCGGGCCATGGCCTCGATCGCCACCGTGACGTGGCCGAGGCAGCAATGCTGGGTCGGCACGTCGAGACGCAGCCGCAGGGTCTCCAGCAGCTCGACGATGCGGATGTAGTCCGGCAGGGAATCGGTGGCCGGGTTCACGCCGATCACCGCGTCGCCCGAGCCCATCAGCAGGCCGTCGAGGGCCGAGATCAGGATGCCCTCGGACGAATCGGTCGGATGGTTCGGTTGGTTGCGTGTCGCGAGCCGGCCTGGCAGGCCGATCGTCGAGCGGAAGCGCGTCACCACCGGCCGCTTGGCGGCGACCGCGACGAGGTCCTGCAGCCGGCAGATCTTCGAGACCGCCGCGACCATCTCGGGCGTGAGTCCGGGCGATAGGGCGGCGAGCGCCTGCGCGTCGGCAGCGGGCGAGAGCAGCCACTCGCGGAAGGCGCCGACCGTGAGGGATGACACCGGCGCGAAGGCACCCGCATCGTGTCGGCGGGCGATCAGGTCCGAGACCTCGTCCTCATCGGAGGGGATCAGCTCCTCGGCCAGGAAGGTCCTCAGCGGCAGGTCGGCGAGGGCAATCTGCGCGGCCAGACGCTCCACCGGGCCCTCCGCGCAGAGGCCGGCGAGCTGGTCGCCCGAACGCTCCGGTGTCGCCTTGGCGAGCAGGCTGCGCAGGTCGGGAAAGGTGAAGCGTGTGCCTTCGATCGTCGTCGCGTAGGCCATGGCGGTCGCTCCCGGCGCGCTGTCGGACGTCAGGTAACCCGATCCTGCCGGATTTCGAGGCCGCCAGGGAGCGGGACCGGCGCAATCGGGGCGCAGTCGGCGAAACCGCCGCCCTCCGTCCGGGATCGTGCGCCGCCTCGCCTGCTTCGGGCGCGGCGCATGCCCGTCCTCAGGCCGGCAGCACCACCACCTTCGTCTTCACCGGGGTCCGAGCGTAGAGATGGATCATGTCCTGGCTGAGCAAGCCGACGCAGCCGCTGGTGATGCCCGTGCCGATCGATTCGGCGTCGCTGCTGGCGTAGATCGTATAGAGCGTGTAGGCGCCGTTCTGGTAGAGGTGGAGCGTGCGGGCGCCGAGCGGGTTGTCGAGGCCGCCGGGCATGCCGCGGGCGTATTTCGCGGCCTCGGGCTGGCGCCGGATCATCTCCTTGGGCGGCGTCCAGGTCGCCCATTCGGACTTGCGGCCGACATAGGCGTCGCCGTTCCACAGGAAGCCCTGGCGGCCGACATTGGCGCCGTAGCGCGTGGCGGTGCCGTCACCCTCGATGCGGTAGACGTAGTAATTGGCGGGATCGACCACGATCGTGCCTGGGGCTTCCGACGAGGCGTACTGGACGGTCCGCCGATAGTATTTCGGGTTGACCTTGCTGACGTCGACCGCCGGGATCGGGAACTTCTCGTTCGGCATCGGCCCGTAGGTCTTGGCCGCCTCGGCCATGAGCAGGGTGTCGGTCGTCCCGCACCCGCCAAGCGAGAGGGCGCCGATCCCGAGGGCCGAGCCGGCCAGGAATGACCGGCGGCTGAGAAGCTCCGCCTCGCGCCCGGGGCGCCCGCGCTCGTCGAGCCCGCCGGCCTTGCGATCGTCCGTCATCATCGCCCTGGACTTCCCTGTCCTGCAGCCTGGCGCGACCGCGCGGCGTGCCTGCGTCGCACGAACGGCCAAGCTTGAGAGTGCCGCGCGCCAGCGTGCCTGGCAAGCTTGTCTCTACAAAGCCGAGAGCAGCCGAAATGCGTCGCAAATGTGGTCGATTCTCGCGATCTCCAGACTTCGTCGCCGAACATTTGTGGCGAATGCGCTGGGCGTGCTGTGGCTGCCTGCGCGGGCGTCCCGGCGCAATCCGGGGCCGGCAGGCGGAGTCAGAACTGCACGCCGCGGGTCAGGCTGCCGTCCACCACGAGGTTGGTGCCGGTGATGAAACTCGCGGCCGGACTGGCCAGGAAGACGGCCGCGCGGGCCACTTCCTCCGGTCGCGCCATCCGTCCAGTCGGGTTCAGCCGGAGCGCCTCGGCGAACAGCGCCGGGTTGCCGGTCTCGATCTGGTGCCAGACGCCGCCCGCGAAGTAGGTGTTGCCGGGCGAGACCGAGTTGGACCGGATGTTCCGGGGCGCCAGCTGGAACGCCAGGCCCTGCGCGTAGTGGATCAGCGCTGCCTTGAAGGCACCGTAGGGACCGGCCGCGAAGTCGATCTCGCGCCCGGAGACGCTGGAGATGACGACGATCGCGCCGGCCTCGGAGCGCTCGAGATACGGCATGGCCGCCTCGACCGCCGAGACGGTGCCCATCATGTCGACCGCGAAGCCGCTGCGCCACGCCGCCTCGTCGCTGCCGACCGCCAGCGCGCTCACGTTCAGCACCACGATGTCGAGGCCGCCCAGCTCCTCCGCGGCCTCGGCGACCCAGCCGCGCAGGGCGGCGGAATCGGCGACGTCGACGGCGCGCCCGGTCGCCGCCACGCCCCTGGCGCGCAGGGCCTCCACCTTGGCGGCGACCTCCGCTCCGTTGCGGGCGCAGAGGGCGACCGCCGCCCCCTCGTCGGCCAGCAGGTCGACGATCGCCGCGCCGATCCCCTTGGTGCCGCCGGTCACCAGCGCCCGGCGGCCTCTGAGCCCGAGATCCATGCCATCCTCCTCCGTCGCCGATCAGGCGTGGGCGATCGCCTTCGTGATCGAGGCGCCGAGCGTGTATTTCGGATCGACCATGTTACCGAGCCGCACGCGCCCGCACTGCGTGAGCAGCATGTAGGCGTCGATCTCGTCGAAGCCGAAATCGGCCGCGAGCCAGCGGACCAGCTCGCGGTAGGCGATGCGCGCGGCGTCCTCCATCGGTCGGGACGAGCCGATCGTCATGTAGAAGTCGGCGGTCTCGAGCCGCGGCCAGCGGAAGGTCCAGCCCTTGATCAGGTCGATCTGCACCGTCGTGTGGGTCGGGTGCTCCACCGCGACGCCGCAGAGCTCGCCGTCGCCCTGCGCGGCGTGGCAGTCGCCGAGATAGAGGAGCGCGCCCTTGGCATTCACCGGCAAATAGATCACCGCGCCGACGCCGACGTCCGGCAGGTCCATGTTGCCGCCGTAATAGTCCGGCTGCAGCGACGAGATCGCCTCGATCTCCGGCGAGGTGCCGATCGTGCCGATGAACGGCTGGTAGGGCAGCGTGATCCGGTCGTTCCAGCGCACGCCGTTCTCGGCCGTGACCTCGAGCTTGCGCACCCGCTCGGGCAGGGACGGGTTGAGGAGCGCGGTGTCGCCGGTGGCGACGAGGCCGCCGAATTCCGGCATGATCAGCGTCGTGCCGCAGGGCTGCGGGCCGCGCGGCCGGATCGAGCGGATCGCCACCGCGAGGCAGTCGCCCTTCTCGGCGCCGTTGACGTAGATCGGCCCGTTCTGCGGGTTGAGGTAGGGGAAGTTCAGGATCTGCGTCGGGCTGTCGGTCTCGTGGCGGATCTTGCCCTCGAAGGCGTCATGCGTCTCGACGGTGACGACCGCGCCCGGATCGACGGTCAGCACCGGCTCCGCGAAGGGCCCGTAGACGTAGTGGTAGCGGCCCTGCTCGGCCTCGGTAATCGTGTGCTCCAGGCCGGGCTTGCCGCCGGCGACGCCCTTGCGGGCCATGATGGACTGGTCGAGCCACTGCATGGTCGTCTCTCCCTTGGTTGTCGGACTGTGGTGTCAGACGGCGAGGTGGCGCCGCACGAGGTCGCGGTCGTCGAGGTCCCGGGCCGTCAGCTCCGCGACGATCCGGCCCTTGTCCATGACGTAGCTGCGCTGGGCCATGGCGCGGATCAGGTCGAGGTTCTGCTCCACGAACACGATCGTCACCCCGGTGCGATGGTTGAGATCGACCAGGGTACGGCCGATCTGCTGCACCACCGAGGGCTGGATGCCCTCGGAGGGCTCGTCGAGCAGGATCAGCGCGGGTCCGCCGACGAGGACGCGGCCGATGGCGAGCTGCTGCTGCTGGCCGCCCGAGAGCGTCCCGGCCCGCTGCCCGCGCCGCTCCCGCAGGATCGGGAACGGCCCGAAGGCGCGCTCGTAATCCGGCCGCTCGCCCTTCGGCAGCAGCGACGCGCCGACCGTCAGGTTGTCGGCGACGCTCATGCGCGGGAAGACGTCGCGGCCCTGGGGCACGTAGCCGATGCCCAGGCGGGCGCGCCGGTGGGCGGCGAGCCCCTCCACGGCCGCGCCCCGGAACGCGATGCCGCCCGCGGAGGCGGGCAAGAGCCCGACGAGGCTGCGCATCAGCGTCGACTTGCCGACGCCGTTGCGGCCGATCACCGCCACGATCTCGCCGGGCCGGACCGCGAGGTCGACACCCTGCAGCACGGGCTTGCCGCCGTAGCCGGCGCGCAGGCCGGTCGTCGCGAGGAGCGGCTCAGGCATCGGCGACGCTCCGCAGCGGCGGCGCGTCCGCCTCCCCGAGATAGATCGCGGCGACCCGCTCATCCGCGATGATCGCGTCGGTGGTGCCCTGGGCGAAGATGCGCCCGACATGGAGCACGGTCACCCGCTGGGCGATCTGCCGGACGAAGGCCATGTCGTGCTCGATGGCCAGCACCGCGACGCCGTCGCGGTTGAGCGCCTGCACCATTTCGCCGGTGGCGAAGGTCTCATCCGGCGACATCCCGGCGGTGGGCTCGTCGAGGAGGAGCAGGCGCGGCTTGAGGCTGATCGCCATGCCGATCTCCAGCCACTGCTTCTGCCCGTGGCTGAGGTTGCCGGCGCGGTCGGAGGCCGCCGCGGTGAGGTTGAGGAAGGCGAGCAGCCGGCGGATCTCGGCGCCGAGCGAGGCGCCCTCCAGGTGGTGCTGCAGGGCGATCTCCAGGTTGTGGGCGACCGACAGGCTCGGGAAGATGCCCGGCACCTGGAACTTGACGCTCATGCCCCGCCGGATCCGCGCGAAGGGCTTGAGCGCAGTGATGTCCTCGCCGGCGTAGAGGATCTGCCCGCGCTCCGGCGTGTACTCGCCGAGCAGCAGGCGGAAGAAGGTGCTCTTGCCGGCGCCGTTCGGCCCGATCAGGCAGTGGATCTCCCCAGGCGCCAGGGCGAAGTTCACGTCGTTGGTGACGTGGAGACCGCCGAAATGCTTGCTGAGAGCGCGGGTCTCGAGGAGCGGAATCATCGGCTCGCCTCCCGGCGGCGCAGGCGGCCGAGCCCGCGCAGGCCCGCCACCACGAGGCCGTCCGGCGCCGCCAGCACCACCACGACGAGGAGCAGGCCCATCACCACCAGGGCGTACTGGCTGCCGTAGATCGTCAGCGCCTGGAAGCCGCCGAGGACCAAGAGCGTGCCGATGAGCGTGGCCGTCAGGTCGCCGCGGCCGCCGACTGCGACCCAGATCACCGGCAGCGCGGCGGCGGTGAGCCCCATGCTGGAGGGCGTGATGTACTGGCCCCAGGCCGTGTAGAGGGTGCCGCTCAGCCCCGCGAGGGCCGAGCCGATCACGAAGGCGGCGAGCTGGTAGCGCCGCACGTCGTAGCCGAGCATCTCGGCCCGCTCCGGGTTCTCGCGGATCGCCACCAGCACGTTGCCGAACCGGGCGTTCACCAGGATGCGCAGCGCGAGGTAGACGACGATCAGGAGAGCCAGCAGCCCGTAGTAGAGGGCGACGTCGGGAAACAGCACGACGTCGCCGTCGAACCACGGCACGGTCAGGGGCGGCATGCCGCTCATGCCGTTGTAGCCGTTGAGGCGCGCCGCCCCGATCTTCCAGTCCGGGCCGGCGGTCTGCGCCATGAAGCGCTCCAGGGCGAGCGTCACCGACAGGGTGATGATGCCGAGGAAGACGCCGCCGATGCGGCCGAAGAACAGGAAGTAGCCGAGGAGCGCCGCCATCACGGCCGAGAGGGCCACGGCCAGCACCAGCGCCGCCAGGGTGAAGCCGTAGGCGGCGCCGACATTGAGGGTGAGCACGCCGTAGGCGTAGCCCGACAGGCCGAAGAAGGCGGTCTGGCCGAAGCTGAGCGCGCCGCCGTAGCCCCAGATCAGGCACAGGCCGAGCGCCATGAAGACCCAGCAGAAGAAGTAGGCGGTGTTGCCGACCGTGTAGCCGTCCGCGAACCACGGGTAGGCGATGGCGGCGGCGACCACGAGGGCGAAGGCGGTCCAGAAGGCCGGGCCGCGCCCCAGGGTCTGCGGGCCTTCAAGGCGCCGGAGGAGGGTCATCGCCAGAGTCACCGCCATGGCCTCAGGCCCGCTCGCGCAGGATCAGGCCCGAGATGCCCCGCGGGAGCACCCGGATCACCAGGATCACCGCGACGAGGAGGCCGATCTGCCCGAAGAGCTGGCCCTGCCACGTGGTGAGCAGCGCCCGCACCGTGCCGAGCACGAGGGCCGCGGGCGCCGTGCCGAGGAAGATGTCGGCGCCCCCCACGACCACGGTGACGAAGGCCTCCATGATGAAGGTCGTCCCCATGGTCGGCACGATGGTCATGGTCGGCGCGTAGAGCCCGCCCGCGAGACCCGCCAACGCCGCGCCGAGGCCGAAGGTCAGGGCGTAGACCGTCCGGGTATCGACCCCGAGTGCCTCCGCCATGTGCGGCACCTGGATGGTGGCGCGGGCGAGGGTCCCGAAGCGGGTGGCGTTGAAGGCGAGGTAGAGCCCGGCCAGCACCGCGACGGCGGCGACCATCAGCACCACGCGGTAGGTCGAGTAGGAGTAGCCGCCGACCGTGAAGCTGCCGAGCGGCGTGCCGATCCCCGGCATGCTGGAGCCGAGCAGGATCAGCGTGCCCTGCGTCGCCGCGAGGCTGATGCCCCAGGTCGCCACGATCGTGTCGAGGGGCCGCCCGTAGAGGTGGCGGATGACGAGGCGCTCCATGACCATGCCGACGGCCCCGGCCGCGAGCGCGCCGGCAAGGATCCCCAGCGGCAGCGGCAGCCCCGCCCGCGTGCTCGCGGCCGTGACGTAGGCGCCGCACATGATCAGCTCGCCGTGCGCGAGGTTGATCACGCCCATCATGCCGAACACCACCGCGAGGCCGCAGGCGGAGAGGACCAGGAACGAGAACGCGTCGCCGATCTGGTAGAGGAACGTGAAGGCGTGAGTCAGCAGGTCCATCCGGAGGCCCGATCGTGATGGCTGTGGGCCGGGGCCTCGGCCCCGGCGATGTCGCGTCGTCTCCGGCCCGGGGCCGCGGCGCGCGGATTTCCGTCCCGGCGGCTCAGGGCTTCGGCGGGTTGCTCGGCGTATACTGCGCCATCGGATCCTTCTGGGTCAGATCGCAGCCGGCCTTCCCGAGCCAGTAGGGCTGGATGTTGTCCCAGGTCTTCGGGAAGGAGATCGCGTGCTTCTCGTCGACCTTCGCGAGGTAGATCGTGTGGGAGGCGTGCTGGCTCTTCGGGTCGATGCAGACCTTGCCCTCTGGCGCGTCCACGCAGACGTCGCCCGCCGCGATGACCTTGCGGAGATCGGCGCGCTTGGTCGAGCCGTTCGCCCGCTCGACCATCTGCTTGTAGAGGTAGACCGCGAGGTACGAGTTTTCGGCTTCCTGGTTGACGTAGGGCTCGTTCGGGAATTTCGCCTTCCACTTGGCGAGGAAGGCCTTGCTCGACGGGCTATCGACCTCCTCGATGTAGTTCGTGGTCACGTACATGTTGGCGAGGCTCGGGGGCTGGAAGCGTTTGTGCTCGTAGCCCTGGCCGATATTGACAGAGGAGCCCATCGGCACCTTCAGGTTCGCGGCCGCCGCCTGCTCGTAATAGGAGGCCTGCGCGGTGCCGACGAGCAGGGTCATCAGGATGTCGGGCTTGGCCTTCTGGATGTTCTGGATTGTCTGCGAGAATTGCGACACGCCGAGGGGGATGAACTCCTCCCCGACCATTTCGCCGCCGTTCTCCTTGACGATGTTGCGCACCCACTCGGCTGAGATCTGACCGAAATTGTAATCGGCCGCGATCGTGTAGACCCGCTTGCCGAATTTCTCCATCATCCACGGGATCAGCGTCGAGAATTGCTGCTCGGGCACCGCGCCGGTGACGACCATGTGTCCGTCGCAGACGCCGCCCTCGTACTGGTTGTTGTAGAAGGCGAAACCGTCGAGCTGGTCGACGATCGGCCGGTAGGCCTCGCGGGACGCGCTGGAGAAGCCCGCGAAGACGGCGTTGACCTTGTCGCGCTGGAGAACCCGGCGCATGAATTCCTGATAGCGCGTGTTGTCGGACTGCGTGTCGTAGATCACGAGTTCCAGCTTCCGCCCTGCGATGCCGCCCGCGGCGTTGATCTCGTCCGTGGCGAGCTGGATGCCGTGGACCTTGCCGATCGTGGCGAGCGCGAAGTCGCCGGACTGATCCTCGAGGACGCCGAGCTTGATCGGGTCGGCGGCGCGAGCCGCTGGGGCGGCCAGGGATGCGCTCGCGAGCATGGCGGCCGCGAGGGCGGACCGGCGGGATCCGCGGGGCATTCTCGGCATCGGGGCGTCCTCGTCTTCGTGGGGGGCAAAGAAACTTCAGGATCGGGCGAGGCGCGGCGTCACGGCGGCCGCCGCGATGGACGGACGGCCATGCACGAGCGCCTCGCAATAGGCTTCGAGGGGCTGGCGGGCGCGCATGGCGTCGCGGCGCAGGGCCTCGTAGGCCGCGTCGTCGTCGAGGCCGTGCTCCTGCATCAGCCTCAGGATCGCCTTCACGACGTGGCGCCGGCCGCGCCGCCGCTCCTCGTGGCGGGCCAAGCGCTCCTCCAGCAGGCGACGCCGGTTGTGCTCGTTCACCGCGAGGAACAGGGCCGCGTAGACCGAGGCGCCGTGGATCGGCTTTCGCAGGAGGCCGGTGGCGCCGAGCTGGAGCAGCCCCTTGAGGCGGCTCGGTGCCTCGACGCCCACCAGGCCAACCACAGGAACCGGCGGCAGGTCGGGGACCGCACTCGCCGCGAGGCCCGGCAGCGGCAGGTCGCCGTCCACGATGACGATGTGGTGCTCGGGGTTGAGGATCCCGAAATCGAGCCAGGGCGCCTCGCCGGCCGGGATCACCGAGGCCACGGTGAGCCCGAGTTTCATCAGGGTGCCGGCGAGAATATCCGTTACGGTGCTCGGCGGCACGATCAGCAGGGCCTGCGCACCGCTGAAATTCTGGATCAGGCGCGGATTCGTCATGGCACCACCCGCAGGCGCGGTCGCCGGCTCACAGGCACGACGCGCGGGTCGCTGCGTACCAGATAGGGATCCGGCGCCACCGGCTCTTCCGCCTGAGCCACGATGGTGAACCGGGAAGCCGCCGTCGACAGGCCGATCCGGGGCGTCAGGCAGGCGTGGAGCGTTGTCTCGTCGAGACGCACCGGTCCCTGCGGCGCGTCGAATCCGTCCGCGCAGGCCGCCCGACGCACGGTCGCGGCGTCCTGCGTGCCGGCCCGCGCCAGTGCCCGCGCCAGGAGATGGACCGCGATATACGAGGATTCGGTATCCGCCGAAGCAGTCGGTCCTTCGGGAAAACGCGCCGCATAGGCTGCCGTGAAGGCGCGGTTCCGGGGCGTGTCGATCGAGGTGAAATAGACGCTCGACGACAGATGGCCGTCCACCGCCTCCGGCCCGATCGCCTCGAGTTCCGGTTCGGCGAGGCTGCAACTCGCCACCGGCATCGTGCGGGGCTGGTCGATGCCGCGCGCGCGGCAGGTGCTGCGGAAGTCGCGGAGGAAGTGGTACGCCGACGTCCCGATCAGGGTGTTGAAGATGAAATCCGGCCTTGTGGCCAGGATCGCCTCGATCACCTGCTCGAAGGCGGTCTCGCCAACTGCGAGATAACGCTCGCCTGCAACCTGGCCGCCCGCGATCGCCAACGTCTCCCGCAGGATCCGGTTGTTCTCCCACGCCCAGATGTAGTTGGATCCGACGCAGAAGGCCGTGCGCCCGCCTCGTTCAAGCAGGTGCCGCACCAACGGGACGATGTGCTGATTCGGTGCCGCACCGGTGTAGACTACATTCGCCGAGGTCTCGAAACCCTCATAATGCGACGGATACCAGAGCAACGCATCCCGCTTCTCGAAGATCGGGATAATCTCCTTGCGGCTCGACGAGGTGTAGCAGCCGACGACGTGGCGGATGCCTGCGCCGAGGAGCTGTTCGGCGCCAGTGACGTAACCGCCGAGGACGCCGCGCGGGTCGCAGATCACAGGCTCGAGGATGAGTTCGCCCTCGGCATTCACCTCCTCGACCGCCAGAAGCGCGCCGTTCAGCATGGCGCGCCCTACGAGACCGTAGGGACCCTCCGCGGAGAACAGGATGCCGATGCGGTGATGGCTGAGGCCCATGCAATCCTTCAGAACGCAAAAAGCCCGCCAGTGCGTGAGCACTGCGGGCGGCATCGCCGGAAAAGATCGAGACGTATTGGCGCGAAACTGGGCAGCCTTGCCCCGCGCCTGAAAACTAGGCTCTTCGGTTATAGGGGCGGTGTCAAGTCCCAAACAGTTCTTTCAGACATCTGGCCTCGCGCATCACTTCGGCACGGTTCATCCGGCTCTCTCGGCCTGACCCCGATCATCTCCGTCCACGGAGCGCGTCAGCTGCCCCGATAGGTCGCGTAGCTCCACGGGGTGACGAGCAAGGGGACGTGATAGCGCCCGGTCGGGTCGGAGACCCCGAAGCGGACGGGGACGACATCGAGAAAGGGTGGCGATCCTTCCGGGCCTGATTGAGCGAAATAGGCGCCGACGTGAAACAGCAACTCGTAGGTGCCGGCCGATAACGTCGCGTCGTCCAGAAGCGGACCGTCTGTGCGCCCATCGGCATTGGTGACGGCCGAGGCGACACGCTCGGCCGTGCCGTCGGCAGCGAGGCGGCGCAGTTCGACGGCGACCCCTGCGGCCGGCTTGCCCGAGGTGGTGTCGAGCACATGCGTCGAGAGATGGCCCATGGTGATAAATCCTATCGGTGACCCCTCCGACGGCCCGCGCGCACGATGAGGGCGGGCGAGACGAGCACGCAGAACCCCGCAGGCGCAAGCCGAAAGAAGGCCGTCATCGCGCGAAGCCGTCGGGGGATTCCGCACCCTGACCGTCGAACACCGCATCGGTCCGTCTGCGCGGATGCGATGGCTGGCCGAGCCCCTGCGTCCCGAGAAATCTCGACCACAGGCCGGCCGATTATTCCGCGTTTCGGAATCATGAACTGCGCAGAACGGGCATTCCGCCGACACGGCGCCGGCGGCATTCTTCTGGAACGGCGCGGGGCAGTCCCGGCCCCTGAAGAAGTACCGCCATCATGAAGCTCTATCATCACCCACTCTCGGGCCATGCACACCGGGCTCGCCTGTTCCTGTCCCTGGTCGGCGCACCGCATGAACTGATCGAGATCGATCTGAAGGCTGGCGAGCACAAGAAGCCGGGTTTCCTCGCGATGAACCCGTTCGGCCAGGTGCCGGTGCTCGACGACGACGGCGTGATCGTCACCGATTCGAACGCCATCCTCGTCTACGTCGCGAAGCGGCTCGGCCGGTCCGATTGGCTGCCCGAAGATCCGCAAGGCGCGGCGGCGGTGCAGCGCTGGCTGTCGGTCGCGGCGGGCGAACTCGCCTATGGCCCAGCCGCCGCGCGGCTGATCACGGTCTTCGGCGCCACGTTCAATCCAGAGGAGGTGATCGCCCGTGCGCACACGCTTCTGGCGCGGCTCGAGGCGCACCTCGCCGGCCGGGAATGGCTCGCGGGCGGGCAGCCGACCATCGCGGATGTGGCGATCTACAGCTACCTGGCCCGCGCGCCGGAGGGAAATGTGGATCTGTCGGGCTACCCCAATGTCGGGACGTTCCTGCGCCGGATCGAAGACCTGCCGGGCTTCGTCCCCTTCGCCAAGACCCCAGCGGGCCTCACCGCCGCGGCGTGACCGGCCGGCCCGGGCGCACCCGCGCCCGCGAGCGGATTCGAATGGAGGGCGCAAAGATGGATGAGGGACAGACCTTTGCGAAGCTGCCGACATGGCATGCCGGCGAGACGACCATTCAGGAGACGGTCGGCGCCGCCGACCGGATGGAGATGATCGGCCAGAGGGTGGTGCGGGATTACATGCCCGATCAGCACCGCGCCTTCTACGCACAGATTCCCTTCATCGTGCTCGGCAGTGTCGATCAGCGCGGCGACGCCTGGGCCACGCTCGTGGCCGGCAGCCCCGGCTTCATCACCTCGCCCGCGCCCACGGTCCTCGACATCGCCGCCCGGCCGGGCCCAGGCGATCCCGCGGGCCAGGGGACACAGGACGGCGACGCAATCGGCCTCCTGGGGATCGAGCTTCACAGCCGCCGACGCAATCGCGTCAATGGGGTCGTCCGGTCCGGAACCGGCGGGATCCTGCGCCTCGACGTCGATCAGAGCTTCGGCAATTGCCCGCAGTACATCCAGCTCCGGGACATGACCTTCGTCGGAGACCCGACCGTGCCGGTCACGGCTTCGGTCGAGGAGAGCGTGGATCTCGACGAAGCGGCGCGCGGCCTGATCACGGCGGCCGACACGTTCTTCGTGGCGTCCTACGCCGAGCGCGAGGGCCGGCGCCAGGTCGACGTCTCGCATCGCGGCGGCAAGGCGGGATTTGTCCGCATCGCCGCCGACGGCACGCTGACCATTCCCGACTTCGCCGGCAACCTGTTCTTCGCCACCCTCGGCAACATCCTTCTCAACGGCAAGGCCGGCCTCGTCTTCGCGGATTTCGAGACGGGCGAACTTCTGCACCTGACCGGCGATGCCACGGTGATCCTGAACTCGCCCGAGATCGCCGCCTTCCAGGGCGCTGAGCGGCTCTGGAGCTTCAGGCCGCGCCGGGTCGTCCGCAGGCGCGGCGCCCTCCCCCTGCGCTGGTCGCTCCGGGCGGATGGCTGGTCGCCGAACGCTTTGATGACCGGCGACTGGGCAGAGGCCGCCGACCGAGTCCGGGCGGCCGCTCGCGCGGCCCAGTGGCGGCCATTTCGGGTGACGAAGATCGTCGACGAGAGCCGCTTCATCCGGTCCTTCCACCTGGTGCCGGATGACGGCGCCGGACGGCTTCCGCACCGGGCGGGCCAGCACCTCCCGATCCGCGTGACGCTGCCCGGAGCGGATGCGCCCGTCATCCGGACCTACACGCTCTCGGTCGCCCCCTCGGACACGAGCTACCGCATCAGCGTGAAGCGCGAGGGGATCGTGTCGGGCCATCTCCACGACCGCATCCGGGTCGGGGACATCATCGAGGCGCGCGCGCCCGACGGGGGCTTCACCCTCGATGCCCACGAGGGGCGCCCTGCGGTGCTGCTGGCCGGCGGCGTCGGGATCACGCCGCTCCTCGCGATGCTCCGGCACGTGGTCTACGAGGGACTGCGCACCCGCGACATTCGGCCGACCACGCTCATCTACGCCGCCCGCTCGCGGGCGGACCGCGCGTTCGACAGGGAGCTGTCCGAGCTGGCCGCGGCGGCGCAGGGCGCAGTCCGGATCGTGCGCGTCCTCAGCGACGTCTCGGATGCCCAGGCCGGCATCGACTACGAGGCCGCCGGCCGGATCGACATGGCCCTGCTCACGCGCATCCTGGCTTTCGCCGATTACGACTTCTACCTGTGCGGACCGTCGGCCTTCACCCAGGCGCTCTATGACGGGCTGCGCGGCTACAACGTGGCAGATGACCGGATCCACGCAGAGGCGTTCGGTCCCTCTGGGCTGGTCCGCAAGGGAACGCCCGGGATCGCCGCGCCACCTCGGCCGCCGGCCGCCACCGAGACCGTGCCGGTGACCTTCCTCGACACCGGCAAGGAGGCGCGCTGGACGCCGGATTCCGGCAGCCTCCTCGACCTCGCCGAAGCCCGCGGCCTCGCACCCGCATACAGCTGCCGCGCAGGAAGCTGCGGAACCTGCCGCACCAGGCTGCTCGCCGGCGCGGTGACCTATCGCAAGGAACCGAGCGCGGCCGTGGCCGAGGACGAGGTGTTGATCTGCTCGGCGGTGCCCGCTGAGGGAACGGACCGGGTGCAGCTCGCGCTGTGACGCCCCTGCGCGTCCGGTCCGCTTCACCCCGCTCCGGTTTGCACCTTCCTGGATCGTCGGCGGCAGATCATCCTGCGCTGCCTCGACATCAAGCCGGGGCCGTTCTCTTCACCCCGCAAAGCCAAGGAGTACCCCATGTCCCGTCCGCCGCTGCCGCCTTTCGACGAACAGAGCGCCATCGTAAAGGTCCGCCTCGCCGAAGATGGTTGGAACAGCCGCGACGCCGCCAAGGTCGCCCTCGCCTACACGACCGATACCCGCTGGCGGAACCGCGCCGAGTTCCTGAACGGGCGGCAGGAGGTGGAGGCGTTCCTGACCCGCAAGTGGAACCGCGAACTCGAATACCGCCTCATCAAGGAGCTCTGGGCCTTTACCGGCAACCGGATCGCCGTGCGCTACGCCTACGAGTATCACGATGACAGCGGCCATTGGTTCCGGGCCTACGGCAACGAGAACTGGGAGTTCGCCGACGACGGTCTGATGCGCTATCGGCACAGCAGCATCAACGAATTGCCGATCACGGAAGCGGACCGCAAGTTTCACTGGCCGCTCGGGCGCCGGCCGGACGATCATCCGGGCCTGAGTCAGTTCGGCTTCTGATCATCCGGCCACCAGGCCGGTGCGGGAGGCCAACCGGATGTCAGCGTCGCGTTGCGGCCTCAACAACCTGGAGCGAGGCCATGGATCGTTGGCAGGCCATGCGCATCTTCGCCAAGGTCGCCGAGACGGCGAGCTTCGCGCAGACTGCCCGCCTCCTGCACATGAGCCCGCCGGCCGTGACGCGCGCCGTGGCCGGGCTCGAAGAGGCCATCGGCGCCCGGCTCCTGATCCGGACGACCCGCTCCGTGAAGCTGACGGAGGCGGGTCGCCGCTATTACGAGGATTGCCGGCGGATCCTGGCCGACATCACCGAGGCGGAATCGGCGGCGGCCGGCTCGAACGCGACGCCGACGGGGACGCTCGCGGTCACGGCATCGGTGCTGTTCGGGAAGATGCACGTGCTCCCGATCGTGACCGATTACCTCGACACCTACCCGACGATGTCGGCGCGGGCGCTCTTCGTCGACCGGCCGGTCAACATCGTCGAAGAGGGGATCGACGTGGCAATCCGCATCGGTCACCTGACCGATTCCGGATTCGCGGCCGCCCGGGTCGGTTCAGTCCGCCACGTCATCTGCGGTGCGCCGGCCTATTTCGCGCGGCACGGCGTGCCGACGAGTCCGGCGGATCTGAAGCGGCACCGAATCGCGGTCTCCACCGGCGCCTGGGCGTCGCCGGAATGGCGATTCGCGCGGAATGAGCGAGTGGTCATCCACCCGACCCTGCAGGGAAACACCAACGAGATCTCGATCGGCGCTGCCCGATCAGGCTGGGGGCTGACCCGGGTCCTGCATTATCAGATTGGGCCGGACCTGCTCGAAGGCCGCCTCGAAATCGTGCTCGCCGAGTACGAGGAGGCGCCGCTGCCCGTCCACGTCCTGTACCCCGAAGGCCGGCACGCGCCCGCGAAGGTGCGGACCTTCGTCGACCTCGCGGTGTCACGCCTGCGCGCCAACCGGACGCTGAACTGAACCCGTGCGGCGCCGGATTCCAGCCTGGCCGAACGACAAGAGGTTCAACGGCCATTGTCGTCGGCCAAACCGCGGGACCGGCGATGCGCCGGCCGCGGTCGCATTGGTCGCAGCCCGTCGGCGGAAAGGATGGTTCTGTCTTAAGTTAAAGTTTCCGTGGCTCACGCATCTTCTGCGAGCAGCTGGAGCCGGCACGTGAAGACACCCGAACGCGCGAACGCACGCGGCGGCACTGCCTTGGCCGGTCGCCGGGATCTCGACGGCACGGGGCGTCCGGGCCGGCAGCATGGCATGGGCGCGAGGGCGCGCGTGGCGGCAGTCTGAGGGGAGACGGGCGCATGGACCAGTGGACCCGCCTGGACCCGATCTTCGATTCCGAGGCGGCGGCGCGGGACATCGCGGCCGCGGCCGCGCTGCGCGCGGATGCGCAGGATCACGACGCGGGCTTCCCGCAAGAGGACATTGCCGATCTCGCCCGGCTGGGCTTGCTCGCCGCCCCCGTCCCGGTGGAGCATGGCGGCGCCGGGCTCGGGACGGAGCCGGGTGCGGGAACCCTGGCGGAGGTCCTGCGGCTGGTCGGCTATGGGAGCCTCGCCCTTGGGCGGCTCTACGAGGGGCATGTCAACGCCCTCCAGCTCATCGCCCGATACGGCGCCCCCGACCAGCGGGATCGCCTGTTCGCCGACGCGCATGCCGGCCACCTCTTCGGGGTCTGGAACACGGAACCCCCTGAAGGCGGCCTGCGGGTCGAGGCCCAGGACACCGATGCACGTCTTCATGGCGTGAAGACCTTCGCGTCGGGTGCGGGGTCTGTCACCCGCGCCCTCGTCACCGTCGGGCATCCGAGCCAAGCCGGCACGGCGATGATGGTGGTGCCGCTTCAGGCCGGCACCCGGGCAGATCTCTCGGCCTGGCGGGCGCAGGGCATGCGCGCGTCGGCGACCGGCACCGTCGACTTCACCGGCCTCGCCTACGAGGCCGACGCCATTCTGGGCCAGCCCGATGACTATTTCCGCCAGCCCGCCTTCTCGGGCGGCGCGTGGCGCTTCGCGGCGGTGCAGCTCGGTGGCATCGAAGCGGTGTTCGATGCTTGGCGCGGGCATCTGGACCGCCTCGACCGGGGCGGCGACCCGCACCAGCTGGCGCGCCTCGGCGAGGGCGTGATCGCGGTCGAAGGCGCGCGGCTCTGGGTCGAGCGCGGGGCGAAGGTTGCATCGCAGGCCGCGCTGCCGCCCGAACGCGTCGTCGCCTACATCAACCTGGTCCGCCTCGCGGTCGAACGTGCCGGCCTCGACGTTCTTCAGCTGGCCCAGCGCTCGGTCGGCCTTCAGGGCTTCCTGCGCGGCCATCCGCTCGAGCGGCGCGCGCGCGACCTCGCCACCTACCTGCGCCAGCCCGGACCGGATCGTGCGCTCACCGGCGCGGCGTCTGAAATCCTGCGCATTGGCGGCATGGCGGGAGATCTGTGGACCGAGAACGCCGCATGATCAGGCCGCCGAGCCGCGAAACCGCACCGCGGGCCGCCTGGCTGGACACGCCGGAGCGGTACGGCCGCGTCAGCCGCGGCTTCCACTGGCTGATGGCCGCCCTGTTCGCCTGGCAGTTCGCGGGCGCGCTGCTCTACGTCACGATCGGCGACACGACACTTACGCGCCTCGTCGGCGGCAGCCACTTCACGCTCGGCTTCACGCTGTTCGTGCTCGTGCTCCTGCGCGGAGCCTGGGGGCTCGCCAATCGCCGCCGCCGGCACGGCGCCCCGGGACGCGCCGCGACGGCCGGCCACGCCCTGATCTATCTCCTGATGATCCTGATACCGAGCCTCGCTCTTCTGCGCCAATACGGGTCGGGCAAGCCCTTCGCGCCCTACGGCATCCCGCTGATGCCGGCGCGTGAAACGAAGATCGGGTGGATGATGCTTCCTGCCGATCTGTTCCATTACTGGCTGGGCTTCACTCTCCTGGCCGCCGTCATTGGCCACGCCGCGATAGCGGTGCTGCACCGCAGGCTCTGGAACGAGCCCGTCTTGCAGCGCATGACATGAACGGCCGCGCGCCCACGGCGTGAGATCGTCAGGCCTTGATCGGGCTGGCCGCCCGGTCGGGAAGTGGGGCGTCCAGCGTGAACACCACGCCGCGGGATCGGTACTCGATCTCCGCCGAGCCGCCCAACTCGGCAGACAGCGCGCGCTCGATGAGGCGGGTGCCGAAACCGCCGCGCGTCGGCGCCGTCACTGCCGGACCTCCGACCTCCTCCCACCGGAACCAGAGATGGGCCGGCTTGGCGCCATCCATCACATCCCAATTGAGGATGACCCGACCCTTGTCGTTCGAGAGGGCGCCGTACTTGACCGCGTTGGTCGCCAGCTCGTGGAGAGCCATCGTGAAGGCGAGGGTCAGGCGCGGCGTCAGCCAAACCTCCGGGCCATTGATCACGAACCGCTGCCCCGCGCCGCCGCGGAACGCCGTGAGGGTACCCTCCACGATCACGCTCAGCGTGGCGCCGATCCAGCTCTCGCGGGTCAGAACGTCGTGGGCGGCCGAGAGCGACTGCAGCCGCGCGTCGAGGGTCCTGTGGGCTTCCTCCAGGGAGGCGGCGTTGCGCAGGGTCTGGTGGGCGATCGACTGCATGGTCGCCATCGAGTTCTTCACCCGGTGGTTCAACTCGTCGGCCAGGAGGGTGCGGTGCTCCTCCGCGCGCTTGCGCTCGGTCACGTCGATGGAGACGCCGGCCATGCTGAGAGGCTGGCCGACCGCGTCGTAGAAGGTCTGGCCCCGGATCTGCAGCCACCGCATCTCGCCAGCGGGCGTGCGCGCCCGATACTCGATGTCATAGTCGCTGTGCTCGCGGATCGACGTCTGCACCGCCGCCTGCATGCGGGGTCGGTCCTCGGGATCGATCGCGGCGATCAGATCCTCGTAGCTGAACGGATCGCCCGCGGAACGTCCGAAATTCTCCTTGCAGGTCTCGGAGGCCGCCAGTCGCATCTCGGCGAGATCGAGGGTCCACGAACCGAAACGGCCGGCTTTCAGGATGAAGCGCAGCCGCTCCTCGCTGCGGGTGAGTTCGCTCGTGCGGCGCTCCACCTCCTGCTCGAGCACCGCACGATCACGCTGCATCCGCGTGAGCTTGTCGCGCTCCAGCGTCACGTCGGACTGAGAGGCGAAGAAATAGGTCAGCGCACCATCCCGATCGAAGACCGGCGAGATCAGGAGCCGATTCCAGAAGACCTCGCCGTCCTTCTTGTGGTTAAGCAGTTCGATCTCGACCGGAACTCGACCCTCGACGGCGGCTCTGATCTTCGCGATATCCGCCTTGCTGGTCTCCGGCCCTTGCAGGAAGCGGCAGTTCCGGCCGATGATCTCGTCGCGGTCGTAGCCGGTCAGACTCGAGAATGCGGCATTGACGAAGACGATGGGGTTATCGGGCTGACTGGGATCCGTGATCAGCATCGGCATCCGCGTGGCCCGCACGGCGGAGACGAAGGGATCGGTACTCGCGTCGCTCCGGGCGAACTCCGCTTCGACGCGCGAGCGTTCCTGCTGATCCGTCAAAGTCCCGTCGCCCTTGCCACGACCTGCACAAGGCGACCTTCGGCCGCGATGGGCACACGTATCATAGCGAGGTTCGCTTGTGCACAATCCTCATGGTGGCCAAGACGCCGCAGGCATGCGACGGCCGGTCGTACCGCTAAGCCACAGCCGGACCGGGACCAAATCCCGCGGGCGGGCGCGAGCCAAGATGATCGCGCAGAGTCCGGCCCTCGTACTCGGTCCGGAACAGGCCGCGCCGACGCAGTTCCGGCAGGACGAGCGCGATGAAGTCGTCGAGGCCGCCCGGTAGCGTCGGCGGCATGATGTTGAACCCGTCGGCCCCGCCGGACCGGAACCGCTCCTCCATCTCGTCCGCGATCTGGGCAGGCGTGCCGACGATCTGCGAGTGGCCCCGCGCGCCCGCGATGCGCAGGTAGAGCTGACGCAGGGTCAGACCTTCGCGACGGGCGAGGTCGACCATCAGCTGCTGGCGGGACTTGATGCCGTCCGTCTCGGGCAGTTCCGGGACCGGCCCGTCGGGATCGTATCCCGAGAGATCGTGGCCGCCGATCATGCGGCCGAGCAGAGCGAGGCCGACCACGGGATCGATCAGCTCCTGCAAGGCCTCGAACTTCGCCCGCGCCTCGGCCTCGCTGCGGCCGACGACGGGAAACAAGCCCGGCATGACCTTCAGGTCGCCGGGTGCGCGGCCAAAACGCGCCATGCGCTCCTTCAGGTCGCCATAGAAAGCCACCGCCTCCTCCAGCGTCTGATTGGCCGTGAACACGATCTCGGCGGTGCGCGCCGCCAGATCTTTGCCGGGCCCGGACGATCCCGCCTGCACCAGCACGGGCTGTCCCTGCGGCGTGCGCGAGATGTTGAGCGGTCCGCGGACCTCGAAATGCTTGCCGCGGTGGTTCAAGGGCCGAAATCCATCGGGCTTCGAGAACTGTCCGCTGGCGCGGTCGATGATCACCGCGCCGTCGTCCCACGTGTTCCACAGGCCGAGGACCACGTCCACGAACTCCTCGGCGCGCTCGTAGCGATCGGCGTGCCGGGCGATCCGGTCGCCGCCGAAATTCGCCGCCTCCGCGTCGGTCGCGGACGTGACGAGATTCCAGCCGGCCCGTCCGCCGCTGAGATGATCGAGGGACGCGAACCGGCGCGCGACGTTGTAGGGCTCGTTGAAGGTGGTGGAGGTGGTGGCCACGAGACCGATCCGGCGCGTCACCGCCGCGAGCGCCGACAGCAGCGTCAGGGGCTCGAAATGGGTCGAGCGCGCGGTGCGCTCGCTCGACCTCAGATCCAGGTCCCGGATACCGGTTCCATCCTCCAGGAAGATGAGGTCGAACTTCGCGGCTTCCGCCCGCTGCGCCCAGCCGACATACCGCTCGAGGACGAGGCCACCGTCGGCTTCGCTCGAAGGATGACGCCAGCCGGCGACGTGGTGCCCGGTCGCGTAGAAGAACGCGCCGAGGCGCAGGGTGTCCTGTCTCATCAAACCGACCGTCATCGAGCCTGATCCGCTCCGTGCCGCTTGCGCAGGCCGGAGTCTAGCCGAGCCGCCTCCACAGGCGAACTCAGGATCGCACGAGTGATGCACAACTCGCTCACGCTGTGACCACTCAGCGAATTGCCCGGAGCTGCGGCTCGGAGCGCGTCAGTGGGAACCGCAGGGGTCGGGCGCATTCTCGGATGGACGGTCGCGCAGGTCGGACGCGGCATGGCGCCCGTGTCGTGCCGCCAGGAAACGCCGCGCTTGCTGCATCGGCAGGAAGGCCGAAAAGGAGCCGGACCCTGTGCGGACGCGCTGCGAAAGCCACGATCGCGAGACCGGAACGTCGGCCGCCGACCATCGCGATCGTCGCGTCGAGGATCATGCCGCGCCCTCCCCCCTCCCGGGGCAGCCCGCCGCCACACAGCAGCCCTCGTGCCCCTCACGAGCGGCCCCTTCGCGCCGAGCAGAACATGATCGGACCTGGAGGACGGACGCCACCCGTCCGCGGATCGACGCGCAAATTATTCTCGTCCTACGCTTGACGGACGAATATTCTTGCCTCGAGGCCGGCAAGTAGAGAACGGCCTTTTATTGACTCCGCGACCGGCCGACAGGATCTTGTATTCACCGTCACGCGAAGGGCCGCACACGGAAGATGAAGACGCTGGCGCGGTCCGGTCGCGATTCCGGAGCGAGGAGTATGTCGACTCGGATCGACCTCTTGGCGCTATGCCGTCCCCGCACATCTTCGGAAGCGCCCGGCGGACCGATCCGCTGACCGCGCCGCGCCTCTGAACTCAGCCGGACGAGACCGCCCTGGACCGCGCCGCGGCGTGGATCGCCTGTCCCGCGAACATCGAACCCCGCTTCTCGCCTCTTCTCACGACGTCAGGCCCGACCCATGATCTCCACTCGCCGATCGATCCTGGCCGCCGGCCTCGCTTTGGCCGGCCTTGGCGTGCTCGCGACGCGCGAGGTCCGCGCCGAGGCCCCGAAAGAGATCCGCCTGGACTGGGCAACCTACAATCCGGTCGGCCTGCTCCTGAAGGAGAAGGGCTTCCTCGAGGAGGCGCTGGCGCCACAGGGAATCAAGGTCCGCTGGGTTCAGTCGCTCGGCTCCAACAAGGCGCTCGAATTCCTGAACGCCGGCGCGATCGATTTCGGCTCGGCCGCCGGCGCCGCAGCCCTCGTCGCGCGGATCAACGGCAACCCCATCAAGGCGATCTACGCCTATTCGCGTCCCGAATGGACGGCGCTCGTGACCCGTAGAGACAGCGGCATCACCAAGCCTGCCGACCTGAAGGGTAAGCGCGTCGCGGTCACGCGAGGCACCGATCCGCACATCTTCCTGATCCGCGCGCTGCAGGGCGCCGGGCTCACCGAGCGCGACGCCAAGCTCGTATTGCTGCAGCACCCGGACGGACGGACCGCCCTCGACCGTGGCGACGTCGATGCCTGGGCCGGCCTCGACCCGATGATGGCGGCGGCCGAGATCGAGAATGGCGACGTGCTGTTCTACCGCGACGCCGCCGCGAACACTTGGGGTCTGCTCGATGTCCGGGAAGACTTCGCGACGGCGCATCCGGATCTCGTCCGAACGGTGATTGCCGCGTACGAGCGGGCTCGCGCCTACGCGCTCGCCAACCCGCAGGCACTCACCGCGTCCCTCGTCGCGGCCACCAAATTGCCGGAGCCGGTAATTGCCCGCCAGATTGAGCGGACCGACCTGTCCCAGCCAGCGATCGGCGCCGCCCAGGCTGAGTCGATCAAGGCGGCCGGCACGGCCCTGCAGCAAGCCGGAGTAATCCCGGCGGGCACCGACGTGGCCGCGGCCGTTGATGGCCTGCTCGACGCGCGCTTCAATCCCGTCGCCGGACAGTGAGCGGCGGCGTGCCGCTGCTGCGGCGGGGCGGTCGCGCGGGCCTGGGGCTGCTTCTGCCGCTCGTTCTTGCGGCCGGTTGGGAGATCGCGGTCGCGACGGGCGCGGCATCGGGGCGGCTTCTGCCGCCGCCGAGCCGGATCGGCGCGACACTCTGGGCGCTCGCAGTGTCGGGGGATCTGTGGATGCATGTCGAGGCGACCCTCATCCGGGTCGGGCTCGGCTTCCTGTGCGGGGCGGCGGCCGGGATCGTCGCGGGCGCCCTCGTCGCGACCATCCCGGCGCTGCGCTGGCTCATCGATCCGAGCCTGCAGGCGCTGCGCGCCGTCCCGTCGCTCGCCTGGGTGCCGCTCTTCATCCTGTGGTTCGGCATCCTCGAGACACCGAAGGTGCTGCTGATCGCTGTGGGCGTGTTCTTCCCGGTCTATGTCGGCGTCTCGGGAGCGATTGCATCGGTGGACCGCAAGCTGGTCGAGGTCGGGCGGATCTTTCGGCTGTCCCGCTTCGCTCTCGCCCGCCGGATCCTCCTGCCGGCGGTGCTGCCGGCGACGCTGGTGGGCCTGCGCACCGGGCTCGGCCTCGGCTTCCTGTTCGTCGTGGCGGCGGAGCTGATGGGTGCCTCCGAGGGCCTCGGCTACCTGCTGGTCGACGGTCAGCAATTCAGCAAGCCCGATCAGATCGTGGCGGCGATCATCGCCTTCGCGCTGGTCGGCAAGGCGGCCGACATGGCCCTGGTCACGCTGACATCGCCGCTGACACGGTGGCAGGATACCGTGCGGGACAGCCTGTAATGGCCGGATCGGGGCTGAAGTGGCGTGCCGAACGCGGCATTGTCCGACGCCGCGATGCCCACGCCATGCCCGCGCGAGAGACACCCGTGCTGACCGTTGACGACCTGTCGAAGATCTACGCAGACGGCACGCAGGCCCTGTCGGGCATCACCCTGGCCGTGCGGCAGGGTGAAATCGTCGCGCTGATCGGCGGTTCGGGCTGCGGGAAGACCACGCTCCTCCGGCTGATCGCCGGCCTTGACCAGGCAACCCGCGGGGCGGTGCAGGTGGACGGCGAGACGATCCGCGCGCCCCATCCGAGCATCGGTGTCGTGTTCCAGGAACCGCGGCTGCTGCCCTGGCTCGACGTGGCCGGCAATGTCGGCTTCGGCCTCGCCGATCTGCCTCGATCCGAGCGCCGGACGCGCGTCTCGCGCGCGTTGGAGCGGGTCGGGCTCGCCGAGCATGGCGGCCGCTGGCCACGGGAACTGTCCGGCGGCCAGCAGCAGCGCGTCGCCATCGCTCGGGCTTTCGTGGCGCAGCCCCGGGTGCTGCTCCTCGACGAACCGTTCTCCGCGCTCGACGCGTTCACACGAAAGGGGCTGCACGATCAGCTCCTCGATCTCTGGGCCGAGTCGAAACCGACGATCCTGATCGTCACGCACGATGTCGGCGAGGCCGTCACTCTGGCCGACCGGGTCGTGGTGATGCGGCCGCGACCCGGACGCCTGGACGAAACGGTAGCGATTGGTCTCGCCCGCCCGCGCGAACCGGTGGCGGCGACCTACGAGGAGGCCGTGCGCCGCGTGCTGGCTGCCCTCGACCACTCCCTGCGCCCAGCCGCGACTAAGCCGCCGCCCACCCCCGAGACCCGCGCGAGCTGGTGGTAGGGCCGTCCGGGCTCGGCTGGCTCATTGATGGATGACACGATGCTCCTGCCTCGCCGAACCCTCCTCGCCGGCCTTTCGGCTTCCGCCCTGGCGGCGCTGCCCCGGGCGGCCGCTGCGGCCCGCGCGCTGCGCATCGGCTATCAGCGCTCCTCGACGCTGATCGCGTTGCTGCGTCAGGATGGCGGTCTGGAACGCGCGTTGGCGCCGCTCGACACGACCCTGTCCTGGCACGAATTCACCAGCGGCCTGCCGATCATGGAGGCGCTCAATGCCGGGCAGATCGACGTCTCGGCCGACGTCGCCGACACGGTTCCGATCTTCGCTCAGGCCGCCGGCGCCAGGATCAGTTACATCGCCCAGGAGGCGCCCTCCCCCGAGGCGCAGGCGATCCTCGTGCCCGCGGACTCGCCGGCCAAGTCCGTGGCGGACCTGCGCGGTCGTCGGGTGGCGGTGACCAAGGGCGCCGGCAGCCATTACCTGCTCCTCGCCGCCCTCGGCGAAGCGGGCCTGACCTTCAAAGACATCACTCCCGCCTACCTGACGCCGGCCGACGGGCGTGCTGCCCTGGCGAGCAGTGGGGTCGAAGCATGGGTCGCCTGGGACCCTTTCCTGTCCGCCGCCCGGCAGCAATCGGCGGCTCGCGTGCTCCGCGACGGTGTCGGCCTCTCGCTGTACAAGCGCTATTATCTCGCGGCCGATCCCTACGTCGCGGCCAACGGTCCGGTATTGGCGACCTTGTTCGCTCAGCTCGCCGAGACGGGCAATTGGGTGAAGGCCAATCCGGCCGAGGCGGCCGCCCGCCTCGCGCCCCTGTGGAAGATCGAACCCGAGGTGATCCTGCGCGCCAACGAGCGCCGCAGCTACCGGGTTGAGGCGGTCACCCGCGCCGGCCTGTCGGAGCAGCAGAAGATCGCCGACGCCTTTCGCGCGGAAGGGTTGCTGCCCCGGGCTGTCGACACCTCGACTCTCGGCATCTGGGCGCCGCAGGGCCGCTGAGCGGTTGCATCCGCTTCAGAATCGGATGGCGGTGAGCGCCTGATCCTCGGGCTCGTCCTGCTGGAACCGGGCGAATCGCAGCGCCATCACCGGCAGGATCAGGAGGTTCAGCACGGTCGAGGTGACGAGGCCGCCTAGGATCACCAGGGCCATCGGGCCCTCGATCTCGCGGCCGGGCTCACCGGCGCCGAGCGCCAGCGGCAACAAGCCCAGGCCCGTGACGAGGGAGGTCATCAGGATCGGCACCATCCGGTCCGCGGCGCCCTCCGCCGCGGTCGCCGCGTCCCAGGGGCGTCCGTCCCGGGTCACCATCTGCTCGTAATGGGCGATCATCATCACGCTGTTGCGCAGGGAGATGCCCGACAGCGTCACGAAGCCGACGATCGAGCCCAGCGACAGAACCCCGCCGGTGAGCGCCGCCGCGGCCACGCCGCCCACGAAGGCGAAGGGCAGGTTGACGAGGACCAGAAGCAGGTTCGCCGCCGAACCGGTCACGATGGCGAGGAGCACCACGATGCCGAAGCCGGCGAGCCCGGCATGGACCAGGAGGTCGCGGCGGGCCGCCGCCTGCGCTTCGGCGGCACCCGAGAAGGTGATGTAGACACCCTCGGGCAGCCGCACCTCGCGGGCGATCTTGCGCTTGGCCGCCGCCACGAAGCCCGCCATGTCGCGGTCACCGACGTTGGCGGTCACCGCCTGCACCCGCTGCGCGCCGAGATGCTGCACCTGGTACCGGCCGGCGCTCTCGTAGACGTCGGCGACCTGCGCCAGGCGGACGTAGCGTCCGCCGGGTGTCCGCAGGGGCATGTCGCCCACCGCGCTGAGACGGCCGCGGACGCGCGCGTCGAGGATCACCAGCACGTTGAACACGGCATTGCCGCGATAGGTTTGACCGACGGTGTCGCCCTGATAGGCGGTGCGCACCGCCTCCAGCACCTCCACGGGGTCGAGCCCCCAGTGGCGCAGATCCACCGGGCGCAGCGCCACTGTGACCTGCGGCAGCCCGGCCGGCGAGGCCTGCTGGACATCCCGGGCGCCCTTCACCTCCGAGAGCTCCTGCGCGACCGAACGGGCGGCCGCCTCGATCCGGTCGAGGTCGTTGCCGACGACATTGACCACGACCGGTGCGGTGAAGCCTGAAACCGTTTCCTCGATGCGCTCGGTGAGGAAGGTCTTGAGCGAGAAGGCCGCCCCCGGGAAGCCGGCGATCAGCTGTCGGATCCCGGTCTCGATCCGGCGCTGGGCAGCCCCATCGAGGCCTTGGTCGAGGTCGATGTGGATCTCGCTGTAATGCGGCCCGGCCGTATCCTCGGCAGCCTCGGCCCGACCGATCTGCGCCGCCACGGCGCGCACGCCCGGGATCGCCTTGAGGTCCTCGGTGATCAGCGTCCCGAGCCGCTGCGATTCCTGAAGGGAGGTGCCGGGAATGGCCACCATGTGCAGTATCATGTGCCCTTCCTTCAGGTCGGGGAGGAACACGGCTCCGAGCGTCGGCAGGATTGCGGCCCCTGCGAGGGTGATCAGCAGGGCGCCCGCCATAGCGGTCCGCGGCACCCGTCCGATCCCGGCGAGCAGCCGCAGATAGGCCGCCCGGCTCCAGCGCACCACCGGCGGGTCGGGCGGCGCTGTGCCTGGACCGCGCGCGATTCGGCCGCCGAGGAGCAGGAGCGTGAGGGCCGGCGTGACCGTGAGCGCCACGACGAGCGAGGCGATGACCGCCGCGATGTAGGCGAGCGCCAGCGGACCGAACAATCGGCCGGCAACGCCGGTCAGCGCCAGGACCGGCAGGAACATCAGGATCACCGCAAGAGTCGCGTAGGCGACCGAGGTCCGCACCTCCAGCATCGCGGCCAGCACCACATGGGCCGCACCGCGTGTGGTACCGCGCGCCTCCCGCAGGCGGCGGGAGACGTTCTCGACGCCGATCACCGCATCGTCGACCACCTCACCGATGGCGAGGGCCAGGCCGCCGAGCGTCATCGTGTTGAGGCTCTCGCCCCAGGCCTGGAGGGCCAGGGCGGCGGCGATCAGCGACAGCGGGATCGCCGCCGCGCTGATCACCGCAGCGCGCCAATCCGCCAGGAAGACGAGGAGCACGATCACGACCAGGACGCCGCCCAGCGCGAGTGCCTGCATCACATTTCCAGTGGCGACGTCGACGAAATTCGCCGGCCGGAACAGGTCGCTCCGCAGGTTCACGCCCTCGCGCTTCAGGACCGGGCGAAGTTCGTCGAGGGCGGCCTCCAGGCGGGTTGTCACGGCGCGGGTGTCGACGCCGGCCTGGGCGCCGACCATCAACAGAACGCCGGGCTTGCCGTCCACGAGCGCCGCGCTGATCGCCGGCTCCGGAGCGGTTGTGACGGTGGCCACGTCCGAGAGGACGACGCTTGCTCCGCCGTCGTTGTGGAGCACGATCTGTCCGAGCGCCTCCGGGGTGAGCGACTGCCCCTCGGTCCGAAGCAGGACACGCTGGTTCGGGGTATCGACGAAGCCCGCACCGCGGACGCCGGTGCCCTTTCGGGCGGCTGCCAGGACATCGTTGAGGCCGATCTGGAAGCGGATCAGGTCGTCGGGGCGGACCTGAACCTGCAGAGTGCGCACGCCGCCGCCGTAGATCGAGACCTGCGCAATGCCCGGGACCGCCTGGAGCCGCCGACGCACGGTCCATTCCGCGACTTGGCGCAGGTCCATGGCATCGCGGCTCTCGGAGGTGAGCCCGACAAGGAGCACGGTGAGCGTCGAGGAGGTCAGCGGAGTCATGGCGGGCGCAGCCACGCCGTCCGGCATGCGGCCGGCGAGCGCCGCCAGACGCTCGTTCACCCTCTGGCGAACACGGTCGACGTCGCTGCCGGGCCTGAACGCCGCGGTGATCACCGACAAGCCCTGGATCGAGGTGGAGCGCAGGGTCTCCAGGCCCGGCAGGCCGCCGACCGCCACCTCCACAAGCTGCGTGACCAGGACCTCGACCTGCTCCGAATCGAGGCCCGGCGCCTCGGTCTGGATCGTCACGGTCGGGGGCGCGAATTCCGGGAAGACGTCGTAGCGCGCGCCCGTCAGAGCGTAGAGGCCGAATACCAGGACTGCGCAGGCCAGCGCCAGGACCACCCGCGGCAGCCGGACGGCGAAGCCGACGAGGGCAGCCTGCAGACCGCGGGGGCCTACGGCAGGGGGCGGCTCAATCATCGTCGTCGCCCACGACGCGAATGCGGTTCTTCATCTCCTCCGACAGGAGCGCCTGTCCGCCGCGCAGAACGATCTCGCTACCGTCCGGCAAATCCCCGACCACGAAAGCGTCGGCCGACATCGGGGCATCCGGCCGGACCGGATGGCGCACGAAGGCCCCGTCGCCGGTGCCGCGATACACCCAGGTGCCGCCCTCACCGTGGACGACGGCATCCTCCGGCACGAGAACGCCCTTTACGGCACGGGGCGCCGCCAGGAAGGCCATCGTGCTGGTGCCCGGCAGGAGACCGCTGTCGCCGGATACGAGATAGAAGAAGCTCTGCCCCTGGATCCGCGGGTCGGTCCGCGTCGCGGGGGACACGAGCCGGAGGGGGACCCGCTCACTCTGGGGCGGAACCTCCGCAAAGGCGGCCTGTGGCGCCGCGGCGAGAGCCTCGCCCGGCGGCAACGTCACCTGCATGAGGAAATCGGCCCGCTCGATCAGCCGCGTCACCAGCGGCGACCGCTCGATGATCGCCTTGCCAAGCACCGCTCCCCATTCCTGGCGTGCGGTCGCCGCGAGGGTGCGCAGTTGCGACTCCGCAACCGTGACCGACGCCTGATCCGTCAGCAAGGTGCCCTCGGCGGTCTCGATCTGAGCGACCGCCACCACCCCGGCACCGAGAGTTCGGGCTCGGCGGGCGGCGCTGGCAGAGACCTCGACCCGTGCCCGGGCCGTCTGGAGCGCCGCCACGGCACCCGCGTAGCTGTTGGTGAGTTCGGTGATGCGGGCGAGGTCGAGGACGCTGCCATAGGCGGTCAGCTCCTGCCGGTGCAGCACCGCCGGCCGTGCCTCGGCGACGAGCCCGATCCGGGCGCGCTCCGCCATCGTCAGACGCACCAGTGTCCGGCCATCCTCGACGGCCGTGCGCGCCGCCGGAAGCTGCGCCGCTGCCGCCGGCTCGGTGCGCCGCTCCGGAAGGAGCGAGGCGAGCCGTTCCCGCATTCCCACAACGATTGGGTTCGCATCGGCCCGTAGGCGTTCGCCCATCGGTGTGACAGCGAGGCCGGCAAGCGCGAGCAGCATTCCCCCAATGAGCAGCATCGCCCGCCGGCCACCCACCTGGCGTCTCCTCTCCAGCCCCGATTGCCGAATCTACCCGGATTTGATGCCAGATACACCCGAACTTGGCTGGCTCAAACTGGTGGGGACCCGTGAGCCCCTGAGTTCGAGCGTAGGATGGTGTGGAAACACAGAAGCCCGTCTCGACTGCGCGAGACGGGCTTCCGGAAAGACGAGAACGATCTGGGCTCGGATCAGCAATCGTCGCCGGAAACCGGAGCGGTCTGCCGGTCGGCCGCAGCCTTGTTCATGGCGCCCACGGTGCCCGGCGAGGCAGGCTGGTTGCCGCCGGCGAGGTTCGCGGCAGCCGGATCGGTCGACTTCGACTTCGATCCCGAATCGGTCTGAGCCTGCCGATCCGCGGTCTGCGTCGCACCCGCATTGTTCATCGCGCCGACTGTGCCCGGCGAGGCCGGCTGATTACCGCCGGCCAGGTTCTTGCTCGACTTGTCGACGTCAGAACTCTGCGGGTTTGAAGCCTGCTGATCAGGTGTCTTCGACTTCGTGGTTCCGGTGCTGCACGGGGCCGCGAAGGCGGGACCGGCAGCGAGGGCCAGAAGCGCAATAGCGCCAGCCAGACGAGAGACCTTCATCAAACGCTCCTCCAGAATTTTACGCATTCCCAAGTGCCTAATCGTCCAATGAGTTCCGACGCCATTAGCCAGATCTTCCAAATGGCCCACTCCGTTTCGAATAGGTCCACGCATTCCACGAAGTCGGATTGTATGAGAATAGACAAGTTCCGAAGGGGTTAGTGGGGCGGTCGCCGCCTCGATCGCTGGGTTCGGGTGCGGCATCTCATCTCGCCATCTCTGCCGATGCAGGAGCGCGCTTCGGCCCGGTCGTCCGGAACCGCCCGCGGGGCGAGCCGGCGCTACTTCGTTTGGTCACGTTCCAAGTCTGGAGCGAGCGGGATAGCGTCGGCTCGCGAGGGGACTTGTCCGCGGCAGCCTCGAGCGGTGTGCGACCGCAGGACGAGAGAGCGGGCATTAAAGGCACGGCCCCGGATCCGAACGCCCCGTTCAACCCGACCTGGAGGGGCCGGAAGTGATCGCGCCGCCTGCGTTCTCGAAGCGCCGGAGTCTGGCCTGGATGGTCTTCTGCCAGAGTGGGCTGTTCCTGGCACAATTCGGCACCTCGCTGGCCCTGGCGCGCCTGCTCACGCCCCACGAGACCGGCATCTTCAGCCTCGCCGCCGCCATCGCGGGACTGCTGTCCACGCTGCGCTCCTGCGGCCTGTCGAGCTATATCATCCGGGCGGACCGGGTGGATGCGGCCTTGCTGGCGAGCGTCTTCACGGTGAACCTGATGCTGTCGGGCGCGGCGGCGATGCTGATCCTGGCCTTCAGTGCGTTCGGCAGCGTCTTCCTCGGTGAGCCGGAGGTCCGGCGCGCCCTGGCCATCCTCGCCGTGGTGCCGCTGATCGGCGCGCTGGAGTTCCGCCCGGCCGCCATGATCGAGCGGCACGGCAATTTCCGCGGCGTGGCCCTGGTCAACATGCTGCGCGGTCTCGTCGCCAGCGGCGCCATGCTGGCGATGGCGCTCCTCGGCTTCAGCTACATGAGCCAGGCCTACGGGCAGGCGGCGGGCGCCCTCGCGGCGGCGCTGGCGGCGAACAGCCTCGGCCTGCGCTACGTGTCGCTCCGCGTGGGTCTCGCCGGCTGGCGTGAGATCCTCGTCTACGGCGGCCGGCTCTTCGCCGTCGCGGGTGTCGCGAATCTCGCCGGGCGGACGGGCGAACTCGTCCTCGGGTGGATGCTCGGACTCAACGCCCTCGGCCTGTATTCCCGCGCGGCGAGCCTCAATGCCCTGATGTGGGACCACCTCCACGTAATGATCACGCGCATCACCTTCGTGGACCTCGCGAACCAGCAGCGAAACGGGCAATCCCTGCGCACAGGCTACCTCAACACGCTGCGGATGATCACCGTCCTGCTCTGGCCGGCCTTCGCGGGAGCGGCCGTCCTGGCCGGCCCGATCGTTCGGATCCTGCTCGGGCCGGGCTGGGAGGGCGCGGCGCTGCCCTTCTGCCTGTTGTCGCTGGCCGCGATCGTCCTGAGTTCGCTCATCATGACCTGGGAGGTGTTCCTGATCCGGGATCAGACCGCCCTGCAGGCGCGGTTCGAGTTCCTGCGCCACGGCGCCGGCCTCGTGATGCTCAGCATCGGCTGCCTGTTCGGCCTCGGCGGCGCCGGCGCGGCCCGGGTCGGCGAGGCGCTCCTGGCCGTCGCCCTCTACCGGCCGCATCTCGAGCGGATGACCGACACGTTCGGGCGCGACTACGCCCCGATCTACCTCCACGCCGCCGCCCTGACCGTCATTGCCGTCGCCCCAGCCATCCTGGTCATGTCGGCCTGGGGATGGTCGGCCGAGACGCCGCTGCCGAGCCTCGCGGCCGGGATCGCCGCCGGGATCGCGGGCTGGGCCTGCGGCCTCTGGTACCTGCACCATCCCCTGGTGACGGAGGCGCGCCTGCTGCTCGCGAACATGCGGCCGGCCCGACCGGGCACGACCGTGTCGGACCTCTAGCGGCGTGCCGCGGCGGCGCGGGCGCTTGGTCGCCGTGCGAGGCCGGGCGCAGCCGCCCGCTCGGGGCAACGCGCTTGAGACCCCGCGTTCGCGACCGCACGCTTGCGCTTCCGCGCGGCGGGGCGCGATATGACCGGACACGAGGGCGGCGCGGGACGATCGCGGGATGGCGGATTTCCGCAGCTTGGAGGTGTTCTACTGGGTCGCGAAACTCTCGAGCTTCCGGCGCGCCAGCGAGAAGGTGAACACCACCCAGCCGGCGGTCTCCCAGCGCATCGCGGCCCTGGAGCATGAGTACGGGACGCTGTTCGAGCGCCGCAGCCGCGATGTCGCGCTGACGGAGCGGGGACGTCTCCTCCTCGGTTTCGCGGAGCGGTTCCTGGCGCTCCAGACCGAGATGAGCGCGGCCCTGCACGAGACCGGCCGGACGCGCGGCACCCTGCGGCTCGGCGTGTCCGAGACGATCGTCCACCTGTGGCTGTCGCGCTTCATCGAGCGCATGCGCGCCACCCATCCCGGGATCGGCGTCGACATCACGGTGGACATCTCGCCGAACATGCAGGCGGCCCTCGTCGCCGACGAGATCGATCTGGCCTTCCTCGTCGGCCCGATCACCCTGCCGAGCTTCGCCAACAGGCCCCTGTTCAGCACGCCTGTCGCGTGGATCGCCGCGCCCGGCCTGCTGCCGGGCGACGAACCCCTGAGCCTCGGCGCCCTGCTGCACCATCCGCTCATCACCTACCCGCGCAACACCAGCCCCTACGTCGAGCTGCGCGACCTCGTCCTGCAGGAGAACCTCCTGCCGAGCCAGATCCACACGAGCGCCTCGCTGGCCACCATCGTGAAGATGGGCGTCGAGGGCCTCGGGATCTGCGTGATCCCGCCGGCCGTGGTCGAGGCCGAACTCCGTGCCGGCGCCCTGCGGGTCCTATCGGCCGAGCCTCTGCTCTCGGACCTCACCTTCACGGCGATGCACACGAAGCGGCCGGCCCACCACTTCGTGGCAGACGCGGCCCGTTTGGCCCAGGACGTCGCCGAAACCTGGGCCGCCGGCCGATAAGACGGCTTTATCGCGCCCCATTCGCAATCACGATTGGCGTGGCCCGCGGCGCGATGGGATCGTTGCCGCAGGAAATGAATCGCTGAAGCGATCGCGATCTTGCGGAATCCGGCGGCCGGCGAGGCCGGCCCGGCGCACGACAACCAGCCAGGGAGATCAACGCGGTGAGCCAGCATCCGGGCGCCGACGGCGCCGCACCTGTCTTCGCCGACGCCGCGGACGCGCGGCGCGCGATCCGGGCGGGCCGGTTCCGGGGCCACACCTCGGGTCTCGTGCCCGCCCACGCGCAGGGCAACCTGATGATCCTGCCGCGGGCCATGGCGGAGGATTTCCACCGCTTCTGCCAGCAGAACCCGAAGCCCTGCCCGATCCTCGGCGTCTCGCGGCCCGGCGCCCGCGCCCTTCCGACGCTCGGGACCGATCTCGACCTCGCCACCGACGTCCCGGGCTACCGCGTCTACGAGGGCGGCGCGCTCGTGGCGGAGCTGCCCGACCTGACCGGCGTGTGGCGGGACGACCTCGTCACCTTCGTCCTCGGCTGCTCCTTCTCGTTCGAGGCCGGCCTGATCGAGGCGGGCATCCCGCTCCGGCACGTCGCCCTCGGCCGCAACGTCGCGATGTACCGGACCTCCATCGCCACCCAGCCCTCGGGCCCGTTCCACGGCCCGCTCGTGGTCTCCATGCGGCCGATGAGGGCGGCCGACGCCATTAAGGCCGTGCAGGTGACGGCGCGGTTGCCGGCGGTCCACGGGGCGCCGATCCATCTCGGTGACCCGAGCCTCATCGGCATCCGCGACATCGCCCGGCCGGATTTCGGCGACCCCGTCCCGATCGAGCCCGACGAACTCCCGGTCTTCTGGGCCTGCGGGGTCACCCCGCAGGCGGTGGCGATGGCGGCGCGGCTGCCGCTCTGCATCACCCACGCGCCCGGTCACATGCTGATCACCGACCTCCTCAACCGCGACCTGCCATTCCTGTGACCCTCCCGGCCGCGGGGCGGCCCGTCCGCAAAGGAGTTGCGCCATGTGGGTGAAAGACACGAGTCCGGCGGAACGCCGGGTCCTGGGCGCGGCCTTCGCGGGCTACGGCGTCGATGCGTTTGACTACATGGTCTACACCTTCCTGATCCCGACGCTGGTCGTGGTCTGGGGCCTGACCAAGGTCGAGGCGGGCAACATCGCCACCGCCGCGCTGGTGACCTCGGCGATCGGCGGCTGGGCGGCCGGCGTCTTGGCGGACCGCTACGGCCGGGTGGTCGTCCTGCAGGGCACCGTCGCGTGGTTCACCCTGTTCACGGTGCTCAGCGGCTTCACCCAATCCTACGAGCAGCTCCTCGTGACCCGCGCGCTGCAAGGCTTCGGCTTCGGCGGCGAGTGGTCGGTGGGCTCCGTGCTGATCGCCGAGACGATCCAGGCCCGCTACCGCGGCAAGGCGGTGGGGCTCGTCCAGTCGAGCTGGGCGGTCGGCTGGGCCTGCGCGGCGATCGCCTTCTGGGCCGTGTTCGCCCTGGCAGAGCCCGCCGTGGCGTGGCGGATCCTGTTCTGGCTCGGCGCCCTCCCCTCGGTGCTGATCTTCTGGATCCGCCGCAACATCGAGGATCCCGAGGTGTACCGGCAGACCCGCGCCGCCATGCGGGACGTCGGCGATACCGGCAGCTTCCTCGACATCTTCTCCCGGCCGCTGATCGGCCGGACCGTGCTGGCGAGCCTTCTCGCGACCGGCATGCAGGGCGGTTACTACGCGGTGACCACGTGGCTCCCGACCTACCTGAAGACCGAGCGCAACCTCTCGGTCCTGAACACCAGCGGCTACCTGCTGATGCTGATCTTCGGGTCGTTCGTCGGGTACCTGACCAGCGCCTGGCTCTCCGACCGGATCGGGCGCCGCCTGGGCTTCGTCCTGTTCGGCTTCTGCGCCGGCATCCTCGTCCTGGCCTACACGCTGATCCCGATCACCGACCCGGTGATGCTGGTCCTCGGCTTCCCCCTCGGCTTCTTCCTCTCCGGCGTGTTCTCCGGGATGGGCGCATTCCTGAGCGAGCTGTTCCCCAGCCGGATCCGCGGCTCCGCGCAGGGCTTCTGCTACAATTTCGGCCGCGCCACGGGGGCGATCTGCCCCGCCCTCGTGGGCCATCTCAGCGGCTCGCTGACACTCGGCATCGCCATCGGCGTCGTGGCGGCGGGCGCCTATTGCCTCGTGATCGTCGCGGCGCTTCTCTTGCCCGAGACGGCGGGCCGCGCGCTCGATTCTTGCAGCAAGGATCCGGCCGAGCCGGAACCCGTTGCGGCCCTATGAGACCCGATCGGCACGCGGAGCGGCGGCGATGACCAGCGTGGACCTGAATTCCGACCTCGGCGAGGGCTACGGCGCCTATGCCTGCGGCGACGACGCGGCGATCCTCGGGATCGTCACCTCCGCCAACGTCGCCTGCGGCCTCCATGCCGGCGACCCCGAGATCATGGCCCGCACCTTCGCGCTGGCGAAGGAGCGCGGCGTCGCCGTCGGCGCCCATCCGGGCTTCCCGGATCTCTGGGGTTTCGGGCGGCGGCGGATGCCGTTCAGCCCGGCCGAGATCGAGCGGCTCGTCGCCTACCAGATCGGCGCCGCGCAGGCGCTGGCCGCCTATGCCGGCCACCGCATCACCTACGTGAAGGCGCACGGGGCGCTGGCCAACGTCGCCGCCGAGGAGCGGCCGGTGGCCGACGCCATCGCCCGCGCGGTCCGCGCAGTGGACCGGGAACTCGCGCTGCTCGCCATCGCGCTGACCGCTCAGGTGCCGGCGGGCGAGGCCTGCGGCCTCGATGTGCACCAGGAGATCTTCGCCGATCGCGGCTACACGCCGACCGGCCTGCTGATCCCCCGCAGCCAGCCCGGCGCGATGATCACCGAGTCGGGCGAGGCGGCCGACCGGGTCCTGCGCATGGTCGAGGCGGGCGCGATCCTCACGGCGGACGGACGGACGCTGCCGACGCCGATCCGCTCGATCTGCGTCCACGGCGATTCCGGCCACGCCGTCGCCACGGCGCGGGCGGTGCGGACCCGGCTGGAGGGCGCGGGCATCACGCTGGCGCCGTTCCGGCCGTGAGCGCGGCGCTGGACGAGCCCCGCCTCCTCGACGCCGGCGAGGCGGCCCTCGTGGTCGAGTTCGGCAGCACGGTCGACCCCGCCATCAGCGACCGGGTGCTGGCGCTCGACGACGCCCTCGGGGCGGATCCGCCCGAGGGGCTGCGGGAGCGCGTGCCGACCTACCGCTCCCTGATGCTGCACTACGATCCGCTGGTGCTCGACCGCGGAACGCTCGCCGAGCGGGTCCGGGCGCTGGTGGCGGGCGCGACCGCGCGCGCGGCCAGCCCGACCCTCTGGACCCTGCCCTGCTGCTACGACGCGCCCCACGGGGAGGACGTCGCGCAGGTCGCCGAGCGGAGCGGCCTGACGCCGGAGACGGTGGTGTCGACCCATGCGGCCACGACCTTCCGGGTCTACATGTACGGCTTCGCCCCGGGCTTCGCCTATCTCGGCGGCCTGCCGGAGGCGCTGGCGGTGCCCCGGCGGGCGAGCCCGCGGCCGCCGCATCCGCGCAATGCGATCATGATCGGCGGCGGCCTCGCCGCGGTGGCGACCGTGCCGATGCCGACCGGCTGGTACGTGATCGGCGCGACGCCGTCCCGCCTCTACGCGCCGGAGCGCGACCCGAGCTTCTTCGTCGGCGCCGGCGACCTGATCCGCTTCGAGCCCGTGGATTCAGCGACCTTCGACGCCCTGACGGCCCGCGAGGCGGCGGGCGAGCCGGTGGCCCGACGCGGGGAGGCGCGCTGATGCCCACCCTCGTCATCGAGTCCGCCGGACCGGGCATCACCCTGCAGGACGGGGGCCGGCACGGCTACCTGCGTTACGGCATCACCGCCGCGGGCCCGATGGATCCGCTGATGCACGCCGCCGCCAATCGGGCGGCGTGCAATCCTCTCGACGCCACCGCCATCGAGATCTCCACCGGCGGCGTCACCGTCTCGGCGGAGGACGGCGCCGTCGGGATCGCGCTGCTCGCGCCAGGCTTCCGCGCCGCGCTGGACGGGGTGCCGCTACCCGACACGGTCGCGCTCACCCTGGAACCCGGCCAGACGCTCGTCGTGCGGGCGGGCGGTGCGGGTGCCTGGGGCTATCTGTCAGTCGCGGGGCGGCTCGACGTGGCGCCGGTCCTCGGATCGGCGGCGACCCATACCCGCTCGGGGCTCGGCGGCCTCGACGGGCGCGGCCTCGCCGCCGGCGACCGCCTGCCCATCGCCGAGGGCCGAACCCCGGACGGACCGCCGCAGCGGCTCGTCGCGCCCTGGCTCGACCGGGACGGCCGGGAGATCCGGGTCGTGCTGGGCCCGCAGGACGACTACTTCGCGCCCGACCAGATCGAGGCCTTCCTGGCCGGACCCTGGACGGTCTCGCCGCGGGGCGACCGGATGGCCTGCTTCGTCGACGGCACGCCGCTGAAGCACGCGAAGGGGCACGACATCGTCTCCGACGGCGTCGCCATGGGGGCGATCCAGGTCCCCGGCAACGGCCTGCCGATCATCCTGATGGCCGACCGGCAATCCACCGGCGGCTACCCGAAGATCGCCACGGTGATCGGCCCGGATCTCGGGCGGCTGGCGCAGGTCCGGGGCGGGGCGAGCCTGTCGTTCCGGCGCGTCTCGGTCGAGGAGGCGGTCGCGGCGCGCCGCGTCGAGCGCGATCTCCTGCGCGAGGCGGTGCCGCGCGAGCCGGTCATCCGCACGGATTTCGCGTCGGACTTCCTGCTCGGCCTCAACCTCGTCGGCGGCGTCACCGACGGCCGCGCCTGAGCGCGGAGCGGCTGCGCAGGGGCGAGCGAGCGTCTAGAGTGCGGGACCGGCCGAGTCTCAGGCCCGAGCCCCGACACAGGAAAGCCCGCACGCATGGCGCACGCCGTTACCGCCCCGGGAACCCCGCCCGCCCGCAGCAACGAGCCCCTGAACGCCGACCTCGTGCGCCGCGCCCGGATCGACCTCGCCGCCTGCCTGCGCTGGGCCGCGCGCAACGGCCTGGAAGAGGGGATCTGCAACCACTTCTCGGCGGTGCTGCCGGAGCGGCCCGACCTGTTCCTGGTCAATCCCTACGGCCTCGCCTTCGCGGAGGTCACCGCGTCGAGCCTGCTGCTCTGCGACTTCCACGGCAACGTCATCGAGGGTGATGGCCAGCCGGAGGCCACCGCCTTCCACATCCACGCCGAGCTGCACCGGCTGAAGCCCCGCGCCCGGGCGGCGTTCCACACCCACATGCCCTATTCCACGGCCCTGGCCATGCTGGAGGGCGAGCCCCTGATGTGGGCGGGCCAGACGGCGCTGCGCTTCTACGGCCGGATCGCGGTGGACGAGGATTACAACGGTCTCGCGCTCGATTCGTCCGAGGGCCGGCGGATCGCCGACAGCGCCGGCGAGGCGGACGTCGTGTTCCTGAAGAACCACGGCGTGATGGTGCTGGGCGAGACCATCGCGGAGGCCTGGGACGACCTCTACTACCTGGAGCGCGCCGCGCAGGCGCAGGTCCTGGCCATGAGCACCGGGCGCACGCTCAAGGCCGTGCCCGAGGCGATCGTGAAGCGCGTGGCGGCCCAGGAGGCGGCCGGCCGCGCCGAGAGCGCCCGCCTGCACCTGGAGAGCGTCAAGCGGGTCCTCGCCCGCGACGAGCCCGCCTTCCTGGCGTGAGAGGCCGTCAGGGCGCCGCCCGCACCCGGTCCAGCACCGGCGCGTCGGCGTAGCCGTCCGGCGGCAGGCCGACCGAGCCCTGGAAGGCGCGCAGTGCCGCCCGGGTCTTCGGGCCGATCTTGCCGTCGACCCCGCCGGTGGCGAAGCCGCGCTCGGTCAGGCGGGCCTGCAGGTCGCGACGCTCGTCGGCGGTGAGCGGCCGGTCGCCGCGCGGCCAGTCGCGAACCAGGCCCGGCTCGCCGCGCAGGCGATCCGACAGGAGCGAGACCGTCAGCGCGTAGGCCAGGGCCGTGTTGTAGCGGAGGATCACCGCGAAGTTCGGCTGCAGCAGGAAGGCGGGGCCGCGGATCCCGGCAGGCAGGATCAGGGTCGCCTCGGCCGAGTCCGGCAGGGCGCGGTCGCGCGCCGGCTTCACGCCGAGCGCCCGCCACGCCGCGACGGTGCGGAGTGTCGTCTCGTCGGCCAGCGCGGCGTCGAAGGTCTGGGGCAGCACCGCCTCGGTGCCCCAGCCCTCGCCGGGCTTCCAGCCGTGGCTGCGCAGGTAGTGCGCCGTCGACGCGAGGGCGTCCGGCACCGAGGTCCAGATGTCGCGCCGGCCGTCACCGTCGAAATCGACCGCCTCCCGCTGGTAGACGCTGGGCATGAACTGCGTGTGGCCCATGGCGCCGGCCCAGGATCCGGTCAGCCCCGCTTGCATCCGGTCGAGGGGCGCCTGGTTCCAGGCCAGGATCTGGAGCGCCGCCGCCAGCTCGTCGCGCCAGTAGGTGGCGCGGGCGGGGTCGCTGCAGCCGAGCGTCGCCAGCGAGCGGACGACCGGCTTCACCACGGCCGCGTTGTCGAGCACGGCGCCGTAGCTCGACTCCACGCCCCAGAACGCCGCGAGGATGTGGCGGTCGACCCCGTACTGGACTTCGATGGCCGCGAGCGTGTCGGCGTGCTCGGCGAGCTTGCGCAGACCGGCCTCGACACGGGCCGGCGTGACGCTGGCCTCGATGTAGTCCCAGAGTGGCCGGACGAACTCGCCCTGGCTCTGGGTCGCGGCGGTCACGTCCGGGTCGGGCGTGAGCTCGGCGAGCTGCGCCTTGGCGAGGCCCTGCGGCACGGCGCGGGCCGTGACCCAGGCGATCAGATCGGCCCGGCAGGCCTCGAAGGCCTGCGGCGCGGCCGGCGGCAATGGGTCCGGCCCCGCGGCGAGCGACGGCACGGCCGTGCCGACGAGGAGTGCGGCGCCGGTCGCCAGGACCGCGCGCGCGGCGCCGCTCCGGGTCGCGGATCGCTTCGGCGCGGCGCGGTCGTCCATAGGCATCTCCGGTGATCCAGATGGGCGCGGCGTAGCATACCGGGGCGGCATCGACATCGTCGTGACGAAACCCGTCGTCGCCCGGGCTCGCCGTAACCGCGGCGTCGCCCCAAGTCGCGTCACGTTGGCCTGATCGCCAGGAGACAAACCCGTGATTCAACCCGCTTCCCTGACGGCGATCGGTGCGGTCGTCCTGGCCGCCGGACCGGCCGGCGCCCTGGAAGTCACCCGCAGCCGCGACATCCCGGCCCCGCCCGCGGCGGTCTGGGCGCTGGTCGGCGAGTTCTGCGCGATCCAGAACTGGCACCCACAGGTCCAGCGCTGCATCCTGTCGGGCGAGGACGACGATGACGGCATCCGCGCGCAGATCCGCGGCCTCGTGGTGAAGGGCGCGCAGGGCACGATCGCGGAAGTCGAGACCGCACGCGACGAGGTGGGCATGAGCTACAGCTACAGCTTCATCCAAGGCCCCCTGCCGGTGCGTGCCTACAATGCGACGCTGACGGTCCGTCCCAATGGCGAGGGATCCACGGTGATCTGGAGTGCGACCTTCGACGCAGACGGCATGAGCGACGCCGACGCCGTCGCCAACATCACGGGCGTGTTCGACGCCGGCCTCGCGGGGATCGTTCGGGAATCGGCCAGATAGGCGCCGGTCGAATCGCCCCCCCCGCGCGAAATATCGCCCGCCGGGCGCCGCGGGGCCTCGCCGTGGGGCCGTCGCGGACCGATGTGAGCGGCGTCGGCGCGACCGAGCGCCCGGCTCGATTCCCAGAGGCAGCCTCAGGAGGCCGAGACCCGCATGCGCCGTCACCGCCACGCCAAGATCGTCGCCACCGTCGGTCCCGCCAGCTCCGCTCCGGACCAGCTCCGCGCCCTGTTCCTCGCTGGGGTCGACACGTTCCGGCTCAATTTCAGCCACGGCCTCCAGGAGGATCACGCCAGGGTCCACGCGGCCATCCGCGCCCTCGAGAAGGAGGTCGGCCGGCCGATCGGCATCCTCCAGGATCTCCAGGGGCCGAAGATCCGGATCGGCACGCTGCAGGGCGGCCGGCTCGATCTCCAGGCCGGCGAGACGGTGCGCTTCGTCCTCGAAGGCGCCGACGGCGACAAGCAGGCGATCCCGCTGCACCACCCGGAGATCTTCAACGCCGTCGTGCCGGGCCAGGAACTCCTCATCGACGACGGGCGGGTGCGCGTGCGGGTCACCGGGCCCGAGCGGACCTCCATCACCGCCGAGGTCGTCACCGGCGGGCCGATCTCGAACCGCAAGGGCGTGAACCTGCCGGGCACGCTGCTGGACCTGTCGCCGCTCACCGAGAAGGACCGGGCGGATCTCGCCTTCGGGCTCGATCTTGGCGTCGACTGGGTCGCCCTGTCGTTCGTCCAGAAGCCGTCCGACGTCATCGAGGCGCGGGGGATCATCGGCGACCGCGCCGGCATCATGTCGAAGATCGAGAAGCCGCAGGCGCTGGAGCGGATCGACGACATCATCCGGCTCTCCGACGCCGTGATGGTCGCCCGCGGCGATCTCGGCGTCGAGATCCCGCACGAGGACGTGCCGGCGCGGCAGAAGGAGCTGATCCGGGCCTGCCGGCTCGCCGTGAAGCCCGTGGTGGTGGCGACCCAGATGCTCGACTCGATGGTCAACGCCCCCGCGCCCACCCGGGCGGAGGCGTCGGACGTCGCCACCGCCATCTACGACGGCGCCGACGCCGTGATGCTCTCGGCGGAATCCGCCACCGGCCGCTACCCTGTCGAGGCGGTGGCGATGATGGACCGGATCATCCGGAGCGTGGAGGGGCACAAGCTCTACCACTCGATCGTCGCGGCCTCGGAGCCCGGCGAGGAGGAGACGCCGCCGCACGCGGTGGCGACCGCCACGGCCGACCTCGCCGAGGCCGTGCGCGCCGCCGCGATCGTCGCCTACACGGCGAGCGGGACGACGGCCGCGCGGGTGGCGCGCAAGCGCCCCGCCGCCTCGATCCTCGCCCTGACACCCAACGTCGCGACCTCGCGGCGGCTCAGCCTGCTCTGGGGGGCGCACAGCGTCCTGACGGAGGACGTCGACAGCTACGAGGAGATGACCTCGAAGGCCTGCCACCACGCGCAGGACGAGGGCTTCGCGCGGCCGCACGACATTATCGTGGTCACCGCCGGCATCCCGTTCCACACTGCCGGCAATACCAACAACATCCGTCTGATGCAGGTCTGAGCCGTCCCATCCGGCACAGGGCTGGAACGCGGCCCGCGCCTCAGCCGTTGTTGGGGAAGCTGCGCCATTTGGGCGCGATCACGGAGGGCCGACCCATGAACCTGATCGGACGCATCGTCACCAAGATCCTCGGCAACGAGAACCGCCCCGTCGACCGCGACGACCGGAACGCCAGCACGGCGACGCCGCTCGGCCGGCTCGTCACGAAGATTCTGGGCAAGTAAGGATCCCGGGCCGGCGAGCACGCCGCCGGCACCACGCCGGCGGCGCGCCCGCCCGGGCGCGCGGCGGAGCCGCTCGGACGATCAGTTCGCCACGGCGCTCGCGGTCGCCTTGAGCAGCGGCGCGGCCGGGATCGTGTGCTGCCAGAACGTGCCGGTCCGGCCCTTCTCGTAACCGGCCTCGTACAGAGCCCGCATGTAGGCGGTGTCGAAGCCCTTGGCGGCCGACGCCTTGGGGCCGTTCTCGTCGATGTAGGTGAGGTTGAAGCCGATGCCGTTGGCGCGTGCCAGCGCATAGGTCGCCGTCAGCGTCGCGCGGGAGCGGGCGCGGCTCGCCGTCGTGAAGGAGCGCTCGACGATCGAGAGCGTGTTGTCCTTCGTGACCTCGAAGTCCGGCTCCAGGCGGCCGTTGATCACCACGTAGATCTCGGCCTTGCCGCCGGTGCGGATCCGTCTATCGCGCAGCAGCAGTGTCTGCGGCAGAGTGAAGACCGGGGTCACAACTGACCCGTCCACATGCATCTCCTTGAAGCGCGCATCCCCGGCCGACACATCGATGAACTGGGGCGGGAAGACCGCCGGGATACTGGCGGAGGCCGCTAGGACGTCACGGAACAGCTCCCGGGCATTCGGCACGCCACTCCCCGCGATGGCGCCCATGTTCCAGATCACCGCCCGCTGGGAATCCAGATTCGTCGTCACGACGAGCAGGCGCCGGCCCTTCGCGTGCTCCTCGGCCACGGCCTTGAGGAGATCGTCCGTCACGTAGCGGTCGATGAGGCTGCGCAGCCGGCCGTCGCCGAACAGGCCGGAGCCGAACAGCACGTTCGCCAGGTTCGGCGAGGCCACCAGCTCGCCGGCGACGCCGCTCGTGTAGAACTCGGTCAGATAGGGGTCGTAGGCTGAGCCCAGGAACGCGAAGGGCGCGATCAGTGCACCGGTCGAAACGCCCGAGACCAGGGTGAAGTCCGGCCGCTTGCCGGATGCCGACCAGCCATTGAGCACGCCTGCCCCGTAGGCGCCGTCGCCGCCGCCGCCCGACAGGGCCAGATAAGAGAAGCCCTTGAGGCGCCGCTCCGGATTGGCGGCGAGCTCTGCGATCGTCTCCACCGACGCGTCGGCGAAGACGCGGGCGCCCGGAATGCCCGGCACGGTCGCGAACGCCGCCTGCTCGGCGGTGTAGGGCGTCCGCGGAACGCTGCCGCAGGCCGCCACCTGACCCGCCAGCCCGAACGCAATCGCCATGCGCAGGCTGACCTGACGAACACCCATCGTCACTTCCTCGAACCGCGTAACCCGCCCACTCTGCCACACGGAACGAGCTTGGCCGTATCGCCTGTTCCGTCTTAGCCGGCTCAGCGGAGCGATAAGGCCGCGCTGTTGCGGTGAGGTCACGATCACACGTGATCGGGGCGCAAGCGTGGCCGCTGCAGCAGGCTCGCCAGCCGCCGCCGCGCTGCGCCAATGTCGGTGGACAGGCGGCGCAGCGGCACGCGCCCGGAGCCTGCCTGCCCTTGCAAGCCGCGCGAACGCCGCGCTAGGGTTCCCCCGTGGCCTGGCGAGACAGGGTGTCGCACGCGATGCGGCAGCCGGCGCGCGAGGGTGCGTCTGCGCGGCGACATGGCCGGCCGAGATCCGGCTCCTGTTGGCCTGAAACACACGGACTCGCCTTCGGAAACGCAGCCGAGCCGCACGGGGCGGAGGGGATGATGGAAGCGGGTCTCGGCTGGACGGATGATCGCGTGGCGCTGCTGCGCCGGCTGTGGGAAGACGGGCAGAGCGCGAGCAAGATCGCGGCGCAGCTCGGCGGCGTCACCCGCAACGCGGTCATCGGCAAGGTCCACCGCCTGGGCCTCGCCGGGCGCGCACGGGGCGGCGAGGAGGCTCCCGCCGTTGCGCCGCCCGCGAAGTCCGTCGAGATCGAGACGGCCATTGCGGTGGTCGAGACACAGGCGCCGGAACCGGTCTCGATCCTGACGCACCGTCCGGCCCCGGAATTCCCGGCACCCGCGCCGACCCCCGAGCCGGTGGCCCTGGCGGTGTCGCAGCGTGTCACCATCATGGACCTGCGTGAATCCATGTGCCGCTGGCCGCTCGGCGACCCGACGACCCCGGAATTTCGCTTCTGCGGCGCCCGGTCGATCACTGGTCTGCCCTACTGCACCCACCACGCCGAGATCGCCTATCAGCCCGCCGCCGAACGGAAGCGCGATCGCCGCGTCGCCTCGTTCCGCTGAGGCGCCGCGCCTTCAGCGCAGGATCACACCGGCTTCGCGGAGGACGCGCGCGGTCCCGGCATTGACCCTGTCCGCCTGGACGAGGCCGACGAGGTTTTTCGGCTGGGCGTCGGTCAGATCGGTCCGCGCCAGCGTCCGGCCGACGCGATAGGCCGTCTCCTCGTCAAGCCCGGGCCGCGCGAGCACGAAGCTCCAGGATCCAACCGTCTCGATCGCGTCCGCCTGTCCGGCGAAGCTGCCGGCCGGAACCGTCAGGCGCCGCATCGCCGCGCCGGGCTGGGCGAGGCGGGCGATGGCGGCCTCGGACGGTCCGAAGAAGCGGGCACCGCCCGGGTCGCCGGCCAGGGCGTGGAAGCCCGGCCAGTCGAGTCCGCCGCCCCAGAGCGCATCGGCGTGGCCCTCCCGCACCAGGGTCGGACCGTCGCCGGCCCGATCGAGGAGGATCGGGCTGATATCCCGCTCAGGATCGAGGCCCGAGGCGCTGAGGGCGCTCCGGCCCATGACGGTGAGCCCCGATTTGTGTGTGCCGAGCACGACCCTGCGCCCGCGCAGATCCGCCACGGAGCGGATCGCGCTGCCGGCCTGAACCACGAACAATCCGGGCGTGGGGTACATCGGCGCCAGAACGGTCAGGCCGCCGCCCTCGGCAAGGGCCGGATAGGCGTACTCGCCCTGAACGAGGCCGAGATCGACACGACCGGCGCGAAGGAGGCCGATATTCTCGGCCGACCCGCCGGTCGCGCGCCGCTCGATCGTCAAGGCCGGGTCGGTCGCCGTGATGGCGGCGGAAAACGCCTCACCGAAGGCCGGGAACCCGCCCCCCGGCGTCGCGGTGGCGAGGACGACGCGGACCGTCTCCGCCGAGCGCGCCGGCCGCGCCAGCAACAGCCCGACCGCGGCCAGCAGCGCGATCCGGCGAGTCGGCCGTCGGGACGGATCACCGCCTTCGGGAACAGCGGTCGCCCCGATCCCGGTGGTCGAGTCCGCACGGTCAGGAGAATGAAATTCCATCAGGATCGGATCGCTCAATAAAGGCCTTCCACCCCGTGCCGAATGCTTGCGGAATTCCGGAAAGAACTTTCGACAACGGCACTTAGCCCAATTGCTCCCGCCGCGGCAACGCGATATCGCAGCCTCCGGTCCGGGACCGGCAGCACTTTCCGCGCAAGGACGATCCCTTGGCGGGATCTGTCCCGGACACGACATCTGTCCGACCCGTCACCACGAGCAGGAGTTCCGCGATGGCCGATACCCTCAACGCACCGGCGAAGGTCGGCCACGGCCGTGTCTACGGCTCTATCACAGAAACCATCGGCAACACGCCTCTGGTACGCCTGAACCGGCTGCCGAAGGAGCACGGGGTCGACGCCGAGATCCTGCTCAAGCTCGAATTCTTCAACCCGATCGCCAGTGTAAAGGACCGCATCGGCGTCAACATGATCGATGCCCTGGAGGCCTCGGGCAAGCTCCAGCCCGGCGGCACGCTGGTCGAGCCGACCTCGGGCAATACCGGCATCGCCCTCGCCTTCACGGCCGCAGCCCGTGGCTACCGGCTCATCCTTGTGATGCCTGAGACCATGTCCCTCGAGCGGCGCAAGATGCTCGCCTTCCTGGGTGCGGAGCTGGCGCTCACCCCCGGGGCGCAGGGCATGAAGGGCGCGATCGCCAAAGCCGAGGAATTGCTGAAGGAAATTCCCGGTTCGGTGATGCCGCAGCAATTCTCGAACCCGGCCAATCCGGAGATTCACCGGAAGACCACCGCCGAGGAGATTTGGAGCGACACTGGCGGCCAGCTCGACGCCTTCGTGGCTGGTGTCGGTACCGGCGGCACCGTGACGGGCGTCGGCGAGGTTCTGAAGCCGCGCCTCCCGAACCTGAAGATCTTCGCCGTGGAGCCGGAGGATTCCCCGGTGATCTCCGGCGGCCAGCCCGGCCCGCACAAGATCCAGGGCATCGGTGCCGGCTTCATCCCGGACAATCTGCACACCGACATCCTGGACGGCGTCCTGAAGGTCACCAACCAGGCTGCCTTCGAGACGTCTCGGGCGCTGGCCCGGTTGGAAGGCATCCCCGGCGGCATCTCCACCGGCGGCAACGTCGCCGCGGCGTTGGAACTGGCCAAGCGGCCCGAGTTCCAAGGCAAGCGCATTGTCACCGTCGCCTGCTCGTTCGCCGAGCGCTACATCTCATCGGCCCTGTTCGACGGGATCGGCTGAGGCAGACACCGGAGCGGCCCGCGCGCCGCTCCACAAACGGACCGCACCAGGATCGCGCCGGCGCAGGCCGGCGTGAGACTCCACCGGGGGATGAGCGCGCCTCATCACCCTGATCATTTGAATATTCTTTATCTGTATCCGATGTGTGAATATAGCTAAGACATTACTAGATTAATGTTTGGACGATCATTGCTTTTCGTCAGATGATTTTATGCACCCCTGCGAGGAGATGCCTTCAGGGTTCGGGCCTGGATTCAGAAAGATCTTTCCGCTAACGCCGCACCAAGCGATTGGACGGTGATTCATTCATGCGCGGCCTCTTGATACTCCTGTTCGGCCTCTGGGTTCAGGCGGCGATGGCGGGGGGCTTCGCAACTCACGACCTCACCGGGCTGGCCGAAGTTGCCCGAACGGCGCTCGGGCCGGACGCCACAGCACAGGTTGCGCCCGTGCATCTCAGCCTGCACTGCGCGGCCTGTACGGGCGCACCGACGCTGGAGCTGCAGCTCGGGCGCCTGACCGACGGAACCGAAAAGCGGGTCCGCTCCGGCAGAACATCCTTCGCCGCACTGGAGGCGATCTGCATCCAGCGCAATCCGGGATGCCGACTCTCGACTCTGCCTGCCGGTCGGGCGATCGGCTGGCTGAGCGTCTACGCGCTCGACAACGGTGCGGGTGCGACTGCCGTCATCCTGCGGGATGGCGATCTGCTGACGATCGAGGCTCAGGCGGCGGACCGTGGGGCCGCCGAGGACTCGGTGCGGCGCCTGACGCAGACCGTCCTGCCTCAGATCGTCGGGCCCTGACACTCGACCTGCGAGCTTTCGATCGCCGCTTCCCGCGCAACCCTCCTTCGCCGCCTCCGTTGTCCCACGAAGACGCAGCGAGGCGAGCCATGACAGACCAGAGCGGACGACCAGCGCGGGAGGGTGCCGACACCAACGGAACGACCGAGACCAAGACGCCGCGCGAGGTGTTCGGCCACGTGGAAGACCAGGCCAAGTCCGGTACCGATCTGGGCGAGGCCATCGACCGTGCCACTGCGGCCGTCGGCCAGGACGACGGGAAGCGCTGATGGTCAGGCCGACGAGCGATTCCGAAACGGTCACCCGCAAGCCTGACGACAAGGTCGGAACGCGCGGGACGCCACCCGCCGGGGGCGGCCATCAAACCCCCGAACAGGCGGCGATCACCGACATGGGATCCGATGGAATGCCGCAGAGCGAGCCGAAGGACGGTTGGGGTGCCACCGGAGAGCCGGGCCGCGCGCCGCCCGCAGTCGGCGGCTCGTCCGGCGGTCACTCGGATCAGAAAGCCTCACGGGGTCCGGCCGCCGACGCGAAGATCGCCGGCGGTCACTCGCGCGCCGAGCGGGAGAACCCGAAATGACCGAGCGCCGAGACACCGACCCGCAGCCGGAAAAGCCGAAGAACGTCGCACCCGACGCGGTCAAGGATCCAAACGAGAAGACCGAGGGCAAGCCCGGTCACGGGACCTCGACCGGTGGAACCCAGCACGACGAGACCGACCCCGGCAGCAGCTGACGCAAGCAGGTCGGCCGCTGCCGCCGCAATGGCGGAGCGGCCGCGCGGCCTTCAGGAGAGTCGGAACGGAATTGGCCCCGTCGCCAGCGGCACGTCCCCGGGACGGCAGCCGGTCTCGATGGAGGCGTAGCGGATCGCGTCCTGGCGGCTGCGGAAGATTCCTCCGGCTCGTCCTCCGGTCGCCATGGCCACCCAGTGTCCCTCGCCGTCCTGACCGACGAGGTAAGAGGGCGACGCAGCAGCCGGGGGGAGCGGCGGAAGTGGGTTCAACGCGACGGGCATCGATGTCACGGGGTTCACGCGGGCCTCTCCGGGCCGCCGTACCGAGGTATCGTCCCCGGCATAAGCGTTCGATGGGCCCGAGAGCGGCCAGAGATAAGGGCCGCATCAGCAACCGGGCCTGAGGGCCCGGTTGCCGGTTGTTCAGCTCAGGCGGCGTTTTCCTTCGAACGCTCGGCACGCTTGCGGTCGTTCGGATCGAGGATGGCCTTGCGCAGACGGATCGACTTCGGCGTCACCTCGACGAGTTCGTCGTCCTGGATCCAGGCCAGCGAACGCTCAAGGGTCATCCGGATCGGCGGGGTGAGGCGCACGGCCTCGTCCTTCGACGTCGTGCGGATGTTGGTGAGCTTCTTGCCCTTCAGCACGTTCACCTCGAGGTCGTTCTCGCGGTTGTGCTCGCCGACGATCATGCCCTGATACACCTTCCAGCCGGGCTCGATCATCATCGGGCCGCGGTCCTCCAGGTTCCACATGGCGTAGGCCACGGCCTCGCCCTGGTCGTTGGAGATCAGAACGCCGTTGCGCCGGCCCGGCATCTCGCCCTTGTAGGGCTCGTAGGCCTTGAACAGCCGGTTCATGATCGCGGTGCCGCGGGTGTCGGTCAGCAACTCGCCCTGGTAGCCGATCAGGCCGCGGGTCGGCGCATGGAAGACGAGGCGCAGGCGATTGCCGCCGGACGGCCGCATCTCCAGCATCTCGGCCTTCCGCTCGGACATCTTCTGCACGACGACGCCGGAATGCTCCTCGTCGACGTCGATCACGACCTCCTCGATCGGCTCAAGCAGTCCGCCCGCCTCGTCGCGCTCGAACACGACCCGCGGCCGCGACACGGCGATCTCGAAGCCTTCACGACGCATGGTCTCGATCAGGATCGAGAGCTGAAGCTCGCCGCGGCCCGAGACGTAGAAGCTGTCCTTGTCGGCTGCCTCCTCGATCTTCAGCGTGACATTGCCCTCGGCCTCCTTGAACAGGCGGTCGCGGATCATGCGGCTCGTGACCTTGTCGCCCTCGGTGCCGGCGAGCGGGCTGTCGTTGACGATGAACGACATCGTCACGGTCGGCGGATCGATCGGCTGGGCCTGGATCGGGGTCTCGACCTGCGGATCGCAGAAGGTGTCGGCCACGGTGCCCTTGATCAGGCCGGCGATCGAAACGATGTCGCCCGCCTCGCCGATCTCGATCGGCGCGCGCTCGAGGCCGCGGAAGGCGAGGATCTTCGACACGCGGCCGGTCTCGACGACCTTGCCGGTGCGGTCCAGCACCTTGATCTGCTGGTTCGGCTTCACCGAGCCGGCCGCGATGCGGCCGGTGATGATGCGGCCGAGGAACGGGTTGGCCTCCAGCAGGGTGCCGAGCATCCGGAACGGGCCCTCGTCGGTCCGGGCCGGGGGGACATGCTTAAGCACGAGCTCGAACAGCGGCTCCAGGCCCACCGACGGATCGGCCTCCGGGGTATCGGCCATCCAGCCGTTGCGGCCCGAACCGTAGAGGATCGGGAAGTCGAGCTGCTCGTCGGTGGCGTCGAGGGCGGCAAAGAGGTCGAACACCTCGTTCACGACCTCGTTGATCCGCGCATCCGGCCGGTCGACCTTGTTGATCGCCACGATCGGGCGCAGGCCGATCTTGAGCGCCTTGCCGACCACGAACTTGGTCTGCGGCATCGGGCCCTCGGCCGCGTCGACCAGCACGATCACGCCGTCGACCATCGACAGGATGCGCTCGACCTCACCGCCGAAATCAGCGTGGCCGGGGGTATCGACGATGTTGACGCGGGTGTCCTTCCAGAGGACCGAGGTCGCCTTGGCCAGGATCGTGATGCCACGTTCCTTCTCGAGGTCGTTCGAGTCCATCGCCCGCTCCTCGACCCGCTGATTCTCGCGGAAGGTGCCGGACTGGGCCAGCAGCTTGTCGACGAGCGTCGTCTTGCCGTGGTCGACGTGGGCGATGATGGCGATGTTGCGCAGATTCATGGCGGCCCGAAACGGGTTGTGCCGGCTCCCTGGCGGCCGCGCGGCGCGGCCGTCCGCGCCGGTTCAGGTACGGAGTCGTGGTGGTTGCGTCGCAATATAAGGACGCGCGCTCTTGAGCAAGGCCGCTGTTCTCATAGGGGCGCTGCGTGACCTGGAATGCTGGGGGCAGATGCCGGTGCCCGCACCCGGCGCGGGCCGCCGTTGCAGGGCAGCCCTGCGCGCCTGATTCTCTGCCGTCCGCCCTATATGACGGCGCGATGACACTGCGACCGGCCCGCTTCCGTTCGCATCGGGTTGTATTGGATGAAACCGGATCCCTCGGGTAGCGTATCGACCAGGATCAGGCGTCCGGCTGCGGCGATTCGGCCTTCGGGCCGCCAGGACGGGCTTTCGTCGGAAGGACACGATGCGCGCGCTTGAGCCGCGGCTGTTCCCGTATATCTGGCGCTATTCGAAGGGCGATCAGCTCCGAATCTGCGCCGTGGTGCTGGCGTCGCTCCCGTTCTATTTCGCCTCGCTCGACCTGCCGAAGCGCATCGTCAACGATGCGATTACCGGCAAGGCCTACGCGCACGGCGAGACGACTGCGCCGTTCCTCGAACTCACCGTGGAATGGCCCGCATTCCTCGGCGGCGGCACGACACATCTCTTCGAGGGGTTCCAGCTCGACCGGTTCGATCTGCTCCTGAGCCTGTCGACCCTGTTCCTCAGCCTCGTCCTGATCAACGGCGCGTTCAAGTTCTGGATCAACCTACAGAAGGGGATCCTCGGCGAGCGGATGCTGCGCCGCCTGCGATTCCAGCTGTTCTCGCTGATGCTGCGCTTCTCGCCGGAGACGCAGCGGGAGGTGAAATCCTCGGAGACGGCGACGATCATCCGCGACGAGGTCGAGCCCATCGGCTCCTTCATCGGTGACGCCATCGTGGTGCCGGTGTTCCTGGGCACCCAGGCCGCCACGGCGCTGGCCTTCATCATGATGCAGAACATGTGGCTCGGCATCGCGGCCGGCGGCATGGTCGCCGTGCAGATGATCGTGATCCCGCGGCTGCGACGCGAGATCATCCGCCTCAGCCGCCAACGCCAGATCGCGTCCCGGGCTCTCGCGGGACGCGTCGCCGAGGTGCTCGACGGGCTGCAGGCGGTGACGCTCAACGACACCGGCCGCTGGGAGCGGGCGGAGATCGGCGGCCGGCTCTACCGGCTCTACGATCTCCGGCTGCGGATCTACCGCCGCAAGTTCGCGGTGAAGTATCTCAACAACCTTCTCGCGCAGGTCACGCCGTTCCTGTTCTACGCCATCGGCGGCTATTTCGCCCTGAAGGGGCAGCTCGATATCGGGCAGCTCGTTGCGGTCCTCGCCGCCTACCGGGACCTGCCCCCGCCCCTGAAGGAGCTGATCGACTGGGACCAGCAGCGGCTCGATGTCGAGGTCAAATACGAGACCGTGGCGGCCCATTTCGGTCCCCACCGCCTGCTTCCGGCGGAGCATGAGTCCGAGCGCGCAGCGCCGCGCCTCGGCAGCCCGCTTCGGATCGAGGGTCTGCAGCTGCGCGATCCGCAGGGCGGCTCGCTGATCGAGGTCGGCGACGCGCAGGTGCCTCTCCCGGGGCGGCTCGCCCTGGTCCCTCCCGGCCCGATCGCGCAGGAATTCGCCCGGACCCTGGCCGGGCTGCAGACGCCTCCCGGAGGAACGATCCGGATCGGGGAGCACGACCTGTCGACATTGCCGCGACGCGACCACACGCGCCGCATCGCCTATGCGGGGGTTCAGCCCGTGCTGTTCCCCGGGACGCTGCGCGACAACATTCTCTACGGCTTGCGCACACACCCCTTGCGCACCAGAAGCCTCGACCTCAGCAAAGCGCGGATCAACGAGGCGGTGAAGACCGGCAATCCCTGCGACAGCGTCGAAGACCCCTGGATCGACTTCAACCGCCTTGGGGTCCGCGATGCCGCAGAACTCGACGATCATCTGATCGATCTGCTCGGCCGGCTCGACCTCGGCGATGAACTCTACCGATTCGGGCTCGGCGCCCTGAGTTCGGTGGCCCACGACACGCCGGTGGGCCAGCGGATGATCGCGGCGCGCGAGCACCTGCGCGAGCACTTTGCCCGGAAGGGCCTCGCCGACCTCGTGATTCCGTTCACCCGGGGGCGCTACAACGATCAGGCGACCGTGGCGGAGAATCTGCTATTCGGCGTCCCCCGTGACCCGACGCTGACGGATCCGCGCCGCTTGGCCGGGGTGCCCCTGTTCCGTGCGGCGCTGGAGAAGGTGAGGCTCCTCGACGACCTCGATCGGATGGGCCTCGCCATCGCCAGCAATCTCAAGGACATCTTCGCCGACGTGCCGCCGGGCCACCCCCTGTTCCGGAGATTCTCGCTGATCACACCGGACGCGCTGCCGGATTACCTGCGCCGGCTCGCGCGCCTGCCGACGGAGGGACGGCTGAGCGAGACCGACAGCGCAGCCTTCCTGGCCTTGGCCCTGGCTTATGTGGAGCCGCGGATGCGCTTCGGCTTGCTCGATCAGCCGCTGGTCAAGCGGATCGTCGGCGCGCGGGGCGTCGTGCAGGGCTTCATGCACGGGGACGATGGGTGCGACGTCGAATCCTATGATCCGAACCGGATCAACCCGCGCAGCACCGTCCTGGACAACCTTCTGTTCGGCCGCATCGATACGGCGCGGATGCACGGCGAGGCGCTGATCCAGAAGGAAGCCCGTGCGGTGTTCCGGGAGTTCGATCTGGAGCGGCCGATCCAGCGGCGCGGGCTGGAGAAGGAGGTCGGCAATCGCGGGCAGTTGCTCGCCGAGCGTGTCCGGGTTCGTCTCGGTCTGGCGCGTGCGATCCTGCGCGAGCCGGAGATCCTTGTGGTCGACCGGGTGGACGAGCATCTGGAGCGCGGCGTCGAAACGCTCCTCGACGTCACCGAGGCTGCTCTGCCGCGGGCCAGCCTCGTGGCGAGCCTGTCGCCGGAATCGGACCCTGCCCGGTTCCCCGGACACTTGCCGATCCAGAGTGCCGAAACGCGCCTGCGCACGGCGGCCGAATGACGTAAGCGTGACGGGTCCGCGCAGCGCGCGGGCGGCGGTTTACAGGCCTGCCCGTCTTCGGCACAGGATGGTGCCACATGCCCATACTCTCGGACGCATCCGCGACCCCGGACCGGACGATCCCCAGCCTCGCCGGACTGCCGCGCGTGGTGCCGCCGCACCGCGTGCCGCCGGAGCGGGAACTTCCTCTGGCCGCCTACCTGCGCTCCATCCGCGACAATGCGCTGGAAGGCTTCCCTCGGCGCGCCTTCGAGGAACCGGTCACCCGCCGGGGGCTGCTCGGACGGTCGAGCTTCGTGCTGAACGACCCGGAGGCGATCCGCCGGGTGTTGGTCGAGAATCAGGCGAATTACGCGCGCACCACCGGGACGACCCGGATCCTGCGCCCGATCCTCGGCGACGGGCTCCTGATCAGCGAAGGTTCGGCGTGGCGACATCAGCGCCGGACGTTGGCCCCGGCCTTCACGCCGCGGGCGATCGACGGGCTGGTGCCCCATATCGCGGCCGCCGTCACGGCCGGAATGGAGCGGATCGCCACCGAGGCCGCGGCGGGACCGGTTGACCTGTTCACGTCCTTCTACAGGCTCGCCCTCGAGATCGCCGGGCGTGCCATGTTCTCGGTGGGCATGGACGAGCACGGGACCGAGCTGCGCCAGTTCATCGCCGAGTATGCCGAGCGGATGGGGCGGCCGCACCTCCTCGACATCGTGATCCCCCCGGGGTGGCCGGTGCCCCTCGACTGGGCGCGAGGGCGGTTCCGGCGCCGATGGATCCCGTTCCTCGACCGGATCATCGCGGCGCGCCGTGAGGCTGAGCGGACCGAGGCGCATTCGGGCGACCTCCTCGACCTGCTCGCGGCCGCGCGCAATCCGGATACGGGCGCCGCCTTCACGGCCGACGAGTTGCGCGATCAGGTCGCCACCATGATCCTGGCCGGCCACGAGACCACGGCCGGGACGTTGTTCTGGGCGGCCTACCTGCTGGCCCTCGCACCGGAGATGCAGGAGCGGGTCGCCGCCGAGGCGCAGGCCGCCGACCTGACCGATCCCACCGGCTGCCAGAGCGACGGGCGGCTGCCGCTTACCCGCGCGGTGATCGACGAGACCCTGCGCCTGTACCCGGCGGCTTTCGTGGTGGTCCGGCGGGCGCTCGGCCCCGACACCGTGGCCGGCCATGCGGTGAAGGCGAGCGACATCGTCATGGTCAGCCCCTGGGTGCTCCACCGGCACCGGATGCTCTGGCCGGATCCGGACGCGTTCGATCCGGGCCGCTTCCTACCGGGCGCCTCTGCCCCGCGTCGCTTCGCTTACCTCCCGTTCGGAGCTGGCCCACGAGTCTGCATCGGTGCGCAATTCGCCTTGAGCGAGGCCGTCATGTCCCTGGCATGCGTCCTGAAGCGGTTCCGGCTGGTGCTCGACGAGCAGGAGCCGGTGTTGCCGCAAGCCGTCGTGACGACCCAGCCGGACCGGCCCGCCCGGTTCCGGCTGATCCCCCGCGAGCCCGTCAGCCCTTGATCCCTGTGATCGTCGTCGAGATCGCCCGGGGATCCCGCATCGGCCAGCGGCCGCTCTCCACCTGCGCCAGGAACTCGTCGAGAAGGCGATTATAGGCGTCCGGCTCCTCGACCGAGAGGGCATGGCCGGTATTGGGCAGTATGGCGAGGGCGGCGGAGGGAATGACCCGCTTGAGCATCAGGCTCGGGGCGAGGCAGGGCCAGTCCTCGTCGCCGGCGACGATAAGGGTCGGGACGGTCATGCGGCCGAGGGCGTCCGTGAGGTCGTAGAGCGACGGTCGCCCCTTCTGCACGCCGGCCTGGGTGTTGGCCGAGCCGAGGGCCGAGTGCTCGGCGAGCATCCGCTTGAACTCGGCGTGACCGCGCGGATCCTTGGTTTCGAACTGCACCCGCGTCGGCCCGACGGCGTAGCGCGCCGCGAAGGCCTCCATGCCGTCGCGGAGCAGCATCTCGGCGGTGGCGTCCGCCTCGGCGCGGAACAGGGCCTGCCGCTCGGGCTCCGCGCCGTAGCCGCAGCCGCCGAGGCAGAGCGACAGCGCGCGTTCCGGGTGCCGCAGGCCGAAATGCAGGGTCGCGAAGGCGCCCATCGAGATGCCGGCGACGTGGGCCTTCGGCGCGCCGAGATGATCGAGGACGGCCAGGATGTCGTCGGCGGCGCGCGCCTGCGAGTAGGCCGAGACGGACTCCGGCACGTCGGAGGGCGGGTAGCCCCGGGCGTTGAACGCGACCGCGCGGTAGCGCCGGCCGAAATGGCGCAGCTGCGCCTCGTAGCTGCGATGATCGCCGGCGAATTCGTGGACGAAGATCAGCGGCGTCCCCTGGCCGCTCTCCTCGTAGTGGAGCCGTATCCCGTCGTCCGTCGTGGCGCTCGGCATGGCGATCCTCTCATCGACCCCCCGGTTTTCCGAGATGGCGCGACGGGGCGCCCGGTCGAGACTCGATACCGGAGTTCGTGGGGGAACGACGAAGCCGCACCCGGCGGACCGGGCGCGGCTTGCGGATCTCCGTGCCGGCGGGGACGCTCCCCGCCCGGCTCAAGCGGCCTTCTTGGAGGAGGCCGGCTTGGCCGACCCCTTGTTGGCCGCGACCTCAGCGAGCTTGGCCGCCAGCTTGGCGTCGAGCTTGCTCGAGGCACCGAGCGGCAGCTCGATGTCGAGGCCGAGGGTCGAGACACCCTCGCCGCGCTCCAGGGTGACCTTCACCTTGTCGGGCTCCACCGCGACATGGTTGGCGATCACCGCCAGGATTTCCTCCCGGAGCTGGATCACGAGGTCGGGGCGACCCGACTCCGCGCGCTCATGGGCGAGGATCAGCTGCAGGCGGTCGCGGGCGACCGCGCCGGAGCTGCGCTTCTGGAACAGACCCAGGATGCTCACGCCGCCCTCCGCATGAACAGCTTATCGAGGAAGGACTTGCGCTCGACCGGCAGGCTCATCGGGATGGTCTCGCCCTTGAGCCGGCGGGCCGCGTCGGCATAGGCCCGCGCCGGGGCGCAGAGCGGGTTGTTCAGGGTCACCGGGCAGCCGAGGTTCGAGGCGCGCAGCACCTCCTGGCTCTCCGGGATGATGGCGAGCAGCGGGATCGACAGGATGTCGAGCACGTCCTCGGTCTTGAGCATGTCGCCGCGATCGGCCCGCATCGGGTCGTAGCGGGTGAGGATCAGGTGCTTCTCCATGTCCTCACCCTTCTCCGCCTTGGCGGTCTTGGAGTCGAGGAGGCCGATGATCCGGTCGGAGTCGCGCACCGAGGACACCTCGGGGTTGGTCACGACCACCGCCACGTCGGCGTGGTGCATGGCGAGCTGGGCGCCGCGCTCGATGCCGGCCGGCGAGTCGCAGATCACCCAGTCGAACTTGGCGCGCAGCTCGTCCATCACCCGGGCGACGCCCTCATCGGTGAGCGCGTCCTTGTCGCGGGTCTGCGAGGCCGGCAACAGGTGCAGGGTCTCCAGCCGCTTGTCCTTGATCAGGGCCTGCGGGAGCTTGGCGTCGCCGTTGACCACGTTGATGAGGTCGTAGACCACCCGGCGCTCGGCGCCCATGACGAGGTCGAGGTTGCGCAGGCCGACGTCGAAATCGACGACGCACACGCTCTGCCCGCCCTGTGCCAGGGCTGCTCCGAGGGCCGCGGTCGTCGTCGTCTTGCCGACGCCGCCCTTGCCCGATGTGACGACGAGAACCTTTGCCACGCGTCGATCTCCCTTAATCCAGGCTTGCCATTCGGATGTTGCCGCCATCGAGCCAGACCTGGGCGGCCTTGCCGCGCAGGGCCGTGCCCATGTCCTCCGCCGTCCGCACGAGGCGGTCGATCCCCAGCAACTCGGGTTCGAATTTGCGGCAGTAGATTCGTGCGCGCGGGTTGCGCGCGGCCCCGGCGATCGCGCGACCGCGCAAGGCGCCGTAGACGTGGATGGAGCCGCCGGCCAGGATCTCGGCCCCCGAGGAGACCGAACCCATCACGGTGACGTCACCGGTCGGGTTGATGACGCTCTGGCCGGATCGGACCGAGCCCTCGACGGTGATCGAGGTGACCACCTGCGGCTCCGGCTCGGCCGGGACGCTCGGGATCTCGATCGTCTCGGACGGATGTCCCTTCACCAGAAGCGGCGGCAGGCCGTCCGCGACCGCGTCGGAGCCCTCGATGCCCAGGACCACGATGCCGCGCGCCTTGAGCTCACGCATGAGCGTTTCGAGGGCGTCCGGCTCGGGCTTGAGCTGGGCGCAGTCCAGGATGACGGCCCGGCCTTTCAGCAGGGTCGGCGAGCGCTTCAGCGCCGCGTCGAGGCCCGCGAGCCACTCGGGAAGCGGCGGCTCGGGGGAAAGGGCCAGGGCCTTGAAGGCCCGTCCGCGCAGGCTGAGCGGCCGGGGCGCGGAAGGAGCCGCCGCTTGGGCGGTCTCCGGATCGATCGGCTCGGGGTGGGTCTCGCTCATGTCCGCCCGTTAAGAGTCCTTACCGGACCATTGACGGCGGGTATGGTTACCGAAGGGTTAAGTTTCTGATACGGTCGGCAAATTCTGCCGGGATCCTTGTATCGGGGCAGCGGAGGACGCTTTCACGACCCTATCAGGACCGTCGCAAGGGGGGTGCGCACGTCGTGCCAGCGCGCAGGGTTGCGCCCAAGGCCGGTGGGATATCTTCGAGCGTGGCGCAGCTGGTTTGCTACGCTGCGCTCGCTAAGACGGACCTGGTCTTGGACCGGCTGCGCGAACGCCGTCGGCGGAACGCGTCTCAACCCCGCTCGAACAGGTTGAGCTTGATCGCGTCCTCCAGCAGCCGCACCTCCACGGCCTGCCCCCGGAAGGCCGGATCGAGGTCGTCGGCGGCACGATAGAGGCCGTCGATCGCCACCAGCTCCGGCTCGAACCGGCGGCACCAGATCCGCGCCGTCGGGTTCCCGGCCGCGCCGGCGATCGCGCGGCCGCGCAGGGCGCCGTAGACGTGGATCGAGCCCCCCGCGATGACCTCGGCGCCCGACGCTACGGCGCCCAGCACCGTGACGTCGCCTTCGAGATGCAGCACGGTCTGGCCGGAGCGCACGGGCGCGTCGAGAATCAGCGAGCGGGCGGTCTCCTTGGCCGGCGGCTCGCTCTCCGAGGACGCGTCCGGTGCCGACTCGTCAGGAGTGGAGATCTCTCCCGCGGGCCGCCCGCCCGCCAGGGCCGGCGGTGTTCCGGAGTCCAGGAGCGACGGTGCGGCGCCCTCGATCCCCAGGATTGCGATGTGGCGGGCGGCCAGCTCGGCCAGCAACCCGTCGAGATCCTCGCGGGTGAGCCGCAATCCGGACAGGTCGAGGATCACGGGCCGGCCGGCGAAGAAGTTCGGAGCGCGGCGGTTCAGGGCATCGAGGTCACCGAACCAATCGGCCACCGGTGGTATCGGCGCCAGGACGGTGGCCATGAAGGAGCGGCCGCGGAAACGGATCGGCGGGCGCGCCGGCTCGGATGTCGGCTGGGTCACGGGCGTGTTCGGTGTCGCGGAAGGGATCGTCCGCATCCATGCGGCGGCGGCGCGTCGGGGGCAATCCCGCAACGTCTGGTGTGACGCCTTGGCGGGTCCGCGGACGCGTTTCTGTTGTAGAGAGAGCCGGCAGCCGAGCCGGACCGGACCGTTGAGCAGCGCCACCCCGCACGCCCCCATCCCCTTCGTCGTCGATGACCTCACCCGCGCCAACCAGCGGCGGGCGGCCGACCCGCGCGCCTCTGCCTGGGTCTCGGCCAATGCCGGCGCGGGCAAGACCAAGGTTCTCACTGACCGGGTGGTGCGGCTGCTCCTCGACGGCGCCCCCCCGGGCCGGATCCTCTGCCTGACCTTCACCAAGGCCGCCGCGGCCAACATGGCGATCCGCGTCTTCCGGCTCCTAGGCCGGTGGGTGACGCTGGATGACGAGGCCCTCGCGGCCGAACTCCTCGACCTCACCGGCGAGCGCGCCGGGCCCGAGCGCCTGCGCCTGGCCCGCCGCCTCTTCGCCCGGGCGGTCGAGACGCCGGGCGGCCTCAAGATCGAGACGCTGCACGCGCTGTGCGAGCGGCTGCTCCACATGTTCCCCTTCGAAGCAAACGTCCCGGCCCGCTTCGTGGTGCTCGACGAGACCAAGGCCCGGGAAGTGTTCGACATCGAGATGGCGAACGTCCTGGCCGATGCCGTGGCGAACGGCGACACGCCCCTGAGCGCCGCTCTCTCGCGGGTCACGCCGGAAGCCAGTGGCGACACCCTGCGGGCGGCGATCCGGTCGGCCATGCGTGCGCGGAGCTTCATCGGCGATGCCGCCGCCCTCGAGCGGGCCTTCGGACGGCTGCACGGGGCGCTGGGTCTCGCGGCCGAGGAATCCGCCGAGCGGATCGAGGCCGCGATCCTCGAGGGCGGCCCCGGATGCCGTCCGGAGGAGCGCGCCGCGCTGATCGCGGCGCTCCGCACGGGCAAGGCCAACGACGAGAAGCTCGCCGATGCGCTGGAGGCCGCCGAGGCTGAGCGGGTTCGCGCGGCAGACCTTCCCGACCGAGCCGAGGCGCTGGCCCTCTACCGCGCGGTCTTCTTCACCCAGAAGGACGAGCCGAAGGCCGACAGCAGCCTCGGGACCAAGAGCGTGCCAGCCGGTGCCAAGGCGGCACTGCTCGCCGAGCGGGACCGGCTGGAGCCGCTGTTCGACCGCCTGCGCGCCGCGCGGGCCCATGCCCGCACGCAGGCGCTGTTCCAGATCGCCGCCGAGATCCACCGCCGCGTGGAAGCGCAGAAGGCGCGCCTCGGCGCCCTCGATTTCGACGACCTGATCCACAAGGCGCTGGACCTGCTCGGCCGCGTCGGGGCCGGCTGGGTCCTGTACAAGCTCGACCGCGGCATCGACCACGTCCTGGTCGACGAGGCGCAGGACACGAACCCGGAGCAATGGGCGATCCTGCGGGCGATCACGCAGGAATTCGCCGCCGGTGAGGGCGCCCGCTCCGGCAGCCGCACACGCTTCGCGGTGGGCGACCCCAAACAGTCGATCTACGGCTTCCAGGGGGCCGAGCCGCGGGAATTCGCCCTGACCCGCGCGTCCTGGATCGCGGAATCGCGCTCGGCCGGCCTGACCTTCGAGGACGTGCCGCTCACCCTGTCGTTCCGCTCGACCAGCCTCGTCCTGCGCGCGGTCGATGCGGTCTTCGCCCTCGACGCGCACAACGAGGGCCTGTCCTTCGAGGACACGGTCCGCACCACCGTCCATGCCAGCGCCCGGCCCGGCGCGCCCGGCGCGGTGGAGCTGTGGCCGATCGCCGAGCCGGAGCCGGCCGCGGAGCCGGATGCCTGGACCGCACCCGTGGACGCGCCGGAGACCAGCGCCCCTGCGATCGTCACCGCCCGCCGGGTGGCGCAGGCGGTGCGTAGCTGGACCACCACGGGCGACGCGACCGGCCGGATCTGGCGTCCCGGGGACGTCCTGATCCTGGTCCGGAAGCGTGGACCCGCCTTCGAGGAGGTGATCCGCGCCTTGAAGGGGCTGGGGGTCCCGGTCGCCGGACAGGATCGGCTCGAGGTCTCCGCGCATATCGCCGTGGCCGATCTGGTCGCCGCCGGGCGGGCGGGCCTCCTGCCGGCCGACGACCTGACCCTCGCCACCGCCCTCAAGACACCGCTGGTCGGCCTCACCGACGAGGATCTCGTGCGGATCGCCGCCCGTCGCGACCTCGCCGAGACCCTTGAGGATGCCCTGCACCGCCTTGCCGCCGCGGGCGACGCGGCGGCAAGGCGCGGGCTGGAAGCCCTGTCGGGCTGGATTGCCCTGGCGGGGCTCCACGGCCCATTCGGCTTCTACGCGCGGCTCCTCGGCCCGCAGGGCGGCCGGGCGAAGCTGGTGGCCCGGCTCGGCGGTGAGGCCGGGGATGCTATCGACGTCTTCCTCGCGGCCGCCGCCCAGGCAGAGACCGGCGAGGACGCCCCGTCCCTCGGCGGCTTCCTCGCCCGCTACGTCGGCGCCGAGGCCGGGCACACGGTCAAGCGCGACCTCGAATCGGGCCGGGACGAGGTCCGGGTGATGACGGTCCACGGTGCGAAGGGGCTGGAGGCGCCGGTCGTGGTGATCCTCGACGGATGCGAGCCCCTCGGCCGCAACGATCCCCCCCTGTTGCCGCTGCCGGAGACGGAGATCGCGCTGCCGCCGGTCTGGTCCGGCGGGCGGACCCAGGATTGCGCGGCGACCGATGCCGCGCGAGCGGCCCTGCTCGCCAAGGCTCGGCAGGAGCACAACCGTCTGCTCTACGTCGCCATGACACGCGCGGCCGACCGGCTGATCGTGGCCCCGTTCCGCGGCCACGAGCGCGAGAGCGAGGCGGCGTGGTGCCGCATGATCCATGCCGGCCTTGAGGCGGCCCTCGGCGCAGGTCGGGCGCTGGACCTGCCCTACGGGCCAGCTTTTCTCTGGCAGGACGGTGCGACCCCGATTGCGGCAGCGGCGCCGGCGGGCTCCGCTCCCGCGCCGTATCCCGACCGGGAGCCGGAGTGGCTGCGCAGCCCGATCCCGTCTGAACCGGAGGTCCAGACACTGAACCCGTCCGGCGCGCTTCAAGCGGCGGACGGTGCGCGCGTACCGCCACCGCGCCTCGCGGACGCACAGGCCCGGCGCCGTGGGATCCTCACGCACGCCTTGCTGCAGCACCTGCCCCGGGTCGAACCCGCTCGACGGGAGGCGGCCGGCCTCGCCTTCGTGCGGGCTCGCGCACCCGGCCTGCCGCCTGCGGCCCCGCGCGCGATCGTCCGATCGGTGCTTCGCATCATCGGCGACCCGGCGCTGGCGCCACTCTTCGCCCAGGACGCCCGCGCGGAGGTGGCGCTTTCGGGGCGGGTTCGCGCGGCCGGCACGGAACGCGTGGTCCAGGGACGTGTCGACCGCTTGGCGGTGACGGCGGACACGGTGCGCATAGCCGATTTCAAGACCGGCCGCCCGCCCGAGCCGGGCGCGCCACTGCCAGCGGCGGAGGCCGGCCAGATAGCCCTCTACGCACGCCTCCTCGCGCAGATCTATCCGGGTCGAACGATCCTGCCGATCCTGGTCTGGACGTCCGGTCCGGTGATCCGCGCCCTCGACTCCGATGATGTCACGGCGGCGCTGGACCAGGTCGGGATCGAGGCGTGACGGCGGTCCGACTTGTCCCGGTGCAGAGACGTTTCCCGCATGCGCCGCCGCACATCACGATGCGCCAGCGTGCTCGCGAGGGCGATCTGTCCGAGCGGCCGCGGCCAAGCCCAGGGCCGGGACTTCTTGACCGGGCGCCGGGCCGTCGCCAATTCTGGCAGGACCGCGCGGGCCCCTGCCCGTTCGACGCCGTCCGACGGACGGCGGCTTCCGAAAGGTGACGTTATGGCGACGGTGAAAGTAACCGACGCGAGCTTCGAGCAGGACGTTCTCAAGTCCGCCGAGCCCGTCGTGGTGGATTTCTGGGCGGAATGGTGCGGCCCGTGCCGTCAGATCGGTCCGGCGCTCGAGGAGATCGCCACCGACATGCAGGGCAAGGTGAAGATCGCCAAGGTCAACGTCGACGAGAACCCGCAGATCGCCGCCCAGTACGGCATCCGCTCGATCCCCACGCTGCTCCTGTTCAAGAACGGCGAGCGCGTGGACCAGAAGGTCGGCGCCGCCCCGAAGGGCGACCTGTCGCGCTGGATCGGCGCTCAGACCGCCTGAGCGGCTCGCAAGCCTGCAGCAGACAAAAAGAAAGCCCGGCCGCAAGGCCGGGCTTTCTCGGTTTCGAGCCCAATTTATTTTTTCGGGATCCCGGTGCGAGGCCCGGGATCCCGTAGTCAGTCTTAGTACGAGCCGAACTTGTAGTTCAGGCCGGCGCGGACGACGGCGAAGGCGTTCTCGTTCCGGCTCGCGTTGGTGAGCGAGTAGACCGGCACGAGGCCGACCGGCGAGATCGCGGCGCCGACCAGCGGCAGCTGAGCGCGGCCGTTGTTGTTGTCGAGGTTCACGTACAGACCTTCCACCTTCAGCGTCACGGCCGAGGAGCGGAAGAAGTTCAGGAACGAGTCGGTGGGCAGAGCGTATTCGACACCGCCGCCGACCGTCCAACCGGTCTTGAAGTCGTTCCGGCGGCCAGCGAAGTTCTGCAGGCCGACGCGGGCGCCGTCATCCGTGCCGGTGGCGTAAGCGAAACCGCCGGTGGCGTACACGAGGGTGCGGTCGAAGGCGTAGCCGAGGCGGCCGCGGACGGTGCCGAAGAAGTCGATGGTGTTGAGGGTGCCGTTGACCGGGATGAAGCCCGGGTTGATCGCCGCAGCGTTGGTGGCGAAGCGGGCGCGACGGCCGAAGTCGAGGTACTGAGCGTCAGCCTCGAAGCCGATCACGGCGCCGTTGCCCGGGGTCAGCTGCCAGTTGTAGCCGATCTGGCCACCGCCCGAGAAGCCTTCGCGGCTGTCGTTGCTGTAGGCCAGCGACGAGCCGAACGGGGCCAGGGCCTGGTAGGGGACGAGACCGCCCGGCACGAGAGCGACCGGATTGCCGGGCGTCTGCACGAAGCCGCGGTTGGAGTTGCTGCTGGCGTCGAACGCGTAGCCGGCGTTGATACCGAAGTAGGCACCGGTCCAGGTGAACACCGGGACGGGGGTGAACACCGGCGGCGGCGCAGCGCGGCGCGGCAGGTCGGCGGCGGAAGCGGCGGCGGTGAGCGCGGTGAAAGCCGCAAGAGACGTGAGAAGCTTCTTCATTACTGTGATCCCCAGCATAAGCCCGATCGAGGGAGAAATTATGCGATCGGGCCCCGCGTGGATGTAGCCTAGCTGCCACAGCGGGAGGAAAGCGTGGCCGTAAGCCGGTCTCCATCCGGGCGATTGCGGCGAATCGACGGATATCCGAATGCAGAATCCGGACTTCGAAGATGTCCGGTATTCTTGCCAGCCGGTACACCGATCGCGGTCGGCCCCGACGGACTGGATACGACTCAGACCGGCGGCGTGTCGTTGGCTGCGAGAACCATGCCGGCCAAGTAGAGGGATCCGCAGATCAGGATTCGCGGGGGCCGCTCGAAGGCGATGTCGCGCACCAGGGCGAGCGCCGCCTCGATGCTCGGCGCGGCGTAGGTTGAAAGGCCGACATCCTCGCCGATCCGCGCGACCTCCTCGGCCGGGCGCGCGGCCATCGTTCCGGTGATCGGGACAGCCACGAGGGCCCGGGCCAGACCGACGAAATTGCGCAGGAACCCGTCGGCATCCTTGGTGCCAAGCAGGCCCACCACGAGAACGAGCGGCACGTCGCTCTTCTCGCCGAGATCCGCCATGGCGGCCGCGAGGATCCGGCCGCCATCGATGTTGTGGCCACCGTCGAGCCAGAGCTCGGTGCCGGGATCGAGCTGGGCGGCGAGACGGCCGCGGCCAAGTCGCTGCAGCCGCCCCGGCCACTCGACCTCGGTCAGCCCACGCTCCAGGGCCGCTGTGCCGATATCGCCGAATCCGGCGGCGCGCAGGGCGGTGATCGCCGTGCCGGCATTGACCAGCTGATGGCGCCCGGCAAGGCGCGGCCGCGGCAGATCGAACAGGTCGGTCTCGTCCTGATAGACGAGGCGCCCGCGCTCCTCGTGCACGGAGAAGTCCTGGTTGCCCACGAGCAGCGGCCCGGCGCCGATCGCCTCGGCACGGCGGCAGAGGACGGCATCGGCCTCGGCATAGTCCTGCGCGGCGATCACCGCCGGGCAGCCGCGCTTGAAGATCCCGGCCTTCTCGGTCGCGACCGATTCGACCGTGTCGCCGAGATACTCGGCGTGGTCGCGGCCGATCGGCGTCACCACCGCGCAGGCGGGCCGGTCGATCACGTTGGTGGCGTCGAGCCGGCCGCCGAGACCGACCTCGAGGAGCAGTACGTCGGCCGGGCTCTCCGAGAAGAGCAGGAAGGCCGCCGCCGTCGTGATCTCGAACATGGTGATCGGCTCGCCGCCATTGGCGCTCTCACAGCGCGCAAAGGCGTCGGCCAGGCGATCCTCGTCCACGAAATGCCCGCCGCCGATCCCGCCGATGCGGATCCGCTCGTGGAAGCGGACGAGGTGCGGCGAGGTGTAGACGTGGGCGGCCAGGCCCCCAGCCTCCAGGATCGACCGCATGAACGCGATGGTCGACCCCTTGCCGTTGGTGCCGGCCACGTGGATCACGGGCGGAAGGCGGCGCTCTGGATGGTTCAGCCGCGCGAGCAGCCGCTCGATGCGGCCCAACGACAGGTCGATGGTGCGGGGGTGGAGCGCCAGGAAGCGCGCCATCAGGGCGTCGGACGAGGCCATCGCCGGTTCAGGCCGCCTCGGAGGCCGCGGCCGGAGCGCCGGCCTGGGACACGTTGGTCAGGAGGCTACAGAGACGCGTGATCGTCTCCTTGAGCTGGTGCCGGTGGACCACCTGATCGACCATGCCGTGCTCGCGCAGGTATTCCGCCCGCTGGAAGCCGTCCGGCAGCTTCTCCCGGATCGTCTGCTCGATCACCCGCGGTCCCGCGAAGCAGATCAGGGCGCCCGGCTCGGCGAGGTGCACGTCGCCCAGCATGGCGTAGGACGCCGTGACGCCGCCCGTGGTGGGGTTGGTCAGCACCACGATGTAGGGGAGCCGCGCCGCGTTGAGCCGGCGCACCGCCACAGTGGTCCGCGGCATCTGCATCAGCGAGAGAATGCCCTCCTGCATCCGCGCGCCGCCGGAGGCCGCGAACAGCACGTAGGGCGTGCGCTTCTCCAGCGCCGTCTCGGCGCCGCGCACGAAGGCCTCGCCCGCCGCCATGCCGAGCGATCCGGCCATGAAGCCGAATTCCTGCGCGGCCAGCGTCATCGGCAGGCCGCCGACCCGGCCGAAGCCGATCTTGAACGCGTCCTGCAGGCCGGTCTTGGCCCGCGCCTCCTTGAGCCGGTCGACGTAGCGCTTCTCGTCGCGAAACTTCAGCGGGTCGGGGACGACCTCGGGCAGGGCCACATCGATCCACGTGCCCTCGTCGAACATCATCTTCAGGCGCGCCTGGGCGCCCATCTTCAGGTGATGCTCGGAGCCGGGGATGACCCAGTGATTGGCCTCCACCTCCTTGTGGAACACCATCTGCCCCGTGTCCGGGCATTTGACCCAGAGGTTCTCGGGCGTCTCGCGCTTGAACAGGGTCTTGATCCGGGGGCGCACGACCTCCGAGATCCAGTTCATCGGTTCGACCATCGACTTGCGTCCGTCCGCTTCAAGCCCGTGCAGATATCAGGTGCGGCGCGTCCGGCCGCCAGGGGAGTCTGATCCGTCAGGCGGCCCGACCGACGCCCGCCGACCGCACGCCCGCGGCGAGTTCGCGCACCAGCTCCGTCACCGCCCCGACGCTTCCGGCCTGCGGCCTGCCCTCGCCGTCAAGAGAGCGCACCAGGGCGTCCACGAGGGCAGAGCCGACCACGACGCCGTCGGCGCCCTTGGCGATCGCCGCAGCGTGGGCACCGGTCTTGACGCCGAAGCCCACGACGACGGGCAGGTCTGTGTGGCGGCGGATGCGGGCGACCGCCTCGGAGACCTTGCCGAAATCGGGCGTCGCCGTCCCGGTGATGCCGGTAATCGACACGTAGTAGACGAAGCCCGCCGTGTTCGCGAGGACGGCCGGCAGGCGCCGCTCGTCGGTGGTCGGCGTGGCGAGGCGGATGAAGGCGAGGCCCTTGCCGAGGGCCGGCAGGCACAGCTCGGCATCCTCTTCGGGCGGGAGGTCGACGACGATCAGCCCGTCGACGCCGGCCGCCACCGCGTCGTCGAGGAAGCGGTCGACGCCGTAGGTGTGGATCGGGTTGTAGTAGCCCATCAGCACGATGGGCGTCGTGTCGTTGCCGGCGCGGAAGCGGCGTACGAGGTCGAGGGTGCCAGACACCGTCTGGCCCGCCTTGAGCGCCCGCAGGCCGGCGGCCTGAATAGCCGGGCCGTCCGCCATCGGGTCGGTGAACGGCAGGCCGAATTCCAGGATGTCGGCACCGGCGGCCGGCAGGGCCTTCAGGACCTCCAGCGAAGTCTCCGGATCGGGATCGCCGGACATCACGTAGGTGACGAGAACGGACCGGTTCTCCGCGCGGGCGCGGGCGAAGGTGGCGTCGATGCGGCTCGGCATGGTCGGTCGATATTCGCTTCTGCAGGGCCGCCGACGGCCCGGGGTTGCACCCGCGCTACACCAAAGGCATCGGCCCGTGAAGCGGGCGAGCCTCTGGCGACCGCGCTGCGGCGCAGGATGGTGCCGGCCCTAAGGCTTGGCCCCCAGCGAGATGCGGCCATGCGCGCGGGTCTGTTGCCGTAACGACGGCGGCGGCCTAGCGGTCTCGCATGTCCGAGAGATCCCTACCGTCTCGCGCCCTGGCCGCACTCCTGTTCGACATGGACGGAACGCTCATCAGCTCGATCGCCTCTGCGGAGCGGATCTGGTCGCGCTGGGCGGAGGCGCATGGCCTCGACGTAGCGACCTTCCTGCCGACGATTCACGGCGTGCAATCGGTCGAGACGATCCGGCGGCTGAACCTGCCGGGCATCGATCCCGTCGCCGAGGCCACCGCGATCACCGAGGCCGAGATGGAGGATGTCGACGACATCGTCGCGATCGAGGGCGCGCGGACCTTCCTGGAGGCGCTACCGCGCGACCGCTGGGCGATCGTCACCTCGGCGCCCCGGCGGCTGGCGGAGCGCCGCCTCGCGGCGGCCGGCATGCCGGTCCCCGATTTGCTGGTGGCCGCCGAGGACGTGGCGCAGGGAAAGCCCGCCCCGGATTGCTTCCTGATGGCGGCTGAGCGCCTCGGCGTCGCGGCGTCGGACTGCCTCGTCTTCGAGGACGCCGCGGCTGGCATCCGGGCGGCGGAAGCCGCGGGCGCGGGCGTCGTGGTGGTCACCGCGACCCATCGCGAGCCGGTGAGGACCGGCCATCCGGCGATCGCGGACTACATCCGGCTCGGCGTCTCCGCGGAGCGGGACGGGATCCGGGTGACACGGACCGCCTGAGCCTTTCCAAGCCGGCCGCGGCCCCGCTGGCGGCCGGTACGGCTTGGTCGTATCGCCCGCAGGCGCCGCGCGGCGCGAGGCATCTCGGCGGAGGGTTAGGCCATGGCAATGATCGATCGACGCCGCGTGCTCGGGGCAGTCGCGACCGGCGCCGCCGCGGGCCTCGCCCCTGCCGCGGCCGCCGAGACGCAGCCGGGCCCGCTGTTCCCGCTGCCGCAGACAACCATCCCGATCCTGGGCGAGGCGCAGGTCTTTCCGGTCCGCAGGATCTATTGCATCGGCCGCAACTACGCGGCCCATGCCCGCGAGATGGGCTCCGACCCCTCGCGCGAGCCGCCTTTCTTCTTCCAGAAGCCGGCCGATGCCGTGCAGGTCGTCGCGGGCGGCGTCGCCGACCATCCCTACCCGTCGCTGACCCAGAACTACCACCACGAGATCGAGCTCGTCGCCGTGCTGAAGTCGGGCGGGCGGGACATCCCGGCCGCGCAGGCGCTCGACCACGTCTACGGCTATGCCACAGGCCTCGACATGACCCGCCGGGACCTCCAGCGGGGCATGGGCAACCAGAAGAAGCCCTGGGAGATCGGCAAAAGCTTCGACCATTCCGCGCCGCTCACGCCGATCCTTCCCGTCGCCCGGGCCGGCCATCCGGGGCGCGGGCGCATCCAACTCGCCGTGAACGGCACCGTGCGGCAGGACGCCGACCTGTCGGACATGATCTGGTCGGTGGCCGAACAGATCGCGGAGCTGTCGCGGGCCTTCGAGCTCCAGGCCGGCGACATCGTCTTCTCCGGCACGCCCGAGAATGTCGGGCCGGTCGTCCGCGGAGACGTGCTCGCGGGCTCGATCGCGGGCCTGCCGGACCTTTCGATCCGCATCGTGTGAGGCATCCCGCGGGGATCCGGGCACGGCGGGGCGTTGACTTTTCCTGCTGGCGTCGCGGCTTTATCCGGTACGGATCCGCGGGGGCAGGAGCAGCGCGCGTATGACCAAGCCCAACGGCGTGCCGCCGAACCTCTTCGAGACCGCCGAGGGCCGCCGTCTCGTAAAGGCGCGCTCCGATCCGGCCTGGCGCCGCTGGGGACCGTATCTCAGCGACCGGCAATGGGGCACGGTGCGGGAGGATTACAGCCCGAAGGGCGACGCCTGGGATTACTTGCCCCACGACCACGCCCGGTCCCGCGCCTATCGCTGGGGCGAGGATGGCATCGGCGGCTTTGGCGATCGCCACCTGAACTGGTGTCTATCGCTGGCCCTGTGGAACGGGCGGGACCCAATTCTGAAGGAGCGCCTGTTCGGCCTGACCAACCAGGAGGGTAATCACGGCGAGGACGTCAAGGAACTCTATTACTATCTCGACGGGGTCCCGACCCATGCCTTCATGCGGATGCTGTACAAGTACCCGCAGGCGGCCTTCCCCTACGAGCACCTGGTCGAGGAGAATGCGCGGCGCGACCTCGACGACCCGGAATTCGAGCTCCTCGACACCGGCCTGTTCGACGAAGGCCGCTACTTTGACGTTGAGATCGCCTACGCCAAGGCCGCGCCCGACGACATTCTGATGCGGGTCACCGCCACCAATCGCGGCCCGGACGCCGCGGACCTGACGCTGCTGCCGCAGCTCTGGGCGCGCAACACGTGGTCGTGGAAGCAGGGCACGCCGAAGCCGGAGCTGATGGCTGGCTCGGAGGGCTCGGTCTGGGCGCGCCATCCCGAGATGCCGACCTTCCGGTTCTTCGCCGAGGGCGCGGGCGCCCCGATGTTCACCGAGAACGAGACGAACACGCACCGGCTGTTCGGCAGCGGGCCGGCCGAGGGCTTCTACAAGGACGGGATCGACCGGTGCGTGGTGGGCGGCGACCGGGCCGCCGTCAACGCCCTGTCGGGCACCAAATGCGCCGCCCGCTACGATCTGCAGCTCGGCCCTGGCGAAACGCGTACCCTGCGCCTGCGCCTGCGCGCCGAGACGGCGCCGGGCGAGCCCTTCGCGGATTTCGATGCCGTCTTCGCCACCCGCGAGGCCGAGGCCGACGATTTCTACGGGGCGCTGCAGGCGCCGATCGCCGATCCCGAGATGCGGCTCGTGCAGCGACAGGCGCTCGCCGGCATGCTCTGGTCGAAGCAGCTCTACCATTACGACGTGCGCGAGTGGCTCGCCGGCGACCCGGCGCAGCCCGCGCCGGCGCCGGAGCGGCGGCACGGCCGCAACAGCGACTGGGCGCATTTGCGCGCGAACGACATCATCTCGATGCCGGATGCCTGGGAATACCCCTGGTTCGCCTCCTGGGACCTCGCCCTCCAAGCGATCGTGTTCGGGCTCATCGATCCCGACTTCGCCAAGAACCAGCTCCTGCTGCTCGTCGACGAGGCCTATACCCACCCGAACGCCGCGCTGCCGGCCTACGAGTGGGGCTTCGGGGACGCCAATCCGCCGGTCCACGCGCTGGCCGCATGGCGGGTGTTCGAGCTGGACCGGGCGCTGACCGGCACGCCGGACCACGCTTTCCTCAAGCGGATCTTCAACAAGCTGACCTTGAACTTCACCTGGTGGGTGAACCGCAAGGATTCCGACGACCGCAATCTGTTCCAGGGCGGATTCCTCGGCCTCGACAATATCGGCATCTTCGACCGGTCGAAGCCGGTCGGCGACGGCGCCACGCTGACCCAGTCCGACGCGACGGCCTGGATGGCGACCTACGCCCTCAACCTGATGCGGATCGCCATCGAGCTGGCCCTCGACGATCCGACCTTCGAGGACATGGCGGAGAAGTTCTTCGAGCACTTCCTCCTCATCGCCGGCGCCACCGGCGCGGGCGTGTGGGACGAGCCGGACGGCTTCTTCTACGACGTGATCGAGACAAGCGACGGGCAGCGCCTGCCCATCCGCGCCCGGACCATGGTCGGTCTGATCCCGATCTTCGCGGTGGCGGTGATCAACGAGTGCGACCTCGCGCGGCTGCCGTCCCTGCGCAGCCGGATGGTGTTCTTCCTCAAGAACCGCCCGGACCTCGCGACGCTTGTCTCGCGCTGGAACGAGCCCGGCGAAGGCCAGACGGCTCTGCTGTCGCTCCTGCGCGGGCACCGGTTGAAGGCTCTGCTCAGCCGCGCCCTCGATCCGAACGAATTCCTTTCGGATTTCGGGCTGCGCGCCGTGTCCCGCGTCTACGCCGACAAGCCGTTCTGCTTCGCGTGGAACGGGCGGGACCTGGGTCTCGCCTACGAGCCGGCCGAGTCGCGCTCGCGCCTGTTCGGCGGCAACTCGAACTGGCGGGGCCCGGTCTGGATGCCGGTCAACTACCTGCTCATCGCCGGGTTGAACCGCTTCCACGACTATTACGGCCCGGATTTCCGGGTCGAGGCGCCGACCGGGTCGGGCCGGACCTACGCCCTGCGCGAGATTGCTGCCCACCTGTCACGGCGCCTGATCGGCCTCTCGACACGCGGTGCGGACGGGCAGCGGCCCGTCTACGGCGACAGCCGGATTCAACAGGAAGATCCGCATTTCCGCGATCTGGTCCTGTTCTACGAATACTATCACGGCGATACCGGCCGCGGGGTCGGCGCGTCGCACCAGACCGGCTGGTCGGGCCTCGTGGCTCTGCTCATCCAGGAAGTGGCGACCGCGGCCGCCGAGGCCCCGGGCCCCGGCTGGCCGTGACAGCCGGTCGCCGGTGCGCCGCACCGGCGGCCGAAGCCCGCGCTATTCCGCGGCAGACGGCATCCGCTGGCGCTGTCCCTGCCCGATCCGGCGGGAGATCATCGAGCGGCGGGCGCTGTAGGCCGCGGAGACCAGCGGGTAATCGACCGGAAGTCCCCATTTCGCCTTGTAGACCTCGGGCGTAAGGCCGCGCATCGTCAGGTGCCGCCGCAGAGCCTTGTAGGGCTTGCCGTCCTCGAAGCTGATGAGCGTGTCGGGTCGGATTGAGTCGCGGATCTGGGCCTCAGTCGGACGCCTGACCTGTGGCTTCGCATGCTTGCGCAAGGCGGTGAGCGAGCGGTGAACCTCGGAGAGCAGGTCGGGCAGCGTTCCCGCGGGAATGTTGTTGCGCGTGACGTAGGCACTCAAGATCTTCGCGGCCAGTTCGACGCTCAGCAATCTCATCTGCATGGTCGTCACCTCGATTCGGCGTGGATCGGATGTGGCTCTCGTTGGGTTTCGTCGGTTCCGCACCGTCGACCGCAGCTCGATGTCCCGGAACAATGGTGGGTGCGGCCGGAAGCGGCGAACAGGGGCATTATGCGCCAGACCGCCGCTGCCACAACCGGGCCGCGCATTCCTTGCGACAATATTTCTACCGGGGATTGAGAGCTTCGGTCATCGGCGAAGCAGCGGATGCGTCGTTGTTCGGGCCGGAGTGCGGTATTGAGCACTTGCCTGCCCTTCAGGGCACGATGGAGAATCGGAACACATGGAGGCCCTGGTCGTCGGAGCGGGCGTCGTCGGACTTGCCATCGGGCGAGCCCTGGCGCTGCGCGGGCACGCCGTCGTCGTGGCGGAAACCGAGGACGCCTTCGGAACCGGGGTCTCGGCCCGCAGCTCGGAGGTGATCCATGCCGGCATGTATTATCCGAGCGGATCGGAGCGGGCGCACCACTGCGTCGCGGGTGCCCGCCGGTTGTACAGCTTTTGCGAGAGTCACGGTGTCCCGCATCGCGCCTGCGGCAAGCTGATCGTCGCGTCCGACGACGCGGAAGCCGAGAAGATCGCGGCGATCCGCCGACAGGGCGAGGCCAACGGCGTCGTGGGCCTGGAGCTTCTCGACGCGGAGGCGGCCCGGCGCCTGGAGCCCAATCTTACCTGCACGGTGGCGCTCCATTCGCCGCGCACCGGCATCGTGGACAGCCACGCGCTGATGCTCGCCCTGCTCGGCGAGATCGAGGATCACGGCGGCGCCCTCGCCCTGCGCACTCCGGTCGCGGGTCTCAAGCGACGCGATGGGCAGTGGCAGGCCGCCTTCGGAGGCGCCGAGCCCGGCACAATGGCGTTCGACGCGGTTGTCAACGCCGCGAGCTTCGGCGCGCCGGTGCTCGCATCGCGCACCGAGGACTATCCAGCCGAGCGCGTCCCGACGCTGCGCCTCGCCCGCGGCAACTACTTCGGCTGCACCGGCAAGCCGGCCTTCTCGCGGCTGATCTACCCGGCGCCGCGGATCGACGGCGGCCTCGGCATCCACCTGACCCTCGATCTCGCCGGTCGTACCCGCTTCGGGCCCGACGTGGAATGGGTGGACGGGTTCGACTACCGGGTCGATCCGCAGCGCGCCGAGGCCTTCTACGGTGCGATCCGGCGCTACTGGCCCGCCCTGCCGGATGGTGCACTCTATCCGGATTACGCCGGCCTGCGCCCGAAGCTGACCGGACCGGGCGAGCCGGCAGCCGATTTCTGGATCGACGGACCGGCCGAGCACGGATTATCGGGCCTCGTACACCTGTTCGGGATCGAGAGCCCGGGCCTGACCTCCAGCCTGTCGCTCGCCGAGGCCGTGGCCGATCGGCTGGACGCCTGACGCTTCAGAACAGCAAGTGGAGCGCCAGCGGGGCGAGGATTGCCGTCAGGAAGGCGTTCAGCCCCATGGCGATGCCCGCGAAGGTCCCGGCCACCTCGCTGACCTGGAAGGCCCGCGCCGTCCCGATGCCGTGGGCCGCCAGCCCGGCCGCGAAGCCCCGGGCACGCATGTCGCGGATGCGCAGGAGGTTCATCATCGGCGTCACGAGGATCGCTCCGATGATCCCGGTGAGGATCACCAGGATCGCCGTGAGCGTCGGGTCGCCGCCCAGCGCCTCGGCAATGCCCATGGCCACGCCCGAGGTCACGGATTTCGGAGCGAGGGAGACGAGGATCGGCTGCGGGATGTCGAGGAGCCGCGCCAGACCGATCACGACGGCGAGCGTGGTGGCCGAGCCCGCCGCGAGGGCCGCCAGCATGGGCGCCAACGCGCGCAGAACCGTGGCCCGCCGCTCGTAAAGCGGCATCGCCAGCACCACGGTGGCGGGTCCGAGCAGGAAGTGGACGAATTGTGCGCCCTCAAAATAGGCCGGGTAGGGCGTCTCGGTGACGGCCAGGACCGCGCCGACCAGCGCGACAGTGATGAGCACGGGGTTGGCGATCGGGTGCCGCCCGGTCGCGGCGGCGATCCGATCCGCCAGCACGTAGGCGGTCAGCGTCACGGTCAGCCACAGGAGCGGCGTCTTGGCGAGATAGACCCAGAGCGAGAAGTCGCCGCCCATGCGTCAGGATTCCCCGTCGGGCTTGCGCCGCTCGACCAGTGCGGCGACGGCGCGGAAGACCAGGACGGTGACCAGCAGCGACAGCGCGGTCGAGACGACCAGGACGAGAGCGAGCTTGCCGCCCTGCGCCCGCAGCAAGTCGAGACGGCCGACCACCCCGACGCCAGCGGGCACGAACAGGAGCGACAGGTTCATGAGCAGGCCGCGCGCCGTCGTTTCGAGCGTCCCGTCCGTCAAGGGCTTCGGCAGGTAACGCGGCAGGCCGAACCGCGCGCTGTCGCGCAGCAGCAGGAACGCGAACATCAAACCCATGCCGATCACCGGCCCCGGCACCGGCACCCCCGCGCCGCGCGCCAGGGCCTCGCCCAACAGCTGGGCCAGCAGGATCAGCGCAAGACTGGCGATCATCGCGGAACGCCGAGGCTAGGCGGCCGCGACACCCTGCTGACCGCTCCGCCGGGCCGCCGCGATGGCGGCCTCGTCGAAACCGAGCAGACGGCCGAGGCGCTCGACCAGCGCCTCCTCGAACTCATCGACGTTGCCGTCAGCCGCCGCAACCGACCAAGCCATGGTCAGCAGCTCTTCGCGTTCGGCCCGGTCGGCCTCGTGCGGGATCATCTCCACGAGGCTCGCGACGTCGCGCACCTCTGAATCCATGGCGGCAGCCCGCTCGATCAGCGCCCGCGCCGCATCCGGACCATCGGCGTAGTGCCCCTGCACGAGGCGCGACAGGCGCTCGCTCTCGGCGGGAGCCAGGATGCCATCGACGCGGGCGACGTGGACGAGGAGCGCGGTGGCCGCGAGATGGGTCTCGTCCACGGCCTCGGGGTTGCCGACGCCGAGAGCCTCGGCCGCGTAGGCGCGCAGGCGTGCGATCAGGGACATGGCGGCTCCGGGGATCGTGCACCGCAACAGTTCGGTCCCCGGACTCTCCCCGTCAAGGACGGTGCCGCACGCGGCGCCGGACCGTGGCCGAGTTGCATCGCCGTAGCGCCGCCCTCGACGGCACTCGACGGCGATGACGGGCGCGCAGCGGCCCCGGCGCCCCTGACCAGCGGCGCGAGTCTCGCCTCGGCCGCCCGAACCACGGCCGGACCGGCCTTGGCCGGCGTACCGGCCCGAAAGGGCGGCGCGTGGGCATATGCTGTGCCGGGCGGGTCACAGGGGCCAGGCCGCATCGCGGTAGGCACCGTCCCAGAACTGCCATTCGAGGCGCGTGGCCTGCGCGAAGGCCTGATGCATGCGCGCGCGCTCGGGATCCGAAGCGGCCAGGGCTGCCCGGTCGGTGGCGGCGATCATGGCCGCGACCGCCTCCGCAAAATCCGCACCCGCGTAGGTGTCGATCCAGGCCCGGTAGGGGTTGCCGGGTGCGGCGCGGGCGAAGATGTCGTCACCCACGGCCTTGTAGATCCAGAAGCAGGGCAGCAGAGCCGCGCACAGCACTGCGAACGATTCGGCATAGGCAGTGGCGAGCAGGTAGCAGACGTAATGATCGCACGCGGGTGTCAGGGGGGTGGCCGCGAACATCTCCGGCCCGATGCCGTAATCATGGAAGAAGCCTCCGTGGAGCGCGCGCTCGACGACGATCGCCTCCTGCGCGGCGCGGGAGAATTGCACGATCGCGTCCGGATCCGGCGCCTTCGCGGCGGCAAGGCTCAGCGCCCGGCCGAAGCCGATGAGGTAGTGCGCGTCCTGCACGATGTAGTGCCGGAAGCGACCCTGGGGCAGCGTGCCGGCGGCAAGCTCAGCGTTGAAGGGCATCGACCGGATGGTCTCGTAGGCAGCGGCGTTGCGCAGCCACGCCTCCTGGGAGAACGAGCCCGGACCGCCCGCCCCCACCGTCCCGGGAGACGCCATGCCCTAGCCCTGCCGCTGCGCGTGGGTGACGGCCACGTGGATCAGCTCGGCCAGAGTGCGAACGCCGAGCTTCTGGCGCATCTGCGAACAGGCGTTCGTCACGGTCTTGTAGCTCACGGACAGGTCGGCCGCGATGGCGCCGTAGGAGCGCCCCTGCGCGAGGCGGGCCAGGATCTGTTGCTCGCGGGGGGTCAGTTGCGATTCCGGCGCCCGGCGGGCGTCGGCCCGCAGCATCGCCACTTCGGTGGCGAGCCGCCGGTCGAGATAGACCTCGCCGACACGCACCTTGGCGAAGGCCTCGAACAGCTCGGCCGAGGCGTGGTCCTTGAGGACGTAGCCGAGGGCCCCCGCCTCGAGGGCGCGGGCGACGATCACCGGGTCGTTGTGCATGCTGAAGACCAGGATGCGCGTCTCGGGCGCGACCGCCCGGATGCGCCGGATCAGGCCGAGGCCGGCCATGCCGCTGCCCTGGAAGGTCAGGTCGCAGATCACGACGGGCGGACGGAGCCGGTGGAAGATCCGGTAGCCGCCGACAACGGTCGTCGCCTCCGCGATGGTCTCGACGCCAGAATCCTCCAGGACGCGCCGACAGCCCTGCAGGACAATCGGATGGTCGTCGATGACGAGGACCGGCAGGCGCGTGGCGGCGGCGTCGATTTGAGATGCGATGGCGTTCATGCGCTCGGCGCGGTGTTGTTCTCGTCGCCCCGTTCAGGCGGAACGGGGATCGTGATCCGGACGATCGCCCCGGGGCCGGCATTGTCAAGGGCGAAGGTGCCGCCGAGTGCCTCCACGCGCTCCCGCATCCCCGATAGACCGAGCCCGGTTCCGTGATCGGGCGAGATCCCGGTGCCGTTGTCGCGGATCATGAGCTCGAGCCTGCCTTCGGTCTCGGTCGCCACGGCTTCCACCCGGGTCGCGGCGCCGTGCCGCACGGCGTTGGTGGCGCTTTCCTGCACGCAGCGGAAGACCGTGAGATCCACGAGGTCGCCGTAGCCCCGGGCCAGACCGTCGAAACGGCCCGCAAAGGCGATGCCGGGGTGGCGCTGCCCGAAGCCGCGGAGCAACAGATCGAGGCAGGTTGCCAGCGGCGCCTGCCCGAGCCCGTGCGGCCGCAGGCGGTTCAAGAGTTCCCGGTTGACGGTCTGGACCTGACCCACGATGGCGCTGATCTCGGCCGCCCGGGACGCGAGCTTCTCGCGACTGGGTTCGGCGGCACCGGAGGCGATGCGACCGATCGAGGCCGCATTGGCCTCCAGCGCGAACAGGCAGGGGCCGAATTCGTCGTGCAGCTCCAAGGCGGTGCGGCGGCGCTCGTCGTCCTGCGCCGTCAGAAGCTGGCGGTTGAGGCGGCCGTTGGCGGCGCGGACCTCGCCCAGGGCCTCGGCGACCTTGTTGAACCGCTCGGCGATCACCGCCAGCTCCCGGGCGCCGGGCGGGTCCAGGCGGGCGGTGTAGTCGTGATGCTCCAGCTGAATCAGGCCGGCGCCGAGCCGCCGCAGCGGCGCGAGGATCCGGCCCAGCGCGATGTAGAGAGCGATCAGCATCGCGGCGTTGATCGCCAGCGTGGTCAGCGAGAGCGCGCGGGCATAGCCCCAGATCTCGTCGATCTCGTCCATCGGCTGCGTAGTGATCTGCGCCGTGCCTAGCCGCTGCCCGTTGACGACGATCGGCAGGGCGTGGCGCTCGATCGGCGGCATGATCAGGTCGGCGAACCAGTGCGGCGCCTCCCGGTCTGCGCGCGCCGGCGGCAACGGTCGCCCGACCTGATCGCCGCCCGCATCGAGCACCGCGACCCGGACGTGCCGCAGGACCTTGAAGCGGAGATCCAGGGTCTGGAGCAGCGTGTCGGGCGAGGCCGTATCGGACAATCGGATCGTGTCGGCCACCAGCGACTCGACGGTGGCAAGTGAGGCGCGGGTCTCGACGCGCACGGCCGAGCGGGCGTTCAGCACGATGACCGCGCAGGAGATCAGGGCCGCGAACGCGTCAATGAGCAGGACCACCGCGACGAGCCGGGCGCGCGTGGACCAGGCCGACCAGGGCCAACGGCGGAGTCGCGGGTGGGGCGGCGCGGCGGCCGTCACGGGCTTCGGGTTCAGGTTCGGGCGTGTGTCCACACCGAGACGCATAGCGACCGCACCGATGAAGTCCATGCCGCTCGCATTGGGTGGCCCACCGACGGTAGCGCCCGGTACGCCGCGCCGGTACGGCGTGGGCGAGCCGAACACGGTTTCTTAAGCGGCGCCGCGTAATCTTGTGGATAGCCGAGCAAGGACTGGCTGGGCGGGCAATTCGGGCCGACATCATTGCGCCGTATTGCAGCTCCTCTATGGCGTCCTGAGTCGAACCACCTTCGAATCCTCGGAGTGTAGCGGCCGGTCATGGGGAGCCCGGTCGCGCGCGGCGTGCATCGTGTCTAGAGACCCCGGCCCATGATCGCTCTCAATCTCGACGCATCCGAGACCCGGCCCAACCGGATGCCGGCGGCCAAGTCCGGGTCGTCGATGAACCTTAAGGTGGTCCTGTTCGGTCTGGTCGGCGCCAGCGCGCTGGTCGGCTTCGGCGTCGCCGCCTCGACCGTGCTGGCCGGGCTCGCGGCGCCGGCGCCCGTCAAGATTGTCTCGTCGGGCAAGGCCGCAGACTGGCCGGAACTGAAGGATGGGCTTCCGGTCATCGCAGGCTCCGTCCCGGCGGCGCCCGCTCCGCCGAAGCCGGCCCAGCCCGAGACGCCGGCCCTGCGGATGGCGTCGTTGCCCGAGGCCTTCACCCCCATCGCAGCCCCGGCGGAGACGACCGCCGCGCCAAAGCCCGTAGCCTCGAAGCCCGCGAAGGTCTCCGCGGCCCCGGTTCCGCCGACGCAGCGCATTCCGGTTCCCACCTCCGTCACGCCCGTGGCGACCACACGGGAGGTCGCGCCGCTGGTTCCGACCCGCACGGCCGCGCTCCAGACGCCCCGCGCCTCCGAGACGGTCCGGGCCCGCGAGCTGGTCGATGCGGCCATGCCGTCACCGGCCAGCGACAAGCCGGCGCGCGTCGAAAAGGTTGAGCGCTCCGAGAAAGCCGAACGTTCCGAGAAGTCTGGACGCACCGAGAAGGCGGCGTCCAAGACGGCGGCGACCCGCAAGGCGGCCGCGCCGGCCCGGGCGATCGACAAGCCCAAAGGCGCTACACCCGCGACTGTCGCTCAAGCGGAGCCCGCCGAGGCGGAGGATACCGAGGTGCTCGGAATCAAGATCCCGTCCTTGGCACCGGCCGGGCGGAAGCTGAAGGAGAGCGTCGACGCCCTCGGCGACGCCGTCAAGAACGTGTTCTGATCCGCTGCACCGGCCCCGAGCGCGGGGCCGGACACTGATCCCAATCCGCCGCTCAGGCCCGGCCGGTTTGGCGCCCGGCCTTGTCGCCCCTCGGCCCGGTGCGCTCGGCCTTGCGCTGATGCTTTCCGGCGCGCGGGCTCGCAAAACCCTTCGGACCGGTGGGACGATCCTTGCGTTCGGCTGGCCCGGCATCGCCCGCCAGTGCCTCGATCTGGATCTCCGGCGAACCGTTGCGGGCGAACGCTTCGGCAAAGCGCGCAGCCGCATTACCCCGGACCTCGAACTTGGTCTCGCGGTCAAAAATCCGGATCGCACCGATCTCCTGGCGGCCGATGCCGCCGCGGCGGGTGAGCATCGGCAGCAGGCGGCGCGGGTCAGCGTTGTCGCGGCGGCCGAGATTGAGCCGGAACCACACCGCCGGACCCATGGCGGCGATTCGCTCCGGATCCATTGGGTCGTAAGGAGGACGCTCGCCTCGCGGCGCGCGGCCCTCTCCGGGATCGCTGACCTCCTCGGGGGCCGGCAGGCGGGTGCGGTAGACGCGGGCCAGGAGCGCGGCCAGCTCCTCCGGGCTCTTGCCGGCGAGCAGCGTCTCGGCCAGCGCCACATCCTCCTCGGCCGGCGGCTCGGCAAAGAGCGGGTCGGAGAGCATGCGTTCACCGTCGAGCCGGCGGATCTCGTCGGCCGAGGGCGGCCCAGACCATTCGGGGCTCACCTTGGCGATGGCGAACATCTGCTCGGCCCGGCGGCGGCGGGAATTTGGGATCAGCAGCACCGAGGTGCCCTTGCGGCCGGCACGCCCGGTGCGGCCGCTGCGGTGCTGAAGCACCTCGGCATCGTGCGGCAGGTCGGCGTGGATCACGAGGCTGAGGGACGGCAGATCGATGCCGCGGGCGGCCACGTCGGTGGCGACGCAGACCCGGGCGCGGCCGTCGCGCAGGGCCTGGAGCGCGGCGTTGCGCTCGCCCTGGCCGAGTTCGCCTGACAACGCCACTACCGAGAAGCCCCGCTCAGTCAGGCTCGCCTGGAGATGGCGGACGGCGTTGCGGGTGTTGCAGAAGATGATCGCGGTCGCGGCATCAGCCTCGCGCAGGAGGTTGAGCACGACGTGCTCGGTCTCCCGCGGCATGATCCGCACCGCCCGATAGGCGATGTCGGCATGCCCCTTGGTCTCACTCTTGATCGCCAGACGAAGGGCACCGCGCTGGTAGCGCTCGGCCAGGGTTTCGATCGCCTTCGGCAGCGTCGCCGAGAACAGGTAGGTGGCCCGCTCAGGCGGTGTCGCCGAGAGGATGAACTCAATATCCTCGCGGAAGCCGAGATCGAGCATCTCGTCGGCCTCGTCGAGGACCACGGCCCGCAGCGCCGTTGGGTCGAGGTTGCGGCGCTCGAGATGGTCGCGCAGGCGGCCTGGCGTTCCGACAACGATGTGGGTGCCCTCGCCCAGCATCCGGCTTTCCCGGCGCGGATCCATGCCGCCAACGCAGGCCGCGACCCGGCCGCCGGCGGGGCCGTAGAGCCAGGCTAGCTCGCGCTGCACCTGGAGGGCGAGTTCCCGGGTCGGGGCAATCACCAGGGCGAGCGGGGCCGCCGGGGGCGGCAACATCTCCGCGTCACCCATGAGGATGCTCGCCATGGCGAGGCCGTAGGCCACGGTCTTGCCGGAGCCGGTTTGGGCGGACACGAGGAGATCGCGGGAGCCGGCGGCCGCCTCCAGCACGGCGGCCTGGACCGGTGTGGGCTCGGCGTAGCCGCGGTCGGCTAGGGCCCGCGCGAGGGGGGCGGGCAGGGTCGGGAAAGGCAAGCTTCGTGAACTCTCAACGGCCGCGCCGCGCCCGGCAGCGCGCCATCGCGCGGCGGGGGAATCAGACGCCGGACTTTATTCGGGTGTCGAGAAGGTAACGCTTCGCGTGCCGACTGACCACTCCCGTCGCAGCATGGGGCGGTTGCACGGGCTCAACCCAGGGCCGCAGAGGCCCATGTCCTCGAACGTCCCACCCAACGACCTGCCGCAACTCTCCGTCGTCGCGAGCGCCGCGAAGCAACCCACCTTGGCCACGTTCACCGAGAAGTCGCGTTGCATCAGGTTGCTCCACTCCGCTCGCGAAGACGAGGCGGAGCCGATTCAGCGGCCGCCACTTGATAAGGCACAGTCAAGTATCGCACATCGCAGCGTTGACGCAGCCCGACCGGAGAGCACCACGGACATGATGGCAGGCCTGCGGGTGACGGTAGCCTGGGCGACGGTTCTCGCCTTCGCGTGGTTCGGCAAGGATTGGCTCGGGGACCTGTCGCAGCCCGTCTTCGCCGGCGGCCTGTTCGCGTGGCTGCTCGCGGTGATCGTCTGGGCGGCCTTCGGCGTGGTTCACGAGGCCGAGGAGCTGGCCCATCGCCTCGGCGAGCCGCTGGGCACCCTGGTCCTGACGCTGTCGATCGTCATCATCGAGGTGGCGCTGATCTCCGCGGTCATGCTGTCGGCAAAGGATGCGCCGACTCTAGGGCGCGACACGATGTTCGCGGTCCTGATGATCGTGCTGAACGGCGTGGTCGGGCTGGGTCTCCTGGTCGGCGGCCTTCGCCATCACCAGCAGCGCTACAACCTTCAAGGCGCGTCAGCCTTCCTGTCGGTGATCATCCCGCTCACCACCATCGCGCTGATCATCCCGAATTTCACCAGCTCCACGAGCGACGGGACGCTGACGATTCTGCAGGCGGTGACGTTCTCGGCGTTCACTCTCGCCCTCTACGGCGTGTTCCTGCTGATCCAAACCGGCCGTCACAGCGAGTTCTTCATCGACGCGGAGGCGCGCGAGGAGTCCGAGCCGTCCCACGGCGCGGCCCCGGTCTCGGGCGGCAGCGTCGCCAAGCATGTCGGCCTGCTGCTCGCCAACGTCCTGCCGATCGTCATCCTGGCTAAGAGCCTCGCGGTAATCCTGGATCACGGCATCGCGGCACTCGGCGCACCGACCGCACTCGGCGGCGTGCTGATCGCCGCCATCGTGTTCACGCCGGAGGGGATTTCGGCACTCAAGGCGGTGGCCCGCAACGAACTCCAGCGGGCGATCAACCTGTGCTTGGGGGCGGCCACCTCGACGGTCGGCCTCACCGTGCCGGCGATCCTGACCATCGGGCTGCTCACTGGCCAGACCGTGGTGCTCGGCCTCAAGCCCACCGAGATGACTCTGCTCGCCGTGACGCTGATCCTCAGCGCGCAGACCTTCTCGGGCTCGCGCACCACCGTGCTGGAGGGCGCGGTGCACCTCGTGCTGTTCTTCGTCTACCTCGTGCTGATCTTCAGCCCCTGACCCTCGCGGGGACCGAATCCGGCCGCGGCGCCCCGGGATGACGGTGCGGTCCACGCAACTCAGGGCATACCCGTCTGCGTCGGTGACGGCGCAACCCGGAGGTCAGGCGCCGAATCGCTCGGTGCGGATCAGGCCTGGCGCGACGCCCTGCGCCAAGATCAGGTCGGAGGCCGCGGCCACGAACCGGTTCGAGCCGCAGAGGAACACCTTACCGGGCGCTCCGATCCGGGCCAGCGCGTCGGCGACGAGGGCCGCGTCGATGCGCTTGCCGCCGGCCTCGCGGGTCGTCGCGAGATGCAGGGAGAAGTTGGGATCCGTTTCGGCGAGCCGCTCCAGCTCGGCGACCGCGATCGCCTCCGCGCGGGTGCGGGCCGAGTAGATCAGCGCCGCCGGGATTGCCCGCCAGCGCTGCGCCCGCCGCCGCAGCATCGCCAGGAGCGGAACGACGCCCGACCCGCCGCCGCCCAGGAGCAGCGGCCCTCCGTCGGACCCGTCCCAGGAGAAGGAGCCGCCGATCGGCCCGCGCAGCTCGACCCGGTCGCCGATTTCGGCGCAGTGTGAGAACCAGCCGGAAACCTCGCCGTCCGGCAGGGCCTCGATCATCAGCTCCAGAGTGCCGCTGGCGTCCGGCGCCGAGGCGATGGAGTAGCTGCGCTGCGCCTGATAGCCGTCCTCGGCGGTCAGCCGGACATCGACGTGCTGCCCGGCCCGGTAGGCCTCGGCGAGGCCGCAGCGCAGCCGAACGCTCTTCACGTGCGGCGTGACCGGCGCGATCGCGGTGATCTCCGCCTCGTGCCAGCGAAAGACGATGGGCTCGACCACCGAGTCAGTCGCCGCGTCAGTCACCGATGTAGCGCTGCTCACGCCAGGGATCCCCGTACATGTGGTAGCCGCGCAGCTCCCAGAAGCCGGCGGTGTCGGTCTGGGTGAACCGGAGGCCCTTCACCCATTTGGCGCTCTTCCAGAAATAGAGATGCGGCACGAACAGCCGCGCCGGGCCGCCGTGATCCGGGTGGATCGGCTGGCCCTCGTAGCGCGTCGCCACCAGGGCGCGGCCGCCCACGAGGTCGGCCACCGGCACGTTCGTGGTATAGTCGTCGTGCGATTCCGCGAGGAGGTAGCCCGTCGGCGCCGTGATCCCGGCATCCGCCAGGATGTCGTCGAAGCTGACGCCCTCCCAGGTCGTGTCGAACTTCGACCACTTGGTGACGCAGTGGATGTCGCCGTGCCAGGTGGTCCGGGGCAGCGCCTCGAACGCCTCCCAGCTCCACGCCTTGATCGGCCGGGACCCCTCGCGCAGCGTGAACCGCCACGTGGCCATGTCGACGGTCGGGTTCGGGCCGATCTGGAGGATCGGGAAGTCGTCGGTCAGGTACTGACCCGGCGGCAGGCGCGCGCCGGTCTCGGGCGGCTGCCTGCGCCCGACGAAGCCCCGTGTCACCATGACGGTCGCCGCTCCTCTCGCTGTCCCCCGGGTTTGGTGCGGCGGAACACCCTACGTCAAGCCGGCACGTGCGGCCGAACAAACGCCCCAAAGCTCGGGTGTGGTAGCAGCTCTGTGCCGATCGATCGGCACGAATCGCCTGCTTTCAGGGGGATGTCATGAAGTACCTTCTCGCGACGAGCCTTGTCGTCGGGAGCCTCGCCACGCTCGCGCCGGCCGCCCAGGCCCGCGACGGCATCGGCGCCGGCGGCGCGGCCGCCCTCGGCGTGCTCGGCGGCCTGGCTGTCGGCGGCGCCATCGCGTCGGCCAACAACGGCTACTACCCGGGCCGCCCGGTCTACCGCGCCCCGCCGCCGGTCTACGTCGAGGAGGATTACGGCCCGGTCTGCCACTTCGAGCGCCGCCGGACCGTCGATCCGTACGGCGACGTCTACATCCGCCGCGTCCGCGTCTGCGAGTAGGCGGCCCCCGGGGTCGCCTCCGCGGCGAGCGCAGGTTTCAGGCGCTCGGCGCAGGCGATCCCGCCGAGCACCAGGGCCAGGGCGAGGGCCTCCGTCGCCCCGAACGGCTCGCCGACCAGCAGGACGGCGAGGATCGCGCCGAAGATCGGCACGAGGTTGACGAACAGGCCGGCGCGGTTCGGGCCGATGATCTCGACGCCGCGCATGAAGAAGAGTTGCGCCAGCAGCGACGGCCCGAGGCCGACGAAGGCGACCATGAGCCAGCCCTCGCGGTTCGGCCAGACGGCGTGGCCCGTCGCCCACTCGACCGCGAGCGGCGGCAGCGAGGTGACGAAGGCCGCGACCGCCATCGCGGCGAAGAACACCAGTGCCGGCACCTGCGGGCGGGTCGGCAGGAAGATCGTGTAGCCCGCGTAGAGCAGGCAGGCCCCGAAGACGAGCACGTCGCCCCGGTTGAAGGCGAGGGTCGTGAGGACGGACAGATCGCCGTGGGTGGCGGCGAGACCGGCCCCGATCAATGTCAGGATCACACCCAGCACCTGCCCCGGCGTGACCGGCACCCGGTAGGCGAGCCGGTTCAGGACGATCACCAAGACCGGGATCGCCCCCTGGAACAGGGCGAGGTTGATCGCGCCGGTATGCGCGCCGGCCGCGTAGAACAGGCAGTTGAAGGCCGTGTAGCCGAGGCCGCCCATCAGCAGGATGCGCAGCCCGTGCGGCCGCAGGAGCGGCCACGCAACGACGAGACGGCGCCCGGCGACGGGCATGAGCACCAAGCAGGCGACCGCCCAGCGGAGCGTCGTGATAACCTGGGGCGAGACGTGACCGGGCGCCCAGCGGCTGGTCACGGCGTTGCCGGCCCAGAGAAGCGCCGTGACGGTCAGCAACAGGTAGGCGGGCGCGACCGAGGAAGTCCGGCTCGCGCGCCCGATCGTCAACGGCGGCGGAACTGGCCGCCCCGAACCTGCGGACGGGGGCCGGACGAGCGCTCGTCTTTGTGGCGGAACACGAGCCGCCCCTTCTCGAGGTCGTAGGGCGACATCTCGACCGTCACCCGGTCGCCAGCCAGCGTCTTGATGCGGTTCTTCTTCATCTTGCCGGCCGTGTAGGCCACGATCTCGTGGCCCTGGTCCAGCTGCACGCGGTAGCGCGCATCCGGCAGGATCTCGATCACGAGACCATCGAACTGCATCAATTCTTCTTTCGCCATGCACCTTCTCCAGTCGGACCGTCTGGCAGCAGGCGTTCCGGCAATGCGTGTCCGGCTGTCATCGAGCTCGGGAAACGCCGCAGGGCGCGGATCCGATCCGGTGGACCGCCCGCGCCAGCTCAGCAGCACCGCCCGCATGTAGTCCCCGCGGGAACCCGCCGCAAGTCGCGGACGCCGAACACGTTCCGTCATCGACACGATTCGCCGGCTTTCACGGCTCCGCGTCGTTGCCGGCATAGTCGAGGCGCCCGTCCGGCGTCCGGCGCCAGACCCGCAGGGCGATCGGCACTCCGGCGCGGTCACCCCTCGCATCGAAGACCACCGATCCGAGTAGCGTGCGCGACGGCCCCGCCCGCAGGGCCTCGGCCACCTTGCGGCCGTCGGCGATGCGGCCGGTCTTCGGGTCGGCGGCATGGGCGCGCTCGGTCGCCTGTGCGAGGAGCTCCACGGCCGCGTAGGCCCCGGCCGCGACGCTCTCCGCCTCGGGGGAGCGCGGTGCCGGGCGGGCGCCGCGGGCTTCGGGCAGGCGCGGCGGGTCGGGAACCAGGGTCATGACGGTGCCCTCCGCGTCCCCGCCCGCCGCGGCGGCGAAGGCCGGATCGAGGATGCCGTCGCTCGCCACCAGCGTCGTGCCCAGGCCGGCCTCGCGCATGGCGTGGAGCAGGGTCGCGGCCTCGGGCGCGAGGCCGCCGAAATACACTGCGTCGAGGCGCGCCGCCTTCAGCCGCGCGACGAGATCCGCAAGGTCGCGGGTGCCCCGGGGAAAGCCGTCGAACAGCACCTCCGCCATGCCGGCCTCCTTCAGCCGCGCCGCCACCACGTCGGCGAGGCCGCGGCCGAAGGTCGAGCGGTCGCTGAGGATCCCGACCCGGCGCCCCGCGAAGGCCTTCGCCAGGTAGGCCCCGGCCGCCCGGCCCTGCTGGGCATCGCTCGGTCCGAGGCGGAACAGGTTCCACAGGCCGCGCCCGGTCAGAGGCCCGTAGGCCGCCGCGGGCGCCACCATGACGGCCCCCGCTTCCTCGTAGATGGGCGCCGCGGCCGCGGCCGCCCCGGATTCGAGCGGCCCGACCACGAGGCGCACGCCGTCGGCGGCGAACTTCTTGGCGAGCGCGGCCGCCTGCCGGGCCTCGCCGCCGTCGTCGGCCGGGACCAGGACCCAGCGCGGGCGCCCGCCCGAGGCGCGGTTGAGATCGGCCACCGCCTGCTCGGCCCCCTGCCGCAGACCCAGTCCGTAGGCGGAATCGGGCCCGGTCAGCGGCGCCGACAGCCCGATCCGGATCGGCGCCTGCGCGACGGCCGGGGCGGCCGCGAGGAGGCCGGCGAGGAGCGGGACGAGGCGACGCATCATGGCGTCACTCTAGGGCCGTCGGAGCCCCGACCGGAAGGGCGCTGAGGCCGGATCGGTGCCGGATCATTGAGCGGATCGGGACGCTGATGCGCGCGGAAGCGCTGGCGGGCGGGCGCGATGTGCGGAATAAGGGCGTCGGTCCGGCCCGTCGCCGGGCGTGCCGGCACCTCTCCACGCGTGCGGGCCGAGACCCTCTGGGACGATTGACGATCATGACCTCGCTGTTCGCCGGCATCCAGGACGCGCCGCTCGACCCGATCATGCGCCTGTTCGAGGCCTTCAACGCCGACCCGAGCCCGAAGAAGCTCAACCTCGTCGTCGGCGTGTACACGGATGCGGACGGCAAGGTGCCGCGCCTGCGCGCCGTGCAGACCGCCGAGAAGCGCTGGATCGAGAAGGGCCTGCCGAAGACCTACCGGCCGATCGAGGGCACCAAGCCGTTCCGCGACGCTGTCCAGGAGCTCCTGTTCGGCAAGGGCGCGCCGATCCTGTCCCAGAACCGGGCCGCGACGCTCCAGAGCATCGGCGGCACCGGCGCCCTGAAGACCGGCGCTGACCTGCTGGCCAAGCTCTACCCGAACGCCACCGTGGCGGTGAGCAACCCGAGCTGGGAGAACCACAAGGCGCTGTTCGGCCAGGCCGGCTTCACCGTGGTCGACTATCCCTACTTCTCGGCCGAGACCGGCGGCGCCGACTACCCGGCCATGAAGGCCTATCTTCAGGATCTGCCGAAGGGCTCGATCGTGGTGCTGCACGCCTGCTGCCACAACCCGACCGGCGCCGATCTCAGCCTCGACGAGTGGCGCGATCTCGTGCCCCTGATGGCCGAGCGCGGCCTGATCCCGTTCCTCGACATCGCCTACCAGGGCTTTGGCAATGGCCTCGACGCCGACGCCGAGCCGGTGCGCCTGTTCGCCGAGTCCGGCCAGGAATTCCTGGTCGCCTCCTCGTTCTCGAAGTCGTTCTCGCTCTACGGCGAGCGCGTCGGCGCCCTGACCATCGTGGCCGAGAATCCGGCCGCGAAGGCCAAGGTCGAGGCCTTCGCCAAGCGCCTCGTCCGGGCGAGCTACTCGAACCCGCACACCCACGGCGCCGCGATCGTCGAGATCGTGCTCACCGACCCGGAGCTGCGCGCCGACTGGGAGCGGGAGCTCGGCGAGATGCGGGACCGGATCCGCGCCATGCGCGAGCGGATGGCCGACAGCCTGCAGCAGCGCCACCCGGAGCGCGGCTTCGACGCCATCAAGGCGCAGAAAGGCATGTTCTCCTACACGGGCCTCAGCCCGGCCGAGGCCACCCGCCTGCGCGAGGAGCACGAGGTCTACGCGCTGGAGACCGGTCGGATCTGCGTCGCCGCGGTCAACACCCACAACATCGACTACGTCATCGACGCGATCGACGCGGTGGTTAAGGGCTGAACCGGGTGGCGGCCCTCAAGCGCGTCTGCCGTTTCAACGTCTGGATCAATCCGGTCTTCGACGCGCGCCTGGGGGCCGAGCCCGACATCGACCTGCAGGTCGGCGACCTGAAGGGACCGGAGGACGCGCTCGCCGCGCTGCTGGCGCACGCCCACGTCCTCCACGTCTCGCCGGCGCGGGACGAGCTGCCGCGCCGCTGGCACGTGACCGACGCGCTGCTCGCCGACTGCCCGAACCTCCTGGCGGTCTCGTCGGCCGGGGCGGGCTTCGACACGGTGGACGCCGCCGCCTGCACCCGGGCCGGCGTCGCGGTGGTGAACCAAGTGGGTGGCAATGCGCGGTCGGTGGCGGAGCTGGCGATCGGCCTGATGCTCGCGGTCTCGCGCAAGATCTGCGTCTCGGACCGCCTGCTCCGGACCGCGCGCGGCTTCACCCGCGAATCGCTCATGGGCCACGAGATCGGCGGCGCGACCCTGGGCCTGATCGGGATCGGCCATACCGGCCGGGAGGTCGCCAAGCTGGCCCGCGGCTTCGACATGCGGGTTCTCGCGCACGATCCCCTGCTCCCGGACGCGGAGATCCGGGCCCGCGGCGCGGAGCCGGTGGACCGGGCGCGGCTGCTCGCCGAGTCCGACATCGTCTCCCTGCACTGCCCCCTCGACGACACCACCCGGGGCAGCTTCGACGCCGTGTCCTTCGCGGCGATGAAGCCGGGGGCCCTGTTCATCACCACCGCCCGGGGCGGGGTCCACGACGAGGCAGCGCTCGCCGCCGCGCTGACCGCCGGCCATCTCGCGGGGGCGGGCCTCGACGTCTGGGCGCCGGAGCCGCCGCCCCTCGACGCGGCCCTGCTGCGGCTCGACACCGTGGTGGCGACCTACCACACCGCCGGCGTCACCCACGAGGCGCGGCGCAACGTGGCCGCCTGGGGGGCCGAGCAGATCGTCGGCCTGCTCCGGGGCGAGACGCCGCCGCGGCTCGTCAACCCGGAGGTCTGGCCCACCGTGCTGGAGCGTCGGGCGCGGCTGCTCGGCGGCGCCTGACTGGGAGCTGGGGCGCGCTGTCTCGGCGGCGTGCGAACCTGTCTTGATCTTTCGGACGGGGCCAGAGGCGTCGGCGTTGCAGGTGCCCTGCGGTTCGGCGTGTCCAGAGCCCGGCCGCCGCAGCGGCCCTCTCTGGCCGAACCGGCGATGAAGGCGCCCCGGTGCGCCGCCGGCGCAAGCGCATCGTCGATCCTGCACAGATTGTACTTATTCAAAATCTAGCCTTGAGAGACTCTCCGCCAGCAAGCTTGACCGTGAATGTTTCCGCACCGTATCTGGCGCCACGCGAAACAGATTGGTCGACATCGTGGTATGGCGTAACTGTGCAAAATCTTGCACGCCGGCAGCGCGCGGCATTTCCAAGCGCGCAGTCGGACTCTCCCTCTTCCTCGCTCCGGTATTGTTACCATCTCCAGGCTGGGCACAACTTGCCGCTGACAGTGCCCAGGAGGTGCAACTCGAGGAACTCTCGGTGGCGGGGACCGGCGTCGGGACGTCGCGCGTCGACGGCTACCGGGCGACGCGGGCAGTGAGCGCCACGCGGACCGACACGCCCGTGCGCGAGGTGCCCCAGACGATCGTGGCGGTGCCGCAGGAGGTGCTGGAGGACGCGGCGGCCACGCGGATCGACACCGCCCTCGACCTTGCGGGCGTCGGCCGCGGCAACAATTTCGGCGGCCTCGGCCTGACCGAGTTCACGATCCGCGGCGTGGCCACCGGCGAGTATTACCGCAACGGATTCCCGATCAATCGCGGCTATCCGAACAGCCCAGACATCGTCTCTATCGAGCGCATCGAGGTGCTCAAGGGCCCGTCGGCCTTCCTGTACGGGCGCGGCGACCCCGGCGGCACCTTCAACATCGTGACCAAGCAGCCCCTCGCGGCGCGCTCCCTCACGATCGGCACGCAGTACGGCAGCTTCGGCGCCAAGCGGAGCACCTTCGACGCCACGGGCGCCCTCGACGAGAGCGGGCAGGTGCTGGCGCGCGTCACCGGCGCCGTCGAGGACAACGGCAGCTTCCGGGACTTTGTAACCAGCGACCGCTATGCCCTCGCCCCGGTCATCGCCTGGAAGCCGACGACGGATACGACCATCACCCTGGAGGGTGACTTCATCAGCACGGCGCAGACCTTCGACCGGGGCATCGTGCCGTTGGGGGGCAACGTGCGCGCCCTGCCGCGCAGCCGCTTCATCGGCGAGCCGGGCCTGCCGCCGGCCCATGTCGACAACGCCCTCGGCCAGCTGCGCGTTGAGCACCGGTTCGACCAGGACTGGGTACTGAACGCCGGCGCGCAGGTGCTCGGCGGGAACCTGTCGGGCTACGGGGTCGGCGCCATCGGCCTGCTTCCGGATGGCCGGACCCAGCGGCGGACCCTGGAATGGCGGGACCTGACGTGGTCCGACCTCGACCTACAGGCGAATCTCGCGGGCAAGTTCGAGACCGGCCCGTTCCGCCACACGCTCCTGCTCGGGCTGGAATACGACAGCTACCGCTACCGCGAGGTGTTCAACCGCTCGAACGTCACGACGAACCCGTTCCTCCTTGACCTGCTGGCGCCCCGCTACGGCCAGCCGCTGCCGCCGATCACCGCGCGGGTCACGAACTTCCTGCAGAAGACCGAGAGCTACGCCGGCTACGTGCAGGACCAGATCGACCTCACGCCCCGCCTCCACGCGCTCCTGGGTGTGCGGGTCGAGGATCTCGGGCTGGTCTCGACGAACAACCTCACGAAGAGCACCACCAGCCTGCAGGGTCTGGTGGCGACGCCGCGCTTCGGCCTGCTCTACGACCTGACCGACACGGTCGCGCTCTACGGCAACTACGCCCGCTCCTTCCGGCCGAATACCGGTACGGATCGCAGCGGCCGGCCCTTCGCGTTCGAGGAAGGCGAGGGCTACGAGGCGGGCGCGAAGGTTAGCCTCCTCGACGGCCGCCTCGACGCCACCGCTGCCCTGTTCGAGATCCGGCGCTCCAACGTCCTCAGCACCGATCCGGTCGACCCGAATTTCAGCGTGGCCACGGGCACGGTCCGCAGCCGCGGCTTCGACCTGACCGCCGCCGGCTACCTGGCCCCGGGCTGGCGGGTGATCGGGACCTACACGCGGGTCGACGCGGCCGTTGCCCGCGACAACACCCTGCCGGTCGGAACGCGCATCGCCAACGTGCCCGCTAATAGCCTCGCGTTCCAGACCGTCTACGAGTTCCAGAGCGGCGAGCTGAAGGGGCTCGGGCTCGGCGGCGGCCTCGACTTCGTCGGCCGGCGCGCCGCGGGGACGGCGCTCGCGACGTTCAATCTGCCGCAATACACGCTGGTCAACCTGATCTCGTACTACCAGATCGCGCCCGGCGTGCGGATCTACCTGAACGTCGACAACGTGTTCGACGCGACGTTCTACGACCGCGCGTTCCAGAACCGCTACGCGACGCCGGGACAGCCCCGCACGATCATCGGCGGCGTCGCCGCCCGCTTCTAGGCCCGGCCCTACGCCGCTGCCGCCCGCATCCAGCCGAGCCCCGCCTCGGTGCCGGAGGCGGGATGGTACTCGCAGCCGACGAAGCCCGCGTAGCCGACCTCCTCCAGGGCGGCGAAAATCGGGTCGAAGGCGATCGTGCCGGTCCCGGGTTCGTGCCGCCCGGGATCGTCGGCGATCTGGACATGGGCGATGAGCGGGGCATGCGCCCGGATCAGCGCCGCCGGATCGTGGCCAAGGCAGACGCTGTGATAGGCGTCGAACAGCAGCTTGACGTTGTCGCGGCCGATCGCCCGGATCGCATCGACCGCCACCAGCGGGTCGTCGATCACGTAGTCGGCAATCGAGCCGGGGCCGATCGGCTCGACGATCACCGTCATGCCGCGCACCTTGGCGGCGTCGGCCGTGAAGGCGAGATTGTCGAGGTAGGTGTCCCAGAGCCGCGCCCGCTCGACTCCGGCGGGCCGGCCGCCGGCCATCGGGTGGACCATCCGGCAGCCGAGCTGCGCGACGTAGTCCAGGGTCGGCTCGATCGTGGAGCGGTAGTACGCGACCCGGTCGGGCAGCGCCGCGAAGCCTTTCTCACCCTTGGCGGCGTCCCCCGCCGGGAAGCCGGTCTGGACCAGGGGCACGCCCGCACGTTCGAGCCAGCCCGCGACCTCATTGGCCGGCGTCGCGAACAGGTTCGGATGCTCGACGGCGCGAAATCCCGCCCGGGCCGCCGCCGCGAAGCGCTCGGCCAGCGGCAATTCCGTGAACAGGAAGCCGCAATGGCCGCTGAGGCGGTCCTCGAAGACACCGAGTTTCATGGTTCAGGCGCTCCTGCCAGTCTCGATCATCGCCCGCATCCGCTCCACCGCCGCGTGGGGTGCGGTCAGCACCGGGATGCCGACGGCCTTCCGCACGGCCTCGGCCGCGCGCGAAGTGGAAAAATGCGCGAGCATGATCGCGTCGCAGTGGAGCAACTCCGACGCCCGCTCGGCGATCAGCCGGTTGTGGGTCTCGGCATCGCCGGAGCGCAGGCGCGCCATCGCGTTGTCCACCAGGATCGTCTGCAGCGTTGCCGGGCGTCCGGATTGACCCACGAACTCCTCGAATTCGTCGGTCATGGTGCCGATTGAGGGTCCGAAGGTCGCCAGCATGCCGATGCGCGCACCCTGCGCGATCGCAGCGCGGAACATCGCCTCGTTGGGCTTGAGTACCGGGATCGGCACGGTCTCGATGAGCCGGTCGATGGCCGGCCCGAAAGCCGAGCAGGTGATCAGGATTCCGTCGGCGCCCATGTCGTGGGCGTAGCGCCCGAATCGCACGAAGCGATCGATCATCCCCTCTGAAATCTCGCCCGGCTCCTTCGCACGGTCGAGAGACAGGCCGTCATCGAGCAGGTTGACGGTCTCGGCTTCCGGCCAGCACTCGGCGAAGGCCGCCTGGATCGGCGCCATGGCGACCGGCGTCGCGTGCAAAAGGACTATGCGGGGAGCCATGCTCGGTCTCGGGTTGGGCGCGCCGGCCACGGACCGACACAGGCCATCAACTTGTAAGCGATTTCAGATAAGGAGCAAGATAGCGCAGGCTGTGACCGAGGCCTAGCGCGGCGGCGCCGTGCTGGCGCGCAGGATCAGCTCGGCGTCGATCTCGGTGAGGCGGACCATCGGCCGGCCCTGGATCCGGGCGATGAGGTGGTCGCCGGCGGCGTGGCCGATCTCGACGGAGTGGATGCGGATCGTCGTCAGCGGCGGGTCCAGGAAGGGCGCGAAGTCCGAATCGTTGTGGCCGATGACCGACAGGTCTCCCGGGATGGACAGCCCCCGGGCGCGGGCCTCGATCATCGCCCCGAAGGCGATCTGGTCGGTGCCGCAGATGATCGCGGTCGGCGGCGGCCCGCCGGCCAGCATCTGGCGGAATCCGTCGCGGCCGCCGCCGATCCCGTAGGAGATCTCGATGTCGTGCTCCGGGGCGAGCCGCAGGCCGCGGGCCGCGAGCGCCGCCGCGATGCCCGTCACCCGGGCACCGCCGCGGTCGTTGTCCTTGCGCAGTCCCGAGATCACCCCGATCCGGCGATGGCCGAGGTCCATCAGGTAGTTGGCCGCGCGGGCCGCCGAGGCGGCGTTGTCGAAGCCGACGCAAGGGCGCTCGCGGGACAGGCTGAAGGTCTGGACCACCGGAATTCCGGCGCGGGCGATCCGGGCATGGAGGTCCGGATGATGGATGTCGCCGACCAGCATCAGCCCGTCGACGCCGCGCTCAAGCAGGAAGGTGGCCTCCCGAAGCTCATCCTCCAGGTCGTAGCCGGCATTGGCCGCGACCAGGGTGTAGCCCGCCTGCCGCAGCCGGTCCTGGAAGCTCGACAGGACGCGCACGAAAGCCTCGTTCTCAATGTTGGGCACGACCGCGCCGACCGCCATGAAGCGGCGTGTCGAGAGCGCGCGAGCCGCCCCGTTGGCGACGAAGCCGAGATCCTGCGCGGCCCGCATCACGGCCTCGCGCTTGTCGGCCCGGACACCGGCGAAGCCGTTGAGCACCCGCGAGACGGTGGCGGTCGAGACGCCGGCGCGGCGGGCGACATCCCGCGCCACCGGCCCTCGGGAGGGCGGGTCGAGGATCTCTCCCGGCAAATCCCCGGTCAGTTCCAGTGTCGAAATCGGCCGCCCCCTCACCCTGCATCGACGTTCATCGCGATGCGCATCATCCCACATTCACGGCACATCCGCAGTGCGGCGATGCGCGACGCGCGGCAGCCGGTCTGCCGAACCGGCAGTATATTGACACCCCTCCCGTCCCCTGGCTATCTGAAAGCGCTTTCAAGAAGCGACCCGCTCGGGCGGCCCACAGGAGGATCCGATGGCGACGCTCGACCGGCCGGCCTCGGGGTTGGGAGCGCCCGAGCGCACGGCGCCGACGGTCGGCGGGGCCGATTCGACGGCGGCGGGCATCGCCGCCCCGCAGGCCATCGTGACCAGCCTGAAGCGCAGCGACGCGGTCACGCCCTACCGGTTCCGCGACCTGCTGGCGCTCGACGACTTCGAGCGGCACGCGCGCAAACTCCTGCCGCCGATGATCTTTCAATACGTGGCGGGCGGGGTCGAGACCGGCTCGGCGCTGGCGCAGAGCCGCGGCGCCTATGCCGATTACGCCCTGCTGCCGCGGCTGATGCGGGACACCTCGGCGCGCGACACCGCCACGACGCTGTTCGGCCAGACCTACGCGGCGCCCTTCGGGATCGGTCCGCTCGGCGGGGCCGCCTTCATCGCCTACCGGGGCGACCTCGTCCTGGCCGAGGCGGCGCGGCGGATGAACCTGCCGATGTGCCTGAGCGCCTCGTCGCTGATCAGGCTGGAGGATGTCCACGCCCAGAACCCGCAGGCCTGGTTCCAGGGCTACCTGCCGGGCGATCAGAACCGGATCGATCGCCTGCTCGACCGGGTCGCGGCCACCGGCTACCGGACCCTCGTGGTCACCGCCGACACGCCGACGCTGGGCAACCGGGAGCACAATACCCGCAGCGGCTTTTCCATGCCGATCAAGGTCACGCCCAAAGTCGCGTGGCAGAGCGCGACCCACCCGCGCTGGCTGCTGGGCACCGTCGCCCGGACCTTCCTCAAGCACGGGGCGCCGCATTTCGAGAACACCGAGGCCGAGCGCGGGCCGCCGATGATGTCGCAGGGCGCGGTGCGCAACACCATCGCCCGCGACCAGCTCTCGTGGAAGAACCTGGAGGCGATCCGCAAACGCTGGTCCGGCAACCTGCTGGTGAAGGGGCTCCTGGCGCCGGAGGATGTGGAGATCGCCCGCGCATGCGGCGCCGACGGCGTGATCCTGTCGACCCATGGCGGGCGCCAGCTCGATTACGCCATCGCGCCGCTGGACGTGCTGCCGGAGATCGCCGCCCGCAAGGGCGGGCTGAAGATCATCGTCGATAGCGGCATCCGCCGGGGCACCGACGTGATGAAGGCGCTCGCGCTCGGCGCCGACTTCGTCCTGCTCGGCCGGCCCTTCATGTTCGCCGCCGCGCTGGGCGGGGTGGCGGGGGTCGAACTCGCCATGCGGATCCTCAAGGAGGAGCTCAACCGCGACATGGCGCTGATCGGCGTGAACCGCCTTTCGGAGCTGAACCCCGATTTCCTCCGCCGCATCCCGCGGCGGACTTGAGCCGAGGGGGGAGGATTGCACATGATCGTCTCCCCAGCGACCGTCACCGCGGCGGACCATTCGGGCCATCCGCCGTTCAGGGGCGCCGCAGGCGGGCGCGAGCCCGAAGGGGCATGCCGGACACCCCGCCCCCGCCGTCGGCGCCCTGCCCCGGCGCTTCCGCGTGCCTGTGTCCCGGGCTCCGCTGCGGAGCCGTGGGATGACGGAAAGGCTGTCATCCTCGGGAAGCGGGCATGTCGGCGCAGTCGCTCCGGCGGGCTGCCAGGGCCGCGCTCCCGTCCTTGCGAGCGCAGCGAAGCGACCAGGGGCAGCGCGCCACTCGCCAGGACGGCGCGCGCCTCACAGCACCCTGCTCCTCCAACCGGACACGCCGCATGACCGAGGCCGTGCCAGCCCCTCTGGGCCTCGCCTTCGTGGGCTGCTTCACGACGGAGCGCCGCCGGGCCCGCGGCCGGGGCATCGACATCTACCGGACCGGTAGCAGCCTCGCCGACTGGACGCATCTCGGCCGGGTCGAGGGGCTGACGAACCCGTCCTTCCTGGTCACCGATCCCGGGCACGCCATCCTCTACACGGTCCAGGGTGACGGCGAGGCCGCGAGCGCCTTCGCGGCGGCGGCGGACGGCAGCCTGCGCGCCCTCGGCGCGGCGGCCACCGGCGGCACCAACAGCGTGCATCTGGCCCTCGATCCGAGCGGCCGCGCCCTGATCGTCGCCAATTACGCCAGCGGCTCGGTCGCCCTGCTGCCGGTGCGCGGCGATGGCGGGCTGGAGGCCGCGCGGCATGTCCTGCCGCTTCCGGGCGAGCCCGGCCCGCACCGGACCGAGCAGGCCTGCGCCCACCCGCACCACGTGGTTCTGGCGCCGGACGGTCGCCACGCGATCGTGCCCGACAAGGGCCTGGATCGGGTCTTCGTCCTGCGGCTCGAGGGTGAGCGGCTCGCCATCGCCTCCGAGACCGCGATGCGCCCGGGCGCCGGACCGCGCCATATCGCGTTTCACCCGAATCGGCCCCTCGCCTTCCTGGTCAACGAGCTCGACTCGAGCGTCGCCTCCTGCCGCTGGGACGCGGAAACCGGCACGCTGACGCCCCTGCACCTCGCCCCGACGCTGCCGCCCGACTTCTTCGGCGCGAGCACGGCCGCGGCCATCGTGGTCACGCCGGACGGCCGGTTCGTCTACGCGTCGAACCGCGGTCAGGACGGAATCGCGCGATTCCGCGTCGCGGCGGAAGCCGGGCGGCTCGATCCCGCCGGCTGGACGCCGGCCGGTGGCCGCGACCCGCGCTTCATGACGCTCGCGCCGGGCGGGAAGCACCTCCTCGTCGCCAACGAGCAGGGCGACAGCCTCGTCGAATTCGCCATCGATGCCGCGAGCGGAGACCTCACCCAAACGGGCCTACGCCCCAGCCTCAGCCCCTGCACCATCGCGTTCCTGTAGGAGGCACGTCGCCGTGTGACCGGGCAATGCGCGGCGGCCCCGCTCTCCGACGCACCCTCACCCGCCGGAGAGAGGAGAGAGGGAAGCGGGACGGGTTTCGACCCATAAAAACAAACAAGAAATCAGAAAAACCGTAAACCACCTGGAGGAAACGCCATGGTCGCCAAGCGCTACAGGTTCGTCATCGCGTCCCTGCTGTTCATCGCCGGGATCATCAACTACATGGACCGTGCCGCCCTCGGCGTCGCGGCGCCGTTCGTCAAGCAGGACCTGAATCTGTCGCCCTCCGAGCTTGGGGTGATCTTCAGCACGTTCTTCTTCGGCTACGCATTGTTCGCCTTCGTGGGCGGTCAGCTCGCCGATCGCTACGGGCCGCGCAGCGTCTACAGCTGGGCCGCCGCCTCATGGTCGATCCTGTGCATGCTCACGGGCGCGGTGACCGGCTTCGCCCAGATGTTCATCGTCCGCGCCCTGTTCGGCTTCGCCGAGGGGCCGATGAACTCGACCACGAACCGCACCATCACCACGTGGTTCCCCCGCGAGGAGACCGCCCGGACCATCGGCTTCACCTTCTCGGGCCAGACGGTCGGCAGCGCCATCGCGGCCCCCGTGGTCGGGCTGCTGGCGATCCAGTACGGCTGGCGCGTGGCCTTCGTCGCCATCGGCGCCGTCGGGCTGCTCTGGGTGGTGGCGTGGCGCCTCCTGATGACCGACCGGCCGCAGGACAATCCCCGGGTCGACCCGGCGGAGATCGCCCTCGTCGAGCGCAGCCGGGCCGTCACCCACCTCGCGCCCTCCGACCACGCGCGCTCGCTGAAGGAATACCTGTTCCTGCCGAGCACCCTGTCGCTCGGCCTCGGCATGTTCGCGGTGAACTACACCCTCTACATCTTCCTCTCGTGGCTCCCGAGCTACCTCACCGACGCCCTGCACATGCCGGTGAAGGAGATGGCTCTGGTCGCCTCGATCCCCTGGGCCTGCGGCTTCGTCGGCTATGTCGGCGGGGGCATCGTGGCCGATCTCGTCTACAAGCGCATGGACGACAAGCTCGCGGCCCGGAAGATCACCACGATCGTGCCGCTGGCCATCGCGGGCGTCGCCCTGATCGCGGTCAACGCCGCGACCAGCACCGCCATGGCGGTCTCGCTCATCGCGCTCGCCGTGCTGATGCTGACGAGTTCCGTGCAATCCTGCTGGGCGACGATCCACGAGCTCGTGCCCGAGGCGCGGGTCGGCGGGGTCAGCGGCTTCATCCACCTCCTGAGCAACATCTCAGGGATCATCGGACCGACCGCCACGGGCCTGGCGGTGCAGTATCTCGGCGGCTACGCCAGCGCCTTCGTGATCGCCGCCCTGATCGCGGCTGCCGGCGTCGTCGCCATGGCGATCTTCGTGCGGCGGCCGCGCAATCCGGCGGAAGCCAGCCCCCTCACTGCGGCCAAGGCCATCTGACTCAGGAGCAGCACCCATGAGCGCCGAGACCGTTCCGCAGAAGCCCGTCCTCCTCACCGGAGCGTCGGGAGCGCTCGGGCGCGTGCTCACCCGCGCGCTCGGCGAACAGGGCTGGACCCTCCGGCTCACCGACCGCGTCCCCTTCCCCGACCCGTTGCCGGAGGGCGCGCGCTTCCAGCTCGCGGACCTGGAGGACGGGCCGGCGATCCTGCGGCTGGCGGAGGGCTGCGGCACGATCCTCCATTTCGGCGGGATTTCGGTGGAGCACCCGTTCGAGACCGTGATCGGCCCCAATATCCGCGGCCTCTACCACGCCTACGAGGCGGCCCGCCGCGAGAGGGCGCGGATGATCTTCGCCTCCTCGAACCACGCCGTCGGGTTCCACACGCGGTCCGAGATCCTGGACGACACGTGCAGCCTCGCGCCGGACGGCTATTACGGCCTGTCCAAGGCCTACGGCGAATTGATGGGCGGGCTCTACCGCGACAAGCACGGGGTCGAGAGCGTGTTCCTGCGGATCGGCTCGTGCTTCCCGGAACCGACCGATGCGCGGATGCTGGCGACCTGGTTGTCCTTCGCCGACCTGAGCCGGCTGATCACCCGCGCCACCCTGGCGCCGAACCTCGGCCCGGCCGGGTCGGTGGTGATCTGGGCCGCCTCGAACAACAGCCGCATGACGTGGTGGCGGCACGACGGGCGCGCCGTGATCGGCTGGGCGCCGCAGGACAGCGCGGATTCCTACGCCGCGGCCCTGGAGGGGAAGACCAGCGGCAACCCGGTGGTCGAGCGCTATCAGGGCGGCGGCTTCACGGCGATCGATTATTCGCGGCGGGATACCGGCGCAGCCTGATCTGGCAGCCTCACCTGGCAGCCTCACCCGCCAGGACCGGATCGGCCCGAGTCGCCTCGCCCGTCATCCCCGAGCCGCGCAGCGGTGCCCAGGATCGAGGGGCGCCGATAAGCCGGCCCAGGCAACCGCGGGACTTCCGGTTTCCGGCCTCGCCCGCGTCGCCCCGGGAACGACGGCGCGGATCCTGCGGTCGGGGTTCGAGGCCGAGTCGAACCACCCAACACATCGGCGCGTGGCCTGAAGGCGCGTCGGACACCGAGACGGGACACATCATGGCAGACGAGCAAAACCCGACGCGGCTGAAATGCGCCCTGGTGGTGCGCGGCGCCTTCGATGCGCACGTGATCCCGGCCTTCGAGGCCGCGGGTGGCCGGGCGGCAATCCACTGGGCGCCGACGACCGTCATCATGAAGGCTCTCGCCGAGGGGGAGACCGCCGACGCGGTGCTGGTCCTGTCCGACGCCATGGACCGGCTGATCGCCGAGGGCCGCGTCGAGCCGGGGACCCGGGTCGACGCGGTGCGCTCCCGCTACGGCATCGCCGTGAAGGCCGGGGCGCCGCATCCGGACATCGCCACCGTCGAGGCTCTGAAGCGCACGCTCACGGAGGCGCGCTCCGTGGCCTATTCCCGTGCGGGCGCCAGCGGCATCTACTTCGCCGGGCTGCTGCCGCGGCTCGGCCTCGCCGAGGCGGTCAACGCCCGGGCGACCATCATCCCGCAGGGATTCACCGCGGAAAAGCTCGTCTCCGGCGAGGCGGACATCGCCGTCCAGCAGATCAGCGAGCTGATGGTGGTGCCCGGAATCGAGGTGGTCGGGCCCTTCCCGGAGCCGGTGCAGGAGGTGACGACCTTCGCGGCCGCGATCCTGCGCGGCGCGACGGACCGGGACGGCGCCGCCCGGTTCCTGGCCCGGCTGACGACGCCGGAGGCCGCTGCGGCGTACCGCGCGAGCGGGCTGGAGCCGGCATTCTGAAATCAAATCCGGCGGAGACGCCGGATCCGCATCGCCTTTGCGCGCGTCGCGAAGCCACCGCGGGCGGCGCGACGCCGAACGTCCGGCGGCGCCCGCGACCGCATTGTCGTCCCGCTCGCGGACCTCCTGGGCTTCGCGACCGCAAAAAAGTCCTTATGCTCGTGCTGTCCGGACACCCAATCCCGTCCGACCGGATCGCCCCACTCATGCTGAAGACAGCCTTCGTTGCCGCCCGCGACCGCCAAAGGCTGTCGGAGATCGCGACGATCCTGATCGGCTTCGGCGTCACCCGCGTCGTGGACCGCCTCGGCCTGCGCTACCTGCCGCTGCTGCCGCGCCGTCAGCCGCGGGTCGACGTCACCCGCCTGTCCGAGCCCGAGCGTCTGCGCCGGGCGATCGAGGCGCTCGGGCCGACCTTCATCAAGTTCGGGCAGGTCCTGGCCAGCCGGCCGGACCTGCTGTCGCCGGCCTGGACCGAGGAGCTGCAGAAGCTCCACAGCCAGGTCGTGCCGGTGACGTGGGAGCAGATCGGCCCGCAGCTCGAACTCGATCTCGGCGCCTCGCCCATGGAGGTGTTCGCCGAGTTCGACACCAACCCGATCGCCTCGGCGTCGATCGCCCAGGTCTACCGCGCGCGGCTGCACTCGGGCGAGGACGTGATCGTCAAGGTGCTGCGGCCGAACCTGCGCAAGATCATCGAGGCGGATCTGCGCCTGATGGCGCACGGCGCCCGCATCGTCGAGAACGAGTGGCCCGACATGGCCCGCTACCAGCCGCGGGAGCAGATGCGCCACCTCGCCGACGGGCTCAACGGCGAGCTCGACCTGCTCAACGAGGCGCGCAACTGCGAGCTGCTGGCCCAGATCTTCGAGGACCGCGACGACATCGTCTTCCCGAAGATTCACTGGGAATACTGCTCCGAGCGCGTGCTGGTGCAGGACTTCATCCACGGCATCCCGCCCAACGACGAGGCGGCCCTGCGCGCGGCGGGCATCGACAAGAAGCTGCTCGCCCAGAAGGGCACCGACGCGTTCCTGCAGATGGCGCTGATCGAGGGCGTGTTCCACGCCGACCCGCATCCCGGCAACATGCTGGCCCTGCCCGGCAACAAGATCGGCTTCATCGATTTCGGCATCATCGGGCGGCTGTCGCAGCGGCGGCGCTCGCAGCTCCTGGTGCTGATCGGCGCCATGCTCAAGCAGGATGCCGACGGCCTCATGGCCGTGCTCCTCGACTGGACCGGCACCAGCAACCCGGACCTGACCCGTCTCCAGGTCTCGGCCCAGTCCTTCGTGGAGAGCCACTCGTCGATCCCGCTGAATCTCGGGCTGGTGCTCACCGACTTCATGAACATGGCCCGCGAGAACGACCTCGCCATGCCGACCGACCTCGCCATCCTGTTCAAGGGGCTGGTGACCGCCGACGGCGTGATGCGCCACCTCGACCCGAACTTCGACCTGTTCGCCGCCGCAGGTCCCACGGTCCGGGCGAGCATGCAGACGCAGTTCTCGCTCTCCGCCCTCAAGCAGAAGGCCGAGGCCCTGGGCGTCGGCCTCTACGGCGCCGCCTCGGAATTGCCGACCCTGATCCACCTGATGCTGGTGCGGCTGAAGCAGGGCCGCGTCACCGTCGAGATCGAGGTGAAGGGCCTCGACAAGGTCACCCGCGGCATCGAGCGCGCGGCCGCGCGGGTGGCCGTCGCCCTGGTGGTGGCGGCCTTCGCCACCCAGCTCGCGCCCCGCCTGATCGACCTCGGCACGCCGGTCTTCGTCTCGATCGGATTGATTATCTTCATCCTGGGGATCGGCTGGCTCGTGCTGCTGATGCGAAACAAGTAGCTGTCTTCGCACCCGCACGGGCGAACAACATAAGTTTTGATCGGCAGCCCAATACCGGCCTCGTTTGAATATCCCGGCTGTCATGCTAGCGTGACACAGTCAACGATTCGCTCGGCTGCGGGCGGGGAACCGGCACCAGAAGCGGTCTGAGCCGCCTGTGCGTCCCTGCCTCCGACGCCCATCGCCGCACCGGGCGATCGCGGGACCTCCGGCGGCGCGCCGCGGGGACGACGAGGTGGGGGCGGGCGATGGAAGCGGACATCGTACGGCCGCGGATCGACGGCGCAGAGCGCCGGGTCGCGATGCTCGAGGCGGAGAATATCCGCCTGCGCGGCCTGCTCACGCAGGCGACCGCGCAGGCCGACCGGGAACGGCAGCGGAGCCGGCGGCTCGGCCACATCATCGAAGCCGCGAGCCGCGTGGAGGCCGGACGCCTGGCGACCGAGCGGGTCGAGGCGTCCCGCAAGCAGGCCGGGCCGGGCCCGGAGGCGCGCCCGCGCATGCCCGGCCGTGTCGGCCCGTTCAATCCGCCGCAGATCCCCAACGATTACCTCGAATTGCTGGACGGCGAGGGGTGCCTGATCACCGCCAGCGCCGACGGGCCGGCCCTGTCGGCCGCCGAGGACGAGGCGGAGGCGATCGGGCGCCCCTGGATCGACGCCTGGACCCGCGCCGAGGACCGGGCGGCCGTGGCCGCGGCCCTCGACGGGGCGCGGAGCGGACGACCGAGCCGGTTCCAGGCACAGTCGGAGATCGGCGGGACGATCCGGTGGTGGGATGTGGCGGTCACGCCGATCGGCGCGGCACCGGACCGGCCCGCGCGCATCCTGGCCGTGTCGCGCGACATCACCGAGCTGAAGCTGACCGAGGCGCGCCAGACGCTGCTGATGCAGGAACTCGCCCACCGGATGAAGAACACGATGGCCATGGTCCAGGCCGTCGCGGCGCAGACCATGCGCAACGCGCCGTCCCTGGAGGCGGCCGGCGAGGCCCTGGCCGCGCGGCTGCTGGCCCTGGCCAAGGCCCACGACGTGCTCCTGCAGGGTTCCTTCGCCCGGGCGTCCCTGACGGGCCTGGTCGAAGGGGCCGTGTCCCTCCACGGCGACGGCGTCGCGGGCCGCTTCCGCATTGCCGGACCCGACCTGACGCTGGGCCCGCGGCATGGCATGACCCTGGCGCTGATGCTGCACGAGCTCGGCACCAACGCGGCCAAGTACGGCGCCCTGTCGGTGGCTGCGGGTTGGGTCTGCGTCACCTGGAACGTGGCCGAGGCGGAGAACGGACAGACCCTCCGGTTCCGCTGGGAGGAGAGCGGCGGACCGCCGGTCACGCCGCCGACCCGGACGGGCTTCGGCACCCGGCTGATCGCCCGCAGCCTCGCCCACACCTTCGGCGGGACCGCCCACATGAGCTATCCCCGCGAGGGCGCGGTGCTGACCTTCGAGGCGCCCCTCGACACGGTGATGGCGGCCTGATCCGCGCACGCGTGTCCGGCGCCGCGTCCATGCGGGCACGACGTCTCGCTCAGAGCTTTATGGTGGGCGCATCGTCGCCGTCTCACTTCAGCGCCGCGCAGCGGTGCCCGGCATCCCGACGGGCCGACGCGTCCGGCCTCTGCGCCGGCAGCGGTGCCCGATCCCACGCCCGCCCGCCACGCCCGGGGATGACGGCGCGGATCAGACGATGAAGATCTGCACGGAGCTGGATTGCCCGCCCGCCAAGCCTGCAGCCCGCCGCAGAGACGGGACGCGCCCCGTTCGGCGGCAGATCCGGCGCCGCGCGAGAGCGGCGCTACACGCTGCGGCGGGTCTCCGCCTGAAGCGCCCGCAGAGCAGCGATCGTCCGGTCGCGCAGGGTTCTGAGGTCGACCAGCGTTCCCGTCAGGTCGACGCCCGTCTTGGCGGATTCCTCGAGGCCGCGGCAGGCCTGGGACAGCTCGGCACAGCCGAGCATGCCCGACATCGAGACCAGCGTATGCGCTTCGCGGCCGTAATCGTCGTTGGCGCGATCCACCCCCTCGAAGGCGGTGGTGAGACTGACGACGAACCGGTCCAGGATGCGGACGAGCTTTTCCGTGCCGATCACGGCCGTGAGTTCGTCGAGCGCGTCCCGGTTCACCAGGGAGTGCGACACCGCCGGTCTCCAATTGCGGATCCGCGACGCGATCCGAGCGAGGAACGCAACCGAGGCGCCGCCCAACGTCCAAGTTTGCACAGAAGCGTTTACACCGGCCTACAGCAGCCTTTCAACGAAGCGTGACCGTTTCGCGCTGTGTGCAGGATTGCCTGCGGCGCATGGGTGGGCCGGCGCCCGCGTGCGTGCGACTGGCCGCATCCCGCCTTCCCCCGCTCTGCCCGGCTCTGCCGCCCCTGAACCCTATCCCGTCCGATGCAGCCGGCACGCATCCTCGCGACGATGCGCCTCTGTCGTTCGGAACCGACGCGCTGCGCGTCGGGCACATGCATCTCGCTGTCCTCTCCCCGTCGGGCGACTGCGTTCCGTCGCATCGTGCCTTCGCCACCCGGGGTTCCGGCACCCCGCGTCACCGCATTGCCGTTTTTTAATCCTTGGGACATGAGACCAAATCATCGTCCGTCTATTATCTGAACACGGACTGAATAAGGCCAATGCAGATGAAGGCCTTATCTCCGCACCGGAAGGAGATAGTAAGATGTCCTACCGCACATCCATTGCTGCGGCCCTCGTGCTGACCACAATCCTCGGTGGAACTGCCTTCGCGGCCGAACAGGCGGCCCAGCATGACGGCACGCAGATCAATGCGCGCCAGACCGCGATCGGCAAGGATGTCGGCAAGCTCTCGAAGGATGGTGCGCAGGGTTTCCGGGATCTTCAGCTCACCCGCCTGGCGATCTTCGAGGCCAATCCCGCCCAGGCCAAGGACATGATCGCCAAGGCTCAGGCGGCCTTCGCGAAGGCCAGGACCGACGACGCGGTGTTCACCAAGGCCGAGGCCGAACTCAAGTCGCCCGCCGATATGGCCGCCCGCAAGGCGACCGCGCAGACCGACAAGGCCGACGCCAAGCCGGTCTCCAAGGAGCAGGTCGCCTGGGTCCCGGTCGATGCGCAGCTGACCTTGGGCGACGATTTCGTGGCCACACCCATCAAGGCCTCCGCGGTGACCGAGGCCAACAAGAACCTCGCCCAGGGCGACCAGAAAGGCGCCTTGGAGAAGCTCAAGCTCGCCCATGTCGACGTCAACTTCACCATGGCGGTCCTGCCGCTGAACAAGACCATCGCGGATGTCGATCAGGCCGCGACTCTGATCGGACAGGGCAAGTATTACGAAGCCAACGCGGCCCTGAAGTCGGCCCAGGACAACATGCGCTTCGAGGTGATCGATGCGGTTGCCGTGCCGCAGACGGCCAAGGGTGCCCCGGCCGACGCGACGGGGCCGCAGGCCACCGGCACGACCGCGGGGGCCAAGGTCGGCCAATGAAGGGCCTCTGACGCTCAAGGCCGCGCCTGACCGATCTCAGGCGCGGCCGACTTGGACGGGAGAAAGCCGCATGGGACGCTTCTGGATCTCGATCATCCTGGGACTTGAACTGATCCTCTGCGGATCCGCCGTCGCCTCCGCGCGGACAGCGGGAATCCCGGATTTCAAGATCCGGGCGATCTGCGCGCCGGAGCATCGCGCCGGATCCGACCCCGTCGACCGAGCGAGCTACCGGGGTTGCCTGTCCGACGAAGCCGCCGCGCGGCGTACCTTGATCAAGCGGTGGGCGACCTTCGACGTGGCGGAGCGCCGGACCTGCCGGACGGAGAGCCAGATCGGCGGCGCCCCCTCCTACGTGGCGATGCTGACCTGCGTGCAGCTTGGAAGCGGCGCGCTGCCGGTCCAGCCATCGGGCCGGCCCTGAGATGCTGGCCCTGAGATGCCGGCCTCCGCGCGGGATCCGGAGCCGAGGCTCGATCGCCGCCGGTTGAGTGGTCACAGGGACGGGGCATGGCTTAGGAATCGGGTTCGGGCGTGCACGACACCGCCGCAGGAGCCAGCGTCATGCCCGGGCGGATCTTGCCGTGACGGCCTACAGCCTGCGTGCCCGGCTGCTCGCCCTCTGGGTCCTGCTGCTCGCCTCGGCGGCCGCCACCGCCTACCTGATGTGGGGCGTCTACAATCAGTCGACGGGCGTCCAGGTGGCGCAGGCCGAGCTCGCGGTCGGACGCGCCTGCCGCGAGATCATCGACCGGTTTTCCGCGCAGGCCGGCACCCAGGGGATCGCGGAGGCCGATCTCGCCGGACTCGTGTCCGCCGCGCTGGCGCGCTTTCCCGGCATCGAGGGCGGGATCTGGAGCGCCTCGGGCGGGCCGCTGGCCTACGCCTATCCGACCTACGAGGGATCCGGACCGAAGACCGACCTTCCGGCGGCCGAGCACGACACCATCGCGGCGCTGAACGGGCAGGTGCTGCGCGTCGACCACGCGGTCTCGGTCCGCCGGCCGAGCCGGACCCAGGTGCTGATGCTCCAGGGCTGCCCCCTGCACGGGCCGGCGCCCGGCCTGACCGCGTGGGCGATGGCGCGCGCGCATGTCAATGATGGCCCGACCTACACGCGCTTCCTCGCGGGACTGGGTTTCCTGGCCGCGACCGTGCTCGGATCGGCGGCCTTCCTGGGCTGGTTCCTGTACGGCTTCTCCGGACGGATCGCCCGGCTCGAAGCCAAGCTCGCCGCGCCGCGCCCGGACGGCGAGGACCTGCCGCATCTCGACCATACCGGCGAGCGCGAACTCGACCGGCTGGTGGACGCCCTCAACGCGGCCGGCGGGCGTCTGCGGGAGGCCCAGGCCCGGATCGTGGCGGCCGAGCGTCTCGCCGCCGTCGGCCGGCTGGCGGCGAGCATCGCCCACGAGATCCGCAACCCCATCGCGGCGATGCGGCTGAAGGCAGAGAACGCCCTGGTCAGCGGCGATCCGCACCGCGCCGCGGCCGCCCTCGAGACCGTGCTGGGCCAGATCGCCCGGGTCGACACGCTGCTGCGCGACCTCCTCAACCTGACGCAGGCGCGCGCGCTCAACCGGATCCCCACGCCGGTGGCGCCGTTGCTCGCCGGGTGCGCGCAGCTGCACGAGGATCTGGCGCATGCGCGCTCGGTGCGGATCACGGTCGCCGCCGACGGGCTGCCGGCGGCGGACCATCCGCATCTCGACCGGGCGCAGACCGCCCGGGCCCTCGACAACCTGCTGCTGAACGCGCTGCAGCACGCGCCGCCGGGGGGCCGGGTCCGCCTCGGTGCCGAGCGGGTCACGGTCGACGGCGCCGTGCGGCTGCGGCTCAGCGTCGCCGACACCGGCGCCGGGATCGACCCGGCGATCCGCGCCGGCCTGTTCGAGCCCTTCGTCACCGGACGGCCCGACGGCACCGGGCTCGGGCTCGCGATCGTGCGCGAGATCGCCCTGGCGCATCGCGGCGAGGCCAGGCTGGTCGAAGGCGCGCCCGAGACCACCTTTGTCCTGGATCTGCCATGGCAACCATCCTGATCGTCGACGACGACAGAGCCCTGCGTGACGGGCTCGCCGAGACGGTGACCGATCTCGGGCACACGGCGCTCCCGGTCGCCTCCGGTTCTGAGGCGCTGGCGCGGCTGCGCGAGACGTCGGTGGCGGCGGTGCTCCTCGACCTGCGCATGCCCGGCGACCTCGACGGCATGGCCACGCTGGAGCGGATCTGCGCCCTGCCGGAGCCGCCGCCCGTGACGGTGCTGACCGCCTTCGCGAGCCCGGCCAACACCATCGAGGCGATGCGCCTCGGGGCGCACGACCACCTCACCAAGCCGATCGGCCGCGCCGACCTCGCCGCCGTGATCGAGGCGATGCTGCGCGACGCCCGCACCGATCCGGGCAGCGCCGCCCCGCCGCCGGGCCATCCGGTCCTGATCGGGTCGAGCGCGGGCATGCGCAAGGTCCAGAAGACCATCGGCCTCGTCGCCGACAGCGCGTCCACCATCCTGATCCAGGGCGAGACCGGCACCGGCAAGGAGGAGGTCGCCCGGGCCCTGCATGCCTTCTCGCGGCGCCGCGCGCGGCCGTTCGTGCCGGTGAACTGCGCGGCGATCCCGGCCGAGTCCCTGGAGAGCGAGCTGTTCGGCCATGTCCGGGGCGCCTTTGCGGGTGCCGCCGCGGACCGCGCCGGCGCCTTCCACGAGGCCGAGGGCGGCACCCTGTTCCTGGACGAGATCGGCGACATGCCCGCCGCGATGCAGGCCAAGATCCTGCGGGTGATCCAGGATTGCGTCGTGACCCCGCTGGGGGGCCGGTCCGCTCGGGTCGACGTCCGCCTCGTGGCGGCGACGCATTGCGACCTGCCGGCACTGGTCGCCGAGGGTCGCTTCCGCGCCGACCTGTACTACCGGCTGAACGTCGTGCCGATCACCCTGCCGCCCCTGCGCGAGCGCCTCGCCGACATCGTGCCGCTGGCCGAGCACTTCCTCATTCCCTCGGGCAAGCGCCTGAGCGGCGGGGCCGCCGCGCGCCTGCTGGCCTATGAATGGCCCGGCAATGTCCGCCAGCTGCGCAACGTCGTGGAGCGGGCGGCGATGCTGGTGCGCGGCGGCGCCATCGCGGCCGAGGCGATCGACCTGCCGGCGGCACGGCCGGAGCAGCGCGGCGACGAGGCGGCGGTCGACTGGCTCGCCGGGGACCTGCCCGGGGCCGTGGCGCGCCTGGAGCGGACCATGATCGCGGCCGCGCTCCGCGAGGCCGACGGCAACCGCGCCCGGGCCGCCCGACGCCTCGGCATCCAGCGCCAGCTCCTCTACGCCAAGATCGAGCGCTACGGCCTCGGCGCACCGGGCGCCGATCTGTCGGAAGAGACGACAGATGGTGTCGGAAATCCCGACATTTCGGCGGGCACCGACCCGGCCTGAGGCTTCATCGGCCGGAGAATCGTTCACATCCCGCGTGAGGTCCCGGCAGCGCGGGAACCGATCCCGCGCGCGGGCGTCGAGCCCCGCATGCGACGGTGCAGCCCGGATCGGGGCCGCGCCGTCCGTCGGTCGGGGGATCGCGGCAGGATGAACAGGATCGAGACGGGCGCCCGCGGCGCCGGCAGCCGGACGCCCTCGGCCAAGGCCCTGCGCGGCCTCGACGCGCTCAACTTCTTCCTCGCCGACGTGCGCGACGGCCTCGGCCCCTACCTCGCCATCTACCTGATCGCCGTGCGCGGCCCGGATCAGGGCTGGAACGAGGCCACGACCGGCCTCGTGATGACCATCGCGGGCATTCTCGGCCTCGTGGCGCAGACGCCCGCCGGCGCGTTGATCGACGCCACCAACCACAAGCGCGCGGTGGTGATCGGCGGCGCCATCGCGGTGACGGCGAGCTGCCTCGTCCTGCCGTTCATCACGAACTTCTACCTCGTCACCGCCACCCAATCGATCGCCCACGTCGCCGGGACGATCTTCCCGCCGGCGCTCGCCGCGATCACGCTGGGCCTCGTCGGGCCGAAGATGTTCGCCAAGCGGATCGGCCGCAACGAGGGGTTCAACCACGCCGGCAACGCGGTCTCGGCCGCGCTGGCAGGCGGGCTCGCCTACTTCTTCGGGCCGGTGGTCGTGTTCTGGCTCATGGGCATCCTGGCGGCGCTGTCGATCGGCGCCATGCTGCTGGTACCGGCCGACGCCATCGACAACGACCTCGCCCGGGGCATGACCGAGGAGGAGGAGCAGGCGCAGGACAAGCCCTCCGGCCTCGCCACCCTGCTGCAGAACCGGCCGCTCCTCGTCTTCGCGGTGCTCTGCGCGATTTTCCACCTCGCCAACGCGGCGATGCTGACCTCGGTGGGCCAGCTCCTCACGCACGTCTCGGGCAAGGACCATGCGACCTCGCTGATCGCGGTCTGCATCGTGGCGGCGCAGTGCGTGATGGTGCCGGTGGCGATCTTCGTGGGGGCGAAGGCCGACGTGATCGGCCGCAAGCCGATCTTTCTCACCGCCTTCGGCATCCTGGCGCTGCGCGGCGTCCTCTACACCTTGTCGGACAACCCGTTCTGGCTGGTGGGCGTCCAGCTCCTCGACGGGATCGGGGCGGGCGTCTACGGCGCGCTGTTCCCGATCGTGGTCGCCGACCTGACCCGCGGCGGCGGCCGGTTCAACGCCGCCCAGGGCGCCGTGGCCACGGCCCAGGGGATCGGCGCGGCCCTGAGCGCCACGCTCGCCGGCGTGATCATCGTGTCCGCCGGCTATTCCACTGCCTTCCTGGCGCTGGCGGCCATCGCGGCGCTCGGGTTCGTCCTGTACCTCGCGCTGATGCCGGAGACCCGCACCACGATGCGCGCGGGCAGCGAGCCCGAGAGCGGCGCAGGCATGCCGCCGGCCGTGCCGGCGAGCGCCTGAACGCGGCTCCGACGCGCTCGAACGGAGGGGCGCGTTCCCGGCCCTGTCGGCCGCGCCTCAGGACACGGCGGCGAGTTCCAGCGCGGCGCGTTCCGGGCCGGCCTGCGCCGGGGCGACCGCCTCCGGCGGCGCCTTCCGCGAGACGTAGTAGATATCGACGGCGCGCCAGAACGCCCCCTGCTCCTCCATCGAGCGGCGCGCGAGGGATTTCTCAAGGATCGACATCGCGGCCCGCGCGGGCTCGCTCCGCTCGAGTTCCTCGAGCAGGCCGGCGAGATGCAGCATGGGGCTTTCCTCCGAGCGGACGGCAACCCCGATTAACGCCCGAGCCTGCGTAACGATCCGTTACGCCCTGCATGTCGGCGCCCTGCATGATCCTTGCCTCGGGACGGGGCGCGGCTACCATCCCCGCGTCGAGTCCGACTCGCTCCCCCGTCAACCACCGAGGATCTCCGATGTTCTCCTGCCGAAGCGGCACGGCTCTTCCCCTGCGCGGAGCGGTCTTTGCCCTGGCCCTGGCCAGCGGATTCGGGGCGGCCCCCTTGAGCGCCCGCGAGATGCCCGAGGCCGGCACCGCGGCAGCGGCGAAGAAGCCGAACGTCGTGATCCTCGCCACCGGCGGCACGATCGCCGGCGCCGGGGCGGACGCCGCCAACAGCGCCACCTACACGGCCGCCAAGGTACCGGTCGACAAGCTGATCGCGGCCGTGCCGCAGGTGAACACCATCGCCAATGTCCGCGGCGAGCAGGTCTTCCAGATCGCCTCCGAGAGCTTCACCGACGCCCAGCTCGTCCAGCTCGGCAAGCGCGTGTCCCAGCTCCTGAAGCAGGACGACGTCGACGGCGTCGTCGTCACCCACGGGACCGACACCCTGGAGGAGACCGCGTTCTTCCTCGACCTCGTGGTGAAGAGCGACAAGCCGATCGTGGTGGTGGGCTCGATGCGGCCGGGCACGGCGATCTCGGCCGACGGCGCCCTCAACCTGCTCGACGCCGTCACGGTCGCGGCCAGCAAGGAGGCGATCGGCCAGGGCGTCACCGTGACGATGAACGACTACATCCAGTGCGGCCGCGACGTGAACAAGCGGACCAACATCGTGCCGAGCGCCTTCTACAGCCAGTGGGGCCCGCTCGGCATGGTGGTCGAGGGCAAGACCTACTTCTTCCGCTCGCTGACGAAGCGGCACAACATGAGCTCCGAGTTCGACATCGACCAGATCGACAGCCTGCCGCTGGTCGGCATCGTCTACGGCTCGGGCAACATGATCCCGGGTGTCTACGACGCCGAGGTCCAGGCGGGGGCCAAGGCGATCGTCAACGCCGGCACCGGCAACGGCTCGGTGCCCGGCTACCTCGTCGACAAGCTGAAGGACATCCGCTCAAAGGGTGCCATCGTGATCCGCTCGTCGCGCGTGCCGGACGGCTTCGTCCTGCGCAACGCCGAGCAGCCCGACGACAAGTACGACTGGGTGGTCGCCCACGACCTGAACCCCGCCAAGGCCAAGATCCTGGCGGCCGTGGCGCTGACCAAGACCAACGACACCAAGGAGCTGCAGCGGATCTTCTGGGAGTATTGAGCTCAGGAACGCGCCGCGTCTCTGAGGTGCGACCCCATCCTGATGCATGCCTCGAAGGAGCGCTTTGAGGCGTGCTGAGGTCAGGCGTCCAGGATGACCGGCCGCCACGGCCTCCGGACGATGGCGTGAGGTCACCGTCTTTGCGTGCGCAGCGAAGCAATCCAGGCTCGCGCTGTCCTGGATCACTTCGCTCCGCTCGTGATGACGATGCGGGGGCATCGATCGAAACCGTGAGCGAACGCTGACGTGGACTTGGGGTTTCCTGAGCCGGCGGGCAGACCTCATGTCGTCACCGGCGCTCACCCGGGTTACATCCCGCGGCGCACCCCCTAGATACCGGTCACCGACGCGGCCGCCTGGGCCGTGCCCGAATCGCGGCATCAGCCTTGCGCCCGTCGGCATCGAGCCTGGAGGAACGAGCATGACCGAGCTTCATCCCGAAGTTGCGGCGGTCACCGAGCGCGTCGTGGCGCGCTCCCGCGAGACCCGGCGCGCCTATCTCGACCTGATCGCCCGCGAGCGCGAGGCGGGGGTCCGGCGCGGCAAGCTCGCTTGCGGCAACCTCGCCCACGGCTTCGCGGCCTCCGGTGAGGACAAGGCGGCGATCCGCGACGAGCGGACGGTGATGAATATCGGCATCGTCACCGCCTACAACGACATGCTCTCGGCCCATCAGCCCTACGGACGCTACCCGGACCAGATCAAGCTGTTCGCCCGGGAGCGCGGCGCCACCGCGCAAGTTGCGGGCGGCACGCCGGCCATGTGCGACGGGGTCACGCAGGGGCAAAGCGGCATGGAGCTGTCGCTGTTCTCCCGGGACACGATCGCCCTCTCCACCGCGGTCGCGCTCAGCCACGGCATGTTCGACGGCGCGACGCTGCTGGGCATCTGCGACAAGATCGTGCCGGGTCTGCTGATCGGCGCGCTCCGCTTCGGTCACCTGCCGACGATCCTGATCCCGGCCGGGCCGATGCCCTCGGGGCTGGCCAACAAGGAGAAGCAGCGGATCCGCCAGCTCTATGCCGAGGGCAAGGTCGGCCGCGCCGAACTCCTCGAATCCGAGTCGGCCTCCTACCACGCGGCCGGGACCTGCACGTTCTACGGCACCGCCAACTCGAACCAGATGATGATGGACATGATGGGCCTGCACATGCCGGGCGCGTCCTTCATCAATCCCGGCACCAAGCTGCGCCAGGCCGTGACCCGGGCGGCGATCCACCGGCTCACCGAGATCGGCGGCGCCGGAAACGACTACCGGCCCCTCGGCCTCTGCGTCGACGAGAAGGCGATCGTGAACGCCGCGGTCGGCCTCCTCGCCACCGGCGGCTCCACCAACCACGCGATCCACCTGCCGGCCATCGCCCGCGCCGCCGGAATCGTGATCGACTGGGAGGATATCGACCGGCTCTCCAGCGCCGTGCCGCTGATCGCGCGCGTCTACCCGAACGGGGCCGGCGACGTGAACCATTTCCACGCCGCGGGCGGCATGAGCTTCGTGATGGCCGCGCTCCTCGATGCCGGCATGCTGCACGACGACATCCTGACGGTGGCGGGCCAGTCGCTGCGCGACCATGCCCGCGACCCGAAGCTCGACGGCGACGAGCTGGTCTTCGAGGACGCCGTGCCGGAGAGCCTCGACGACACGATGCTCCGCCGGCCCGGGAACCCGTTCCAGCCGGATGGCGGGATGCGGCTGGTGAAGGGCAATCTCGGCCGGGCGACGTTCAAGACCAGCGCGGTCGAGGAGCACCGCCGCAACATCGAGGCGCCGGCGCGGGTCTTCTCCGACCAGGACGAGGTGCTCAAGGCCTTCAGGGCCGGCGAGCTGGAGCGGGATGTCGTGGTGGTGGTCCGCTTCCAGGGCCCGAAGGCCAACGGCATGCCCGAGCTGCACAAGCTCACCCCGCCGCTGGGCGTGCTGCAGGATCGCGGCCACAAGGTCGCGCTGGTGACCGACGGGCGCATGTCGGGGGCATCCGGCAAGGTTCCGGCCGCGATCCACGTCAGTCCCGAGGCCCTGGGCGGCGGTCCGATCGGGCGGATCCGCGACGGCGACATCGTCCGGCTCAGCGCCGCCGAGGGCTTGCTGGAGGTGCTGGTCGATGACGCGGAGCTGGCTGCCCGGCCGGAGGCCGAGGCGCCGGAGCCGGCACAGGGCACCGGGCGGGAGTTGTTCGCGTTCATGCGCCAGGGGGCCGATACGGCGGAGCGGGGCGCTTCGGCGATGCTCGCCGCCGCCGGCCTCTGAGATTGACGAGGAGGTGCCGACCATGAACGATCTGACCAGCATCGACGCGCTGATGCGCTCCGTGCCCGTCATTCCGGTCCTGGTGATCGACGACGTGGCCCAGGCCCGGCCCATCGCCGAGGCCCTGGTGAAGGGCGGCCTGACCGCCCTGGAGGTCACCCTCCGCACGCCGGCCGCCCTCGACGTCATCCGGGAGATGACCCGGGTCGAGGGTGCGGTGGTGGGCGCCGGGACGGTGCTGAACCCGCGCGATCTCGACAGGGCGCTGGCGGCGGGGGCCGAGTTCATCGTCTCGCCGGGTCTGACGGAGCCGCTGACCGACGCCGCCAAGGCCAACGGCGTGCCCTACCTGCCGGGCGTCGCCACGGCGGCCGACATCATGCGCGGGCTCGATCACGGGCTCGACCGGTTCAAGTTCTTCCCGGCCGAGGCCGCGGGCGGGATCAAGGCGCTGAAGGCGCACGCGGCGGTGTTCGGCGCGGTGCGGTTCTGCCCGACTGGCGGGATCACCGAGGCGACCGCCCCCGACTGGCTGGCGATCCCGTCCGTGCTCTGCGTCGGCGGCAGCTGGGTGGTGAAGCCCGGCGCGCCCGATCCGGCGGCGATCGAGCAGGCGGCCCGGGCCGCTTCGAAGCTGCGGAAGGCAGCGTAGGCGGACGGGCCCCTACTGGTGACGCTGGAGCGGAACGCGCGCCTCTGCCTCCCCTCCGCGGGGAGGCAGAGAAGCGGATGCGGCCCGCCCTACTCCGCCGGCAGCGGCTGCCTCTGCTGCCGCGGGATGAACACGCCGCCCTCCGGCTCCAGCGTGATGCGCCGGTCGTGGAAGGCGTGCAGCGTCGAGCGGTGGCCGATCGACACGATCGTCGTCCCGGGCAGGCGCTCGCGCAGCATCCGGTAGAGCGCCGCCTCGGACGGCTCGTCGAGCGAAGCCGTCGCCTCGTCGAGGAACAGCCATTCCGGCTTGGCCAGGATTGCGCGGGCGATGGCCAGGCGCTGCTGCTCGCCGCCCGAGAGCCGCCGCTCCCAGGTGTCGGTCTCGTCGAGATGGTCGATTAGGTGGGCGAGCTGGGCGGCCGTCAGCGCGTCCTGGATCGCCGCGTCCGAGAACTGATCGGTGGTGTTCGGGTAGACCACGGCGCCGCGCAGGCTCCCCTGCGGGATGTAGGGCCGCTGCGGCAGCAGCAGCGCCGATTGCCCAGCGGGCACATCGACCCGGCCCTTGCCGAACGGCCAGATCCCCGCGATCGCCCGGAACAGGGTCGACTTGCCGGAGCCCGAGGGGCCCGTGACCAGGGTCGCACCGCCCCGCGGCAGCGTCAGCGCGTCGGCGGTGACGATCGGCCGTCCGTTCGGCAGGGCGAGGACGAGGCCGCGCGCGGTGACGTCCCCCGTGCTGTCGTTGCCCTGGACCAGGCCGTAACCGGCCGATTCCAGCGCCTCCGCCTTGGTCATCGCCCGGCGGAAGGAATTGAGACGGTTGGTGTTGGCCTTGTAGGCGGCCAGCGTCGTGTAGGAATCCACGAAGAAGGACAGCGAACTCTGCACCTGCCCGAACGCCTGCGAGGTCTGCTGGAGGGCGCCCAGCGTGATCTTCTTGGCGAAGAACGACGGGGCCGCGATCACGAGCGGGAAGATCACGCTCGCCTGCCGGTAGCTGAACGTGAAGGCGATCAGCTTGATGCGGCGGAAGATGATCCCGATGTAGTTCTCGATGACGCTGTGGAACAGGCTCGAGAGCCGCGAAATCTCCGCCCGCTCGCCGCGCAGCAGGGCGATCTGCTCGGAATAGATGCGGTTGCGAGCCAGCGCGAAGCGGAAATTCGCCTCCACCTTCTCCTGCCGGAAGTCGAGCCCGATGAGCGGCCGCCCGATCAGGTGGGTGAGCCACGTGCCGACCACCGCGTAGGCGATCACGAGGAAGACCAGGAAGCCCGGGATCACGGTATCGGTGAACGGCAGGACGAAGTCGCGCGACAGCGTCCAGAGGATCACGATGAACGAGACGAGCTGCGCGGCCTGGCTCAGGAGACGGATCGACAGCGTCGTGGTCTGCACGATGAAGCTGTTGACGTCGGCCTGGATGCGCTGATCCGGATTGTCGGCTTCCTCGTCGGTGAACGGGATCCGGTAATGCGTGCCGTTGCCCAGCCAGCGCTCGTACAGGCTGTGGGTCAGCCATGTGCGCCAGCGGATCAGCAGCGAGGAATCCACGAACAGGTCGAACATGCCGATGGCGATGTTCAGCACGGCGATCGGAATGAACACCCAGAGCAGCTGGTACCAGAAGGCGTCCGCGTTGTACTCCTGAAGGGCGTTGAACATGTCGCGGTAGAAGAAGTTGAACCGCAGCGTCAGGGCCACGTCGGCGAAGTTCACGAAGATCGAGAGCGCCACGAGGTTGCGGCCGATCCGGCCCTCCGTGGTGCCGAACCAGCGGAACAGGCCGATCTCCTTGGTCGGCTTGTCGCGGTTGGCAAAATACGGGTCGGCGATGTTGGTGATCGCCCGGATCGGTTCGAGATACGAGATGCCGAGCACGATCGCGGCGAAGACCACCGCGCCGGTGGCCGCGAAGGCGGGCGGGAGCAGCGCCGCGATCACCGGCGGCAGCAGGCCCATGGCGCCGATCGTCTTCGATCCTGCCAGGAGCAGGTAGCCGACACCGTAGACCGAGACGAAGACCTTCAGGTAGGCCGAGATGCCGTTCGAGGCGATCAGGATGCCCGCCATGACGAAGCCGGCGAGCGAGACGTAGAGCGGCGGGCTCGGGATGCCGGGAAACGCCAGCAGGATCAGCGCGGCCAAGGCCGTGAGCACGGCCTGGATGCCCAGTCCGGTCCTGAGTGCTGCCACGCGTCGATCCCCCATCCGTGCGCGCCCGCTCGTCAGGACGCTGCCGGCGGCCTTGGCCGCAGGTGATGGCCAGATAGTGGCACTGGCCCCGCGCTGTCGCGTGAAACTTTGGTCACGTTTCGGCGGTGCGGCGATTTACGCGGGTGGCGCGGCTACCAGTTCCACTCCTCGAAGCCCGGCTCGCGGCACTGATAGCCGATCGGGCATTGCGGATTGTCGCGCGTGGGGGCGAAGCGCAGCTCCGCGATCTCGGAGCTGGCGCATTGGCCGGGGCCGCTGACGAAGCGCTCCGGCGCTGCCCCGGTGGCGATGACGACGTCGCCCTCGCTCCTCACCAGGGCCATCGCCTCGGCACAGGTCATGCGCGCCGTCATCGAGCCGCGCGGCGGCCGCGATTGGGCACGGGCCTCGATCCCGGCCGCGACGGCGGCGAGGTGGGTGAACAGCAGAGCGAGGGCCAACGGCCTCATCGGTAACGGGTTCCGGCACGCACCCGGGAAGAAAGCCCGCGGGTCTGACGCCATCCTGCACAAGCGGACCGTCCGCGACTGTCACCGGAATGTGCCACCGGGCTGCTTTCGCCGTCGAGCCGCCGCAATCACCGGATTAGGAGATTCCGGGATCGCCGAAAGCAGCTGTAGATTTGTGATCGCGGGTGCCTGCAAGGGCGGCCCCGGCACCACGGCGCAAGCGGCCCCGCGGCACGCGTCTCCGGCGCCCGGCGTGCCGACCGACCCGCGCCGGATCCAAGGGACCCAGCGATGTCCGCTCTCTCGATCCTCGACATCTCCGCCGTGCGCGCCGCGCCCGTCTCCCGCGAGCCCTACGCCTTCACGCTCGGCCAGAACGTCCTGAATCCGGACGCGATCGACGACATCCGCCGCGACTTCCCCGACATCGCCAAGCCCGGCTACCTCACCGTCGACGAGGTCGCCCTCAAGGGCCGTTTCAAGGCGCTGATCGACGAGCTGGAGAGCGACGCGTTCTCCGAGATCCTCGGCGAGAAATTCGGCATCGACCTCGTGTCCTGCCCGCGCCTGACCACGATCATGCGCCGCAGCCAGCTGAAATACGGCTCGATCCACACGGACGGCCCGTCGAAGGTGCTGACGCTTCTCGTCTACATGAACGACGCCTGGGACGCCCCGGCCGCGGGCCGGCTGCGCGTGCTCTACGACGGCCGCAACTACGAGCCCTTCGCGGTCGAAGTGCCGCCGACCATGGGCACGATGTTCGCGTTCCTGAGGGCCGACAATTCCTGGCATGGCCATGAGCCCTTCGAGGGCGAGCGGCGGGTGGTGCAGGTCGCGTGGCTCAAGGACGCGTCGGAACTGGAGCGCAAGCGCAAGCGCAACCGCACGGCGCAGTTTCTGAAGGGTATCTTCGGCCGCTGAACGGACGATAGGGGGCGGACCATGGGGGCGGTCGTGCTGGTGGATCCGGGCGACGGGGCGCGTTCCGGCTCCGGGCGTCGCTACGCGCTGCCGACCCTTCTGGTGGTCGGCTGGATCGGCCTCTTCGCCTACAGCGCCGCCTACCTGACGGAGGACCTGCCGTTCCGCCCCGCAGCACCGGAGGCCAGTGCCTCCGCGGCCTCCGCCGGGCAGCGCGCGACCTCGCGCCGGTTCGTGATGCTCGACACGCCCGACGAGGCCGCCGCCGCGCCGGCCGCCGGCGCCGTCACGGCGAGCCCGCAGGTGGCCGCCGCGACGCCGGCCGCGAACGCCCGCCTCGCACAGGCGACCGCGCCTGCCTCCCTCTCGCCCCCTGTTTCCGCACCCGCCGAGTATGTCGGCGTCTGGGGCCCGAGTCCCGAGGCCTGCGGAGCCCAGTCGCGGCGGCGGGGCTATATCCCGGCCACGATCACGCAGGACCGCGCCCGCGCCGGACGCACGATCTGCAGCTTCCATGACACGCGGCGGGTCGGCGGCGGCTGGGTCACCTCGGCCGAGTGCAGCGACCGCGGTCGGCGCTGGTCATCGCAGGTTCGCCTTCAGGTAGACGGGGACCGTCTGACCTGGTCGAGCAGCCGCGGGACCTCGGCCTATACGCGCTGCAGCCGCCGCGCCGGCTGAGGTCAGCCTGCGCCGGCCGCGCGCAGGACGATCCGCGCGGCCGCCCGGCTCGGCGTGTCGGCTTCCGCGAGCCGCATCAGCCCGTCGATCCGCGCGAGCGCGGCAAGCTGGGCGTCGCGACCGGCGCCCCCGGCCAGGAGCGGCCTCAGGGCGTCCGCGAGCCGCTCCGGGGTGCATTCGGCCTGGACGAATTCCGGCATGGCGTTCTCGGCGAGGATCAGGTTCGGCAGCACGATGCTGGGGACCTGGATGAGCCGACGAGCGATGAACTCTTCCGCCCGCGAGACCTTGTAGGCGACGACCATCGGAACGCCCGCGAGCGCCAGTTCCAGCGTGACCGTGCCGGAGGCGGCGAGCGCCGCCCGCGCCTCCCGGAAGGCGGCGTATTTCGCCGCCTCGCCGGTGACGATCCGGACCGGTACCGTCCAGTCGGCGGAGAGCCGCTCAATGAGCGCCCTGTGGCGCGTCACGGCAGGCAGGACCGCCTCGACCGCGAGCCCGGCGGCGACGCGTGCCAGCGTCGCACCGAAGACCGGCATCAGCCGCTCGATCTCGGACCGGCGTGAGCCGGGCAGCACGACGAGGCTGTGGGGAGCGGCGTCGCGCCGCCGCAGATCCGAGCGGGCAGGCCGCAGTTCCGGCAGACGCTCGATCAGCGGGTGCCCGACATAGGTGCAGGGCGGCCCGCCGAGCCGCAGATGTGCGTCCGGCTCGAAGGGGAGCAGGGCCAGGACATGGTCGATGAACGGCCGCATGCCCTTCGCCCGCCAGGGCCGCCACGCCCAGACGCTCGGCGAGACGTAGTCGACGATCGGGATGGCGGGTGCAGTCTTGCGCACCCGCCGCGCCACCGCGTGGGTGAAGCCGGGACTGTCGATGATCACCAGCACGTCCGGCCGGGCGCGGATCGTGGCCTCCACGGTCTCGCGGATACGCCGCAGCAGGGTCCGGGCGCGGGCGAGGACCGGGAGGTAGCCCATCACCGCCACGTCATCGAGGGGGAACAGGGACGCGAAGCCCTCCTCCGCCATGGCCTCACCGCCGACGCCGCCGAAGACGGCGTCGGGCTCTGCCTCGCGCAGGGCGCGCATCAGCTTGGCGCCGAGCTGATCGCCGGAATCCTCGCCCGCCACGAGCCAGATGGTCCGGTGCCGGTCGGTCACGGCGTCGCTCCGTAGCCGACCACGAAGAGGCCGAGGCTGTCGGCTACGGCGGCCGTGGCAACCCGGTCGATGATCAGGGTTCCGCCGGCCTCCAGCGCCAGGCCGACGCAGCCCGCCCGGGCCGCGTTCCGCACGGTGCGCGGCCCGATCGCGGGGAGATCGATGCGGCGATCCTGGCCGACCTTGGGCGCCTTCACCAGCACGGTGGCGGGCATCGCCCGGCCGAACCCGAACGGGCGCCGGCCCAGAACCCGCGCCCGGGCGAGCATGCGGTCGGTGCCCTCCGGCCCCTCCACCGCGAGGATCCGATCGCCGGCCAGAGCCACCGCCTGACCGAGGTCGTAGGGCGAGAGGGCGTCCAGAACCCCGCGCCCGGAACGGATCGAGGCGGCCGCTTCGGCATCGGGCGTCCGGCGTCCGATCGGGCCTTCCGGGCAGAGCAGATCCGGCGCGGCCTCGTGGACGCCCACGACCCGATGGCCCTCCTCTTCCACCAGCGTGACGGCGGCCCGCAGGAGCCGGTCGTCGCCCCCGCCGGCGATCGCCCGCAGCGCTTCCCGGTTGCGCAGGGCGGCGCCGGCATTGAGGATCGCGGCCGGGCTCGGCCGGGAGACCCCGCCGGCCGGCACCACCACAGCCGGCCCCCAGCGCCGCAACAGCTTCAGGGTGGCGGCGAGGTCGAGCAGGTCGACCGTGGCATCGGCGCTGGCGCGCAGGGTCGCCCCGGTGAAGCCCCGCAGGGCGATCACCCGGAACGGCCGGCGCGCTCTGCGCAGCGACTCGGCGACGAGTTCAGGCAGGCGGCCGGCCCCGGCGATCAGGACCAGGGCACCCTCGGGGGTCGGATCGGCCTCGGTCACTGCCCGGCCGCTCAAGCGGCGCTGATGGGGGTCGGAATCTCGCGCGGCGTGCAGATCGAGCGCTTGCCGCCGAGGCGGATGAAGTCGAGGATCTCGCGGACTGCGGCGTGGGATTCGAAGGTCGCGGCCACGTCCTCCACACGCTCCATCAGCGTGCCCTCGGGGGCGAAGAGCAGGCGATAGGCCCGGCGCAGGGCGTGGATGTCCTCCCGGGCGAAGCCGCGGCGCTGCAGCCCGATGATGTTGAGCCCCGACAGGTAGGCCCGGTTCCCGAGTACCATGCCGTACGGGATGCAGTCGTTCTCCAGACCCGACAGGCCGCCCACGAAGGCATGCGCGCCGACTCGCGCGAATTGGATCACCGCGGCGCCGCCGCCGAGGATCGCGTAGTCGCCGACGCTGCAATGGCCCGCCAGCATGACGTTGTTGGAGAAGATCACGTGGGCCCCGACTTGGCAGTCGTGGCCGACATGTGAATTCGCCAGAAAGGTGCAGTGATCGCCGACCGCCGTTTCCAGGCCACCACCGCTGGTGCCCGGATTCATCGTGACCCCCTCGCGGATCAGGCAATCGGAGCCGATCGTCAGGGTCGAGGCCTCGCCCCGAAACTTCAGGTCTTGCGGCTGGTGTCCGATGGACGCGAAGGGGAAGATCCGGGTCCGGGCGCCGATCGTGGTGCGGCCGGCCACGACCACGTGGCTGATGAGTTCGCAATCCGGTCCGAGCACGACTTCCGGCCCGACATGGCAGAAGGGACCGATCCGTGCCCCGTCGCCGATCCGGGCGCCGGATTCGATCACGGTACTCGGATGGATGAACGGCGCGCTCACTCCGTCACCAGCATGGCGCTGATCTCGGCTTCGGCGACCAGCGTGCCGTCGACCCGGGCCTCACCGCGGAACCACCACATGGTTCGGCGCTGATTCAGCTTCGTCATGTGGTAGCGAACCTGGTCGCCGGGGGTGACGGGCTTGCGAAACTTGCACTTGTCGATGGTCATGAAGAACACCTGCTTGGTGTTCCGCCCATCCGCCCGGATGTGGCGGCAGCAGATCGCGCCCGCCGTCTGCGCCATGCCCTCGATCAGGAGCACGCCCGGGAAGACCGGCATGTCCGGGAAATGACCCATGAATTGCGGCTCGTTGGCCGTGACGTTCTTGATCCCGACGCAGGATTCGTCCCGGTCGATCTCGACGATCCGGTCCACCATCAGGAACGGGTAGCGGTGCGGCAGCAGCTCCAGCAGCGTCTGGATATCGGCTATGCCCAGCTCGGTGCCGGTCTCGCGCGCCGCCTCACTCATAGAAATCCGCACCTCGACTTGCCGCCCCGGGCGGCCCACAATCCGGCCGCCATGGGCGCACCGACCGCCCTCTTCGGAAGAAATCGCCGGAAGTGCAAGGCCTGCCCGGTCAGGCGTCGTCGCCGGCCGGGTCCTTGCTCGAGCGTTCGGCGAGACGCGCGAGCGTCGTGAGCTCGCGGAACCAGGCTCGCACGGGTTTGGCGGGCGTCCCGCCCCAGCGGCTGCCCGGCGGTACGTCGCGGTTGACGTTGGAGGAGCCGGCGATCTGCGCGCCACGGCCGATCCGCAGATGGCCGACGACGCCGACCTGTCCGCCGAGGACGACGTAATCCTCCAGCGTGGTCGAGCCCGAGATGCCGACCCCCGACACGATGACGCAGTGGCGGCCGATGATCACGTTGTGGGCGATCTGGACGAGATTGTCGATCTTGGTCCCCTCCCCGATCACCGTGTCGCGCGAGGCGCCCCGATCGACGGTGGTGTTGGCGCCGATCTCGACATCGTCCTGCACGATCACGCGCCCGACCTGCGGCACCTTCAGGTGGGAGGCGCCCATGGCGAATCCGAACCCGTCCTGGCCGAGACGGGCTCCCGGATGGAGGATCACCCGGTTCCCGAGGAGCGCGTGGCTGAGCGTCGTGCCGGCACCGACCGAACAATCGCGCCCGATGCGGACGCCGGGACCAATCACGGCGTTTGGTCCGATCACGGTCCCGGCACCGATCTCGGCGCCCGGCCCGATCACCGCACCGGGATCGACCGTGACGCCGTCCTCGAGCCGGGCCTCCGGATGGACATGGGCGCCGGATGCGACGCCGCGGACGGCGAACTGCGACCCGGGACGCAGGGCGTCCGGATGAAGACGACCGAGCAGGGCCGCATAGGCGCGGTAGGGATCGCGGCTGACAAGGGCGATGGTGGCGGCGGGACAGCGCGCCGCGAACCGGGGCGAGACCAGGCACACGCCCGCCCGCGTCGCCGCGAGGGCGTCGCCGTAGCGGGCGTTGTCCATGTAGGCGAGGTGGTCCGGACCGGCACTCTCCAGGGAGGCCGCGCCGCCGAACCGACGATCCGGATCCGCTCCCTCGGGGAGGCCGGTGCCCGCGGCTGCCGCGATCTCGGCCAGGGTGAGGCCGGTGGCGGCGGCGGTGAAGAAAATGGGATCTGACATGTTCGACAACGCGCCGGCCGGGACAATCCGGCCGGCGCGCGTTTTTTATCAGAAGCGCGAGCCGCCGGAGAAGCGGAACGCCTGGACCTGATCGGCGCCGATATGGCCGTACTTGCCGAGGATCGGGACGAACACCTTCTGACCCTCGTCCTTGGACAGAGCGTAGGCGTAGTCGAACCGGATCGGGCCGAGCGGCGAGTTCCACAGGATGGACGCGCCGATCGAGGATCGGATCGCCGCCGTGTCGCGGACGTTCACGCATTCCGGCTCCACGCCGATCGTGAAGGCGTTGAAGTTGCACTTCCCGGTCGTCGGCGAGACACCGTTGATGAAGGCGTCGCCGTTCACGTTGAAGTTGCGCTGGCCGTGATAGCCGAACAGCGTGCCGGCGTCGGCGAAGAGCGCGCCCTTCAGGCCCAGATCGCGCGGAACGAGGGGCAGCGGGAACTGCACTTCGAGGGTGCCGCCGACGTAGGTGGAACCGCCGATCGCGTTCGAGCGGGCGTCGGCGATGCCGACGTCGCGCGGACCGATGCCGTTCGGCGCGAAGCCGCGGACCAGCGACGGGCCGAGGAAGAACTGGTCGGTCACCCGCAGCGGATCGTTGTTGAGCGACGAGATGTGGCCGCCCTGGAAGCGGATGAAGCCGACCACGTCCTCGAAGATCTCCTTGTAGTACCGCGCGTCGGCGGTCACGCGGAAGAACTTGGAGTCGCCGCCCAGGCCCGCGACGTCGGGCTTCAGCTCGGCGTAGAGGCCGTTGCGGGGCGCGCCGATCACGTCGAGGGTCGAGTAGGCGAGCGTCAGGCCGGCCAGCGAGGTCAGCGTGTTGCCCTGCGAGCCCTTGATGGCGATCGAGGCTTCGCCGTCATACGCGCAGTTCGGGTAGACCGACTGGCCACCGATGTTCCGGCCCGTGTTCGGGTCGATCGTGCCCGCCGCGTAGGTGGCGGTGTAGCCCGGGATCGGGATCGAGCAGTCGTTGTACGGCCGCTTGAGGGTGTTCGGCACCTTCAGCTCGGTGTTGTACAGCGAGTAGCGCAGCGTGATGCCGAACTCCTCGGTGATCGGCAGGCCGAGGCGCAGCTGACCGCCATACACCGTGGTCTCGTAGCGCGAGTACCGGGTCAGGTCGGAGTACTTGTAGAAGGCATCGAAGCCCGCCGCGAGACGGTAGCCGAGGAAGTACGGCTCGGTGAACGAGAAGTCGACGCCGCGCGAGTACTGGCCGCCCGTGCCGGCGAGGCGAACGTACTGGCCGCGACCGAGGAAGTTCGACTCGGAGACCGAGACCTCGCCGATGATGCCGTCCTGGGTGGAGTAGCCGCCCGCCACCGAGAACGAGCCCGTGGGCTGATCCTCAACGTCGATATTGATGACCACGCGGTCCGGGGCCGAGCCGGGCTCGTTGGAGAAGCGGACCTTCTTGAAGAAGCCCAGGCCGTTCAGGCGCCGCTCGGCGCGGTCGGTCAGCACGCGGTTGTAGGCATCGCCCTCCGCGATATCGAGCTCGCGGCGGATGACGTAGTCGCGGGTGCGGGTGTTACCGCGGATGTTGATGCGCTCGACGTAGACGTGCGGGCCGTCCTCGACCACGAAGCCCAGGGAGACCTGATGGCTGGCCGGATCGCGCTGGCCGGTCGGGCGAACCTGCGCGAACGGGTAGCCGGCGCGGTTGACCTCGCGGGTGACGTTGTTGAGCGTCTTCTCGACGTCGTCGGCGTTGTAGATGTCGCCCACGGAGGTCGCGATGTCGGTGTCGAGCTTCGTGGTGTCGAGGCCTGGCAGGCGCGAATCCACCTGGACGGCGCCGACCTTGTACTGCTCGCCCTCGTTCACCGTGACAGTGATGACGTAGCCGGACTTCTCGCCCTCGACGTAGCGCGCGTCGGCGCTGACCACCTGGAAGTCGGCGTAGCCGTTCTTCAGGTAGTAGCGGCGGACCTGGTCGAGGTCGTTGGTGATGCGGTCGGGATCGTAGACGTCGGAGGTCTTGATGAACGACAGGAAGTTCATCTCCGAGGAGCTCATCAGCCCCTTCAGGGTCCGCTCGGAATAGGCGTTGTTGCCGACGAAGTTGATCGAGATGATACCGGTCTTATCGCCTTCGTCGACCTGGTAGATCACGTCGACGCGGCCGTTGGGCAGGTCGACCGTGCGGTAGGTCACCTTGGCGGTTCCGCGGCCGAAGCGCTTGTAGACGTCGCGAATACGCGCGAGGTCGGCGTTGATGATCGCCTCGCTGTACGGGCCCCGGGCCTTGGCCTCGACGATACCCTCAAGGGTGGCCTTCTCGACCTTCTTGTTGCCCTCGAAGACAACGCGGTTGATCAGGTTGTTCTCGCGGACGGTCACCACCGTGCGGCCACCCGACTGGGCGACCTTCACGTCGGAGAACATCCCGCTTGCGAGCAGGTTGCGGCGGGCCTCCTCGGCGGAGCCGGACGCCGTCCCGGTCACGTAGGACCGGATCGTGTCCGCATCGACGCGCTGGTTGCCCTGGACGACGATCTGCTGCGCCTGGGCGGCCCCGCTCAGGACAACGCCAAGACCCGCAGTGACTAGGACGATGGTTTTCCGCACCGACTTACGTCGGGGCTTCCCCGTCAACGACATCATGCAATCGCCCGTTTCTGTTCTGGTCGCGGGGGTTAGCCCGTCACAGGCGACCGTTGATCGGCCGTCCCGTCACCTGGTCCAAGCGTGGCTTCGGTCCAAGCGTAGCTCTTAGCGGGATTCCCCTGCCAAGCAAACGCGCGGGAGGCCATCGTCAGGGGATTTTGGGGGGTCGTGGCCTTCGCGCCACTTAACGGTGCGGTCAGCATGCCGACAAACCGCAGATCGTGGTGAACGGCGCGTAAACGTCTCAGTCTTCGAGCGTTTTCAGCTGGGCTCGCGATGCCGTGAACCCGATCTTAACCCCGTTTCGACGCGCCGCGGCGGCGTCATCCGGGCGGTGTCCGGGCGAGATCGCGGCGGGATTGGGGCAGCCTTTCCGGTGGAGATCCGGCGGGGATCCCGGGATCCCTGCCGAGCTCGGATCAGGTGTTCCGCCAGGAGGCGCCGAGATTGAGGATGTCGTTCCAGGCGGCGAACAGCATCAGCATCAGCACCAGGGCGAGCCCGATGCGGAATCCGATCTCCTGGGCCCGCTCGCTGAGCGGACGGCCGCGCACCACCTCGAAGGCGTAGAACAGCAGGTGCCCGCCATCGAGCAGCGGCACCGGGAACAGGTTGAGCAGACCGATCGAGACCGAGAGCAGGGCGATCAGCCCGACCAGACCGCCGACGCCGCCGGTCTTGGCGACCTCGCCGGAGACGCGGGCGATGCCGATCGGACCCGAGAGCTGGTCGGCCGATTCCCGGCCGGTGACGAGCTTGCCGAGATACGAGAACGTGCGCTCGACGACGAAGTAGGTCTCCTTCACGCCGAGGTTGAGCGAGTCGAGCGCCCCGTAATTCACGAGTCGGGCCTCCGAGCCCGCGGGCGAGCGGATGCCGAGCCGGCCGATCCGGTGGCGGCCGAAGGGCGTCTTCTCCTCGAAGGTGGCCGGCGTCGCCTGGATCGTGATGGGCTGGTCGTTGCGCTCCACCGTGAAGGTCAGCGGTGTGCCGGCGCTGCCGGTCACCGTGCGGTACATGGCGTTGAAGTCGCCGATCTTCTCGCCGTCGATGGCGGTGATCACGTCGCCGGGCTGGAAGCCGGCCTGAGCGGCGACGCTGTTCGGCTCCACCGACGAGACCCGAGCGGGCAGCTCGTAGCGGCCGCCGAGCCAGATGGCGCCGGCGAAGAGCAGGATCGCCAGGATGAAGTTCGCCACCGGCCCGGCGGCGACGATCGCGGCGCGCTTGGAGACGGGCTGGGTCGGGAAGCTGATCGCCCGCTCCTGCGGGCTCATCCGGGCGACGGCCTCGGGATCGGGCATGCTGGCGCCGTTCACGTCGCCGTGGAACTTCACGTAGCCGCCGAGCGGGATCGCGCAGAGCTTCCAGCGGGTGCCGCGGCGGTCGTTGAACCCGAACAGCTCGGGACCGAAGCCGAGCGAGAAGGCATGCACGCCGACCCCGCACCAGCGCCCGACCAGGAAGTGGCCCATCTCGTGCACGAACACCACGACCGTGAGCACGAACAGGAACGGGATCACGGCACCGAAGAAGCCGCCGGCGGTGCCGCCCATCGCGTTGAGGAAGTCCATAAGCCGTATCCTGGCCGTCTCGGCGCCGGCTTCTCGGGCCGGCCATCCGCCCTGTCTAGCAGATGGGCGGTGCCGACCGCCAACCCAATCCTGCACGCCGGCCGCGGAAGGTCGCACGCACCGTCCGATTCCGCACCCGCCGATCGAACGGGCTCGGAGCTGCCCGTCAGTGGCCGCCCCCGCCGCTCGCCCCGGGACTCGGCCTCCGGATCACGGGAACCGCACAGGCCATCGCCAGGAACAGGATTGTGAGCGCCAGGAACACATCCTCGAAGGCCATCACGAGGCCCTGGATCCGCACCGTGTTGGTCATCGCCTTCAGCGCCATGTCGGATGCGGCGCTGCCATAGGCGTCGAAGCCGCGCTGCATCGTGTCGAGGCGCTCCACCGCGGCCGTGCTCGCCCAGGTGAAGCGCTCGTGCAGCCGCGCGAGGTGGAGGTCCCACCGGTCGTTGAGGATCGTATTGATCAGCGCGAGACCGACCGCACCGCCGAGGTTGCGAGTCAGGTTGAAGAGCCCCGACGCGTTCTTCATCCGCGCCGGCGGCAACGTCCCCAGGGCGATGTTGTTGATCGGGATCATGCACAGCATCAGCGAGCAGCCGCGCAGCACCTGCGGCAGCAGCAGCTCGTAGAAGTCCCAGTCCTTGGTCAGGCCGGTGACGATCCACGTGCCGCAGGCGAAGCCGACGAAGCCCACGCCCATCATGATGCGCGGATCGACCTTGCCGGAGAGCCGCCCGGCGATCGGGGCGGTGGCGAACATGCACAGGCCCGAGACGAACATCGTCTCGCCGATCATCAGCGCCGAGTAGCCGCGGACCCGGGCGAGGTAGACCGGGTAGATGTAGGTCAGCCCGTAGAGGCCGATGCCCAGCACGAAGCTCGCCACGCAGCCGCTGGCGAAGTTCCGGTCCGAGAAGGCCCTGAGATCGACGATCGGCTGCTTCGCCGTGAAGACCCGCCAGAAGAACAGCAGCGCCGAGGTTCCGCAGACGATGGCGCAGGCGAAGACCGCCTCGTCCTGCAGCCAGTCGTGGTTCGGCCCCTCCTCCAGCACGTATTCGAGGCAGCCGAGGAAGCCGGCCATGAAGGCGAGCCCGGCCCAGTCGAACGATTTGATCAGGCCGTAATTGGGCTCGTCGAAATCGACCAGGATCCAGGTCGAGACCGTCACGAAGATGCCCGGCACGACGTTGATCAGGAACAGCCAGTGCCACGACAGGATGTCGGTCAGGTAGCCGCCGACCGTCGGCCCGATCGTCGGCGCCAGCGTCGCCACGAGACCGATCATCGGCGAGACGATGGTCCGCTTCGAGGGCGGGAAGATCGTGAAGGCCGCCGCGAAGACGGTGGGGATCATGCCGCCGCCGATGAAGCCCTGGAGCGCCCGCCAGACGATCATCTCGCCGATCGACGAGGAGGTGGCGCACATCAGGCTCATCACCGTGAAGCCGCCCGCCGAGATGGCGAACATCCACCGCGTCGAGAGCACCCGCGACAGGGTGCCGGAGAGCGGGATCGAGATGACCTCCGCGATGAGATAGCTGGTCTGGACCCAGGGGATCTCGTCGCCGGAGGCCGAGAGGCCGGCCTGGATCTCGTTCAGGGAGGCCGAGACGATCTGGATGTCCAGGATCGCCATGAACATCCCGAAGACCATGCAGACGAACGCCACCATGCGGCGGCGGTCGAGGGGCGCCTCGGCGGCGCCGGCGGGCGCTCCCGGCGCGAGGGCTGCAGTGGCGGCCATGGCCGGCCTCAGCGGCTCGCGGTGCTGATCGGGCGCGCGACCGAAGCCCGGTCCAGGACGGACCGGTCCGCGCCGGCGCGGGTATCGACCCGCACCACCACCGACAGGCCGGGCCGCAGCAGGCCCTCGCGGGCGACCTCCTCGGGCACGCGCACCCGCACCGGCAGGCGCTGGACGATCTTGGTGAAGTTCCCCGTCGCATTGTCGGGCGGCAGCAGGCTGAACACCGAGCCGGAGGCCGGCGAGAACGATTCCACGACGGCGTGGATCTCGCGGTCCGGATAGGCGTCGACCGTGACCGTCACTGGCTGGCCGGGACGCATGCGCTCGACCTGGGTCTCCTTGAAGTTCGCGTCGATCCGCACGCTCTGGAGCGGCACCAGCGCGGCGATCCGGGTACCCGGCCCGACATAGGCGCCGGCCTCGACGGCCTTGTTGCCCACCACCCCGTCGAAGGGCGCGCGGATCTCCGTGAAGGCGAGGTCGCGGCGGGCCCGGTCGACGGCGGTGCGGAGTTCCGCCGCGAGGCTCTCGGCCTCGCGCTTCTGCGCCTGCAGGACATCGACATTGGCGCGGGCCGCCACCAAGCCCGCCTCCATGGCCTTGACGGAAGCGTCGGTGCGGTCGCGGTCGGCGCGGGTCTGATCGATGCGCGACTTGGCGACATAATCGGCCTGCATCTGCGTCGCCCGGGTGAAATCGGCCTGGGCGCGGACCGCGTCGGCGCGGGTCGCGTCGAGTTGCGCGGCGGCCTGGGCGACCTGCGCCTGGGCGGCCTCGGCCTGCCGGGCGATCCGTGCGATCGTGCTCTCCTGCGTGGCGAGCTTGTCCTGAGCGGCCTGCAGCGCGAGGCGGTAATCGCCGTCGTCGAGCTTGGCGATGACGTCGCCCTTCCTGACCGCGAGACCGTTCACCACCGGGACGGAGTCCAGGTAGCCGGAGACCTTGGCCGCGAGCACCGAGATATCGGCCTGGACATAGGCGTCGTCGGTGGAGACGAAGAACCGCCCGACGGACCACCATTGCCATCCCTGGTAGGCACCGCCGCCCAGCACAGCCGCCAGCAGGCCGAGCAGGACGAGCCTCTTCAAGGGACGCTTGCGGGCCGGACTTGTCTCGGCAGCGGCCGGGCTCGGTGCGGACACGCCGACGGCGACGGGCGCTGGCGGGGCGGGTTGCTCGGCGCGCTCCTCGTCGCTTGTGGCAATACGGGCCTCAAGACCGGTATCGAGCCGATCGGCGTCCTCGCGCAGGGACATGTCAGCGCCTCGAGATCAATGACCGAACCGTTCGGTCAATAACGAGGCACGACTTGACGCGCCCCCGAAGAAGCCACAGGTTATTTTGACCGAACGGTTCGGTCAAGCGTGGCGGCGTCACGGACGCGGAGCGGAATGATGGCTCAGGGTGCGGTTCTGGAACGGGGTCAGGCCCAGCACGAGGGCGACAAGCGTCAGCAGATTCTCGAGGGCGCGCGGACCGTCTTCCTGGCGGCGGGTTTCGACGGCACCAGCATGGGCGAGATTGCCCGCACGGCCGGGGTCTCCAAGGGCACGCTCTACGTCTATTTCGAGAACAAGGAAGACCTGTTCGAGGCCCTGATCATCCAGGAGAAGAGCAGCCTCGCCGAGGCCCTGTTCACCCTCGACGCGGACGATCCGGACGTGACCGCCGTGCTGACGCGTCTCGGCACCAGCTTTCTCGCCGAGATGTGCCGGCCGCAGCATGTGTCGGTGGTGCGGATGGTGATCGGCGCCTGCGAGAAGTTCCCGCGCTTCGGGCAGGTCTTCTACGAAGCGGGACCCGCCTGCGGCGTCGACCGCCTCTCGCGCTATCTCGACGCGCAGGTCCAGGCGGGACGCCTGGTGGTCGCCGATACCGAACTCGCGGCCCGGCACTTCCTCCACCTCTGCCAGGCGGGGCTGCTGACGCGCCTGCTGTTCGCGGCGGGCGGCATCGCCGGCGAGGCCGAGATGCGCCATCAGGTCGACGCGGCGGTGCGGGTGTTCCTGGCCGGCTACGGCCCCACGCGCTGAGCCGGGGGTCAGCCGGCGGCGCGCAGCTCGGGCAGGGCCTCGGCGCTCCAGATCCGTACATGCGCGTCGATGGCGAGCGCCTCGTCGACGTCGGCCGGCGCGGTGCGATACTGCGCGGCGAAGTGCGCGCAGGCGCGCTCGACCAGATCGCTGATGCCGTAGAAGCCGATCCGGCCGGCGATGAAGGCCGCCACCGCGATCTCGTTGGCCGCGTTCATCACGGTCGGCGCCGCACCGCCCGCGGCCAGCGCCGCCCGGGCGATCCGCAGACAGGGAAAACGCGCCTCGTCCGCCGCCTCGAAGGTGAGCGACCCGAGCGTCACGAGGTCGAGGGGGCGGCCGCGCTCGATGGCCAGCCGGTCGCCGAGGCCGAGGCAGTGCGAGATCGGCACCCGCATGTCGGGCAGCGCCAGCTCGGCCGTCACCGCGCCGTCGAGCCAGTAGACCATGCCGTGGATCACCGATTGCGGATGCACCACGACATCGAGGCGCTCGGGCTCGATGCCGAACAGATGGTGCGCCTCGATCAGTTCGAGGCCCTTGTTCATCAGGCTCGCCGAATCGATGTTGATCTTCATGCCCATCGACCACGTCGGATGGGCGGCGGCCTCGGCCGCGGAGGCGGCGGCGATCCGCTCGCGGGTCCAAGTCCGGAACGGGCCGCCCGAGGCCGTGATCATCATGGTGCGGACATCGGCCAGCGGCCGGCCGGCGAGCGCCTGGCTCAGGGCGTCGTGCTCGGAATCCATCGGCAGGATCGTGGCGCCGTAGCGCGCCGCGTCGCGCATGAAGGCGTCGCCGGCACAGACGAGGCTCTCCTTGTTGGCGAGCGCCACCTTGCGGCCGAGGCGAAGCGCGGCATGGGTCGATTTCAGGCCCGCAGCGCCGCTCACGGCCGCCACGACGATGTCGGCGTCCCGGGCAGCGGCCTCCATGACGGCCCCCTCCCCCGCACCGTTGGGGATGCCGGAGCCCGACAGGGCCTCGGCAAGCGCAGCGCCGGCGGATTCGTCGGCAAGCGCCGCGAACGAGGCGTTCAGCTCACGCGCGACCTTGGCCAGGGCTACGGGATCCTTGCCGCCGACCAGGGCGCCGACGCGGAACCGGTCGGCATGCTGGGCGAGCAGGTCGGCGGTGGAGCGGCCGATCGAGCCGGTGGCGCCGAAGACGGTGACGACCTGGGTCACGGGTTCAACTCCCTCATCGTCACGCGATCAGACCGCCCCCGCGCAGGGCGAGATAGAGAGCCGCCAGCACGGCGACCGCGAAGAAACCGTCGAGCCGGTCCATGACGCCGCCATGGCCCGGGATGATCTTTCCGGAATCCTTCACGCCGTAATGGCGCTTGAGACCGGATTCGATCAGATCCCCCGCCTGGCTCAGGACGGAGGCCAGCGCACTCACGCCCGCCACCACCGGCAGCGAGGCGGCACTGGGCAGGGCCATTCCGGCAAGGTCGGCGATCACCGGCACCAGGGTCCCGGCCGCGACCGCGCCGACGAGGCCGCCGAGGGCCCCCGACCAGGTCTTGTTGGGCGAGACCCGAGGCATCAGCTTCGGGCCGCCGATCTTCCGGCCCGAGAAATAGGCGGCGATGTCGGTGGACCAGACCACCGCGAACATCCAGGCCGGGCCGACGAGGCCGATGGCGGGATCGTCGCGCAGAGCCACGGGCACCGCCGCGATAGCGGCGGCGCCAAGCACGCCCACGAAGGCGCGAAAGCGTCCCCGGCCGGTCCGCGCCACCGTGGCGCAGGCGGCGGCGCCGAGCAGAAGGACCGCGAGGCAGGCCGGCGTCGGGGCGCCGCCGCGCTGGCAGAGCAGCAGGGCGCCTAGCGTCGCCGCACCCAGCGCGATCAGAACCTCGCGTGGCTCGGTGCGGCTCATCACCATCCACTCGGCGAAGCCGACGATGCCGGCGGCGAGCCAGATCCCCGCGAAGGGCCAGCCGCCATAGACCAGGGCGGCCAGCACGCCGGCCCCGAGCACGAGGCCCGAGGCGACGCGCAGCCACAGCTCGCGCCGCCCCGAGGGACGCGCGGCCGGTGCGGCGGCGGAGGTCACGCGCGTCCCGTCCTTCGCCTCAGACCTGCATGATCTCCTTCTCCTTGGAGGCCAGCACACCGTCGATCTCGGCGATGTACTGGTCGGTCGCCTTCTGCACGTCGGCGGCCTGGCGCTTCTCGTCATCCTCCGAGATGGCGCTGTCCTTCAGGAGCTTCTTGAGATGATCGAGCCCGTCCCGGCGGACGTGGCGCACGGCGACGCGGGCCTCCTCGGTGTATTTGTGGGCGACCTTGACCATCTCCTTGCGGCGCTGCTCGTTCATCTCGGGGATGCGGAGCCGGATGGTCTGCCCCTCCGTCTGCGGGTTGAGGCCGAGGTCGGATTCGCGGATCGCCTTCTCGACGGCCGTGACCATGCTGCGGTCCCAGACCGAGATCGACAGGAGCCGGGGCTCCGGCACGCTGACGGTGGCGACCTGCGCCATCGGCATCATCGAGCCGTAGGCGTCGACCTGGATCGGGTCGAGGAGCGACGGCGTGGCGCGCCCGGTGCGCAGCGAGCCGAGATCCTTCGAGAGCGAGGCGACGGCGCCCTGCATCCGGCGCTTGATGTCGTTGAGATCGAATTCCGGTGTGGCCATGAGGGTCGTCCCGAGACGTCTGACGGTATCTTGAGCCCGGCGCGGGCAATCGCGGCCTCAATGGACGAATTTTTTCAGGGCCGCAAACCGTCTTCCGGTCGGGAGGAGCCCAGGCAGGGGTAGCCGATGGGATGGGCCGGCGCGTCGCCCACCGTCATTCCGGGGCGCCGTGGGCGAGTCCGGACCCGAAGGGACCCGCCGGAGGCGGGCGACCCCGAAACACGGACGGCGCCTTGCTTTGACTTGTCGGCGCGTCCGGATCCCGGGCTCCGCTGCGCGGCCCCGGGAGGCCGAGGCGGCCGGCAGGCACCGGACCGAGGTCAGACGAAGGGGTCGCCCCGTCTAGGGCGCCACGAGGGTCGAGGGCGCCTCGCCCGACAGGATCGCGGCGATCGAACTCGGCGGGTGCAGCGATCCGACGAGGATCGACAGCTTGCTCTCCCGGGCCAGCGCGAAGGCGGCGGTGTCCATCACCTTCAGATCGCGGGCGATGGCCTCGTCGTGGGTGATGCGGTCATAGCGGGTCGCGCTCGGGTCCTTCTTCGGGTCAGCCGAGTAGACCCCGTCGACCTGCGTCGCCTTCAGCACCGCGTCACAGCGGAGTTCCGCGGCGCGCAGGACGGCGGCGGTGTCGGTGGTGAAGAACGGGTTGCCGGTGCCGCCGGCCAGGACAACCACCTGACCCTTGTCGAGGTGATGCAGCGCCGGCTGCCGGGCGTAGGTCTCGCAGATGGTCGGCATCGATACCGCCGACATGGTTCGCGCCTGGACGCCGGCCGCGTTCAGCGCCGTCTCGATCGCCAGCGAGTTCATGACCGTGGCCATCATCCCGAGCGAGTCGCCGGTGGCCCGGTCGATCCAGCCGGCCGCCGAGATCCGGGCCCCGCGGATCATGTTGCCGCCGCCGACCACGATGGCGACCTCTGCGCCCGCCTCGATCGTGCGGGCGATGTCCTCGGCCAGCCCCGCCAGGGTTGGCGGGTGCAACCAGTACCCGTCCGGGGCGGCCAGAGCCTCACCCGACAGCTTCAGCAATATCCGGCGAAACGGCGTCGTATCCGGCATCGGGGTTCCCGGCTCCATCCCGCATCGCGCAAACCGGGGAGGCTTCTACGTCAGGCGCGGGAGCCGCGTCGAGGGGCTGAGGCCGATCAGACGGGTGGCATCGATCGAATTGCAGCGGAGGCATTGCAGCGGAGGCACGACTTGTCGTGAGACAGGCCCCTCGCGTTCCGACGGGGCACCGGCACGACCCTGCGCGCGCCGGTGCCGGTTTTCAGCTGCCCGCCAGGACGCCAACGGCGCCCAGAACGGTCATGACCAGACCGGACGCGAACACGCCGATCATCAGGTAGGAGAAGGGTTTCAAAGCCATGATCCGACAATAGCGCTGCGCCGCAAACCAAGGTGTGCGGCGCAACACGACGCGTGCGGGAACGCTTTCGTGTGCCGGAAAACGAGAAGCCCCGCCCGGTACGAACCGGACGGGGCTGGTCTCGGTGCAGCCCGGCGCGCCGGGCGGTCGGGACTGACCGTCAGGCGCGACCGGCCTGCTGAGCGACCTCGGTGGCGAAGTCCGGTCCCTCTTCCTTCTCGATGCCCTCGCCCAGCGCGTAGCGGACGAAGCCCGTCAGGGTCACCGGGCCGCCAACCTTGGAGCCGGCTTCCTTCAGGACCTGGCTCACCGTCTTCGAGCCGTCGTGCACGAAGGGCTGCTCCAGGAGGGTGACCTCCTTGTAGTAGCTCTTCAGGCCGCTCTCGATGATCTTGGCGAGGACGTGATCCGGCTTGCCGGCGTTCTTCTCGCGCAGGATGTTCGACTCGCGCTCCACCGTGGCGGCATCGACGCCCGAGGCGTCGAGCGCCACCGGGTTGGTCGCCGCAACGTGCATGGCGATCTGACGGCCGAGGGCCGACAGCGCCTCGACGTCGCCCTCGGATTCCAGCGCCACGAGTACGCCGATCTTGCCGAGGCCCTCTGAGATCTGGCTGTGCACGTAGGAGGCGATCACGCCCTTCTTGACCTCGAGCTTGGCAACGCGCCGAAGGTTCATGTTCTCGCCGATCGTGGCGATCAGGGCCTGCAGCTTCTCCGAGACGGTCTCGGTGGCGCCGGGGAAATGGGCGGCCTGGAGGCCTTCCAACGTGCCGTCGGTGTTGAGCGCGATCTTGGCGGCCTCGCGGGCGAAAGCCTGGAAGGCGTCGTTGCGGGCGACGAAGTCGGTCTCGGAATTCACCTCGACGATCGCGGCATGGTGGCCAGCGGACTCGACCGCGACCAAGCCCTCGGCGGCGACCCGGCCGGCCTTCTTGGCGGCCTTGGCGAGACCCTTCTTGCGCAGCCAGTCGATGGCGGCCTCGATATCGCCCTGCGTCTCGTTGAGCGCGCCCTTGCAATCCATCATGCCGGCGCCGGTCTTCTCCCGGAGCTCCTTCACCATCGCGGCGGTGATGTTGGCCATGGCGGTCCCTTTCGTGTGGTCTGGATGCGAGAGGCCCGGCGCGCGGGTGAGCGGCCGGGCCCGGTATGCCTGGAACCGCGACGGCCCGATGACGGAGCCGCCGCGAGAACCCGATGGATCAGGCCGCGGCGGCGGCCTCGACGAAGCCGCGGGCCTGCGAGACCCACGAATCGCGATCGATGCGGCCGTTGAGCTTCAGGTCGGCATCGACCTTGGCGACATCCTCGGGGGTCATCGCGGCGAGCTGCCAGTAATGGTAGATGCCGGCGTCGTTGAGCTTCTGCACGATCTGCGGGCCGGCGCCATTGAGCTTGGTCAGGTCGTCCGGCGCGCCGCGCGGGGCGGCGAGCAGCTCGAAATGCTCCGTCGTCTCGGCGAGCATCGCCACGTCGGCCGGATCGAGGGCATCGGACTCGACCGAGACGGCCGCGTCGTCGTTGGCCGGCAGCTCCTCGGCCATCGGCTCCTCGGAGGCGCCGAGGTCCATGCCCGACGAGCCCTGCGCGCGCGAGATGCCGTCGATGGCAGCCTTGGCGATCAGGTCGCAGTAGAGCGCGATGGCGCGGCCGGCATCGTCATTGGCCGGAACGATGTAGCTGATGCCGTCCGGGTTGCAGTTGGTGTCGACGATGGCGGCCACCGGGATGCCGAGGCGGTTCGCCTCCTTGATCGCCAGCTGCTCCTTGTTGGTGTCGATCACGAACAGCAGGTCGGGGACGCCGCCCATGTCCTTGATGCCGCCGAGCGCCTTCTCGAGCTTCTCCTTCTCACGGGAGAGCATCAGGCGCTCCTTCTTGGTCAGGCCCGGGCCGCCGGTCTCCAGCGTCTCGGTGACCTTGCGCAGGCGCGAGATCGAGCCCGAGATGGTCTTCCAGTTGGTGAGCATGCCGCCAAGCCAGCGGGAGTTGACGTAGTACTGGGCCGAGCGCTTGGCCGCCTCGGCGATCGTGTCGGCCGCCTGACGCTTGGTGCCGACGAACAGCACGCGGCCGCCCTTGGCGACGGTGTCGCTCACCGCCTGCAGCGCCTGGTGGAGCGCCGGCACGGTCTGGGCGAGGTCGATGATGTGGATGTTGTTGCGCGTACCGAAGATGTACGGCTGCATCTTCGGGTTCCAGCGGTGCGACTGGTGTCCGAAATGGGCGCCCGCCTCGAGGAGCTGACGCATAGAGAAATCGACGGCCATTCTTTGTGCTCTCCGGTTAAATCCGCCGCGGAGGGATGCGGTCGGCCGAGCGTTCGGACGACCACCGGAAACGCCTCATTCAGGCATGAGGCCGGCTCCGCGTGTGGGATGGGCCGGCGCTTAGCAGAGGGCGGGTGCGAAGGCAAGGCTTTGCGGAGCGGCGCGGGCCATCCCTCAATCACAGCCTGCGTTCAATCCGCTTGCAACACGCGGGCTTGCCTCGCGATAGTGAGGATCGTGGCGGCGGTCGCATTCGACACCCTGAAATTCGCTCGGACCGTCCGGGAGAAGGCCAAGCTCTCACCGGAACAGGCGGAGGGCTTGGCCGATGCCATGGCGGAAGCGTTGCAGGGCGATCTCGTCACGAAGGCGGATCTGCGCGCCGAGCTGGCGGATACGCGGTCCGAAATCGTGCGCTGGGTGGCTGGCTTGATCGGCTTCCAGACACTCGCCGTCATTGGCGCGGTCGTTGCCCTCGACCGGGCGCTGCACTGACAGGTGCGCAGCCCGGATCACCTGCCCGCGAACACCGCCGCCACGTCGTCGCCCGTCATCACCCGGTACGCCCCCGCCGCCAGATCCGCCGGCAGGTCGAGGCCGCCGACACGATCCCTGTGCAAGGCCGCGACGTGGTTGCCGACGGCGGCGAACATCCGGCGGACCTGATGATAGCGCCCCTCCGTCAGCGTCACGGCACAATGCGTGGCATCGGCGGCGTCGAGCTGCACCGGCAGGAGCGGGCGCTCCTCGCCCTCCAGCATCAGCGCGCCCGACGCGAAGATGTCCGCCTCCCGGCCGGTCAGCGGCCGGTCGAGGGTCACGCGGTAGCGCTTCGCCACCTGGGCCTTCGGGCTGATGATCCGGTGCAGCAGCGCCCCGTCGTCGGTCATCAGCAGGAGGCCCGACGTCTCCTTGTCGAGCCGCCCGACGGTGGAGAGCGGCGGGTCGCGGCGGCGCCAGCGCTCGGGCAGAAGCCCGTAGACCAGCGGACCGGCCTCCTTGTGCGAGCAGGTCACGCCCAGCGGCTTGTGCAGCATGAGGCACAGGCCCGGCAGCGGATCGAGGGGCGCGCCGTCGATCGTCAGCCGGCCCGGCAGGCCCGGGTCGAGGACGATCCGGTCGCCGGCATCGTCCAGTTCGGCGCCGTCGAGGCGGATCGCGCCGGCGCGGGCGAGGTTCTGGATCTCGCGGCGCGAGCCGTAACCCAGATTGGCCAGGAGCTTGTCGAGCCGGACGGACTTTGCCGCGCTCACCGGCGCGCCTCGTAGACGCGGTAGCCGTTCGCCTGCACGGCGACGGAGACGATCCGGAACGCCTCGCGCAGGGCCGCCTCGTAGGGCAGGTGCGCGTTGGCCACGAGCCAGAGCGTGCCGCCCGGCCGCAGCACCGCGGACGCCCGCGCGATGAAGGCGCGGCCGAGGGATGGGTCCTCGGCTCCGCCTTCGTGAAACGGTGGATTGGTGACGATGAAATCGAGCGGGTCCGGCACCACGCCGGGCGTCCGGACATCCGCCCAGTGGATCGTGGCCCGCGGGTCGGCGACGTTGCGGCGCGCCATCTCGACGGCCCGGCGGTCGATCTCCACCAGCGTCATCGCGGTCACCGCCTCGGACGCGAGCACCGCCCGAGACAGGATGCCCAGGCCGCAGCCGAAATCGGCGCCCCGGCCCTTCAGGGCCGGCAGGTTCGCCAGGAGCAGCGCCGTGCCGGGATCGAGCCGGTCCCACGAGAAGATGCCGGGCTGCGTGCACAGGGCGAGGTTGTCGACGTGGCGCGGACCGCCCTCGTCGATCGCCTCGGCGAGGCCGGCTGGCGCCGTCGGGCGCTCGGCCGTGCAGATCCGGTGGTGCCGGCGCGGCTGGTCGGCGGCCGCGCAGCCGAAGGTCGTCAGCTCCTTGGCCAGGCGGGTGCCGCCGCGATCCTTCGGCGCCAGGGCGACCATGCGGCCGCCCGGCCCGAGGGCGCGCAGCACCTGGGCCAGCACGTAGCGCCGCTCGACCGTTCCGGGCGGTGCGAGCACGGTGGCCGAGGCGAGGCTGTTCTCGGACAGATCCTCCAGCCGTTCGGCGCCGGGGATCAATGGGGAAAGCTGGACGGCGTCGCCGGGGACCTCGGCGAGGTCGGCCGGCGGCAGGCCGTAGACGGCATGGCGCATGAACGGTTCGGGATCTGGAGTGCCGGCTCCGGAACGCAAATCCGCGGCGGAGCGGGGTAAACCCGCACCCGACTCGGTTCATCCGGGGGGAACACCGCGTTTATACCGGAACCGGTCGGGAAGCCCAGCCTCCCGCGCGCGGCCCGGCGCGTCAGCCTCGCGGGAATTCCAGGCCCATCTCGCGGTAGCGGGCCGGATCGTCGGCCCAGTTCTCCCGCACCTTCACGTGGAGGAACAGGTGGACCTTGGCGTCGGCCGCCTCGGCGATCTCGATACGGGCCGCCTGCCCGATCGACCGGATGGTCTGGCCGCCCTTGCCGAGCACGATCGAGCGCTGGCTCTCCCGCTCGACGAAGATCGTCTGCTCGATCCGCACCGACCCGTCGGGCCGGATCTGCCACTGGTCGGTCTCCACCGTGGAGCGGTAGGGCAGCTCCTCGTGCAGCCGGTCGTAGATCTTCTCCCGGGTGATCTCGGCGGCGAGCATGCGCAGGGGCGCGTCCGAGACCTGATCCTCCGGATAGAGCCAGGGACCCGGCGGCATCCGGGCGGCCAGCGCCCGGCGCAGGTCTGCGACGCCGTCGCCGTTGAGCGCCGAGATCATGAAGGTCTCGGCGAAGGGCGCGGCGGCGTTGAGCTTGGCGGCGAGATCGAGCAGCCGCTCCCGCGGGATCAGGTCGATCTTGTTGAGGATCAGCAGCTTCTCGCGCCTCACCTCGCCGAGCCGCCCGAGCACCGCCTCCACTTCGGCGTCGACACCCTTGCGCGCGTCGACCAGCAGGCAGACGGCATCGGCGTCGGAGGCGCCGCTCCAGGCCGAGTGCACCATCGCGCGGTCGAGGCGGCGCTTGGGCGCGAAGATGCCGGGTGTGTCGACCAGCACGACCTGGGCCGAGCCCTCGATGAGGATGCCCCGCACCAGGGCCCGGGTCGTCTGCACCTTGCGAGAGACGATCGAGACCTTGGTGCCGACGAGGTTGTTGAGCAGGGTCGACTTGCCGGCATTCGGCACGCCGATCAGCGCGACGAAGCCGGCCCGGGCGTCGGCGGGCGTACCCGGGAGCATGGACGGGTCGCGCGCGGGCTCCTGGCCCGGCCTGCCGCCAGGGCCGTCCTGCGTGTCGTGATCGGCTTGCTCGTCGTGATCGTCCTGGTCGTGCGCGTTCATGCTGTCTCCGTCAGCCCCGCATCCGCAGAGGCCCCGATTCCCTCGCGCTCCATCAACGCCCGGGCAGCGGCCTGCTCGGCGATCCGCTTCGACGTGCCGTCGCCGAGACCGGGCTCGAGACCCTGCACCTGGACGGCGATGCGGAACCGGGGCGCGTGATCGGGGCCGGTGCGTTCCACCACCTCATAGGTGGGGATCGGCAGGCTGCGGCCCATGGCCCATTCCTGGAGGGCGGATTTGGCGTCGCGGCCCCGCGCCGCCGCCGTGGGCTCGCCCGGGTGGAAATGCGCCTCGACCACCGCCCGGGCGGCATCGAACCCGGCGTCGAGATAGATCGCACCCAGGATCGCCTCGCAGACATCGGCGAGGATCGTCTGGTTGCGCCGCCCGCCGCCCATCACCTCGCCCTGGCCGAGGATCAGGTGCGGGCCGACTTCCCAGGCGGCGGCCACGACCGCGCAGGTCTCGCGCCGGACGAGGGCGGCCAGCCGCCGGGAGAGGTCGCCCTCGTCCGCCTCGGGGAAGGCGCCGTAGAGGCGATCGGCGACCGCGAGCCCGAGCACGCGGTCGCCCAGGAATTCCAGGCGCTGGTAGCTGCCGCCCCGGCCGCTGGCCTTGCTGGTATGGGTCAGGGCGCGGGTGAGCAGGTCCTGATCGGCGAAGCTGTGTCCGATCCGCTCCTCGAGTGCGCTCAGGGGCGGGCGCGGCTTGTGGGCCCGGCGGGATCGGGCATTGGCTCGGGGCTGCGCGGCGTCGTCCAAGTCCGGACCGGTCAATGGATCGTGGTGAACAGGCGCGACCAGCGCACATGGGCCGGCCAGTTCCAGACCTGCCAGGCCGGTGTGCCCTCGTCGATCGAGAAGAAGATCATCTCGGCGCGCCCGACCAGATTGGCGAAGGGCACGTAGCCGACGTTGGCGAGGTCACGCGAATCGGTGGAATTGTCGCGGTTGTCGCCCATCATGAAAAAGTGACCGGGCGGGACCGTGTACAGCTCGGTCTTGTCCCAGAACCCGTTGTCGCCGTCGCGCTCGATCACCCGGTGGACCACGCCGTTGGGCAGCGTCTCCATATATTGCGGAACCTTGGTGGGTTGCCCGTAGGGATCGGTCGTCTCGTAATCGGCGATCCGCTCGCGCTTGACCGCCTTGCCGTTGATGTTGAGCACGCCGTCGATCATCTGGATCTTGTCGCCCGGCAGCCCGATCACGCGCTTGATGTAGTCGGTCGAGTTGTCCTTAGGCAGCTTGAACACCGCGATGTCACCGCGCTTCGGGTCCGCGCCCCAGATCCGGCCGTCGGCCTGGATCGGAATGTATTCCGAAAGCGGCAGCGAGTACTTCGAATAGCCGTAGGAATATTTCGACACGAACAGGTAGTCGCCGATCAGCAGGGTCGGCACCAGCGAGCCCGAGGGGATGTTGAACGGCTGGAACAGCAGCGTCCGCACCACCAGGGCGATCAGCAGCGCCTGGATGCCGACCTTCAGCGTCTCGCGGATGCTGGCCCAGGTGCCGGTCTCGGCAGGTTTCCTGAGCGGCTTGCCGTCGTAATCCACGCGCGCGTTCCGTCTTCGGTTGAGGTTCGTCGCCCGCCGCCAGCGGGGCGCGGCCCCGCCGCGCGCGGCCTGATATGCGGTTGTCCCGAGGAATGCGCCGCAATCGTGTCCGCCGTGACCGGCGGTCTAGACCATGCGCGAGCCCCCCGCAACGCGCGACCGTGGCCGGCTAATCCGCGGGGACCGCCTCAACCGGCGACAGAGACCGGCACGGCCTCAATGATCACGAAGGCCTGCGCCATCGGCGGGTCGTCCGTGAGACTCACGTGCAGGCGCGCCGCGTGCCCCGCCGGCAGGAGTTCCGCGAGCCGCTCGGCCGCGCCGCCCGCGAGGCGGAGGGTCGGCTGCCCGGAGGGCAGGTTCACCACCTCCATGTCGCGCCAGAACACGCCGGCGCTGAGGCCGGTGCCGAGCGCCTTGGCGCAGGCCTCCTTGGCGGCGAAGCGCCGGGCGTAGCCCTCGGCGCGGGCGGCCCGCCGGTCGCAGCGGGCCCGCTCGCCATCGGTGAAGACCCGGTGGGTGAAGCGCTCCCCATGCCGATCCAGGGTCCGGGCGATCCGGCGGATGTCGCAGAGGTCCGATCCGATCCCGACGATCATGCCGGCCGCGCCCGATCCATGGCGGCCCGCATGTCGCGCACCGCCCGGTCGAGCCCCACGAAGATCGCGTCGGCGATCAGCGAGTGGCCGATATTCAGCTCCCGGATCTGCGGCAGCGCGGCCACCGGGCCGACGCTGCCGAGGGTCAGCCCGTGGCCCGCGTGGATCTCGAGGCCGAGGCCGGCCCCGTGCTCCGCCGCGCGCCGGATGCGGGCGAGTTCCCGGGCTGTGCGGCTCTCATCGTCCTCGAGCGCGGCCTCACAGTAGCTGCCGGTATGCAGCTCAACCACGGGCGCCCCCAGGGCGCGGGCGGCGTCCATCACCGCCGGCTCCGGCTCGACGAACAGCGACACGCGGATGCCGGCTTCCGCGAGGTCGCGGATACGCGGCGCGAGGTGTTCGCGCCCGCCGACGATGTCGAGGCCGCCCTCGGTGGTACGCTCCTCGCGCTTCTCCGGGACGAGGCAGGCGGCGTGCGGGCGCGTGGCGAGCGCGATCGCCACCATCTCGTCGGTGGCCGCCATCTCGAAATTGAGCGGCACGGACAGGCCGCGCTTGAGCGCTTCGATGTCGGTGTCGCGGATGTGGCGCCGGTCCTCGCGGAGATGCGCGGTGATGCCGTCAGCCCCCGCCTCGACGGCGAGCAGAGCCGCCCGCACGGGGTCCGGGTAGTCTCCGCCGCGGGCGTTGCGGACGGTCGCGACGTGATCGATGTTGACGCCCAGGCGCAGTTTTTCGGAGGTCATCCGCTCGTTCGTCCCCGTGTCGGCGCAATGCGACAGGCTTACCGGGGGTTCGGAAGGCTAGGCGCGCCCTCACCCCGTGCCGGCGATATGCGGAGGATCGCGCGCGGCGGCAAGACGGGACGGGCCGGGTGTTTCACGGTTCGTGTCGCGCTCTCGTCGCAATCGGGAGCAGCGTGGCGAAGGACGGGCTGCGACGACACGGATCGGGCGCCGCCCGGGTCGGCGGCGCCACGATGCGGGGATGTAGGCGCGCCCTCACGGCAAGCGGCCCGGCCCGCATTTCCGGAGGGCCGAAGGGCCCGCCCGTTCAGGCGAGCCGCAGGCGCGACCGGCCGTCCTTCCGCTCGGGCAATGTGTCGAGGGCTGTCTGGACGATGGTTTTGGCATCGAGCCCGGCCTCGGCGTACATCTTCTCGGGGCTGTCGTGGTCCTGGTAGGCGTCCGGCAGCGTCAGCGTCCGCACCCGCACCTGGCCCGCATCCAGCGCGCCCCGCTCGGCCAGCAGGTGCAGCACCATCGCGCCGAACCCGCCGCGCGAGCCCTCCTCGATGGTGAGCAGAACCTCGTGCTCCCGCGCCAGGTCCAGGATCAGCGCCTCGTCCAGAGGCTTGGCAAACCGCGCATCCGCGACCGTCACCGCAACCCCCTGCTCCGAGAGCGTGTCGGCCGCCTTCAAGGCCTCCGACAGGCGCGTGCCCAGGCTCAGGATCGCAACCCGCGCCTCCCCGTCGCGGCGCACCACACGGCCCTTGCCGACGGCCAGGACCTCGCCCCGCTCCGGAAGCTCGACACCCACGCCCTCGCCGCGCGGGTAGCGCAGCGCGATCGGGCCGCTGTCATGCGCGTGCGCCGTCGCCACCATGTGCACCAGCTCCGCCTCGTCGGAAGCCGCCATCACGGTCATGTTCGGCAGGCAGCACAGATACGCCAGGTCGAACGCCCCCGCGTGCGTCGCCCCGTCCGCACCCACCAGACCCGCCCGGTCCAGGCAGAACCGCACGGGCAGGTTCTGCAGCGCCACGTCGTGCACCACCTGGTCGTAGGCCCGCTGCAGGAAGGTCGAGTAGATCGCCACGAACGGCCGGTAGCCCTCCGTCGCCAGTCCCCCCGCGAACGTCACCGCGTGCTGCTCGGCGATGCCGACGTCGAAGGTCTTGTCCGG
>NZ_FMWU01000063.1 GCF_900103195.1 Methylobacterium sp. UNC378MF | reverse complement strand
GCGGTCGACCGGAGCGAGCCGGCCCGGATCAGCCTGACGCCGGCGACCTGGGCGACGATCGTGTCGGTGAACCGGCGGGTCAACAAGGCGGTCGAGCCGATGACCGACCAGGACCACCTGCACGTGGCCGATCGCTGGGACCTGGCCGAGGACGGCATCGGCGATTGCGAGGACTTCCAGCTGCTCAAGCGGCACCTGCTGGTCGAGGCCGGCCTGCCGCGGCGGGCGATGCGCATGACCGTGGTGATCGACGAGAAGGGCGAGGGCCACGCGGTGCTGACGCTCGTCACCGACCGGGGCGACCTGGTGCTGGACAACAAGACCAACGCGATCCTGCCCTGGCACAAGACCGGCTACGTGTTCATCAAGCGCGAGAGCCAGGACGCGGTCGCCTGGGTCTCGCTCGGCGGCGTCACCTCCCCGATCACCACCGCCAACCGCTGAACCACCTCACGCGACCCGGCTCACCGATCCCCGGCCGCCGCGGTTTCGAGACCTGGGCCCTTGATCTTAACCGAGCGCTAACCCTGTCGGCGCCACTCTGCGCCGGGACGGAGTGCCTGATCGATGTCGCGAGCCCGCCAGCTGTCGCCGGCCCTGTTTCTCGGGACAATGCTGATCGTGGGGGCGGCTGGCCGGGCGCAGGCGGCCGACGCCACTGCAACGCGGCATGAGATCTGGCGGGACTGCCTCAGCCGCAATTTCCGGATCCAGGCCGTGCTGACGGAGCGGGACCTCGCTGCCGACGCGGCCTTCCTGGCGTGCCGGGGTTCCGAGGAAGCCTATCTCACGGCCCTGGCAGGCTCGCCGCTCCTCGACGAGACGGATATTGCCCGCGCGCGGCCCCTCGTGGCCGGGCGCTTCCGGGCGTGGCTTGTTGGACGCAACGGGTGAACCGTCCCGACAGATCAGCGACCAGGATGCGCAGGCTTTCGGGCCAGGCGTCGCCGACGCCGCGCCTGCTCCGCTTGGCACCAGCTCAGGCGCCGCAGGCACAGCAGCTGCGGACGTTCGAGATCCGTTCTTCAGCGGTTCCGTAGGCCGCATCCGCGGTCCCGTAGATCCGCCAATGCTTGATCCATTGCCTGATGTAATGGGGCCCCTTCGGGGCGGATGCCAGCTTATGAGCCGCCCAGCAATCGGCGAGCTTCGTCGAGGTCGTATGGATGGCCAGATGGCCATATTCGTGAACGACGTAAAAATGGCTGGCATCAGAAACCTGTGCATCGACTTCTGCGGCCCGCGAAGGACAGAAATACAGGATGCCATCGTTGATTGCCGCGACCCTGCCGGCGGTTTTTTCACATCTGTTTTTTGAAGAAACGGTGAGTAGCTCGCCGGTCGGTCTCCATTGTGATAATGATGGTGATATAGAAATCGCGTAGAGAATTGCGGAGATAATAAGATTTCTGCAGATGGGCATGGTGTTTCTGCCGAATCGAATGCTGCAGGAGACCTTATAGCAGGATCGGCGGAATCTGACGCTTCCGGCTCGGATTCTCATGAATCGGACGGCAAGCCTTGGCGCGGGACAGCCGCGACTCCTGACCATTCGGAATATGGAAGCCGGCTTCGACTCGGGCGGCTCAACCCTTCAGGCGGGCCTTGATCCGCCTGGTGAGCCCGTCGCGAACGTCGCGGTAGGCGTCCAGGCGCTGCTCCCGAGAGGCGTCCTGAACCAGCGTCGGATCGGGAGTCGGCCAGTACTCGACATCGGCCGCGAGCGTGTGCGTCAGGTCCAGTGCGCGGTGATGCGCCTCAGGCGCGAGGGTGATGATCAGGTCGAAGTTCAGCCCCTCCCAGTCCTCGAGCTCCTCGATGGTGCGGGGCCGATGTCGGCTCGCGTCGATCCCGACCTCGTCGAGCGCCGCGACCATGAACGGGTCGGTGGGCTCCCCGGAGCGTACCCCGGCCGACTGCACGTAGGTGGACTTGCCGAAATAGGCGCGCGCGATCGCCTCCGCCGCCACCGAGCGTACGGCGTTGTAGTTGCACATGAACAGGACGGACTGCACCCGCCGCTTCTTCGGAGTGGCGTCGGGGGCAGGCTCGGGAACGGGCTCAGCCATTGCCGGTCGGCGCGGAGGGCGCCCTAGCCCTTCCAGTGCAGCGCGAAGATCAGGGTGAACAGGCGGCGGGCCGTGTCATGGTCGAGGTCGACCTTGCCCTCCAGGCGCTGCTTCAGCGTGTCGGATGCCTCGTTGTGCAGACCGCGCCGGCCCATGTCGATCGCCTCGATCTGCGACGGCGAGGCGGTGCGGATCGCGTTGTAGTAACTTTCGCAGATCATCTCGTAGTCGCGGATCACCCGCCGGAACGGGGTCAGCGACAGGAGGTGCGTCATCACCGGCTCGCCGTCCACCGTGGTGATGGCGAAGGAGAGCTTGTTCTCGACGAGGCCGAGCGTCAAAGCGTAGGGGCCCTCGCGACCCGGGATCGTGAAGGAATTGTCCTCCAGAATGTCGAACAGCGCGATCGCCCGCTCGTGCTCCTGATCCGGGTTGCCGCGGGCGATGGACGCCTCGTCCAGGCTCACCTTCGCGAGGCGGTTCGGCCCGCGCTGCTTCTCCGCCATCCCCAAAGCCTCACAGGTTCAACCGGATCGCGACGGAGCGGGCATGCCCCTCCAGGCCCTCGGACCGGCCGAGGTTTATCGCTGCCGGGCCGAGCGCCCGCAAGCTCTCCGGCGTGCAGGCGAGGATCGTCGTCCGCTTCATGAAGTCGAGCACCCCGAGTCCGGAGGAGAACCGCGCGGAGCGGGCTGTCGGCAGGACGTGGTTGGGGCCGCCGACATAGTCGCCGATCGCCTCCGGCGTGTGCGAGCCGAGAAAGATCGCGCCGGCATTGCGCACTTTGCCGGCGAGCGCCTCCGCGTCCTGGGTCTCGATCTCCAGGTGTTCGGGGGCGAGTCGGTCAACGAGGGGCACGGCCTCGTCGAAGGTGCGGACCCGGATGACGGCGCCGTAATCGCGCCAGCTCGCCCGTGCGATCTCCTGGCGGGGCAGGGTGGTGAGGGCGCGCTCCACCGCACCCTCGACGGCGTCGGCCAGTTCTGCGCTGTCGGTGATCAGGATCGCCTGGGCCGCGACGTCGTGCTCGGCCTGGGCCAGCAGGTCGGCGGCGATCCAGTCGGGGTTGGCGTGGCCGTCGGCCAGGATCAGCACCTCGGAGGGGCCGGCGATCATGTCGATCCCGACCTGGCCGAAGACCCGGCGCTTGGCCGCCGCGACCCAGGCATTGCCCGGCCCGACGACCTTGGCCACGGGGGCGATGGTGGCGGTGCCGTAGGCGAGCGCCGCCACGGCCTGGGCACCGCCCACCCGGTAGATTTCGTGGACGCCGGCGAGCTGCGCGGCGGCGAGGACCAGCGGATTCATCTGGCCGTCCGGAGTCGGCACGACCATCACGAGCCGCGGCACCCCGGCGACGCGGGCGGGAAGCGCGTTCATCAGCACCGAGGAGGGATAGCTCGCGGTCCCGCCCGGGACGTAGAGCCCCACCGATTCCAGCGCCGTCCAGCGCCAGCCGGCTGTGACGCCGAGAGCGTCAGTGGCCCGGTGATCCTCGGGTCGCTGCGCCTGGTGGAAGCTCTCGATCCGCTCGGCCGCCAGGCGCAGGGCTTCCAGGGAATCCGGCGGACAGGCCGCGATTGCCGCGACGATCTCCGCCTCCGTGACCCGCAGGTGCTCGGCCGTGAAATCATCGCCGAGGCGGTCGAAGCGCCGGGTGAAATCGACCAGGGCCGCGTCGCCGCGGGCGACGACGTCGGCGATGATGCCGCGCACCGCCTCGTCCACGTCCTCGGCGATCTCGCGCTTCACCGTCAGGAGGTGCGCGAAGGCGGCGGCAAAATTCGGTTCGCTGCTGTCGAGCCGGACCATCGGAAAGCCTTCTGTCTCGCGTCAGGCCGCCGGACCGGCGGCCGTGTCGGTGTCGATGTTGTGGCCGGGACGGGTCGCCGATTCCCAGACCGGGCCGAGATCCTTCATCCGGACCTCGATGCACTCGACCGCAAGCCGGAGGGCTGCGCCGCCGGAGAAGACGAGGTCGATATGCCCGGAGGGCGCATCCGTCGGCTCGAAGGTCAGGGCGAGCAGGCTCATGGGCGTGGTGTCGCCCGGCATCAGCCCGCGACTCTTCACGCCCTGAACGCGCTCGATGTGCAGGCCGGTGAGGCGGCGCCGGGGCGGGGCGTCCGGCGTCCAGTCGAAGCGCCGCGCGACCATGAGGAAGCGCTGCTCGCCGGCGAGATAGGTCAGATCCTCCGGCCGCAAAATCGCGTCCTGCAGGTGGGCCGAGATCACGGTCAGGTCCTCGGTGTCGAGGGCGGCGAGCCTGAGCAGCTCCATGCAGAGGGTCCTCGGGGAATACGGGGCGCGGGTCGGGCGGTGGGGGCCGGCCTGCGGCACGGCGTAGGTAGCGGCGCGACCCCGTTCGGGCAACGGCTGGGCTGGGGATCGCGATCCCGGGCGGGTCCAGGCTCGGCCCAGCGCCACCGCTTAGAAGCGGCGGCGGACGAGCCCAGGCAGGGAGCGGATGGCCAAGCTCACGACGCACGCGGTTCTGGCGGTGCTGACGATCGGAATGCAGGCGGTCGGTCCCGCGGGCGCGCAGGTCGGCCCGGACGCGCGGCCCTATATCTACGGCCGTCCGGGGCCGGATCGCGACGCCTATGCTCCGCCGCCGCCCGGAGGGCGCCCGCCGCCGCCTGCCGATGACGGCTACGGCTGGCGTCCGCCTCCACCGCCATTCGAGGACGAATACGACCGGCCCCGGCCGCGCTGGCCCGCCGGCCCCGGGCGCCGGTGGGACGACAGCGTCTGCGTGACCGCCCGCGGCACGTGCCTGACGCGACCGGCACCGCCCGATGCACCCTGCGGCTGCGACATGCCCGGCTTCGGCTACAAGCGCGGGCGGATCGCGGACTGAGCGCGCCGGCTGTCGCGCAGGGTCCGTAGGGAATGGGCCGCCGAGATGCCGGGCCGGGGGCGAGACGGGGCACCTGCGCGACCTTCCGACTGATCCGGTGGCCTGGTTTCCCCGGTCTTCCGGGCGGCCGACGGGCGTGTCAGGCCCTCACGCGCTCGATCTGCGCGCCGCAGCGGGCGAGCTTGGCCTCCAGAGCCTCGAAGCCGCGGTCGAGATGGTAGACCCGGTTGATCTGGGTCTCGCCCTCGGCGGCAAGGCCCGCGATGACCAGGGAGACCGAGGCGCGCAGGTCGGTGGCCATGACGGGGGCGCCCCTCAGCCGCTCCACGCCCTCGACGATGGCGAGGTCGCCCTCGAGGCGGATCTTCGCGCCGAGGCGGGCCAGTTCCTGCACGTGCATGAACCGGTTCTCGAAAATGGTCTCGCGGATGTGCGACTGGCCCTTGGCGAGGGTCATCAGCGCCATGAACTGCGCCTGCAGATCCGTGGGGAAGCCCGGAAACGGGTCCGTGGTGACGTCGACCGCCGCGATGCCGGCGCCGTTGCGGCGCACGCGGATACCGCCTTCGACCTGGGTGATCTCCGCCCCCGTGGTCGACAGGACGTCGAGGGCCGCGTGCAGAAGCTCGGCCCGGGTGTCCTTGAGGACGACGTCACCGCCGGTCATCGCCACCGCCATGGCGTAGGTTCCCGTCTCGATCCGGTCGGGCAGGACCTCGTGGCGGGCGCCGTTCAGGCGCGCCACGCCCTCGATCTCGATGCGCGGCGTGCCGGCGCCGCGGATCTTGGCGCCCATCTTGTTCAGGCACTCCGCGAGATCGACCACCTCCGGCTCGCGGGCGGCGTTCTCGATCACGGTCGTCCCGTAGGCGAGGGCGGCGGCCATCAGCGCCACATGCGTTCCGCCGACCGTGACCTTGGGGAAGGCGACCTCGGCGCCGCGCAGGCCGTTCTTCGTGCGGGCGACCACGTAGCCGGCGTCGATCTCGATCTCGGCCCCGAGCTTCTCCAGGGCCATGATCAGCAGGTCGACCGGCCGGGTGCCGATGGCGCAGCCGCCGGGCAGCGACACCTTGGCCTCGCCGAACCGGGCGAGCAGCGGCGCGATCACCCAGAAGCTCGCCCGCATCGTTGAGACGAGGCCGTAGGGCGCGGTGGTGTCGATGACGTTGGAGGCGGTGAGCCGGATGGTCTGACCCGTCTCGGTGGTCTGACCGGGGCGCTTGCCGACGACCATGTGGTCCACGCCATGGTTGCCGAGGATCCGCGTCAGCGCCGCGATGTCGGCGAGCCGCGGCACGTTGATCAGCTCCAGCGTCTCGCCCGTGAGCAGGCTGGCGATCATCAGCGGCAGCGCCGCGTTCTTGGCGCCCGAGATCGGGATCACGCCGTTGAGCGGCGCGCCGCCGGTGATGTGGATGCGGTCCATCGTTTGTCCTCGGGCGGCGCACCCTCGATGGCGCGCGGCCGGCCGTGCTGCTCGCGGGCGCGGCAGCGCCCAGGCTTGGCCGTGCCCTATAGACCGGATTTGTCGGAATCAGGACCGCTTCCGTCAGGTTCGTGCGCGCAGGACGGATCCGCGTCCAGAGAGGGCCTCGCCTCCGCCCGGCCGCGGTCCTGCGCCTTCCGACGGCGCAGATTCTGTCGCAGCGCCGCCTTCAGACGTTCCGCGCGCTCGTCCTTCGTCTTCGTCATGGCGCGACCCTTGGTCGCCGCAAGGTTGGGGCGCGCACGTCCTTGCCGGGTGAGCCATCTGCGGGTGGAAACATGGGCTGATACAGGGCGCTGGAGCCAAGTTCGGACGGGAAGATCCTGCCGGACGCTAGCCGGTTTGCGCGGGCCTCTCAACGGATGCAAGGCAGCGATGTCGGAACCTTACCTTGAACCAGTTCCAGATCCGCGCGTATCTTCCGGCCCTCACGCGAAGGACTGACCGAGGCCGGACCTCGATCGCGGGACCCGGGCGCTCGAAGGCGCCACCCGCGCGGCCGAACACGCGAAGGACGCTCGATGACCGTCACCCGGATGCCCAGCACGATGCTCGCCGCAGCGGGATCGACGCGCGCCGGTTCCGGCTACGAGCGATACTTCCGCGGCGCCCTGGATCAGTTGCACGGCGAGCGGCGGTATCGTGTGTTTGCGGATATCGAGCGGATTTCAGGGCGGTTTCCGACGGCCAAGTGGCGCCAGCCCGACGGCAAGACGGCCGAGATCACGGTGTGGTGCTCGAACGACTATCTCGGCATGGGCCAGCACAAGGAGGTGGTGGCCGCGCTGACCGAGACCGCCGCCCGCTGCGGCGTCGGCGCGGGCGGCACCCGCAACATCGCCGGCAACACCTCGCCGCTGGTCGACCTGGAGCGCGAACTCGCCGACCTGCACGGCAAGGAGGCAGGTCTGGTCTTCACCTCGGGCTACGTGTCGAACCAGGCCGGCATCTCGACCATCGCCAAGCTGATCCCGGATTGCCTGATCCTGTCGGATGCCTTCAACCACAACTCGATGATCGAGGGTGTGCGCCATTCCGGCTGCGCGAAGAAGATCTTCCGCCACAACGATCTCCAGCACCTGGAGGACCTGCTCCGGGAGGCCGGCGACCGGCCGAAGCTGATC
>NZ_FMWU01000015.1 GCF_900103195.1 Methylobacterium sp. UNC378MF | reverse complement strand
AGCGCCGACCGCTCCTTCGGCGGCTTTGCCGGCAACGACAGCTTCCGCACCGGCTGGGCCGCCGGCGGCGGCATCGAGTACGCCCTGCCCACCGACTCGTTCCTGAACTTCTTCCGCTCCTCGGCCGTGACGCTCAAGGTCGAAGGCCTGTACGTCAACCTCGATCGCGGCACCCGCAACCAGGGCGCGTTCGTCATCAACGCCGCCAACAACTTCCCGGTCGTCTACAGCGGCGTCGGTCGCCGCTCCGACGAGTTCGCCGTCGTCCGCGCCGGCCTGAACTACAAGTTCGGCTCGTACTGAGACCGCGACGCGACGGCCGGATCCCGACCGTCGCGCGAGGCCGATCCGGCCTCCGAAGGGGCCGCTTCCGCGAGGAGGCGGCCCCTTCGCCGTTGCGGCCACCCCTGCTGCGCCAGGACCGCGCGCCCATACCAAGGACGAAGGCCGCTGCCGGCCGTGACGGTCGCACCGATCACGGGGATCGCCGACGTGGAGACGACCGGGGCGTGGGCGACCCGGCTCGCCTGAACCGGCTCAGTAGCCCTTCCACAGGCCGGGGGTGGCGAGTTCGAGCAGGTGCCCGTCCGGATCGCGGAAGTAGACGCTGATACCGCCCCTCGGCCAACGCGTGCGCCCCTCGATGGCCACGCCGGAAGCCGCGAGATGATCCTCCCAGGGCGCGAGGGCATCGGCGTCGATCGCGAACGCGATATGGGCCGGACCGCGTCCGTCATGGGGCGGGATGAGGCCGCCCGGCGTCTCGATCGGCTGCAGGGATCCGCCTTCCGGAAACAGCAGGAGGACGCCGCGGCTGCCGACGTCGAAGGCACGCATGCGGAAGTCGGCGTAGAGGCAGGACAACCCCATCGTGTCGCGATAGAAGGCTTCCGCGCGGACGAGATCCGCGACGTACAGCGCCGTCTCCAGGATGGCGTTGAGCTTGGGCACGGCGATCTCCGGTCGACGGTGCAGGCCTCACGGTCCGCCGGCAACAGCGCCCGCGATCACCATCAGCAGGGCCTCCAGGTCGATCCGTCCCGTGATCCGCGCGTAGCCGGGCTCCGACAGATCCACCTGAGGCGCGGGATCCTCCGCCTCGGCCTGACGCTTCAGCTCTGCCACGACGGCGTCCCGCAAGGCGTTGTCCAGGTTCATGGTTCCGGCTCCCGGTCCTCGACGCGCCCGGCAGCCGGGCCCCGATCCGGTGCGGATCGGCCCCGTGCCGGGCGATGGCTGCACCAGGGCCAACCGGCCGGTCCGGACCCGGTTCGCGACCGGACCGGGTTCAGGCCGCCGAGGGGCGCGGCGCGCCCGGATCGGGCCGCGGGGCCCGGCCTGGCACGAGCGATAGGCCCGCGGAGAGCAGCGCGAAGATCACCAAAGGCACGAGGCTCAAGGTGAAGCTGCCGGTCCCGTCCTTGATCGCGCCGATCAGGTAGGGGCCGAGGAAGCCGCCGAGATTCCCGACCGCGTTGATGGCCGCGATGCTCGCCGCCGCCGTCGCGGGCGGCATCTGCTCGGTCGCGAGCGCCCAGAACGGGCCCTTGAGCATGTAGACGCCGACCGCCGCGATCGTCAGAGCCGCCACGACCGGACCGAGCCCCGAGAGGACTGTCCCGCCCGCGAGCCCGAGCGCCAGGACGATGAACGAGAGCGCGAGGTGCCAGCGTCTCTCGGCGGTCCGGTCGCTGTGCCGGCCCCAGAGGACCATGGCCACCGACGCGAAACCGTACGGGATGCTGTTCAGGAGCCCGGTCTCGATATTGCCGAGGCCGAAGCTCTTGACGATCTGCGGTGTCCAGAACGACAGCCCGTAGCTGCTCGCCGTCGAGCCGAAATAGATGGCCGCGAACAGCGCCAGCCGCCGGTCGCGCAGGATCTCCCACAGCGGCGGCTTCGCCGCCTGGCCGCGCCTCGCGTTGCGCGCCGCCTCGGCCTGGAGCTGTCGCTGCAGCCAGTCCCGCTCGGCCGCCGGCAGCCAAGCCGCGTCCCGCGGGCCGTCCGGCAGCAGCCACAGGACCGCGACGGCCAGGAGCACCGCCGGCAGGCCCTCGAGGATGAACAGCCATTGCCAGCCGGCGAGCCCCAGCCCCGTCACGTTGAGCAGCGCGCCGGAGATCGGCGAGCCGAGGAACGACGAGATCGGAATCGAGATCATGAAGATCCCGATGATCCGCGCCCGGTAGGCGGAGGGGAACCAGTAGGTGAGGTAGAGGATCACGCCGGGGAAGAAGCCCGCCTCCGCGAGCCCCAGCAGGAAGCGCAGAGCGACGAACGACCACGGCCCCTGCACCAGGGCCATGGCGGCGGAGATCAGCCCCCAGGTCGCCATGATCCGGGCGATCCACAGGCGCGCCCCGAAGCGCTCCAGCATCAGGTTGCTGGGGATTTCCATCAGGAAATAGCCGAGGAAGAAGATCCCGGCGCCCCAGCCGAAGACGGTCGCGGACAGGCCGACATCATGGTTCATCTGGATCGCCGCGAAGCCGACATTCACGCGGTCCAGGAAGGAGACGAAGTAGGCGAGGATCAGGAACGGCACGAGCCGCCAGCTGATCCTGCGTATCGCCGAGCGTTCCAGGGCAGCCTCGTCCGGGGAGCCTGTCATCGGGCCTATCCTCGTCGCGCGTCGTGGGATCGGGATCGATCCGGGTCAGCGATCCAGGTCGCGGCCGGCCTCACGCGGACGGACAGCGCCGATCGCCGCCACACGGACGGGGGGTACGCAGGCCATCTCGGGCTTCCTCGCGGGCCGGTCATCTCTGCGGTGACCTGTGCGGACCCTGCTTAACCCGTTCCCGACGCGGCTGGGAAGCGCTTGCGACGCGTAGAAGCATCGGATCCGTTGAGCATGAGGGCGTATTCGTAAGCCGCAATGCCGTTGAAGGTCGCCCGGCTGGGCCTTGCCGGCCTCCTGCAACGCTATCGGTTGGCCCTCGTCTTTGGGCGCGGCGCAGCAACCCAGGGCGTCACGCCGCTGGATCGCTGCGCCACGTCCGCAAAGACCGGGATGCGGGCGGCGCTCGACCGCCCGCACCGCCTTCAGCCCTTCTTGACGTTCCAGAACACCGGCACGCCGTTGAGCACGCTCGTCAGGGAGGGCTTGAACGAGGTCTGGTTGAAGTATTGCCCGAGGGGCAGGTAGGGCAGATCGGTGAAGGCCTGTTGCTGAAGGGTCCCCGCGAGCTGTTTGCGCGCGGCGGCGTCGGGCGCATCCAGCCACTGATCCCGCAACGCCTCGATCTTCTCGCTGGTCGGCCAGCCGACTGCGGCGCTCTGGCCCGTCCCGCGCAGGAAGGCGCTGACCGCCGGGTTGGCCTGATCGAGCCCGGCCCAGAAGGTGCAGAAGGCGCTCCAGCCGCCCTGGGCAACCGGATCCTTCTTGGCGCGCCGCTGCACCACCGAGCCCCAATCCATGACCTGATAATCGACGTTGAAGCCGGCGCGCGTGAGCATGTCGGCCGCCACGTCGGCCAGCGCCTTCAGGCTCGGGAAGTCCGAGGCGCCCATCAGCACCACCTTCTCGCCCTTGTAGCCCGCCGCCGCCAGCGCCTTCTTGGCGCCCTCGTAATCGCGCTTGCTCGTCAGGACGTCGAGGCCGACATCGCTGGCCATCGGCAGTCCGGGGCAGAAGAAGCCGGTCGGCACGTGGATCAGCTTCGGGTCGGTGCCGGTCACTGCCTGCATGAAGTCGGTCTGGTCGACGACCTTCAGCAGCACCTGGCGGATCGCCGGGTTGTCGAAGGGCGGCTGGAGCTGGTTCATCCGCAGGCAGCCGATGAGGCCGGTCGGGTCGGTGATCCGCGTCGTCAGCCCGCGGAGGGTGGGCACGAGGTCGGCCGGCGGCTGCTCCCACCAATCCATCTCGCCCGTCTGCATGGCCGAGGCGGCGGTGGCCTGATCGGGGATGACGTTCCACTCGACCCGGTCGACGAAGACGCGCTTCGGACCCGAGGTCCATTGCGGCTCGCCGCCCTCGCGCGGGACGTAGCCGGCAAAGCGCTCGTAGACCACCCGGGCGCCGACCACGCGCTCGTCCGCCTTGAAGCGGAACGGGCCGCTGCCGACCATCTCGGTCACCTGCGTGAACGGGTCTGTCTTGGCGAGCCGCTCCGGCATGATGGCGCAGATCGAGGAGCCGACCTTGCCGAGCGCGTCCGGCAGGAGCGGGAAGGGTTTCTTCAGCCGGAACTGGATCGTCCGGTCGTCGGGAGCCGAGAGGTCGTCCGTGTAGGCCATGAGCGTCTGGCCCATTGCGTCGCGCTTGCCCCAGCGGGCGATGCTCGCCACGCAGTCGCGGGCCAGCACGGGGCTGCCGTCGTGGAAGGTCAGCCCGGGCCGCAAGGTGAGCCGCCACAGCGTCCCGTCAGCCTCCACCGTGTGGCCCGCCACCATCTGCGGCTGGGCGGCGTAGCTGGCGTCGGTGCCGTAGAGCGTGTCGAACACGGCGAGCCCGTGGTTCCGGGTGACGTAGGCGGTCGTCCAGATCGGATCGAGCACCGTCAGATCGGCCTGCGGGATGAACTTGAGCGTCCGGGCGGCGCTGCCCTGTGCCAGGGCCGGAGCCGCGAGTGCGGCGCCCGACAGGGCCATGAAGGATCGTCTGTTCAGCATGCCGACTCGCCCAAGCGTTGCAATCCGGCGGAGGTTAGCACGTGGCGGGCCAAGGGCATCACGCGCGCGCTTGGCATTTTCGGTCCGCCGGCCCCGCAGGACACGACCGTCGCCTTGAGCGATCCGGCGCCGAAGGCCCAGGCGGATGCGCTGCTGTCGGCGCCGGGGCGGCTGGCATGGCCGCAGGGCGTGGAGCGGCGATGGCGTCTGACCTGCAGGCAGATCCATCCGTACCGACGCATTCGCAAAGCACTGAAATCAAGCAATCAATTCCGGGCGCTCTTGCTTGAAAAGCGGGCACGAACAAGCTTTCGTCAAGATAACGACTCTATTAGCGGCGAGCAGGCGCGGGGACGCGGGATGTCGAGGCCGCCACTGCAGACCGCTCTTCATCCGCGCGCCGTTGCCGTCCGATGTCCGCTGGGGCTCGGAGTTCCAGGATTGCCGACATGAACTTCACCGTCACCGCACGCCTGTCCGCGCGCCGGTTCGCCTACCAGCACGCCTCGGTTCTGACCGCCCTCGATCAGGGCATGAGCCTGATCGCGGCCGGCATGGCCGAGGTGACGATCACGGACGGTAGCGGCCGGGCCCGGACACCGGCCGCGCTGTACCAATCCCTCTTCGGGGCATCCCGTCCCGCGTCGCTGCAGTGCTGGCCGGCCGCCGCGCAGGCGCAGGCCGCCTGATCGGGACAGATCCGGTGCTGCGCGGCCTCTTCCGCACAGTGGAAGGGGCCCGCCACGTCAGTCCGGCCCGGATGCGCCCATCTTCCAGCAGAGCGCAACGCCTTCGGGGGCGACCTCTGCCAAACACGACTTCCGCTCCCGGGCTCATTGCCTGGATAGGACGGCAGCCGATCTCAACTACAAAGAAATCTGACCAGTACGGGCCCGTCTTTCTGGACAACGGCCGAGATAAGGCTTAACCTCGGCGTGTTCGTCCCGCCGGAGTGCGGGTTCGAATGCTTCCAAGGATCAACTTACATGAAGCGCCGTAGCGCGCGACCGTTCATGGTCGAAGTCAAGCAGACTCGTTCGGCCCGCACATCGCTGACTGCCACCACGGCGCGCCAGCGCCCGGACAAGAGCCTCTGGCCGGAACTGGCGCAGGCCGCGATGGAGCCGCCCGCGCCCGCCCTTCAGGCGGCGCCGGCTCCGCGTCCGGAGCGGAAGACGCCGGACGCACCGGTCCGCCGAGTCCTGCCGAGCCTCGTCCCGATGTTCGAGATCCCGGCCGAGCCGGCCACGGAAGCCGCGGCTGAAGCGGTGACCGCGCCAGCGGCCGAGACCGCTCCCGCTCCCCGAGTGCGGCGTGTGCGCAGCGCGCGGGTCGCCGCTGCCGGACAGGACCTCGCCCCTCGGGTGCAGACGGCAAAGCCGCGTCCGGCCGCACCGCCGATCCCGCCCGTCGACGAGGCACCGACCGCCTGCGCCGCGCCGGCCGCATCCGGTCGGGGTCCATCGTCGCGGCCGACGGCCGGGCGGCGGGCGAACGAATTGCGGCTCGGGGAACGCTGGAAGCGGCGCCTACCGCATTTCCTGCGCTGATCGGGCCCGTTCGGGCTGCGCCGTCAGGCGAAGAACGGCCTGAAGTTCTCGAGCCATCCGCGCAGCCAGGCTTCGCAGCCCTGCTTGGCGCCCTCGGCATCCTGGCCGTGGCCCCAGATGTCCTCGGTCAGCGGGCTCCACCAAGTCCAGAATCGGCTCGATCCGTCGTACGCGCAGATCCCAACGACGACCACCCCGACCCGCCCGACGAAGCGCGGAAGCGGAACGCCGGCGGTCTCGTCCTGCGTCCATGTGATCAGGCTCCGGGGCATCCCTCTAGAACGGCGACCGTCTCCGGATGTTCAACCGAACGGATTCGCCCGGCGCGGCGCGGGCTTATGCCGCCTGCCGCTCTGGCACCGGCCCCGCGGCCAACCGCGAGTTGCGGTAGCGCGCATCGTCGGTGACCTCACGCTCGACCCAGGGGGGCAGCACCACCGGTTGGTCCTCGCGCTCCAGCTCGATCTCGGCCAGGATCAGACCCGTAAGGTCGCCGCCGAATACGTCGACGTCCCACACCGCCCCGGCATGCGCGACCCGGAAGCGGGTCTTCTCCAGCCGCCGGCCAGGCGGCACCGTTGCGAGGAGGGCCGCGCCGGCCTCCGGCGCGACGGCGAACTCGATCTCGTCCCGAGAGGCGCCGCGACGCGGGCTCTTCCACGTGATGAGCGTGCGCTCCCCGGCGCGGCGAATCCGGATCGTGTTGGTCGCGTCGGTGAAGAGATAGCCCTGAACGAAGTGCGTTCCCGCCCGGCACAGCGCGAGAACCGACGGGTCCGCGATGAACTTGCGCTCGATCTCGACAGCCATGCCGCGCCTCGTGGACGTTTGACGCGCAAGCCTTCGCGGACAAGCCGGCCCGAGACAAGCCGGCTGGCGGGGATGAGCACAGCGTTACAGACATGGCTCGGTGCCGATGCGCCCGGGATGTATCCGGATCGTGTTAAACTTATGTAAAAGCGCGAGGAACCGATCGCTTGCACAAACATCATCAGACATCACGACCACTCCCGTCCCCGAGGTCAGCGCTGAAGACGGCATCCAAACGGCCAAATTTGAAGAAGCTGCTCCGGAAGGCGCAGGTCAAACCGCTCAAGCAGGTGGCGGCCCTGCCGTTTCGCGTCGGCTCGGACGGTCGGATCGAGGTTCTGCTGATCACCTCGCGGGATACGGGCCGCTGGATCATCCCGAAGGGCTGGCCGATGACCGGCCGCAAGGCCCATCAGGCCGCCGAACGGGAGGCCTTCGAGGAGGCCGGGCTCGAAGGACAGATCGCCGCGAGCCCGGTCGGCCGGTACCAGTACCAGAAGCGGTTCGATCACGGCCGTGCCTTTCCCTGCATGGTCCGCGTCTACCCGTTGCGGGTCGAGGCCCAGCACGCGCGCTGGCCGGAGCAGGATCAGCGCACACTGCAATGGTTCCCGCCCGAGGAGGCGGCGCGCCTCGTCCATGAGGACGAACTCCAGGAACTCCTGGCTGGCTTCGGGGCGCGGCCGGTCGACGAGCGCGGCTGAAGGCCGGCGCCTCTGGCCCATCACCACGACCCGGAAGACAACCCTTGATCGATAGCCTGTCCGTCAAGGGGAGGCGCGCGCGTTCGGGGCGGCGCGCGCGTTCGCTCGCCTGACCGCGGAACATACCGGCCGGGCGGTCGCTCCGGCGGCCTGAGCGTCGGCTTGCTGCCGGCGCCCGAATCCGGGACGGATGCGGAGCCCCTGGACCGCGCCCCGTCTCGAGCGAGGGCCAAAGGCCGCGGCGCGTTCCGGATCTTCACCGCACCATGGACGAGGCGGCCGAGGAGCGACGGGTGCTTGAGCGCGACCGGCACCGGGCCCGCGACGACGAAGCCCCGAGCCTGCACGACCAGCCGCAGGTGGACCGCCACAGGGGTCTCCGCGTCGGGCCCGAGGCGCTGCTGCGCGGGACGCGCCCGGTCCACGGCGTCCTGCCGGCCATCTTCGGGCCATTCGCCGAGGAAACCGGCCTGGTCGTGGCGGAACTCCGGTATCCGGATCCGCATGGATACCGGAGCGGAACCGCCGGCTCCCCCCGGCGGGGAACCCACCGGATCCCTGCGACGTTGGCCCGACAGATTGGATCTTTTCTAAGGTTCAAGCCCTCCGTTCCCTGCCGGGACGGCCCCGGGCCGCCGGCCTCACAGGAGCCTGACCATGAACGCCAAGTGCGAGACCTGCCGGTTCTTCGACGAGCACAAGGGCAACGGCGCGGTCGCGCAGAACGATGCCGGCCTGTGCCGCTTCAACCCGCCGGTCAGCCAGCCGGCACCCGAGTCCAAGGGTCTCTGGCCGGTGGTCGCCGCTCAGGATTGGTGCGGCCACTACACCCCCGAGATGACGGCGGCCGAGTAGGAATTTCCGCAGCGCGGACGATCGGGGCCGGCCTTCGGGTCGGCCCTTTCGTTTGGGAGTGCCACGCGACCGCGACTCCCGCTCGACTCTGGAACCCATAGCCGCATCCCCCCCCTGACCAACGCGGGCCCGGGCACTACCTTGGAGCTGATCCAGAGTGTCGGTGTTTCCCCGAAGACCCCGCCTTCGTGCCGGCACGCCTCGACTGCCGCGCCGGGCCCGGAGACCGAGATGCTCCGTCCCGCCTGTGTAACCTGAACCGGAGAGAGACTTGATGGTGGGAGCTGCCGCCGCGCCCAGGGACCCGGGTGCCAGAACCGCACGGACCGACGCACCGGTTCTCGTCCCGGTCACGTTCACAGTTAACGGCGAGCGGCGCACGCTCGAACTCGACACCCGCACCAGCCTGCTCGATGCCGCGCGCGAGCACCTGCACCTCACCGGATCCAAGAAGGGCTGCGACCACGGCCAGTGCGGCGCCTGCACGATGATCGTCGACGGCCGGCGCATCAATGCCTGCCTGACGCTGGCAATCATGCACCAGGGCGCCGAGATCACCACCATCGAGGGGCTCGGCCAGCCGGACAACCTGCACCCGATGCAGGCGGCCTTCATCCGGCACGACGGCTATCAGTGCGGCTACTGCACGCCGGGCCAGATCTGCTCGGGGGTCGCGGTGCTGGAAGAGATCAAGGCCGGCATCCCGAGCCACGTCACCGCGGATCTCGGCGCCGCGCCTCAGGTGACCGAGGCGGAGATCCGCGAGCGCATGAGCGGCAACATTTGCCGCTGCGGCGCCTATTCCAACATCGTCGAGGCGATGACCGAAGTCGCGGGAGCGCGGGCATGAAGTCCTTCACCTACGAGCGCCCCAGCTCGCCCGCCGAGGCGGCCGCCGCCGTCGCCGCCACGCCGGACGCCAAGTTCATCGCCGGCGGCACCAACCTGCTCGACCTGATGAAGCTGCAGATCGAGACGCCGCGCCACCTCGTGGACGTGAATGGGCTGGGCCTCGACACGGTCGAGCCGACCGAGGAGGGCGGCCTGCGCGTCGGTGCGCTGGTGCGCAACACCGACCTTGCCGCCCATCCGCGGGTGCGCAAGGATTACGGGGTTCTCGCCCGAGCGCTCCTCGCGGGTGCCTCCGGGCAGCTGCGCAACAAGGCGACCACCGCCGGGAACCTGCTCCAGCGGACCCGCTGCCCGTATTTCTACGACACCGCCCAGGCCTGCAATAAGCGCCGGCCGGGCTCCGGTTGCGCGGCGCTCGACGGCGTGAACCGGTCGCTCGCGGTGATCGGTGGCAGCGAGGCCTGCATCGCCACGCATCCGGGCGACATGGCGGTGGCCATGCGGGTGCTCGACGCGACGGTCGAGACGATCGACGCCTCCGGCACCGCGCGCCGGATCCCGATCGCCGCATTTCACCGCCTGCCCGGCGACGCGCCCGAGCGCGACACCAACCTCGAGCCCGGCGAGCTGATCACCGCGGTGACGCTGCCGAAGCCGGTGGCCGGCACGCACATCTACCGCAAGGTCCGCGACCGCGCCTCCTACGCCTACGCGCTGGTCTCGGTGGCCGCCATCTTGGCCAGGGACGGCACCGGCCACGTCGCCTTCGGCGGCGTCGCCCACAAGCCCTGGCGGGTCGAGACCGCCGAGGCCGATCTCCCGAAGGGCGCCAAAGCGGTGACCGATCAGGTCTTCGCCGACGCCAAGCCGACGCCCGAGAATGCGTTCAAGCTGAAGCTCGCCGAGCGGACCCTCTCCGCGGCGCTCAACCAAGCGAGGGCCTGAGCCATGAAGTTCGACTCCCCCGCGGGCCTGAATCCGATCGACCGCCTCAAGGTCGTGGGCCAGCCCACCGACCGCATCGACGGCAAGTACAAGACGACCGGCACCGCGCCCTATGCCTACGAGCGCCACGACGTGGCTCCTGACGCCGCCTACGGCTACGTGATCGGCTCGGCCATCGCCAAGGGGCGCGTGCACCGCATCGATACCGCGGCGGCTCAGGCTGCTCCCGGCGTCATCGCGATCGTCACGACCCTCGACACGCCCCGGATCGAGCGCGGCGTCATGAACGTCGCCTACCTGTTCGGGGGCGACGTGATCCAGCACTACCATCAGGCGATCGCCGTCGTGGTGGCCGAGACCTTCGAGCAGGCCCGGGCGGCCTCCTTCCTGGTCAAGGTCGATTACGCCCCCGAAGCCGGCGCATTCGACCTCACCGAAGCGGCGAAATCGGCCGAGCCGGTCCCGGCCGATAGCGGCGAGGGCAGCGGCGGGAACGGCGAGGAGCGCGTCGGCGATTTCGAGGGCGCCTTCGCGCAGGCCCCCGTGACCCTCGACGCGACCTACACGACCGCCGACGAGAGCCACGCGATGATGGAGCCGCACGCCACCACGGCGGCCTGGCACGGCGACAAGGTCACGCTCTGGACCTCCAACCAGATGATCGGCTGGGGCCACGGCAGCCTCGCCAAGATGCTCGCCCTGCCGAAGGACAAGGTCCGGCTCGACGCGCCCTATGTCGGCGGCGGCTTCGGCGGCAAGCTGTTCGTGCGCGCCGACGCGGTGCTGGCGGCGCTGGCCGCCAAGGCGGCGAAGCGGCCCGTGAAGGTGGCGCTGACGCGGCCGCTCATCGCCAACAATACTACCCACCGGCCGGCCACGATCCAGCGGGTCCGGATCGGCGCCACGCAGGACGGAACCATCACCGCGATTGCTCACGAGAGCACCTCCGGCAACCTGCCGGATGGCGATCCCGAGACGGCGGTCAACCAGACCAAGTTCCTCTACGCCGGGGCGAACCGCCTGACCGCCATGAAGCTCGCGCATCTCGACCTGCCCGAGGGCAATGCCATGCGGGCGCCCGGCGAGGCCCCGGGCCTGGCGGTGCTCGAAGTCGCCATGGACGAGATGGCCGAAAAGCTCGGCCTCGACCCGGTGGCATTCCGCATCCGCAACGACACCCAGGTCGATCCGAACCAGCCGGACCGCGCCTTCTCGCACCGCGACCTCGTGGGCTGCCTGAAGCTCGGCGCGGAACGGTTCGGCTGGGCCAAGCGCAACCCGAAGCCCGGGCAGGTCCGGGACGGGCAGTGGCTCGTCGGGCACGGCATGGCGGCGGCGTTCCGCAACAACATGGTGCTGAAGTCGGGCGCCCGGGTGCGGCTTTCCGCCGACGGCACGGTCACGGTTGAGACCGACATGACCGATATCGGCACCGGCAGCTACACGATCATCGCGCAGACCGCCGCCGAGATGATGGGCGTGCCCCTCGACCGGGTCGTGGCCCGGCTCGGCGACTCGGACTTCCCGGTCTCGTCCGGCTCGGGCGGGCAGTTCGGCGCCAACTCGTCGACCGCGGGCGTCTACGCGGCCTGCGTGAAGCTGCGGGAGGCGGTGGCGCAGAAGCTCGGCTTCAACGCCACCGACGCGGTGTTCGAGGATGGCGAGGTCCGCGCCGGCAACCGCGCCATCCCGTTGTCCCAGGCCGCCGCCGACGGCGAGCTCGTGGCCGAGGACGCGATCGAGTTCGGCAAGTTCTCGAAGACGCAGCAGGTCTCGACCTTCGGGGCCCACTTCGTCGAGGTCGCGGTCGATGCCTATACGGCGGAGGTGCGGGTCCGGCGGATGCTGGCGGTCTGCGCGGCCGGGCGCATCCTCAACCCGAAATCCGCCCGCAGCCAGGTGATCGGCGGGATGGTCATGGGCACCGGCGCGGCGCTGATGGAGGAGCTGGCGGTCGACACCAAGCGCGGCTTCTTCGCCAATCACGACCTCGCCGGCTACGAGGTGCCGGTCCACGCCGACATCCCGCACCAGGAGGTGATCTTCCTCGACGAGGTCGACCCGATGTCCTCGCCCATGAAGGCCAAGGGCGTGGGCGAACTCGGCATCTCGGGGGTCGGCGCCGCGGTGGCGAACGCGATCTACAACGCCACCGGCATCCGCGTGCGCGATTACCCGATCACACTCGACAAACTCCTCGACCGCATGCCGGACGCGGCCTGAGCCGGTCTGCGGGGACGCCCGGTACCGGGCGTCCCCGCGAAGGCCCGCTCTACGGGTCCACGATGTGGAAGCTGGCCCGGGCCCGCATCACGAGGCGGCCGTCCTCGTCGTAGGCCCGGGCGGTGAAGTCGTTCACCCCGGTCGCCGCGCCCTCGTCGTGCAGGAGCGCCGTCAGGGTCCGGCGCAGCAGGTCCCGCAGGGCCGCCCGGTCCGCCAGCACGCTGCCCTCGTCGTCCCGGACCTCGACGTGGTCAGCGGTGTCGATGAAGTAGCGCGGCACGGGGATCTCCGGGATCGGGATGATCGGGGCGGGGGCGCCCGCAAGCCTCACCAGCGGCCGAGCATGGATACAGATCGGATCGGCGGCCGCACGCATCTGAGTTTGAAAGACCGGGCCTTATCTCTCGGCCGCGAAGACCCCTAGACCTGATGAATCCGGGGATTCGAAACAGGAGAGGGACCGCGGATCCCGCGGCCCCGCCCATCGTCGTTTTCTGGACGGGATCAGTACTTCCGGATGATCGGCTCCGGCGCCATCGGCACCGGATCCGCCCCGAACCGGTAGGTCAGGCCGGCGTAGATCGAGAGCGGCTGCGCCAGGGTCGTGGTCCGCGGGTCGTTGATCGACAGGTTGCCGGCGACCGTCCCCGTCTCCGCGAAGGTGCCGAACGTGGCGTAGCGGTTGTTGGTCAGGTTGGTGATCAGCCCGAAGATCTCCAGGTTCTTGCTGACCTGATACTTCGTCGTCAGGTTCATCACGTAGTAGGCCGGCAGCTTGCGGTTGAGGTTCGATTCGTCGCCCCGGTAGTAGGACGACGAGAAGGCCGAGACGTTGAGGCCGAAGCGCCAGTTCGGGGTGATGCTGTACTCGAAGCCCGCCTTGATCTGATGATCGGGGATCAGCGGGATCTTGTCGCCCGGCCGGACGCGGATGCCGCCGTTCGGGATCACGTCGCCGCCCACGGCGCCGCCGGCCGCACCCGTGCTCGCCAGCGGGTTGTTGGGCGACGAGAGGGTCGCGTTGAACTGGAAGGTCGCGTCGACCAGGGCGTAGTTGGCGTAGACCAGCAGGTCAGGCGTGACCGCGTACTCGGCGCTGACCTCGATACCCTGGCGCCGGGTCGCCGGGACGTTGATGTAGTAGGCGCGGGCGGCGTTGCCGGCGACGGCGACCTGATAGAGGTCGTTGGTCAGGTCGGTGCGGTAGACACCGGCCTTGTAGGTGAGGGCGCCGCCGGACAGGAAGGCCGGGATCACGCCGCGGAAGCCGGCCTCGTAGGTCCGGCCGGTGACCTGCTTGAGCGGCGGATCCGCCACCAGCGAGTTCGGCAGCAGGCACGGCTGGGTCGGGCTTGAGCAGGACAGTTCCAGCGGGGTCGGCGCGCGGTTCGACTCCGAGTAGCTGCCGTAGAGGTTGAGCGCCGGGTCGAACTGGTAGGTCAGGCCCGCGAGCGGGTTGACCTTGGTATACTCGTGGGCGCCGGTCACGTCCGGCGAGAACCCGGTCTGGTCCCGGGTCTGGATGCGGGCGTAGTTGAGCCGGAAGCCGCCGGTCAGCGACAGCCGGCCAGTCACGTCCAGCGTGTCGGTGGCGTAGAGGCCGAGATACAGGGTCGAGCCGCTGACATTGCTCGGCGCGAGGCCGATCGCCCCGAGGGTGCGGATGTCCGGCGTGCCGAGGCCCGGGATCGTGCCGTAATACGGGTTGTTCGGGTCGGTGGTGATCGACAGGTTCGGGTTGATCACGCCCAGGGTGCTGGACGACTTGAACGCGAAGGTGGAGGCGTCGACGCTGCCGCCGACCACGAAGGCATTGTTCAGGCCGAAGATCCGGTCGCGGTTGGCCGCCTGGAGCGAGCCGCCGTAGGATTCGGCCTGGGTGAGGGTCGTGTCGATCGTGCCGTACGGGATGTTCCGCAGGAACGGGATCGTCCGGTTGTTCAGGCCGAGGATCGCGAACTGGTTGGCGTAGGCCCGGCGCGCCGCCACCTGGCTGGTGGGCGGCGCGTTCACGTTGAACGCGTCGTCCTGGTAGCAGAGGAAGCCCCGGAAGCTTGAGCGGCTGCTGCAATTCTCGAAGTTACCCTGGTTGCCGTCGACGTAGGTCTCGCTGAAGCGCCGGTAATAGGCGTTGCCGGCGAGATCCCAGGTCGGCGAGAGGTCGACCCGGCCGGTCAGCTGGAGCGTGCCGACCTGCGTCGTCTGGGTCTGCGGGTAGGTGAAGATCGCCCGCGGATCGAGATGGGTGAAGTCCACCGGCGTGGCCGCGGCCGCGCCGTAGAAGCTGCGGGCAGCGAGCCCGATCAGGTGGAACTCCGAATCCTGCGAGCGGTAGCCGATATCGCCGTAGAGCCGGCCGATCGTGCTTGGGTTCTGGTAGCGCCAGCCGCGGTCGTTCAGGCCGTCGCCGGTGACGTAGAAGCTCCAGGGGCCGGAGATCTTGCCGTACTCGAGGTAGCCGGCGGTGCGCGCGTCCGATCCGCCCCAGGCTGAGATCTCGGTGCCCTGCCAGGTGAAGCCGTTCTTCATCTGGATGTTGACCGCGCCGCCGAGGGCGTTGAGGCCGAAGACCGGGTTGCCGGTGACGACGTCGATGCGCTGGATCGCCTGCGGGGGGATCAGGTCGAAATTGACGACGTCGCCGAAGGCCTCGTTGATGCGCACGCCGTTCTGGTAGACGGCCAGCCCCTGCGGCACGCCCTGCACCGACGAGGCCGTGAAGCCGCGGTAGCTGAGGTCGACCCGGTTCGCGTTGCCCTGCGAATCGTTGAGGTTCACCCCGGGGGTCCGCCGCGCCAGCGTGGCGATCACGTTGTCGGAGCCCTGATCGACCGCGATCTGCCGCGCCGTGACGGTCTCGACGGTGCTGGGGATCTTGTTGAGCGGCTGCTCGGAGCCGCGCAGCCGCACCCCGCCGGCCGGGACCGGCAGCATCGGCGCGTCCTGGGCGAGGGTGTCGAGGTTCTGCGCGCCGCTGGAATTGCCGCCGCCCACACCCAGCGGCGACGTCGAGACGACGCTGATCTCACCGAGGGTGACGGCTTGTTGAGCTTGCGCGACACCGGGCAACAGCGCCACGGACGCGATCAAGCTGCCTCGCAGGGCACGCATATCTTCCCCCAACCTGAATTCATGGCACGCGCCGCTTCTCGTCGGCTGCGTGAGCCTCACTGATCTCGGGCCGGGTCGCGATCTCAATTCACATTCTGTTTAATCCCCGTCGGGGACGATCTGGAGGCGCGAATGATCGGGTCTGTGGCGCAAAGTCCACAAAGCGCAAAGATTAGCGCAAGTCTTCGGGACTATTGTGAAGAATATCCCGGGATAATTGCGCAATGAGAGCGGTGGCGGGCGGCGGCGTCCGATGCCCTGCGCCCGGCCGCCGGGACAAGACCCGGGCTCACGGCGGGGACAGGCGGACGGCGACCTCGTTCCGGCGCAGGAACGGGATCGCGAAGGGCGGGTCGTACCCCATGACGAACGGCGCCCCCGCCGGTGCGCGGCCGGCCGCCGCCAGGACCGCGGCGAGGATGCGCGTCTGCGCGGCCCGCGCCTCCGGGGTGAGGCGGCCGGAGAAGCGCAGGGCCGCGATCCGCTCGGCCGGGACCTCGACCAGCCGGACCCCCGGCTCGGTCGGCGCCGGCGCCCCGGCCGCCGCCACCGAGCGCGGCAGGAAGAACCGCATCGTGCCGGTCCCGGCCTGCTCCACCGGGACCGTCATGGCGATGCGCTGGCCGCCGCTCTCCACCGGCGCCGTCATGGCGATGCGCTCGCCCGCCCGGTTCGCGCCGGTGATGTAGCGGAACAGCCGCCCGAAGGCGTCGCCGTCGCCCTGCCCGCGTGCGTCGGTCTCGACCGCGCGGCGCGGCGCGTAGGACCGGATCTCGACCCCGCGGTCGAGGCGCTCGACGACCGTGTAGGCGGGCTGCTCGTAGAGCGCCCGCACGCCGAAGATCCCGAGGATCGCCTCCAACAGGGTGACGAGCGCGTACATGACCCTGTCCATGGCGGAACCTCCGAGAGCGGGCGCAGGCGCCGCCCGTGCGGCCTTTCGAACAGATGGCGCCGCGCCTGCCGGTCGCCTCCGGGCTGCGGCATCAGGCCCCCATCAGATCGGGGATCGCGCTCCGGAGGCGGAAGAAGCCGCGGGTGGCCAGGGGCCAAGCCCGGGAATCCCAGGATCGGCGGACCCGGAGGCAGCCCGGCGGCAGGGCCTCCGCCGAGGGGCCGACCGGTGCCCAGGGAGTTACCACAGGCAGCGCGCCGGCCCAGCCGTCGTGCACGGGCGCGGCCGGGCAGCCGAAATGGGCCTCGGCGCGGGCCAGGGCGTCGGCCAGAGCCGCCGCGTCGGCCGCGCGGACTTGGTCGACCGCCCCCTCGGCGTGGGCGAGCAGGCCGCCAATGCGGGCCACCCCCGCGGGCCCGAGGGGGAGGCTCTCGGGATGCAGGTCGTCGAGATGCAGCAGCAGGGCGACCGCGCCGTCGGGCGGGGAATCGGCCGGGGCAAGGGGCACCTCCCGCGGCGGCATCGCCTCCTCCAGCGGCGCGGCGGTCTCGTCGAGCCCGGCGGGATCGTGGCGCCCGTCGGTGTAGTGCCGGATGTTGTCGCGTCGCGCGCGGTAGGGTTTGCCCCGGGTGTGGAGGCCGGCCACCCACCGCCAGGACAGGGTGTTGCTGGCCGGGTCGCCGTCGAGCAGGTGCCGCAGGAACAGGTCGGCCCCCAGCTCCCAGGGCAGGCGCAGGGTGAATATCCAGATCGAGGCGAACCACATGCGGGCGTGGTTGTGCAGCCAGCCCTCCTGGGTGAGGTGGGAGGCCCAGGCATCGAAGCCATCGAGGCCCGTGCGCCCCGCCGCAGCCTGTTCGTAGGTCCGGCGCAGGCCGGGCTCGGCCGAAAGGCGCGCCCGCGCGGCCGCCAGCCCGTCGCGATACGCCGTCCAGGCGCCAGGATGGGTTTCGAGATGGCCCTTGAAATAGGTTCGCCAGAACACCTCCGAGACGAAGGCCGCCGCACCCGCGGGGCCGAAGGCGCGCTGCGCCGCCCGGGCGACCTCGTCCTCGGTCAGCAACCGGCGGCGCAGGTAGGGCGACAGGGCGGAGGTTGTCGGCGTCGCGCCGGGCCCGCGATCGGTGTTGCGAGCCGCGGTATAGGCGGCGCCGGGACCGGCCAGGAAGGCCGCCAGGGCCTCAAGGCCGGCCGCGCGGGTCATGGGAAACGGCGGGGACATGGACCTGATCTAGGACCCCGATCTCGCCCGGCAGCGGCCCGACGCCCGGCATGTCACGATTCGGTCCCGGTGCAGGTTCGCCCCGGTGCAGGTCTGCCCCGGCTGGATCCGCCCGTGCGTCAGGTCCGCGTGGGTTTCGGCCGCGCCCGCCTCCTGCCGATGACCTTGCGCAGCACGCGCGAGACCTGGTCGGCCGAGTATGGCTTGTGCAGCAATTCGAAGCCGCGGGTCCCTTCCTGGGCGAGGACATGGCTGTAGCCGGATGCCAGCACCACCGGCAGGTGCGGCATCCGCCGACGGAGGATCCGGGCCAGTTCGATCCCGCCCATGCCGGGCATGACCACGTCCGAGAACACGACGTCGAAGGTCGCGCCGTCGGCCCCGAGCTGATCGAGCGCCTCCTCGGCATTCGCCGCCCAGGTCGTGGCGTAGCCGAGATCCTCCAGGATCTGCGTGGCGAAGCGGCCGACCTCGATATTGTCCTCCACCACCAGCACCCGCTGCCCCGCGCCGCCCGGATCGATCTCGGCCGTCTCCGCGGCAGCATCGCCGCCGGACGGCTCGGGCTCGACCTGCGGCAGGTAGAGCGTGAAGGTCGCGCCGCGGCCGGGCGCGCTCTCCACGGCGACGTCGCCGCCCGACTGCTTGGCGAAGCCGAAGACCTGGGACAGGCCGAGGCCGGTACCCTTGCCGACTTCCTTGGTGGTGAAGAACGGCTCGAACACCCGCGCCAGGACGTCCGGCCCGATGCCGGTGCCGGTGTCGACGAGGGCGATCGCCGCGAACGGCCCGGCAGCGCCCGCATGGCCGCGGATCGGCGGCAGCGCCGCGCCGCAGCGCAGCCGCAGGGTCAGCGTGCCGGCGCCGTCCATCGCGTCCCGGGCGTTCACCGCCATGTTGACCAGGGCGGTCTCGAACTGGCTGAGGTCCACCCGGACGAAGCAGGGATGGTCCGGTAGCTCGGTCACCACCGTGATGCGGGCCCCCGTGACCGTATCGAGCAGGTCGGCCACGCCGCGCAGCCGCGCCCCGACATCGAGGGTCTCGGGTTTCAGCGCCTGCCGTCGGGCGAAGGCGAGGAGCTGCCCGGTGAGCTTGGCCGCACGGTCCACCGTCTCCGAGACGGCGTTGAGGTAGCGGGACCGGCGTTCCTCCGCGAGATCCGGCCGGCGCAGGAAGTCCACCGACGAGCGGATGATCGTCAGGAGGTTATTGAAGTCGTGCGCCACGCCGCCCGTGAGCTGGCCCACCGCTTCCAGCTTCTGCGACTGCCGTAGCGCCTCCTCGGCGTGCCGGAGTGCCTCGGCCTGGGCCTTCTCGGCGGTGACGTCGCGGCCGTAGGCGTAGACGCGGTCGCCCTCGACGGAGGTGCGCCAGGAGATCAGGCGCGGGGTGCCGTCCTTGTGCCGGTAGCGGTTCTCGAAATCGGTCAGGTCGCGCGCGGCCGCGGCGGCTTCGAGCGCCGCCTGGGTCGGGCCCGCATCCTCGGGCCAGATGAAGTCCAGGAAGCTGTGGCCGACCACCTCGGCCGGCTCGTGCCCGAGAATGGTGTGCCAGGCCGGATTGACCGCGCGGAAGATGCCGTCGGCCCCGATGACGGCCAGCAGGTCGCGCGAGTTGCGCCAGACCCGGTCGTGCTCGGCCGTGCGCTCGGCCACGCGCTGCTCCAGGGTCTCGTTGAAGCGCACGAGCTCGGCCATGAGCCGCTTCTGGTCGTCGATGTCGGTGCTGGTGCCGACCCAGCGGGTGACCGTGCCGTCCGCCGCCAGGACCGGCTGCGCCCGCGCCAGGAACCAGCGATAGGTGCCGTCGGCGCGGCGCAGGCGGTACTCGGACTGGTAGTCGGCCCGCGATCGGACGGCCGCCCGCCATTCCGCGGCGACCCGGTCCTGATCGTCGGGATGGATGATCCCCCGCCAGCCCGCGCCCTCGAGGGTGCCGGGCTCCCGGCCCGCATAGGCGTAGACGCGCTCGTTGAACCAGTTCGCCGCCCCGGCCGCGTCGGTCGCCCAGACGAAGTTCGGCAGCACCTGCGACAGGACCCGGAACTGCGCCTCGCTGGCGCGCAGGGCCTCCTCGGCCTGCTTGCGGGCGGTGATGTCGATCGCCGTGCCGATCACCCGCACGCAGCGTTCGCCCTCGAAGATCCCGCGCCCCTTGGCGGCGATCCAGCGCACGACCCCGTCCTCCTTGCCGACGGTGCGGTACTCGACGTCGTACAGGGCGCGCCGCGCAGGATCGAGGGCGGAGGCGTAGGCCGCGCTCGTCGCCTCTCGGTCTTCAGGATGCAGGCCCGCGTAGTAATCGGCCATCGAGACCGGCACCTCGGCCGAGATTCCGAACATGGCCTTGACCCGCGCCGGCCAGAACAGGGTGTCGGCGACGACGTCGACGTCCCAGAGGCCGATCTCCGCCGACTCGGTGGCCAGCCGCAGGCGCCGCTCGCTCTCCCGCAGCTGCTCCTCGGTCCGGCGGCGCAGGGTGTCGTCGAGATGCAGCCCGTCCCAGACCAGGGTGTCGCCGACGCGCCGGGGGGCCGAGATGATGCGCGTCCAGACGCGGGTGCCGTCGGGCCGGCGCATCGGCGCCTCGACATCGAAATGCGCGACATCGCGGATCGCGGCGGCCTCGGCCTCGGCGATGCCGGCCCGGTATTCCGGAAGGATGAGGTCGTAGGCGACGGCCGGGTCGGCGAGCACCGCCTCGGCCGGCACGCCGGTCATGCGCTCGAAGCCCTGCGAGACGTAGACGAAGCGCCGGTCCGCGCCATCCAGGCCCGTGGCGAGCTGATAGACGTAGCCGCCCGGGAGGTGGTCGGTGAGCGCCCGGATCCGCGCCTCCGCCTCGCGCAGGCGCGCCTCGGCCTGGACGCGGCCGGTCGTCTCCGTGCAGGCGCAGTGCAGGCCGACGACCCGGCCGGCCTCGTCGCGCACCGGCGCGTACGAGAAGGTGAACCAGGTCGGCTCGTCATAGCCGTGCCGGTTCATGGTCAGCGGCATGTTCTCGGACCACGTCGCCGCGCCTGCGAGCGCCCGGTCGATCAGGGGGCCGATCTCCGGCCAGATCTCTGACCAGACGTCGCGGAAGCGCGCGCCGAGCGCCGCGGGATGCTTGTCGCCGAGGATCTCCGCATAGGCGTCGTTGTAGAGGAAGACGAGGTCGGGCCCGAACGCCACGAACATCGGGAACCGCGATCCCAGGATCAGGCTCAGCGTCGCCTGCAGGCAGGGACGCCAGGTGTCTGGCGGTCCGAGGGGCGAGCCGGACCACTCGTGGGCGCGCATTCGGGCGCCCATCGCCCCGCCCTCCGCGAGGAAGGGCAGATCCGCGGTCCTGACGGTCTCAGACATGGGACAGGGACAGGCTCCACGATGGGCATCGCTCGGCCTGACGCCACCGTTCCGGTCGCAGGGCCGGCTGACAGGGCGGCCTCGCACCGGCGCGGAGTGGCCGTACGGTGCCCGCAGACCCATCGGTGCCCCAGCGCGCGGGCCGGTGCAACCGCCTCGATCAGGTCAGGCCCTCCGATGGCCGCGACCCGTGTGGAGGACGCCCTGAAGACGCCTCAGGCGCTCCTGTCGCGGCCCGAGATCAGGCGGAGCTGCGCCGTTGGGCGGGACGCCAGGGCGGCGGCCACCTTGCCCTCGAGTTCGCCGACCCGGAACGGCTTCAGTACGATCCCGTCGATGCCGACGGCGCCGGCCTTGGTCAGGGCCGTGGTGTCGGCGAAGCCGGTGACGAACAGAACCGGCAGCGCCGGCCAGCGCTTCCGGACCTCCAGAGCCGTCTCGGCCCCGTTCATGCCGGGCATGGCGAAGTCCATCACGACGAGGTCGACGCCCGGATCCGCTTCGAGGGCGGCCAGCGCCTGGAGGCCGGAGGCGGCCTCGCGCACCGCGTAGCCGGCCTCGATCAGGCGGGTCGTCGTCACCTCGCGCACCTCGGCGTCGTCATCGACCACCAGGAGCCGGGGCCCGCCGCCGGGCGGATGCGTCCGCGTGGTCTCGGACGGGACAGGCATGCGGGGCACATGTCCCTCCGCCTCCGCGGCCCGGGGGAGATAGACCTTGATCGAGGTGCCCTCGCCGGCGACCGTGTCGATGCGGATGCCGCCGCCGGATTGCTTGACGAAGCCGTAGACCTGGGCGAGCCCGAGACCTGATCCCTTGCCGACCTCCTTGGTGGTGAAGAACGGCTCGAACACCCGGGCCAGCACGTCCGGCGTCATCCCGGTGCCGGTATCGCTCACCGCCACCATGACGTAGGCGCCGGGCGCCGGCTGCTCGGGCCGCGTCGGCGCCCCGGTGACGGTGACATTGGCGGTCTCGATGGCGAGCCGGCCGCCGACCGCCATCGCGTCGCGGGCGTTGATGGCGAGGTTGAGGATCACGAGCTCGATCTGGGTGGCGTCGACCAGGGCGGCCCACAGGTCGGCCTGCAGGGTCGTCTCGATGCGGACCGCACCGCCGATCGAACTCTGCAGCAGGTCCCGCATCGAGGCGACCGTCTGGTTGAGGCTGATCGGCTTCGGCTCCAGGCGCTGGCGGCGCGAGAAGGCGAGGAGCTGCGCCGTGAGCCGGGCGCCGCGCTCGGTGGCCCCGCGCATCATCGCAAGGCGACGCTTCGAGCGGGTGTCGGAGACGGCGCGCTCCAGGAACTCGATATTGCCGGCGATCACCGTGAGCAGGTTGTTGAAATCGTGCGCGACGCCGCTCGTGAGCTGCCCGACCGCGTCCAGGCGCTGGGCGAGCCGCAGCGCATCCTCCGCCCGCTCCCGCTCGACGATCTGGGCCTGGAGGGCATCGTTCGCCTCCGCGAGTTCCCGGGTCCGCTCGGCGATGCGCGCCTCCAGGGTCTCGTTGAGCGCCTGCAGGGCGGCCTCGGCGTCGCGCTTGTCGGCGCGCGACCGCGCCTCGGCCAGCGCCCGGACGATCGTGCGCGGCATCCGGTCGAGGCGCTGCTTGACGACGTAGTCGGTGGCGCCGTTCTTGAGGGCCTCGACGGCCACATCCTCGCCGAGCGTTCCCGAGCAGAAGATGAACGGGGTGTCCGGGCATTGCGTCCGGGCGATCCCGAGGGCGCTCACCCCGTCGAAGGTCGGCAGGACGTAATCCGCCAGGATCAGGTCGTACCGGCCGGCGACCGCCGCGCGGGCGAAGGCGTCGCGGGTCATCACCCGCTCGATGGCGATCGGATGCCCGAGCGACTCCAGCTCGGCCTCGATCAGCTCGGCGTCGAGGTCGCTGTCCTCCAGGTGGAGGATGCGCAGCGGGCCCGCGGAATGTCCGATCACGCGTTCGATGGCCAGCCTCCCCGGTATGGCGGCGGCTCGTTGAGGAGGGCCCAGAACACGCCGATCTCCTTGATCGCCGCGAAGAATTCCTCGAAGGCGACCGGCTTCACCACGAAGGCGTTCACCCCGAGGTCGTAGGATCGCACGAGGTCGGTCTCCTCGCGGGAGGAGGTCAGCATGACAACGGGAATCGTGCGGGTGACCGGGTCACCCTTAATCTTGGCGAGGACCTCCAGGCCGTCGACCTTCGGGAGCTTCAGGTCGAGCAGCACCACCGCGGGATCCTGGGCCTGCCGCTTCTCGTGCGCGCCCCTCCGATAGATGAAGTCGAGGGCCTCGGCCCCGTCGCGGCAGATGACGATCTCGTTGGCGAGCTGGCTCGATTCCAGCGCCGCGAGCGTCAGCTCGATGTCGTTCGGGTTATCCTCGACGAGGAGGATCGGCTTCAGGCCTGCCATGTCGGTTCCGTCATGTCAGTGCGCCTCCTCCCGGATGGGCAGGGTGAAGTAGAAGGTGGCGCCCTCACCGAGCTTGCCCTCGGCCCAGGTCCGGCCGCCGTGGCGCTCGACGATGCGGCGGACATTGGCGAGGCCGATGCCCGTGCCCTCGAACTCCTCGACCCGGTGCAGCCGCTGGAAGACGCCGAACAGCTTGTCGACATAGGCCATGTCGAAGCCGGCGCCGTTGTCGCGCACGAAGTAGACCGCCTCGCCCTCCCGGGGCGGGAGGCTGCCCATCGCGATCACCGCCTCCGAGGTGCCACGGGTGTATTTCACCGCGTTCGACAGCAGATTCTCGATGACGAGCCGCAGCATGACCGGGTCGGCATAGGCGCGGCCGAGCGGTGCGATCTCCCAGCGGATGGTCCGATCGGGGGTGACGTCGCGCAGGACCTTCCGGCGGACCTCCTCGACCAGGGCATTCATGTCGCCCCAGACCTTGTTCAGGGCATGCCGGCCCATCTGCGAGAAGCTCAGGAGGCTGTCGACCAGGGTTCCGGCCGAGAAAGCCGCCTCGATGATGGTCTCCACGTAGTGCCGACCCTTGTCGGAGAGCTGAGCGCCCTCGCGGGTCTTCAGCAGGTTCGCGTAGCCGACGATGTGGCGGAAGGGAGCGCGCAGATCGTGGCTGACGGAATAGGAGAACGCCTCCAGCTCCTTGTTCGAACGCTGCAGCTCCTCGCTCATGGCGGCCAGTTCCTCGGCCCGCCGCAGCACGATGCCGAGCACCGAGGCGCGCAGATCCTTGGCGGCCTCCACCTCCGGGACTGACCAGGGCAGGGAGCGGCTCTTCACGGTCTCCTTCCAGATCTCGAACGACTTGCGCGGGTGCAGCCGGTCTGCGCCGCCGTCCGGGTCGGGCTGGACGGCCTTCACGGGATTGCCGCCCCACTTCACCGTCCGCACCACCTCGGGCCTGAACCAGAGGATGTAGCTCGCGTATTTCTTCGAGACCGAGATCGCGAGGAGACCGCTCGCCCGGTCGGCGAAGTCAGCGGCCGCTGGAAACGCCTCCGACAGGGCCTCGGAGATGAAGACCTCCTCGGCGTCGTCGCGCTCCGACAGCCACCGGTACAGGGCGCGGACCTCACGCTCGGACGGCGTCGCTCCGAGCAGCCGGCAGCGATCCGCCGTCACCACCGCGGCGCCGGTGGCGTCCACCAGGGCCAGGACGTCGTCGGGATGGTTGAGCAGGCCGTCGACGAAGCTGTCCTCCTCGGCCATGAATCCGAGAAGGCGCGCCTGCACGGCGCCGAGCGCCAGACGCGTCTCGGACTGCGCACCGCGCTCGCGGGCCGAGAGCTGCAGGGCGAAGATCTGGGTGAGCACGTCGCAGGCGTTGCGCGCCTGGAGGGGCACGCGCTTGGGCACGCGGTTGTGGCAGGAGATCAGGCCCCAGAGCGCGCCGTCCACGAGGATCGACACCGACATGGAGGCCATCGTACCCATGTTGCGCATGTACTCGACATGGACCGGCGAGACCGAGCGCAGCACCGACTGGCTGAGATCCAGCGGCATGCCGGAGGGCGTGGTGGCCGGCCGGATCGGCACTGGGACGTAGCCGGCATCGGGGATGATGCGCAGCCGGTTCCGGCGGTAGAGCTCGCGCGCCTGGACGGGGATGTCGGAGGCGGGGAAGCGCAGGTCGAGGTAGGAGGGCAGCACGCCGTTGCTGGCTTCGGCCAGCACCGTGCCGTGCCAGTCGCGGTCGAACCGGTAGACGAGGGCGCGGTCGAGGCCGGTGATCTGGCGGATGTCGTCGGCGACGAACTGGCAAAGGTCCTCGACGGTGAGGGCGGTCTGCAGGCGCTCGACGAAGGCCCGCAGGCGCGGCGTGAGCACGTCGACGCCGATCTCGGCCGCGTCCGTGTCGATCTCCTCCAGTTCCAGCACCACGAGGTCGTCGACCCGATGGGCCGCCACCTCGTAGGCTTGGCGGCCGCCATTGGTCTCCAGCGTCACGGTGCGGAGATAGAGGGCGCCATCCTGGGGCTCCGCCGCCGCGAGGTGGCGCCGGACGACGGCCGCGACCTCGGGCAGAGCCGCGTCGAGGTCGGTCCCGACCACCGCCGCCGCGGGGGCATTGGCGCTCGCCTGGACGATGGCGAGGGACCGGACATCAAGGCTGAGCAGGAATCCGTGCGGCTGGACGCTGCCGACGATGTGGATGGGCTCGCGGTCGCAGGCGGTCAGGTCGAGACGCTGGGCTGCGCCACTTCGAAGGTTCAAGCCGGGTTCGCCTCCTCATCGGGTCGGCTGCAAAGTTAACGCGTGTTAGCAGCCGATCCGGGCGGTTCCTATAGGTTTAAAGAACCGGTTCGCGCGGGATTCCGGTCTCTTTGGCGGAGTGCCCCTGGGCGGCGAAGGCGGACGGCCCCCGATCCGCCTCGCACGCGCGACGCCAGGTCACACGGTCGGCGCGCACCGGATGCCGGATCTCGCCGGACCCCGCGAGGGATCCTGTGGCAGCGTCCCGGCGACCCGGGACCATACACAGCACGGGCGGGCCGGCCGCACGGTCAGCCGCGCCCGAGCGTGTAGAATTCGGGGTTGGGCCGCAGGTTGGTCACGTTGGCCAGCCGGTTCGACAGGCCGAAGAAGGCCGCGATGGCGGCGATATCCCAGGCATCCGCGTCGTCGAAGCCGTGAGCCCTCAGCGCCGCGAACGCGGCCTCGCCGACCTGATGCGCGGACTGGCTGACCAGCATGGCGAAATCGAGCATCGCCTTCTGCCGATCGGTGATGTCGGCCTTGCGGTAGTTGATCGCAACCTGATCGGCGATCAGCGGGTCCTTGGCGCGGATCCGGAGGATCGCACCATGGGCGATCACGCAGTACTGGCACTGATTCATGGCCGATGTCGCCACGACGATCATCTCGCGCTCGGCCTTGGTCAGGTTGCCCGGCTTGTCCATGAGGGCGTCGTGATAGGCGAAGAAGGCCCGGAATTCCTCCGGACGATGGGCGAGGACCAGGAACACGTTCGGGATGAAGCCGGACTTCTCTTGGACCGCCTCGATCCGCGCGCGGATGTCTGCCGGCAGCGCCTCCAGGCGGGGGACCGGGAAGCGGCCGATCGGGGCGTCTTCGGCTGACATGGGCGCGCTCCTCGCAGATCGAGCCGGCGCCCGGGGCCGCCGGCCGTCCCGCGCAGCGGATAGACCGAACGGTCGCTTCAACGCAATCGACCGCGGCGGCACCTTCGTCGCCCGGCGCATCCGCTACCCCGCGGGTGAACGGGCGCGATGGCAGGTGGCCGTCACCACGGCCGCGAACGCGCTGCGCCTGACGGGATCGAGCCGCGGACCGCGCTGACGGGCGCGCCGGGCACCGGCCCGGTGCAAGACTGCCTTGAAGACCGCCTTGAAGTCCGCTTTGGGCCGGCGCCCCGCCTACGCGACGCGCCCCGCTCACCGCGAGAAGGTCGTGGCCGTCTGTGCAGTCGAGACCATCGTGTTGTAGTCGTTGACGATCCAGGTCACGTCGCGCCCGGCGCCGCGGCGGGCGTCGCCTTTGGCCCTGGCGAGCTTGGCGTCGAATTCGCGCAGCTTACCCAGGAGCGAGCGCGGCCGGCTCTCAAACACGTGGAAGGAGTTCGGATTGGCGGCGCTGTACCCGTCCATGTCCTTGACGGCGACCGCGTAGCGCCCGAGTGCGGCCTCGAAGGCGGCCATGTCGACGACCGGCTTGGCGTCGGTGGGCAGCAGGTCCATGACCTTGCGCGCCTCGGTCATCACGTTCGCGACGTGCCAGCGGGCCTTGCGGCCCTCCCGCGCCTCGATGGCGGCGAGTTCGAGGGCGTCGCTCTTCTCCTTCTCGACGCGGAACACGGCGTCGACCTTGGCGCGCGCGGCCAGGAAGGCCGGCCCCGCGACGGCGAGCTTGGCGTGGAGCGCTTTGCCCTGCTCCATCTTGTCCGCGCGATAATCCTGCCGCTCGTAATAGCCCTCCGCCTCGGTGATCGTCGGGGCGAGCGCCTGGTAGGTGGCGATGTAGTTCTTCATGGCGCCGTCGAGTTCCGGCATCGCGGGCGGCTGCGCCATCGCGGCCTCCGCCTTCGCGATCTCGCCGCGCACATCGTAGAGCCCGTAGAGGCCGTAGATGGTCCGCTCGCGGCCGGTCGGACCGGTCTTCATGTTGACCCAGCTCTGATAGCGGCTGAGCGATTCCTGCGCCCGCAAGGTCCGGTTGAGGAGCCCGACATAGGCGTTGAGCTTGCGGATCCTCTCCTGCGCGGGGTCGACATCGGGCTTGGCCGTCTGCCCCGCCGGGGCGGGGGCAGGCGCGGGTGCCTGCGCGAGGGCAGGGGAGGCGGCGAGCAGCATCGTCACGACCCGGCAAGTGGCCGCTGTCAGGGTCCTCGTTCTCATGGGCACAGGGGATCCTCCAGATTCGTTCGGCCCATGTAGCCGGCGTCCGGCATGAAGACCAGATGCGAAAACCCGTGTCATTCGGGCAGTATAGACCCGAAGACCAACAAGGGCGCTTCATTGCGGAAAATCAAAAGTCACATGCTTGATCATTTATACGAAGATGCTGGTCTCGCCAGACCCGACAGAATCGGCCGTCGGACGCGCATTTCTGATCGAGCCGGGCCGTCCATTCGGACGTCAGGATTTCCGCCGGGGCGGAATCTCAGGGGCCGGACGTCGCAGCGGTCCCGGATCCTGCCCCATCCGGCCGATCCGTGGTCGGCGGGCGCCGGGCATGATTGCGCGTCGGCCCGGCAGAGAGGCACCGCCGGCAGCCTGACCTCACACCAGGAGCATCGACGGCCGGAGGCTGCCCGACATACCCCTTCGTTTGGACGGGGCGTCGACGAGCCCGGGACCGGCGCGACCCCGTCCCGGCCCGCGGACGCGGATCAGATAGAGGATTGGACGATGCTCGACCGCCATCCCCGCATCCTGGCCGATCTGCGTGCCCGGCTGGCCGAGCCGCAGCGCGTCTATCACGCCCAGGCGCATGTCGACGCGCTGCTAGAGGCGTTCCGCGCCCGCCGCGCGACTGTCCGGAGTCCCGACGCCGTAGAACTGGCGATCTGGTTCCACGACGCCGTCTACCGGCCGGGCGCCTCCGACAACGAGCGCCGCAGCGCCGTGCTCCTGCGGACGCTCATGGACGGCCTGGTCCCGGCGGCCACGCTGGCGGCGGCCGAGACGATGATCCGGGCGACCGAGCGGCATGCCGTCCCCGACGGTCTCCCGGCCGCGCTCGCCGCGGACGTCGCCGTCTTCCTCGACATGGACATGGCGATCCTGGGGGCGGCGCAAGCCGCCTATGACGACTACGCTGCGGGCGTGGCACGGGAGTTCATCCCGGCCGTCGGCGAGGCGGCCTACCGACAGGGGCGCACGGCCTTCCTGCGCGGGCCCCTCGAATCCGGCCGGCCGCTGTTCCTTACGGACCAGGCCCGGGCAGAGCTGGAGGGGCCGGCGCGGTCGAACATGCGGCGCGAGTTGGCGACGCTGGACCGAAGACGCGCAGCGGCCCAGGCCCGCGATCCGGTCACGGGTCGATGAGGTGCGGTACGAAGCGGGCCCGGTCGGTCGTGATGAGGCCGTCCGATTCGCGCAGGCACAGGCCGGCGGGTCGGTCCCCGACCATCCAGCTGCCGATCAGCGCGCGCCCGCCGGCGAAATTGGGCAATTCGGCCAGGGCCTGCCGCACGTAGCCTTCGCCGCCGTAGGGACCCGCGCCATGTGCCGCGACGGCGCCGTCGCGCACGATCAGCACGTTGGCGCCCTCGCGCCCGTAGAGGGGTTTCCTGACGAAGCTCCGGCCCAGCGCGGCCTTGGCGGGGTCCTCCTCGAAGAAGGTTGGCAGCAGGTTGGGATGGCCGGGCTCCATTCCCCAGAGATGCGCCAGCAGCCCCTTGTTGGAGAGCACCGCCTTCCACGGCGGCTCCAGGAAGCGGGTCGTCGCCGTGCCGACCGCGCGGCCGAACCGGTCGGCGAACATCCATTCCCATGGATAAAGCTTGAACAGGCAGCCGATCGGGGCTCCGGCCTCGTCCACGAAGCGCCCGTCCTCCGCGAGCCCGATCGCCTCGACCGACAGGAAGGGGGCGGCGCGGCCGGCCTGGAGCGCGCAATCCTGAAGATAGGCCAGCGTGCCGCGATCCTCCGGCGCGTCGGGGAAGCCCGCGAAGGCGACACCCTCCGGCGGCGCCACCGCGGCGAAGCGCGCGACCAGCGCCTCGTGCAGGGTGTTGAACTGGTCGGCGCCGACGGGGAGGCGTCCCCGCGCCAGCCCGTCCTCCAGCCACAGCCACTGGAAGACCGCGCTCTCGTAGAGGGCGGTCGGCGTATCGGCATTGTACTCGAGGAGCTTGGCCGGCCCTTCCTCCGCGTAGCTGAAGTCGAAGCGCCCATACAGGCTGGGATCGCGCCGTTCCCAGCTCGCCCGGATCGCGTCCCAGGCATGCTCGGGAATCCGCAGCGAGGCGAGAATCGCCTCATCCCGGACTGCCCGGTCCACGAAGGCAAGGCAGAGATCGTGCAGCGCGGCGCTCGGCGCCTCGATGGCGTCCTCGATCTCCGCGAGGCTGAAGGCGTAATAGGCGCTCTCGTCCCAGTAGCGAGCGCCGTCGAACGTGTGGAAGGTGAAGCCGGCCCGCGCGGCGTGGAGCCGCCAGTCGGGCCGCTCCGGGATCGCCACGCGGCGCATCAGCCGCCTCCGATTCCGCCCGCGCGGCCGCCCGAGCCTCCGGAGAACGCCGTCGCGCGCCCGGTGCCGCCGAAGCCGCCGCGGCTGATCGTGCGCGGGGTCGTGCTCGTGGTGCGGGCGACCGAGGCAGGGACATGGACCCGCGAGGCGCCGCCCGCATAGGCGACCCGGCCGCCCGCGCCGGTGCAGTAGCCGCCCCCGTGTCCGGCCGTCCCCGCCGCGTCGCGCTCCTCTTCGGGCGCGTGCGCGTAGAGCGGCTGGATCGGCAGGTCCTGAGCGTCCGTCCGCCCCATCATGAAGGCGGCCATGACCGGCAGGTAGCGGCCATTCGCGGCCGCCGTGACCTGCTCGCCCGGCGTGCAGCCGCTGCTCCCGTGGTGGCGCTGGCAATCGGCCTCGGTCTCGTAGCGCGGCGCCGTCGCCGCGTACGTCTCCTGCGCGGTCTTGTAGGCGGCGATGCAGGCCTCAGCGCTGCGCAGCTGCTGGGCGATGCAGGCGCCGAGACTCCCGTAGACGAGCGCCTCCTCCTCCCGCTGGGACGAGTCGAGGCCGCCGAGGGTCAGGGCGGCCGCGCCCGCACCGGCGACCAGAACCAGCGACACGGCGGCCGAGCGCTTGGAGCGGCGGGTGGCGGTGGAGCCGGTTGCTGGCGCGCCGGCGGCTTCGGGAGCGGGCGCGGTCTCCATCACCGGCCGCTCAATAGGTCATCGAGGCAGCGTTCACGACGCCGCCCGCCAGCGAGGCCGCGCCGAGGAGGATCGCGGCGGCGGAGCGGTCCTCCTCGATGCGGCGCGACAAGTCCGGCACCGCGAGGCGCACGAGCCAGTAGATCGCGATCTGGATCACGAGGGCGATCAGGCCCCAGATCAGGCAATCGAGCAGAGACCGGGCATTGTAGATCGCCACCGCCAGCGGCAGGGTGAAGCCGATCAGGCTTCCGCCCAGCGCGATGGCCGCGGCCGTCACGTCCCGGCGGATCAGCGCGATCTCGTTATGTGCGGTGGCGAGAGTGTAGATCAGCAGGTAGAGGCCGATCAGTCCGGTCGCAGTGCCGAGATAGAGCAGGAAGTCCGGCAGCCCGGAGACCAGGGTCACGCAAGGCTCGCCGTCTCACCGGCTCCGGACGTCGAAAGCACCGAAGCCGGACAGGTATCCCGGAGGAACCGCACGACAAGCGAGGCGAATGTCAGGGCGGATTGCTGCGCGCGGGATCGGTTCACGCCCGCAAATCCACGCAATTTCCCGCGCGGTGTCAAGCTTGTCGCGGATTTCGGACGGTTAGGCTGGCGGCCCTGTGCCGAGGTCCCGCCCGCCTCGGAGGACGGGGTGCCAGACGGGCGCTACCAGACCAGCCGTTCAATCATCGCGTCGGGATGCACGGCCTGCCGGCCGAGCCAGGCCGCCACGTCGCCCAGGCGGTGATGCGCGGCCGTGACGCCCAGTTCCTCCGCGTGGATGCCGCGGGCCACCAGCAGGCTGGCGACGCCGAAGCTGCGGGCCCCCGCGATGTCGGTGCGGATCGCGTCGCCGATCGCCAGGACCCGCGCCGGATCGACCGGGGCCCCGGTGAGCGCCGTCCCCTTGGCGAGCGCCGCCTCGTAGACCGGGCGGTGCGGCTTGCCGGCGTAGACCACGGGGCCGCCGATCTCCGCGTAGGCCGCCGCGAGCAGGCCCGCGCAGGGGATCAGGCGGTTGCCGCTCTCCACGACGAGGTCGGGATTGGCGCAGATCATCGTCAGGCCACGGGCGGCCAGACGCTCCAGTTCCGGACGGTAATCGTCCGGGGTCTCGCTGCGGTCGTCGAACAGGCCGGTGCAGACGACGAGGTCGGCCTCCGCCTCCGGGACGAGGCTGAGATCGAGGCCCTGGAAGATGCCGAGGTCGCGCTCCGGCCCGAGATGCCGGATCCGCGCACCGGGGCGCGCGGCGATCAGATCGTGGGTGAGGTCGCCCGAGGTCAGGATCGCGTCGTAGGCCTCCCGCGGCACGCCGAACCGGTCGAGGATGCGGCCGACGCCGTCGCCGGGCCGGGGTGCGTTCGAGACGAGGACGACCCGGCGCGGCCGCGCGCCCGGGAGGCCGCGGAAGCGGATCAGCGCCTCGCCGGCGGCCCCGTGGGCCTTCTGGCCGTCGTGCAGCACGCCCCAGACGTCGCAGAGGATCAGGTCATACCGGTCGGCGACCTCGGCGAGGCCCTGGAGGGTCGGGATCGGTGCGGGAGTGGTGCTCATGGAAGGTCCTGGATTCAAAAGGTCCGGGACCTTTTGCGGGTGCCGGGCAAAGCCCTGCGATACATCAGGTCTGCGCCCCGACAATGCGCCGGCGTGCGTGGCCCTTCGGAAATGCCTTACGGGCGTCGGGCCGGTCCTAGCCGGTGCTCGGCGAAGAAGTCGAGCATCGCCCGTGAGGCGTCGGGCCCTTCGGGGTCGGTGTAGCTGCCGTCGGAGCGGCCTCCGGACCAGGCGTGGCCGGCACCGCGCACCCGCCAATCCTCGACGACGACCCGACCCGCCTCGTCCCGGTAGCGGGTGCGGGTGAAGGGATGGCCGCGGCCCTCGAAGGTCTCAGACCGGGCCGTCAGCCCGGCGACCTTGGCCTGGGACAGGACTTGATCGGCGTTGCGCACGCTGACCGTGCCGTCGTCCTCACCGTGGAAGATAATCGTCGGCACACGGGCCGCGGGGGCGGGGCCGCCGAAGGCCGTCGGGGTGCCGAGACCCGGGGCGCCGACCTGCATGGCCATCAGCGCCGAGCCGAGATCCCGGGCGCAGCCGGCCGCGAGGCCCGAATGCACGCCGACGGCCGCGTAGAGATCCGGGTAGGCGCGGGCGATGTTGAGAGCCGCAGCGCCCCCCGCCGACAGGCCGGCGATGTAGACTCGGGCCGGGTCGATCGGGTGCTCCGCCAGGATCGCGCGGGTGAGGCCCGCGATGATCGCCGGCTCGCCCGCCCCGCGGCCCTGGTCCCGGGGCTCGTACCAGTTCCAGCAGCGCTGGGCATGGGCGTGGCGGCTCTGGGCCGGGTAGGCCACGAACACGCCCGCGCGCTCGGCGAGGGTGTTCATGCCGGTGCCGGCGGCGAAATCGTCCGGATTCTGCGTGCAGCCGTGCAGCATCACGATCAGCGGCGCCGCCCGGTCCGGATGGCCCGGGATGAACAGCTTGTACTCGCGCGTGCCGGCGGGCTCGGCATGGGCCAGGGACACGAAGCGTCCGGTCCCGCCCGCCCGGCCGGCCGGCGGCGGAGTCGGCCGCAGCGGGTTGCCCAGGCCCTTCAGCACCGGTGCGAGGCCGCGCACGACCTGCCCCACCACCTCGCGCATCCGCGTGCCGGTTTCCGCTGCCGAATTGCGCGCCTCCGCGGCCGCATCGTCGCGATTCGCGGCGATCTGCGGTGGAGCGGCGGTCTGTGCTGCGGGTGCGGCTCTCGGGCCGCCGAGGCTGCGGTGGATCAGGGCGGTCGCCTCCTCGAGCCGGCCGAGCCCGGTGAGGCGGGTGGCCTCGATCATGTCGGCGAAGGGCCACGGGCCGGTCTTGTCGTCGCGCTCTCCGTCGCGGCTGCCGAATTCCTCGGTCATGCGTGCGCGCCTCACTGCCTCAGCATCTCTGTCCAGGCCGGGCCCCGGTACGGCTGTGCCGACGCGTGGGCCGGACCCGCCATCCTGCGAGATGGTACGCCGACAGCCTATTGTGCATTGCAATAAACGCCCCCATGCAATGCGGCAACAGCCGGTCTCGCGCGGCGGGGGTGGATCGGACGGGCGGGTCAGACCGGCAGATCAGACCGGATCATCCGCCCCGATGTAATCGCCCCAGATCGCGGCAGGACCGAGGCTCGCCCGGAAGCTGTCGTGGCGGGCGCGCTCCGCATCCGTGAGGCGGCTCCGATAGGCACGGGGTGCCGCCGGAGCCGCTACCGGGACGAGGGATCCGGCGACCGGGGCGGCAGCCCCCGCCTCCAGGAGCCCGAGGCTGGTCTGCTTGCCGCCGAGCAGCTCGACATAGACCTCGGCCAGGATCTGCGCGTCGAGGAGCGCCCCGTGCTTGGTGCGCCGGGTGTTGTCGATCCCGTAGCGGGCGCAGAGGGCGTCGAGGTTGTTGGCCGCGCCGGGATGCTTGCGCCGGGCCATCGGCAGGGTGTCGACCACGTCCTCCAGCTGGATCGGGGGCGGGGCGTTCGTGCCGAGCCGGGCGAATTCCATGTTGAGGAAGCCGACATCGAAGGGCGCGTTGTGGATGACGAGGCGGCCCTCGGCCAGGAAGGCCAGCAATTCGCCGACGATCTCGGCGAAGACCGGCTTGTCGGACAGGAATGCGTCGGACAGGCCGTGGACGTTGAACGCGCCTTCGGAGACTGCCCGCTGCGGATTGCAGTAGCGGTGGAAGGTCCGGCCGGTCGGGATGTGATTGAGGAGCTCCACCGCGCCGATCTCGATCAGCCGGTCGCCTCCTTTCGCCTCGGTGCCGGTGGTCTCGGTGTCGAGGACGATCTCGCGCAGCATTGGGTCTCGCGACTCGCGGGGTGGGGGGCGGACCCTAGCGGGATAGGGCGGAGGGGTTAAGCTCCCGTGCCCCTCACCGGGACGTGTTGCGGTAGACGCAGACGGGGCCCCGGTCCTCGTAGCCGCCCGGGCAGGCGGTCACGCAGGCGCCGGCCGCGAACTTCTTCGGCGGCGGGCAGCTGGCGGCGTACTGGGCCTGCGCGGGCACGGCCGCCAGCAGCACGGCCGGCAGCACGAGAAGGGCCGCGGCCCGGATGCCGCTGGACCGAACCGGATCAATCCCGCCCAAGCGCCGCGCCATCACGTCCATCCTGCCGCTCGTGTTCCCCCCGGAACACAACGGCAGATATTCAATCCTCCGGGCGTTTCATCCGACGCCGCGGTGCGGCGGCGCACGGTGCGCCGTCAGACGCTCGACGATCCGCGCCACCTCGGCCTCGGCGGCGGCGAAACCCCGGCCCGTGTCGATGACGAAATCCGCCCGGGCGCGCTTCTCGGCGTCGGGCATCTGCTTGGCCAGGATCGCCGCGAAGGCCGCCTCGGTCATGCCGGGGCGGGCGAGCACGCGGGCGCGCTGGACCTCGGGCGGGGCGCTCACCACAGCGACCGCGTCGCAGCGGCCCTCGCCGCCGGTCTCGTAGAGGAGCGGGATGTCGAGGACGACCAGCGCCGCCGCCGCGTGCCGCGCCAGGAAGTCCGTGCTGGCCGCCCGGACCAGGGGATGGACGATGGCCTCCAGCGCCGCCATCCGGTCGGGGGCGTCGAGCACCGCGGCGCGCAGCCGCGCCCGGTCGACGCCGCCGCCGTCGCCGAGCACGCCGGGAAAGGCCGCGCCGATCGCCGCGGCGGCCGCGCCGCCCGGCCCGTAGAGGGCGTGGACGGCGGCGTCGGCGTCGTGGACCGGGACGCCGCGCTCCGCGAACATCCGGGCCGTGGCCGACTTGCCCATGCCGATCGAGCCGGTGAGCCCGAGGATGACGGGTCCGGATCCGGCTTTCGGGATCATCCGGCGAGGTCCGCCACGATCCGGTCGCGCAGCTCCGGGGTGACGGCGGGGCGGGCGCCGAACCACGCCTCGAAGCCCGGCACCGCCTGGTGCAGCAGCATGCCGAGTCCGTCCACGGCGGAAAGCCCCCGCCGCCGCGCCGCCGCCAGGAGCTCCGTCTCCAGGGGCGCGTAGACGATGTCGGCCACGGCCGCCTCCGCCGGCAGGGGTGACAGGTCGAGGGCGAGGGGCGGCTGGCCCCTCATGCCGAGCGACGTGGTGTTGACCAGGAGGCCGGTTCCGCCGAGCGCCGCCGGCAGGTCGTCCCAGGCGACGACCGCGCCGATCCCCGGCGCGAGCGCCGCCACCGCCTCCGCCCGGGCCGCGGTGCGGTTGGCGACCCAGATACGCCGCAGGCCCCGCTCGGCGAGCCCCACCACGATCGCCCGTGCCGCCCCGCCGGCTCCGAGCACCAGGGCGGTGCCGCCCGCCCGCTCCGGCCAGGCTAAGCCCAGGCTGTGGTCGAGATGGGCGCAGAAGCCCGGCGCGTCGGTGTTGTCGCCGCGGATCCGCCCGTCGGGCTCGACCACCAGGGTGTTCACCGCCCCGATCGCCTTCGCCCGCGGCGTCAGAATGTCGGCCCGCGCGAAGGCCGCCTCCTTGTGGGGGATCGTGACATTGCCACCCCGGAAGCCCGAATCCGGCAGGGCGCGCATGAAGTCCGGGAACGCCGCCGGCGTCACGTCGAGGCGCTCGTAGGAGCCCGGGATCCCGTGCTCGGCGAGCCAGTGGCCATGGATCAGCGGCGAGCGCGAATGGGCGATCGGATGGCCGACCACGAAGGCGCGGGGCGTGGGATCGCGCAGGACAGGATCGCTCATGCCGCACAATCCTGCGCGAGGCGGCAGGCCGGGCCGCCGGCCTCCTCGATCTGCAGGGTGACGTGGCCGATGCCGAACCGCGCGCGCAGGCCCTCGGCGGTCTCGTTGAGGAAGCCGTTGCCCGGGAGGCGATGGGCCTGATGCCCCTCTCCCATCACGAGATGGGCCGTCAGGGCGACGCTGGTGGTGCTCATGGGCCAGATATGCAGATCGTGGAGGCCGGCGACGCCCGGCCGTCCGAGGAGGAAGCCGGTCACCGCGTCCGGGGAGATCTCCGGTGGCACGGCGTCGAGGGACATCGCCACGCTGTCGCGCAGCAGGCCCCAGGTCGCCCAGACGACCAGAGCCGCGATGACGAGGCTGACCGCCGGGTCGAGCCAGGCGAATCCGGTGAGCTGGATCACGAGGCCCGCCACCACGACTCCGGCCGAGACGGCGGCGTCGGCCATCATGTGGAGGAACGCCCCGCGGACGTTGATGTCGCCCTTGGCGCCGCTGGCGAAGAGCCAGGCGGTGAGGCCGTTGACCAGGATTCCCACCGCGGCCACCACCATCACGGTCGTTCCCGCGACGGGCTCCGGATGCGCCAGCCGGACCAGCGCCTCCCAGATCACCGCCCCCATGGCGATCAGCAGGAACACGGCGTTGAACAGGGCGGCCAGGATCGACGAGCCGCGATAGCCGTAGGTGAAGCGCGCGGTGGCGCGGCGGCGCACCAGGATCGCGGCGATCCAGGCCGCCGCGAGGCCCAGAATGTCCGAGAGGTTGTGGCCGGCATCGGCCACAAGGGACATGGAGTTGCTGAGATAGCCGTAGGCCGCCTCGATCACCACGAAGGCGGTGTTGAGCACGATACCGATGGCGAAGGCCGTGCCGAAATCCTTCGGGGCATGCGCGTGCCCGCCGAGGCCACCATGGCTGTGCCCTGCGTGGGCGTGGCTTCCATGGGCATGGCTTCCATGGGCATGGCCGCGGTGCGAATGGCCGTTACTGGGAGAGTCGTCGTGAAAGGGACCGCCCTGAGAATGGCCGTCCTGCGAATGGTCATGCCCGGCCAAGGCGAGGCTCCCTCAAAAATCCAGGACCCCGGCGCCGCGCAGGCGGGCGAGGAGCGGCAGCAGCGGCAGGCCCAGCACGGTGCTGTGGTCCCCGACGACCGATTCGAACAGGTGGATCCCCGGCCCTTCGAGCTGGTAGCCGCCGACGCTCGACCGCACCCGCGCCTCGCCGGCGCAGTCCACATAGGCCGCGATGGCCCGGTCATCGAGGGGGCGCAGGGTCAGCCGGGCGGTCTCCACGAAGGCGTCGCCCACCGCGCCGGCCATGACCACGGCGGAATGCAGGGTATGGGTGCGGCCGGACAGCCGGGCGAGCTGGGCCCGGGCGGCCTGCGCGTCGGCCGGCTTGTGGAACACGATGCCGTCGAGATCGAGCACCTGATCGGCGCCGATCACGATCCGGCCGGGGTGGCGCGCTGCCACCGACTCGGCCTTGGCGCGGGCGAGCACCAGGGCAAGGTCGGGCGGAGACAGGCCGGCGCTCTTCGCTTCCAGGGCGCGCTCGTCGACCTCCGGGGCGGCGGTCTCGACCGGCAGGGCGGCGCTCTCCAGGAGGAGGCGCCGGGTCGGGCTGGTCGAGGCGAGGAGGAGCGGTTGCGGACCGGTCCAGGGCGAGCGGGGCATCGCGCCAGTGTCACGGATCCGGTGAGTGGCGCAAGGGGAATGGATGCGCGCCGGGGCGGGGGCTGCGACGAACCCCGCCGCCGGGATGGACCGGTCGGCGGGGCTGTCGCGGGGCCGATACGCAACCTGGCGCCCGACGATGATCCTGGCAGGGAGCGGTTAGGGGAAGGTCAACGGCCCGATCGCGCGGTCGGTGGTTTTCGTGTCGCGGCGGGACAGGGGCACCGGCCCTCCGACCGGCGCCTCGGGATGAGGGGGAGGGTCGGGATGCCCGTCGAGCCGCCGCCTCAGGTGTTCATCGAGTCGAAGAAGTCGCTGTTGCTCTTGGTCTGGCGCAGCTTGTCGAGCAGGAACTCGATCGCGTCGGTGACGCCCATCGGGTTGAGGATGCGGCGCAGCACGTAAGTCTTCTTGAGCGCGTCCGGCGGGACCAGCAGCTCCTCCTTGCGGGTGCCGGAGCGGGTGATGTCGATCGCCGGGAAGATGCGCTTGTCGGAGACCTTGCGGTCCAGGATGATCTCGGAGTTGCCGGTGCCCTTGAACTCCTCGAAGATCACCTCGTCCATGCGCGAGCCGGTGTCGATGAGCGCGGTGGCGATGATCGAGAGCGAGCCACCCTCCTCGATGTTGCGGGCGGCGCCGAAGAAGCGCTTGGGCCGCTGCAGGGCGTTGGCGTCGACACCGCCGGTCAGCACCTTGCCGGAAGACGGCACCACGGTGTTGTAGGCGCGGCCGAGGCGTGTGATCGAGTCGAGCAGGATGACGACGTCGCGCCCGTGCTCCACGAGGCGCTTGGCCTTCTCGATCACCATCTCGGCGACCTGCACGTGGCGGGTGGCCGGCTCGTCGAAGGTCGAGGCGATGACCTCGCCCTTCACCGAGCGCTGCATGTCGGTGACCTCCTCGGGCCGCTCGTCGATGAGCAGCACGATCAGGTAGCACTCGGGATGGTTCAGGGTGATCGACTGGGCGATGTTCTGCATCAGCACGGTCTTACCCGTGCGCGGCGGCGCCACGATCAGGGCACGCTGGCCCTTGCCGATCGGCGAGACGATGTCGATGATCCGGGGTGAGAAATCCTTCTTGGTCGGATTCTCGAGTTCGAGCTTGAAGCGCTTCGTCGGGAAGAGCGGCGTCAGGTTGTCGAAGTGGACCTTGTGCTTGATCTTCTCCGGGTTCTCGAAGTTGATCGTGTTGACCTTCAGGAGCGCGAAGTAGCGCTCGCCGTCCTTGGGACCGCGAATCGGGCCCTCGACGGTGTCGCCGGTCCGCAGGCCGAAGCGGCGGATCTGGGTCGGGGAGATGTAGATGTCGTCGGGACCCGGCAGGTAGTTCGAGTCGGAGGAGCGCAGGAAGCCGAAGCCGTCCTGCAGCACCTCGACGGTGCCCGAGCCGATGATCTCGACCTCCTTGGCAGCGAGCTGCTTCAGGATCGCGAACATCAGCTCCTGCTTGCGCATGGTCGAGGCGTTCTCGACCTCGACCTCCTCGGCGAAGGCCGTCAGGTCGGTGGGCGTCTTCGACTTGAGGTCCTGGAGCTTGACCTCGCGGACGCCCTCGAGGGCGGCAGGCATGGTGGGCCGATCGGTGGGCGCATCGGCCGGCTCCGCGGTCTCGATGTCGGCGAGGGCGTCGGGGTTTGGCGTCATGGGGTGTCTTGCAACCGACGGAAGAAGGTGGGAGGGCCGGTTCAGTGCCAGGCACCCGGGGGATGGGCGCCGGAGAGCGGGCCGCGCTGCGGCGAGGGGCCCGGGTCAGATTGGCGAAACCGATGAGGCAGGTCCCTCGCGGCTCACGGGCGCGCTGCGGCGCAGACCTTGTGATGAGGGCCACACACAGATAACGCCTTTTTCTCCTGCACTCAAGGGCCTCGCCGGGGCGCCGTGCCGGCGCTAGGCAGACGGGCCCGGGACGGGGTCATCGGAACCGGGCCGGCGCGCGGCCGTTCCCCGTCCCGGCGCTGCAGCGCAGCAGACCGTCCAACCGAGAGTTTCCCTGACCGCCATGCGCGACGACGCCACCGGACGCACCCTCACCACCCACGAGCCGCGCCGGATCCCCTGGCTCGACATCGTCTTCGGCTTCGGCCCCATGGTGCCGATCGCTCTCGGCACCGCGGTGGCGTGGTGGCTGAACGGCCAGCCCCTCGACTATCTGGTGGCGCTGTTCACCCTTCTCTATGCGGCCTCGATCCTGCTGTTCCTGGCCGGGGTACGCCGGGGGGTCAGCTTCCGGACCGAGGGCGGGCCGCAGGTGGCGCAGATCGTGACGATGCTGGTCCTGTACGGCCTCGGACTGGCCAGCTTGTTCGCCGCCGTGATGGGCAAGGCGGTGCCGGCGCTCGCGATGCTGATCCTCGGCTACGCCGCCATCGGGATCCTCGACCCGATCGCGGCGCGCGCCGGCGAGGTGCCGCTGGCGCATGGCCGCCTGCGCCCGCTACAGATGCCGATCGCCGTGGTGAGCCTCGCTGCCCTGCTCTGGCTCAAGCTGACGGCACCGTACTGAGCGTCGCACCGACAACCTTGCCGCTCGCCGCCGTCATGCTTTAGAGCCCGGCCTCAACATCCCGCCCCGTCGGGAACGCGTCACTCCGGATGCTGGACCCGGATTCCGGGCCCGCAAGAAGCGAAGACGACCATGTCCAAGGCCGAGAGCAAGGCCGAGACCCTGAAGCCCCGCCTGCCGCGCGGCTTCGTCGACCGGCGCGCCGGCGAGATCGCCGCCCAGGGGCGGATGCTGGAGACGATCCGCAAGAGCTTCGAGCTCTACGGGTTCGAGGCCCTGGAAACCCCCTTCGTCGAGTACACCGAGTCGCTCGGAAAATTCCTGCCCGACCTCGACCGCCCGAACGCGGGCGTGTTCTCGTTCCAGGACGACGACGAGGCGTGGCTGTCGCTCCGCTACGACCTGACGGCGCCGCTGGCCCGGTTCGTGGCCGAGAACTACGACGCCCTGCCCAAGCCCTATCGCAGCTACCGGGCCGGCTACGTCTTCCGTAACGAGAAGCCGGGGCCGGGCCGCTTCCGCCAGTTCATGCAGTTCGACGCCGACATCGTCGGCGCCGGCAGCGTCGCGGCCGATGCCGAGACCTGCATGCTGATGGCCGACACCCTGAACCGCCTCGGGCTCGGCGGCCGGTACGTGGTCAAGGTCAACAACCGGAAGGTGCTCGACGGCGTCATGGAGGCGATCGGGCTCGCAGGTCCCGACAAGGCCGGCCAGCGCCTCACCGTGCTGCGGGCGATCGACAAGCTCGACCGGCTCGGCGTCGACGGCGTGCGCGACCTGCTCGGGGCCGGCCGCAAGGACGAGAGCGGCGACTTCACCAAGGGCGCGGGCCTCGACGCGGCGGCGGTCGGCCGGATCCTCGCCTACGTGTCGTTCCAGGCCGATGCCGCGGACGGCGCCGACAAGGTGGCGTTCTGGGAAAAATTCTTCGGCGGCTGGCACGACGCGGTGGGCCAATCCGAGACCGGGCGCGAGGGCATCGCCGAGCTGCACGCGATCATGCGCCTCTGCGCCGCCGCCGGCTACGGCCACGACGTGATCCGGGCCGACCCGAGCGTGGTGCGCGGCCTCGAGTACTACACGGGCCCGGTCTACGAGGCCGAGTTGACCTTCCCGGTCACCAACGAGGACGGCCAGACCGTGCGCTTCGGCTCGGTGGCGGGCGGCGGACGCTACGACGGACTCGTCGGCCGGTTCCGGGCCGAGCCGGTCCCGGCCACCGGCTTCTCGATCGGCGTCTCGCGGCTGTTCTCGGCCCTGCAGCTGGTGGGCAGCCCCCTGATCGCCGGCACCGAGGCGCCCGGGCCGGTGGTGGTGCTGGTCCTCGACCGGGAGAACATGGCCGATTACCAGCGGCTCGTCGCGCTCCTGCGCGCCGACGGCATCCGGGCCGAGCTCTACCTCGGCGCCGCCGGCATGAAGGCGCAGATGAAGTACGCCGACCGCCGCCGCGCCCCGGTGGCCATCATCCAGGGCTCGAACGAGCGGCTGGCCGGCGAGGTCCAGATCAAGGACCTGATCGCGGGCGCCCAGGCGGCCGAATCCATCGCCAGCAACGCCGAATGGAAGGCGGCGCGGCCCGCGCAGGTCTCGTGCCCCGAGGCCGACATGGTGGCGCAGGTCCGCGCCGTGCTGAGCCGGCACTTCCCGGCCGCCGCGCAGTAAGGCCTTCGCGCATCGAACGCGGCGGCCTCCGGAACGTTGTCCTTCCGCCGGTGCTCGCGTGTCTGCCCGCCCCGGCGCCGCGGAGAAGCCGGCATGCGCGCGACGCTCCTGATCCTGTCCACCGGGCTGGTCTTCGCCGGCACCCTGGTCGGGGCCCTGCCGGCCCGGGCGGACAGACCGGCCCTCAACCGCCTGCCGAGCGCCACCGCCCAGGCCACGCCGGGAACCGGCAGCGCGCCGGTCCTGAGCGCCGGGATGGCGGGCGCCCCGGCCGTGGCTGTGCTGCTGGTCCGGCGCAAACCCGCGCGTCGCCCCCGCGGCGCCCGGCTCGGCAGCCTCCGGCCGCTCTGAGAGGCGGCGCGGACCCTCAGGCCGCCCGCAGCCCGGACAGGAACTGGGCGACCGCGTCACCGAGCCGTTCCGACTCGCGCGACAGGGCGTTGGCCGAGGCCAGGACCTGGGAGGCGGCCGCGCCCGTCTCGTCGGCGGCCCCGGCCAGGCCGACGACGTTGTCGGTGACCGCGTCGGTCCCCGCCGCCGCCGCGGAGACGTTGCGCACGATCTCCTGCGTGGCCGCGCCCTGCTCCTCGACGGCGGCCGCGATCGAGGCGGCGACCGTGCTGATCTCGCGGATGCGGCCGCCGATCCCGTCGATCGCGCCGACGGCGTGGCCGGTGGAATCCTGGATCCGTCCGACCTGCCCGGAAATCTCCTCCGTGGCCCGGGCCGTCTGCTCGGCGAGCGCCTTCACCTCGGCGGCCACCACCGCGAAGCCGCGTCCGGCCGCGCCGGCACGGGCCGCCTCGATCGTGGCGTTGAGCGCCAGCAGGTTCGTCTGGGCGGCGATGCCGGAGATCAGCGCCACCACGTCGCCGATCCGGGACGCGGCGGTGCTGAGATCCTGGACGAGCGCCACGGTCTGGCCGGATTCCGCGACCGCCCCCTGCGCCAGCCCGGCCGAGGCCTGGACCTGCCGGCCGATCTCCCGCACGGAGGCGCCGAGCTGCTCGGCCGCCGCCGCCACCGTGCCGACATTGTTGGCGGCCTCTCCGGCCGCCCGGGCGACGCCCCCCGACCGGGCCGAGGCCTGGGCCGCCACGGCGCTCATGCTGCGGGCGGTGGCCTGGAGCTGCGCGGCCGCCGCGGCCACGGCCGCGATCACGCCGCCGACGCTGCCCTCGAAGGATTCGGCCAGGGCGTGCATCGCGGCCCGGCGCTGCGCCTCCGTGCCGGCCCGGGCCACGGCCGCCTCGGCCTCCAGTGCCCGGTTGCGCTCCAGGCTGGCCCGGAAGCCGAGCGCCGCGCGGGCGATCTCGGCGATCTCGTCGTGCCGCTCAGTGCAGGGCACCGCCACGTCGGCATTGCCGGCGGCCAGCTCCGTCATGGCGGCGGCGACCCGCAGGGCGCGGCCCGCGATGTCGCGGGCGAGCCACGCCATCAGGACCAGCGCCAGGGCGGCGCCGAGGCCGGTGCCCACGAGGATCGTGGTCAGGGTCGCCGCGCTGGTCTCGCGCACCTGACCGGCCGCCCCGTGCGCCGCCTGGCTCGCCGAGGCCTTCAGGGCGTCCAGGCTCTTCCACGCGGTGTCGTAGAGCTTGTTGGCGGGACCGTTGAAGGCGGCCCGTCCTCCGGCCGCGTCGCCGCCGGCCACGCGGGCGAAGGCGTCCGTCTGCGCCTCGAGATAGGCCTGCCACTGCGCGGAGAAGGCCCTGAAGCCCGTAACCGTCTCGGGGCTCCCCGGCAGGGCCGCGAAGGTGCCGATCAGGTCCTGCATCTCGGCGATGCGCGCCGCGTTGCGCTCCCGGGCCTGGGCGTGGGCGTGCGGCTCCGTCTCGTCGATGACCCGGGTGGCGCCGAGGCGCACGCGGGTCATGGTGGCGCGCAGGTTGCCGAGCAGGTCGACCGTCGGCAGCAGCCGGTCGCCGATCTCCTGGGTGACCGCCGCGCTCTGCCAGACCCGAAGGGCGGCCTGGGCGCCGACGCCGACCACGATGAGGCCGATCAGACCGGCGAGCACGAGGAACTGCGCCCTGAGGCGGAAGGGGAGGTGCACGGGACGTCCACCGCGTGTCGGAGTTCTGCGCCTATCGTGGCGCCTCGGCGTTATGGTTCCGTTAAGGCTCCGGCCCTTCGAGGGGCCGTGAAGGGCCTTCTGCGCAGTCCTGCGCACCGCGCCGGCCGCACGCTTCCCGGGGGTGTGTCGCCAAGTCCGATCGCGGTTGCTACAGAGCGCCCGCGAGGTGGATTGCGATGACACGACCGGAGGCGGGCGAGACGGGGGCGGGGGACGCGGCGCGCGCGCGGCTCTCCGCGCATCTGGCGGCGGCGGGCTACCGGCCCGTGACGCCGCCGGTGCTGCAGCCGCTGGAGCCGTTCCTCGAACTGTCGGGCGAGGACATCCGCCGGCGGATTTTCGTCACCCAGGATGCGGGCGGGGCCGAGCTGTGCCTGCGGCCCGAATTCACCATTCCGGTCTGCCGCCTGCACCGGGCCGAGGCCGACGGGCGGGCTGCCGATTACAGCTATTGCGGGCCGGTCTTCCGGCTCGCCGCCGACGAGCCCGACGAGTTCTTCCAGGCCGGGATCGAATCGATCGGGCGCACCGACACGCCGGCGGCCGACGCCGAGGTGCTGGGCCTCGCCCTGGAAGGCCTCGCGCTGTTCGGCCGGACCGATCCGGCGGTGCGGCTCGGCGACATGGGCCTGACCGTGGCGCTCCTCGACGGGCTCGCGGTCCCGCCCGCCGCCAAGCGCCGGACGCTCCGGGCGCTGGCGGCCGGGCGCTCGCTCGATGCCGTGACCAACGGCGCCGAGGGCACCCGTCCGGAGGATCCCCACGCGGGCCTGCTGGCGGCGATCCAGGGCCAGGACCCGCGCGGCGTGCGCGCCTTCGTGGAGGACGTGCTGGCGATCGCCGGGATCTCGGCCGTCGGCGGCCGCAGCGCCGGCGAGATCGCCGAGCGCTTCCTCGCCAAGGCCTCCGCGCAGGCTCATGGCGGGGCCGGGCTCAACGCTGAGAACCGCTTGCTCCTCGACCGCTACCGGGCGATCGCGGGCCATCCGGATGCCGCCGCCCGCGACCTGCGGGCGCTGGTCGCCGACGCGAATATCCGGCACGACGCCCTCGCGGCCGCCCTCGACCTGTTCGAGGAGCGCACCGGCTTCATCGCGGCCCGCGGCCTGCCGATCGAGCGGTTCCGCTTCCAGGGCGGCTTCGCCCGCAACCTCGACTACTACACCGGCTTCATCTTCGAGGTGACCCAGGGGGATGCGTCAGGGGAGGGCCCGATCCTGGTCGGCGGCGGCCGCTACGACGGCCTGCTCGGCCATCTCGGCAGCCCGACGCCGCTGCCCGCGGTGGGCTGCACCTTCTGGATCGAGCGCGTTGCGGGAGCCGGCCGATGACTTCTTCGGAGGCGGCCGCCCTGCCGCTGATCCTCGCCGTCCCGTCCAAGGGCCGCCTGCAGGAGAATGCCAGCGCGTTCTTCGGCCGGGCCGGGCTGAAACTCGCGCAAGGCGCGGGCGCCCGCGACTACCGGGGCAAGCTCTTGGGCGTCCCCGACGTCGAGGTGCGCTACCTCTCGGCCTCCGAGATCGCCGCGCAGCTCGCCTCGGGCGCCGCCCATCTCGGCGTCACCGGCGAGGACCTGATCCGCGAGACCCTGCCGGACGTGCGCGGCCAGGTGGAGCTGCTGACGCCGCTCGGCTTCGGCAACGCCACCGTGGTGGTGGCGGTGCCCCAGGCCTGGATCGACGTGCGCGACATGTCCGACCTCGACGAGGTCGCGGCCGGCATGCGCACCCGCCACGGGCGCCGCCTGCGGGTCGCCACCAAGTACGTGAACCTGACCCGCCGGTTCTTCGCCGAGAAGGGCGTCGCCGATTACCGGATCGTCGAGAGCCTGGGCGCCACCGAGGGGGCGCCGGCCGCGGGCTCGGCCGAGATCGTGGTCGACATCACCACCACGGGGGCGACGCTCTCGGCCAACGCCCTGAAGGTGCTGGACGACGGCATCATCCTGCGTTCGGAGGCCAATCTCGTCGCCTCGCTCAAGGCCCCCTGGGGCGAGGGCCAGCGGGCCGCGCTCCGCACCGTGCTCGGCCGCATCGCCGCCGAGGAGCGCGCCCGGACCACCCGGGAGGTCCGCGCCGCCCTGCCGGAGAGCGGCACGATCGACCTCGCCACCCTGGCGGGCCTGCACGAGGCCGAATTGCCCTACGGCGCGCCGCGCGGCCCGGACGGCGAGATCGTGCTGCGCTGTCCCGAGGCCGCGGTGTTCGACCTGGCCGGCGCCCTGGTCGAGGCCGGCGCGCGGGCCGTCACGGTGCGGCGGGTCGACTACGCCTTCGCGGCCGAGAACCCGCTGGCGGAGCGGCTTCTGGCGCGGTTGTGAACGGTTCGCCGGATCTCGTCTGCCGCGTGAGGCTTCGGCTATCACGGACGCCCTCGGCTATTACGGCCCCTGCTTGGCAAATTCCGCCAGCACCCCGCGCAGCACCTTGAGCCGCGCGTCGTAGACTGCGGTGAGGCAGGCGATATCGCCGCCGCAGCCGCGGCGCTCCTGCAGCCACGCCTCCTGGTCGTCGCGCAGCTTCGCTTGGCCGCCCATCGGCAGCACGCTCTTCAGGATCTCGAACCGGGTCGCCATCTCGACGTCCCGGTCGTTGAGGGGGAGATGGGCGCAGATCGCCCTCTCGTCGGGAGCCTCGGCCTTGTCGCACGGGAAGCTCGCGGCCCGCGCGGGCGGCGGGGCGAGGTTCGTCAGGGCGGCCAGCACCAGGGCGGCGACGAGGGGCTTCGGCATGGCCAGCCAACGGCCATCTGGCGGAAAGGCTCCGCGCGGAGCGGCGGCAGGGTGGATCGCTCCGGGATTCCCGGATCCCCGGATCAAAGGCCCGGCTTCACGATCGCCAGGATGACGATGCCGATCATCAGGAGCGTCGGCACCTCGTTGAGCACCCGGTAGAACCGGTGGCCGCGGATGTTCCGGTCGGCGGCGAAATCCTTGACCATCCGGGCGAGCCAACCGTGGATCCCCGACATCGCCAGGACCAGCACGAACTTCGCCTGCAGCCAGGGGCTCGCGTAGAAGCCGCTCATCCCGGCGAGCGTGAGCCCGAACGCCCAGGTGGCGATCATGGCGGGGTTCATGATCGCCTTGAGCAGGCGGCGCTCCATCACCTTGAAGGTTGCGCTCTGCGCCTCCGAGCCCGGCGGCAGGCTCGCATGATAGACGAACAGCCGGGGCAGGTAGAGCATCCCGGCCATCCAGGCGATCAGGCTGATGACGTGGCCGGCCTTGATCCAGTCGTACAGCACAGGCGGCTCAGCCCCGCAGCCGCGCGAGCATCCGCTCGACATGGGCAACCGGCGTCTGCGGCGTGATGCCGTGGCCGAGGTTGAAGATGTGCGGCAGGCCGGCGGTCGCCGCCAGCACGGTATCCACCGCCGCGTCGAGGGCCGCGCCGCCTTGGATCAGCGTGTCGGGATGGAGGTTGCCCTGCGTCACCGTCGTGGCCGGCACCGTTTCCCGCAGGGCCTTCAGGTCCACGCCCCAATCGACCCCGACCGCGTCGGCGCTGGTCTCCGGCACCACCCGCGCATGGCCGTCGAGACCCGAGCCGCGGGCGAACACGATGATCTTGGCGCCGGGCACCCGGGCGCGGACGCCGGCCACCATCCGGGCGATCGGCTGCAGCGACCAGCGGGTAAGGGCGTCCGCCGCGGGCGCGTCCGGCAGGGCGCTCCCGGCGACGTCGCCGACGGGCTCGACCGTGCCGCCGGAATCGGGCCGGGCAACGGGCATCGGACGCGGCAGGGTGCCGGCATGGGATTCGAAGATCTGCACCGCATCGGCGCCGGCCTCGAGCTGGCGCACGAGGTAGTCGGTCTGCACGGTGACGAGGCGGTCGATCAGGGCGTCGACCAGGGCGGTGTCGCCCTCGGCCAGGGCCCGCGCGGGGGCGAGGTCCGGCGTGCCGCGGCCGCCGATCATGTAGCTCGCCACCGTCCAGGGTGCGCCGCAGAAGCCGAGCAGCGTGGTCTCGTCCGGCAGTTCCGCCCGCAGCCGCGTCACCGTCTCGAAGACCGGCGCGAGATGGGTCATGACCGCCGGGTCGCCGGCCTCGCGCAGCCGGCCGTAGGCCTCGCGTCCGTCGAGCGGGTCGAGGCGCGGGCCCTCGCCCTCGACGAAGCGCACGTCCTGGCCGAGCGCGTGCGGGATGACGAGGATGTCGGAGAACAGGATCGCCGCGTCGAAGCCGAAGCGGCGGATCGGCTGGAGCGTCACCTCGACGGCGAAATCCGGGCTGTAGCAGAGGTCGAGGAACGAGCCGGCTTCCGCCCGGGTCGCCCGGTATTCCGGCAGGTAGCGACCGGCTTGGCGCATCATCCAGGCGGGAGGCGGTCCGATCGCCTCGCCCTCGAGGACGCGCAGCACCGTCCGCTCGGACGTCTTCCGCCCGGACTCGCGCTCCGTCCCCGTCATGGTCGTTCCCATCCCATCTCCGTCATCCCGCATGCCCGTCGGCGCGCGTCCTGTCGAGTCGCGGCGCACCGATCCCCACACAGGCCCCTTCGAAAAGAAAAGAGAGATTCTAGGACTCTGTTTTTTCTATTGGGGGGCCGAATCTCGGGGGCACAAAAGCGTCCACAGGCGGTCCCCGACGCCGCGCCGTTAACGAGGCTTTAAAGGATTTGCTCCATCTTGCGAGAACCGGATGGTCCGACAGCACCTTGGCAACGCCGAGTCGTGTACGGGCCCCGGATGCGTCCCGGATTCTCCCAGAGGCCCGGATTCCGCGCGTCCCGCTCGCCTGCCTGTGAACGGCGGAGTCGATAGCGCGCAAGAGAATCGGCCTGGACCGGCCCGGTCGGGCATCCTATCCACATTCATCGACTCCCCTGGCGGCCGGCGGTGGACAACCTGGGCGCCGCGCAAGGCGACCGCCGAGTCGACCGCAAAGTCGACCGCAGAGGCGATCGGAATGGGCCGCAGCTACTTCCACCTCCACCTCGTCTCCGATTCCACCGGCGAGACGCTGATCAATGTCGGGCGCGCCGCGGCCGCGCAGTACGAGGGCGTGTCGGCGATCGAGCACGTCTACCCGCTGGTGCGCTCGGCCGCGCAGCTCGACCGGGTCATCTCCGAGATTCGGGCGGCGCCGGGCCTCGTCCTCTACACCCTGGTGGGCGGCGATCTCGGCGAGCGGCTGGAGGAGGTCGCCCGCGAGACCGGATCCCCCTGCCTGTCGGTGCTGCGGCCGGTCCACGACCTGCTGCGTGCCTATCTGGGCGCCGAGACCACGGCGCGGCCCGGCGCCCAGCACATGCTGAACGCCGAGTACTTCAAGCGCATCGACGCGATGAACTTCACCCTGGCCCACGACGACGGCAACCTGCCGGACGATCTGGAAGAGGCCGACGTGATCCTGCTCGGCGTCAGCCGGACCTCGAAGACGCCGACTTCGATCTACCTCGCCAATCGCGGCCTCAAGACCACCAACCTGCCGCTGGTGCCGGGCATGCCGCTGCCGCCGGCGATTGAACGGGCTAAGAAGCCCCTGGTCGTCGGCCTGTTCGCCTCGCCGGAGCGGATCGTGCAGATTCGGCAGAACCGGCTCTCCAGCCTCAACGCCGACGAATCCTCCCTCTACGTCGACCGCTCGGCGGTGGCCGACGAGATCACCGCCTCCCGCCGACTGTTCGTCAAGAACCGCTGGCCGACGATCGACGTGACCCGCCGCTCCATCGAGGAGACCGCGGCGGCGATCGTCGACCTCCACCGCGACCACCGGCTGAAATTCATCGCCGATTGAGTCCCGGCTTCCCATAGGGCTCAGCCCTTTGGCGGGGTCCAGGGGCGGCGACCCTGGGTTTTTGCAGGGTTCCACCCTGCACCCGCGAAAGGTCTCGGCCTTCCGAAACCGGGGCTTTTCAGCTGCCGCTCAGGACCGCCCGGACCAGGGCGAGCCCCGCCACCAAGCCCGCGAGGCCGGCGGCGACCGAGGCCAGGACGTAGAGAGCGGCCATGCCCGTCTCACCCCGCTCGTACAGGCTGATTGCGTCGAGGGAGAAGGTCGAGAAGGTCGTGAAGCCGCCGAGGATCCCGGTGGTCAGGAACAGCCGGGCCGGGTGGCCGGCGGCGCCCCGCAGGGCAAAACTCTCGGCGAGCACGCCCATCAGGAACGAGCCGAGCCCGTTGATGATCAGCGTGGCGAGGGGGAAACCAAGACCCGGCAGCAGCCGGGCGACCGCAACATTGATCCCGTGGCGGAAACCGCCACCGAGCCCCGCTCCGACGACGACGATGAGGGTGTTGATCATACCTGCCCTTCCTGTTCGGTCGGGCGGCCATGTCCTGTCGCGGCTTCGGCGCACGGCCCCACCGCGGACGGCGAAAGGCGCGCCCGTGCGGTAGGAGCCATCAGCCCGGCATCGGATGCCGGGCGGTTGTCGGGGAGCTCCATCCCCATCGGGGACAGGCTTAGCGCAGGTTGGCGGGAAGGGGAATCCCGGTTTTCCCGCTTCCGCGCCGGGTCGTGCCGCTCCGCGCGTCAGCGGGCGTCGGCGAAGTGGCTGCGCTGCTCGATCTGGGCGGCGTAGAAATCCTCCACCACCTCGCGGACCACCTCGGCGAGCTCGTCGCCCCGGTGCTCGTCGAGCTGGATGTCGCTGCCGACGGTCCGGCCGATGGCACAGCTCGCAGCACCCGGCATCAGGCGCTCGTTGTAGCGCTGGTTCAGGCCCGAGACCGAGATGTAGTTGCTGCCGCCGAGTTCCGGACCGTACTTGATCTTGATCTTCTGCTCGGTATCGGTCCCGCGCAGCCGCGCGCACAGGCTGATGAAATTGTCCTGATCGATCTTGGCCTCAAGGCCGGTGATGCTGCCATGGACGTTGTCCTCCTCGTTGAGGACTTCGGCCATGAGGTTCAGGACGCCGACCACCGGCTCCAGCGCCCGGGCCCCTTCCTCCAGGAGCTTCTTGCGGAAGTCGTTGCTGCGGGCATCGGCCTCCTGCAGTCGAGCGCGAAACCTGTCCTTGACCTCGTTGGCGCGTGCCATCGCGCTCCTCCCTGGTGGTTCACCCGATGCTTTGTCGCCCGGGTAACCGAAACCTACGGGGCCAATTCAGATAACGCAAGATAGTGCAAAATATTGATGCCTGCCCGTATCTTGAGCTATTGCACAGGAATAATACTTGCTCATGAACTGTGCAAAGGCGGAAGCTCCGGGAGCAGGGACTATTTCAGGAGCTGCAGCAGGCTGCGTCCAGCCGGAGTCTTCAGTTCCTTCGCATCGAGCGTTCCGTCACTGTCGGGGTCGGCCGCCTTGAAGCGCTGCTCGACCAGGGCGAGGTATTCCTTGCGGTCGAGGGTGCCGTCGGAATCGGTGTCGGCCGCCTTCAGGTCCTTCTTGCTGAGCCGGCCCTTCAGCTCCTTGGCGTCGACGGTCCCGTCCTTGTCGGTCTCGGCGCCGTCGAAGACGTGTCCGGCCGCGGCCCTGGCCTCGGCCAGATCGATCGTGCCGTCCTTGTCGGTGTCGACCATCTTGAGCGTGCGCTCGGTACCGGAGGACCGGGCGAGGGCCGTGGACGGGAGCGTGGCCGGCAGGAGGAGGGCGGCGGCGAGCGTCGCGGCCAGGACGGGTCTGTGCGCAGTCGCGGGCATGGAGGATCTCCGTGGTAATCGGTGCCGGCATCCCAAATCACGGCCCCCTGCGACGTTCCGGGACGCGCCTTCACAAGGTGCGGAGCGGCGCTTCGCTCAGCGGAGCGGACCGTCCAGAGGCGCGAGCCGCTCCGGCCCCGGCGCCACGGCGGCGCCCGGTTCGGAGCGTGACAGGGTCCGGGCCAGGGCTCGCAGGTCGGGGACGGGGGTGCCCGACGCGCCGAAGACCGCCCGGTCGAGGGCCGCGAACGCGGCCGCGAGGTCGGGCCGCGCCCGCCAATTCCGGGCGAGGTCGGGGGCTTCCCGCGTCGCCGCGTCGAGGGCCGCGCGGAACCGGGCCGCGTCGCCCGCGCGGGCCGCCTGATGCAGCGCGCGGCGCGCGGCGGCGGAGAGGCGCAGACGCGGCCGGCCGAGGCCGAAGCCGATCAGCGCCAGGCCCAGCCCGAAGGCGGCCAGCGCCGCGGCGGCGACCACGAGCGGCGAGGGGATCAGGGGCGGCGCCCGGTCGGTTTCGCGGTCGGGCAGGCCGCCGCCGATCTGCCGGGCCGGGATCTCGGTCTCGCGCATCGTCCGGGTGCTGGTGTCGAACCACGGGATCGCGATCGCGTCGAGGGGGATGATCTCCGGCACGCCGGGCTTCACGTCCCACTGGTAGGTGGCCCGCGCCACCGGTCCGGAGGGGGTCAGCAGGGTCTCGCGGGTGACCGGTCCCGCGAAGGTGATGATGCCGCGGGTGCGCATCACCGGCCGCGGCGGCAGGCCCTCGGCGACCATGCCCTGCGCCTCCAGGGTGACGATCCGGCGGGCGGTCTCGCCGACCTTGATGGTCTCGGGGTCGGGACTCCACGAATCGGTGATCGCGACGTCCTTGGCGGGCAGCCACCAGGGCTCCTTGGCGTCGGGACCGCCGCTGGGCTCGGTCCAGGGCGCCACCGGGAACGGGATCGGCTTCGAGCGCACCTCGACCACCCGCCGCTCGCCGACATCGTTGACGGTGAGCTTGTGGACGAACGGCTCGATGGTGAACGGCCCGGCATGGTGCGGGAAGACCGCCACGGTGCGGTCGAACGCGATGGCGCTCTGGCCGTCGGGGAGCTTGGTCTTGCTCCAGTGGTCGCGGCCGAGCTGCGTCCAGGAGAAGTTGGCGAGCGAGGGCTGCACCACCTCCTCGAGCAGGATCGGCTGCTTGTAGACCCCGTGGATCTTCAGGAGGACCATCTCGCGGGGGAAGGGGGCGCTGTTGCCGTTGAGCTCCGCGGTCACCGTCAGGGTGAGGTCGCCCGGCTCGATCTCGGCCCGGGCGGCGAGGGGCGCGAGGAGGAAAAGGGCGAGAGCCAGGGCGCGCATCTCAGCCACCCCAAAAGAAATCACCACGGGTTGCTCCCGGCGGGAATCGCGGTGCCGGCCTCGACCCGGCGGGTCTGCTCGGCGCGCAGGCGCAGCTTGAGATAGCGGCCGGGATCGTCCGGCAGGGTCTGGAGCCAGAGCCGGTCCGGGCGGATCTCGTGGGCCTCGAAGCTCTTGGTCACCCGGCGGACCTCGCGCTCGGGGGCCTCGGCCACCATGGCGGCGCCGCCCCCGGTCCGGCCGCGGCCGGCGGCGTCGCCGGCCGAGCCCCGGGCCTGGCCCTTGCCGGCGTCGATCGATTGCTGTTCGGCCTTGCCGCGGCGGGCGACCTTGCTGTTACCGGGCAGCGACGCGCTGGCGTTCGACTCCTTGTTGCCGGCCAGGCCCTCGCCGCTGGAGGCGGCGTTGATGTCGTTGTTCTGGTCCTGGTTGGCGGTGTTGTTGTAGCGGGCGCCGTACTGGGCCGTGCCGTTGGCGATGCCGCCGCCGGGCCCGCGGTCGATCACCTCGGCCCGCATCCGGGCGATGAGCGAGCGGTTGGCCTGGGCGTCGGCGTCGCGGGGATTGAAGCGCAGGGCCTCGTCGTAGGCGGCGAGCGCTCTGTCGAGGTCGCCGGCCCGCGCGAGCGCGTTGCCGAGATTGTAGCTCGCCCGCCGCCCGCCGGCGCGGAACAGCGCGATCGCCGCGTCGTAGCGGCCGGCCTCGTAGAGGGCGGCGGCCCGCCAAGCCGGATCCGCGAAGACATCCGCGGCGAGGCCCGGCAGGCCGAGTCCCATCAGCAGCCGCCCGAAGCCGGTGCGGGGCTGCGAGACGGCGAGCAGCGCCAGCAGGCCGATCCCGGCGAGCGCGAGGCCGGCGATCCGGGCGAGCCGCCGCCAGCGCGGCGGCAGGCCGGCCCGGAGCGGGGCGGCGAAGCCCGTCTCAGGAAGGGTCAGCCGCATCGGGCTCTCCGCATCACGCGCTCCTGCGGAACAGCAGCAGGGCCGGCAGCGCCGCCAGCAGCAGCAGCCAGCGCCCGAGATCCGCGTAGGCCAGGACGCCGTAGCCGCCGGCCGCGAGGTGCTGGGCGAGTCCGGCCCCGACCGCGTCGAGCACCGGGCCCGGGGTCGCGATGTCGGCGGCCGTGCCGCCGCCGGCCCGGGCGAGGGCGTCGAGGGCGGTCCGGTCGGGCTTGGGCGCTCCGGACGGCAGCGGCTTGTCGGCCGGGACGAACAGGGTCTGGAGCCGCCAGCCGTGCTCGGCGATGGCGCGGGCCTCGCGGGTGGCGGCCTCGCCGATGCCGTCGCCGTCGCTGATCAGCACCACGTCGGCCGCCACCACGTTGGCCTCCGCCAGGGTGCGGCGGGCGAGCGCCAGCCCGCGCTCGGGATGGGAGCCGCGGTCCGGCACCGTGTCGGCGTCCAGCGCGAACAGGGTGGTGCCGAGGCTGTCGCGGTCCGTGGTCGGGGAGGCGGCGAGGTAGGCGTCGCCCGCGTAGACCACGAGGGCGACCGCCCGGGTGCCGGCGGCCTCCGCCACGGCCGCGGCGGCCTGCCGGACGCCCTGGAGGTTGCCGCCCTCGGTGACCGAGCGGGACAGGTCGACGACGATCACGGTCTCGTCGAGGTTGCGGAAGGTCCGCCCGTCCGCCCGCTCCACGGCCGGACCGGTGAGCGCGAGGGCGATCGTCCCGGCCGCCAGCGCGGCCGCGAGGTTCGCCTGCCGCCGCCCGCCCAGCACCGCGCCGGTGCGGGCGAGATGGGCCATCAGCGCCGGGTCCACCGCCCGCGCCCAGTCGCCCAGCGGCGCCGAGCGCCACGCGGCGCGAAAGGCCAGCAGGGCCACGACCGGAATCGCCAGGAACCACCACGGGCGCAGGAGCGCGAAGGCGTCGAGGGCGCTCATCGGGTGGATCCTCCAACCCGAATTCCGTCATCCTGAGGCGACCGCGCTGCGCTCCGGCACCTCAGGATGAGGGGGATGGTTGGAGGCGCGGGGTATCGAACCATCACGCCGCCCTCCGGCTCGCGAGCAGCGCGGCGGCGGCCAGGAGCGCCAGGGCGGCCGGCCAGGGCCAGAGGTCCCGGCGCAGAGGCAGGGGCGGGGCGAGCGCGCGGCCGCCCTCCAGCCGGTCGATTGCGTCGGCGACCCGGACCAGATCCTCGGTGGTGCGGACCCGGAACGCCTCGCCGCCGCTCGCCTGCGCCATGTCGCGCAGGGTCTCGGTGTCGACCACGTCCTGCTCGCCGTCGGCATCGGCCATGTCGCGCGGGCCCAGCGCGATCGTGTAGACCTTGATGCCCAGCTCCTTGGCGAGCTCCGCCACGTCCTTGGGGGCCGTCTGGCCGGCATTGTTGGCGCCGTCCGACAGCAGGATCACGGCCTTGGCGGCTTTCTCGCCCGGCCTGACCCCGGCGGCGTCCCCCCCCGCGTCCCGCGGGTCCAGGCGGCGCAGGGCGAGCCCGAGCCCGTCGCCGATCCCGGTGGAGCGGCCGCTGATGCCGATCGTGGCCTCGTCCAGGGCCCGGGCGACCGCGGCTGTGTCGAAGCTCGGGGCCGCCGCCACATAGGCCTGGTCGGCGAAGATCACGAGGCCGATCCGGTCCCCGGCCCGGCGCCGGATGAAGTCGGTGCCGACGCGCTTGACCGCGGTGAGCCGATTCACGGTCTCGCCGTCGAGGGCGAAGTCGCGCCGCTCCATGGAGCCCGACAGGTCCATGGCGATCATGATCTCGTGGCCCGAGGCCGGGAGCGCGGTCGCCGACATGACCAGCCGCGGCCCCGACAGGGCCACCACCAGGGCGATCCAGAGCGTCCAGGTGAGCAGGGCCCGCCGCCGCCCCCGGGCTGCGAGGTCGGCGCCGGAGCGCGCCCCGCCCACCAGGGTGGCGGGCACCCGCAGGGCGCCGCTGCCGCCCTCCGGCTCCGCCGGGATCAGGCGCGCGGCCAGCAGCGGCAGGGGCAACGCCAGCAGCGCCCAGGGCGCGGCGACGTCGAAGGCCGACAGGAGCCCACTGAGCCACGCGGGCAGGAAGCCGCTCATGCCTGGAGCCGCCCGATCAGGCGGGAGAGCTCGGCGTCCAGGGCGTCGAGGTCGGGATCCTGCCGACAGTACAGCCCGTCGGCGAGCACCCGGCCGGCACCCCGGGTGAAGAAGTCGGTCCGGAACCGCCCGTCCAGCCGGGCCGCCCAGTCGGCGCCCGTTGCCCGAATCTCGGTCTCGCCGGACCGGTCGAGGGAGCGGTCGAGGCGGCGCAGCAGCCGGGCCTGGGCGACGAGGCGCGCCTCCGGGTCGAGGTCGCGGCTCCGGGCGAGCTCGGCGAGCGCCGCCCGGCGCAGGGTGGCCCGTGCCCGGCCGCGCCCGTAGCGCACGAGCCCCACCAGCAGGGCGGCGAGGAAGCCCAGGACGGCCGCCGCGACGACCTCGCCCTGCACGGCGCCGGCGGCGCCGCCGGGCAGGTGCAGGCCCCGGAGCTGGTCGAGGGACAGGGGGATCTCGGCGGGCGCGACGGGATTCATCGGGTCGCGCCGCGAATCAGGTCGCCGGGGATCGGGCCGCCGGGTCCGGCCTCACAGCACCGCATCGAGGCGCTCCATGAGCGGCGCGTAGGCTTCCGGGCCGGTCTCGACGTCGAGGCGCACGCCCGCGATGCCCCGGCGGGCGTAGTCGGCGAGCCGGGCCTCGGCGGAATCCCCCGCCGGCGCGGCCGCGGTCGGCAGCGCGGTCCCGCGGCGGCCATCCGCCAGGGCGAAGGGATAGAAGCCCGGCGGACGGGCGCGCTCGAAGGCGTCGCTCACCAGGATCAGCCGGATGGCGATCCGCTCGGCGAGCAGAGTCAGGAGCTCGTCGAAGCCCGGGCCGGGATCGTCCAGGGCGCTGGCGATGACGAGGTGGCCGCCGGCCGGCAGCAGGTTGCGGGCGAGGGCGAGCGTCGCCTCCAGCGGCGGCTCCGCGCGCGTCAGGGAACCGGACTCGGCCCCGAGCGCGTCGGCATGGGCCTGGGCGAGGGCGCCGGTGACCGCGATCATGGCACGCTCGCCACCCGCGGGCCGCAGTACGGTCGGTGCGCCGGCGGAGGCCACCGCGAGGCCGACACGGCCGCCATCGGCGGCGACCCGCCAGCCGAGCAGCGCCAGGGCCTCGGCGGCCGCCACCGAGCGCAGGGCCCTTCGGGTGCCGAACAGCATCGCGGGCCGGAAATCGGCGAGGAGCACCACGGCGCGGTCGCGCTCGTCGTGGTGGGTGCGGACGTGCAGCTGTCCGGTACGGGCCGTGGCGTTGCGGTCGATAAAGCGGCGGTCGTCGCCCTCGGACCAGAGGCGGACATCCTCCGGCTCCGAACCGCGCCCGCGGCGCCGGGTGACGATGCCGCCGGGCAGGCCCGCCAGCGTCCTTGTGGCGGGGGCGGAACCCCGCCGGGCGAGGTGGCGCAGGCCCATCAGGGCCTCGCCCGAGAGGTGGATGCCGTGCCCGGCGGGATCTCTTCCTCCGCCCTCCCGGCCCTCGCTGACGCGGGAGCCCCCCTCATCCGCAGAGGGGGGAGAAGATCTGCGGCGCGCTTGGCCCAACCCGAACACCGTCAGAGCGCCCGCACCCGCTGCACCAGCTCGCCGACGAGGCCACGCGCCGTCTTGCCCTCGGCGGCCGCCCGCCAGGTCAGGCCGATGCGGTGGGAGAGGGCGTCGCGGGCCAGCTCCGCGACGTCCTCGGGCGTGACGTGGTCGCGCCCCCGCAGCCAGGCCCGGGCCTTGCCGGCCATCATCAGCGCCAGGGTGCCGCGCGGGGAGGCCGGATGCTCGATCATGGCGCGCAGGTCCGGGGCGGCCGCGTCGGTGCGGGTCGCCGCCACGAGCCGGACGAGGTAGTCCTTGAGGGCCGGCGACACGTAGGTGGCGAGTGCCGCCTCCCGGGCCGCGCGCACGTCCGCCAGCGACAACCGCATGGTCATCGCGTCGACGTGATGGGTGATCTCGCCCTCGACGAGGTCGAGGATCGCCCGCTCGGTCGCCTCGTCGGGCATGTCGACCACGACGTGGAGGAGGAAGCGGTCGAGCTGCGCCTCCGGCAGCGGGAAGGTGCCGGCATGCTCGATCGGGTTCTGGGTGGCCACGACCATGAACGGGTCGGAGAGGCGGTGCGTCGCCCCCGAGACCGTCACCTGCCCCTCGGCCATGGATTCGAGCAGGGCCGACTGCACCTTCGGGGGGGCGCGGTTGACCTCGTCCACCAGCACGAGGGCGTGGAACAGCGGCCCGGGCAGGAACTCGAAGGTGCCGCTGTCCTGGCGCCAGACGGTGGTGCCGGTGAGATCGGCCGGCATCAGGTCCGGGGTGCACTGGATGCGCGCGAAGGAGCCGTCGAGACCGTCCGCCAGCCGCTTGACCGCGCGGGTCTTGGCGAGCCCCGGTGCGCCCTCGATCAGCAGGTGGCCGCCGGTCAGGAGCCCGATCAGCAGGCGCTCGACGAGGCCGGCACTGCCGATCAGGCCGCGCTCCAGGCCCTCGCGCAGCGCCATGACGCGGCCGTGCAGGGCGGCGTCGGGAGCGCTGCTGGGCGCCGTGTCGGGCCGGCGTTCGGCGAGGGCGCCGCTGGTGGCGCCGCTCATGCGGAGAACGATCCGGTGCGGACCGAATCCGCCCGTCGGGCCATATCCTGGGCCGTGTGCTGCATCCTGCACGTCTCCTCGGCCGGGTCCCGAATTCTTAAGGGATCCTCAGGCTCTTGCCGGTGTGCCCGCTGCCCGGTGCGGCCGTCAATCCCGCTTCGGATGCGCTTTCCGACCTGAGCCGGGCCATGGTGTCACGGTTCCGTCACCTCCCCGCTTTCATGAGACGGTGGATGACCAGCTACGCCGCCCTCCCCGAAGAACTGAAATCCGCCATCGGCCTGCTCGTGGCCTTCGTGCTGGGCACGATCATCGGGGCCGAGCGGCAGTACCGGCAGCGCACCGCGGGCCTGCGCACGGCCGTGCTGGTCGCGGTCGGGGCGAGCGCCTTCGTGGATCTCGGCATGCGCCTGACCGGCCCGGACGGGGGCGTCCGCACCGTGGCCTACGTGATCTCCGGCATCGGCTTCCTCGGCGCCGGCGTGATCATGAAGGAGGGGATGAACGTCCGCGGCCTCAACACGGCCGCGACCCTGTGGTGCTCGGCCGCGGTCGGGGCCTTCTGCGGCGCGGACCTGCCCCTGGAGGCGGTGTTCGTGATGGCGACGGTGCTCGCCTGCAACACCGCGCTCCGCCCGCTGGTGAACGCCATCAACCGCGCGCCGATCCGCGAATCCGCCACCGAGGCGACCTACGAGGTCCAGGTTACCACGGCGCCCGGCGAGGCCGGGCCGGCCCAGGACCTATTGGTGGAGCGTCTTGAGGCGGCGAACTACCCGGTCGGTAGCGTCGAGATCGAGGAGCGGGGCGAGAATGCGGTCGACGTGGTGGCAACGCTCACGGCCAGCGCCGTCAAGGCGGAGGAACTCGACGCCGTGACCAACGAACTGGCCCGCATGCCCGGCATCCGCCACGCCACATGGTCGGTCCAGACCGCCGACTGAGCGTGTTCGGGCACCCGTGGGCGCGATCGGGCCCGCGCTCCGAAGGCAGGCCCCGGGATCCAGCAGTCAGCGGCGCGGGTCGAGCGGGCGGCTGCGGCGTTCGATCACCACGGTTGGCCGGGTACGCCGCTCGACCACCACCGTGCGCGGAGCTCGGCTCGGGCTCGCATGGGTCAGGATCCGCTCGGGCGCGCGCTCCGGCTTGACCTTCTTGGCGGCCAGAACGTGGGGGCGGACCTCCTCGGCCGGCAGGCCCATCAGGCCGGCGGCGATCTCAATCTGCTGCTCGACATCGTCCGCGAGATCCTGTGCGGCGGCAACCGCCTCGCTCACGGTGGGCGGCTCGCGGCGCACGCGAATCGGCGGCAGGTCGGCGAAGCTCTTCTGCGTCTTCTTCACGGGGCGACTCGCAGTCTTCATGCGGCGAACATAGCGCGTTCCGAGCCGGTTGTGCAGTGCATCAAAAACGTGTGATGGGCGCCTCGAGGACATGTCTCCGGTGTGCATGACGCGGATGTGATGCGCGCCCGGGCACCTTCTGCTCGATCCGCCAGGCCTCCGGGCGATCCCGAGGCAGCTGGGACCCTCCACCGGTCCGTGCGGCATAGTAGCACAGATGTCTGCCTCACGGTCGCGACTCCGCTTACGCGCCCTTCGGCCAGGCGTGGTACGATCTGTCCATGACCGAGAGCCTCGATCCCCGGCTGACCCCGGCCCGGCCGCATGTCGCCGATCTCCGCCTGCGGGACCGCGTCACGGCGGCGCGCTACGTCGCCGGCACGAAGCGGCGCGTGACCGCGCCGTCGGCGCCGCTGCGCCGCGCGCCCGCCGCCGATGCGGGGCTCGATACCGAGGCGCTCCTGGGTGACGCGGTCGATCTTTACGATGTGGCGGAAGGCTTCGCCTTCGTGCAGCTCGCCCGCGACGGCTATGTCGGCTACCTGCCGGCCGAGAGCCTGGGTCCGATCGATCCGGAGCCGACGCACCGCGTCACGGCGCTGCGCACCTTCCTGTACCCTGAGCCGGACCTGAAGCGGCCGATCCTCGGCCATCTCAGCCTCGGTGCCCGCCTCACGGTGACGGGTGAGGCGGCCGCCTATCTGGAGACGCCGGGCGGATACGTGTTCGCCCGCCACTGCGCCCCACTCGACACCCGCGAACCGGATTATGTCGCCACGGCCGCGCGGCTCGCCGGCACCCCCTATCTCTGGGGCGGCCGCACCAGTCTCGGCCTCGACTGCTCGGGCCTCGTACAACTCTGTCTGGACGCGGCCGGGCTGCCCTGCCCGCGCGACGCCGACATGCAGGAGCGGGCGCTCGGCGAGGCGCTGCCCCTCGACCTCGCGCGCCTGCGCCGGGGCGATTTCGTCTTCTGGCGCGGCCATGTCGGGTTGATGCGCGATCCCGAGACGCTGATCCACGCCAACGGCCACCACATGGCGGTGGCGGCGGAGCCGCTGGCCGAGGCGGTCGCCCGCATCGCGGCGCACAGCTTCGGTGCCGTGACGGGAACCCGGCGGCTCTGAGCGGACCTAATGGGGGAGAGGGTCCAAGTCCCGCGGCAATCGTGCTACAGAGCGGCTCCGCTTCCCTCTTCTCGCCCGGTTCCTGGGCCAGTCCTGTTGACAGGACAGCCCCGCCCTCGCCACATCCCCCGCATGACCGCCGATATCGCGACCACCGAGCCCGTCCCGGGCACTGCCGGCAAGCCGCCGCTGGAAATTCTGCTCTGCGCCCCGCGCGGGTTCTGCGCCGGCGTGGTGCGGGCCATCGATGTCGTGGAACGGGCTCTCGCCATCTACGGGCCGCCCGTCTACGTCCGGCACGAGATCGTCCACAACAAGTACGTGGTTGAGAGCCTGAAGCGGAAGGGCGCCGTGTTCGTGCGCGAACTGGACGAGGTGCCGGACGGCGCCGCGCCGGTGATTTTCTCCGCCCACGGCGTGGCGAAGACCGTGCCGGCCAACGCCGATTCGCGCGGGCTGACCACGATCGACGCCACCTGCCCGCTGGTGACCAAGGTCCACCGCGAGGCCGAGATCCACCACAAGCGCGGCCGCCACGTGCTGCTGGTCGGCCATTCGGGTCATCCCGAGGTGGTCGGCACGATGGGCCAGCTGCCCAAGGGCTCGATCACCCTGGTGGAGGACCTCGATCAGATCGAGGCCCTGACCCCCGACAATCCCAACAATCTCGCCTGGGTTACCCAGACGACCCTGTCGGTGGACGACACAAGGCACATCGTCGACGCGCTGAAGAAGAAGTTCCCGACCATCACCGGGCCGCACAAGGACGACATCTGCTACGCCACCACCAACCGCCAGGAGGCGGTGAAGCAGGTGGCGCCGCTGGTGGATGCCCTGATCGTGGTCGGATCCTCGAACTCCTCGAACTCGCAGCGCCTGCGCGAGGTCGCCGAGCGCGTCGGCTGCCCGATCACCCGCCTCGTGCTCCGTGCCGAGGAGATCGACTGGCCGGCCTTCGAGGGGATCCGCAAGCTCGGCCTCACCGCCGGTGCCTCGGCCCCCGAGGTGCTGGTCGAGGAGATCATCGACGCCTTCGCGGCCCGCTACGACGTGATCGTCGACACGGTCTCGACGGTGATCGAGGACATGGTCTTCCCGCTGCCGCGGGAGCTGCGCAGCGAGGCCGCCGAATAGGCGGTCCGATCGGACAGCGCGGGCCCGACCCCTCGGGCTCGAGGCGTGGCAGGTCTTATGCGGGGGCGCTTCGGCGCCCCTTGCCATGTTGAACTTCCGACATCAGAGCGCAGACACGTGGCCGTCTACACCGAGGTATCCGACGCGGCGCTCGCCGATTTCCTGTCCGCCTACGCGATCGGCAGCCTGCTCTCCTTCAAGGGGATCGCGGAGGGCGTCGAGAACTCGAACTTCTTCCTGCACACCACCGACGGCGCCTACATCCTGACGCTCTACGAGAAGCGCGTCCGGGAACAGGACCTGCCGTTCTTCATCGGGCTGATGGAGCACCTCTCGGCCCGCGGCCTCGCCTGCCCGCAGCCCGTGCGAGACCGGACCGGCCAGGCCCTCGGCCAGCTCTGCGGCCGGCCCGCCGCCATCGTGAGCTTCCTGGAGGGTGTCTCGGTCAAGGCGCCGGGAGCCGGGCATTGCCGGGAACTCGGCCGGGCGCTCGCGGAGCTGCATGCTGCAGGCCGGGACTTCCCGATGGTGCGGGAGAACAACCTCTCGGTCTCCGCGTGGCGACCGCTCTTCGCTCAGGCGGAGGCCCAGGCCGATTTGGTCGAGCCCGGGCTCGCGGAGCGCACCCGGGCCGACCTCGCCTTTCTGGAGGCGCATTGGCCGCAAAACCTGCCGGGCGGCGTGATCCACGCGGATCTCTTCACCGACAACGTGTTCTTCATTGGCGACGCCTTGTCGGGCCTGATCGACTTCTATTTCGCCTGCACGGACGCCTTCGCGTACGACCTCGCGGTCTGCCTCAACGCGTGGTGCTTCGAGGCCGACGGCACCTTCCACCGGGATATGGCGGCTGCGCTGATCGCCGGCTACGAGGCGATACGGCCGCTCGAACCGGCCGAGGTCGCGGCCCTGCCGATCCTGTGCCGGGGGGCGGCGCTCCGTTTCATGCTCACCCGGCTGGTCGACTGGCTGAACGTGCCCCCGGGCGCCCTGGTGAAGCCGAAGGATCCGCGGGAGTTCGATCGCCGGCTCGCCTTCCACCGACGGGCGCCCGACGCGCGGGATTACGGGCGGCCGAGCTGAGAGCCGGATGAGCACCGATGAGACCGGGCCCGGCGGGCAGGCCGCGGCCGAGCTGAAGCGCGTCAAGATCTACACGGACGGCGCCTGCTCGGGGAATCCGGGGCCGGGCGGCTGGGGCGCGATCCTGATCTTCGGCGACGCCCAGAAGGAACTTTCCGGAGGAGAGGCCCACACGACCAACAACCGCATGGAGATCCTGGCGGCGATCGAGGCGCTGGAGGCTCTGACGCGCCCGTGCCGGGTCGACCTGTTCACGGACTCGCAGTACCTGCGCCAGGGCATCACCAGCTGGATCCACAATTGGAAGGCGCGGGGCTGGCGCACCGCCGACAAGAAGCCGGTGAAGAACGAGGATCTCTGGCGCCGCATCGACGCCGCCCGCGCGCGCCACGAGGTGGCGTGGCACTGGGTGAAGGGTCACGCCAGCGACCCGCTGAACAACCGGGTCGACGCGCTGGCGGTGGCCGCGATGCTGCCATTCAAGCGGCGATGAGGGCGGATTTGGCTTCTTGGCCAGAGGATATGACGGGTCTCGGGGCTGCCACTCCCTCTCCCTCCCTGCGGGAGAGGGCGGCCCGCGAAGCGGGTCGGGAGAGGGGAGCGACGATGCAGAATACAGACCCGGTCGTCATGAAGGCTGCGCCAGATCCTGAACCCGGGTTCACCCCTTCCAACCCCTGCTGACGAAGGGGGGACCCTTCCCCACAGATGGGGAGGAAGGGAAGCGGATCCGATTGCAGGCTTTCTCGAACGCACGATTCAGCGACTCAATCCGTCTCCCCGTCCAACCCCAGCCAGTGCCGACCGTCCCGGGCCAGGAGCGCGTCGGCTTCCTTCGGGCCGGCGCTTCCGGCCGGGTAGAAAGCCACCTCCGCCTGCGGCCAGCCCTTGAGCAGCGGATCGACCGCGGCCCAGCCGGCCTCGATGTTGTCGGCACGCTGGAACAAGGTGGCGTCGCCGGTCATGCAATCGTAGAGCAACGTCTCGTAGCCGACATTCGGCCGGTCGGCGAAGAAGTCCTTGTAGCGGAAGCCGGACCGCACCCGGCCGATCTTCATCTGCGGCCCCGGCACCTTGACGTTGAACTCGGTGCTGACCCCGTGGTCGGGATCGATCAGGATCCGCATCACGGTGGGCCCAAGATCGGCGGTGGGCGTATCCTCGAACATCTTGAACGGCGCCGGCTTGAACAGCACGGCGATCTCGGTGCGCCGCCCGGTCATGCGCTTGCCGGTGCGGACGTAGAACGGCACGCCGGCCCAGCGCCAATTCTCGATCTGCAGCTTCAGGGCGATGTAGGTCTCGGTGACCGAATCCTTGGCGACATGCGGCTCGTCCCGGTAGGCCGGGACATTGCGCCCCTCCGAGGTGCCGGCCGTGTATTGGCCGCGCACCGCGTCCTCCGGCGGGATCGGCTTCACGGCCTCGGCGAGCTTGGCCTTCTCGGTCCGCACGGCTTCCGCGCCGAAGGAGTTCGGCGGCTCCATGGCGACCATGCAGAGCAGCTGGAACATGTGGTTCGGCACCATGTCGCGCAGCGCTCCGGTCGGCTCGTAGAAGCCGCCGCGCTCCTCGACGCCCACGGTCTCGGCCGCGGTAATCTGGATGCTGTCGACGTATTCCCGCCGCCAGACCGGTTCCAGCAGGCCATTGGCGAAGCGGAACGCCATGATCGACTGCACCGTCTCCTTACCCAGGAAGTGATCGATCCGGTAGAACTGGCTCTCGTCGCCTTGGCGGAGGATGCGGGCGTTCAGCTCCTTGGCCGAGGCGAGATCGGAGCCGAACGGCTTCTCGATGACGACCCGGCGGAAATTCTCCCCCTCCTGCTTAAGCAGGCCGGCCTGCCCAAGCCCGTCCACGATCGTCCCGAAGAAGCGCGCCGCCACCGCGCAGTAGAACACAGCGCTGCCGGTGACCCGCTCCTTCACGGCCGCGAAGGTCTCGGGCTTCTCGAAATCGCCCTTCAGGTAGTGCAGCCGGTCGCGGATGAAGCCCCAGCTTTTCGGATCGATATGGTCGGCGTGGAACTCCGAGGTCGGATCCTTGCTGAAGGCTTCCAGGGCCTGGGTGAGGTTGTCGCGCAGGGATTGGTCGGTGCCGTCGCTGTGATCGACACCCAGGATCGAGAAGCCCTCGGACAGCAGGCCCGCGCCTGCGAGATTGTAGAGCGAGGGCATCAGCAGGCGCTTGGTGAGGTCGCCGCCGGCCCCGAAGATCACCAGCGTGCAGGGAGGCGCCGGCTGCGTGCCGCAGGCGGCCGTGTCCTTGAGGGCTCTCGTCGGTTCGGCCATCCCTGACTCCATCTGGCTGCGGTGCAGCAAACCGGCCTGACAACCCGCCGCAGCGAGGCCCGTTCCGGCGCCCATGGGCTATGCGGCGCCGAGTCTAGGATCAAGGAACCCTGCATGCATATCCATGCCCCCGAACCCTGGGCTCACAGCCACGTCGCCGTGGAGGTCCGGCTCGGGGCATGCGACCAGGCCGTGACGGCGCTTCGGACCGGACGCGCCTGTCGGTCGGGAGGCCGCCCGCTGTCGCAGGCCACATCGCTGCGCGCGTGAGGCGCCCGAGGGTCCGATCGAGCGGAACTGCCGGACACAGCCTACTCGTCGGGGCGGACCGCCTGGCCGCCCCGGTCGATCGGCAGGCTCGGGCCCTTCAACTCGGAATCGCTCGGCAGGGAGCGCACGTCCCAGCCGCCGCCGAGCGCCCGGATCAGCGTGACCGCCGCGGTGAAGCGGCTCAGCCGCACCTGAAGGGCATTGACCTCGTTGTTCACGAGCAGGTTCTGCGCGGTCACCACCGTGGTGAAGTTCTGGGTGCCGGCCCGGTACTCGTTGAGCGTGATCTCCACGGCCTTGCGCGACAGGTCCACCGCGGTGTCCTGGGCTCGCTGCTGCTGGCCGAGGATGCGCAGGGCCGCCATCTGGTTCTCGACCTCGGCGAAGGCGGCCAGCACCACCTGCCGGTAATTGGCCACCGCCGCGTCGTAGCCGGCCTCCGCCGAGCGCAGAGCCGCCGTGCGGGCGCCGCCGTCAAACAGCACCTCGCTGCCGGAGGCCGCCACCGACCAGACCTGGTTGGCGGCCGAGAGCAGCCCGTTGCGGGTCGCCCCCGAGATGCCGCCCTGGGCCGAGATCGTCACCGTGGGGAAGAAGGCCGCCACCGCGACGCCGATGCGCTCGCTCTGCGACTGAACGAGGCGCTCGGCTTGAGCCACGTCCGGGCGCCGCTCCAGCAACTCGCCAGGGATGCCCACCGGCACGCCGGGCGGATTGCGCGATATGCCGGCCACCGGAATCGACACCTCCGAGGGGGGACGCCCAATCAGGGTGGCGATGGCGTTGACGTACTGAACCCGCGTCAGGCGTACCGCGATGGCCTGGGCCTCGATGGTCTGGACCTGGGTCTGCGCGGTGATCACGTCGGACCGGGCCGCCACGCCGGCCGCATACTGGTTCTCGGTGATCGCCAGCGTCCTCTTGAAGTTCTCGACGTTCTCCTCGAGCACCTTCTGCAGGGAATCCGCGTAGCGCACCGTCAGGTAGTCGGCGGCGATCTCCGCCTGGATGCTCAGGCGGGTCAGCGCGATGGTCGCGGCGTCGGATTGCGCCAGGGCCGCCTCGCTCTCGATGTTCCGGCGCGTGCCGCCGAACAGGTCCAGTTCCCAGCTTGCCTGCCCCAGCAGCGACACGTTGGTGCGCGTAGTGCTGCCGCTGCCGGTCCGGGTGATGCTCGGCGCGCCGATCACCGTCGGGTACAGGGCGGCCTGGGCGGAGGCGACCAGCGCCCGCGCCTGCCGGTAATTCGCCACCGCCTGCCGAAGGGATTGGTTGTCGACATCGACCAGGCGGATCAACCGGTCGAGGGCCGGATCCCGGAACACCCGCCACCAATCGCCGCGCTCCACGGCGTCGCTGGGGTTGGCCTCGCGCCAACCCTTCCTGTGTGCGGCGACATAGGCTGGGCTGTCCTCCCGGACGCCACCCTGCTTGTAGGCGAGCGGGGTCTCCACGGAGGGCCGGGTGTAATCGGGACCGACCACGCAGCCGGCGAGGAGGGGCGCGATCAGCAGAAGGGATGTGAGGCCGCGGAGGATAGACGATGCCGTCCTCCCATCCCGACACTTGGGGGTGAGGGGCCATCCAGCCCGCGCCCTCATCCTGAGGTGCCGGAGCGCAGCGGAGGCCTCGAAGGAGCCCTCCAGCCCGCCGCGCGATCCCTGGAGCCCTCCTTCGAGGCTGCTGCGCAGCACCTCACGATGAGGGCGCTGATTGGACGAACCCTCACACCCGGCCGGAGCCGCCGCTGTTTCACGTGAAACCTTAACCATCATTCCCCGGCCGGCAGCGCCGCTTCTCCGCCCCGTCCGGCGCGCCTGCGGCGGTTGAGCACCCTGTGCCGGAGGCGATCGAGGGTGAGGTAGACGACGGGGGTGGTGTAGAGGGTCAGGATCTGGCTCACAATCAGGCCGCCGACGATGGCGATGCCGAGCGGCCGGCGCAGCTCCGCGCCCTCGCCGTTGGCCAGGATCAGCGGCACGGCGCCGAGCATCGCCGCCAGCGTGGTCATCATGATCGGCCGGAAGCGCAGGAGACAGGCCTCGCGGATCGCGTCCACGGGATTCGCGCCCCGGGTCCGCTCGGCGTCGATCGCCACGTCGATCATCATGATCGCGTTCTTCTTCACGATGCCGATGAGCAGGAACACCGCGATCAGCGCGATGATGGTGAAGTCGGTGCCGGTCACCAGCAGGGCGAGCACCGCGCCGACGCCGGCCGAGGGAAGGGTGGAGAGGATCGTCAGCGGGTGCACGAAGCTCTCGTACAGGATCCCCAGCACCGCGTAGACCGCCAGGATCGCCGCCAGGATCAGCAGCGGCTGGCGCGAGGCCGAGGCGACGTAGTTCTTGGCGGCGCCGGCATATTCGCCATGGATCGTGGCCGGCAGGTGCAGGGACGCCATCGCCCGGTCAATGGCGTCGGTGGCGTCCGACAGGCTCTTGCCCGGCGCGAGGTTGAACGAGATCGTGGTTGCCACGAACAGGCCCTGGTGGCTGACCTGCACGGGGGCGTTGCCGGGCTCGATCCGCGCGAAGGCCGAGAGCGGCACCATCGTCTCCTTGGCGGCCGAGACCGGCGCGCTCGACGAGGCGCCGCCCTTGCTCGCCGCGATGGCGTTGGACGACGCGTTGCGGGCCGAGTCCGAGGCGATGGCGGCGGCGTTCGAGGCCGTGTCGGCCGTGCTGGCCGAGGCCGCCGCGGTGGCCGCGCCCGTGTTGCCGGAGGCGCCGCCGACCGCGCCGGTGCCGGCGGCGGCGCCCCCGGCACTCATGGTCGCCGACGACGCGCTGCCGGGGCTGCTCGTGCCGGTCGCCGCGTTGGTGTTGACGCTGCCGCCCGCCGCGACGGTGCCGGCGACCGCGTTGGTGGTCGCTGAGCCGGCCGCGTTGCCGCCCGAGGTCGAGACGTAGATTTGCTTCAGGGTCTCCGGCGACTCCAGGTAGCGCGGCGCGATCTCCATCACGACGTGGTACTGGTTCAGCGGGTTGTAGATCGTCGAGACCTGGCGCTGGCCGAAGGCGTCGTAGAGGGTGTTGTCGATCTTGTTCGGAGTGATGCCGTAGCGGAACGCGGTCGCCCGGTCGATCACCACCCGGCTCTCCAGCCCGCCCTCCTGCTGGTCGGAGGTGACATCCGCGAAGGTCGGGTCCTTCTGCAGGGCGGCGAGCAGCTTCGGGGCGGCGGCGAACAGCTCCTCGGCGGTGTCGCCCTGAAGGGTGTACTGGTACTGGGCGAAGCTCTGGCGGCCGCCCATCTGCAGATCCTGGCGGGGGAAGACGTAGAGCCGCGCACCCGCAACCTGCGCGAGCTTCGGCCGCAGCCGCGCCATCACGGTGGAGATCGGCGCCCGCTCGTTGAGCGGCTTCAGCCCGACGAACACGTTGGCCGAGTTGGTGCCGCGCCCGCCCGTGAAGCCGACGACGCTCTCCACCGCCGGATCCGCGCCGACGATCGCGGTCGCCTGCTTGAGCTTCTTCTCCATCGACTGGAACGAGATGCGCTGGTCGGCCTGGACGCCGCCCATCATCTGGCCGGTATCCTGCTCGGGGAAGAAGCCCTTCGGCACGATGATGTAGAGGTAGACGTTGAGCCCGACCGTGGCGAGCAGGCTGAGCAGGACGAGGCGCGGATGGGCCAGCGCCACCTCCAGCGTCCGCGCGTAGGCGCGGAGCAGCCCCGAGAAGCCGCCCTCCAGCATCCGGATCACCAGATTCGGCCGGCGCCCCGATGCGGGCGCCCCGTCCGGACCGTGCCCCTCGGCGCGCAGCAGCCGGGCGCACATCATCGGCGTCGTGGTGAGCGACAGGACAAGAGAGATCAGGATCGACAGCGACAGGGTGACGGAGAATTCCTGGAAGATGCGGCCGACGAGGCCACCCATCAGCAGGATCGGCAGGAACACCGCGATGAGCGACAGGCTCATCGAGATCACCGTGAAGCCGACCTCCCGGGCGCCGATCAGCGCCGCCTGGAGCCGGGGCTTGCCTTCCTCGATGTGCCGCTGGACGTTCTCCAGCACCACGATGGCGTCGTCGACCACGAAGCCGGTGCCGATGATCAGCGCGGTCAGCGACAGGATGTTGAGCGAGTAGCCGAGCAGGTACATCGCCGAGAAGGTGCCGATGATCGAGATCGGCACCGCGACCGCCGGGATCAGCGTGGCCCGCCAGGAGCGCAGGAAGCCGAACACCACCAGGATCACGAGGCCGACCGCCACCAGCAGCGTCTCCTCGGTGGCCGACAGCGAGGCGCGGATCGTGGCGCTGCGGTCGCCCGTGAGCTTGATGTCGATGCCGCCAGGCAGGGCCGCGGTGATCTGCGGCAGCGCCTCCTTCACGGCGTTGATGGTCTCGACCACGTTGGCGCCGGGCTGCTTGTAGACGAACAGCAGCACGCCCGGCTCGCCGTTGACGATGCCGAGGTTGCGCTTGTCCTCGACGCCGTCGAGCACCTGGCCGACATCGGTGAGCTTCACCGCCGCGCCGTTGCGGTAGGCCACGATGATGTCGCGGTAATCGGCGGCCTTGCGGCCCTGGTCGTTGGCGTAGAGCTGGTAGCGGCGGGGGCCGACATCGATCTCGCCCTTGGGCGAGTTGGCATTGGCCGAGGCGAGCGCCGCCCGGATGCCTTCGAGGCCGATGCCGTAGTTGAACAGCGCCGTGGGATCGAGCTCGACCCGCACCGCCGGCAGGGACGAGCCACCGATATCGACGTTGCCGACGCCGGGCAGCTGCGACAGCTTCTGCTGCACCACCGTGGCGGCGGAATCGTAGACCTGGCCGCGGGTCAGCGTCTGCGAGGTCATGCCGAGGATGATGATCGGCGTGTCGGCGGGGTTGAACTTGCGGTAGGTCGGGTTCTGCCGCAGCGCCGCCGGCAGGTCGGCGCGCGCCGCGTTGATCGCCGCCTGGACGTCGCGGGCCGCCCCGTCGATGTCGCGGTTGAGGCCGAACAGCAGCACGATCCGGGTGGAGCCCAGCGTGTTGGTCGACGTCATCTCGTTGACGTCCGCGATGGCGCCGAGCCGCCGCTCCAGGGGCGCCGCCACGGTGGCGGCCATGGTGTCGGGCGAGGCGCCGGCCATCTGCGCCTGGACGAGGATGACGGGGAAGTCGATCTGCGGCAGCGGCGCCACCGGCAGCTTCAGGAAGGCGAACAGGCCGGCGAGCAGCACGCCGATCGTGAGCAGCGTGGTCGCCACCGGCCGCCGGATGAACGGCTCGGAGATGTTCACGGCAGCGCCTCGCCGCCCGCGAGATCCGGCCCCCGCCGCCCGGAAATCCGCCGCTCCAGCCGGTCGAACGCCAGATAGATCACCGGCGTCGTGAACAGGGTCAGCACCTGGCTGACGATCAGGCCGCCCGCGATGCAGATGCCGAGCGGCTGGCGCAGCTCCGAGCCCACGCCGGTGCCGAGGATCAGCGGCACCGCGGCGAACAGGGCCGCCAGCGTCGTCATCAGGATCGGCCGGAAGCGCAGGAGGCAGGCCTGGAAGATTGCCTCGCGCGGCTCCAGCCCGTCCTCGCGCTCCGCCTGGAGCGCGAAGTCGATCATCATGATGGCGTTCTTCTTCACGATGCCGATCAAGAGCACGATGCCGATCACCGCGATGATGTCGAGCGACAGGCCGAACAGCATCAGGCCGAGCAGCGCCCCGATCCCCGCCGACGGCAGGGTCGACAGGATCGTGATCGGGTGGATGAAGCTCTCGTAGAGCACGCCCAGCACGATGTAGACGGTCACGATCGCCGCCAGCACGAGGAACAGCTCGTTGCCGAGCGCCGACTGGAAGGCGAAGACCGAGCCCTGCGGCACCACCCGGAACGAGGGCGGCAGGCCGATCTCGGCCTTGACCCGCTCGATCGCCTCGACGCCCTGCCCGAGGGCCGCGCCCGGGGCGAGGTTGAACGACACGGTGGTGGCCGGGAACTGGCCGAGATGGGAGATCAGCAGCGGCGCCCGCCGCTCGCTGATCCGCGCCACCGCGGAGAGCGGCACCTGCCCGTTCGCCGCCGTGGACGAGGGCAGGTAGATCGCGTCGAGGCTGCGCAGGGTCGTGTGCAGCTTCGGATCGGCCTCCAGGATCACCCGGTACTGGTTCGACTGGGTGAAGATCGTCGAGATGATCCGCTGGCCGAAGGCGTCGTAGAGGGCGTTGTCGATCGTCGCCGGGGTGATGCCGTAGCGGCCGGCGGTGGGCCGGTCGATGGTCACGTAGGCGGCGAGCCCCTGGCCCTGGTGGTCGCTCGCCACGTCGGTGACCACGGGCGATTTCGCCAGCGCCTCGGTGAAGCGCGGCACCCAGGTCTCGAAATCGTCGATGTTCGGGCTCTCGAGGATCACTTGATACTGGGTCGCCGAGACCGCGGTGTCGATGGTCAGATCCTGGACCGGCTGCATGTAGAGCCGCATGCCGGGCGCGTCCGCGGCCGCCGCCGAGATCCGCCGGATGATCGCGCTGGCGGACGCCGTGCGCTCCTCCCGGGGCTTCAGGTTGATCAGCATCCGGCCGGAATTGAGCGTGACGTTCTGGCCGTCGACACCGATGAACGAGGACAGGCTGGCGACGTCCGGATCCTTGAGGACGATCTCGGCCATGCGCTGCTGCCGCTCGGCCATGGCGGCGTAGGAGACCGACTGGTCGGCCTGGGTGATGCCCTGGATCACGCCCGTGTCCTGCACCGGGAAGAAGCCCTTGGGGATCACCACGAACAGGTAGGCGGTGAGCGCCAGCGTGCCCAAGGCCACCAGCAGCGTCAGGCCCTGGTGGTCCAGCACCACCCGCAGGGAGCGGCCGTAGGATTCGATCGTGCCGTCGATGGCGCGTCGGCCGAGGCGGGAGATCGCGCCCTCCCGGCGGTGGCGGGTCTCGGCCTCCGGCACGTGCTTCAGGAGCCGCGCGCACAGCATCGGCACCAGGGTCAGCGAGACCACCGCCGAGATGATGATCGTGGCCGCCAGCGTGATGGCGAATTCGTGGAACAGCCGCCCGACCACGTCGCCCATGAACAGGAGCGGGATCAGCACGGCGATCAGCGAGACGGTGAGCGAGATGATGGTGAAGCCGATCTCGCGGGAGCCCTTCAACGCCGCCTCCAGGGGCGAGTCGCCCGCCTCGACGTGCCGGGCGATGTTCTCGATCACCACGATGGCGTCGTCGACCACGAAGCCGGTGGCGATGGTCAGCGCCATCAGCGACAGGTTGTCGAGGGAGAAGCCGTACAGGTCCATCACCGACAGGGCGCCGACCAGCGACAGCGGCACCGACAGGCTCGGGATCAGGGTTGCCGACAGGCTGCGCAGGAACAGGAAGATCACCAGCACCACGAGGGCGATGGCGAGGCCGAGCTCGAACTGCACGTCCTCCACGGAGGCGCGGATCGTGGTGGTCCGGTCGGTGAGCGGCGCCACCGCCACGGCGGCCGGCAGGCTCGCCTGCATCTGCGGCAGCAGCGACTTGATCTTGTCGACGGTCGCGATGACGTTGGCGCCCGGCTGGCGCTGGATGTTGAGGATCACCGCCGGCGTCGCGTCGGCCCAGGCGCCGAGCTTGGTGTTCTCCGGCCCCTCGACCACGTCGGCGACCTCCGAGAGCATCACCGGAGCGCCGTTGCGGTAGGCGATGATCGCCGAATCGTAGGCCTTCGGGTCGCGGATCTGGTCGTTGGCGTTGATCGCGTAGGACTGCTTCGGCCCGTCGATCGTGCCTTTCGGCGTGTTGACGTTGAGGTTGGTGATGGTGGTGCGCAGGTCGTCGATGTTGAGCCCGTAGGCGGCGAGCGCCCTTGCGTTGAACCGCACCCGCACGGAGGGCCGCTGACCGCCCGAGATGCTCACGAGGCCGACGCCCGCCACCTGGCTGATCTTCTGGGCCAACCGCGATTCCGCCAGATCCCGGACCTGGGTCAGCGGCAGGGTCTTGGAGGTGAGCGCCAGCGTCAGGACCGGCGCGTCGGCCGGGTTGACCTTGGCGTAGATCGGCGGCGCCGGCAGGTCGGAGGGCAGCAGGTTGCCGGCGGCGTTGATCGCCGCCTGGACCTGCTGCTCGGCGATGTCGAGGGACAGGTCCAGGCTGAACTGCAGGGTGATGACCGAGGCGCCCGCGGAGGATTGCGAGGTCATCTGGTTGAGGTTGGCGAGCTGCCCGAACTGCCGCTCCAACGGCGCGGTCACCGAGGAGGTCATCACCTCGGGGCTGGCACCCGGATAGAAAGTCTGGACCTGGATGGTCGGGTAATCGACGGCCGGCAGCGCCGAGACCGGCAGGTTCAGGTACGACACGCCGCCGACGATCAGGATCGCCAGCATCAGCAGCGTCGTGGCCACCGGGCGGAGGATGAACAGGCGGGACGGGTTCATGACGCGCTCCCGTTATCCCTCACCCCTCTGCAGGGGGAGGGGGAGCGTCGCGCCTGAGCCGTCCTCACTGCGCCTGACGGCGCCGGTGCCGACGACCGCCCTCCGCTGTCCCATGGGAATCCGCCGCCGCGTCGGCGGGCGCGCCGGGCTTCACATCCCCTTTGCCGTCGGCCTTGGCCTCGGCGGCCTTGCCGTCGCCCGTGGCCGCCTGCGCGCCCTCGGTGATCCGCACCGGCGCGCCGTCCTTCAGCCGGTCGGTGCCGTCCGTGACGACGCGGTCACCCGGGTTCAGGCCGGAGATCACCACGGTGGTGGTGCCGTCGGTCTCGCCGGTCTTGATCGGCCGGACCGTGACCTTGCTGTCCCCGTCCATCAGGTAGACGTAGGTGCCGGGTGTGCCTTGGAGCAGGCTGGAATTCGGCACGAGCGTCGCGCCCCGCACCGTGTCGACGGTCAGCTTGGCGTTGACGAACTGGTTCGGAAACAACTCCTCGTCGGCATTGTCGAACAGCGCGCGCAGCTTCACCGTGCCGGTGGTCGTGTCGATCTGGTTGTCGACCGTGTCGAGCCGGCCGGTGGCGATCTCGTGGGCGTCGCCACGGTCGTAGGCCCGCACGGTGAGCTTCGCGCCGGCCCGCACCTGCCGCATCACCCGCGACACGTCGTCCTCCGGCAGGGTGAAGACCACCGAGATCGGGTGGAGCTGGGTCACCACCACGATCGCCGTGGAGGCGGCCGAGATGTAGTTGCCCTGGTCGACCTGGCGCAGGCCGACCCGGCCGTCCACCGGTGACGTGATGTGCGTGTAGGCGATGTTGAGCTTCTGCTGGTCGACGAGCGCCTGGTCGGCCGCGACCGTGCCCTCGTTCTGCTTCACCAGAGCAGCCTGCGTGTCGACGTTCTGCTTCGAGATCGAGTCCTGCCGGTTCAGCGTCTGGTAGCGTTGCAGGTCGAGCTTCGAGTTCTGGAGCAGCGCCTGATCGCGAGCCAGCTGGCCCTGGTACTGGGCGAGCAGCGCCTCGTAGGGCCGGGAATCGATCTGCGCGAGCTCGTCGCCCGCCTTGACGGTCTGACCCTCGCGGAACTTCACCTGGGTGAGATAGCCGCTGATCTGCGACTTCACCGTCACGGTGGCGAGCGGTGTCACGGTCCCGAGGCCCTGCAGCACCACCGGCATGTCGCCGGTCGTGACGTTCGCGATACCGACCGCCTGCGGCATGTCGGCGCCGCCGTGCCGGCCGCCGCGGCCGCCGGTCCGGTGCGCGGTCGCGGGCTCCGCGCCCTTGTCGGTGCGGGCTTCGTACCAGCGATGGCCGATCGCACCGGCACCGGCGAGCAGCACCAGGAGCACGAGCCAGCGGATCGGCCTGAAACGCCGGGTCCGGACCTCGCGCGCGGGCGCCTCGCCGGGCTGGTAGGCGCGGGCCGTGTCGGTCCGGATCGGTGAACTCTCGTTCATGCCTGACTAGAGCACAGGACGGTCGTCTGCGCGACCGGCGGCACCCTATCCCTCGCTGTCCAAGCCCCCATGCCGCCTCCGGAACGCCGCGTCCCGGAAGCCCATCCTGAAGCCGCCCGATCCCGCGGGAACCGACGGCTCCGATCCCGTGTGCGGGAGCGTAAGCCCATAAAGCTGTCCGGGCCCCGAACGGCTCCTTACCGCGGCGACATGTTCAGCCGCGGTCTTACCGCTCGCTCACCCCTCGGTGCGCTTCACCGGTGCCCGGCCAATGCGCCGTCACTAGGGCGGCGACGTTTCACTCGTGTTGCTGGGGCTCGCCGGACGCGTCCGGTGCCGCATAAGCGCGCAGCACCGCCTGGAACGCGGGATCGACCGGCGTGACGGCCACGGCGCGGCGAAGGCCGAGTCCGAGTCCGCCGATCAGCAGCGCCAGGATCAAGCAGCCGAGGAACACGCGTGAGGAGGGCCGCATCGTCGAATCCGGAAGGTCGACCCGATGATCGGAGCGGCCGCCGCCGCACATGCCGAAAGGGCCACCGACCCGCAAGTCGATGGCCCTTCTGGAGACCGGAGCGGCATCCCGCTGACGGGGCGAGGGGGCGAAGCCCCGTCGGCGAGTGCGCCGCTCCAGCCGTGATCCGAACCTACGAGACGGGTGATGAATGTCAACATTCGTCAGTCGATGGTTGCGCGCCGGAGACGGGGTCTGTGCGGCTGCGCACATTCCGCAACGCCCAACGCCCATGCTACAGGCCGGCGATGCCGAGACCCGCCATGCCGACACCTTCGATGCCCGGCGCCGCGTGCCGTACACCCTGCCGCGCCGCATGAAGCCCGCCTTCATCAATCCCGTCTTTGCCGCGCTGCCCACGACGGTGTTCGAGACCATGTCGCGGCTTGCGCGGGTCCACGGCGCGATCAATCTCGGTCAGGGTTTTCCGGACGATCCCGGGCCGGAGGATGTGCGCGAGCGGGGCGCGCGGGCGCTCCTGGAGGGCTGGAACCAGTACCCGCCGATGATGGGCCTGTCGGCCCTGCGGGAGGCGGTCGCCGCCCACTACGCGCACCACCAGGGGCTCGCCCTCGACCCGGAGACGGAGGTGATGGTCACCTCCGGGGCGACCGAGGCGCTGGCCGGCGCGCTCCTGGCACTGATCGAGCCCGGCGACGAGGTCGTACTGTTCGCGCCCATGTACGACGCCTACCTGCCCCTGGTCCGACGGGCCGGCGGCGTGCCGCGGGTCGTGCCGCTGCAGCCTCCGGCTTTTCGCCTCGACGAGGCCGCCCTCGCGGCGGCCTTCGGTGAGCGCACCCGGGTCGTGGTGCTGAACAACCCCCTCAACCCGAGCGCCACCCTGTTCGCGCCGGACGACCTCGATCTGCTCGCCCGCTACTGCCAGCGCTTCGATGTGACCGCGCTCTGCGACGAGGTCTGGGAGCACGTGGTATTCGACGGCGCGCGCCACCGGCCGCTAATGGCGCTGCCCGGCATGCGGGAGCGGACCGTCAAGATCGGCTCGGCCGGCAAGATCTTCTCGCTCACCGGCTGGAAGGTCGGCTTCGTGATGGCCGATGCCCGGCTGATGCGCGGTCTCGCCAAGGCGCACCAGTTCCTCACCTTCACCACGCCCCCGAACCTCCAGGAGGCGGTGGCCTACGGGCTGGGCAAGCCGGCCGCGTGGTTCGAGGCGATGCGGGCCGGCTACGCCCGCTCCCGCGACCGGCTCGCGGGCGGCCTGCGCGACCTCGGCTTCTCGGTGCTGCCGGCCCAGGCCACGTGGTTTCTCAACATCGACATCACCGCCCTGGGCCGCGCCGACGATGTGGCCTTCTGCGAGGCCCTCGTCACCCGTCACGGCGTCGCGGCGATCCCGGTGAGCGCCTTCTACCCGGATGCCTCCGTGCGCGGCCTCGTCCGGCTCTGCTTCGCTAAGGACGACGCCACCCTGGATGCGGCGCTCGACCGCATGAGCGGCCTCGCCGGGAGCGCCGCGTGACGCGGGCCGGTACCGTCCTTGCGGGGATCCGATCGGGGCGCCACATCGTTGGGGACGATGGCTTCCCGACGGATCCCGACCATGGACTTCACCCAGGCTGCCCAGGCCGGGCGTTTCGCCCGTGCCGAGACCTTTTCCGGGGGCGAGACCCGCTCCGGTTCCCGGCCCGCCTTCCTGTCGGCGGATCTCAGCCAGGAGGCGAGTCTCGCCCGGCTGGAGACTCTGGCCCACCTGATGGACACAGCGTTCGTCATCCCGGGCATCAACAGGCGGGTCGGGTTCGACGCGCTGATCGGGCTCGTGCCGGTGATCGGCGACGTGGCCGGCATGGTGATTTCCTCCTTCATCGTCTACGAGGCGAAGCGCCTCGGCGCGCCGCGCTGGCTGCTGGCCCGGATGGGGCTGAACGTCGCCTTCGACGGGCTGATCGGCGCGGTGCCGGTCGCGGGCGACCTGTTCGACGCCGCCTTCAAGGCCAACCGCCGCAACGTTCGTCTGCTGCGCCGCTGGCTGGAGCGCAGCGGTGGTCTGCGCCCCACCGAGATCGAGGGCACCGCGACCCGGCTCGACGGCTGAGCCCCCTCATCCGCTTCCGATCCGGCCGGCCGCGGGGCTGCCCAAGCCCCGCGGGAGCGTGTGCGCCGCGGCGCGGGAGGCAGCACGGATGAACGAGGTCACGCGTCCCGGCGAGAGCGAAGTCGTGCCCGCGCCGATGCCGGGCGCCCAGCCGCTGGTCCTGCGCCCGGACGAGGGGGCGCCGCCTCCGGTCCCGGCCGCGGGAGCGAGCCGGCGCGCCCGCCTGTCGCCGCTCAACCGGCGCCGCCTCGACAATTTCCGCCGCAACCGGCTCGGCTACGGATCGTTCGTGATCTTCGCGATCCTGTTCGTGCTCAGCCTGTTCGCGGAATTCATCGCCAACGATCGCCCGATCCTGCTGTCCTACAAGGGCGAGTGGCTGGTCCCGGTCCTGGTCGACTATCCCGAGGAGAAGTTCGGCGGCTTCCTCGCCACGACCGATTATCGCTCCGCCGAGATCCGCAAGGAGATCGCCGCGAACGGCTGGGCGCTGTGGCCGCCGATCCCGTTCTCGTACGACACGATCAACGAGGATCTGCCGACGCCGTCGCCGTCGCCGCCCACTTGGATGCTCACCGACGCGCAGTGCCGGCCCGTGGCCGAGAAACTCGGTGGCGCGGGTTGCGCGGACATTCCCTGGCACTGGCTCGGCACCGACAACACCACGCGGGACGTGCTGGCGCGGGTGATCTACGGTTTCCGCATCTCGGTGCTGTTCGGCCTGATCCTGGCCGCGGTCTCGTCGGTGATCGGCGTCATCGCGGGCGCCGTGCAGGGCTATTTCGGCGGTTGGGTCGATCTCGCCTTCCAGCGCTTCATCGAGGTCTGGGGTGGCATTCCGACCCTTTACCTGATCATCATCATCTCGGCCTTCATCGCACCGGGCTTCTTCGTTCTGCTCGGGATCATGCTGCTGTTCTCGTGGGTGGCGCTGGTTAGCGTCGTCCGCGCCGAGTTCCTGAGGGCCCGGAACTTCGAATACGTCCGGGCCGCGCGGGCTTTGGGCCTGTCGAACATCCGCATCATGACCGTTCATCTGCTGCCGAATGCCATGGTGGCGACGCTGACCTTCCTGCCGTTCATCCTGAACGGTTCGATCACCACCCTGACCTCGCTGGATTTCCTCGGCTTCGGCCTGCCGCCCGGCTCACCCTCCCTCGGAGAGCTTCTCGCCCAGGGCAAGGACAATCTGACCGCCCCGTGGCTCGGATTGACCGGCTTCCTGGTCATCGCCGTGATGTTGAGCCTGCTCGTCTTCGCCGGCGAGGCCGTGCGCGACGCCTTCGATCCCCGTAAGACTTTCGTCTGAGGTCGCCACCGGCGGGAGAAAATGACGCAGGTCCCGGCCGCGCGTCCGCACAACTGTACGAAGATTGAGCCTTGTCGCGGAATGACCGGGCGGCAACCGTATAGGACCGTCTCGGGATGGTCCCGATCCTGGGGGTAAAGGTCTCTGCCGCCAACAAAAACTCGGCTCCAGGAACCGACTAGAATTCGTGGATCGGAGAGCGATAAAGCGCCTCAGAAGTGTGCTTCAACTGCCATCAATGCAACCATACCCTGTAAGCCTTGCCGGATGATGGAGACTTAGACTTTGTCCTGATCACAGATAATTGTATGGATTGCCTTGCATTTTTCAGACGCTGTCTTAACTCGCGCAACAGGGGTCCCCATCAGGCTTTTGTTCCAAGGAAAGAGAGAATGTCAGAAACTGCGCCGACATCGCAATTGGATTTCATCGAGCGGACCGTGGACGTCGTCGCGGCCTACGTTTCCAACAACTCGCTGCCTTCGGCCGAATTGCCGGCCCTGATCGCGAGCATCCACGAGGCGCTGAACGCGATCGGGTCCGGTCCGGCCGCTCCGGCGGCCGAGAGCGTCGAGCGGCCGACGCCCGCTCAGATCCGCAAGTCGATCCGCCCCGACGGACTGATCAGTTTCATCGACGGCAAGTCGTACAAGACGCTGAAGCGCCACCTGACCAAGCACGGGCTCGATCCGCAGAGCTACCGGGAGCGCTACGGTCTGCCGGCCGATTACCCGACCACCTCGGCGAACTATTCGGCGCAGCGCTCGGCGCTCGCCAAGAGCCTCGGTCTCGGCCAGCCGGGTCGGTCTCAGTCGGCCGCCAATGATGCGGAGCCCGCAGACGAGGCGGCCTCTACCCCCGCCCCGAGCCGGCGCAAGACCGCGGCCGCCACGACCAAGTCCCGCGCCAGCCGCAAGGTCGAAGCCGCCTGATTGCGGCCGGAGGGGCCGAATGGTCGTAGGCGCGCGATCGAAGACGATCGCGTCCTCAACCCCCTCCGGAGCCCCTGAACGGCGCGCGGTCGCGGCTCAGGCCGCGAGCCGCCCGTCGAGCGGGAACACCTTGGCGGGGTTCAGCATCCAGTGCGGATCGAACACCGCCTTGACCCGCATCTGCTGCTCAAGATCGACCTGATCGTACTGGAAGCGCATCAGCTCGCGCTTCTCGATCCCGACGCCGTGCTCGCCGGTCAGGCAGCCGCCGACTTCGACGCAGAGCTTCAGGATCTCGTCGCCCGCAGTCTCGGCCTTCTGCAACTCGCCGGGCCTGTTGATGTCGAACAGGATCAGCGGGTGCAGGTTGCCGTCGCCCGCGTGGAACACGTTGGCGACCCGCAGGCCCTTCTCGGCGCAGATCGCACCGATCCGCTCCAGCACCGGCCCGAGCTGGCCGGTGGGGATCGTGCCGTCCATGCAGATGTAGTCGGAGATCCGGCCGGTCGCCCCGAAGGCCGACTTGCGGCCCTTCCAGATCGCGGCCGATTCCGCCTCCGAACGCGAGACCCGCACGCTGGTCGGGCGGAAATCCTTGGCGATCGTCTCGATCCGCGCCAGCATCGCGTCACACTCGGTGTCCGAGCCCTCGACCTCGATGATCAGCATCGCCTCGGCGTCGCGGGGATAGCCGGCCTGAGCGAAATCCTCGGTGATCAGGATCGCTTCGCGGTCCATGTACTCGATCGCCACCGGGATGATTCCGGCCGCGATGATCGCCGCGACGCAATCGCCCGCATCCTCGACCTTCGAGAAGCCGACCAGCACCGGCCGCGCACCCTCGGCTGCGCGCAGGATCCGCACGGTCGCCTCGGTGACGATGCCGAGCTGCCCCTCCGAGCCGCAGACGAGGCCGAGCAGGTCGTAGCCGCCGCTGTCGAGGTGCTGGCCGCCGATCTCGACCACGGTGCCGTCGTTGAGCACCAGGGTGACGCCCAGCAGGTTGTTGGTGGTCACGCCGTATTTGAGGCAGTGCGCGCCGCCGGAATTCATCGCGATGTTGCCGGCGATCGTGCAGGCGAGCTGGCTCGACGGGTCGGGGGCGTAGAAGAAGCCCTCGTGGCTGACCGCCCCGGAGATCGCGAGGTTGGTGATGCCGCTCTGCACCCGGGCGGTGCGGTTGGCGAAGTCCATGTCGAGGACCTTGGTCATCTTGCCGACGCCCAGGATGATCGCGTCGGCCTGCGCGATGGCGCCGCCCGCGAGCGACGTGCCGGCGCCGCGGGGCACGACCCGCACGCCGTTGGCGTGGCAATAGGCCATCACGGCGGCGACCTCCGCGGTGGTGGAGGGCAGGACCACGGCGAGCGGCATCTGCCGGTACGCGGTCAGCCCGTCGGTCTCGAACGCCCGGCGCTCGTCCTCGCTGACCACCAGCGCCTCCGGCGCGACCAGGGGGGCGAGGCCGGCCAGGATCGCCTCGCGGCGGGCGAGGATCGCGGGATCGGGGTCGGGGAAGCGGATGGTCATGGGGCTTGTGCCCTCCTTGGGCCCGCGGCGCGGGATGGCGTGCGGGCAGCATGGACCTCGGCGGCCGCGCCTTCAACCAGAGTGCGGCGCTGCGTCGTCCCGGCGTCACATTTCAACCACGACGGCTGCCTAGCGTCGCCGGAGACGCCTCGCTGCGCCGAGCCTCGATTCCGGCCTCCGGTGCCGGATCCGGTCGACGGGTCAAGAACGGACACGATGAACGCTCCCGCCTCCAGCGCCCTGCGCGACGATCGTTATGACGCGCCGTCGGCGCATCTCGCCACCACCCGCGATCTCGGGATCCGCAGCCTCCAGCTCGGCATCGCGGCCCTGCAGGAGGCGAGCGCGGCCTTCCAGGGCCGGCTCGGCGCGGCCTTCGAGGAGGCGGTGCAGACCATCCTGCAGAGCAAAGGCCGCGTCATCGTGAGCGGCATCGGCAAGAGCGGCCATGTCGGCCGCAAGATTGCCGCGACGCTGGCCTCCACGGGCACGCACGCCTTCTTCGTCCACCCGACCGAGGCGAGCCACGGCGACCTCGGGATGATCGCCCGGGACGACGTCATCATCGCGCTGTCTTGGTCGGGGGAGACCGCGGAACTGTCCGATCTCGTCGGCTTCAGCCGCCGGTTCTCGATCCCCCTGGTCGCCATCACCCGCAACGGCGAGAGCACGCTCGGCAAGGCCGCCGACGTGCTGCTGGAGCTGCCCCGCGTGCGGGAATCCTGCCCGCACGACCTCGCGCCGACCTCCTCCAGCCTGATCCAGCTGGCGCTGGGCGACGCCCTGGCGGTGGCGCTGCTGGAGCGGCGCGGCTTCACTTCGGCGCGCTTCCACACCCTGCATCCCGGCGGGACACTGGCGGCCCGCCTCAGGACCGTGCAGCAGGTGATGCACGGGCCCCAGGACATGCCGCTGGTCCACGAGAGCGCCCTGATGTCGGAGGTGCTGATCGAGATCGCGGCGCGGCGCTACGGCTGCGTCGGCGTCACCGACGGGGCCGGGCGCCTTGTCGGCATCGTCACGGACGGCGACCTGCGCCGCCACATGGGCCCTGCGCTCCTCGACACGCCGGTCTCGACGGTGATGACCCGGGATCCGGTCACCGTCGAACCGCACAAGCTGGCTCAGGCCGCCCTGGAACTGATGAACCGCCGGCTCATCACCGCGGTCTTCGCGGTCACGGACGGACGGCCCGTGGGCATCGTGCACGTCCACGACCTGCTGCGCGTCGGCATCGTCTGAGGCCGTTCGGAGCCGGCAGGTCCGATCCTCGCTCGCATCCTTCGAGGCCTCCGCTGCGCTGCGGCACCTCAGGATGAGAACGGAGGGTGGGGCGACCGGTGGCGGATCCGCCGGTCGGGCGCTTCTCACAGCCGCGCCAGCAGCTCCGCCTTCTTGGTCGAGAATTCCGAATCGGTGAGCACGCCGCGCGCGTGCAGGTCCGCCAGCCGTTCGATGGTCGCGAGCACCGCGTCCGCCGAGGACCGGTCCGGCGCGGGCGTCTCCGCGGGTGCCGCCTTTTGCGCCCTATCCGCTTGGCGCGGGTCTACCTGACGCGGGTCCACTTGGCGCGGCGCCGCGACCTCCGCCTCGATCCGGCGCAGGCGGTCGAGGGCGACGGCCCCGGCCGGTCCCGTAAAGCCGAGGCTGCCATTCGCTTGCGACACGCCGGTGATGCGGTGCTCGCCGGTATCGTAGAGAGCGACCTCCGAACCCGAGTCGACGGCGAGCCGCCTTCTGTCGGGGAAATAGGCGTAGCGCAGCCCGTTCTGAGCGCCGGTGCTCGCCGGATCCCCCAGACCGGCCGGCCACCACTCGCCGCCGCCTCGTCGTGCCACGGGCGCAGCGTCCGAGAAGCCGCCTGCTGGGAGCGCCCCGGCCAGCTCGGTGCAGAGTGCGCCGACCCGCGCCTTCAGGCCGTCGTCGAACATCCGGCCGACCATCACCATGCCGCCGGAGAACCACTGTCCCATCCCGCCGAGATCGGGATGGTCGAACTGCGCCATCGTGCCGTGGCCGCGCTCCAGGGCCCGGATCAGGTGGCGCACCGCGTCCAGGCTGACCCCGTGACGCTCGGCGACATTCCGCAGTCCGGAGACGGGGTCGAACGGCCCGTCATCCCGGAATGGGTCGGATTCGGCAGCGTTGTCGGACGGATCCATGAGCCAGCTCCCGAAGCGGTGGAGGGCGGATACGATGCGCCCGAGACCGGGTGCGCGCCGGCCCGGGAGCCCGAAGGCCGCCCCGGGCCCTGCGGCGGCGTTGCGTTGCAGACCCAATCTGCGGTCGTACAAGCGGGTTCCGGGCCGTCTCAGGCCGCGGTCGGCGGGAATGGGCCCGCGATGGTGAAGTCGGTGATCGGCCGGCGGCCGTTCGGGGTCTCGCGGGGTCGCTGCTCCTCGGGAAGGTCCGCCTCGGGCGTTTTGCGGCCGACCGCGAAGGCGGCCTCGATCCGATGGTTCTCGGGCAGGCGCAGGACCTCGGGCGCGCGGACATGGTCGAAGCCGACCATGCCGTGGGCGTGCCAGCCCTGATGGATCGCCTGGAGCTGGAAGGCGAGCGAGGCGCTGCCGGCGTCGAAGGAGTGGCTGTAGGAGGGCTTCAGCTCGTCGCCGACCTTCATGAGCCCGTTCGAGACCAGGAACAGGATCGCGCCGGTGCCGGCGACCCATTTCTGGTTGGCGGGAACGAGGAGGCCCAGGAACGTGTCCCAATTGGCATCGCCCCGGAGCGCGTAGAGGAAGCGCCAGGGCTGCGAATTGTAGGCGGAGGGCGACCAGCGCGCCGCCTCGATCATCCGCATCAGCTCGGATTCGGGCAGAGCCTCGCCCGTGAAGGCGCGGGGCGAGTACCGCGCGACGAAGACCGGATCGATGTCGTGGTCGGCGCGGCGGGGCGAGGGCAGGCTCAAGGGATTCATCTCCGGATGGGCGCGGGCGCCCGGGCAGCCGAGCTTGCCCGAAACGCCCGCCCGGAGGCAAACCCTACGCCATCCTAGGCCACGCTGCGCTCGATCTCCTCCTCGTCGCAGATCACGCCGGCATTGCCCTCGAACTCGGCCGCGAGGTCCACGGGGGCGTGAACCGGCGCCGCGTTCACCCGGTCGCGCGCGAAGGTCGCCAGGAACAGGCGCATGACGTGGCGCACGCCCGCGTCGTTGATGGTGCGCTGGTCCTCGTTGTAGTAGCGCCCGGCATTCACGTTGCTCGTGACGATGTCGTAGGCGGGGAAGTAGACCGCCCGCGGGTCCCCGCGGCCGACCACCTCGCCGGCCGCCACCCGCAGCACTGACTTGGAGTAGCTGTTCGACTCCATCACGTGCCGGTCCATGTAGGTGGCGATCATCGGCACCGGCGAGACCGTGAAGATCACCCGCGCCTTCGGGTTCACGCTCCAGAGCCGGTCGAGGAAGCCGTTGAGGTCGCCCAGCACCTCGCCCGCGCCCGCGTTGACGCACTCGTAGAGCTCAGGGTCGAAGGTGCCGCCCGCGACGCCTGGGGCGAGCGGCAGCGCCGCGCCGTCGGCCCGCCAGCGCCAGCCTTCCGTGAGTCCGAGCGTCAGCACGAACACGTCGAGCGTCTCGAACAGGCGGCGCACCTCGGCGAGATGCGCGTCGCGCGCCGCGACCACCTCGGCCTCGCTCGCAAAACCCGCGGGCTCGACCGTGGGCCGGAACGGGTCAACGTAGCGGCCGTCGTCGCGCAGCCACGCCTTCAGCTCCGGCTCGAACGTTCCGTAGGCCCGGTCGAACAGCTGCACGAACTGGCGCGTGTAGTAGAGGTTGCCGTAGCGCGCCGAGAACGTGCCGAACTGGCGGGCATTGGCCTCCTCGGCGCTCATGCCGGGGGGCGGCGGCTCGGTCAGGTAGTAGTTGAAGCCGGCGCCGCGCACCGCCTCGGCCACCCGCTGCGCGAAGCAGGAGCCGCCGGTGGCGACCTTGTCGGTCGGCCCGATCACGAAGGTGTCCTTCGGGTGCGGATTGACCGCGAAGGGCGGCACGTTGGTGACGACCTTGCGCCAGAATCGCTCGGCCGGTAGACCCGTATACGGATTCAACGCCATCTTCGAACCCTCTTCTTCACGACGGCGACGGCCCTCGGGACCGCTGACCCGTCCGCTGACACCGGCACGCGACGTGGCCCTGAACGACCTGCCCCGGCGCGCCCGCAGCGCGTTCACCCGCTCGGCGCCCGATTGGGCGCCTACCCGTTGGGCCCCCACCTGGGCGACACCATGGCGGAACCGCGCCCGCGCCGCCACGACCCGTGACGGGCCGAGCATCGCGGTGCTGGGCAATTGCCAGGCGCGGGGCATCGCCCGGGCCATGCGCCTGCTCGCACCGAGGAGCCCGGTGCGCTACCTGCCCATGGGCTCGCTCAAGCGCGACCACGGCCATGTCGACGGCCTGATCCGCACCCTGCGCGCCCACGACCACGTCTTCTCGCAGGCCTTCCCGGCCGGGCTGATCCCGGGCGGCGACGTCGCCACTGTGCGCGCGGCCGACCCGCGGCTCAAGCTGTTCCCGTCGATCGTGTTCTCGGCCTTCCACCCGGACATGGTCTATGTCGGCCAAGCCTCGGACCTCGCCGCGCTGAAGCTGACGCCGTCGCCGCTGGGCCAGTACCACTCGGCGATCGTGCTGACCGCCCACCGGCTCGGCCTCGATGCCGGCCGCACCGCCGGCCTGTTCCGCGAGGACCTGTTCGCCCGCCTGGGCTACCTCGACCACTGGGACCCGGCCGTGCGCGAGCTCGTCGGCGCGGCCGACGCCCTGGGCTTCGGGCTGGAGCGCGAGGTGACCCGCTGGGCGCGCCGCGGCGCCTTCATGCACCTGATGAACCATCCCAAGGTCCACGTCCTCGGCGACATCGCCCGGCGGCTGCTGCAGGAGAGCGGTCTCGCGCCCGAGCCCGTGGAGATCGAGGATTACCTCGGCGACGAGCTGGCCCAGGACGTGGTCTGGCCGATCTACCCGCCCATCGCCGAGCATTTCGGCCTGACCGGCTCGTACCTGTTCAAGACCAAGCCGCGGGGCGACGACTTCCCGGTGCTCTACGACCTGCCAGGCTTCATCGCGGCGAGCTTCGCGCTCTACGACGCGATGACCCCCGGGGATCTCGCCTGCCCGCGGGTCGAGGCGTGGCTCGCCGCGCCGGAGATCGTCGCGCTGTTCCGGGGCGGCTGAGGCCGCCCCCGGGAGCCAAGGCGTCCAGCCGGCAGACGCGTCGTTGCGAGCGGAGCGAAGCAATCCAGGAGCGCCTCGCCGGCCGAGCGCGGGCCGCCCGGGGTCGCTTCGCTGCGCGCGCGATGACGGTCCGGCTCGGATGGATCCGTGACTCAGCCCGCCGCGCAGAGCCGGCTGTCGGAGCCGGCCGCGCCGAGGCCCTCGACCATCATCCGGACCAGGCGGTTGACCTCCTGCATCTGGAAGGGCTTGCGCAGGAACAGGCTGCCCGGCACGCCGCTGCGGCCGTGCGTGTCCGTCGAGGTGTAGACCACCGGCCGGTCCGGGTGGATTGCCCGGAAGGCGTGGGCCACCGTCCAGCCGTCGATCAGCCCGGGCAGGTGGATGTCGGTGAACAGCCAGTCGATCGCGCCGCCCCGGTCGCGCAGGATGGTCAGCGCGGCCTCGCCCGTGGAGGCTTCGATCACCCGGATGCCGTGCGTCTCGCATAGGCTCGCGACGATCTCGAGGAGCAGGTAGCTGTCCTCGACGATGAGGACGCTCTGGGCGGGGCGCATGCGGGAGGTCCGGTGTTCGGCCCGCCGATTAGGGAGCGACAGGGTTGAGGATCTCTTAAAGACCCGCCTGGACCCGTTACCGGGCGGAGGCCCGGCGCCTGTTGCAACGCCGCAACCGGGGCGGCCGAAATGCCGCGTCGCAGCCCGCCGCCCCGCCGCCGCCGCATTCCGGGCGCGTCCCGGGTGTGTCAGCGCACGCCGTCGACCGGTGCGGGCCGTCACCACGCCCCCGCGCCGCCCGGCGGAACCGTCGCTTAACCAACCCCGCCTACCAACGGCGCCAGGAATACGCGGACCCGCCTCGAAGACCAGCAGCCGGCCTTCGGCACCGCTCGAGGAGTTTTTTAGACCATGCCCCAGCGTTTCCGCGCCGCCGCCCTCGGCCTCGCGCTCGTCGCCGCCCTCGGCCTGGGCGCCTGCAGCAACGACAAGGACCTCGCCGACGCCTCCGCCTTCGGGGCGGGCGCCGCGACCCCCGGCAGCGCCCAGGACTTCGTCGTCAATATCGGCGACCGGGTCTTCTTCGAGTCGGATTCCACCGACCTGACGCCCACCGCGACCGCGACCCTCGACAAGCAGGCCGCGTGGCTGCAGCGCTACCCGCGCTACACCTTCATCATCGAGGGCCATGCCGACGAGCGCGGCACCCGCGAGTACAACTTCTCCCTCGGCGCCCGCCGGGCCCAGGCGGTGAACGACTACCTCGCCACCCGCGGCATCGCGGCGAGCCGGATGCGGACCGTGTCGTACGGTAAGGAGCGGCCGGTGGCCGTGTGCAACGACATCTCTTGCTGGTCGCAGAACCGCCGTGCGGTGATCGTCCTCGATCGCGGCGCCGGGGCGTAAGCCGCGGCGAAAACGACCCCGGAGGCGGCTTCCGACCGCCGCCTCCGCCTCGCGCCGCAGTTTTGCCGCGGAACGGCGCATCTGTTAGGCCCTCGCGCCGCCACCGGATCGCACCCGCACCATGTCCGCCCGTCTTCGCACCCGCCTCGCGCTCACCACGATCCTGGGAGCCATGCTCCTCGGCCACCCGGCAGCCGCGCAGGACGCCTCCGAGTTGGTGGTGCGCCTTGGCCGCATCGAGAACCAGTCCCGGCTCATGGCCGGACAGATCGAGACCCTCCAGTACGAGAACCGCCAGCTCAAGGAGCAGCTGCGCAAGTTCCAGGAGGACGTCGAGTTCCGCCTGAACGAGGGCAAGGGCGGCAAGCCCTCGGCCGCCCCCGCGCCGTCGGGCGCCGTCAACGGCGGCAATCCGGGCGCCGGCCGCCCCGGCAAGCGCGGCGACGCCTTCGACCCGTCCCAATCCCCCGGAGCCCCGGGCGCCCCCGTGCAGCTCGGCAGCACGCAGCCCTCCGCGCCGCTGCCGCCGCGTGACGCCGTCGAGGCGACCGAGGCCGCCCCCCGGCCGCAGCGTCTGCCGCAAGGGGCGATCAATGGGGCAATCAATGGGGATGATGAGGACGCCGACGCCGTTCCCGGCTACGACGAGCCGGTCGATCTGCGGCCGCCGGCCCGGACCGGGGCGATCCCGGCGCGGCCCTCCGAGAGCGTGGCCGCCACCCGGACCGGCGATCCGGCCGCCGATTACGACGCCGCGGTCGAGCTGTACCGCGCCAAGCAGTACGAGCAGGCCGAGATGGGCCTGCGCCAGTTCATCCAGTCGCATCCGCGCGACAACCGCGTCGCCGGCGCGACCTACTGGCTCGGCGAGAGCTACCTCGCGCGCGGCCGCAACCGCGAGGCCGCCGAGCAGTTCCTGAAGGTCTCCACCGACTACGCCCGCTCCTCCCAGGCCCCCGACGCCATGCTGAAGCTCGGCGTCACGCTCAACGCGCTCGGCGCCCGCGAGCAAGCCTGCGCGACCTTGGCCGAGCTGGACCGGAAGTTCCCGAATGCCGGCAACGGCGTCCGCCAGGGCGTCGCGCGCGAGCAGAAGCGCGCCCGCTGCGGCGCTTGATCGGCCCGGACGACCCGGTCCTCGCTGCCCTCAGCCCCTGGCTCGGCCCATCCGCGCGCGGCGGCCGGGGCGCGCTCCTGGCCGTCTCGGGCGGTCCCGATTCGAGCGCCCTGATGCATGCCGCCGCGATCCTGCGCGACGCGACCGGCGCATCACTGCAGGTCGCCACCGTGGATCACGGCCTGCGTCCGGACTCGGCCGCGGAGGCTGAGAACGTCGGCCGCGCCGCCCGAGAACTCGGCCTGCCCCACGCAATTCTGACCTGGGCGGGCGCGAAGCCCGGCACCGGGCTGCAGGACGCGGCCCGAACGGCCCGTTATGCCCTGCTTGCCGCCCAGGCCGAGGCGGTCGGCGCCGGCCTCGTCCTGACAGGCCACACCCGGGACGATCAGGCCGAGACGGTGCTGATCCGGCTCGCCGCCGGCAGCGGCCTCGCGGGGCTCGCCGGCATGCGCGCAGAGCGGGACCTCGTCCCCGGCCTGACCCTCGGACGGCCCTTCCTGCACCTGCCGAAATCCGCCCTGGTGGCGTGGTGCGAGGCCCGGGGCATCCCGTATCTGCGCGATCCCGCCAACGGCGATCCGCGCTTCGCCCGCGGCCGCCTGCGCGCGGCCTGGCCGGTTCTGGAACGCGAGGGCCTGACCCAGGCGCGCCTTGCCCGGCTCGCCGAGCGCGCCGCCCGCGACGAGGCCGCGCTCCGGAGCGCGGCTGAGCAGGCCCTCGACCGGTTGCGGCGGCCCGGACCGGAGACGGGGGTTGGCATGGGCCTCGACGGGGCCGCCCTGGCGGCCCTGCCCGACGCCGTGGCCCTGCGCTGCCTCGATCTCGCCCTGACCCGGGCCGGCGCGCCGCCGCGCCGTCTCGAACGCCTCGAAACCCTGGTCCTCGAATCGCTCCTGCCGGCCCTGCGGCGCCGGGAGCCGATCCGGCGCACCTTGGCGGGGTTTCTGGTCTGCGCCGATGCGGGAGGGACCGTGAGCCTCGCCCCTGCTCCGCCGCGTCGACGCAGGGCGGCAGGTGCTGCCCTCGCCGCAGGGCCTCCCGAATTACTTGGCAAGGGAGAACCCCCCGCCTACATTGGCGAGGTGTGCACGGACGGACAGGACTAGCCGCGTGGCGGGTCCGTCCTGGGGGTCGCACGCGCCAGGGATTGATCGATGAACCCGAATTTTCGCAACTTTGCCTTGTGGGTCGTCATCTTCCTGCTGGTGCTGGCCCTCGTCACCCTGTTCCAGAATCCGGGGCACCGGGGCGGCGGCAGCGAGATCGCCTACAGCCAGCTCCTGAACGACGCCGATGCCGGCAAGATCCAGTCGGTGGTGATCTCCGGGCAGGACGTGTCCGGCACCTATGTCGGCGGCGGCAACTTCACCAGCTACGCGCCCAACGACCCGAGCCTGGTCTCCAAGCTCCAGGGCAAGGGGGTGCAGATCACCGCCCGTCCGCCGTCGGACAACACGCCCTGGTTCATCCAGCTTCTCGTGAGCTGGCTGCCGATCCTCGTCTTCATCGGCGCCTGGATCTTCCTCTCGCGCCAGATGCAGTCCGGCGCCGGCCGCGCCATGGGTTTCGGCAAGTCAAAGGCCAAGCTCCTGAACGAGGCCCACGGGCGCGTGTCGTTCGATGACGTCGCGGGCGTCGAGGAAGCGAAGGAGGATCTGCAGGAGATCGTCGAGTTCCTTCGCGACCCCCAGAAGTTCCAGCGGCTCGGCGGCCGGATCCCGCGCGGCGTGCTGCTCGTCGGCCCGCCCGGCACCGGTAAGACCCTGATCGCCCGGGCGGTCGCCGGTGAGGCCAACGTGCCGTTCTTCACGATCTCGGGTTCCGACTTCGTCGAGATGTTCGTGGGCGTCGGCGCCAGCCGCGTGCGCGACATGTTCGAGCAGGCCAAGAAGAACGCGCCCTGCATCATCTTCATCGACGAGATCGACGCGGTCGGCCGCCATCGCGGCGCCGGCCTCGGCGGCGGCAACGACGAGCGCGAGCAGACCCTGAACCAGCTCCTCGTGGAGATGGACGGGTTCGAGGCCAACGAGGGCGTCATCATCATCGCGGCGACCAACCGCCCCGACGTGCTCGATCCGGCGCTGCTGCGCCCGGGCCGGTTCGACCGCCAGATCATGGTGCCGAACCCGGACGTCACCGGCCGCGAGCGGATCCTGCGGGTCCACGTCCGCAAGGTGCCGCTGGCGCCCGATGTCGACCTGAAGACCATCGCGCGCGGCACCCCGGGCTTCTCGGGCGCGGACCTGATGAACCTCGTCAACGAATCGGCCCTGCTGGCGGCCCGCCGCGGCAAGCGCATCGTGACGATGCACGAGTTCGAGGACGCCAAGGACAAGGTCATGATGGGCGCCGAGCGGCGCACCCTGGTCATGACCGAGGACGAGAAGCGGCTCACCGCCTACCACGAGGGCGGCCACGCCATCGTGGCGCTGAACGTCCCGGCGACCGACCCGGTGCACAAGGCGACCATCATCCCCCGCGGCCGGGCCCTCGGCATGGTCATGCAGCTGCCCGAGCGCGACAAGCTCTCCATGAGCTTCGAGCAGATGACCTCGCGGCTGGCGATCATGATGGGCGGGCGCATCGCCGAGGAGATGATCTTCGGGCGCGAGAAGGTGACGTCGGGCGCGCAATCGGACATCGAGCAGGCGACGCGCCTTGCCAAGATGATGGTGACCCGCTGGGGCTTCAGCCCCGAGCTCGGCACCGTCGCGTACGGCGACAACAACGACGAGGTTTTCCTCGGCATGTCGATGGGCCGGCAGCAATCGGTCTCCGAATCGACGGCCCAGAAGATCGACGCCGAGGTCCGCCGCCTCGTGGAGACCGGCCTGGAGGAGGCGCGCCGCATCCTCGCCGAGCACAAGGACGACCTGGAGGCCCTGGCGCAGGGGCTCCTCGAATACGAGACCCTCTCGGGCGAGGAGATCCGCAACCTGCTCAAGGGCCAGCCCCCGATCCGCGACGGCGGTGACGTTCCGCCGACCCCGGCCCGGGGCTCCTCGGTCCCCTCGGCGGGCCGCGGCCGGCCGAAGGAGAGCGACGGCGGGCTGGAGCCGCAGCCGCAGGCCTGAGGCGACGGATAGGACGACGATCGGAAAGGGCGCCGCGAGGCGCCCTTTTTCGTGCGGGGTGCAGGCAGAGTGCGGACCGTGACTTTCCCTCCCCCGCAGAGGCGGGAGGGCACGTCGCGTCTCCGGTGACAAACCGGATCTCCTATCGGCACATCGATGCTATCAGCTTGGCCGGTGGCCTCCGCGTCGATCAGCGAAGCGGAAACACAGAACCCTCTCCCCTGCAGCGCCGCGAAATCCCCGATGTCGGTCTCGACCTATCTCGTCGTCGCCCTCGGCGCCGGCGTCGCCGGCTTCGTGCAGGGGCTGTCGGGCTTCGCTTTCGGGCTCGTGGCCCTGTCGTTCTGGGCCTGGGTGATCGATCCGAAGCTCGCCGCCATCCTCTCCGTGGCCGGCGGCCTCACCGGTCAGATCGTCGCCGCCGTCTCGGTGCGGCGCGGCTTCGACCTCGAGCGCCTCGCCCCCTTCGTGCTCGGCGGCCTTGCCGGCATCCCCCTCGGCGTCCTGCTCCTGCCCCGGCTCGACGCCGACCTGTTCAAGGCGCTGCTTGGCCTCCTGCTGATGGTCTGGTGCCCGGTGATGCTGTGCGCCAAGGATCTGCCGCGGATCACGGTGGGTGGCCGGCTCGCCGATGCCGCGGTCGGCCTTGCCGGCGGCGTGATGGGCGCTCTGGGCGGCTTCACGGGCGTGCTGCCAACCCTCTGGTGCACCCTGCGCCGCTACGAGCGCGACGTGCAGCGCACGATCATCCAGAACTTCAACCTCGCGATGCTCACCGTAACGATGATCACCTATCTCGCTTCGGGGCTCATCACGCGGCCGGTTCTGCCGATGCTGGCTGTGGTCCTGCCCGCCATGCTGATCCCCACGCTCCTCGGGACCCGGGCCTATGTGGGCGTGAGCGAGACGGCGTTCCGCAGGCTCGTGCTGAGCTTGCTCACGCTCTCAGGAATCATGCTCACGGTCTCGGCGCTGCCCAGGATCCTGTAAGCGCCGCGCCGCATTTCGAACGCCTTTGTCGCGGAGCAACCGATTCACCCTAGGGAAGCGTTCGAGTCGGACTTCTCTGGAATCTGCTAAGCTGTGTCGGGTCCACGGCCCGGCTTCGGAGACGTGATGGTGCGCAAGTATTTCGGAACCGACGGCATCCGGGGCCGGGCCAACGGGGTGATCACGCCCGAACTCGCCCTCAAGGTCGGGCAGGCCGCCGGGCTCGTGTTCCAGCGCGGCGAGCACCGCCACCGGGTGGTGATCGGCAAGGACACCCGCCTCTCCGGCTACATGATCGAGACCGCGCTCGTGGCCGGCTTCACCTCGGTGGGCATGGACGTGCTGCTGCTCGGGCCGGTGCCGACGCCGGCCGTGGCGATGCTGACCCGGTCCATGCGGGCCGATCTGGGCGTGATGATCTCGGCCTCGCACAACCCGTTCGAGGACAACGGCATCAAGCTGTTCGGACCGGACGGATTCAAGCTCAACGACGCGATCGAGCACGAGATCGAGGGGTTGATCGATGCCGACATGCACAAGCGCCTGTCCGGCTCCAACGATCTCGGCCGGGCCAAGCGCATCGAGAGCGTGCATGCCCGCTACATCGAGTTCGCCAAGCGGACCCTGCCGCGGCAGGTGACCCTGGACGGCCTGCGGGTCGTGGTCGATTGCGCCAACGGCGCGGCCTACCGGGTCGCCCCCGAGACCCTGTGGGAACTCGGCGCCGAGGTCATCGCCATCGGCACCGAGCCGGACGGGTTCAACATCAACCGGGATGTCGGCTCGACCGCGCCCGCGGCCCTGATCGACATGGTGCGCGAGCGCCGGGCCGATATCGGCATCGCGCTCGACGGCGACGCCGACCGGGTGCTGATCGTGGACGAGAAGGGCCAGGTGGTCGACGGCGACCAGCTCATGGCGGTCGTGGCGCGTTCCTGGCAGGAGGATGAGCGCCTCACGCAGCCGGGCGTGGTCGCCACGATCATGTCCAATCTCGGCCTGGAGCGCTATCTCGGCGGCCTCGGCCTCACGCTCGCCCGCACGGCAGTGGGAGACCGCTATGTCCTCGAGCACATGCGCACGCATGGCTACAACCTCGGCGGCGAGCAGTCCGGGCACATCATCATGTCGGACTACACCACCACCGGCGACGGCCTCGTGGCCGCCCTGCAGCTCCTCAGCGTGGTGCAGCGGCAGAACCGGCCCGTGAGCGAGGTCTGCCACTGCTTCGATCCGCTGCCGCAGATCCTCAAGAATGTCCGCTACCGGAGCGGCGAGCCCCTGCGTGAGGACAGCGTGGTCAGCGCCATCGAGCATGCCCGCGAGCGGCTCGGCAATGCCGGCCGCCTGGTGATCCGCCCCTCCGGTACCGAGCCGGTGATCCGCGTGATGGCCGAGGGTGACGATCGCGGCCTCGTCAATGACGTGGTCGATGAGGTGGTCGACGCGGTCACCCGCGCGGCCGCCTGAGCGGTCATCCGTCCGTGTAGGCGGCGCGCAGCTCCGCGGGTGCGGTCATCCGCCAAGCCCCCAGCAGCGCCGTCCGCAGGATCTCCTCCTCGCAGAGGTCGAGGTCGAGATTGGTCCAGCCCCGCCGCCCCCAGGCGCCGTCCAGGGGCGTGAACAGGTCCGGCTCCGCCTCGCACAGGGCGGCCTGATCCTCGGGCGCGAGGCGCAGCACCACCCGCGCCTCCTCGATCCAGAGGGTCGCGAAAACCCGGCCGCCGACCCGGAAATCCGGGTTGCCGCTATGGGCGCCCGCCACCGTCTCCGGCAGCATCAGCGCCAGGATGCGCACGTCCTCGGGCCCCATGCGGATGTCAGCCCCTGCGAGGCCCGGGCACCCGGGCGGCGACGATCGGGTCGCACATGCGCGTTTGCTACGACAGATAAACTCATCCGACTTGGTGACGCGATGCGGCAGAGACAAGCAAGTCCCGCCCGGATAACCGTTTCGACACGTCCGCAACGGATGCACAAGGCTAACATTTAACGTTAAGCCAGATTTAAGACGTTGCTTCCATCCTTCGCTCCGTACCCCGGGACCGCGCGCCGCGCGTCCGGCTCACGAGTCCAGTGAAGGAATCTCCATGGCCCGCTCCAAGCTGAACGCTTTGGTGCGCAGCCTGACGCTCGCGGCGAGCGTCGGCACGCCCTGCCTCGCCGCGGCCGCGGATCTGCTGCTTCCGCCGCCGCCCCCGCCGCCGCCCCCGCCGATCGAGGTCGGCGGCGGCTGGTACCTGCGCGGCGACGTGGGCGCGAGCATCTACACCCGTCCGCGCTACAGCGACGCCTACGACTATACCGGCTACGCCGAGTCCAACCGTGCCTTCGGCAACGCGATCGGCGGCGGCGGTTTCGCGGGCGTCGGCGTCGGCTACCAGTTCACCCCGTTCCTGCGCGGCGACATCACCGGTGAGTACCGCTACTCCACCGGTCTGCGCGGCAGCGAGTACTACAAGGGTCCGGATTTCGATAACGGGCTCGGCTCGTACGGCGTGAACAAGTCGAGCGGAAGCTTCGACTCGGCGGTGGTGCTCGCCAACGCCTATTTCGACCTCGGCACGTGGTACGGCATCACGCCGTTCATCGGCGGCGGCGTCGGCTACGCGTTCAACCACGTCTCGAGCTACTCGACGAACCAGCAGTTCACCAGCCCGACCTACGCGTACGATTACACCAATGCCGGCTGCGGCTGCATCCCGTACGCCCCGGTCTACGACCCGAACGGCAACGCGGTGTACAACACCAACAGCGGCAGCAAGTTCTACAAGGACAAGACGAGCGGCAGCCTCGCCTGGGCGCTCCACGCCGGTCTCGCCTACAACGTGACCGACGCGCTGAAGATCGAACTGGCCTACCGCTACCTGAACCTCGGCAAGGCTGAGACGGGACCGGGCTTCGTGCCGTGCTGCACCGGCAGCCTGCAGGCGATCAAGATCAAGGATATCGAGGCGCACGACGTGAAGATCGGCCTGCGCTACTACCTCGGCGGCTTCGTGGCGGCCCCGCTGCCGCCGCTGATGCCGGAGCCGATCCCCGGCCCGCTGGTGCGCAAGTACTGATCGCACCTCCAACGCGATCCCACCGGTAGACGATGACGGCGCGGAGGCTCTCCGCGCCGTCTCGCGTTTCTGCGGCCCAGGGTGCTCGATCCGGTTCTTGCCCGGCCCAATAGTCCGCAAGACACGCCGGGATTGAAAGACCCGGATCGGGATCCAGTCATCACGGCCGAGCAACGGAGAATTAAGGTTACCGGCTTATCACCGTGTCGAGGCGCGATCCGCCGTCCGTCTCTTTCGGTCCCAGGACGATCCCGATGCGTACCGTCACCTTCCCGCTGCTGGCGGTTCTCGGTCTCTGCGGCGTGAACACCGCGCGCGCCGCCGATCTGGACTACGATTACCTGCGCGGCGCGGATTACGACCCGGTCCCGGCTCCGGTGGTCGACTGGAGCGGCGTGTATCTGGGCGGCCACGGCGGCTTCACGTCGGGCGGCCTGTCGCAGCGCGACGCGATGCAGTCTACGTTGGCGAATTACTTCAGCAACCGCGACATCGAGAGCGAGTTCAGCGTCTCGAAATACCTATCGCTCCCCGGCACGCGGACCCACGGGGCCAGCTTCGGCGCTTTCGCCGGGTACAATGTGCAGTTCGACGACATCGTCCTCGGTATCGAGGCCGACTACACGCACACGGATCAGAACAGCTGGTCGACCAACCGTATCGGCCGCATCATGACGACCTCCGGCGGGGTTTCCGAGGACGTGAATCTGTCCGGGACCTCGAACACGCGGATCGAGGATTACGGCACCATCCGGGGCCGGGCCGGCTACGCGTTCGGCAACCTGCTCCCGTACGTCACTGCCGGTGCCGCGATCGGCCGCGTCACCATCAACGACACCGTGGCGGTCCAGAATTACGGCTACAGCGCCACCACCTACGCGGCGAACCAGGCCCTGACCACCGGGCAGCCCGCGGCCGTCTACCACCACGGCTACGCGAGCTTCAATCCGAACTTCCCGCTCAACAACTCGACGCCGGCGGGACAAGGCGCTCAGACCGTCCCGCTCGGGCCGACGACGCTGACGGCAAATGCCCGGACTAAGACCATCGGAGGCGTCGCCCTCGGCTTCGGCTTGGAATACGCCATCACGCCCAACATCCTGGTGCGCGGCGAGTACCAGTACGTGCGGTTCCAGGACTTCAACGGTCACAAGGCCGAGCTGAACACCGTCCGGGGCGGCGCGGCCGTGAAGTTCTGATCCTTCCTCCCGCGCCGGCCGGATCCTGACCATGATTGTCCGTTCCATGAGACTGTGGCCCCGGGCGTCGCGCGCCGCGCTGCTCGTCGGTCTCGTGCTCGTCCACGGGCCGGCCTCCGCGGAGCGCCGCGGGGCTCATCACCCGTCCCGCCGGATCGTGCGGGTGCGGCCGGTGCCGGACGTCCCCCCGCCCATGCTGGTGCAGGGCTACCTGCCGCGCAACCACAACGTCCCGATGTACAACGAGCCGCCCCGCCGCGCGCCTGCCTGGTGAGGGCCCCGCTCCGTCCTCAGCTCTCCAGCTCGCTGTCCCAGTACAGGTAGTCGAGCCAGGTGTGGTGGTACTGCCGGTGGTCGAACTCGGGCTGCCGGTGGTGCAGCTCGTAGCGCGTCGGCCGGCGGGGCTCGGTCATCAGCGGCATGTCCGCCTCGTCCGGCGTGCGGTTGGCCTTGCGCAGGTTGCAGGGCGAGCAGGCCGCCACGACGTTCTCCCAGCTCGACAGGCCGCCCCGGGAGCGCGGCACCACGTGGTCGAAGGTCAGGCCGCCCGAGGGCAGCCGCAGGCCGCAATACTGGCAGCTGAAACCGTCGCGCAGGTAGATGTTGTAGCGGGTGAAGGCCGGGCTGCGGGCCAGCGCCACGTAGTTCTTCAGCGCCACCACGCTCGGCACCCGCAGGGACCGGGAAGGCGAGCGCGCCTCCACGTCGTAGCTCGCCACCAGGGTGACGCGGTCGAGGAACAGGGCCGTGAAGGCGTCCTTCCACGACCAGAGGGAGAGCGGATTATACGAGAGCGGCCGATAATCCGCGTTGAGGACGAGGGTTTGGAGATCCATCATCGGCGCGACTCTTCGGACTAGCTCTGGCGCGGATAACGCGCGGGACCATGCCGCCGCCCCGCCGGCCCGTCCGAGCCGGCCCAGGGCCGATGCAGGACGAGCCGGCGCGCGGAGCGACGGCTTGACGGGAGAGGCGGAGGGAACAACAGGGCGGCGGGCCGGCGCGCGGGGGCGCCGGTCGATGCGGTAGCATCCGGAACGCGGCCGGGCCGGGCCGGTATCGCCACCGGCCGCGCCCTTTCGCGTAGCAACGAAAAGGCCCTGTCCATCAGGTCTTCATCTAATCCCAGCGTGACACCCTTGTGAAGCTTTTCCGGCTGAGCCCCGAGGACGCACCCACAGCAGGCTGACAGGCGCCGGATCCGGCCCGGGGTGGGCAGGGGCACGGTTTCGCCCTATTGCTCGCCCAGAGCGCCCGGCCGCCAGGAGGCCCGCCCGGTCCCCGATCGCCGCCGATTCGCCGATGCCGGACTCCGGCCGGCCGCCGCGCGCCCGACGAGAGGTTGCTCATGCATCGTATCCCAGCGCGGACCCGGAAGCCGAAGGGCGCCCCGCGCCCGTCCCCCGTGCTCGTCCTGCTCGCCGCGCTGGTATTCGGATCCCCGGCGGCCCTGACCCTGCCGGCCTTCGCCCAGGATCCTGCGCCCGCCGGCAAGCCCGCGGACAGCAAGCCCGTGCCGGAGGCCAAGTCCTCGGACGGGAAGGCGTCCGAGACGAAACCCTCCGACGCCAAGGCCACCCCGCCGGCCGCCAGGGCCGAGGTACCCGAGCAGTTCAAGAAGGTCCGGGCCAAGCTCGATGCCGCCAAGGCCGAGCTGGATGCCCGCGAGAAGCAGCTCGGGCACACGGACCTGACGGTGGCCGACCTCACCGCCATCCGCGACAGCGCCGTCACGGTCACCGACGAGATCCGCACCCTCGTCACGCGGCTCGATGCGCCGCTGGAAGCCGCGCGCGAGCGCCTGGCCCAGCTCGGCCCGAAGCCGAAGGACACCCAGGAAAGCGCCGACGTCGCCGCGGAGCGCGGCGAGCGCGAGGCCGCCGTCACCCGCATCGACGAGACCCAGCGCCTCGCCCGCGCCCTGGTGGTGCAGGGCGATCAGATCGTCGACCGGGTCTCGAATCGCCGCCGCGAATCCTTCACCCGTGACCTGCTCCAGCGCTCCCAACCCCTGGTCGGCCCTGGCCTCTGGACCAAGGTGATGGGCGACGTACCCCGCGACACGCGCGCCCTGCAGAGCGCCGTGTCGGATATCGGGCTGCTGTTCTCCCGCAACGGCAACATCGCCAACCTGCTGTTCCTGGGGCTCGCCTTCGGCATCTCGATCGCGCTGTATTTCGGCCGGCGCAACATCGCCCCCAAGGGCGCCCGCCGGGACCCCGCCAAGGCCGATCCGTCGCGGCGCGCCGTGATGCTCGCCGCCTGGCGGGTGATCCTGCTCGGCACGGTGCCGGCCGTGGCCGGGTCCTACGCCGTCTACTACGCCCTCGATTCCACCAACCTGTTGCCGTCCCGGCTCCTGCCGGTGGCCGCCGCGATCCTCGGGGGCCTCGCCTTCATCGCCTTCGTGGAGGCCCTCTGCGACGGGCTGCTCAGCCCCGAGAAGCCGGCGTGGCGGCCCGCCCCGGTGAGCGATGCCGCGGCCACGCGCCTGACCCGCCTCGCGGTCGGCATCGCCACGGTGATCACCGTGGTGAAGTCCGTGGAGGCCCTGAATTCCGGGATTTCGGCGGCCCTGCCGATCTCCATCGCCACGCGGGGCATCGGCGCCGTGGCCACCGCGCTGATCCTGGCCGTCGGCCTCCACCGGTTCGCCGACACCGAGCAGGAGGAGGAGGCCTGCTTCGGCCCCTACGTGCCGACCAAGACCACGACGGGCATCGGCGGGCCGGCGCGGCTGCTCGGCTGGGCCGCGGTGGCGCTGATCGGCCTTGGTGCGCTGGTGGGCTACGTCGCCTTCGCGGCCTTCCTGATCGACCAGCTGATCTGGGACGCGGCCGTCCTCGTGCTGCTCTACCTGCTGGTCCAGAGCGTCGACATCTTCGTCGGCCGCGCGCTCAGCGACGAGACGCGGCTCGCCACCACGCTCCAGGCCAATACCGGCCTGCGGAAGCGCTCGCTCAACCAGATCTCGGTCCTGACCACCGGCGCGACCCGGCTCGTCCTGTTCCTGGCGGCCGCGGTCCTCGTGCTGGCGCCCTGGGGGCTTGATTCCACCGACATCGTCTCGTCGGTCCGGCAGGCCTTCTTCGGCTTCAAGGTCGGCGACGTCACGATCTCGCTCTCGAGCATCGCCTTCGGGATCGGCATCTTGGTGGTCGGCGTGTTCATCACCCGCGGGGTGCAGCGCTGGCTGGAGAACACCTACCTGCCGGCCACCGACCTCGACGCGGGCCTGCGCAACTCGATCACCACGGTGGCGGGCTATTGCGGCTTCCTGATCGCGCTGGCGCTCGCCTTCTCGTATCTCGGCCTGAGCCTGGAGAAGCTCACCATCGTGGCCGGCGCCCTGTCGGTCGGTATCGGTTTCGGCCTGCAGTCGATCGTCAACAACTTCGTCTCCGGCCTGCTCCTCCTGTGGGAGCGCCCGATCCGGGTCGGCGACCAGGTGGTGATCGGCGATTCCGAGGGCATCGTGAAGCGGATCTCGGTCCGCTCCACCGAGATCCAGACCTTCGACCGCTCGGCCGTGATCGTGCCGAACTCGAACCTGATCTCCGGGGTGGTCAAGAACCGGGTTCGGGGTGACCGGACCGGGCGCGTCAGCATCACGGTCAGCGTCCTGCGCAATCAGGACCCGGTGCGGGCCGCCGAGATCATCACGGCCTGCGCGCAAAGCCATTCCGACATCCTGAAGGAGCCGCCGCCCCGGGTGGTGTTCAAGAAGATCGGCGACCCGTTCCTGGAATTCGAGCTGCTCGTCGGGATCGTGGATGTGAGCCTCGGCCAGAAGGTGGTGACCGACCTGAACTTCTCCGTGTTCGCGACTCTCTCGGAGGCGGGCTTCATCCCGCCGCTGGGGCCCGGCTCCAGCATCGTCACCGTGCAGGGGCTCGATACGATGCAGAGTGCCATGGGCGAGATCGCCAGCCGCCTCATCCAGCCGGCCTCCGTGCCCGAGGGCGGCGACTCAGCCCGGCTCCAGCGCGACCGCGGCCTGCGGAGCGCGGGTGGCTAACCGGCCGCCGAGGGCGATCCGGACGGCGTTCCCGCCGGCGTCCTTGGCGGCGTAGAGCGCTCCGTCCGCCCGGCCGAACAGCCGGGCGCGGCCGCCGCACGTGGGGTTCCCCACGGCGATCCCGACGGAGGCACCGATCCGCAGCCCCTGGCCGCGATACGGGATCGGCCGGTTCAAGGCGGCGATGATGCGCCGGCCGCGCTCCACCAGCGCGAACGGGTCGACGGGGCCTCGCAGGAGCACAGCGAATTCGTCGCCGCCGATGCGGGCCACGAGTGCCGCGTCCCGGCAGACGGCGGCCAGCCGTGCGGCCGAGCGCCGGAGGCACAGGTCGCCGGCCGCGTGGCCGTGGACGTCGTTGACCGGCTTGAACCCGTCGAGGTCGATCAGCAGCAGGGCGCCGAGGGGATCTGGACCGGAGCCGGCCGTCCTGGCCGCGAACTGGGCCTCGAACTGGGCCTCGAAGCCGCGGCGGTTCGCCAGCCCGGTGAGCGGGTCGCGCTCGGCACGCCGGCTCAGCTCGGCCAGCCGGGCGATCTCCTCGGTGATGTCCTGCTTGGTTCCGAAGAGGCGGATGGGGCGCCCGTCCGCGGTCTCGACCGAGGCGCGGATCCGGATCCAGCGCGGCCGGCCTCCCGCATGGACTTCGGCATCGAGCACGAAGGCGCCGCTCCGGGTGATCGCCCGGTGCCGAAGCCTCTCCAGCAGGCGCCGCGAGGCAGGCTCGTAGAGTTCCAGGATCCGGGGCCGGTGCAGGGTCGTGCCCCGGGGGACACCGAACAAGTCGTGGACGCTCCCGGACCAGTCGAGGGCGCCGGCGCGCAGGCAGCAGGACCACAGGCCCATCCCGGCGGCCGCCAGGGCACGCTGCTGCTGCACCAGCAGTCCGGCCTGCCGGCGGATGATCGCCTGATGCAGGGCGAACGCGGCCGCGGCCCCGGAGGCCTCCTCGTCCGCAGCCGACGGGTCGGAGAGCCCGCCGACGGATCGGTCGCGGGGCGAATCCACCAGGGCCAGGGCGCGCTCGGTCGTCATCGGTGTGCTGTTTTAGACCGAGGACCTTTGAGGAAGCCCTAATCGTCCGATGCATGGCGGCGTGGCAGGACCTATATGCCGCCTGGGCGGCAGGGCCGTCGCAGGGATGGGAAAGTCGTGACGAGACGCGATCGGGACGGTCGACATGCGGGGCGGGGGCTCGGCCGGATCAGGACGGGGATCAGGACCCGGATGGTCGGCCCGGCCACGCTGGCGGCGGCGCTGCTCGGCGGCTGCGCCGCCCAGGCGCCGAGCAGCACGGCGCTGCCGAGCATCTACCTGCCGCTCGCCAGCAACAGCGCGCATATCGACGTCGAGGCGGCGCGCGACATGATCTCGTCCTATCGGCGCAACCGCGGCGCGCCGCCGCTGACGGTCGATCCCGAATTGCAGCGCCTCGCCGAGGCCGAGGCGGCCGCCATGGCGCTCGCCGATCGGCCGAGCCGGGCCCAGACCGTTAAGGCTGCCGTCGAGCGGCTGGGCTACGCGAACGTCAACGCCAACCTCTCGGCGGGCTACCACACCCTCGCCGAGGCCTTCTCGGGCTGGCGTGAGAGCCCGCCTCACGACGCCACCATGCTGGCGCCCGGGGCGACCCGGATGGGAATCGCAACCGCCTTCGCGCCGGGCTCGAAGTACAAGGTGTACTGGGCGCTGCTCACGGCGAAGTAGCGGCGCTTCCGCGCCCGACGATCGCGCGGGGGAGGTGATCCGCGCCGTCGGGCGACGCCGTCAGTGGGACCCATCCGGCAGCCGCGGCGCGCTTACGGAAGCCCCTTCACGTTCGGCACCGGGGGGGCCTCCTTGAGCAGCGTCACCGTCACGCGCCGGTTGGCCGGCATGTAGGGGTCGTCGGGGAACATCGGCTCGGTGTCGGCCTTGCCGGCGACGGTGGCGAACCGGTCGTCCGGAACGCCGGCGCCGGCCAGGATGTCCCGGACGCTGACCGCGCGGCCGGCCGACAATTCCCAGGGCGGCGCGGCGGGACGCCGGCCGGGCCGGTCCGTGGCGGTGTAGCCCGTGACTGCGATGCGGTTCGGCATCTGGCGGAGCGCCGGGCCGAGCTTCTCCAGCAGGCTCCGGGTGCGCTCGTTGGGCCGGGTCGAGCCCTCCGGGAACATCGAGCGCCCGTCCTGATCGACGATCGACACGTCGAGGCCCTGCTCGGTCCGGGCGATCACGACGTTCTTCGAGAGCTCGGCGAAATCCGGCAGGCTCTGCAGAGCCTGCCGCAGGGAGGCGGCCGCCAGGCCGAAATTCTCCGGCTCGCCGGTGTCGGTCAGGCCGAACTCGCTGCTCTTGTTGAGCCGCGACGGGGTCGTGCGGTCGGTGGCCTGGTCGGCCGGGACGTCGCGCAGGTACTTCACGTGGTCGGCGGCCGGCAGGCCCTCGGACTCGATGATGCCGGCGAATTTCGATTCCTTGTTGACGCCGAAGGCGTCGCGCATCGACCCCGCAACCATCTGCATCTTCTTCTGGTCCTGCGTGGAATACGCCGCGACCATCACGAAGAAGCTCATCAGCAGCGCCATCAGGTCGGCGAAGGTGACGAACCAGCCGTGACCGCCATGCGCGCCGCCGCGCTTCTTCCTGGCCATGTTACGCGGCCTGCTCCATCAGCGCTTCGCGATGGTTGTGCGGCAGGTAGGCGACGAGCATCTCGCGCACGAGGGTCGGGCTCTTCTGGTCGCGGATCATCAGGATGCCGTCGATGATCAGCGAGCGCGAGACATCCTCCTCCTCGAGCTTGACGTGCAGCTTGTCGGCGAGCGGCAGGGTGATCAGGTTGGCGATCACGGCGCCGTAGAGGGTGGCGAGCAGCGCGGTCGCCATGGCGGGCCCGAGCTTCGAGGGGTCGGACATGTTGGCGAACATCGCCACCATGCCGAGGATCGTCCCGATCATGCCCCAGGCCGGGGCGCAGTCGCCGTAGGCCCGGTAGACCTTCGAGCCTTCGTCGAGATGCATCAGGAAGTTGTCGCGGTCCCGCTCCATCGTGTCGCGGATGAACTCGCGGTCGTAACCGTCGGCGATGTAGCGGGCGCCCTGCGCCAGGAAGGGGTCGGAGATCTCCATGTTCTCCAGCGCCATCGGGCCGGACTTGCGCACCACGTCGGCGATCTTGGTGATCTCCTCGATCAGCTCCTGCGGCTTCACCGAGCGCATCATGAAGGCGTAGCGCAGGCCCATGGGCAGGCCGTGCACGATCACCGAGAAGGGGAAGCGGATCATCGTGGCCGCGGTTGCGCCGCCGAAGACCACCACCACCGCGTGTTCCGACGCGTAGGCGCCGAAATGCCCACCATCGAGCATGATCAGCCCGACCACGACGCCGAGGCCCGATAGCAGGCCGAGTGCGGTTGCGAGATCCATGAGGCGGGTGCCCGATGCCGAAGCGTTAGGAAAACCGGAAGCCGGGGCCGAAAAGGGCCGGGCAGCCTACAGAATTAGGAAATCTTGCTGAACGAACCGTAAAGACAGCCGTTTCGACCCTGTATCGGTCTGTCATCGCCCGTTCAGGCGGGCGCTGGCATACCCGTTTCCCAAGAGGGGTTTGACCCGGATCCGGCGCGGATGTCGGTCGGCGAGCCTCCTCAGAGACGGCGTGAGACCCGGGTCACACGGGCCAGGCCAGGGGTGGCGGAGCGGTACGATGGTTCGTCTGTACGGGCGGGTCCTGGGTTTCCTGAAGGCGGAGCGGCGGCTGGCCATAGGCTTGGCCGCGACCAACGTCGTCCTGGCGATCGCGGCTTTCGCCGAACCCCTGCTGATGGGCCGGATCATCGACCAGCTGACCCATCTCAAGCGCGGCGGCGACGCCATGGGCACCATGCTGCCCCTGCTCGCCGCCTGGGTGGCGTTCGGCTTCTTCACCATCGCGGCGGGCGTGTTCATCGCGCTCCACGCCGACCGGCTCGCGCACCGCAACCGCCTGTCGTCGATGGCGAGCTACTTCGAGCACGTCCTCGACCTGCCGCTCGCCTTCCACTCGGCCAACCATTCCGGCCGCGTCCTGAAGGCGATGCTGGAGGGCACGAACGGCATGGCGTGGCTGTGGCTCGGCTTCTTCCGCGACCACCTCGTCGCCCTGGTGTCGCTGGGCGTGCTCCTGCCGATGACGCTGTTCATCAACTGGCAGCTCGGTTCGATCCTGGTGGTGCTGGTGCTGGCCTTCACGGCGCTCACCACCTTCGTGATGCGCCGGACCGAGACGCTGCAGGGTCAGGTCGAGGCGTTCAACTCGGGGCTTGCCGCCCACGCGTCGGACGCGCTCGGCAACGTCGCGGTGATTCAGTCCTTCACCCGCGCCAAGGCCGAAAAGGAGGCGATGCGCGGCATCATCACCAACCTGCTCGCCGCGCAGATCCCGGTCCTGTCCTGGTGGGCGCTCGCCAACGTGGCGACCCGCGCCTCCGCCACCATCACCATGACGGCGATCTTCGTCACCGGCATCTGGCTCTATCAGGCCGGCACCACCACGGTGGGCGAGGTCGTGGCCTTCATGAGCCTCGCCACCGCCTTCGTGGCCCGACTCGATCACGTGGTCGGCTTCGTCAACGGCCTGTTCCAGCAGGCGCCGAAGATCGCCGAGTTCTTCGAGATCTACGACACCGTCCCGGCGGTGGCCGACCGGCCGCACGCCCGGCAGGTCGCGCGCTTCGAGGGTGCGGTCACCTTCGAGGATGTCGCCTTCTCGTACGATGGAAGGCGCCAGGCCCTCGACGGCGTCTCGTTCACGGCGCGGCCGGGCGAGACGATCGCGCTGGTGGGCACGACCGGCTCGGGCAAGTCGACGACGCTCGGCCTCCTGCACCGCAGCTTCGACCCGGCCTCCGGTTCGATCCGCATCGACGGGATGGACATCCGCGACGTCGGCCTCTCGAGCCTGCGCCACAACATCGGCGTGGTGTTCCAGGAGCCGATGCTGTTCGCCCGCTCGATCCGCGAGAACCTGCAGGTCGGCTGCCCCGACGCCACGGACGCCGAGATGCTCGACGCCCTGGAGCGGGCCCAGGCCAGCACCTTCATGGCGCGCCAGCCTGCCGGTCTCGACACGGTGATCGGCGAGCGCGGCCGTTCGCTCTCGGGCGGCGAGCGCCAGCGGCTCTCGATCGCCCGGGCGCTCCTGAAGAACCCGCCGATCCTGATCCTCGACGAGGCGACTTCGGCGCTGGACGCCGCCACCGAGCGCAAGCTCCAGGGCGCGCTGGAGACCGTAATGGAGGGGCGGACCACCTTCGTGATCGCCCACCGGCTGGCGACGATCCGCGACGCCGATCGCATCCTCGTGTTCCACGAGGGCCGGATCGTCGAGGCCGGGACCTTCGACCAGCTGGTCGCGCAGGATGGCCGCTTCGCCGAACTCGCCCGGGCGCAGTTCATGGCGGCCCAGGCCGATGAGGAGGAGGGGTTGGCGCTGGCGGCGTGAGCCCGCTGTTCCGGAGACTCGGTTCGGAACGCCTTCGGCTGCGCCATACCGGGGTCGCGAAGCGGAGCCCGGAATCCAGAGCCGCCGCGACACGATCTGTACCGACGGGGCGTCCGGATTCCGGGCGCGCCTGCGGCGCCCCGGAAAGACGGCGTCGAAGCACTGACCCGGGCAGGGCGATGGCGTGGTTCACACCCACACGATCCGGGCGAAGATCCCCGCGATCCCATCGGCGACCAGACCCGGCCTCTCCCCGATGCGGGACCTGGCCCTTACCCGGAAACGATGCCCGCACAGGCTTCCGAGCCAACCAGCATTGCGGCGAGCCTTGGAGCGAGGGCAGCCCCGCCCGTTCACAGCGCCCCCTGCAGATTCGCGCCGTTCTCCGAGACCCTCAGGGGCTCGTTCCCACCCTTCTACCCTCCCTCTCGGCCCGGCGCGCCAGCATCTTCGCCTGCAGGCGGCTGCGGCGGGCGGCGATCACCGTGCCGTTGATCTCGCCGCCGAACAGGAACATGGCGGCGAGCCAGTAGAGGAACACCAGGAACACCATCGCGGTGGCCAGACCCCCGTAGGTCGACGCGTAGGCGTTGGAGAACCGGTCGAGGTAGTAGCCGAAGCCGAGGCCGGCGAAGAACCACAGGACCAGCGTCACGGCGATCCCGGGCAGAACCGACAGGATCGAGCGGCGGCCCGCGGCGACGAATTTGTGGGCGATCACCAGGACGACGGCGAGCAACAGGGCCGTGACGCCGATCCGCCCGATCGCCACCGTCAGGCTCAGGGGCTCCAGCCCGGGCGCCACCAGCACGACGTTGCGCCAGATCAGCGGCCCCAGCACCACGAGCAGCGCGAAGGCCAGCATCGCGAAGGCCCCGCAGATCACGTAGCCGATCGATTCGAGGCGGGTCAGCCACCAGGGCCGGCTCTCGCGCAGGCCGTAGGCCCGATTCAGCCCGACCCGCAGGCTCTCGACGCCCGAGGAGGAGAAGTACAGGGCGAACAGCGCGCCGAGTGTCAGTACGCCGCTGCGCTGCTCGGTGAGCACCCGGTGCACCTCGCCGACGATCGGCTTGGCGATCTCCCGCGGCCATGCGTCGAAGATCAGCACCCCGGCCTCGTCGGCGAGCGACTGCGTGCCGAACAGGCCGGCGAGCGCCGCCAGCAGAATCAGGAACGGGAACAGCGAGGTCAGGCTCGAGAGCGCGATGTGGCTCGCGATCGCCCAGCCGTCATGGGAGACGAAGCGCTGCGCGGCGACGCCCATGACCTGTAATCCGCTGCGGAGAGGTTTCACGGGTATCCGACGATCCTCGATCTTACGATCCTCTGGGTGATCCTCTCGGGAGAGGCCCGCCGATGAACGGCGCCGGCACCCGCGCGTCAACGCCGCCGGCCGGATCCGGTCCCGATCGCCGCGCGGTGACGCACCCGCGCCACGCCGGCAGCCGTGGCGGCCGCGCGCCGACCGGAGGGCGAGATCACCGTTGCGCCGCGCGCGCCGACATGCTCCGTCCGGCGGACATGCCTCCGCTCCCACGCCCGTCGACGCTCGCGTCCGGCGCCCTTCCGGCGCTGTTCATCCCGATCTGGGCCACGGGCTTCATCTCCGCCCGGGCGGTGGTGCCGCACGTCGATCCGCTCACCTTCACGGCAATCCGCTTCACGGCCGTCGCCCTGGTGCTGGCCCTGATCGCCACGGCCTCCCGGGTGCGCTGGCCGGGGGACCATGCAGGGTGGCGCGACCCGGTCATCGCGGGTTTCCTGATGCAGGGGGTCTACCTGTCGGGCGTCTTCTGGGCGGTGAGCCACGGGCTGCCGGCCGGCATCGCGGCCCTGGTCGGCAGCCTCCAGCCGCTGCTCACCGCGCTCCTGGCGCAACCGCTGCTGGGCGAGCGGGTCAGCGGCCGGCGGGCCCTCGGGATCCTCATGGGCTTCGTCGGCACGGGCCTCGTGCTCGCCCCGAAGCTCGGCGCCACGGACCCGTCCGGGATCCCGCCGGCGGCGCTGGCCGTCAGCCTCCTGGCGGTGCTGGCGCTGACCCTCGGCACGCTCTGGCAGAAGCGCACCGGCGGCCGGGTCGATCTCCTGGCCGGCGCGACCCTCCAGTTCGTCGGCGGCATGGCCTGCGCCATCCCGCTGGCGCTCGCCTTCGGCGGCACCGCGTTCGACCCGGCGCCCGCCCTGTGGCTCGGCCTCGGCTGGGCGGTCCTGGTCAACTCGGTCGCGGGGATCCTGCTGCTGCTGGTGCTGATCCGGCGGGGGGCCGTGGCGGGCGTCGCCGCCCTGTTCTTCCTCGTGCCGCCGGTCGCGGCCGTGCTCGGCTACCTGCTGTTCGGCGAGGTGCTGACCCCGGTGCAGGGCGCCGGCATGGCGCTCGCCGCCCTCGGCGTGGCGGTGGCGAGTCGCGGCTGAGGCCGCCGCTGAGGCCGCCGCCCCTGCGACGGAAGGCGCGGAAACCCTTCGCGCCCTCGCGGTTTGGTGCGCGCGGGCCGGCTCGGCCCGGGCCGGCACCGCGCGAGGCGAGGATGAACCAGGACAAGCCCCGCGAGATCCGCCTCGCCCTCGACGCGATCCCCCTGGGCGGCAAGGCCGAGGGCAAGGCTGGCGACAACGCGGTGCTGTTCGTGCGCGACGCCGACGGCGTGCGTGCCTTTCAGGCGAAGTGCCCGCATCTCGGGGCGCCGCTCGCCAAGGGCGAGATCTGCGGCGGCCGGCTCTACTGCCCCTGGCACAAGGCGGCCTTCGCGGTCGCCGACGGCAGCCTGGAGGAGCCGCCGGCGCTGGAGGGACTCACCCGCTATCCCGTCCGGATCGAGGGCGGCGAGGCGGTGGCGACGCTGACTCCCGAACCTGCCCCGGCGCGGCAGGCGCGGACGCCCATCGCGACGGTCCTGGTCGTTGGCACCGGCGCGGCGGCCGTGGCCTGCGTTACCACCCTCCGGCGCGACGGGTTTTCGGGGACGATCACGATGGTCGGCCGGGAGGACCATCCGCCCTACGACCGGACCAAGCTGTCCAAGCAGTTCCTGGCCAAGCCTACCCCGGCGGAGAAGACCCTGCTGGAGCCGGATTTCGCCGCCGCCCATCGGGTCGAGCGGATCGAAGCGGAGGCGATCCGGATCGATCCGGCCGCCTGCAGCGTCACCCTGGCGGACGGACGGCTCCTGTCCGGCGACGCGCTGCTGATTGCCACCGGTAGCCGCGCGGTGGTGCCGGATTTCGACGGCAGGGACCTCGAAGGCGTGATGACCCTGCGCAGCCTCGACGACGCGGTGCGGCTCAGCGCCGCGGCGGAGCGGGCGACGCGCGTGGTGGTGATCGGCGCCGGCTTCATCGGCCTGGAGGCCGCGGCCTTCCTGACCAAGCGCGGCCTGTCGGTGACGGTGCTGGCCCGGGAGGAAACCCCCTTCGCCAAGCGCTTTGGCGAGGCCGTGGGCGCGGCGCTGAAGCGCTACCACGCCGGCAACGGCGTGACCTTCGTGACGGGCGAGGTCGCGCGGATCGCCGGAACCGGATCCGTCGAGGCGGTCGAGACCGCGGACGGCGCGCGGCTGCCGGCCGACCTCGTGCTGATCGGCGCCGGCGCCGCGCCGGAGACCGGGATCGTCGCCGGGGCGGAGCCGGACGAGACCGGCGGCCTGCCGGTGGGCGCCGACCTGAAGCTCGCCGACAAGGTCTGGGTCGCGGGCGATATCGCGGCCTTCCCGGAGCGCATCAGCGGCGTCACCGCTCGGATCGAGCATTGGCGGCTGGCGCAGCAGCACGGCACCCACGTCGCCCGGGCGATCCTGGGTGCTACCGACGCCTTCGCGGGCACGCCATTCTTCTGGAGCAACCAGGGCGACAAGCGCCTGGATTACGGCGGCTACGCGCCGGATTTCGAGCGGATCATCCTGCAGGGTGATCCGGCAGCGCTGGACTTCATCGCCTATTATATCCGCGAGAACCGCGCGGTGGCCGCCTGCAGCATCGGCCGCAACCCGGCCTTCACGGCATTCCTGCACCTGCTGGGCGAGGGGCGCGTACCCAGCCCGGAGGCGATCGAGTCCGGCGCAGATCTTCCCGCTCTGGTGTGACGCGCTCCGTCATCGCGCATGCCGGGAAGCGACACAGGATCGTAGAACCGCATCGAGCGCGGCGCTGCATGGGATTGCTTTGCTGCGCGCGCGAAGATGGACCGCTCAGGTCGATGGAACCAGTTCCGATGGTTCATCTTTCGGTAGACGCCGCCCGCCGTCTTGAGAGCCGGGCCTGTACGGGAGGCCCCATGAACCAGATCGTCGTCGTCGCCCTCATCTGCGCCGCCTCCGTCCAAGCCCCGGACTGCTCCCGCGAGACCGCCCTCGACGTGGTCACCGGCCCGGCCCACACGCTCCAGGAATGTCTCGTCCAGGGACCGGTGCTGGCGGCCAGCACCGGCTTCAAGGGGGAGGATGGAGCCTACGTGAAGACGCGCTGCGAGCAGAGGCGCTGAGCTGGACACGGTCTGGCGAACAGCTTCCAACAGCCCGTCGGACTGATCATCAATGTCCGGATCGATGCGCATCGCCGCACCGGTCCGGCCTTGACTTCGATCCGCTACGCACTGGCTCACGAGCCCGGCATTCAACTTGAGTTCAAGACGAGCCAAACGAAATCTGCTTCGGCTCCGGAGCGCGGCAGGTTAAAAGATCCGATCCAAGAAGACGCCACGCGAGCAAAAATCATGTCCGCATCCCCCGCCATCCAGACCGAGCCGCAGGATGTCGTCGCCCTCGCGAGGGCCGCCGGCGAGAGCGCCAAGGCCCTCGTCGCGGAGGCCACCCGGCGGGTCCGCACGCGGGTCCTCGGGACGGACGGGCGGGTCGACGCGGCCAAGCTCGAGAGCCAGCAGCACGCTGCCCACGGGCTCGCCTGGCTCGCGACCTACGCGGAGGCGGTGAACGAACTCGGCGGCTACGCCGAGCGCCTCCAGGCCGAGGGCCGGTTCGGCGAGACCGAGGCGCTCCTCGTCCGGATCGGCGCCGGCGAGTATCTCGACCAGCTCTTCTCCGGCATCCCGATGAGCCAGGGCGAGATGGTCCGCCTCACCGGGTCGCTCGGCCTCTCCGCCAAGGAGGTGGCGCAGTACCGCACCGAGGCGGTCGAGACCCTGATCGCCGAGGGCAACACGCCGGAGAACCGCGCCGCCCTGGTGGCGCAGATGCGCGACGGCAGCGGCTCGGCCACGGTCGGCGCCTCGGGCCTCGACGAGGACATGGAGGCGATCCGCTCCGAGATGCGCCGCTTCGGCAAGGCCGAGGTGGTCGATCAGGCGCACGAGTGGCACCTGAAGAACGCCTACATCCCGATGGAGATCGTGCAGAAGATGGCCGAGCTCGGCGTCTTCGGCCTGACGATCCCCGAGGAATACGGCGGCATGGGCCTGCCGAAGACCGCCATGTGCGTGGTCTCGGAAGAGCTGTCCCGGGCCTATATCGGCGTCGGCTCGCTGGGCACACGCTCGGAGATCGCCGCGGAGCTGATCCTGTGCGGCGGCACCGAGGAGCAGAAGCAGCGCTTCCTGCCGAAGATCGCCTCGGGCGACATCCTGCCGACCGCCGTCTTCACCGAGCCGAACACCGGCTCCGACCTCGCCAGCCTGCGCACCCGCGCGGTGAAGGAGGGCGACGTCTGGAAGATCACCGGCAACAAGACCTGGATCACTCATCCGGTCCGCGCCGACATCATGACGGTGCTGGTGCGCACCAAGCCCGAAGAGAAGGGCCACAAGGGCCTCTCGATGCTGATCGCCGAGAAGCCCCGCGGCACCGATGCCGAGCCCTTCCCGGTCCAGGGCCTGTCGGGCGGCGAGATCGAGGTGCTCGGCTACCGCGGCATGAAGGAGTACGAGCTCGCCTTCGAGGGCTTCGAGGTGCCGGGCGGCAACCTGCTGGGCGAGGTCGAGGGCAAGGGCTTCGCCCAGCTGATGCAGACCTTCGAATCGGCCCGCATCCAGACCGCGGCGCGGGCCATCGGCGTCGCCCAGTCGGCCCTCGATGTCGGCCTGCGCTACGCCGAGGAGCGGGTTCAGTTCGGCAAGCCGCTCGTCAGCTTCCCGAGGGTGGCCGACAAGCTCGCCATGATGGCGGTGGAGATCAACATCGCCCGCCAGCTCACCTACTTCTCGGCCCGCGAGAAGGATGCCGGCAAGCGCTGCGACCTGGAGGCCGGGATGGCGAAGCTGCTCGGCGCCCGCGTCGCCTGGGCGGCGGCCGACAACGCCCTCCAGATCCACGGCGGCAACGGCTTCGCGCTCGAGTACCCGGTGAGCCGGATCCTGTGCGACGCGCGCATCCTCTCGATCTTCGAGGGCGCCGCGGAGATCCAGGCCCAGGTGATCGCCCGCCGGCTGCTCGAATCCGCCTGAAATCCCAGCTAAAGCTGGGGAATAGTACGTAACATGGGATTATAAGTCGGCATATGAACCCGGCTTAAACGAAGTCCCTGCTTCCTGACGCCCGGTGAACAACTGGGGCGGCTCGGTGAGCGCGCAGCACGACGACGGACAGACGGGCAAGAACCTCCTCCGGCACTGGCAGGATTGCCGGACGCCGGGGGCGCCGATCCCGTCCTACGAGGCCGTCGTGCTCGGGAGCCTCGGCCGCCTCGCCGACCGGGCCGCCCTGGTGACCACCCGCGACGGGCGGGCCGCCCGGATTCTCTGGGCGGGCCAGGCCTTCGGTGCCTGGCTCGCGGACGGCGTGGAGGGCTCGGCAGGCCCGCCGGTCGAGACCCTCCCGGTCGACGCGCTCCCGATCGAGCTGCGCGAGCCCGTCGACGAGATGGTCACGTCCGCCCTCGCGTCGGGCCTACCTGCCTACAGCCGGTGCGATCGCCTCGCAGCCGGGGTCGTGACCTCGACCCGCCTCGTCGGCCTGCCCCTGGGCAACCGGTGGGGCGAGCCGTTCGTGCTGATCGGGTTCGACGGGGCGAGCGTCCGGACCGAGCTGGTCCAGGCGATGTTCACGGCCACCGACCAGGGCATCCTGGCCCTCAGCACGATCCGGGACGCCGCGGGCCGCCCGGTCGATTTCAAGATCGTCGCCCTCAACCGCGGCGCCGAGCGGCTCCTCGAGCGCCCCGCCGCCGCCCTGCAATGGCAGCGCGTGGGCCAGTTCTTCCCCGGGGCGATCACCGAGCGGACGATCGCGACGCTCGCCGCCATGGTCGAGCGGGGTGGGCGCTCCGCCTTCGAGCTGAGCCGCCCCCGGTCCGACGGCGGCACGCTCTACCTCAAGGTCGAGGCGGGCTGCGTCGGCGATCTCCTCTCGGTCACCATGACGGATGTCGGCGATATCAAGGCCCGGGAAGCCTCGTTCCGGCTCCTGTTCGAGAACAACCCGGTGCCGATGTGGGTCGTGGCCGACGCGCGCGACCGCTTCCTGGCGGTGAACGACGCGGCCGTCGCGCATTACGGCTACAGCCGCGAGCAGTTCCTGAGCCGGGCGCCGGCCGACCTCGCCATCGCGGCCGAGGAGGCGACGGGGCTCGGCCTGCCCTCCGCCGCCGGCTCGCTCCACCGCCGCGCCGACGGGTCGGCGATCGAGGTCTCCCTGTTCCAGCGGGCGATGCCGTTCGAGGGGCGGCAGGCCGTGCTCGAAGCCGCCATCGACATGACCGAGCGGCGCCGGGCCGAGGCCCGCATCGCCCACATGGCCCACCACGACGCCCTTACCGGGCTGCCGAACCGCGTGCTGTTCCGGGACCGCCTCGGCGAGGCGATCGCCCGCCACGCCCGGGACGGCGAGGAGGCGGTGCTGCTCTGCCTCGACCTCGACAAGTTCAAGATCGTCAACGACACGCTGGGCCATCCGGTCGGCGACACGCTGCTGCGCGAGGCGGCCGAGCGGATCGCCGGCTGCCTGCGCAAGGACGACCTCGTGGCCCGGCTCGGCGGCGACGAGTTCGCCATCCTGGTGCGCGGGCTGGATCTCCCGGCGCTGGCCGACGGGCTGATCGCCCGGGTGATCGCAGAGCTCGGCCGGCCCTTCCGCCTGGAGGGCCAGGATTGCCACATCGGCACCAGCATCGGCGTCGCCTGCCTGCCCCGGGACGGCACCGATCCTGAGACGCTGATGAAGAACGCCGACCTCGCCCTGTACCGGGCGAAGGCCGAGGGCGGCGGCACCTTCCGGTGCTTCGAGCCGGAGATGGATGCCTGGGTGCAGGCGCGGCGGCGGCGCGAGAACGAGCTGCGCGAGGCCTTCGCCCGCGGCCAGTTCTCGCTGGTCTACCAGCCGCTCATGGATGCCCGCGCCGACCGGATCCTGGCCTTCGAGGCGCTGTTGCGCTGGCACCACCCGGAGCACGGCCCGGTCTCGCCGGCCGAGTTCGTGCCGCTCGCCGAGGAGACCGGCCTGATCGTGCCGATCGGCGCCTGGGTGATGCAGACCGCCTTCGCCGAGGCGGCGGCGTGGCCGGAGACGATCCGGCTCGCCGTGAACCTGTCGCCGATCCAGTTCCGCAACCGCAACCTGGTCGAGACCGTGCGCGGCGCGCTCGCCGTCACGGGGCTCGACCCGCGGCGTCTCGAGCTGGAGATCACCGAATCGGTCCTGCTCGCCGACAGCACCGCCAATCTCGCGACCCTGCACGAGTTGCGGGCCATGGGGATCCGGATCGCGATGGACGATTTCGGGACCGGCTATTCGAGCCTGAGCTACCTGCGCAGCTTCCCGTTCGACAAGATCAAGCTCGACCGCTCCTTCGTGAGCCAAGTCGGCGAGAACACCCACTGCACGGCGATCGTACGGGCGGTGGCGAGCCTGGGCACCAGCCTCGGCATCGCCACCACCGCCGAGGGTGTCGAGACCGCCGAGCAGCTCGCAATGCTCCGCGCCGAGGGCTACGACGAGGTGCAGGGGTTCCTGTTCAGCCGCGCGGTCCCTGGGCCCGAGGCCCGCCGCCTGATCGACGGCGAACGGGAGGCGATCCCGGGCGACCGGGCGGCCTGATCCCGCCCGGCGCGCGGGGGCCTACTTGGTGATCTTCACCGAGACCGGGTCGCTCGACGGGAAGGTCTCCTCCAGGGCGTCGTCCAGGCGCTCGTTCAGCTTCTCCTGCTTGTTGTCGGGGTTCTTGGCGTCGCCCGGCTTGGCGCTGCCCTGCTGGAAGCCCGGCTTGTTCTCGTTCGGCTTGTGGTTCTCGGCCATGTCGCTCGCTCATCCGTGACGGAGGCACGCAAGGGTGCTGGTGGGCATCAACGCGACGGAGGGCGGGTGTTTCCGATACTTCGCGGACGGCGCGTCGATCTGGCGGGTCCGAAGGGGCGGGTCGCGCCTTTCCAGGGCGGGGCGCTGACGCTCAACCGGGATATCAGGCGGTCGCGAGCGGCCGCCCGACCGGGCCGAGGGTCCGCGCGCGGGTGGCAGCCGCGCGCATGACCGTCTCGTAGACGGATTCGAGGCGGTCGAGATGGGCATCCAAGGTCAGGGGCGCGGCCCAGTAGCGGTCGTGGGCAGCCCGGCCCATCCGGGCGGCGAGGCTGTCGTCGGACAGGCGCAGCAGATGTGCGGCCAGCGCGTCAGGGTCGCCCGAGCGGAACCAGAACCCGGTCTCGCCGTCGGTCACGGCCTCGCGCCCCGCGCAGGCGTCGCTGACGATCACCGGCGTGCCGCAGGCCAGGGCCTCGTAGACGGTGAGCGGCTGACCCTCGTACCAGACGCTCGGGAAGACCAGCGCCCGGGCCTGCCGCATCAGCGCCTGCACGGCCTCGGCGTCGCGCCAGCCGAGCATCGCCGCCTCGGGGTAGCGCGCGGCGAGCTCGGCCCGCTCGGGCCCGTCGCCCACGAAGGCCGCCCGCACCCCCGCCCGCCGGGCCGCCTCGGCGAAGATCGGCGCGCCCTTCTCGGTGGAGATCCGCCCGACGAATAGGACGTCGCCCGGCGGGCCCGCGTGCACCGGCGCCCGCGCCACCGCGATCGGGTTGTCGACGCGGTGAAACACGGTCCCGCGGGGCATCAGCGGCCGCACGACGCTCTCCTGCAGGTCGCTGATCGTGATGATGTGGGAGAACAGCTCTGGCAGCCGGGCCACGTGGGCGAGGCCGGCATGGCGGATCATCCGGGCCACCTTGCGTGGGTAGCTGCGCGCGTCGCAATTCGCCACGATGCAGGCGGCTGACATCGGGGTCCGATGGCAGATCCGCTGCTCCGGATAGGCGTAGAAGCCGCCGGTCGGGCAGACGAGGAAGAACTCGTGCATCGTGTAGAGGCAGGGCAGCCCGGAGGTCCGGAGCGCTGGGCCGATCGACGGCGACAGCGCCTTGGCGAAGGCGTGAACGTGGACCAGCGTGTCCCGGGGATCGCAGGCGGCGAGCTCCGCCGCCAGGGCGCGGCGCGCCGGCTTGTTCCAGATCGCCTGGGCCGCGAAGGCGAGCTTGCTGCGCGCCGTGGTGACGTCGTCCTGCTCCAGGCAGACCACCCGGATGCCGGCCGGCTCCAGCCGCGGGTCCACCGGGCCGACCGCGGCGAACAGGCTGACGCGGATCCCCCGGGCAGCGAGCCCCAGGGCGGATTCGATGGCGACCTTGGCCTGGCCGCCGTTGATCGCGGCGTGGTCTGCGACGAGGACGACGTGCACGTCAGGACTTCCGCCGCTGCGATCCGAGGCCGACATCTGTATCCGGCCGCGGTTGATCGCCCGTAAACCGGTCTGCCTCATCCTCCTGGCCTGCGAGACCGATCGATCCCCGGGAGGGTCACCATGCATGTCGTGATCCTGGCCGAATTCGCGGCCGCCACCGGCGGGGCCGAGAAGGTGGCGCTGGAATCCGCGCGCGGGCTCGCCGAGGCCGGCCTCGCCGTCACCTACATCCAGGCGATCCCGGGTCCGGTCGACCCGCTCCTCGACCATGCCGGCATTCGCCGGATCGACCTCGGCCTGCCCGATATCTGGTCGCTCGGCGCGGCGCGGGCCGCCGCCGCCGGGATCTGGCACGCGAATGCCGCCCGCCGGCTCGCCGCGGCCCTTGCCGGGCTCGCCCTGCGGCCGGACTGCATTCATCTGCACCAATGGACCCGGGCCCTGTCGCCGGCAATCTTTCCGGTCCTGTCGGAGGCCGGTGTGCCCCTGATCGTGACCCTGCACGACTACGCCCTGGCCTGCCCGAACGGCGTCTATTACCGCTTCGACCGGGCCGAGCCGTGCGGGCTCGCGCCCCTCTCGGCCGCCTGCATCGCGGCGCCCTGTGATCCCCGCAGCCGGGTCCACAAGCTCGTGCGGGTCGCCCGCGCCGCCGCGCTGCGGAAGGCCGTCGGCCAAGCGACCCGGCGCGATCCGCTCCACGTCGTCCATGTCTGCGACGCCAGCCGGCAACGGCTCGGGGATCTGCTCGGCGGCTACGCCCTCACGCATCACCGGGTCGACAACCCGGTCCGGCTCCCGGAGGGGCCGGCGGCCGAACCCGCCCGCGGCGACGCGATCGCCTATGTGGGCCGCCTGACCCGCGAGAAGGGCGCCGACCTCGTGGCCGATGCCGCGCGCCGTGCCGGCCTCGCCGCCCTGTTCATCGGCGCCGGCCCACTGGAGGCAGAGCTGCGCGGCCGGGACGGCGTGGAGGTGATCGGATGGCGGAGCCCTGCGGCAGTCTGGGCTACGCTCCGCGCCCGCGCTCGGGCGCTCGCCGCGCCGTCACGCTGGTACGAGACCGGGCCGCTCACCGTCTACGAGGCGCTGGCGGCCGGCATCCCGGTCGTGGCCTCCGACCGCTCTGGCGCCGCCGAGAAGGTGCGGCAGGGCCGGACCGGCTTCGTGGTCGCCCCGGAGATCGAGCCGCTGGCCGCGGCCTTCACGGCGCTCCGGGACGATGCCGTGGCCGATACCCTCGGGCGGGAGGCCCGCAGGCTGTTCCACGCGGCGCCGATGAGCCTGGATGCCCATACGGCCGCACTTTGCGCGCTCTACGCCGGACTGGCCGGATCCGTGTCTGGTGCGATGCAGCATCGGGAAGCGATCCTCGAAGCGCAATGATCCGGCGCGCGCCGGAACGATTGGCATACCAGAAGAATTCACGTTCCGTTCGTGCCCTCTTGGACAGAAAGATAGCTCTTTGTAACATCGCCCATTGCCGGAGCTAGCAATCTTGGCCACTCAGATGGATGGCATAGCTCGCACGCAATCTGCTATCGGTCTCAGGCCGCGAGCCGATGACTGGGTAAGGACCTCGGATCGGCATTTTATCGGGCTTCCAGGTTTGGTGCTGCTCCGGAACCTGCACTTGACTTCTTGTTGCGGTGCAACATATAGAGGCGCGTCACCGCGGACGCATCCGGCGTCCCGCTCCATGAATGATGCTGGAGACATCGATGCAGACCCCGAATTTCGAGATCCCGACCGAGATGCGCGACTTCGCCGACAAGAGCGTCGATCAGGCTCGCACCGCCGTCGGCACCCTGATGGCGAACGCCGTTAAGGCCGCCGAGCAGGTCCAGGCTTCGGGCCAGACCTTCCAGTCGACCTTCAGCGCCGCGGTCGCGAAGGGGTTTGATCACGCGCAGGCCAACGCGAACGCGACCTTCGACTTCGCCCAGAAGCTGGTGCGCACGAAGGACCTCCGCGAGGCGTTCGAGCTCCAGTCCGAGTTCGTCCGCAGCCAGTTCGCCGCGCTCCAGGCCCAGGCCAAGGATTACGGCGCTCTCGCCCAGAACGCCGCCGCCCGCTAAGGTCGGTCGACCCGTCCCCGATCCGCGATCGGGGACGCAATCCGGGGTCCGGAAGGCCGCTCAGCGCCAGCCGGATCCCACGCTCTGACGCCCGGGCGTCACGGGTCCGGCGCCGACACCGCGGGCGAGCCGGCCGCACACGATCCTCCGGCCGCCGCTCCGTCAGGACGGGCCGACGCCGACAGGAGGAGATCGCGCGATGGGTAAGCCGCGTCGACCGAGGAGCCGCCCCACCGGGACGCCCAAGCCGTTGCAGGCCGTGCCGGCCTCGCCCGAGATCCAAGCCGCGGACGCCCCGAACACGGCAAATCAACCCGGTCCGGCGACCGATCGGCCCGTCGAAGCCGTCCAGGCAGGAGTCGGGGCGGTCGAAGCGGTCATGATCGAGGCGACGCCTGACACGGCGTCCGAGATCGTGGCCGGGCATACGCCCGACGCCAGGGCGGGAGTCCCGTCCGAACCGGTGGCTGGGGCCGCCACCGAGACGGCCTCCGGAGTTGAGGCCGCGATTGACATCGCCCTCCCGCCGGTGCCGGCCGCGGGGCCGGGACTCGCCGCGACCGCGGCCCCGAACCGAATCACCGTCGCGCCCGACCGCCTCGACGTCGTCGGGATCGGCTCGACCATTGCCCGCTACATGCGCGGCGAGGGCGAGGCCGCCCTCGCGCATCTGCGGGCGCTCTCGGGCGCCCGCTCCCCGGCCGACGTGATTCGCCTGCAGGTCGGTGAGGTTCAGCGGGCCGCCGACGCATCTCTGACCTGCTGGGTCACGGTGGTCGGTCAGGCGAGCCGCGTCATCACGCACCCCTGAGACCGTGCCTCGGAGCGGCGCGGGACTTGTCGCATCCCGGTCACAAGGCCGGCCGGATCGAACCGGCGACGGCAACCGCCCGTTAACCAAGCCGGTTCCATGCCTTAACGGAGGGCACGGGAGACGATACCGGACCGATGCCGAACTGCGCGCGCCTGATCCGTACCGCATGGCTTCGCCTCGCCGTGGCGCTTCTGGCGGCACTGGCGGGGACGCCGCTTGCCGCACAGAACGGCGAGAAGCCGGCCGTCGCCATCGGGGCCGACCTCGCAAGCCAGGCCGGCACCACACGGCTCATCCTGACGCTGTCCCGGGCCGTGGAGGCCCGCGGCTTCGTGATGGAGCGGCCCGACCGGGCGGTGATCGACCTGCCCGAGGTCAACTTCCAGCTCGAATCGGGCACCGGCAGTCGTCGCGACGGCCTCGTGCAATCCTTCCGCTACGGCCTGTTCGCGCCCGGGCGCTCCCGCATCGTGATCGACCTCGCCGCTCCCGCCACCGTCGGCAAGATCGAGACGGCAACGCGGCCCCGCGACGGCGCGGTACTGCTCACGATCCCGCTGCAGCGCGCCGACCGAGACGCCTTCCGCAAGGCGGCGGCCGCCGCCGATCCCGCCCCCGCCCAGGCCCGCAGCGTTCCGCCGGAGCCCGCCGACCAGCGCCCGCTGATCATGGTCGATGCCGGCCATGGCGGCACCGATCCCGGTGCCATTGCGGTCGGCGGGGTGTTCGAGAAGGACATCGTGTTCGGCTTCGCCCAGGCGCTGGTGGACAAGCTGCAGGCCGGTGGCCGCTACCGGGTCCGGATGACCCGCGACCGCGACGTGTTCGTGCCGCTCGCCGAGCGGGTCCGCCTCGCCCGCGAGGCCAGGGCCGACCTGTTCGTGTCGATCCACGCGGATTCGATCTCGGCGGCGCCCCAGGTGCGCGGGGCCACGATCTACACCAATGCCGAGAAGGCCACCGACGTCGAATCCGCCAAGCTTGCCGAGCGCGAGAACCGCGCCGACGCCGCCGCGGGCGTCGATTCCGCCGAGGCGCCGCCGGACATCGCCGACATCCTGCAGGAGCTGACCCTGCGCGAGACCCGCGGCTTCTCCTCGGGCTTCGCCCGCACGCTGATGGGCCAGCTCGGCCCGGTGATGGAGATGAGCGCCAAGCCCCACCGCGAGGCGCGCTTCGTGGTGCTGCGCTCCCCCGACGTGCCGAGCGTGCTGGTGGAACTCGGCTATCTCTCCAGCAAGCGCGACCTGGAGATGCTGCAATCGCCGGAGTGGCGAGCCGGTGTCACCGGCTCCATGGCCAAGGCGATCGACCTGTTCTTCACCAACCGCGCCACGCTCGGCCGCCCGGCCGGGACACGCCGCTCGGCAGCCGCCGCCCCAGTTTCACCATAGATAGAGTGTCGATACGGGACGTCCGACGCCCCGTCGCACGGCCGCCGAAACCGGCATTCCGAGGGGGCCTGACGGGACCGTCCGGGGGCCGACCGCATCGAGAGCGGACGCACGCGCCGGATGAGCCGATTCCGGCATTCGGCCGGGCCAGCGACGAGCGGAACACCGGATGCGTCTGATCCTTCGTTTCTTCGGGATCCTGTTCAGCGCCGCCGCGGTGCTGTTCGTGATCGGCGCGGCGGCGGGCGGTTACTTCTACTGGAAGTACAGCCAGGACCTGCCCGACCACGCCGCGCTCTCCAATTACGAGCCGCCGGTGATGACCCGCGTCCACGCGGCGGACGGTTCGCTGCTCGCCGAGTACGCCCGCGAGCGCCGGCTGTACCTGCCGATCCAGGCGATGCCGAAGATCGTCGTGGCGGCGTTCCTGTCGGCCGAGGACAAGAACTTCTACAAGCACGGCGGCATCGACCCCGAGGGGATCGTGCGCGCCTTCCTGACGAACGCCAAATCGGGCAAGCGCCAGGGCGCCTCGACCATCACCCAGCAGGTCGCCAAGAACTTCCTGCTCTCCTCCGAGCAGACCTACGACCGCAAGATCAAGGAGGCGCTGCTGGCGCTCCGGATCGAGGCGGCCTACTCGAAGGACAAGATCCTCGAACTCTACCTCAACGAGATCTTTTTGGGGACGATCGTTCCGGGCCGCAACCTGCACGGCGTGGCGGCCGCCGCGCTGGACTACTTCGGCAAGTCGGTCCACGAACTGACCATCAACGAGGCGGCCTACCTCGCCGCCCTGCCGAAGGGGCCCAACAACTACCACCCCTACCGCAAGACCCAGGCGGCGCTGGACCGCCGCAACGAGATCATCCGCCTGATGGCGGAGAACAACTACATCACGAAGGAAGAGGCGGATTCCGCCAAGAAGATGCCGCTCGGCGTCAACCCGCGCGTCGCCTTTCCGAACGCCGCCAACGCCAACTACTTCACCGAGGAGGTCCGCCGCGAGATCTCCGAGCGCTACGGCGAGAAGAAGCTTTACGAGGGCGGCCTCTCGGTGCGCACGACCCTGGATCCGAAGATGCAGGCTTGGGCCCGCAAGGCTCTGGTCGACGGCCTCGTGCGCTACGATCAGGCTCATGGCTGGCGCGGTCCGGTCACCAAGGTCGACCTGACCGGCCGCGACTGGGGCATGGCGGCGGCCGAGGTTCCGGCCCTCGGCGACGTGGCGCCCTGGCGTCTCGCCGTGGTGCTGGGCAATGGCGGCGGCGGCGTGCAGATCGGCCTGCAGCCCAAACGCGAGGCTTCCGGCCAGGTGGTCAAGGACCGCGAGACCGGCGTGATCACCCCCGAGGGCATGCGCTGGGCCGGCCGCGCCAACCTCCAGGCCGGCGACATGGTCTATGTCGAGGCGATGGATGGCGGGCGCGGTCAGTTCCGCCTGCGCCAGAAGCCCGAGGTCTCCGGCGCCATCGTGGCCATGGACCCGAATACGGGTCGCGTGCACGCGATGGTCGGCGGCTTCTCGTACGACGAATCCGAATTCAACCGCGCCACGCAGGCGATGCGCCAGCCCGGCTCCTCGTTCAAGCCGATCGTCTACTCGGCGGCACTGGACAACGGCTACACGCCCGCCTCGATCGTGCAGGACTCGCCCATCACCATCGAGGCCGGTCCCGGCCAGGAGGCCTGGACGCCATCGAACTACGACGGCAAGTCCGGCGGCCCGCATACCCTGCGCTACGGCATCGAGCACTCGAAGAACCTGATGACGGTGCGCCTCGCCAAGGATGTCGGCATGCCGCTCATCGCCGAGTACGCCCGCCGCTTCGGCGTCTACGACGACATGCTGCCGGTGCTGCCCATGTCGCTCGGCGCGGGCGAGACCACGGTGATGCGCATGGTCACCGCCTACTCGATGCTGGCCAATGGCGGCCGGCGCATCCGGCCGACCCTGATCGACCGGATCCAGGACCGCATCGGCGAGACGATCTACCGGCACGACAACCGCAAATGCATCGGCTGCGACGCCGAGAAGTGGTCCGGCCAGGACGAGCCGAAGCTGGTGGACGATTCGGAACAGGTGCTCGACCCGCTGACCGCCTACCAGATGGTCTCGATCATGGAGGGCGTGGTCCAGCGCGGCACCGCCACGATCCTGAAGCAGATCGGCAAGCCGCTCGCCGGTAAGACCGGCACAACGAACGACGCCAAGGACGCGTGGTTCGTGGGCTTCTCGCCGGACCTCGCGGTCGGCATCTATATCGGCTTCGACAAGCCCCGGTCGCTCGGCGACCGCGCCACCGGCGGCGGGCTGGCAGCGCCGATCGCCCTCGAGTTCCTGAAGACGGCCCTGAAGGACAAGCCGCCGACGCCGTTCCGCGTGCCCCCGGGGATCAAGCTGATCCGCGTCAACCTCGCCAGCGGCACCCGCGCCGGCTCGGGCGAGGGCGCCGGCACGATCCTGGAGGCATTCAAGCCCGGAACGGCGCCGCCGGATTCCTACTCGGCCCCGTCCTCCTCCGGCGGCGGCCAGGCGGCCGCCCCCGCGGCGGTCGCGCCCGATCCCGACCGGGCCGCGCAGGCCGGCGGCTTGTACTGAGACGCTCCGCCAGATCGCTCTCAGCCGAGATCGCTCTCAGCCCAGGTCGGGTCCGCCCGGCCTGGGCTTTCGCGTTGCGGATCCCGAGCGGGCGCGAGTCTCATGCGAGGACGGCGTTCCGAATCCGCGGCGGCGGCGCGACGGACGATTCATCTCCGTGTCGAGGCCCCGTGATCGGTGATCCGCGCCGTCCTCCCGGATCCGGGCCCGCCTACCGCGCCCCGGACGGGGGTCGGATCGAGCCATCTGCTCCAGCGGGAGGTGAAACCGGCGCGGTCTCCACGCCGCGTTCCGAATCCGTGTGGCCCGCTGCAACGCGTGACCCTGCTCGTCGGCTTGGACGCGCGTCGTGCTCCGCCTCGGCATGCGTACAGAAAAAAGCCGCCCCGGAAGGAGCGGCTCGAAGAGTCATCAGGGAGGCATCAAAACAGAGCGGACGAATATGTCCAACTCGACATCCAGATCACTGGATGCCTCTTCATGCCTCGAAAACCTTAATGCGCGGTTAATACAAATCTTCGCACAGAAATCTCAGGCCGCCAGACTGTCGAACAGGCCACGCCCGTCGGTCCCGCCGACCAAGTCTTCGACGAAATTTTCCGGATGCGGCATCATGCCGAGCACGGTCCCGGTCTCCGACAGAACGCCCGCGATGGCGTTAAGGGAGCCGTTGCGGTTGGCCTCCACGGTGATGGCGCCCTGCGCATCGCAGTAGCGGAAGGCGACCCGGCCCTCGCCCTCGATCCGCGCCAGGGTCTCGGGATCGGCGAAGTAATTGCCTTCCCCGTGGGCGACGCAGACGTCGATCACCTGGCCTTGGGTGTAGGCGCTGGTGAAGCGCGTGTCGGTGCGCTCGACCCGGAGCGTCTGCCGGTGGCAGATGAAGCGCCGGTCGATGTTGCGCATCAGCACGCCGGGCAGCAGGCCCGATTCGCACAGGATCTGGAAGCCGTTGCAGATGCCGAGCACGAGCCCGCCGCGGGCCGCGTGGGCTCGGACCGCGTCCATGGCGGCGGCCCGGCCGGCGATGGCGCCGCAGCGCAGGTAGTCGCCGTACGAGAAGCCCCCGGGCAGAACGGCGAGGTCGGTGCCGGCGGGCAGCTCGTGGTCTGCGTGCCAGACGAGGCTCACCTGGGCGCCGGAGCGCCGCAGGGCCCGGACGACGTCCGACTCACGGTTGGAACCCGGGAAGACGACGACCGCGGCGTGCATCAGAGGATCTCGATCGCGTAATTTTCGACGACGGTGTTGGCCAGGAGCTTCTCGCAGGCCGCACGCAAGGTCGCCTCCGCGGCAGTGCTGTCGACCGCCGACACCTCGATATCGAAGACCTTGCCCTGCCGGACGCCGTCGACGCCCTCGATGCTGAGGGACCTGAGGGCGGCCTCGATCGCCTTGCCCTGCGGGTCCAGCACACCGGTCTTCAGGGTGACGATAATACGGGCTTTCATGGATCTTCGGGTCTCACGCGTGTCCGGGACGGGAGTGTGACCTGCGACAACATCACACAGACCGTCGCCGGTCGCTTCTAGCAGGAAGGCCGCCGCGCTGTCGAACACGCCGCACGCATAGGGATCATTCCGCTGTTCGATACAACGTGAATGAAGCTCTTGTCCTGGGGCGCTCGTTCAGCGATGCGCAGCCGGAGCGCGCAGAGGCTCGATACTGGTCGCCCGGCGCCAGAGCTGGAGCATGATCCAGGCCGCGAACAGGCTGAACACACCCATCAGCACATGCCCGACCCGCTCGCCGAGATCGAAGATGCCCGCGAGAGCCCAGCCCGCTGCGATGGCCACGGCGAACACTTCGGTGCCGACGAGAACCATCATGCTGATGATGGTGATGGCGTTGCGCCCGTTCACGAGATCCGCCCTCGAAAAGATTTCGGGCCCCGGACGAACCATCCGAGACCCGCGCAGCTAGCCCACAGAGACGGGGCGATGCAACCGACCGGGTCGGCCAGCCTCAGCGCGGCGCGCGCTTGGCGAGGATCCGCTGCAGAGTCCGTCGGTGCATGTTGAGGCGCCGGGCGGTTTCACTGACGTTGCGGCTGCACAGCTCGTAGACGCGCTGGATGTGCTCCCAGCGGACCCGGTCGGCCGACATCGGGTTCTCCGGCGGATCCGCCCGCTCACCCGGCTGCGCCATCAGCGTGCCGTGGATCTCGTCCGCATCGGCCGGCTTGGCGAGGTAGTCGAAGGCGCCGAGCTTCACTGCCGTAACCGCGGTGGCGATGTTGCCGTAGCCGGTGAGGATCACCCCGCGGGCCTCGGGGCGGCGCTCCTTGAGGCGGGCGATCACGTCGAGGCCGTTGCCGTCCCCGAGGCGCATATCGATGACCGCGAAGGCGGGCGCGCGTGCCTCGACAGCCGAGACGCCGTCCGCGACGCTGTCGGCCACCTGCACGTGGTAGCCGCGGCTTTCCATGGCGCGGGCGAGACGTGTCGAGAAGGGCTTGTCGTCATCGACGATCAGCAGGCTGCGGTCGGAGAAGGCGGCCAGCGGATCGGCATCGTTGATCACGGCAGCGTCGGTCGCCGCCGAGGTCCCGGGCTGCGTGAGCATCCAGCACTCCATTCCAATTTTGTCGTCGGGTTCTTGGTCTGTGCCTTATATAGGTACGGCATCGCGCGGTGGCAGGGGTGCGCGGATACTGAGTTCCGGAGAATGTCGCGGCGCCGCGCCCCGTTCGAAGATGTGGCGGGCCCAGGAGACGCGCACGATCGCCCCGTGGGCGTCCGGCGCCGCAACGTTCATCAGGGCGAGCTGTGCGCCCGAGCGCTCGATCAGGGTCTTGGCGATGAACAGACCGAGGCCGAGCCCGGCTCCCACGGTCTCGCCGGATTGCGGCCGGTCATGGCTGCGCGTCGTGACATAGGGCTCGCCCGCCCGCAGCAGCACCTCGCTGGAGAAGCCCGGCCCGTCGTCGCGGATCTCGATCCAGACCCGGTCCGGGGTCCAGCGCCCCTCCACGGAGACGCGGGCCTCGGCGAAATCCACGGCGTTGTCGAGGATGTTGGCGAGCCCGAACATCACGCCGGGATTCCGGCGGCAGGCCGGCTCCGGCCCGTCGCCCCTGCTGGTCACGTCGAGGGCTGCACCCAGGGCCCGCTGGGGCGCCACCAGCTCCTCGACGAGGTGGCTGAACGTCACCGTCTCCAGGAAGCCGGCCCCGGCGCCGTCCCCGTCGAGGGAGGTCAATTTGCCGAGGATGCCGCGGCAGCGGTCGACCTGCTCGCGCAGGAGATTCAGATCCTCCGCCACCGCCGGGGAGGCTGTGGGACCAAGCTGGCGGATCAGCTCCTTGGTCACCACCATGATCGTGCCCAGCGGTGTGCCCAATTCGTGGGCAGCCGCGGCCGCGAGCCCGTCGAGCTGCGACAGGTGCTGCTCACGGGCGAGGACCAGCTCGGTGGCGGCGAGCGCCTGGGCGAGGAGCCGGGTCTCCTCCGCCACCCGCCACGCGTAGACGCCCGTGAAGGCGGTCCCGAGCAGAATCGCAGTCCAGACGCCGGAGACGTACAGGAACGGCAGCTCGATTCGCCCGTCGGCGAACCAGGGCAGGGGCCGGTGCACCAGGGCGAGCAGGGTCGCGAGTCCCACCGCCAGGAGGCCCAGCGCCAGTGTCCGCTCGGGCGGCAGGGCGGTGGCGGAGATCAACACGGGGGCGAGGAACAGCAGCGAGAACGGGTTCTGCAGCCCGCCCGTGAGGAACAGGAGGGCCGCGAGCTGGACGATGTCGAAGGCGAGCAGCAGGGCGGCGGAATCGTCGCTGAGCCGGTAGCTCGCCGGGAAGCGGATCCGCAGGGCCAGGTTCAGCCAGGACGAGGTGGCGATGACCAGGAAGCACCAGCCGAAGGGCAGGGGCAGGCCGAGGCCGAACTGCGCGCCGACCACGGCGGCGCTCTGGCCGGTGATGGCGAGCCAGCGCAGGCGCACGAAGGTGTCGAGCCGCAGGTGTCGGGCGTCGCGACCGAGGCCGCTGAGATCGGTGTCGGGCATCAGCTGTTTCGGTGCGTCGTCGGACGGGTCCGGCCGACCCGGCTTCTTTCGGGTCCCCACCGCATGACGCGGAGGCGGGGATTCCGGCAAGCCGATCGGGACGAGGCGTCGCAGGCGAACGTGGTCACAGGCAAGTCGCCGCGGCTCGGGGATGTTCCGCCCGCGTTCAGGGTGGAGCATTATCCTACCGATTCGGGTTGCAGGAGGTAGGAGCCGCGCGGTTCGATGCCCGTGGCCTGACCGAGACCGCGAGGTGACGATGCTGCTGGCCTATTCGATGTACGAGGGCGCCCGCGCCCTGATGGCGCCCGCCCGCGTTGCCGCCGACCTCACCCGCTACGGGCTGCAGATGCCGGGCAATCCCCTGGCCTACGGTCCCTATGCCCGCGCCGTCAGCGCCGGCTGCGAGATGTTCGAGCGCGTCACCCGTCAATACGGCAAGCCCGCCTTCGGCTTCAGCGAGACGGTCGTGGACGGCAATCCGGTTCCGGTCACCGAACGGGTGGTCTGGGAGCGGCCGTTCTGCCGCCTGATCGCCTTCGACCGCGCCTTTCCGACGCCGCCCGCGGAGCCGCAGCCCAAGCTGCTGATCGTCGCGCCGATGTCGGGGCACTACGCCACGCTGCTGCGCGGCACCGTGGAGGCGATGCTGCCGAACCACCGGGTGTTCATCACCGACTGGACCGATGCCCGGATGGTGCCGCTCTTCGCGGGCCAGTTCGATCTCGACGACTACATCGACTACCTGCAGGAGATCTTCGCCGTGCTCGGGCCGGATCTGCACGTCATGGCGGTGTGCCAGCCGGCGGTTCCGGTCCTGGCCGCGGTGGCGCTGATGGAGGCGGCCGACGAGCCGGCTGTGCCGACCTCCATGACCCTGATGGGCGGCCCGATCGACACCCGGTGCTCGCCAACCGCGGTGAACTGCCTCGCGCAGGAGCGCGGCCAAGCCTGGTTCGAGCGCAACACGATCAGCCTCGTGCCGCCGATTTACCCGGGCGCGTGGCGCCGGGTCTATCCGGGCTTCCTGCAGCTGTCGGGCTTCATGGCGATGAATCTCGACCGGCACGTCACCGCCCATTCGGACATGTTCGACCATCTGGTGACGGGCGACGGCGACTCGGCCGAGAAGCACCGCGAGTTCTACGACGAGTACCTCGCCGTGATGGACCTGACGGCCGAGTACTACCTCCAGACCGTGCAGACCGTGTTCGTCGACCACGCCCTGCCGACGGGACAGATGAAGCACCGCGGCACGCCGGTCGATCTCGGTGCCATCCGCCGCTGCGCGATCCTCGCGGTCGAGGGCGAGAACGACGACATCTCCGGCGTCGGCCAGACCAAGGCGGCCCTCGACCTGACGCCGAACCTGCCCGAGGCGCGCAAGGCCTACCACCTCCAGGCCGGCGTCGGCCATTACGGCGTGTTCAACGGCTCGCGCTACCGGGCGGTGATCGCGCCCCGCATTGCGGCCTTCATCCGCGCCATGCAGGCGGTGCCGGGCGCGCGGGGCGGCCACCTGCGGCAGGTGGGCTGAGGCGCCAGGTGGGCTGAGACGTTCGGTCAGGCGAGATCTCGCTCCGCGCCGTCATTCCGGGGAGCGTCGCAGGCGAGCCGGGAAACCAGAGCGGCCGTCGGAGCAGGATCTTCGGGCCTCAGCGCGTTCGGATCGCGGGCCCGGCGACGCGGTGTCGGGATGACGCGGGTTCGCGACACCGAGCGCGCACCCGCCGGGCCCCGTGGCGGCGCACAGGAAAAATCCCTCGGCGATCCTGAATACATAACGCAGTGACGGCCGAGCTGGCGCGGGGTTTGCGAGGCGCGCCCCGTGAGTTCGATCCGCGCAAATACCGCCCTCATCCAAGCTGACGCCGCCCCGATACCGGCGGCCGTGCGGCCGCTTGCCCGGGCCCCATTGTCACGTCGGGGCATTGCGCCCCTGCATCAGAACCGTTCAAACTCGCCCGCAAGGTGTGGGCCGGCGCTTCGGGGCTGAGACCCGCACCGCCAGGGAGAAGACGATGGACCGCAGGACCTTCCTCAAGGGCTCGGCTGCGCTCGGGCTGGCCGCATCGCAGATCGCGCGCCCAGCCTTGGCGCAGGGCGCCAAGGTGCTGCGCTTCGTGCCGCAGGCGAACCTCGCCAATTTCGATCCGATCTGGGGGACCCAATACGTGGTCCGCAATGCCGGCACCCTCGTCTGGGACATGCTCTACGGCGTCGACGCGCAGCTGAAGCCGCAGCGCCAGATGGTCGAGTCCGAGGAGGTCTCGGGCGACAAGCTGACCTGGACCTTCCGGCTGCGGCCCGGCCTCAAGTGGCACGACGGCGAGCCGGTTCTCGCCAAGGACGTGGTTGCGAGCCTCACCCGCTGGATGGCTCGGGACCCGATCGGCCTGATGATCCGAGGCATCCAGGACGACCTCACGGCGACCGACGACAAGACTGTTCAGTGGCGCCTGAAGAAGCCGTTCCCGAAGCTCCTCTACGCGCTCGGCAAGACCAATGCCCCGATGGCCCTGATGATGCCGGAGCGGATCGCCAAGACCGACCCGTTCACGCAGATCACGGAGTATGTCGGCTCGGGCCCGATGAAGTTCGTCCGCAACGAGTGGGTGCCGGGCGCCCGGGCGGTGTTCGAGACCTTCACCGACTACAAGCCCCGCGACGAGCCGAATTCCTGGCTCGCCGGCGGCAAGCGCATGCTGGTCGACCGAGTCGAGTGGGTCATCATGCCGGACCCGGCCACCGCCTCGGCGGCCTTGCAGAACGGCGAGGTCGACTGGTGGGAGAACCCGATCTCCGACCTCGTCCCGCTGCTCCGCAAGAACAGCAATCTCAACGTCGATATCGCCGACCCGCTGGGCAATGTCGGGTCGTTCCGGATGAACCACCTGCATCCGCCCTTCGACAATCCGAAGATCCGCCAGGCGGTCATGACCGCGATGAGCCAGGAGGATTACATGCGGGCGATCGTCGGCGACGACGACAGCCTGTGGAAGAAGCTGCCAGGCTTCTTCACGCCGGGAACGCCCCTCTACAGCGAGGCGGGCGGCGACAATGTCGGCAAGGGCGACATCAAGCTCGGCCAGAAGCTGCTCAAGGAAGCCGGCTACAAGGGCGAGCCGGTGGTCTGCATCGTGGCGCAGGACCAGGGGATCACCAAGGCGCAGGGCGACATCACCGCCGACCTGCTGAAGCAGATGGGCTTCAACGTCGACTTCGTCGCCACCGACTGGGGCACCACCGGCACCCGCCGGGCTTCCAAGGCGCCACCGAGCCAGGGGGGCTGGAACATGTTCCACACCTGGCACGCGGGCGCCGACTGCATCAACCCGGCGGGCTATCCGGCGGTGCGGGCGAGTGGCGACAAGGCGTGGTTCGGCTGGCCCAACATCCCGCCGGTGGAGACCGCCATCGCCGAGTGGTTTGACGCCGCCGACCCGGCCGCCGAGAAGGCCGCCATCGACAAGGTCAACGCCGCCGCCTGCGAGGGCGTGGTCTACGTCCCGACCGGGTTCTTCCTCGGCTACCAGGCGTGGCGCAAGAACGTCTCGGGCATCGTGAAGGGGCCGATCCCGTTCACCTGGGGCGTGTCGAAGGCGTGATGGATTACGCTCTGACCCGCGCCTCGGCCGGAGACGGTTCGGCGCCTTGTAAGCCGGCACGATAGCGAGGACCCATGCTCGGCTATATCGGCAGGCGCATCCTCGCCACCATCCCGGTCATGGCGGTGGTCGGGCTGTTCGTCTTCAGCCTCCTCTACTTCGCCCCCGGCGACCCGGCGGCGATCATCGCGGGTGACCAGGCGACGCCCGACGACGTTGCCCGCATCCGCGCCACGCTGGGCCTCGACCGGCCGTTCCTGGTGCGGTTCTGGGAATGGTCGTGGCAGATCCTGCACGGGGATCTCGGCACCTCGATCTTCACCAACCTGCCGGTCACCACCATGATCGGCCAGCGGGTGCAGCCCACCGTCTCGCTGATGCTCGTCACCCTGGTCTTCGCCATCGTGGTGGCGGTGCCGCTCGGCGTCGTCGCCGCCTGGAAGGCCGGCAGCCTGATCGACCGCCTCGTGATGGGGCTTGCCGTGATGGGCTTCTCGGTGCCGGTCTTCGTGGTCGGCTACGTGCTGGCCTACGTGTTCGCCCTCGAACTCGGCTGGCTGCCCGTGCAGGGCTACACGCCGATCGAGCAGGGGTTCTGGCCCTGGCTGTCGAACCTGATCCTGCCGGCCGTGACGCTCGGCCTCGTCTACATCGCGCTGATCGCCCGGGTCACCCGGGCGACCATGCTCGACGTGCTGCAGCAGGATTACGTCCGCACCGCCCGGGCCAAGGGGCTGTCGCAGGGGCCGGTCCTGTTCATCCACGCACTGAAGAACGCCGCGGTGCCGATCGTCACCGTCATCGGCATCGGCATCGCCCTGCTGATCGGCGGCGCCGTCGTGACCGAAACGGTCTTCGCGATCCCCGGTCTCGGCCGTCTCACGGTCGATGCGATCCTCCGGCGCGATTACCCCGTCATCCAGGGCGTCGTGCTGCTGTTCAGCTTCGTCTACGTGCTCGTGAACCTCGCCATCGACTTGTCCTACACCTTGCTCGACCCGAGGATCCGCTATTGACCGCGACCGCCGCGCCCTACCCCGACAGCGCCCGGCCCACGGGCCTCCCGTCCGCAGAGGCGTCCCCGAAGGCGCCCCCGCCCCCGGGTCTCGCCGTCGCGGCGCCGCTGCCGGACGTCATCCCGGTGCGCAAGCGCCGGGGCCGGGTCTGGACCTACATGCGCCGCAACCCGACCATCGTGGTCGGCGGGCTGCTGCTCCTCATCGTGTTCCTGATGGCGGTGCTGGCCCCGTGGCTCGGCACCGTCGACCCGACCGCCCTGGCGCCGGCCAAGCGCACCCGGGTGCCGTCCGCGCAGTACTGGTTCGGTACCGACATGCTCGGCCGCGACGTGTACTCGCGGGTGGTCTACGGCGCCCGGGTCTCGCTGCTGGTCGGCTTCTCGGTGGCGTTCCTCGCCTCGATCGCGGGGCTCGCGGTCGGTCTCGTCTCCGGCATGGTGCGCTGGCTCGACGGGATCGTCATGCGGGTCGTCGACGGCATGATGTCGATCCCGCCGATCCTGCTCGCGGTCGCGCTCATGGCGCTCACCCGCGGCTCGGTCCAGAACGTCATCGTGGCGATCACCATCGCGGAGATCCCGCGCGTCGCCCGCCTCGTGCGCGGCGTGGTGCTGTCGCTGCGCGAGCAGCCCTACGTCGAGGCGGCGGTGACCACGGGCACGCGGATGCCGGCGATCATCTGGCGCCACATCCTGCCCAACACGCTGGCGCCCATGACCGTGCAGGCGACCTACATCTGCGCCTCCGCGATGATCACCGAGGCGATCCTGTCGTTCATCGGCGCGGGCGTGCCGCCGTCGACGCCGTCCTGGGGCAACATCATGGCCGAGGGCCGGGCGCTCTGGCAGGTGAAGTTCTACATCATCCTGTTCCCGGCCATCTTCCTCTCGATGACGGTGCTCGCCGTGAACCTCGTCGGCGACGGCCTGCGCGACGCCCTCGACCCCCGCATGGCGAAAGACGTGTGATGAGCACAGGCGTGAGCGGCACTCCCCTCCTGTCGATCGAGAACCTGCAGGTCCATTTCCGCACCCCCGACGGGGTGAACCGGGCGGTGGACGGGGTCTCCTTCGCGATCCAGTCGGGCGAGACCCTGGCGATCGTGGGCGAATCCGGCTGCGGCAAGTCGGTGACCTCGATGTCGATCCTGCGGCTCCTGCCCGAGCCGCCGGCGCGCATCGCCGGCGCGATCAAGTTCGAGGGCAGGAACCTCCTCGACCTGCCGAACAGCGCCATGCGCAGGATCCGCGGCAACGACATCAGCGTGATCTTCCAGGAGCCGATGACCAGCCTGAACCCGGTGCTGACGGTCGGCCGCCAGATCGGCGAGACCCTGCGGCTGCACCAGGGGCTCGGCCGGCGCGAGGCCGAGGAGCGGGCCGTGGAGATGCTGACGCTGGTCGGCATCCCCGAGCCCCGGCGCCGGGTGCGGGAATACCCGCACCAGCTCTCCGGCGGCATGCGCCAGCGGGTGATGATCGCCATCGCGCTCGCCTGCTCGCCGAAACTCCTGATCGCCGACGAGCCGACCACGGCGCTGGACGTGACCATCCAGGCCCAGATCCTCGACCTGATGCGCGACCTGAAGGCCCGGGTCGGGGCCGCGATCATGCTGATCACCCACGACCTCGGCGTGGTCGCCGAGGTCGCCGACCGGGTGGTGGTGATGTATGCCGGCCGCAAGGTCGAGGAGGCGCCGGTCCGCGACCTGTTCCGGTCGCCGCGCCACCCCTACACCCGCGGCCTGATGGGGGCGGTGCCGAAGCTCGGCGCCGTCGAGCACGGCGCCGACGCGCGGCTCGCCGAGATCCCCGGCATGGTGCCGAGCCTCAAAGGTCGGATCGAGGGCTGCGTCTTCGCCGGGCGCTGCCCGGACGTGACCGACCTGTGCCGCGCCTACGCGCCGGCCCTGGAGCCGAAGGCGCCGGGCCACCTCGCCGCCTGCCACTACGCGCCGAAGGACGCCCTCGCGGCATGAGCGCCACGCCCGCACCCGCCGCCCGCATCCTGCTGGAGGTCAACGACCTCAAGAAGCACTTCGCCCTCGGCGGCGGCCTGTTCGGCCAGTCCAAGCGCGTACTCAAGGCGGTGGACGGCCTGTCCTTCACGGTGGCCCGGGGCGAGACCCTCTCGCTCGTCGGCGAGTCCGGCTGCGGCAAGTCCACCGTCGCCAAGGCGCTGATGCGCCTCTACGCGCCCACCGCGGGCCAGGTGGTGCTCGACGGGAAACGCATCGACGATCTCTCGGCCGGGGCGCTCCGGCCCCTGCGGCGCCACATCCAGATGGTGTTCCAGGACCCATTCTCGTCGCTCAACCCGCGGATGCGGGTGCGGGCGATCCTGGCCGAGCCGATCCGCAATTTCGGCCTCGCCCGCAACGCCGCCGATCTGGAGAGCCGGCTGGCCAGCCTGATGGAGCGGGTCGGCCTGCCCCGCGAGGCGCTCGGGCGCTTCCCGCACGAGTTCTCGGGCGGGCAGCGCCAGCGCATCGGCATCGCCCGGGCGCTCGCCGCCGAGCCGGACCTGATCATCTGCGACGAGGCGGTCTCGGCGCTGGACGTCTCGGTGAAGGCGCAGATCGTCAACTTGCTGCGCGACCTGCAGCGCGAGCTCGACCTCGCGATGCTGTTCATCTCGCACGACCTCGCCATCGTCGAGCACATGACCCACCGGGTGGCGGTGATGTATCTCGGCAAGATCGTCGAGATCGGGCCGCGCCGCGACCTGTTCCTGGCGCCCAAGCACCCCTACACCCAGGCCCTGCTCTCGGCGGTGCCGATTCCCGAGCCCGGAGCCGGGCGCACCCGGATCGTGCTCAAGGGCGACGTGCCGAGCCCGATCAACCCGCCCTCCGGCTGCCGCTTCCACACCCGCTGCCCGCACGCCTTCGACCGCTGCCGGACCGAGGTGCCGGGGCTCGATCCCGTAGGCGCCGGCCACTTCGCCGCGTGCCATCTCAACGACGTGGCCGCTCAGGCGGCATGACGGCGCCGTCTTTGCGAGCGCAGCGAAGCAACCCAGTGCAGCGCGCGATCCCCGAGCGTGGCGGATCCCTGGGTCGCTTCGCTGCGCTCGCGATGACGGGTCGGATTCCCGCGACCAACATCCGGAGCCTCTCGTGCAGCACGACCTCATCCTGAAGGGCGCGCGGGTCATCGACCCATCGCAGAACCATGACGGGATCTGTGACGTCGCCTTCGCGGATGGCCGCGTCTCGGGCTTCGGCCGCGACCTGCCGGCCGGCCCGGGCACGCAGGTTCGGGACATGGCCGGCGCCATCGTGACCCCCGGCCTGATCGACCTGCACACCCACGTCTACTGGGGCGGCACCTCGCTGGGCATCGACGCCGACGAATTCTGCCGGACCTCGGGGGTGACCACCTCGGTCGATACCGGCAGCGCCGGCCCCGGCAATTTCGCGGGCTTCCGCAGTCACGTGATCGAGCGGTCCCAGGCGCGGATCCTCGCCTACCTGCACGTGTCCTTTGCGGGCATCTTCGGCTTCTCGAAGACAATCATGGTCGGCGAGAGCGAGGACCCGCGGCTCATGGCACCGCGTGAAGCGGTCGAGGTCGCCGACGCCAACCGGGACGTGATCGTCGGCATCAAGGTCCGGGTCGGGCGCCACGCCTCGGGCGACCAGGGCACCGCGCCGCTGGACATCGCCCTGCAGGTCGCCGAGGAGACCGGCCTGCCGCTGATGGCCCATATCGACGAGCCGCCGCCGAGCTACGAGCAGGTGCTGGCCATGCTGCGGCCCGGCGACGTGCTGACCCACGCGTTCCGGCCGTTCCCCAATTCCCCAGTGACCGCGCAGGGCGCCGTCAAGCCGGCGCTCCGCGAGGCGCGGGCGCGGGGCGTGATCTTCGACATCGGCCACGGCAAGGGCTCGTTCGCCTTCAGAACCGCGCGGGCCATGCTGGCGGGGGGCTTCCTGCCCGACACGATCTCGTCGGACGTGCACCAGCTCTGCATCGAGGGGCCGGCCTTCGACCAGGTCACCACCATGTCGAAGATGCTCTGCCTCGGCATGAGCCTCACCGACGTGATCGCCGCCTCAACGGTGAACGCCGCCGTGGCGCTGAAGCGGATGGAGTATGGGACCCTGAAGGTCGGGGCGCTCGGCGACGCCACCGTGCTGGCGGTCCGGGACGGCGCCTTCGACTACGTCGACACGCGCGGCGAGCACATGACGGGCGCCCAGCGGATCACCGCCGAAGGCGTGGTGCTGCGCGGGGCGTGGTGGTACCCGGCCTGAACCCGCCGGGACCGGTTCACCAGGACTCCGGTCCTATCGCATACAAAATATCGAGCTTTACAGCCTCTTCGACTGACCGATACACTTTCCCGTGAGGGCTGGACCATCTCCGGCGCTCAGCGAAACGCGGCCCAAGCCGCGGCGCCAGGGAGGATGGATGGACACGGGTCAGCCTCTGCTGGAGGTCGACGGCGTCACGCTCCGCTACAAGACGCCCGAGCACCTCGTCACGGCCACCTATCGGGTGAGCTTCCGAGTCTGGCCCGGGGACCGCTTCGTCCTGCTCGGGCCGTCCGGCTGCGGGAAGTCGACCCTGCTCAAGGCGGTGGGCGGCTACATGGCGCCGACCGAGGGCGAGATCCGCCTGAAGGGGCGCCCGGTCACCGAACCCGGCCCCGACCGGATGATGGTGTTCCAGGAATTCGACCAGCTCCTGCCGTGGAAGACCGTCCGGCAGAACGTGGTCTTCGCCCTCGAGGCCTCGGGCCGGCTCAAGGGCCGCGAGGCCCTGGAGCGGGCGAACCTCTACATCGACAAGGTCAACCTGACGAAATTCGCCGACAGCTATCCCCACACCCTGTCGGGCGGCATGAAGCAGCGCGTCGCCATCGCCCGCGGCATGGCGATGGAGCCCGACATCCTGCTGATGGACGAGCCCTTCGCGGCGCTGGACGCGCTCACCCGGCGGCGCATGCAGGACGAGTTGTTGATGCTGTGGGAGGGCACGCGCTTCACCGTGCTGTTCGTCACCCACTCGATCCCCGAGGCGATCAAGGTCGGCTCGCGCATCCTCCTGCTCTCGCCCCATCCGGGCGAGGTCAAGGCAGAACTCAACAGTGCTGCATCGCCGGAGGCCGCGCTGCAACTCGAGGGCCGGATCCAGCACATGCTGTTCTCGGAAGAGATCCAGGAGGCGGAGAATGTCTAGCGCGCAAGCCCTGACTGACACCCCGCTGTCCGGCACCGCGCTGCGCCTGTCGCATGGGCAGGTCAGCCGCCCCGAGATCGTGCGCGAGACCGGCCATGCCCACGGCGCCGCCGTGGTGGAGAAGCCGCTGTCGATCCCTGAGCGGCTCTACAACCAGGCTTGGCTGCGCAAGATCGTGATCCTCGTCCTCCTGGCCGGAATCTGGGAGGCTTACGGGCGCTACCTCGACAACGACCTCCTGTTCCCGACTTTCTCGGCGACGGTGGAGGCCTTCTTCCGGGGCATCGCCGACGGCACGCTGCCGGCCCGGGCCTGGAGTTCGCTGAAGGTGCTGCTCATGGGCTACGCCGCCGGCGTCGCCCTGGCGACCGTGCTCACCGGCGTCGCCATCGCGTCGCGGATCGGGACCGACCTGCTCGAGACGCTGACGTCGATGTTCAACCCGCTGCCGGCGATCGCGCTGCTGCCCCTGGCGCTGATCTGGTTCGGCCTGGGGAACGGCAGCCTGATCTTCGTCCTCGTCCACTCGGTGACCTGGGCGATCGCGCTGAACACCCATTCGGGCTTCCTGTCGGTGAGCCGGACGCTGAAGATGGTCGGGCGCAATTATGGGCTGTCGGGACCGCGGCTGATCGGCAAGATCCTGATCCCGGCGGCCTTTCCCGCGATCCTCACCGGCCTGAAGGTCGGCTGGGCGTTCGCGTGGCGCACCCTGATCGCCGCCGAGCTGGTCTTCGGCGTGTCGTCCGGGGCGGGAGGACTCGGCTGGTTCATCTTCGAGAACAAGAACATGCTCGACATCCCGAACGTGTTCGCCGGGCTGCTCACCGTCATCCTGATCGGTCTCGTGGTCGAGAACGTGATCTTCCAGACGGTCGAGCGGCGCACCGTCCAGCGCTGGGGCATGCAGGCCTGAGGGTCGGTAGGCGGGCTGCGCACCCACCAGCCCTCGTCCACGCCGGAGCGGCGCAATCCGCCGGCCCTTGGTGCGCGGGCCGGACCGCCGCAACCCGACGCGAGTGAAGACGTTTCTTCTCATCTATCGCTCGAATAGAGAATCAATTTCTCTTTCGTTCGGATGCGGCAACCGTTTTCTTCCTATAGGCTCCGTCGCCGACCTTCGGAGCCCAATCCTGTGAGCCTTGAAGCCTCTTCCAAGACGGCCCCGACGCCGCTGCGCCGCGAGCGGGGCGGCCGATCGGATACGGCCGCCTCGGTCCTGCCCGGAATCGGCCTGTGCGCGGTGATCACCGCCGTCGCGATGGCCGCGCAGGCGTTGGAGGAGCGGGTCGCCGGCCACCCCTATATCGAGGCCCTGGTCCTGGCGATCCTGATCGGCATCGCGGTGCGGACCGCCTGGACACCCCCGGCGCGGTTCCGCACCGGCGTCGCCTTCTCGGCCAAGCAGCTCCTCGAAGTCGCCGTCGTGCTGCTCGGCGCCTCCCTCAGCCTCGGGGCGATCCTCGCCTCCGGCCCGGCGCTGCTGGCCGGCATCGTCGGGACTGTGGTGCTCGGCATCGCCGCCAGCGTGGCGATCTGCCGGGCGCTCGGGCTTCCGGCCCGGATGGCGATTCTGGTGGCCTGCGGCAACGCGATCTGCGGCAACTCGGCGATCGCGGCGGTGGCGCCGGTGATCGGCGCGGAGGCGAAGGACATTGCCGCCGCCATCGCGTTCACCGCCGTCCTCGGCGTGCTGATGGTGCTCGGGCTGCCGCTGTTCGTGCCCTTCGCCGGGTTGAGCGACAACCAGTACGGGGTTCTGGCGGGGCTCACCGTCTACGCGGTGCCGCAGGTGCTGGCCGCGACCGTGCCGGTGAGCCTGCTGTCGACCCAGGTCGGCACCCTGGTCAAGCTGGTGCGCGTGCTGATGCTCGGCCCCGTCGTGGTGGTGTTCTCGCTGATCGCCCCGCGGCTTCCGCAGGCGGCGGGAGCGCCGACGGCCCCCGCCCGTCCGGGGCTCACCAAGCTCGTGCCCTGGTTCATTCTCGGCTTCCTGGCGCTGGCCACCCTGCGCTCCCTGGGCCTCGTCCCGGATCAGGCGGTGAAGCCGCTGACCCAGCTCGCCGGCGTGCTCACGGTCCTATCCATGGCCGCCCTCGGCCTCGGGGTCGATGTCCGGGTTCTCGCCCGGGTCGGCGGCCGGGTCACCCTGGCGGTCACCGCCTCCCTCGCGGTCCTGATCGCCCTCAGCCTCACGCTGATCCGCGCCCTCGGGATCGGGTGACGCCGCGCGGTATTTCCCGCCGCGCTTTCTTTCGAGCCCTGTAACCGACATCGAATTGGCACCTTTGTGCAGGTGACCGGAGCCTTTCGCGACGGCGATCGGGCCCTTCCGCACCGAAAAGCGCTTTGGATGATCGACCAGCTGTCAAGACCGTCTTGACACATACGCGGTTTTTGCTTTGGAACCGCAGGCATCGTTGTCGAAAGCTTTATGTGGACTCACGCTGTGCCCGAAAAGAATCCCGAGAACGGCCTCAGGTTGGTCACGCTGGTTGGCGAGATCGTCGCCGCCTATGTCTCGAACAATTCCGTTCCGCCGACAGCGCTGCCCGAGCTGATGGCGAGCGTGCACGGAGCCCTGGCCACCCTCGATGGGCAGCCGGTGGCTGCCGCCGAGCCGGCCGTGGAGCGGCCGACACCGGCCCAGATCCGCAAATCGGTCCAGGAGGACGGGATCGTCAGCTTCATCGACGGCCGAACCTACAAGACCCTGAAGCGCCACCTCACCGCCCACGGGCTCACGCCGGATCGGTACCGCGAGCGCTACGGCCTGCCAGACGATTACCCGATGACCGCGCCGGGCTACGCCGCGCAGCGCTCCGCCCTCGCGAAGGCGATCGGCCTCGGCGTGCCCGGAGGACGCGTCGATCAGCGCAGGACGGGCACCGGCGGCTGATCGGCCGCGCGGCGCAGGGCCGATCGCGGCACGGTCTCGCCCTTGCGAGACTGGAACGGCAACACCTGCGCGGAGCCCGGTGCCGACCGGCCGCGTTCAGTGCGGCCCGGACGGCCGAACGTGTCGGCCCAGCTCAGCTTGATCACACGGGTCTCCGGAGACGCGGATGCAGGTTCCTCCGCGGGCTCTCCTGCATGTTTCGGTGCTTTGTGGTTGGCGGCACCGATCCAGCGCACGATCCGGTGTTCGCGCCCGCGGCGGAGCGCCGGCGGCAAGTCTGTCTCGCTGCGCTTGCGGTTCGGCCGGATGTCGTCGGTCTTGTCTGAGATCGACACGCTCGATAACCCTGTCCCGTTCGAGGCGCGAGCAGGGACGGATAGCGGGTGCAGCCGTGGATCCGCCGGGGTGCTCCACCCTCGACAACGGCGCTATCCTACTGAACTTGCAGGATCCCGACAGGGCGGTCCCGTCCAAAAAACTTGTCTCTGCGTCCCAGATTGGCCCGTTCAGGGCCGGTGCGGCTCAGGATGCGCGAGCACCCGGCACGGCTGCCAGCAGGCTGCGGGTGTAGGCGTGCTGCGGCGCGGCGAACAGGTCCGCGGTGCCCCGCATCTCCACGATGGCGCCACGGTGCATCACGGCGATCCGGTCGCAGATCGTGGCGGCCACCCGCAGGTCGTGGGTGATGAACAGCATGGCCAGCGACAGGCGCTGCTTCAGATCCTCCAGAAGGTCGAGCACCTGCCGCTGGACCGAGACGTCGAGCGCCGAGACCGCCTCGTCGGCGACCAATACGTCCGGCTCCATGGCGAGCGCCCGGGCGATGCCGATGCGCTGGCGCTGGCCGCCTGAGAAGGCGTTCGGGTAGCGGGCGGCGGCCTTGGGATCGAGGCCGACGAGGTCGAGAAGGCTCCGGGCCCGTTCCCGCGCCTCGGCGGCCGGAACCCCGTGGGCGATCGGGCCCGCCGTGATGATCTGCTCCACGGTGCGCCGCGGGTTCAGCGACGCGAACGGGTCCTGGAAGATCATCTGGATGCGGCTGCGCTTGTCGCGCAGCTCGGCCTTCCCGAGGGCCGTGTAGTCGAGGTCGCCCAGCCGGACCGTGCCGCCGTCGGGCTCGATCAGGCGGATCGCGAGCCGGGCCGTGGTCGACTTGCCCGAGCCGGATTCGCCCACGATCCCCAGGGTCTCGCCGCGGCGGACGTCGAACGAGACCTCCTTGACCGCCGCCACGACCCGCGGCTTGCCGAACAGGCCTGAGCGTCCGGAATAGGTCTTGGACAGCCCGGTCACCGAGAGGGCGACCGGGGCCGTCTCCACGGGCGGACGCGGCGGCGGCGTGAGACTCGGGACGGCGGCGAGCAGCGCCTTCGTGTAGGGCGCCTGCGGGTTCCGCAGCACCGCTTCGGCCGTGCCGGATTCCACCAGCCGCCCGCGCTGGAGCACCGCCACGTGGTCGGCGATCTCCGCCACCACGCCGAAATCGTGGGTGATGAACAGGACGCTCATCCCGCGCTTCTGCTGCAGGTCGCGGATCAGCCGGAGGATCTGGGCCTGGGTGGTGACGTCGAGCGCCGTGGTCGGCTCGTCGGCGACCAGCACCGAGGGCTCCAGCGCCAGCGCCATGGCGATCATCGCCCGCTGCCGCTGGCCACCGGAGAGCTGGTGCGGGTAGGCCCGCACCGCCTCATCGGGGTTCGGCAGGCCGACCTCGGTAGCGAGCGCGACCGCCCGGGCCCAGCGCTCGCTGCGGGTGAGCAGGTTGTGCGCCTCGAACATCTCGGCGATCTGGTCGCCGATCCGCATCACCGGGTTCAGCGCCGTCATCGGCTCCTGGAACACCATGGCGATGCGCCGGCCCCGCAGCGACCGCCACGCGGGCTCGTCGAGGGTCAGGAGGTCGCGCCCTTCGAACAGGATCGTGCCGGCCGTCGGTTTCAGGGCCCGGGGCAGGAGGCCGGTCAGCGCGTAGGCGCTCATCGACTTGCCCGAGCCCGACTCCCCGACCACGCACAGGATCTTCCCGGCCTCGAGGTCGAGGTTCAGGCCCTCGACCGCGTGCGGGCGGTCGGCGCCCTTGGGGAGCGCGATCGTCAGATCGCGGATGCGGACGACCGGCTCGCTCATGGTGTCAGGCCCTCGCGTTGCGGCGGCGGAGGATGTCGGGTCCGTCTCGGCCCAGATCCCAGAACAGGCCCGCCATGATCGCCATCCCCTCGCGGGTGCCGGAGGCGAGCATGTGCTCGTCGGGTCCGTGCTGGCGGCAGGCCGGGTAGGAATGCGGCACCCAGAGGGTGGGCAGGCCCAAGATCTCCGAGAAGGCGTCGTTCGGCAGCGAGCCGCCGAGATTGGGCAGCAGCGCCGGCTTCTTGCCGGAGCTCGCCTCGATCGACTGGAGCGCCCACTCGACCCAGGGATCCTCCACGGGGAGACGTGTCGCCTGGAACACCTCCGCGGCGCGGGCCGGCCGGACCTCGATCATCGGGAAGCCGTGCGCGTCGAGATGGGCGCGCACGTTCTGGATGAGGTTCTGCCAGTCGGTGCCGACCACGAAGCGCAGCTGCAGGGTCGCCTTGGCGTGGGGCGGCACGGCGTTGAGCGGCCCGTCCGGATCGCCGGTCTTGAAGGCCAGCACCTCCAGCGTGTTCCAGGCGAAGACCCGCTCGGCCGGACTCAGGCCCGGCTCGCCCCAGTCGGCATCGATCTTGGGCGCGGTCGGGTCCTCGCCGACGCGGATGTCGGCGAGCGCCGTGCGCACGCCCTCGGGAATCGGCGGCGGCCGTAAGGCGTCCACCAGGATGCTGCCGCGGGCATCGACCATCGAGGCGATGGCCGAGGCCAGCACCGTGCCGGGGTTGCGCAGCAGGCCGCCCCAGTTGCCGGAATGGTGCGGGCCCTCCCGAAGGTTCAGGCTCAGCTCGAAATTGTAGGCGCCGCGGGAGCCCAGGAAGAGGGTCGGGCGCTCGCCGTTGAGGCGCGGCCCGTCCGAGGCGATCAGCACGTCGGAGCGCAGGGCCTCCGCCTGCTCCCGGCAGAACGGCCGCAGGCCCGGGGAGCCCGATTCCTCGCCCATCTCGATCAGGAGCTTCACGTTGAAGCCGAGACGACCGTCGCGGGCCGCGATCACCTGCTCCAGGGCGGCGAGGTTGAGAACGTGCTGGCCCTTGTTGTCGGCGGTGCCGCGCCCGTACCAGCGGTCGCCCTCGACCACGATTTCCCAGGGCCCGAGCCCTTCCCGCCACTGCTCGGGGTAGCCCCGCACCGTGTCGCCGTGGCCGTAGATCAGCACGGTCGGCAGATCCGCGCCCTCGTGCCGCTCGGCGATCAGGAAGGGACCGTGCACCCCGTCGGGGTTCGAGAAGATCTTCGGGGTCTCGAAGTCGAGGCGGGCGACGAGCGGCGCGATGAAGGCGTCGAGATAGGCGCGGAGCGCCGCCTCCTGGCCGGGGGCTTGGCTCTCGGTGGGCATCGCCACCGCCTCCCGCAGGAGCGCGAGGAACGCGCCCGAATCGAAGGCCTCCGTGGCGCGCGCGATGGCGGCGTCTCGCGTCATGGTGTGTTTCCCGTGAAACATTTCGTTAACGTACCGGCTGCGCCCCGGCCTGACGGAGGCGTCAGTTGCGCGCCTCGGGGGCGGTGATGTCGCGCAGGCCGTCGCCCAGGAGGTTGATCGCCAGCACGAGCAGGAGGAGCGCCACGCCCGGGATGGTGATCACCCAGGGCTGGAAGAACATGTACTGCTTGCCCTCGGCGATCATCAGGCCCCAGGAGGGCAGGGGCGGCTGCACGCCGAGGCCGAGGAACGACAGGGCGGCCTCCAGCAGGATCGCGTGGGCCATCTCCAGGGTCGCCACGACGATCAGCGCGTTCATGATGTTGGGCAGGATCTCCTGGCGGATGATCCGCAGGTCCGTGAGCCCCGCGGCGCGGGCGGCCGAGACGAAATCCTGGTTGCGGATCTGCTGGGTCGCGGCCCGGGTGACCACGGCGAAGCGGTCCCAGAGCAGGAAGCCCAGCACCAGCACCACCACCTTGAGCGAGCCGCCGACCAGGGCCGCCATGGCGAGCGCCACCAGCACCACCGGCATGGCGAGCCGCGTGGTCACGATATAGCTCACCACCGAATCGACCCAGCCGCCGAAATAGCCGGCGCAGAGCCCCAGCACCGTGCCGATGAGCCCGGAGATCAGCGCCGCCGAGATCCCGATCAGCAGCGAGATCTGGCCGCCGTAGAGGAGGCGGCTCAGGTAGTCGCGGCCGAGCTTGTCGGTGCCGAGCACGTGCTCCCAGGTGCCCTTGGCCTGCCAGACCGGCGGGATCAGGCGGCGGGACACGTCCTGCGCGTAGGGGTCGTGCGGCGCGATGAGCGGGGCGGCGAGCGCCGCCAGCACGATCAGCCCGAGAATCCCGGCCCCGATCAGGAAGCCAGTGTGGCGCAGGCCACGCCGCAGGATCAGGCGGGTGGGAGAGGGGACCGCCACCGGCGCGTCGGGGGGCAGGGCCGCGGCGGCGAGCGCCGCCGTGTCGGGTGGGAGGCTCATGGGCGGCAGCTCCTCACGATTGGCGCAGGCGCGGATCGAGGAAGGCGTTCAAGAGGTCGGCCGCCAGCGTCAGCCCGATGTAGATCATGGCCAGCACCAGCACGATCGCCTGGACGACGGGGAAGTCGTTGCGGGCGATGGATTCCCAGGCGAGCTGCCCCAGGCCCTGGAGCGAGAACACCGCCTCGATCACGATCGAGCCGCCGAGCATGAAGCCGAACTGCACCGCCGAGAGGGCGATCACCGGGATCACGGCGTTGCGCAGCGCGTGCCGCACCAGGACTTTTCGGGGCGGCAGCCCTTTGGCGCGGGCGGTGCGGACGTAGTCGGAGGCCAGCACCTCCAGCATGCCGTTGCGGGTGAGCCGCATCACCGCCGGCATCGCGTAGTAGCCGAGGGCAATCGCCGGCAGGACGAAGTTCTTCCAGCTGGCGTTGCCCGAGACCGGCAGCCAGCGGAGGTTGACGGAGAAGATCAGGATCAGCGTCAGGCCGAACCAGAAGCTCGGCATCGCCTGGCCGAGCACCGAGACGGCCAGCGCCGTCCGGTCGATCCACGTATCCCGCTTCACGGCGGCGACGACGCCCAGTGGGATCGCCACGAACAGGGCCACGGCCAGCGCGATGATGCCGAGATAGAGGGTGATCGGCAGGCGGGCGGCGAGCAGGTCGATCACGCTCTCGCGAAAGTAGAAAGAATTGCCGAAGTCGAGGTGCAGAGCCCGCCAGCCCCAGGTGAGGAACTGGGTCAGCAGCGGCTGGTCCAGGCCGTAATCCTGGCGGATCTGCGCGATCTGCGGCCCGGTGGCCTCGGGCCCGGCGATCGCGGTCGCGAGGTCGCCCGAGAGGTGAAGGAGCAGGAAGCTCGCCACCGAGACCGTGAAGGCCACCGCCAGGGCGACCAGGATGCGCCGGAACGTGAAGGCCAGCATGGCTCAGGCTCCTGCCGTTTCCCGTCGATCGTGCCGGATCGGGACGGAGCGTCCTCTCCTCCCCCGGCGATCCCGGGCTTGCCCGGGATCGCTCAAGCTTGTGGGGAGGAGCCGGAGGTGGGGGTGGTTCAGGATCGAGCGCTGCGGTGCCGTCTGCACCACCCCCACCCCTGACCCCGCACCACAAGGGGGAGGGGAAAAGCGTTGAGCCTTCACCGACATCGTCACTTCCACGACGCCGTGTAGAAGCGCGCCACCTCGTCGGGCTGGGCGGTGAAGTTCAGGTCGGACGTGAAGGCGTAGTTCGTCGAGTAGGAGAACATCGGCAGCGCATAGGCTTCGCCGGAGATCCGCTGGAGCGCCTTGGCGTAGGCGGCCTTGCGCGTTTCCGGATCGGTGGAGCCGTCGCCCTTCTGAAGATCGGCGATCACCTGCGGATCCTTGGTCAGATCCTCCTCGCCGCCGCGGAAATACACCCCGTCGAAGGCCGAGACGTCCAGGACCGAGAACGACCCCCAGGTCTGGTAGCCGATCGAGACCTTGCCGGCCCGCAGCGAGTCGCGGAAGGCCGCATAGCGCAGGTAGTTGAGCCGCGCCTTGATGCCGACGGCACCGAGATAGCCGATCACCGCCTCGGCGTAGTCCCGCTCGCGATAGGCGCCGAGGTCGATCTCGAAGCCATTCGGATAGCCGGCTTCCTTCAGCAGCGCCTTGGCCTTGGCCGGGTCGTAGGGGTAGCGCATCACGCCCTGGTCGGTGCAGCCGAACTGGTCGACGAAGCAGAGGGCGTTCATCACCCGCGAGGCGCCGCGCACGAGGTTGTCGACCATCGCCTTGCGGTCGATGGCGTAGCTGATCGCCTGCCGGACGCGGACGTCCTTGAGGGGCGAGTTCTCCTTCGCCCGGCCGAGCGTGTCGAATTGCAGGAAGCCGACCCGCATCGTCTCGGAGTTGAGCACGGTGACGTTGGGCGCGGCGCGCAGCTGCTCGGCCTGATCGCTCGGCACCCGCCAGATCCAGTCGACGCCGCCGGTCATCAGCTCGGCCATTCGGCTCTCGCCGTCCGGGATGACGCGGAACTGCAGCTTGCCGATCTTCGGCTTACCCAGAGGGCTGCCCGACCAGTACTTGTCGAAGCGCTCCATGCTGACGCCGCGGCCGCTGTCGACCTTGGTGATCCGGTAGGGGCCACTGCCGATCGGCGCCTTGGCGAAGCCGTCGAGCCCCACCTTCTTGAAATAGGCCGCCGGGAAGATCGGCGTCGGGCCGGCGAGATATTCGAGCGCCGCCGGGAACGGCGCCTTGAGGTGGATGCGGACCGTATGTGGGCCGGTCACCTCCACCGACTTCATCCAGTCGACGTTCTGGCGGGTGACCGTGCGCGCCTCGGGCGTCAGCACGTAGTTGAACGTGAAGGCCACGTCCTCCGGCCCGAGCGGGTCGCCGTTGTGGAAGGTCACGCCCTCGCGGATCGTGAGATCCAGGGTCGTGTCGTCCGCCCAGGTCCAGGCGGTCGCCAGCATCGGCTTGTAGGAGCCGTCCTTGGAGTCGCGATACAGCAGCGTGTCCCAGCAGTTCCGGGCCAGGATCACGCCCTCGCGGGCGCTGTTGTGATACGGGCTGACGTTCTCGGGCTCGCTATCGGAGGCGTAGACCAGGGTGTCGTCGGCCTTGCCGGCGAGCGCCGGGTGCGCAGCGACCAGGGTCGCGAGCGAGGCGGCCAAGGTGGCGGCCCGGGTGAGACTCCGTAGCGGCATGCAGGCTCCGACGGCGCGGCGAACAGGTCCGGCGGATGGTTCCGCGGCTGCCGCCTTTTTCACCGTGCCATGATGTTGTGCATCTGGGATCGCAACAAGTAGAATTTAGCGAGTGCTGCCTTGCCGATTCGGCAATGTGCAGGGCACCATAATAGGAAGAATGCAGAATAATGCAGACGACGGGCTTGCGCTACTTCCTGGCGGTGGCGCGGACCGGCTCGATCGCGGCAGCCTCGTCCCAGCTCAACGTGGCGGCTTCGGCGATCAGCCGACAGATCGCCAACCTCGAAGCCGAACTCGACTGCGTTCTGTTCGAGCGGCGTCCCCGGGGGATGGTGCCGAGCCCGGCCGGGGAACTCCTCGCGCAGCACGCCCATCAGGTGCTGATCCGCTCCGAGCAGGTGGTCACGGAGATCCGGGAGCTGGAAGGGCTCGCCCGGGGCCTGATCCGGGTGGCGAGTTCCGAGGGATTCTCTCTCGATATCGTGCCGAACGCCATCGCGGCCTTCCACGCGGCCCATCCCGGCATCCGCTTCGAGGTGACGGTGCTGCCGCCCGCTCAGGTGACCCAGACGGTGTCGGTGGGAGAGGTCGATCTCGGGATCACCTTCGCACTGACCCCCTCGCCGCAGGTGGAAGTGCTCTATGACGGGCAGGTCGACATGCTGGCGCTCGCCGCCCCCGACCACCCCCTCGCGCCGGCGCCGGCCCTGCGCCTGGTCGATCTCCTCGACTATCCCGTCGCCCTGCCGACCCGGGACACGACGCTCCGGCAGGTCTTCGACGCCGCCTGCGCGCATGAGGGCATCACGGTCGAGCCGGTGCTGACCGCCAACAAGCTCTCGGCGCTGCTGCCCTTCGTGCGGCGCTCGCGCGGGCTCGCGCTGATGTCGGCGCTGTCGGTCCGGACGCCTCTGCGCCTCAACGAGCTGGTCAGCTTGCCGATCCAGTCCCGGGCGAGCCTCGCCCGCGGCATCCAGGTCCAGGCCATGCGCGACCGGCGGCTCCCGAAGGCGGTGCGGGCGTTCCTGCGCCAGCTCCTCGATGCATTGCCGCCGCCGGTGACGTCCTGACCATGCCCGGGGCGACGTCCGCTGCGCCGATCGTGCGAACGGACGGGAGCCGGTGGATTCCTCATGGCCGGGGGCGCACTTCGAAGGCCGGGAACGCCTCGGCGGTCGCCGCGCCTCCCGGCAGCGCGCCCGGCTGACTGCTCAGGCGCCGCCCCGGGCCGCCGCGACGGAGCAGCTGTGGTCCATCACGTCCTCGGCGCTGGCGCTGGGCGCCCGGTAGGCCAGCAGGATGTAGCCCGGCTCGGGATCGCCCGGGGGCGTCGCGAGCGCCGCGAAGCTCGTCCGGTGCAGGTCGGGCCGGGCCCCCGGCAGGGTGTGCAGGGCCGCGAACGGATTGAACTGCGCGGCCTCGGCCTCCGGCACCCGCAGCGCGTAGAAGCGGTCGCCGGCCAGCGGCACCGGGAAGCGCGTCCAGGTGCGGCCCACGTGGCGACCATGCGCCCGGACGGCCTTGAGCACGCTCGGCTTCAGGCAGTCGAGATGGATGTGGAGCTGGTCCTGGCTGCGGCCCCGGGCCGAATTGACCGCCAGCCCGACCTCCGCTGGCGTGAGCTTCCCCTTCAGCACGTCGGACACGAATGGCCGCGCCGCCAGAGCCGCCCGCCAATAGGCGGCCCCCCGCGGTCCCCGCAGGACCGGCGCCTCCAGGCCCGCCACGGTGTCGGTGGGCATGACGACGCTGTGGGTCGGCTCGCCGGGCGCGCGCAGGACTGCCGAGCCCGGACGGTCCCCGTCCCCGAGATCGACCGAGAGACACGGGAAGGTCCGGTTGGCGAGCCGCTTGGCGAGCACGCAGGTCTTCAGGGCGGCCCACAGGACGTCGCGGCTGGGATCCGGCGCGGCGGAAGCCGGGCTCGCGACCGTGACCGCGGCGAGGAGGGCGGCGAGCAACGCGCGGCGCATGGGGGGCTCCCGATAGGGCCGGCGCTGCGCGTCCGGCATGGCCGTTTCGCGATAGCCGATCCGGGGCCGTGCGGCCAAAGGATCCGCGAGCGCTGACGCCGCACCGGAAACCCGCTATGCCGGCCGCCCGAGAGTCGGAGCCCCGCGATGTCCGCCACGCCGACCCGTGCGCTCACCCCGGACATTGCCGCCCGCTTCGCCGCACTCGCCCTCGGCCATGTCGGCCGCGAATATCCGAACAAGCCGGGGCACGTCCTGGCCGGGCCGGAGGATGCGCGCACCCCCGCGGCCCTGCACCCGGCCTTCCACGGCAGCTATGACTGGCATTCCTGCGTCCACGGCACATGGTTGCTGGCGCGCGTGCTGCGGCTGTTTCCGGACGGGCCGCAGGCGCCGGCGATCCGCGCCCGGTTCGACGCGCAGCTGACCCCCGCGACGGTGGCGGGCGAATGCGCCTACTTCGCCGCCCCCACCGCCCGGGGCTTCGAGCGGCCCTATGGCTGGGGCTGGCTCCTGAAGCTCGCCGACGAACTTTCCGCGCTCCCCGAGCGCCGCTGGTCCGAGGCCCTGGCGCCGCTGGCCGGAACCATCGTCCGGCGATTCGCGGAGTTCCTGCCGGTGGCTCCCTATCCGGTGCGGGTCGGGACCCATTTCAACACCGCCTTCGCGCTGCGCCTGGCGGCCGACTACGCGGAGGGCGCACGGGAGGCCGAACTGACGGCCCTGCTGAACGACACGGCCGAGCGCTGGTACGGGGCAGATGCAGATTGCCCGGCCTGGGGCGAGCCCGGCGGCGACGACTTCCTGTCCTCCGCTTTGATCGAGGCCGAATGCATGCGCCGGCTGCTGCCGCCCGCGCGCTTCATGCCCTGGTTCGACCGGTTCCTGCCCGATCTCGCGGCGTCCCGGCCCGCGACCCTGTTCCGCCCGGCCGTCGTGACCGACCGCTCGGATGGGAAGATCGCGCATCTCGACGGGCTGAATCTCACGCGCGCCTGGTGTTTCCGCGCGCTGGCCGCGGCCCTCGGCCCGGACGACCTCCGCCGGCCGCTACTCTGGGCGGCCGCGGAGGACCACCTTGCGGCGGGGCTTCCGCACATCACGGGCGACTATATGGGCGAGCACTGGCTCGCGACCTTCGCGCTTCTGGCCCTCGAGGCCGGGTCAGACGGGGATCGCCGCGGCGGCAGGGAAGATTCTCTGAGAGATTCGTGAGAATTTTCCGTCGCAGGTCGTGTCGACAGCCGCGGGCCGAAAACAAAAAAAGGACCGCCCTCAGGAGAACGGCCCGGAAGTCTAGGGAGGAAACGCCCACGAGGGGCTGCAAGACAGCGACGTCACCGCTGTCCTGCCGTCCCTCAACCCGACAGGGGCGGTCTTGTTCCTGAATCCGGTGTGCCGCGCCCCAAGGCCAATCCGCCCGCGACCGGGGTGAGGCTGACGGCGCGCCGCGGCTCGCCGGGGCCGAACTCGGCGCGGTAGGTCCGCTCCAGGGTCATGAGCCCGCGCAGGGGCGCTTCAGCGAGGTCGAGAAGCCGCGCGTCGCGCCAGCGCAGCCTGCGGCCGAGGCGGCGGCGGAACCAGCGCCCGCGCTCCTCTTCGACGAGCAGAATCAGCTTGCCGGTCCAGGTCCGGCGGAACCAGAAACGTCCGGTCAGCGGCATGACGGTCGATGCCTCGCGTGTCGATGGGGATAGACTACATCCGGATTCGGACAGCGGGAACATTTCCGTCTATGGTGCGGGTGAATTCACGCGGAGACTGTTAAGCGGGAGGAAAGTCGGTCTTTCCCGGTCGCGGCAGCGGCGTGGCCGGCTGGCCGCGCCGCTTCGCTGTCTCGTAGAGGACCTGGGCGAGCTGCTCGGCCGAGTAGGGCTTGCGCACCAGGGCGAAGCCGTGGGCGTCATCCTTGGCCAGGACGTGGCTGTAGCCAGAGGTCAGCACCACGGGCAGATCGGGACGGTTGGTCTGAAGCTGCCGGGCGAGGGCGAAGCCGCCCATCCCCGGCATGACCACGTCGGAGAAGACCACGTCGAACCGGTCCGGCGCCTGGTCGAGTTCGGTCAGCGCCTCCTCGGCGGATTTCGCCCAGACCGGCGCATGGCCCAGATCCTCCAGGATCTGGGTGCAGAACCGTCCGACCCCGAGATTGTCCTCCACGACGAGGATGCACAGGCCCCGCCGCGCTTCCGCCGTCCGGCGGGGACCGCGATCCGCCTCGGCCGCCTCGGCGGGCGCCTCGACCTGCGGCAGGTAGAGCGAGAAGGTCGTGCCGTGGCCCCGCGCGCTCGCCACGTCGATGTCGCCGCCTGATTGCTTGGCGAAGCCGATGACCTGGCTGAGGCCGAGGCCGGTGCCCTTGCCGATCTCCTTGGTGGTGAAGAACGGCTCGAAGATCCGCCCCAGATCCGCGTCCGGGATGCCGGCGCCGGTATCGGAGACCCGCACGGCGACGAACGGCCCCGGGGCGCCGGCATGCCCGCGGATCGGCGGCATGGGGCGGTCGCCCTCCAGGCGCAGAATCAGGCTGCCTTCCCCGTCCATGGCGTCCCGGGCATTGACCGCCATGTTGATCAGCGCGGTCTCGAACTGGCTCTCGTCGGCGCGCACGTAGCGGGGCGTCTCCGGCAGGTCGATGACCACGCGGATGCGCGCGCCGGTGACCGAGTCGAGCATGTCGGCGATGCTGCGCAGGCGCGCGCCGATGTCGAAGATTTGGGGCTTCAACGCCTGGCGCCGGGCGAAGGCGAGGAGCTGGCCGGTAAGCTTGGCTGCCCGGTCGACGGTGTCGGAGACGGCGTCGAGGTAGCGGCGCCGGCGCTCCTCGGCGAGGTCCGGCCGGCGCAGGAACTCCATGGAGGACCGGATGATGGTCAGGAGATTGTTGAAGTCGTGCGCCACTCCACCGGTGAGCTGGCCGATGGCTTCGAGCTTCTGCGACTGGCGCAGGGCCTCCTCGGCCTCGCGCTGCTCGGTGATGTCGCGCCCGAAGCCGTAGAACAACCCGTCCTCCGGCACGACCGTCCAGAGCACCCGGCGCCGGTCGCCGGCGCGGGTCAGGCAGGAGAGTTCGATATCCTCGACCCGACTGCCCGCGCAAAGCGGGCGTAGCGCCGCCAGCGCCGCCTCGCGCTCGGGCGTTGCGAGGAAGTCCAGGGCCGGCCGCCCGATCGTCTCGGTCTCCGACCAGCCGAGCGCCCGGCTCCACGAGGGGTTCACCGACTGGACCTGCCCGTCCCGGTCCGAGACGAGCTTCAGCACCGGAGACAGCGTCCAGACCCGGTCGCGGTCGCGGGTCTGGGCGGCGACCTGCGCCTCCAGGTGCTCCGCCCGGGACTGGAGCAGAACCTCGATCCGCTTCCGCTCGGAGACGTCGTGGGCGAAAACGTAGAACCCGTCGATGCGGCCGTCCGGACCGCGGCGCGGGAGGTAGCGGGTGTCGGCGATCCGGGCCTGCCCGTTCGGGAAGGTCCAGGCCCATTCCTCGCGGACCTCCTGACCGGCGAGCGCCCGCTCGATGCCGGAGCGTCGGGCCTCGAACGGGCCGGGGCCGAGGAGGTCCCGGACGGTCCGCCCGACGACGGCGTCGGGTGTCTGGCCCGTCCAGGCCTCGTAGGCGGCGTTCGCGAACTGGTAGGTCAGATTGCGGTCGATGAAGGCGATCAGGACCGGCATCGCGTCCGCGACCAGCCGGAGTTCCGCCTCCCGGGCCCGGAGCACACGCTCGCTCCGGCGGCGCTCGGTGATGTCGTTGTACAGGATCGCGACGCGGTTCCGCCCCGGCCCGTCGACCCGGTAGGCGTGCACGTCATACCAGCGGCCGAGGGGCTCGGCGGATTGCTCGACCCGGACCGGCTCGCCGGTCAGGGCAACACGGCCGTAGAGGTCGAGCCAGCGCTGCTCGTGGTCGGGGGCGAGCTCCCGCATCCAGCGGCCCACCACGTCGGTCAGGCCGGTCTGCCGCTCGAAGGCGGGATTGGCCTCCAGGAAGCGGTAATCGACCGCCTGGCCGCCTTCGAACTTCAGCTCGACCAAGCAGAAGCCGGCATCGATGAAGGTGAACAGCGAGCGGTAGCGTTCCTCGTTCCGGCGCAGGGCCGCCTCGGCGTTCCGGGATTCCAGCTGCGTCATCACCGTCCGGGCGAGCGCCTTCAGGATGAAGATCTGCTGGTCGGTCAGCGTGCGCGGGACGCGGTCGAGGACGCAGAGCGTTCCGATGGCCCAGCCGTCCGGCGTCACCAGGGGCACGCCGGCGTAGAAGCGCAGATGCGGCGCGCCGGTGACGAGCGGGTTGGCGGCGGTCTCCGGCTCCGCGGCCAGATCGGGCAGCACGAGGACGCCGTCCGCGCGCATGGCCTCGGTACAGAAGCCGAAATCGAGGGGCATCGATCGCGGCGTGTGGCCGAAGGCGGCCTTGATCCACTGCCGGTCGGCATCGATGAAATTGATGTGAGCCATCGGCGTGCCGCAGGCCTGGGCGGCCATCTCGGCGATCTCGTCGAACTCGCGCTCGGGCGGCGTGTCGAGGATGGCGTAGGCGCGCAAAGCGGCGAGCCGCTGGGCATGCTGGGGCTCGAAACCCGACAGGCGGGGCATTGTCTCGTTCCGCGACACGGAACCGTCATAGCCTACGCTCCCGCTTCCCCCTAGTGAAACTCTGCATCACCGTTCCGGCGGCGTGACCACGCGAAGCATTCCGCGATGGTCCAATACTCGACACTCACATCTGACCGTCGGCGGCGGAAGAATTTCACAGTCGCCGTCCAAGTCTTGCCTGTGCAGCGGTTCCGGCCGTCGACAGGAATGGGTTCGAGAGGCGCGGTCGCGGACCGCGGCTGAGGCGTCGCGATCACGGTTGTGGATCGGATCGCCGCGGCCGGGAGCCCGCGGGGCGGGTGCGGCGTTGCCGGCTCACAAGGGATGGGTTCGGATCAGGCATGGCCAAGCGCAGGACGAAGGCGGGCGCCCAGCAGGGGCTGGAGGACGCGCCGCTGATGCCCACCGGCGCCCTGGCGGTGGCGCTCCTGGCCTTCGCCGAGGGGCCCGGGCCGGTGGTGCACGTCGCCCGGGACGCCCGCCGCCTCGAGGACCTCGCCGCGACCCTGCGGGCGTTGGACCCCGACGCGCAGGTCGCGGTCTATCCCGAATGGGACTGCCTGCCCTTCGACCACGCCTCGCCGTCGCGCGCGACGATGGGGGCCCGGGCCGCCGTGCTGCGCTGGCTGACCGACCGGGACGCCCTGCCGGATTTCGTGCTGACGACCGCCCCCGCCCTGGTCCAGCGGGTCCCGCCGCCGGAGACCTGGGCCACCGCCCGCGTGACCCTGCGGGTCGGCGACCCCCTCGACGTCGCCGCCGTGACCGCCGACCTCAAGCGCCTCGGCTACATCCTCGACGAGCGGGTCGACGAGCCCGGCGAGACCGCGGTCCGCGGGCGCACCGTGGAGGTGTTTCCCGCCGCCGCGTCGCGCCCCTGCCGGATCGAGCACGCGGAGGGCCGCGTCACCGCGATCCGCTCCTACGACCCGGTCTCGCAGCGCTCGGTGGCGGAGGCGGACGCGCTCGTCATCGACCCGGCCACCGAGATCATCCTGGAGCCCGGCTCCGGCCAGAGCTTCGAACCGTTCACCGGCCAGGAGCATCGGCTCGACCGCTACTACCCGCGCCTCGTCACCCTCCTCGACTACGTGCCCGAGGCTCGCCTCGCGGTTGAGGACGGCACACAGGCCCGGATCGACGCCTTCTTCGAGCAGATGGACGAGGCACGGGGCCGGCTGAAGGGCCGCGACGCCCAGGGACAGGCCGGCGCCGGCCTCTATCTGACGCCGGAGGCGTGGCGGGACATCGTTGCGGCGCACGGCCGGCTCAGCGCCACCGAGGCAGCCGGGGAACCCCGCGCCATGCCGACCTTCTCGGGGGAGCGCCGGCCGGGAACCGCCTTCGCCAAGGTCGTGCGCGAGCGGTTGAAGGCCGGGGACGTCGTCGTGCTGGCCGGCTCGGTCCGACCGCTCCGGCGCCTCGTGCGCCAGGCGGGCAAGATCGCCGAGCGCCCGATCCGTCTGATCGACGCCTGGACCGACGTGGCCGAAGCGGCACCCGGCGATGTCCTCGCCCTGGAGGCGCCGCTGGCGGCCGGCTTCCGGGTGCCGGAGCAGGGCGCGACCGTGATCGCCGCCGCCGATCTGTTCGGCCCGGAAGCCGCGGTCACGGGCGGCGTTCGCGCGATGCTGCCGATGGGGGAGGTCGACCTGCGCCCCGGCGATGTCGCCGTCGACCGCGATCATGGCCTGTGCGTGTTCGAGGGGCTGGAGCCGATGGCGACGCAGGGCGAGGCGCTCTCCGAAGGCCTGCGCCTGCGCTTTGCCGGCGACGCGATCCTGATGGTGCCGGTGACCCAAGCCGATCGGATCTGGCGCTACGGGTCGGAACCCGATGCCGTCACCCTCGACAAGCTGGACGGCGGCACCTGGCCCCGGCGCCGCCTGGAGGCCGAGGCCACCATGGCGCGGACCGCCCGCCTGATGCTGGCGGCCGCCCGCGCCCGGGGGGAGACCGAGGCGCCGGTTCTGGCACCGCCGGCGCGGGAGATGGAGCGCTTCGCCGCGGGCTTCGGCTTCGCGCCGACACCCGATCAGGCGGCGGCGGTCGACGCGCTGATGGCCGACCTCGCTTCCGGGCGGCCGATGGACCGGCTTGTCTGCGGCGATGTCGGCTTCGGCAAGACCGAGGTGGCCCTGCGGGCGCTGGCGGCCGCGATCTTCTCCGGCAGGCAGGCGGCGCTGATCGCCCCGACCACGGTGCTGGCGCGCCAGCATGCCGAGACCCTGCGGCGCCGCTTCGGCCGGTTCGGCGTCGAGGTCGCGCAGCTCTCGCGCCTCGTAGCGCCCGCAGAGGCCAGGCGCGTCAAGGCGGGGCTCGCCGACGGCTCGATCCGCCTCGTGGTCGGCACGCATGCGCTCGCCGGAAGCGGCGTGTCCTTCGCGGATCTCGGCCTGACGGTGATCGACGAGGAGCAGCGCTTCGGCGCGAAGATGAAGGCCGACCTGCGCCGCCTCGCGGAAGGCGGCCACGTCCTGACGCTCACCGCGACCCCGATCCCCCGTACCCTCCAGGCGGCGCTTGTCGGCCTCCAGAGCCTCAGCGTGCTCGCCACGCCGCCGGCTTTGCGCCAGCCGGTCCGCACGGTGGTTGCGCCCTTCGACGCCGAGGCGGTGCGCGAGGCACTGATCCGCGAGCATCGCCGGGGCGGCCAGAGCTTCGTGGTCTGCCCGCGGATCGAGGACATCGCCCCCATGGCCGAGCGCCTCCGCGCCCTCGTGCCGGGCCTCGATATCCTGGTGGCGCATGGGGATCTCAAGCCCTCCGCGATGGACGAGGTCATGGTCCGCTTCGCGGAGGGCGACGGCGACGTTCTCCTCGCCACCGCGATCGTGGAGAGCGGGCTCGACGTGCCCCGGGCCAACACCATGCTGGTCTGGGAGGCGGCCCGCTTCGGGCTGGCCCAGCTCCACCAGCTGCGCGGGCGTGTCGGCCGCGGCCAGCGGCGCGGCACCGTCCACCTGCTCAGCGACCCCGCCGCTCCCCCGCCGGCGGGGGCGCTCCAGCGCCTGCGCGCCCTGGAGGCCCTGGATCGCCTCGGCGCCGGCTTCGCGGTCAGCGCCCGGGACCTCGACCTGCGCGGCGCCGGCGACCTCGTGGGCGAGGATCAGGCGGGGCACGCCAAGCTCGTCGGGCTCGGCCTCTACCAGCACCTGCTGCAGCTGGCGCTCACTGCCGCCAAGGGCGAGCGCGCCGAGGATTGGAGCCCGGAGATCGAACTCGGCCTGCCGAGCCGGATTCCCGAGGATTACGTCCCCGAGCCCGAGATCCGCCTCAGCCTCTACACGCGCCTCCTGCGCCTGCAGGATTCGGAGGCAATCGAGGCGCTTGCCGGCGAGGTCGAGGACCGGTTCGGCGCTGCTCCCGCCCCGGTGCTCGCCCTGTTCGACCTCGCGCGATTGCGTGCGTCCTGCTGCGCGCTGGGTGTTGCCCGGCTTCGGGGCGGCCCGCAGGGCGTCGCGGCCGACCTGCGGCCGGACCGGCCGCTGCCCGCCATGGCCGCCGAGGCGGAAATCCTCCTGCGTGAGGGCCGGGTGGTGTGGAAGCGTTCCTGCCCGGATTCCGCCACCTGCGCAGCGCTGGCGGCCGATCTCTTGGAGCGCATCCGTGCCGCCCGGGAGCGCGCCGACTGACCTTGACGCCGGGCGCTTCAAACCGTCACAGGCTGTCTCGCAGACAACGCGAACGGGAGTGTCCCCATGCACGTAACGATCGAGCAGGCCGAGAAAGCAATCGCGGCTGCGCGCGCGAAGGCCGTGGAGCTCGGCACCCAGATGTGCATCGCGGTGGTCGATTCCGGCGGGAACCTCAAGGCGTTCCACCGCATGGACGATGCCTGGGTGGGCTCAATCGACATCGCCCAGAAGAAGGCCAAGACGTCGGTCTTCTTCGGCATGATGACCGGCCAGATCGGCCAGCTGTCCCAGCCGGGCGGTCCCCTCTACGGGATCGAGCACTCGAATGACGGGCTGATCACCTTCCCGGGTGGGATCCCGATCGTCGACGGCGACGGCGTGATGTCGGGTGCCATCGGGGTCAGCGGCTCGACGGTCGAGAACGATCACGCCGTCGCGGAAGCCGGCGCCAAGGCCATCGGCCAGACCGAGCTGCCGGCCCATCCCTGGCGGACCTGAGGCGGCGAGCCTGAGCCGCCGACCGGGTGTCTCAAGGATCGCGCCGCGCCAGCGCGCGGCCGATCCCGAGGAGCAGCATCCCCGAGACCGACCGCAGATAGGGGTCGCCGTGGCGCTCCAGCGCCGCATGGATCTGGAGGCCGTGGTCGGCCGCTTCATTCAGGTCCGTCCCGTGCGCCGCGCCGTTTCCCTCCGCGGCCTGCAGCGCGTCCCGGTGCAGATCCGTCACGTCGATATAGGCACCGCGCCCGCGCAAGGTGCCGTCCGCATCAGGCGTCAGGCTGCCGCGGTTGAGGATCCAGCGGGTCTCGCCCGTCCCGGTCACGATGCGGAATTCGAGCGAGACCGGGCCACCGGTCTGACGGACATGGCGGATCCGGCCGAACACCCAGTCCCGGTCCGCCGGATGGATCCGGCCGAGCGCGGCGTCCAGCGGCAGCGGAGTCCCGGCGAGCCCCGGATCGCCTGCCATCAGGGACGCCGCGCCCGCGTCCAGCACGGACCGGCCGGCCCGGACATCCGTATCCCAGGTTCCGACGAATCCGGCGGCCTGCAGGGCAGAGGCTGCCGTGGAAGCCAGCACCATGGAATCCCCTCCGACCTGGCTACAACCGATCAGTGTACGATGGCGGACAGATAAACCCCGAGCCCATGCAATCCGCAAGCCCGAAGTCCAGTATCGGCCACGCCAACGGCTTTTGGCATGAGGTCGTGGGCGCCGGCCATCGGGCTGCATTATTGCGGATGATCGAGACCCTGGCTCTGGGCAATCCGATCCCGGACAATCCACGACCGTCCCGTCACGGCACAAAGGTCGGGTTCACATCGCTCCGGCATGAACAGTTCGACCACGCATGATCGGTAGACGCCGCGATCCGACGGGGATCCGCGATCCGGCCCCTGTGCACTGGACGCCCGGCAGCCGGAATCGGCGCCGGCTCACCCTGGTGCGGGTTGCCGCTGCGCCGTAACCTCGACCCTCCGGTAGGCATTCGGCAGAGGCGCCATGGACCGCATCAACCTCCCGCTCTCGCAGGATCGGCTCTGGGACAGCCTGATGGACCTCGCCCGGATCGGTTCGCTGCCCAACGGCGGCAACGACCGGCAAGCCCTGACCGACCGCGACGCCGAGGGGCGCGCCCTGTTCCGGCGCTGGGGCGAGGCGGCGGGGCTGACGCTCACCGTGGACCGGGTCGGCAACATGATCTTCCATCGCCCCGGGCGCGATCCGGGCCGCAGGCCCGTGGCCGTCGGCAGCCATCTCGACACCCAGCCAACCGGCGGCAAGTTCGACGGCCCCCTCGGGGTCCTCGCCGGGCTGGAGATCATGCGCGCCCTGCACGAGGCCGGGATCGAGACCGAGGCGCCGCTCCTGCTGATCAACTGGTGCAACGAGGAGGGCGCGCGCTTCGCGCCGCCGATGAGCGGCAGCGGCGTCGCCATGGGCATCGTCCCGGAGGCCGACATCCTGGCGACCCGGGACCTTGCGGGCCACGCCTTCGGCGACGAATTGCGGCGCATCGGCTGGGCGGGGGCGGCGGATCCGGCCGGCCTGCGGGAGATCGGCGCCTATTTCGAGCTCCACATCGAGCAGGGCAAGCGCCTGGAGGATGCCGGCCTCACCATCGGGGTGGTCGACCGGGCGCTCGCCCAGATCTGGTACGAGATCACGGTGCTCGGCGAGGAGGCCCATGCCGGCAGCCCCATGGCCGGCCGGCGCGACGCGATGATGGCCGCGGCGGCGCTGATCGCGTCGCTGGAAGGCATCGCCGGGGCGGCCGTCGGCGCGGGCGGAGAGCGCGGCCGCGCCACCGTCGGCGTGCTGCAGGCGGAGCCGGCGAGCCGCAACATCACGCCCGGCCGGGTCTGGTTCAGCCTCGACACCCGCCACGGCGATACCGCGCAGCTGGAGGCGATGGGTGCGCAGATCCGCGCCCGGGCCGGCGTCCTGGCGGCGGAGCGCGGCGTCACGATCCAGGTCGCGGAGTTCTGGCGGGCGCCGCCGACCCCGTTCGATCCGGTTCTGGTGGATCGCGTCCAGGCGGCGGCCGAGGCGCGGGGCCATGCCTGGACGCGCATGCCGACCGCAATCTACCACGACGCCGTCTACTGCGCCCGCGCGGTGCCGGCCGCCCTGGTCTTCTGCCCCTGCCACGGCGGGATCAGCCACAACGAGGCCGAGAGCATCACGCCGGCCTGGGCCGGGGCCGGCCTGGAGGTGCTGGCCGACGCGGTGCTCGCGACGGCAGGCCTCTCGGGTCGCCGGCACAAGCAGGCCTGAGCACCGCCCGCGCCGGCATCCGCGTACGAACGGAGACTGGGTTCCGCATGTCCGACGACAACGTCATCCGCCCTGCCTTCGGCGTCCCCCGCAGCCCCGCGCCGGAACCGGAGCCCGATCTGGACCAGGCACCCCTGCGCGTTTTCGGCACGGGGGCCGGCCATCGGGTTGGCCTGATCCGGGACCCGTCGGCGGTCGAGGGCGACATCCTCCGGATCGTGGTCGGTCCGGAGGACGAGCGGGGGGTCGAGACCGTGGCGCTGCTCCCCGCCGACGCGGAGGCCGAGGCCGAGCGGATCGGCTTCGCCATCCTGCGGGCGCTGGAGGTGGTCGAGGGCGCGGTCTGAACCGAAGGGCGGGCGGCGCGCGTTTCCGGGAACAGGAAACGGCCGGCGCGAACGGGCGCCGGGCCACCGGGAGGGGATGCATGACGGGCGGCAGGGTCAGCAGCGCGGCGATCACGATCCCCGCGCGGGCCGGACTGGTCTGGTCCGTACTGACGGATCTGGATTCCTACGCGGCGTGGAACCCCTATATCCGCAAGGCGGAAGGCCGCCTGCGCGAGGGCGCGCGCTGGCGGCTGGAGCGAACCTTGAACGGCCGCGCCTATCGCGCGCGGCAGGTGACCGTGACCTGCTGGGAACCCGGCCGGCGGCTGACGTGGCGCGGCGGCGTCCCCGTGCCGCCCCTGCTCACCGGCGACCACGACGTCCGGATCACCGAGACCGCCGACGGGGTCCGCCTCGTGCAGTCCGAGACCGTCGCGGGCCTGCTCGCCCCCGGCCTGTTCCCCTGGCTGCGCCCGCGCCTGGAAGCCCGGTTCACCGCGATGAACGAGGCTCTGCGGGACGAGGTCGCACGCCGGATGGCCGAGAGCGTCTGACCCGGCCGGTCAGACGACCGGCTTCGGCTTGACGATGGGTGAGCGCGTCAGGCTCTCGATCGCGCGGCCCGGCCGGCCGGCCTTGCGGGCGATCTCCTCCTCCTGCTCGGCGATCAACTGCCGGGCCGGCTCGTCGCCGTCCAGACCGCCGAGGATCTCGGCCGGCACGCGCCGGTTCGAGGCCCGTGAGCCGTCCGTGAAGACGATATCGAACAGAACGGAGCCCCGCTCCTGCGGTCTCGACTTGATGCGCTTGGCCATAGGTGCTGATACGCCGCCGGAATCGGTCGCGGCAAGACGTGTCGCCGGGCGGGGGGTTGCGCGGCGCGCACTGCCGGGCTCGCGCGCCACCGCGCTCTTGCCACGATCTCTCCGCACGCCCGTCCGGGACGGGCGCCGGCAAACGAGGACGCGCGCGTGATACCCTGGGTTCATCTCGATACCGGCTCCGTGCCGGGCGGCGGCACCGACCTGCGGCTGATGCGGCGCGGCGACGAGTTCGCGATCCTGGCCGATACGATCGAGCTGATGAACAACCGGCGCAGCGGCTCGGAGGTCGCGCTCGCCGCGATGACCTGCGCGCGGCTCCAGGACCGGCCCCGGGCCCGGATCCTGATCGGCGGCCTCGGCATGGGCTTCACCCTGCGCGCGGCGCTCGAGGGCCTCGGGCCGGAGGCGCAGGTGGTGGTGGCCGAGCTGGTGCCCGCGGTGGTCGCCTGGGCCCGGGGGCCGCTGGCCCATGTCTTCGCCGGCTGCCTGGATGATCCGCGGGTCGACCTGCAGGAGGCGGATGTCAACCGCCTGATCCAGGCCGGTCCCGACCGGTACGACGCGATCCTGCTCGACGTCGACAACGGCCCGGAGGGGCTGATGCGCAAGTCGAACGACCGGCTCTACGACAATTGGGGCCTGAAGCGCGCCCGGTGGGCCCTGCGGCCGGGCGGCATCCTGGGTGTCTGGTCGGGCGCGCCGGATCGGAAGTTCAAGAGCCGCCTCCAACGCTCCGGCTTCGCGGTCGACGAGATGCGAGTCCATGCGAGCGGCCGCGGCAGCGGTCCGAAGCACGTGGTCTGGCTCGGGACCCGGACCGAGGGGCAGGTCGAGGCTCGGGCCGAGGGCCGCGCCGGGAGCCCGATCCAGGGCGGGCGCGTCGACCGGGACGCCGGTGGCTCCGGACCGCGCGGATCGGCCTCGGGCCGCAAGCGGCCGGCGCGCTAGGGCCGTTGCCGATCGTGCTGCGACGGTCTGGAAGGCAGGCGTCTCTGGTCGAGACAGCCGCGACATGCCCGCTCTCCCGTGTGGGAGAGGGGATCCGTGCCTCGTTCGGCACGGGCTCGGCTATCGCCCCCGTCTCGACCCAATCGGGAACGGATCCAGCGATCACGGCTGCCGCCCACGGTCGCACCCCCTGTCCCGATGTGGATGGCTTCCGCACATTCTGCGCATGGGTGCGACGGACGGGCATCTCTACACGGTCGAGGTCAGGCCGAGCCGGCATGATCCCGGCCGCTTCACCTGGGCGATCCGCGACCGTGGCAAGCTGGTCCGGGGGTCGTACCGCCCGTATACTTCCGAACACGCGGCGCGCGCCGTCGCGGAGGCGGAGATCGAGCGGCTGATCGGCCCGGATGGCCGGCCCGGCGGGGCTTGAACACCACGCCGCTCGCGCCTCGGTTTTCAGCTCCGGCTGCAACCCGTTGCGTTGCGGGCCGTCATTCCACCGAGAGTGCGTCCTTTGCGGCATGCTGAGCGCGCATGGCTTTGCCGCTGCACCAGGGCACATATGCATGCCTTTGGCGGCCTCGATCCATTGCATGCCGCAATGCGGTATCCTATCTCTGCACTGCGGGATGGCGATGGCGTCGCGATCCCGCTGCCCTTCTTGGGCGTTTCCTCCCTAGACTTCGGGCCGCTCCTTCGGGAGTGGCCTTTTTTCTTTGGGCCGGTCATCCCGATGCGGGCAGACGTTCCGGCCCTGCGGAACCGGGAGCTTGGCGGTACGTTTTTCCGCCATGGAACACTATCGCTCCACCCTTGGGACGACTGCCGTTGCCGTATTCGGGCTGGTGGCGGCTGCGCATATTCTGCATCCGGGCAACTATGAAGTGCAGACGCGCCCCGCACGTCCGGTCGTGACTGCCGGGGCACCGATCGCCCCAACGGCCTGGGTCAATCCGCCGGCCCGAATGACCGCACCGGAAACCACAGGGGCGCTGGCAGCTGTTCCGGTGCCGCGGATCGCCGCCGCGGTCCCCTCCACCGCGATGCCGGCCGCGCCGCTTCCTGCCGAGATGGCGAGCCTGGCCGAAGCGCCGAGGAAGGCTGTGGCGGCGCGCCGGCCGAAGGGTGCGGAGCGCGGCCCGCACCGGGCTGCCCGGCTCCGTCATGCCGCAATCGTGCGCACCGCCCAGTCTGATCGGGCGGCCGCTACCGCGGTCGCGCCTCAGCCCGCACCAGTCGCCGCGGACCCTTCCGCGAGGATCGATCCGATCGGCGACATCATCCGCGGTCTCGGACTCGGACGCGACGGCTGACCCGGGATTCCGCGCCCTATTCGACGTGGAGCGTGAGCTTCATCTTCGGGTGAATGCCGCACTGCATGATGAAATCGCCCGGGGTAGCCAAGATCAGGCGCGTCTCGGCGCCGGGTGACTGATCGCCGGCATCGAACGAGAACCGATCCGCCTCGATGAAGGCATGATGGATCAGGCGTGCGTCGCCGTTTCGCAGCGTGATGGTGTCGCCGCGGCGCAGATACAGGTCGGTCGGCCAGTACCGGCTGCCCTTCTGCAGGACGATCCGGGTCGCGGCCGGCAACGAGGCCCAGGCTGCCTCCAGGGCGATGCCCGTTCCGATCAAGGCCAGCGTCCCGAAGAATAGAAGGGGGCGCAGGCACCTCCTGCGAAGGGCCATGAGCGGAATCCGGACGTGAAACGAGAGGGGCCAGACCGTGCGGAATGATGGCCGGGCGGTCCGGGCCTCCGCTGCATGCGCGAAACCCCTTAAGCGGTCGCGCCAGCAATCGGTCAAATTGGACCGATCTCGACCTTTGCAGGCTCGGCGTCCTGAACCCGGGAGGGGCGGCCCTATCGCTGTCCGCCGTCACCGTCCACGACATCGCGGGGGCATTCGCGCGAGGCCAGGACGGCGCGGACATGCTCGCGGAAGACCTGGACGCGGGCCGGCAACTCGCGCCCGGCCAGGGTGACGGCGCGCAGGCGGCTGCTGCGGGTCGCCCAGGGGCTGAGCACGCGCACGATCTCCCCAGCCTCCACCGCCCGGGCGGCCACGAGGCTCGGGAGATGGCCGATCCCGGCGCCCGCGAGGGTGAGCCGGTGTGCGGTCGCGAAGTCGCTGACCCGGATCGCCGGGCTCAGGGAGAGCGGCTCCGTGCGGCCGTGCCCGTCGGAGAGGGTCAGCCCCGCCGAGCCGATCCGCTCCCGGGCGAGGATCAGGTCGTGGTCGCGCAGTCCCGCGAGGTCGGTCGGGGCCGGGCGGCGCTTCAGGTAGGCGGGGGCGGCGTAAAGGGCGAGGGCCAGGGTGGCGAGAACCATGGCGCGGTAGCCGGTCTCCTCCGCGCCGCCGAGCCGCAGGGCGAGGTCGATCCGGTTGGCCGCGAGGTCGAGGCGCGCGTCGGTATTGAGCATCTCCACGGTGATCTGCGGGTAGGCGTCCCGGAAGCTCGCGACGATCTCGGGCATCACCTCGATCCCGAAATCGATCGAGGTCGTGATCCGCAGGTGCCCGGCCGGCACCGTGCGGGCGTCGCGGGCGGTCTCGGCCGCCTCGTCGAGGAGCGTCAGGCTCTCCTGGGCCTTGGCGTAGAAGGCGAGCCCCTCGGCGGTCGGTGAGACCGCCCGGGAGGTCCGGGCCATCAGCCGGGCGCCCAGTGCCCGCTCCAGGCGGGAGATCCGCCGGCTGACGCTGCCCTTGGTCTCCTGCAGGCTCGCGGCCGCGGCCGTCACCGTGCCGAGATCGACCACGGCGCAGAAGGCCCGCACATCCTCGAGCCCGCCCCGGAAGGTTTCCGTTCTCGCAACCATGGGGTTCCGGATAGCAGGCTCAACCGGTGGCGTGAACGGGTCTACAGGGCTGCTGCGGCGCAGCGAATCGCGGCGCGACCGTCTGCTCTGCAGGAGACACAATTGAAGTCGATTCTCGCCTCCGGCCTTCTGGCCCTGCTGGTCACCACCCCGGTGCTGGCCCAGACGCCGCCGACCCGCGACCCCGCCCAGATCCAGGCCGGCACCTACGCGGTCGACCCCGGCCACACCCAGGTCGGCTGGCGCGTCTCCCATATGGGCTTCTCGAACTATGCGGGCGGCTTCTCGGACGTGTCCGGCACGCTGGAGCTGCAGCCGAAGAACCCGTCCACCGCCAAGCTCTCGGTCAAGATCCCGGTCGCCTCGGTGACGACCACCAGCGCCAAGCTCACCGACGAGCTCAAGGGCGACCAGTGGCTCGACGCCGCCAAGTTCCCCGACATGACCTTCGTGTCCACCAAGGTCGTGCCCGCCGGCAAGGACCACGCGAAGGTGACGGGCGACCTGACGCTCCACGGCGTGACCAAGCCGGTGACGCTCGACGTCACGCTGGTCGGCGCCGGCGTGAACCCGCTGAGCAAGAAATACACGGTCGGCTTCGAGGCCACCGGCACGCTCAAGCGCTCCGAGTTCGGGGTGAAGACCTACGTGCCGCTGATCGGCGACGAGCTGCACCTCACGATCGCGGGCGCCTTCGAGAAGCAGGACTGACCTGAGGGGATCCGCCATGGCGAACGGGGTTCCCGCGCGGCGGTACTCCGCCGTGGCGATCCTGCTGCACTGGGCGAGCGCGCTGGGCGTGCTCGTCCTGATCGGCCTCGGCCTGATCATGACCCATGCGGGGTTGGCGCCGCTGCGCCAGTTCCAGCTCTACCAGTGGCACAAATCCGTCGGCGTCACCGTGCTGGCGCTGACGGCCCTGCGCGTCCTGTGGCGCCTGACCCACCGGCCGCCGCCGCACCCGGCCGGGATGCCGGCGCGGGAGCGGAGGGCGGCCGCGGCGGCGCACGCCCTGCTGTACCTGCTCCTCGTCGGGCTGCCCCTGACCGGCTGGGCCGTGGTGTCGCTGTCGCCGTTCAACATCCCGACGGTGCTGTACGGGCTCGTGCCCTGGCCGCACCTGCCGCTGGCGGACCTCGTCCCCGACCCGGACGCCGCCGAGGGGCTCCTCGAGCGGGTCCACGCCCTGGGGGCGTGGTTCCTGGCGGCTTTGCTCGCCGTCCACATGGCGGCGGCCCTGCGCCACCACCTCCTCCTGCGCGACGACGTGCTGCGCCGCATGCTGCCGGGGCACCGGCCGCCGGTCGCCCCGACCGCCGCCCCCACCGTGGAGTCGACCCGATGAACCCGCGTCACCTCTGCCTGCTCGCGGCGCTGCTGGCTGCGCTCCCGGGTGCGGCCCTGCCGGCGGCCGCCGCCGAATGGGCGGTCGATCCGGCCAGGAGCGCCATCCGGTTCTCCGGCGTGCAGGTCGGCGTGCCCTTCACCGGACGGTTCGAGCGGTTCAAGGCCGCGGTCGATTTCGACCCCACCAAGCCCGAAGCGGGACACGCGCTCGTGTTGGTCGACCTCGCCAGCGCGCGGACCGGGGACGTCCAGCGCGACGAGGCCCTGCCGCAGAAGGATTGGTTCGACGTCAAGGCGGCGAGCGAGGCGCGCTTCGAGGCGACCCGCTTCGTTGACAAGGGGCAGGGCGACTACGCGGCGATCGGGACGCTGACGATCCGCGGCACGAGCCGGCCGGTGACGCTGCCGTTCCACCTGACCCTCGACGGCGGGGCAGCGCACGCCGTGGGGCGCGTCGGTCTCGTCCGCACAGAGTTCGGCGTCGGGCAGGGGGCCTGGGCCTCGGGCCAGTGGGTGGCGCTCGACGTCGGGGTCGACATCGACATCGTGGCGACGGCGCGGCCGGCGACCGGCCACTGATCCCGGCCCCGGTCGAATCCTTCGGCGTGTGTCACGCGCTCCGTCTTCGCGAGCGCAGCGAAGCGACCCAGGGCAACGCGACCTCGGAGAACCCGGCGCTGCTGGATCGCTTCGCTCCGCTCGCGAAGACGGCGGCCCGGTCCCGGCCCGCTACCCCGGCCGGTCCTCCGACCCGGTGCCCAGCGCCCGCTGGACCATGACGCTGTCCGACCAGTGGCCGTACTTGAAGCCCACCGCTCGCAGGTAGCCGACCCGCTCGAACCCGCAGGCTTCGTGGAGCCGCAGGGAGGCCGCGTTCTCGGCGTCGATGTAGCCGATCATCTGGCGGTAGCCGCCCGCCGCGCAGGCCTCGATCAGGGCCGGCAGCAGCCGCCGGCCGATCCCGGCATGGAGGTGGTCGGGATGCACGTAGATCGAGTGCTTGAGCGTGTAGCGGTAGGCCGGCCGCTTCCGGAACGGCACCGCGTAGGCGTAGCCCGCCACCGCGCCGTCCCGCTCGGCCACGAGGTGCGGCAGGCGCTTCTTGCGCATGGTCTTGCGCCGCCGCTTCAGGTCGTCGGGGAGCAGCCGGTCCTCCTCGGCGACGCCGACGTCGCTGACGCCCCGGCTGATGTGGTGCTCGTAGATCGCCACCATCGCCTCGACATCGGCGTCCGAGGAGGCGCGGATGACGATGTCGGGGCAGGCGCGGGCCGGGCCGGGCGTCTCGACCTCGATCTCCATCAGGCGCCCTCCCGCGCCACGTAGGTGTGAAAGCGGATCCGCCCGTCCGGGTCGACCTCGCGGTAGACGCCCTGGATCTCGGCCTCGAAGCCCGGGAACAGGTTGGCGGAGGCCTCGAACATCTTGAAATAGTCGAGCATGGGCTTGGCCCGCTCGTCCAGGCGCTCGCCCGGCAGCACCGTGCCGATGCCCGGGGGGTAGACCAGCATCAGCGTGGTGGCGATCCGCCCCTCGGCCTCGGCGATCGGCACGTAGTCGACCTTGTTGCGCGTCAGCAGCTGGGCGGCGCGCTTCGGCGGCATCACCATCTCGGGCAGGTGCTCGGGGGCGAATTGCCGCCGCTGCAGTGCCGAGGTGCCGGCCTCCCGGTGGAAGGCGTGGAGCTCGTTGCAGAGGTCGCGCAGGCGCACGCCCCGGTAGCGGTTCGGCCGGCGGTTGACGAATTCCGGCATGGCCTCCTCCAGCGCGACGTTGTCGTCGTGGAGCCGCTTGAAGGCGACGAGGCCCGAGATCAGCGTGCCGGCCTTCGAGGATTCGACCCCCGGGGTCAGCAGGAAGAGCAGCGAGTTCAGGTCGTTCTTCTCGGCGACGATCCGGTTCTCACGCAGGTATTGCGCCACGACCGGCGCCGGCACGCCGTGCTGGGCGTAGGCGCCGGTCTGCCGGTCGAATCCGGGGGTCAGCACGGTGAGCTTGTTCGGGTCGGTGATCGCGTAGCCCGGCGCCACGTGGGTGAAGCCGTGCCAGCGCGCGCCGGGCTTCAGCTCCCAGTGGCGCGGCGTGGCGGCGAGCTCGTCGGTCGGCACGCTCTCCCACGGCACCTCGGCGCCGTCGGCGTTCACCGTCACGTCCGGCACGAAGGGGTCGAAGAACCAGCGCCGCGCCGGGTCGCGCTCGTTCTCCTCGAACTCGCGCCGGATCGCCCGGACCTTCTTGCGCCACTCGATCCCGAGCCGGATCGTGTCGTCCCACAGGATCATGCCGGAGCGCCCCTTCATCATCTGGGCGCCGACGTCGAGGGAGGCGAAGAGCGGGTAGAAGGGCGAGGTCGAGGCGTGGACGAGGAAGCTCTCGTTGAGCCGCTTGTGCTCGACCCGGCGGGTCTGGCCGCGGATATGCCCGTCCCGGGTGTGGATCTGCGAGGCCTGGGAGAAGCTCGCGAGCTGCTTGTGGGTCGACTGCGTGGCGACGATGCCGGGCGAGGTCTCGTCGAGCCCGGTCAGCCCCATGGCGAACCGGCGGGCGTAGAGCGGGTGGAACTTCATGAAGCCCGCCCAGGCCTCGTCGAACAGGATGTAGTCGCAGAGGTGGCCGATCTTCTCCAGGATCTCCTGCGCGTCGTAGATCGTGCCGTCGTAGGTGCACTGCTCGATCACCGCGACGCGGAACGGCCGCTCCCGGCGCCACGCCTCCGGATCGGTCACCAGCGGGTTGCGGCGGATCTTCTCCCGGATCCGGGTCTCGTCGAGGGCCTCGTGGAAGATCGGCCCGATCAGGCCGTACGCATTCCGGTCCGTTTCCAGAAAAATCGGGATGCCGCCGCCCAGGAACAGTGCGCCGTGGTGGGCCGCCTTGTGGTTGTTGCGGTCGAACAGGACGAGGTCGTCCTCCGCCACCAGGGAGGACAGGACGATCTTGTTGGAGGCCGAGGTGCCGTTGAGGACGAAGTAGGTCTTCTCCGCCCCGAAGATCTTGGCGGCCTCCTTCTGGGCCTTTAGCGCCGGGCCCTCGTGGGTCAGCAGGTCGCCGAGATCGAGGACCGAGTTGTCGAGATCGTCGCGGAAGATCGCCTCGCCCAGATGCTCCACGAAGATCCGGCCGATGGGGGACCGGTTATAGAAGATGCCGCCGTTGTGGCCTGGGCAGGTCCAGAGCTGGTTGCCCTTCTCGGCGTAGTCGACGAGCGCGCCGAAGAACGGCGTCTTGAGGGTCTCGGCGTATTGCGTAACCCGGCTGACGAGGCCGCGGGCGATGAATTCCGGCGTCTCCTCGGCGAGGAAGATGTAGCCGTCGATGAAGTCGAGGAGCTCGACCGGGATGTCCTCCAGCCGCTTGCGGCGGACCATGATGACGATCGGCATCTCCAGGCCGCGCCGGCGCATCATGTCGATGAGGGCGGCGGCCTTGCCGTCGAGGCCGCGCTTGCCCCAGTCGACCACGAGGCAGCCGACCGCCGCGTCGGTCTGGACGGCGATGGCCGCGTCCTCCACCCGCCGGGCGCGCACCACCTCGAAGCCGCGGCTCTCCACGGCCGCCACGATCTGATTGAGGCGCGCGCCCTCGAGATCGTCCGGATCGAAGGCCGGGGCGCACATCAGGACCGTGAAGCGGCGGTGGAAGTCCATGGAGCCCTCTCTGGCCTCGGATGCAGCGGGTGGCTTTCCGGCCCGTCTGCGACGATTGCATGACAGAGCGCGCGGCGGGCGGTCGCGGTGCGGACGAAACACCGTGATCCGGGCCGGCCAGTTGCGCCGCGCCGTCAGGATCGGCCGCGCGTCCCCTCTCCCGTGCGGGAGAGGGACAGCGTGAGGGATGCGTGCTCTCCGGACGAGTCGCGCGGGTGGGCGAGCGGCGACGGCGCGCGATCCCGAAGCGACGGGTCTCTCACCCCAACCCTCTCCCGCACGGGAGAGGGGGACCATCACGGCGCGCGGCGCCGCTCCCAGACGGCCGGGTTGACCAGCCCGCCGGGCCGCCGGCCGGCGAGGACGTCGACCACGCGGGTCGCGGCGGTCTCGGCGGTGCGGATCAGGGCAGCCCCGGTGGAGCCGCCGACATGGGGCGTCAGGATCGCCCGCTCCTGGCGGGCGAGGGGGTGGTCGACCGGCAAGGGCTCCTGGGCGAAGACGTCGAGCCCGGCGCCCGCGATCGTGCCGGCCTCCAGCGCGTCCACCAGGGCCGCCTCGTCGATCAGGCCGCCGCGGCTGGTGTTGATCAGGAAGGCTCCCCGCTTCATCCGGGCGAGCTGGTCCCGGCCGATCACGCCGCGGGTGCCCGGGGTGAGCGGCACGTGCAGGGAGACGATGTCGGCCTCGGCCAAGAGCGCATCGACCGAGGCGGCCCGCAGGGCGCCGGCATTGGCGAAGTCGGCGTCCGGGCGGCTCGGGCCGTAGGCCAGCACCCGCAGGCCCAGGGCGGCGCCGAGCCGGGCAGTCGCCTGCCCGATGGCCCCGAAGCCGACGAGGCCCAGCGTCAGGCCGGCGAGCTCGACCAGGCGGGCGGTGAACTTGAAGCTGTCGTCGCCGCGCCGGACCGAGCGGTCGGCCTCCGGCAGGGCCTTGGCCAGGGCGAAGATCAGCGCCAGCGTCTGCTCGGCCACCGAGACCGCGTTGGCGCCGGGCGTGTTGACCACCACGATCCCGGCCCCGGTCGCCTCGGCGGTGGCGACGTGGTCGGTGCCGGTGCCGTGCACGCCGATCACCCGCAGGACCGGCGCCGCCGCGATGGCGCGGGCCGGGAAGCCGGTGTTGCGGGTGATGACGGCGACGCAGTCGCCGACCTCGCGGGCCAGCGTCTCGGGGTCGGTCCCACTCGCCGGGCGCGGCTCAAGCCCGGCCGCGCGCAACCGGTCGAGGCCCGCCGCGTGGATCGGCTGGACGATGAGGCACGGACCGGTGATCACGGAACAGATCGCCTCTGCGAAGTAGGATGGGTGACGGGCAGACCTTGCGCCGGCTCGTCTAGGCGGGGTGTGCAGCCCTGGCAACGGGGCGCCCCGATTTCTGTCGCGTCTATCGCGGCATCAACCGCGTACCCAATTGCCGTCGACGACGGTGGGCCTTTGAGCCTGGCCGGGCTAGAGGGCAGCGGCGTGCCGGAGCCGCCGGATCGGCCGATGTTTCACGGGAAACATTCTCTTAACCCTTGCGCGGGCGCCGAACTCGTCGGAGGCGGGCGCGGCACAATAGGCGGTATCGCGCCGGCAAACCGGGAGGGGCCCGCTGTTGCAGCGGCGCCGTCGCGGCGCGGCGCCCGGCAGGTTACCACCGGTCCGGCATGACGACGACATCGAGCTGGCGCACCCTCCGCAACGTGCAGGCCCGGGCGCGACTGGAGAAGGCCCTCCCGGCCATCTTCCCGGCGCCGGTCTTGCAGCACGCCCTCGCGCGCCCCCTGATCCCGCCGACGCCGCGGCTCGCCGTCGAGAGCTACTGGCGCAACCACATCCTCAGGGCCGACCGGCTCGCCCGGGCGCTCGCGGCTCGCTCCGGGACGCCGGAGGGCTGGATCTGGCAGCTCGGTGGCGCGGGCCAGGCCAGGAGCTTCCGCCTGCCACCGGCCCCCTTCCGCGATCCGGCCTTCGCCCGCGGGCGGGGCGCCTGCTGCATCTGCGGCCAGCCGGTCTACCGGTTCGGCTGGCACCGGGATCTCTGGGCGGGCGGCGCGCCCAACACCAAGGCCGGCTGGCACGCGGCCTGTGTCGCGGCGTGGAAGTTCTGGATCGCGCCCCACGCCCAGGTCCGGGCGCTGAAGCTCCGCCAGCGTCACCGCTGCACCACCACCGGCAAGCGCCTGCTGAAAACGGCCGAGGTCGACCACACGCTGCCGCTCTACCGGGTCTGGCGGGAGCACCGGGACGCGCCCTGGCCGGAGCTCCTCGGCTATTGGGGCGCGCCGAACCTGCAGGTGGTCAACCGCGCCGCCCATGTCGACAAGTGCCGCGACGAGGCGGCCGAGCGCTCCCGGACCGTGCAGCTCTCCCGTTTCCGGGTGGTCGAGGACGAATCCGGGTTCAGCGTGGTCGAGGAGGAGTGACCGGCCGGCTCAGCCGTCCAGGGCCTGGAAGGCCCGCGACAGGTCGGCCAGCAGGTCGGCTTCCGCCTCCAGGCCGACCGAGAGACGCAGCAGCCCGTCGGTGATGCCCGCGATGGCGCGCGCCTCCGGGTCCATCGCCGCGTGCGTCATGGTCGGCGGATGGGCGATCAGGCTCTCGACGCCGCCGAGCGACTCGGCCAGCGTGAACACCCGCAGGGCCTCCACGAAGGTCTTCACCGCCGCGCGGCCGCCGGCCAGCTCGAAGCTCAGCATCGCCCCGAAGCCTGCCTGCTGCGCCTTGGCCAGGGCGTGCCCCGGATGCGTGGGCAGGCCGGGATAATGCACCCGGGCCACCGCCGGATGGGCATCCAGAAAAGCCGCCAGGGCGGCGGCGTTGCGCTGCTGCTGCTCCACCCGCACGAACAGGGTGCGCAGGCCCCGGAGCGTCAGGTAGGCGTCGAGGGGCGAGCCGGTGACGCCGATCGTGTTCGCCCAGGCGGCGAGGTCCTCGCCCACCGCCTTATCGGCGGCGATCACCGCCCCGCCGATCACGTCGGAATGGCCGTTCAGGAACTTGGTGGTGGAATGGACGACCAGATCCGCCCCGAGGGCGATCGGCTGCTGCAGGGCGGGCGACAGGAAGGTGTTGTCCACCACAGCCAGCGCGCCGGCCGCCTTCGCGTCCGCGGTGATGCGCCGGACATCGACCACGCGCATCAGCGGGTTGCTGGGCGTCTCGATCAGCACGACCTTCGGCCCCTGGGCCAGGGCCGCCGCCAGCGCGTCCGGGTCGGTCTGGTCGACGAAGACGACGCGGTAATGGCCCCGGTCCGCGCGGAAGCTGAGCAGGCGGTGCGTCCCGCCGTAGCAATCGTGCGGCGCGACCAGGAGATCGCCCGGCCGCAGGCTCGACAGGGCGAGGTCGAGGGCCGCCATGCCGCTCGCCACCAGGACGGCGCGGGCGCCGCCCTCGAGCTTGGCGATCGTGTCGGCGAGGGCATCCCGCGTCGGGTTGCCCAGGCGCGAGTAATCATAGGGGCCGGCCTGCTCGAAGGCCGGGAACTTGAAGGTCGTCGACAGGTGGATCGGTGCGATCACCGCGCCGAAGGCCGCGTCCTGGGCCACGCCGTTGGCTGCCGCAACGGTCCGGGCCGCTAATCCCTCCGACATCGTCTCGTCCTCCACCCAGACTGCGCCCGCACCGTCCAATCCGATCGGGCGTGCGTTCTTTATGGAGAACGGATCAGACTTTCAAGAGAACGGTTGAGCCGTCATCCTCCGCCGGTCGGCTCTCTGCGGCGCGACCGCCGGGGTGCCATGCTGGCGACGACCTCATCCCGGCGGATCAGCGCGTGCAGCAGCGCGGCCCCGAGGTGCGCAAGGACCACGCCGAACAACCCGTAGGCCAGCACGGTGTGGAGTCGGCGCAGGACCGCGTAAAGCATCGTATCCTGCGGCAGGATCGGCGGCAGGACCACCGGACCGGCGAGGATAACGGGATAGCGCGCCGCCGACAGTATCGCCCAGCCGACGAGCGGCAGGGCCAGCATGAGGCCGTAGAGCAGGATGTGCGAGCCGTGGGCGGCGCGCCTCTGCCAGCCCGGAAGCTCCGCCGGCAGGGGCGGCGGCGCATGGCGCCAGTGATTTGCCGGCCGGCAGCACCAGCGGATCGAAATTGATGTCGCGGCAAGTGGAGGCGGCCTCCGGCATCGCCGCCGTGAGGGTCAGGGTGCCGACTTCCACGGGAGAGCCAGCCGCCGGCATACGCGAAGGTACCGGCGGTCCCGGCCAGCACCGCGCCGATGGCGGACAGGCGCAGGAGCAGGGCGCCCCCGGTCATGCCGGGGGGCCCGTCAGGTCGTGCAGCCGCGTCATCGGGTCCCTCGGGACTGGCCACGATGACGCCTATTCGCCCGCCCGCCGCGGCGGTTTCAGGCGGCGCGGGTCTCGCGCGTCGCCGCCGGAGGCGTCTGGCCGGCCTCGGCCGGTGCGGCGCCCCGCGCACCTTCGGCCTCCTGCGCCATGGCGCGGGCGAGCAGGCCGGCCCGTCCGGCCCACAGGTCCCTCTCGTCGCGCATCGCCTCGAGCCGGTCCGCGGAAGCGGCCAGCGCGATGCGCAGGGCGTCGATCTCCGCCCGCAGGTCGGTCGTGCGCTGCCGCTCACTCGCCAGGGCCGCCTTGAGCACGCTGAGCGCGGCTTCGGTCGCGCCGCGCGTTCCGGCAGGCCGGGTCAGGATCGGGCCGACCGGTGGCGTCCGGTCCGATCCGCCGGAAGCCGGCGGGGCGACCTGCGCTGCGGGCTCCGGGCGCAGCTGCGCGATCTCGGCCCGCACCTGCGCGACGTCGAGTCCGGAAGCCGCGCGCGGCTCGGGCGCGCTCTCAGCGCCGGTGGTCTCCGCGCCGTTGATCTCTGCGGGGGCGGCCACGACGGCCGGGAATCCCTCTTCCTCCAGAACGAGCCCGTGCAGCATGGCGAAAACCCGGTCACCGTCGAGGCGCGCGAAGTCGAAGCCGCTCTCGGCCGAGAGGCTGCTGAAGCGGGCCTGCCCGCTGGTCGACCGGCCCACGAACGCCATCGACCAGTTGCCGAAGGCGCGGCTCTCCGCCGGGCCGCATTGCAGGACCGTGACGTCGTCGTGCCGCAGGTCGCGCTGGATGCGCTCGAAGGTCGCCTCCACGCCCCGCCGCGGGCCTTCGAGCACCTGCGCGAAGGCGCCCGCGTTGAACATCAGGGCGCCGGTGACCCCGGCCGCCGCATTGTTCCGCTGGGATGCGTCGAGGATCTGCCGGACTGCAGCCATCACCTCCGGCTCCGGGCCCTGGAGCAGGTTCTTGCTGGCATAGACCAGACGGTAGAGGTCGCTCATGGCAATGCGTCCGGAAGGGGAGGGGGGTCAGGCCTGCGGGAAGCCGGCGAAGACCTGGCGCAGGTCCTCGGCCGGAACGGGCTTGCTGATGAGGTAGCCCTGCACGTCGGTGCAGCCCTCCAGGCGGATGCGCTGCATCTGTTCCGCCGTCTCGACGCCCTCGGCGACCGTTGTCATGCCCAGGCTCTTCCCCAGGCCGGCGATGGCCCGGATGATCGCTTCGCCGTCGGGCTTGCTGGTCAGATCCTTCACGAAGGAGCGGTCGATCTTGATCTTGTCGAACGGGAACGAGCGCAGGTAGCTCAGCGACGAGTAGCCGGTGCCGAAATCGTCCATGGAGACGCGCACGCCGAGTTCCCGCAGCCGGTGCAGGGTCTGGAGCGTCTTCTCGTTCTCCTGCAGCAGCACGCCCTCGGTGATCTCCACTTCCAGCCGCCGGGCGGGCAGCCCTGAGCCTGCCAGGGCCGAGATGATCGTCTCCACGAGCCGGTCGCTCTTGAACTGCGCCGGCGAGACGTTGACGGCCACCGACATGTGGTCCGGCCAGGTCATGGCGTCGCGGCAGGCCTGGCGGAGGACCCATTCGCCGATGGGGACGATCAGCCCGATCTCCTCGGCCAGCGGAATGAAGTCGAGGGGCGAGACCAGCCCGCGTTCAGGGTGGCGCCATCGGATCAGGGCTTCGCAGCCGATCAGCGTGCCGCTCGCAAGCTGCAATTGCGGCTGGAAATGCAGCTGGAATTCCCGCCGGGCGAGGGCCTGGCGCATGTCGAGTTCGAGCTTCCGGCGGGTCTGCATGCGCGCATCCATCTCCGGCTCGAAGAACCGGTAGGTGCTGCGGCCGTCGAGCTTGGCGCGGTACAGGGCGAGGTCGGCATTCTTCAGGAGCTTGTCGGCATCCGTCCCGTCCTCGGGGGCCAGCGCCACGCCGACGCTGGCGCCGATCGTCAGGAGATGCCCCTCCACCATGTAGGTCCGGCCGATCAGGTCCACGACCCGGCGGGCGAGCGCCTGCGTGCCCGACGCGTCGCGGATCCCGGCCTGCAGGATGACGAACTCGTCGCCGCCGATCCGCGCCACCGTGTCGGTGGGCCGGACCGTCGAGCGCAGGCGGTCGGCGACCGTCTCCAGCAGCGCATCCCCGACCGGATGGCCGAGCGTGTCGTTGACCGGCTTGAACCGGTCGAGGTCGATCAGCAGCAGGGCGCAGCACTCGCCGGTCCGCGCGAGGCGCGCGAGGGCCTCGGCGAGACGCTCGCGCAGGAGCAGGCGGTTCGGCAGACCGGTGAGCGGATCGCGCCGCGCCATCGCGTCGGCGCGGGCCTCGGTGGCCTTGCGGGTGCTGACGTCCTCGAGTGTGACGACCCAGCCGTCCTCCGCGCGGGGACGGACCTCCACCTGGACCGTATGGTCCCGGCGCCGCACTTCGAACATGGCCGGCTGCCGCCGGGCCAGTGCATGGCGGAGATTGCGCAGGACGGCGCGCCGCGACGGGGCGGTCCCGTCCCGCAGGGCCCGCAGCAGCGGGATCGCGGCGGCCTGCACCCGCAGCGTGACCGTCAGGCCGGCCAGGAGCTGCCGCGCCGGAGCGTTCGCCATGACGACCAGCCCGGTGCGGTCGATCATCAGCAGGCCCTGCCGAACCGCGTCGAGATAGGGGAGCAGGGGATCGCGCGCCGCGTCCCGGCGCGGCAGGATGGCAGGCTGGGGATGCGGGCGCATGCCAGGTGGCCTCGAGTGAGCCGCCGGGCGGCGCACGGCAGGAAAACCGGAATCCGATAGTCCGGAAGATACTAATTCCGTGTTTAAGGAGACGATAAATACGGTATTGACCTAGGTTAAGGCCTTCGGCGAGCTGTCTTGGCGGCCGGCCTCCGGGCCCGGGCAGGCCCGCGCCGGGGGCGCTCAGGACGGGGTCGGAGCGCTCTTCGGGCGCATCATGTGGACGCCCTCGTTGCCGTCGCCCTAACACCCCGTGCCCGACGCCCCCGTAGGCGAGCCGGAACCTCAGGTCGAGGATGTCGACCTGACCCATGTCGCCGGGCTCGGCCCCTCCGCGTGGACCGGCCCGGCACAAAATGGGGCTCCAGGCCGCGCGGCAGGGTGTCGAAGGCGTGCAGCAAGGTCTGCCGGGATTCCGGCCAGGGCGGGATGGGGCGTAGCCTGGCCGCCGGCCCGATACGCCTGCAGGGTGACGATGTCGCCGGAGGTTGCGGCACGCATACCCGGCCAGGACCATCTCAGGACAGGATGGACTCGCGCCCGGATGATCCGCGTCGGCGCCCCGCGACGGAAGGCCAAAGGCGATGCGGCCGCGGCCCGCCTTGCGCAGATTGGGGCCGGCCGCGTCGTCTCTGCGCGGGCGGCAACCGCCATCCGGGAGGTGTGCGTCCCGGGCTTGGCCGTCCTGCGTGGGACCCCTTGCGTATCGCCGCCCCCACCACTAAATCCGCCTCACCGGACACGACGGCACGCCGTCGGCCGGAACTTCCATCAGCATCACCGGCCAGCATCGACCCTTCGGGGTCGGGACGCTGTCGGGCGCGGGCGCAGGCTCGACCCGAACCCGGCGGCTGAGGGAGCGTCCATCGTCCAGCGCCGCACCGAAGGGCCTCCGGGCCGTTCCACGCTGCGCTTCGTCGACGGAGGCGCCGAGATCCGGCCCGGCCGGTTCGGTTCTTTCGCCGGGAAAATGGGCGGTTGACACGGAAGTCTGGGGCGGCTTATACGGCGCCTCCCGACGCGGTCCGGAAGAAAAACGGAGCGGGTCGGACGGACTTCCCGGGGTTTAGAAAAGTAGATCTGGCGAAAGCCGAGGTACTTGACTTCTCCTCAGCCGGTAATTACGAGAGTGATTACTGATCTTTGACAAGTTGGAATGAGGAAGGGAGACGCGGGCGGCGTTTGTCCTTGCGGCTGGGTCTTAGGACCTGGCGTGAGAGACTTGTGCTGATCTGTTGTTCTTCTTTCTGAGCTCACCGACGGGTGTTTTGGCGCTGTGAAGCGTCTGGCACTTGGTCGATGTGAGGCTCCGTCTGAGAATAATGTGATCGGCCAGATCAATCTCTTCAACGTGAGAGTTTGATCCTGGCTCAGAGCGAACGCTGGCGGCAGGCTTAACACATGCAAGTCGAGCGGGCCCTTCGGGGTCAGCGGCGGACGGGTGAGTAACGCGTGGGAACGTGCCTTCTGGTCTGGAATAACCCTGGGAAACTAGGGCTAATACCGGATACGCCCTTTTGGGGAAAGGTTTACTGCCGGAAGATCGGC
>NZ_FMWU01000011.1 GCF_900103195.1 Methylobacterium sp. UNC378MF | reverse complement strand
GGCCCTGAGATGATCTCGAAGGCGCTGCGCAAATGGGTCGCCAAAGCTGGCTCGCAGATCCAGTACATCGCACCGGGATCGCCGTGGGAGAACGGGTACTGTGAGAGCTTCAACGGCAAGCTGCGCGACGAGTGCCTACGCCAAGAGATCTTCTACTCGCTGAAGGAGGCGCAGATCGTGATTGGTCTATGGCAATCCACCTACAACCGCGTCCGACCGCACTCGTCGCTTGGCTATCGGCCACCTGCGCCTGTCAGCTTCCCAGATCTGGCCTTCCGGCTACCCATGGCCGCTACCATGCAGTAGCCTCCCACTCGGCTCGGTCCAAAATACCGGTCAGGTCACTGCGCGTCCTGAAGCTCAGCCTCCGCCCTGAGCCGCGCGCTGATGTCGTGGGCTTGGTGGAAGGCGCCAAATACCTTTCCCGCCGCGTCGCGCAGGGGCGTGTAGCTGATCTCCCAACACGGCTGGCCGAACTCGGTCCGGCCGAAGACGGCCTCGACCTTGTACGCCTCGCCGGCAAGCGCCCGGGCCATGTTGGTGCGCATCACGGCGGCTTGCTCGGGGATGAACAGGTCGGGGAAGACGTCGCCGACCTTCGTGTAGAAGCCGTTGACCCGGAAAAACTCGTCGTTGTGGGCCTTGTTGAAGGCGATCAGCCGGTACTCCGTGTCGAAGACGCAGATCGGCGCTGTGTCGGATTGGACGATGTTCTCGTACAGGTCGCGCTCGGCGGTGCGTGAGGCGAGGCGCTGATTGGCATCGAGGTGGAAGCCGATCAGGTCGGCGAACATCTTGAACATGCCCACGACCGCGGGCGTGTTCAGCTTGGCGGGCTTGGGGTCGATGGCGCAGAGCGTGCCGAAGAACGTGCCGTCGGGCAGCACGATGGGCATCGAGATGTAGCTCTGGAAGCCGTATTGGGCGGGCGTGTGGTGCCCGCAGAAGGCGGGGTCCTCGGCGACATGGTCGATGACGACGGCGGTGCCGCTCTGCCGGATCTCGTGGCAGATGGTCGTCTCAAGGCTCAACTCACCGCCAGGCTTGAGGCCGAAGGCGATGTCATCCTTGACGGCGCAGGCCACCCAGCGGTCCTCGGTGACGCGCGCCACGGCGGCGAAGCCCATCCCGGTGGTTCGGCACACCACGTCGAGGATCGTGGGCACGGCCGCGATGCTCTCGACCGCGACGACGTCGCTGAGGAAGCCCTGCTGGAGCGTCGGGGCAGGTCTGGGTTCCGTCATCGAGTCAGCGGCCTGGACGATGGTCCGCACGGGCCCCTTCGTGGGCTGCCGGGCGCGCATCGGCAATCAGCGCATGGTCACGCTCGATCAGAAGGCGCAGACCGGCTCGCACCACCTCGCTCGCGTTCGAGTAGTAACCCGATGCGACCTGAGCGTTGATGTAGGCGGTCAGTTCGGTCGTCAGGGAGACGTTGCGGGTCGGCGTATTCGACATGCCAACGGTCTGTCACGCTCCGGCGGGACCGTCAAAGGTTGCCAACCACACACCCCGGATCCGGCAGAGGGGGGGACAGCAACGGCGTGGCCGCGAAGCGGACACTCCCAAGGTTCGGAAGGGTCGGGAGCGGCCCGCCGCGAAGTGGTGCCAACCGTTAGGCTTCGGCCACTAGGAAAACGGCCCGTGGCGAACCGAATGGTGCGCGACGTCGTCAGGCTGCATACGAACCTGACCACCACACAACGCGCCGCGTCGTTGGTTCTCGGGCTCGGCCTGGCGGCCGTCGCGGCGCGGGCCGCCCACGACAAACTCCTCCGCCTGCCCGCCCTGGTCGCTGGCGCAGCCCTGGCCATGCGCCGGGCTACCGGACACTGCTCAATGAAGGCCATCCTTCACCACGGCTGACGTTCCGCCATCGCATTGGACCAAACGCGCTCGGCAACGTCGAAAACTGTCCAATGTCGGATTGTGGGATCAGGCCGGCCATGGCATAGCTCCGGCGCGAAGACGCCGCCCAGCGCCGGAACTCCCCACTTCATGTCGTGCGACACCGGTCACCCGTTCGAGGGCAACCTGCTCCTGGCCGCGCTCGCGCCCCGCGACGTCGACCTTATCGCGCCGCATCTCGCCCGCGCGGACCACGCGCGGGGCGACACGTTGTTCGAGGTCGACCAGGACGTCTCGTATGTCACCTTCCCGCTCGACCGCACTGTCGTCACCCTGGTCGTTCCCGCCGGCGGTGACCGGAACGTCGAGACGGCCACGGTCGGCCACGAGGGCGCCGTCGGAGGCGTCGTCAGCCAAGGATACCTGCCGGCCTTCACCCGATGCGTGGTCCTGGTCGAGGGCTCGGTCCTCCACATGCAGGCGGACCGCCTTAAGGAGGCCAAGCGCGTCTCGCCGACCCTGAACGACCTGTTCGTGCGCTACGCCGACTGCCTGCTCGCGCAGATCCTGCAATCCGTGGCGTGTAACTCCGCCCATCCCATCGAGCACCGGGTGCTGCGCTGGCTCCTCAGCCTGCAGGACCGGCTCGGGACCGACGCCTTGCCGGTCACCCAGGCGGTGCTGGGCAACATGCTCGGGATCGGGCGCACCTACGTCACCGGCGTGCTGGCCAACCTGCAGCGCCAGGGGCTGATCCACGTCGGGCGCGGGCGCATCCACATGCTCGACCGGTCCCGGACGGAGGCGGCCTGCTGCGGGTGCCACGCCCGGGTGCGCCGGCACTTCGAGACCGTGCTCGGGGCCATCTACGCGCCAGAGGGCGAGATCCTCGCGGTCGAGGCCACGCCGCCCATCACGGGGCCCGAGCGTCCGCCGGATCCTCTCAGGCCGGAGGTTCGGGAGGCGGGCCGATGACCGCCCGGACCTCCGCCCGGATCGAGGTCGCTCGCCCCTCGCGCCTCGCGGCGCTCGACGCCTACGGCATCCTCGACACGCCGCCCGAGCAGGGCTTCGACGACATCGTCCACCTCGCCCGCAAGGCGTGTGGCACGCCGGTGGCGCTCGTGAGCCTCGTGGCCGAGGACCGGCAATGGTTCAAGGCGCGCGTGGGGTTCGAGCCGTGCGAGACCTCGCTCGACCAGTCGGTCTGCGCCCACGTGCTCGGCGCGCCCGACCTCCTTGTCATCCCCGACCTGACCCTCGACCCCCGCACGCGCGACAACCCGCTGGTGACGGGTGAGCCGTTCATCCGGTTCTATGCCGGCGCGCCCTTGGTGGCGGCGAACGGCGAGCCGATCGGCTCGCTGTGCGTGATCGACGGCGCCCCGCGACCCGGGGGGTTGACCCCCGACCAAGCCGACTCGCTGCGGGCACTCGCCGGACAGGTCATGGCCCAACTGGAGCTCCGCCGGTCGTTGGCCGAGCGCGACGCCATGCTCGCGGCCCAGCGCGCGACGGTGGTCCAGCACGAGGCCCTGCTCGCGGCCCAGGAGGCCGTGGCTCGGGCGGGCGGGCAACTCGACGTCGCCCTTCAGGCGGTGGTCGACGGGGTACTGCGGGCGCTGCCCCAGGCCGAGGGCGCCGTGGTCGAGATGCTCGACGGCGACGAGCTCGTCTACCGCAACGCGGCGGGCAGCCTCGACCCGCACCTCGGGCTGCGACTGCCGCTGCACGGCAGTCTGGCCGGGGCTTGCCTCCTGTCCGGCGAGGCACGGGTGGTGGCCGACGTCCGCAAGGACCGCCACGTCAGGGGCGACCTCATTGAGCGCCTGTCCCTACGCTCCTGTGCGGTCGTGCCCCTGTTCCGCCGGGGCGAGGGCATCGGCGTCCTCAAGGTGCAATCGAGCAGACCCGGAGCCTTCACGGCGCGCGACGGCGAGGTGGTCGGCCTGTTCGCCGGAACGGTCGTGGCCGGCCTGTCCCAGGTCGGGGAGGCCGAGGCTCGGCGCAGCGCCCGGTCCAGCCAGGACCGGTACAAGGCGGTGTTCGACAGCGCCATCGACTACGCCATCATCGCGATGGACCGCAGCGGCATCGTCACCGACTGGAACGCCGGGGCCACGAAGATCCTCGGTTGGGAACCCGGCGTGATGTGCGGCAAGCCCGCCGACGGCTTCTACACGCCCGAGGATCGTGCCGCCGGCATCCCCGCCCAGGAAATGGCCGCCGCCCTGTTGACCGGTCACGGCATCGACGACCGCTGGCACCTGCGTTCGAACGGCGAGCGCTTCTGGGCCAACGGCGAGATGATGGTGCTGCGCGACGAAGCCGGCGAGGGCGTCGGCTTCGTGAAGATTCTGCGCGACCGCACCGAGCAACGTCTTGGGTTCGAGCGCCTGCGGGAGGCGGAGGACCGGCTGCACCGGGCCCAGGAGGCCGGCGGTGTCGGCATGTTCGTGGTCGATGCCGAAGGCATCCTGCATCCGACGCCGGAGTTCTGCCGCCTCTACGGCCTGCCGGAGCGCGACAGCTATCCGTCCACGGCCTTCGAGCGCCTGGTCGTGCCGGAGGACGCGCACCTCGTCTCGACGTCGGCATCGCGCGCCAGCGGAGAGGCCCCGCGCGACGTCGAGTACCGCATCCGGCGCCCGGACAACGGCGAGATCCGCTGGATCGCCCGACGGGGCGACCTCGAACACGACGAGCACGGCCGCTCGGTGCGCTTCGCGGGCGCGTCACGCGACATCACCGAGCAGGTGGCGGCGCGCGAGGCCCTGGCCGAGAGCGAGCGGCATTGGCGCGGCCTGTTCGAGCAGTTGCGCGAGGGCTTCATCCTCGGTCGCGTGATCCGCGACGCCTCCGGCCGGGTGACCGACTGGCGATACGAGGAGGTCAACCGCGCCTGGGGCGATCTCGTCGGCGTGTCGAGCGAGCAGGCGGCGGGCCGCACCATCCGCGAGGTCTTCGCGGGCATCGAGGACGAGTGGGTCCAGGAGTTCGCGAACGTGGTCGAGAGCGGCCGCTCGGCCACCTTCATCCGGCAGGTCGGGACCCTGGAACGCTGGTACGAGGGGCGCGCGCACAAGCTGACCGACGAGACCTTCGTGGTGCTGTTCATGGAGGTGACCGACCGTATCGTGGCGGAGCGGGCCCGCGAGGCCGAGGAGCGGCGCAGGTCCGCCCTGCTGGAGCTGGGGGACCAACTCCGCGACCTGGCGGCAATCCCCGAAATGACCCGTGCCGCGGCCGAGCTCGTGGGTCGCACCTTGCACGCCAGCCGAGCCGGGTTCGGCCGGCTCGACGCCAACGCCGAGCATGTGGTGCTGGAGCCTGACTGGACCGCCACGGGCCTGCGCAGCATCGCCGGCCGGCACCGGTTCGAGGATTACGGCGACCTGCGGCTGGACCTGCTGCATGGCCAGCCCGTCGTCGTGCGGGACGTGGCCGCGGACCCGCGCACCGCCGCGAACCTCGCCGCCCTGCAGGCGATCGACGTCGCCAGCGTGATCAACATGCCGGTGCGGGAACGCGGGCGCACCGTGGCCCTGTTCTTCGTCCACGACCGTATCCCGCGGAACTGGAGCTCGGAGGATCTCGGCTTCCTTCGGGCCGTCGCCGACCGCGTCGAGGCGGCGGTGGCGCGAGTCCGGGCCGAGGAGCAGCAGCAACTCCTGAACCGCGAGCTGTCGCATCGCATGAAGAATACGCTGGCGATGGTCCAGGCCATCGCTACCCAGACCCTCCGTGGCGCGAGCGACATCGAGGCAGCCAAGGAGGTCCTAGCCGCGCGCCTGATCGCGCTGGGCAAGGCCCACGACATCCTCATGATGGGCGAAGGGGAAAGCCGGGAAACCGACATGCGCGCCGTAGTCGAGAACGCGCTCGACCTGCACGACGACCCGGGGCAGAGGCGCTTCAGCCTTCACGGGCCTTCGGTCCCTTGCGGCTCCCGCACTGCCCTTTCCTTGGCTCTGATGATGCACGAGCTGGCGACGAACGCGGCCAAGTACGGCGCGCTCAGCACGCCCGACGGCCACGTCACCCTGTCCTGGAGCGTCGATGGCCCGGACGGCGACGAGGCGGTCCACCTGACCTGGCGTGAGGAAGGCGGGCCGCCAGTCGTCGCCCCGAGCCGTCGCGGGTTCGGCTCCCGCCTGATCGAACGCGGGCTCGCCGGGGCGGTCGGCGGGCGTGTCGAGCTCCGCTACGAGCCGGAGGGGGTGTGCTGCACCCTAACCGCGCCGCTGGCCGGGTTCTTGGCCGATGGCTGAAGGTGTCCGCCGGTCCGGGGAGGGCCCGCCCCTAGAGAGGGCCTGATCGCCAACCGATGATATCGCCCCAATATCGAGACAGAATGCTTGGTGGGCAGCGTTCGCAACGCCGCACGCCCTGGGCGCGTTTGCAATGTCACCTAGGTTGATGCCGGAATCCTTCAGTACCGCTGACGAGGGAACCGAGGAGTAGTGCTGGTCCCTCAATGTCGCTGACCAACCGGATCGTGGGTTTGGTGGCCCTGGCGCTCATGCCGGCGTTGGTCATCCAGGGTTACAACGAGTACGCGCTGCGCGCGGCGCGCACCGAAGTCGTGCGCGCCGAGGCGATCCGGACCGCCCGGGGTGTCGCGGCCGATCTCGGACAGTTCGGGCGCGGCGTCCGCCAGGCCCTGCGCATCCTCGCGGAGGTTCCCGAGATCCATGGCATGGACCCGGAGGTCTGCACGCCGTACCTGCGGACGCTGCTCGACAAGGTGCCCGGCGCTTTCTTCTTCGGCGTCATCGGCGCAGACGGTCGCGTCGTCTGCAACACCCTCGGCTCCGCCCGCGGCGCCTATTCGCTCGCGGACCGCCGATACTTCCAGGATGCAATGAGAGCCGGCTTCGCCGTCGGCGAGTATGTCCGCGGCCGCATCACCGACCGGCCGACCATTCAGCTCGCGCAAGGAATTCCGGGGCCTGACGGACGCCCGGCGGGCGTCGTCCTGGCGAGCGTCGACCTCGATTACCTCGCTAGGCAACAATCCCAGGCCGGTCTGCCCGCGGATGCCACGCTCACGGTCGCCGACAGGAAGGGCGCGATCCTGCTGCGCGTGCCCGATCAGGCCGAGTGGGTCGGCAAGCTCCTGCCGCCCGCCTACCAAGCGACGCTCCAGGCCAACCGTGGCCAAGTCGTCGACATGATCGGGTTGCGCGGCACGACGCGCATCACCGGGGTCGCGGCCGCCACCCCGGACGACCTCGACGGCATCACGGTCGCGGTCGGCCTGTCGCCGGTCACGGCCTTCGCGGACATCGATGCGGCGACGAGGCGTGGCCTGATCCTCATCGGCCTGGGCGCCGCCCTTGCGCTGGCAGCGGCCCTGTTGGCCGGACGTGCCTTCATCCGTGAGCCGGTGCATCGACTGCTCAGGACCGCCAGCGCCTGGAGGGCCGGTGACCTCGGGGCGCGCACCGGCATCGCAGGGCCCACCGAGTTCGGCCAGCTCGGCGAGGCGTTCGATGCGATGGCGGCCTCGCTGCAGAAGCATGAGGGCGAACTGCGGGCCGAGATCTCGCGCAGCCACCAGCTGCAGGAGCGGCAGACGATGATGCTGCACGAGCTCAACCACCGCGTCCGCAACACGCTGGCCACGGTGCAGTCGCTGGCCCGGCAATCGCGTCGTAGCGACGCGACCGACGAGCGGCTGGAGGGACGCATCCTCGCGCTGTCCAAGACGCACGACCTGCTCTCGCGAGACGACTGGTCCGGGGCCTCGCTCGTGACGGTTCTTGAGAACGAGCTGTCGCCCTTTGAAGGTAAGCAGGATGAACGGTTTCGGCTGGACGGCCCCGACATCGAGCTGCCGCCGCGCTACGTCCTGGCACTCGGCATGACACTTCACGAACTCACCACGAACGCGGCCAAGTACGGCGCCCTCTCCGTCGAGACCGGGCGTGTCGATATCGCGTGGCGCGTGGCCACCGGGGAAAGCGGTGCGCGTCGGCTCGTAATCGAATGGCGCGAGACCGGCGGGCCGCCGGTAAGCGAGCCGCGTCGGCGCGGCTACGGCACAAGGCTGATCAACGGTGGCGTCAGCCACGAGCTCGGGGGCAAGGTCCGCCTCGATTTCGAGGCCCCCGGCCTGCGATGCACGGTCGACGTGCCGCTCGATGCGCAGGACCGCTTCACCTCGTTCCGGGATGTCGGGAGTCCCTCGTCCCCATCGTCGTGATGAGACCCGCTTGCCGGTCTCCGTCTCAGGATTTCCGGCGACGCCGCCGAGGTGGGCCGAGATGCAGAGCGCCAGGGTTACGCTGGCGGCAAACAGGAAGCATGCTCGGAGGCGGACGCTCGTTGTGTCGTCGTCCGGGCGGCGGTGCCACGCCGAAGCCTCAGTCGACCGCGCGCTTTTCCATATGCAGGTAAGTGGGATCGAACTCGGCGGCTTTCAGAAGCTCATCCCGTGCCTCGATCACCAGCGTCTTCCCCCGGAGCGTGACCAGGTTCGGGGCGCGCATGTCCCGCAGCACGCGGTTCACGTGCACAGACGTGAGCCCGGGCGCATCAGCGAGGTCGACCTGCTTGACCGGCATTGGGCAGCGGTAGCCCTTCGCCAGCTCGACAGCCTGGAAGCAGACCTTCCCAAAGCCTGCAATGGGTCGACACCGGACAGGCGGTCACCTGAAACTGAATGTCCGCTACCGGGCGTTCAGTCGATGTCCGCTGATGGCGCTCTGCCGACCTGCTGGCGCATCCCTCAGGCTGTGGAGCGCTCCGCACGCATCGTTGACCAGGGTCCACTTCGATGGTCCATTCCCTAGGTCCGATGCCGCAGAAAATGGGCGGTCGAGGGCCTAACCCCTTGATGTCGTACCCCACGCGGTTTTGGCTGAGAATCCTGGCACCCCAGCTATTTGTCCTCCAGCTTCGCAGAAGTCAGACGGGAGCGCCCTGTAGGGCTTTAGCCCGATTCACGTTTTCGCCTCCCTGCTTCTAGGAACCCAAGGCGCGAGGTACGCTCTTGGGCATGCCTGCTGACCCCAACGCATACGGCGATCCCCGGCCGACCCTGAAGTCGCCCGATGACGATCCCTACCTCTGGTTGGAGGAGGTCGATGGGCCTGACGCACTGGCCTGGGTCGAAGCGCGCAGCGCAGAAACGCTTGGCCTCTACGGCGACGCCGATTTCCGCCGCGATCGCGACATCATCCAGCGCCTCCTCGATCGACCCGATCGGATTCCGTTCGCTCAGCGTTACGGGTCCTGGCTCTACAATTTCTGGAAGGATGCCGAGCATCCTCGTGGCGTGTGGCGCCGTGTCGGTGAGGCAGGCTATCGCGCCGCGATCCCAGACTGGGAGATCCTGCTCGATCTCGACGCGCTCGCCGCGACTGAGGGGGAGGACTGGGTCTGGGCCGGAGCGGCGATCCTGAAGGGCGACCTCGATCGTGCGCTTCTGCGGCTGAGCCGCGGCGGGAAGGACGCGGCCGTCGTGCGGGAGTTCGACCTAAGCACTCGCGCCTTCGTCGCAGACGGCTTCGTCCTGCCCGAGGCCAAGGGGGGCGCCACCTGGCTCGACCGCGCCTCCGTAATCCTCTCCAGTCCCCTCGGTCCTGGTATGGCGACGCGATCCGGATACGCACGAACGGTCCGGCTCTGGTCGCGCGGCACGGATCCGCTCGACGCACCCGTGCTGTTCGGGTCCGCCAAAGGCAGCATGGGGGTCTGGGGCTCCTGCGACCATCAAACGGGATCGGAACGCCTGACGGTCGTCGAGCGGTTTGGCTTCTTCGACACGGCCATCCATCTCGGCGACCGCACCGGCATGTGTGTCCGGCTCGACCTTCCCTCGCATGCCGAGATTCAGCTTCACCGTAACCAACTGTCCGTGCGACCCAGGCAACCATGGACCGTCGGTGGAGTCGAACATGCCGTCGATACGGTTCTGACGATCGCGCTAACCGACCTTCTGGCGGGTAGCCGCGAGTTCACGGTCCTATGGCAGCCTGACGAGCGACACGCGCTCCAGGGCGTGTTCTGGTCGGCCGGGCGGCTTATCGTGGATGCCCTGGAGGACCTGCGCCCCACCTATACCGTCTTCGAACGGGGACCGGAGGGTTGGACGCGGCAGCCTCTTCACGGGCTTTCTGATTTAGGCTCGGTCCACCTCTGGCCTCTCGACGGAGATCCGGAGAGAGCGGACGGAGCCTTGCTCGCGCTCGTCCACGATCCAGTGACGCCGCCAACGCTACTCGCTCTCCCACCCGCGCTCGACGCGCCGGCCGTCCTGCGTCAGGCCCCGCCGGCGTTCGACGCGCGCACCATCCGGATGAGCCGCCACGAGGCCGTATCGGCGGACGGCACGCGCGTTCCCTACGTTCAGGTTGGGCCGGAGGACGAAACGGGTGCGGCTCCCGTCCACCTGTCGGCCTATGGCGGGTTTGGGGTCTCGCGCTTGCCATCCTACCAGCCCGTGCTCGGCAAGCTCTGGCTGGAGCGAGGTGGCACCTGCGTGACTGCCAACATCCGCGGCGGCGGTGAGTACGGAACGCGCTGGCATCATGCGGGCCGGCGTGAGGGCAAGGCACGCACCCACGACGACTTCGCCGCGGTCGCCGCCGATCTCGTCGCCCGTGGTGTGACGCGACCGCCGCGCATCGCCGCCGAGGGCGGCTCGAACGGCGGCCTGCTGATCGCCAACATGCTCACCCGCTACCCGGAGCGGTTCGGAGCCCTGGCATGCACGATCCCGCTGATCGACATGCGGCGCTACACCAAGCTGCTCGCCGGTGCGAGCTGGATCGGGGAGTACGGCGATCCGGACGACCCGCAGGATTGGGCCTTCCTGGCGGGGATCTCCGCCTACCACGCCGCCGAAGCGGGGCGACCCTATCCGCCGATCCTGCTCGCCACGAGCCGCAGCGACGACCGGGTGCACCCCGGCCACGCGCGCAAGATGGCGCAGAAGCTGCGCGTCCTCGGCTGTGAGGTCGCGTTCTACGAGCCAGCGACAGGCGGACACGGCTACGGCAAGGACAACGCGCAGGCGGCGACGTTCAGGGCGTTGGAGCTGAACTTCCTGCGTCGATCGATCGGATGGGTAACGCCCGATGTATGAGCGCGATCCCGGCCCCGACGATGATGACCGTGGGCGCACGCCGCATACGGAACCGTGCCCACTCGTGGCCGTCGCGGAACCGTGATGTCCGACGACGACCGGGAGCCCCTCAACACGCGCCCGTTGAAAACGGCGGCGATGCATGGGGACGAGCGGGAGCACGCGGTTGCCAAGATCGAGGCCAATTTCCCGCCACCGGTCATCGGCCGACCGTCGGCCACCGAGCGCGCCACGCTACTCCGGGCGAGCTTCGGCCTCACCTTCGTCGGCCTCACCCAGATGCAGCTTCATCGTGCGATCCGCGAAGGCCGCGGGAAGGGTCGCCCGCGCGAAACACTCCTGCGGGAGATCGAAGCGAGGGTGCTGGACCATGTCGCGGGGCCTTGGGCGATCGCCACGGTCAAGGATGCCGCCGAGCAATCCGTCGGCGAGTTGTCGCCCTGCACCTCGTTCAAGGCCTTCAAGGATGCGTACCGCGACAAGGGGCGACACCGCCCGGCCAATGACGAGGACAGGGAGGCGGACGCAGCCTGGGTCGCCGAACAGCAGCGCATCCTGCGCCTGCTGGGGATCGCCGGCCTTCAGGACCAGAGCATCACCTCCGAGCACTACAAGCTCGGCGACGAGGTGCGGAGCCACGAGAGGCCTTGGTGGCAGGGCAAGGAGAGCCGCATGGAGGGGCGCCTGCTTCTCGACGCCAAGCGTCAGGAGAGCTGGCACCTGAGCCTGCCGGAGATGATCGAGGTCGCCATCCACGGGCATGTCCACCCGGCCGATCTGTGGCGTACCTACACTCTGTCGAGCCAGATGTTCGACGCCGCCCTCTGCGCGGGCTGGTGCGGCATCGGGAAGCTCGGTCCCCTCAGCTTGGACGGCGCGCGCTGGCTGGCTCACTACCTGGCCGGACGGACGACCCTGGACAGCAACGACGCGGCCGAGATCGGAGACTATCTGCGCAGCAGGGACCTGATCCTGCGCGCCTTCAACCGATATGCCGGGACTGACCTCGGCCTGTTGCGGCTGAATCTGCTGAACGAGGTGATGGCCGGGATTGTCCAGGGACAGCCCATACTGATCCGGACCCCCTTCGAGATGGCGAAGGTGCGGCTGGGCTGATTTTCTTGCCGCCGATGAGGGGCGAGCGAGTTTTTACCCCAGTTTTTGGGGGCAGCGTGGTGTCATTGGGGGGCTCCTTCCACGGAGCCCTACGATGCGTAAGTCCTTCTCGTCACACACATCCCGCCGCAAGGGCCGGAGCACGGTCGAGCCTGACCGCCCGGACGGGCGCCATGCCCCCGGGGCCCGAGCCCGCATCGTCCGCCGTCGTACCCAGGGGATCGCTGCACAGCCTTCGGTCGTCCTCGACCTGACTTATCGACCCCCGATCACGAGCCCCGAGCTCGAGGCGATCGAGCGGCATCTGGCCGACCTCATCGACGAACTCCTCGGGTGAGGGCCGGGCTCCGCGCCTCGCCAACCACCTGTTGGCAACGCGTTCCCGTCCCTGTCGCCCGGCCCCGCCGTTCTCCACTCTCCCTGCCGAATTAGATCGAGGAAGCCGCGCATGCCCCGCCAGACGCGCCAGCATCTCACACTCGCCGATCGGCCCGCGAGCGAGCCGACCGCTCCACGGCGAGCCGCTGCCTACACGCGTGTGTCGACCGGTCCCCAGGCAGAGGCCGACCTGTCCCTGCCCGATCAGGCCAATCAGATCCGGGGATGGTGCCAGGCGAACGGCTACGCGCTCTCGGACACGTTCGAGGAACGCGGGGCTTCGGCCACGAGCGACAAGGGACGCCCGCAGCTCAGGGCGTTGCTCGATCGGGCCTGCGACGGCTCACGTCCGTTCGACGCCATCGTCGTACACAGCCTCAGCCGATTCTTCCGCAACCAGTTCGCCCTCGAAGGCGCACGGCGACGATTGGCCGAGCACAGGGTCGAGCTGATCTCGATCACGCAACCTCTGGCCGGCAACGACCCGGCGAGCCACCTGATCCGCAACGTGCTGGCGATGTTCGACGAGTACCAGTCGTGGGAGAACCGTAAGCACGTCAAGCGCTCGATGAACGAGAACGCGCGTCAGGGGTTCTGGAACGGCTCGAGGGCACCCTACGGCTACCGGACGATCGAGGCCGGGCAGAAGGGCAGACGGACGAAGAAGGTGCTGGCCATCGATCCGGTCGAGGCGGAGGTGGTGCGGCTCGTGTACCGCCTGATCGTCGAGGGTGACGGCCGGTCCGGCCCGATGGGCGTCAAGGCGGTCTGCACGTGGCTGAACGAGCGCGGGATGTTCACGCGCAAGCTCTGCCGCTGGGGGATCGGACCGCTGCACGATATCCTGACGCGGCCGCTCTACGCCGGGACGTACCAGTTCAACAGGCGCGACTCGAAGACCCGGCAGCGCAATCCGGAGAGCGACATCGTCGAGGCCCCGGCCCCGGCGATCGTCAGCGGGGAGCTCTTCCAGGCCGTCCAGGACACGTTGCGCAGCCGCAGACCGTCCGAGGCCCCGCCGCGCGAGGTGACGGGACCGGTTCTGTTGACCGGCCTCGCTGTGTGCGGCCGGTGCGGCGGGGGGATGACCATGGCGACCGGGACGTCGAGCACCGGCAAGGTGTACCGCTACTACAAGTGCTCGCCGCAGATGCGGATCGGCGAGAAGGCCTGCAAGGGCATGACCATCGCGATGGACACGCTTGACGGTCTCGTCACGACGGCTCTGGAGCAGCGGCTTTTGACCACCGAACGATTGCAAGAGATCCTGTCGGAACTGGCGGCGCGTCGTCAGGCACGGATCGGTCCCGCACAGGCGCGGGTGCAGGCGCTCGCGGAAGAGGTGTCGGATGCGGATATACGCCTGAAGCGCCTCTACGGCTCGATTGAGGACGGGATCGCAGATGGGGCCGATCCGACGCTGAAGCAACGCCTCGACAGCTTACGTACCGGTCGAGACCGGGCGAGGGATGCGCTGGAGCGCCTGCGTGAACAGCTGCGAGAGCCAGTGGCGATCGCGCCGGAGCGCGTCGAGGTGTTCGCGCGTGAGATGCGAGCGCGGCTACGCGAAGGCGAGGTGCCGTTCCGGAAGGCCTACATCCGAGCGGTGATCGATAGCGTGGAGGTCAAACCGGATCAAATCCGGAATACAGGGCGACGCGACGTTCTGGAAAAAGCTGTCGCGAAAGGACCGGACGCCCCACCTGGCGTTCGCAGTTCTGTTCGTGAATGGCGCACCCGACACGATTCGAACGTGTGACCTTTGCCTTCGGAGGGCAACGCTCTATCCAGCTGAGCTACGGGTGCTTGCCGTGGCCATTCCCTAGCCCAACCGCGCCGCCAGCGCAACGGCGCCCGCACCATCACGTGCAGTCACAGGCAAAGCTGCCAGATACCCGGCAGGTGTTGCCCCGGTGTCCTTGCCTTCGCCCGCTGTTTCCCGACCCCTGACGTCAGAGGCAGAGGGGTTGCGGAGCGGGCAGGGGTGGCGGAGACAGCGGGCGGCCGGGATCCCCGGGCGAACAATTTCGGGTCCCTGCGTCTCCTGTTCGCGGGCCTGGTGATCCTCGCCCACGCCCCCGAACTCGTGGACGGCAACCGGTCGCGGGAGCTGCTGACGCAGGCCTTCGGCACCCTGTCCCTCGGAGAGATCGCCGTCGACGGCTTCTTCCTCGTGAGCGGCTACCTGATCACCGCGAGCTACCGCGCCAAGCGCTCCTTCGCCGACTATCTCGCCCGGCGAGCGCTGCGGATCTACCCGGCCTTCGTGGTCGCATCCCTCCTCTGCATCGCCGTCGTCGCGCCCCTGGGCGGCGGCGACCTCGCGGCGGCCTCGCCGATGGAGACCCTGCTGCGGCTGTCGCTGCTGCTGATGCCGGTGGTCCCGGGCGCCTTCGCCGAGCTGCCCTATCCGCTGCTCAACGGCGCGATGTGGACGATCCCCTGCGAATTCGGCTGCTACCTGCTGCTCGGTCTCGTCGGCACCGCCCGCGCCCTGCGCCGCCGCGGGCGGTATCTCGGCCTGCTCGCCGGACTCGGCACCCTGCTCGCCCTGCGCTGGCTCTTCCTGCCCGTCGGGCATCCGGGCGACGCCCTCGGCTCTCTGTCGGAGATGATCCGCCTGACCTTCGTGTTCTGCTGCGGCGGCGCCTTCCGGCTGTTCGCGGACCGCATCACCTATACGGGGCGCGGCGCGGCCCTGGCGGCCCTTCTGCTCCTGCCGCTGATGTTCAGCAGGCCGCTGGCCGAGCCGGCCTTCGCGATCCTCGGCGGCTACCTGATCTTCTGGTTCGCCTTCGCGGTGCGTCCCACCGCCCTCAGCCGCGTCACCGCCCAGGCCGACCCGTCCTACGGGCTGTATCTCTACGCTTGGCCGGTGCAGAACCTGCTGGTCGCACGGGTCCCCGGGATCTCTCCCTGGTCGGTCGCGGTCCTGACGCTCGCGGCCGCCATCCCCCTCGGCCTGCTGAGCTGGTACCTGATCGAGCGGCCGATGCTCCAGTTCCGGCCGGGAACCGGCGCCGCGCCCGATTCCGCGCGGTGCGAGGTGCCGAGCGCGAATCCTGCGCTCAGCGCCTAGCGCCGGACCACACGCGGCCGCCGGTAACCGGTGCCGCCCCGGCGCGTTCTTGAGGGACGGCGGGAACGCGGCCGCGGAGGCGGGTCATGACGCAGGCTCTGGATCGCGCGACGCTTGATCGGCTGGTCGCCCTCGGGCGGGCCCGGGGCGCGATCACCGCCGACGACCTGCGCGCCGTGCTGCCCGTCGAGCGCATGGATGTCGATGCCCTCGTCCTGGTGATGCTGGAGCTGGAGGCGGCGGGCGTGAGCGTCGAGCCCGAGGCCTTCGGCCCGCCGGCGGACCGGCCGCTTCCGGTCTCACTCACCCTCCCGGCGCCGCCGCCCGGCACGGCGCCGCCGGTCCGGGCGGCGGAAGGAGGACCCGGCGCGGCCTTCGCGGCGCCCCCATCCGCCGTGAAGGCCGCGCCGGAGCCGAACACGGACGACCGCGCCGATGCCGGCCGGGCCGTCCTCCTGGCCGGTCTGGCGACCGTGCTGATCCTCGGCGCCGTACTCCTGATGCTGTGAGTGTCCGGCGGGGAACGCTTCGGGCCGCGGCCCCGTTGGCCAGAAACGGCCGGAGACGGCCCCGAGGACCCTCGTATCCATGCGTCAGACCCCGGACGGAACCCTCGCCCTGCTGATCGCGGCCCTGCGCGAGGGAACGGCGCATATCGAGGCGCTGCTGACGCTGGCGCGGACGGAGGTCGACAGCAATATTCGGGCGCTGGTATCGCTGATCGCCATCATCGGCACGATCCCGGTGCTCCTGATCGTCACTTTCTTCCTCGGTCTGGACGCCGTGGTGAAGCTCCTGGCCGTGCCGTTCGGCGCCGAGGCCCCGGCTGCGCTGATCGTCGCAGCGCCGTTCCTGGCCGTCGCCCTCGGGCTCGGCTGGATGGGCGCCCGCCGGATGGCGCTCTCGAATCTCGAGCCCTGGCGGACGTGGCGGCAAGTGAAGCGGGACATCCGCGAGGTGACCCGCACCGGCGCCTGAGCGTGAGACCGGAAACCCTTCATTCAACAACATGATATGGTCGGATCCTCGCGCACGACGCGAGCGGCGCGGGCCCGCTCGCCGGCCGCCTTCTCGCGCTGCGGTCTCCCCACGCAGGCCGACATGCGCCAAGAGGCGAATCCAGCCACGTTGAAGCAATCTGTCCGGACTCGGCTCCAAACTCTTGTTCGCGCTTCGTGATCCTGCCGAATACCGGCACCCCTAGCCCGTCGGCGCCAGCATCGCGCCCAGGCCCGGATCCAGGGGCACGTCGATCCCGCACCGCAGGCCTGCGGTCTCGAAGGCGAGTTCGACGGTGCCGGCGAGTTCGCGCCGCACGCCGCCGGCGATCAGCCGCGTCCCGAAGCCGACCCGGGTCGGCGGCTGCACCGGCGGGCCGCCGCTCTCCTGCCAGGTGAACTGCAGGCGCCGCCCCCCCGCCGCGCCGGCGGCGAGCGACCACGCGACGCGGACGCGACCCTCCCGGACCGAGAGGGCGCCGTACTTGGCGGCGTTGGTGGTCAGTTCGTGGATGGTCATGCCGAGCGCCAGCACCTCGCGGGGGCTCAGCGACACGTCCGGGCCGTCGAGGCGGATCTGGTCGCCGCCAGTCCGGTAGGGACCGAGTTCGTTCTCCAGCACCTCGTGCAGGGAGGCGCCACTCCAATCCTCGCGGGTCAGGAGATCGTGAGTCTTCGACAGGGCCAGGATCCGCGCCTCCAGGACCTCCGCGGAGCCGCGGGACTGGCGGGCCAGGGCCTGGACGGTGGCCAGGGTGTTCTTCACCCGGTGGTTCAGCTCGTGCAGCATCGTGCCCTGCTGCGCCTGCAGGGCGCGCCCGCGCTGGATCTCCGTATGCAGCGCCGCGGTGCTGCGCTGGAGCGTGCCGGCCATGGTGTCGAGCTTGCTGCCGAGCCGGTCGAACTCGGTGGCGCCGTGCAGGCCGGTCCGGGCGGCGAGATCGCCGGCCTGCCAGGCTGCCGCGGTGCGCAGGAGCCGGTCGATCGGACGGCGGATGAACACCCGCCCGGCCACGAGGGCGGCGGCCAGCGCCAGCGCCGCTCCCACGGCGATCAGCACCAGCCCGCGGCGGGTGGCGGCGTCGACATCCGCGAAGGCGGTCGCGTAGTCGCGCCCGACGACGACGCGCACCCCCGCAAGCGGGCCGTCCGGCAGTGCGGTGGCGATGATCCGCAATCGGCCGTCGAGCCCCTCGGCGACGCGGACGTCGCTGCCTGCGGCCGTCAGCATGGCGACCCGGTCGGGCGGGATCGGCCTGCCGATCCAGGCCGCCTCGTCCGGGCGGCGGGCGATGATCAGCCCGTCGCGGTCCGTCACGGTGATCGCCGTCTCCGCTTGGTGGAGCGCCTGTTCCAGGTGATCGGAGAGCCAGTCGAGATCGACGGCGGCGAGGAGGACGCCGGCGGGGGCGCCTGCCGAATCTCCGGCATGGATGGCCCTGGCGAAGTGGATCGAGGGCCGCTTCGTCCGGAAGCCGACCGCATAGCCGCCCACTGCGTAGCCGCCCCGCTCCAGGGCGCGGTGGTGATAGGCGCGGCTGCGGCTCGAGTAGGAGCCCGCGGGCGAGCCGGCACTGTCGCAGATCACGGCGCCCTCGGGATCGGTGAGGGCGAGCAGCAGCACGTGCGGCAGCCGCTCCGCCGCCCTCCGCAGGTAGGTGGCGCAGGCCGCCGGCTCCCGCGCCTGCACCGAGGCATCCCCCGAGATCAGGTCGAGAGCCTGCTGCATCCGCTCGGAGATCTGCGCGAAATCCTCCGCGACGTCCCGCGCGGTGGCGCGGGCGTCGGCCCGAACGGCCGCGTCGCGGCTCGCCCTCAGGGCGACCTCGTTGTAGCCCTGGATCGCCAGTGCCGGGGCGAGCGCGAGGAGGACCAGCAGCAGGATGCGGGTCGTCAACGACAAGGGCAGCGACGGCGGCAGCGACATCGGCGGTCAGTCGAGGCCGGCGATCATCGCGCGGACCCGCGCCGCCTGCGCCTCCACGGAGAACGGCTTGGCGATCATCCGCATGTCCGGCTCCAGCGGACCGGTGCCGAAGGTCGCGTTCTCGGCGTAGCCGGTGATGAACAGGACCTTCAGATCCGGCCGGTGCGGGCGGGCCACCTCCACCATCTCCCGGCCCTTGGGGCCGCCGGGCAGGCCGACATCGCTGATCAGCAGGTCGATCCGACCCGGCGCGCGCAGCCGGGCGAGGCCCGCGCGGGCATCCGCGGCCCGGAGCGCGGTGCAGCCGAGGTCGGCCAGCACCTCCACGATCAGGTCGCGCACCACCGGCTCGTCCTCCACCACCAGCACGGTGTCGCCCTGCATGGCCTGGTGCAGCGCGGTGAGGGCGGGGCGCCGTCTCATGCCGGCGTTGTTGCAGAACCGGCAGGCCCTCGCCAGTGCGCTGCGCGGTCAGGTCGGCGGGAACGTGGGACGGATCGTCTCAGCGTCCGCCGGTCCGGCGACCATCCGGACGCAGGTGCAGGAAACTGCGCTCGCCGGTGGCGGCTTCGGCCACGTGCTGGATCGTGTCGAGCAGATCGGACACGGCCTGCGGCGTTCCCGGACGGAACCCCGCCTTCGGTTCGACCCAGCGCCGCTGCGTTCGGCCCGCGGCGATCTGCGCTTCGCTCAGCGCGTCGAAATCCCGGCCTCGGGTCATGGCTCAGCCCTCCGAAGGAGATTCTGTCGGGGACATGGTTGATGAAAGGTTAACGCCGGCCCGGACCCCGCGGCCCAGACAGGAGCCGGCGGCGCAGATCCCCACCTTGATTGAAGGCATCGGTCCCTTTAGACAGCAAAAACCGAGGGATATCAATAGATTAGTGTGATTATAAACTGCAGCCTCCGGGCCAGCACGGGCCTCGGCGCAGCGTGCAGGCCACGGTGACCGGCTCCGCCGGACCCGCCATCGGCACCCGGGTCATCGACACCCTGGCGGGCCTGCGGCCGCTGGCGCCATTCTTCTGCCTGTACGTGACCTTCGGGGCCACGCTCGGCTTCCTGTCCGGCGGGGCGCCGCTGATCCTGCGGGCGCGGGGCGTGGAGCTAGCCGAGGTCGGGCTGCTGCAGCTGATCAACCTGCCGGTCGGGCTCACCTTCCTCTGGGCGCCCCTCCTCGACCGGCTCCGCCTGCCGTTCCTCAGCCATCGGATCGGCTGGATCGCGGCCGCGCAGGCCGCCTCGGTGCTCCTGCTGGTCGTCCTGAGCCTCGGCGAGACCTGGCCGCTCCTGGCGCTCCTGGCCCTGGCGATCGCCGCCTGCGCCTGCGTGGCCACCATGGACATCGCCCTCGAGGCCCTGGTGGTCGAGACCGTGCCGGCGGAGCGGCGCGCCTTCGTGGCCTCGGCCAAGCTGTGCGGCGCCTCCCTCGGCGGAATCCTGGGGGTCGGCGTGCTGGTCGGCTCCTACGACAGCCTGGGCTGGCGCGGGGCGGCCCTGACCTGCGCGGCCCTCGACGCCCTCTGCCTGCTGCCGATCCTGGGCTGCGGGGAGGCGCGCCCGCGCGGGGCAGCGGGGAGCCGAGCAGGAGAAGACACCGAGCCCTGGTCGGGCTCGCTGGCGCGACTGCGCCGCCTGGCCGGACGCGTGCTGGTGCTCGGGGCCTATTTCGCCGCCTCCTACCTTGTGGCCGGGCCCAACACCCTGGCGCTCCTCGATCTCGGCGCCTCGCTCGGGCAGGTCGGGGCGCTCACCGGCACCGTCCTCCCGGCCGTGAACCTCGTCATGGCGCTGGCGGCGGGGTGGCTGGCCGCGCGGTTCGGCACGGTCCGGCTGATCTTGGCGGGCGCGCTCGGCGTCCTGGCCTCCGGGGGCCTGATGGTTGTCGCCTGCGCGGGGCGGATGGCCGATCTCGGCATCGCCGCCGCGGTGCTGAGCTTCGTCGCCGGCGGGTTCCTGGGCGTGCCGGTCTTCAACATGATCTACCGCTGGGCGCAGGGACCGAGACCTGCCACCGACTACGCGCTGCTGTTCGGCGCCGCCTTCTTCGCCGCCATGCCGTTGCGGGTGACCGCCCCGGCGCTGGCCGGCTGGATCGGCTGGCCGGGCTACTTCGCCGCCACCCTGCCGCTCTACGCCGCCGCGGTGGCGTGGCTCGCCGTCGCAGTGAGCCGGACCCTGCGAGCAGACGGGGCAGCGCGATGATCGCAGCGGTCGCCGCCCAGGTTCCCGACACGCTCGCGGCATACCGGGACGGAATCGCCGAGAGCCCCGGCGGCCCGGGGGCGCTGCCCCCCGGAGCCCTGCGCGACCCGGACGTGTTCGACGCGACGCTGGCGGCCTTCGGGGCCGGGTTCGGCGCGGATTTCCAGAGTGCGGACCCGCGGGTCCGGGTCTCGTACTGGAGCCAGTTCTACCTCGCGGCCCTGGCGACGCCGGCGCTGACCGCCCTGGTCCGCCTCGGCCGGCCGCTGCCGCTCGCCTTTGACGCCGTGAGTCTCGAACTCGACGCGGCCGGCCGGCCATGCCGCTTCCGCCTGCCCGCGGACGGGTCCGGCTGCGCAGCCTGCCCGGCGCCCGGCCTGACCGGGCTCGTGGAGGCGCATCTGCGCCCGTTCGTGGAGCTGTGCCACGCCCGCTGCGGGATCGCGCCCCGGATCCTCTGGGGCAATGCCGCGGTGATCCTCGACTACGTCGCCCGGGAACTCGGGACGCCGCCCGGAGGCGGGGCAGGGGCCGGCGCGGCCTGCGCCTCCATCTGTGACGACGTCGCGGCCTGCCTCGGATGGCGCGCCGGCCCGGGCTGCGCTAGGAGCCCCCTGGCGCAGGCGCTCTGCCCCGGAGCATCGGGCTGCCGGCGGCGGCGCGTCTGCTGCCTGCGCCACCGCCTGCCGGGGGTGCCATCCTGCGGCGCGCTCTGCCCCGTCGCGTGCGCCGCCCAACGCTGATCCGAGCCGCGATGCTGAAGGCCTTCCTCGCCTATTACCGGCCGTACCGGACGCTGTTCTTGGTCGATTTCGGCTGCGCGGTGCTGTCCGGCCTTCTCGAACTCGGCTTCCCCATCGCCGTGAAGGGCTTCATCGACAGCCTGCTGCCCCGGCAGGATTGGGACCTGATCCTGCTCGCCGCGGCGGCGCTGGCACTGGTCTACGTCGCCAATGCCGGGCTGATGGTGGTGGTCACCTACTGGGGCCACGTGCTCGGCATCAACATCGAAACCACCATGCGTGCGCGGGCCTTCGACCACCTGCAGAAGCTGTCCTTCCGCTTCTACGACGGCCAGAAGACCGGCCATCTCGTCGCCCGGGTGACCAAGGACCTGGAGGAGATCGGTGAGGTCGCCCATCACGGGCCCGAGGATCTCTTCATCGCCGTGATGACGCTGCTGGGCGCCTTCGCGCTGATGCTCTCCGTCCACGCGCCACTCGCGCTGATCACCGGGGCGATCCTGCCGCTGATCGCCTTCGTGTCGATCCGCTACGGCGGCCGCATGACCCGGAATTGGCAGGCCCAGTACGGCCGGGTCGGGGCCTTCAACGCGCGGATCGAGGAGAATGTCGGTGGGATGCGGGTCGTTCAGGCCTTCGCCAACGAGCCCCACGAGCGCGCCCTGTTCGCCCTCGACAACGCCCGCTACCGCGACACCAAGCTCGAAGCCTACCGGCTCATGGCCGCGGGCCTGTCGATCAACTATCTCGGCCTGCGCCTCGTCCAGATCGCGGTCCTGCTGGGCGGCGCCGCCTTCGTGGTCCGGGGCGACCTGACGCCCGGCGGCTTCGTGGGCTTCCTGCTGCTGGTCGGCGTGTTCTACCGGCCGCTGGAGAAGATCGGCGCCGTGGTCGAGACCTACCCGAAGGGCGTGGCGGGCTTCCGCCGCTACCAGGAGCTGCTCGCCACCGAACCCGACATCACCGACCGGCCGGAGGCCCGCGCGGTCGGCGCCTTGCGCGGCGACATCCGCTTCGAGGGGGTGGGCTTCGGCTACGGCCCCGGCCGCCCGGTCTTCGCCGGCCTCGACCTCGCGGTGGCGGCCGGCGAGACGGTGGCGTTCGTGGGCCCGTCGGGCGTCGGCAAGACCACCCTCTGCGCCCTGCTGCCGCGCTTCTACGAGGTCGAGGCGGGCCGCATCACCGTGGACGGCATCGACATCCGCGCCATCACCCTGGCGAGCCTGCGCCGCCAGATCGGCATCGTGCAGCAGGACGTGTTCCTGTTCGCCGGCACGATCCGGGAGAACATCGCCTATGGCCGCCTCGACGCCACCGAGGCCGAGATCGACGCGGCCGCGCGACGCGCCCGGCTCGGCGGCCTGATCGACGGCCTGCCGGAGGGCCTCGACACCGTGGTGGGCGAGCGCGGCGTGCGCCTATCGGGCGGGCAGAAGCAGCGCATCGCCATCGCGCGGGTCTTCCTCAAGAACCCGCCGATCCTGATCCTCGACGAGGCGACCTCGGCGCTCGACACCGAGACCGAGCGGGAGATCCAGCGGGCGCTCGCCGAGCTCGCCCGCGGGCGCACGACCCTGGTGATCGCCCATCGCCTCGCCACCATCCGGGACGCCGACCGGATCGTGGTCCTGGGGGAGGGCGGGGTGGTCGAGGAAGGCCGACATGCGGACTTGCTCGCCGCCGGCGGACCTTACAGCCGCCTGCACGCGGCCCAGTTCGGGCAGGGCGGCGAATCCGGGGGGCGCGTCCTCGCGGCCGAGTGAGGAGCGCATGCGGGCGGATTGATACCCGCATCGCCCTCTAGCGCTGCGTCCGCGCCTCGGTCGATTCGCGGACGACGAGGCGCGTGGGAAACAGCCTCTGGGCGAGGTTGTCCGGTCCGCGCGTCCCCTCGATCAGCTCGACCAGCGTCGCGACGGCAAACCGGACCATGTCGAGGGTCGGGACATCGACCGAGGTCAGGCTCGGGACCGAGAAGGCTCCCTGCGTGAGGTTGTCGAAGCCGACCACGCGGATCTCCGCAGGGACCTGCACGCCGCCCTCGTGCAGCGCCTTCAGCACGCCGAACGCCACCCGGTCGCTGGCGGCCACGATGGCATCCGGCCGGGCTCCCGGCCGCTCCAGCAGCGCCCGCGCCACCCGATATCCGCCCTCGGACGTCCCGTCGCACGCCACGACGAGGTCGTCGCGCAGCGGCAGCCCCGCCTCGGCGAGCGCGTCCCGGTAGCCGCGGACCCGCTCGGTGACGGCGCGCAGCAGCCTTCCGTCCTCCGCGCCCGTGAGCAGGCAGATCGCCCGGCTCCCGGCCAGGATCAGGTGGCGGACGGCGTCGTGGACCGCGTCGCGCTCGGCCCGCATGGCGTAGTGCGTGCCGGGAACGTCCAGGCCGAACACGACGAACGGGAACCGCTTGGCCTGCAGCAGGCCGATCAGCGGGTCGTCCTGGCGGTCGGCGAAGGCCACGATGCCGTCGACCCGAGCCTCGCTGACCAGGCTGGCGATCCGGCTCAGGCCGTCCGGATCGTCGCCGCGGCGACACCGATGGACCAGGGTATAGCCGTGCTGGTCGGTCACGTAGCCGAAGGTCTGCAGGACGAGGCCCTGTTCGGCCTCCTCCCTCAGGCGGGACGCGTCGGCGGCGGGCTGGGCCCCGAGGGAGAACACGCAGGCGATGCTGCGGCTGGGCTTCTTGCGCAGGGACCGGGCGGCGAGGCTGGGCACGAAGTCCAGGTCGCGCATGGCCGTCTCGATGGTTTCGCGCGTCGTCCGGGCGACCTTCTGCGGATGGTTCAGGACCAGCGAGACCGTCTGGAAGCTCACGCCGGCCCTTCGGGCGACGTCCTTGATCGTCGTCTGGCCCATCGTCACCTCGAGAGCCGGTCCGTCCGGGAGGGCGGCCGCAACCCGGCGCGGACGCATGGCCGCTTCGTGCGGTCCGCCAATCTAGATCTGTATCGATCGGAGATAAAGCTGCAGGCAAGGCAACGAAAACCGCACCGGAAGGCGAAAGACCGATCGTTGGCGTGTGAATTCCGGTCCATCCGGCGAATTGCCCGTGGCTCGGTTCGGCAGCGCCGCGCGCCCGCCGACAGGAACCTTGTCCGCCCTGTGCGGTTCGCCGGGCAGCACCTCAAGCGATGATCGGGGCGTCGGGTGCCTCACCCAATCCGGAAGCCTATCTCATGATGCACCGTCGCGATCTCCTCACCACGATGCTGGGCGCCACCGCCGCCCTGGCGGTCACGCGCACCGCCATCGCGCAAGTCACGCCGGCCGGCGCGATCCCGACCGGCGCCTATCTCCAGATGGCCACCGCCGGCGGCCTGTTCCTGGAGAACACGGCCCGCGACGCCCACGCGAAGACCGCCAATCCCGGCGTCAAGAAATTCGCCCGCGCCGAGGTCGTCGAACAGGTGAACCTCGCCCGCAAGATCAACGCCTATACGGGCGGCGCCCCGGTCCCCGGCCCCGCCGCGGCAGGCCCGGGCGGCCTGATCGGCGGCCTCGTCGCAGCACCTGTGGCGGTGGCCGGCACCGCAGTGAACGCGGCGACGGGTATCGCCGGCGGCGTGCTCGGCGTCCCGCCCTCGGCCCAGGGCATGACCACCGACGCGCAGAAGGCGCAGATCCTGGCGCAGCTCTCCGCCATGCCGCCGGGGCCGCAATACGACGCCACCTTCGTGAACGCCTCGCTCCAGGGTCACCAGGAGGCACTCGGCATCCACGGCTCCTACGCCCAGGCGGGCGAGGATCCGGGCCTGCGCGCAATCGCCCGCGGCGCCCTGCCGCTTATCAACCTGCACATCGCCCGGCTTTCCCGGATGCAGGCGATGATGGGCGGCCAAGCGGGCTGAGGCGCCGACCGAAAAATCCGGTCCGCCGAGCGGCGGACCGGACACTGGCCGCGGTTAATCGGGCCCGGCCTCCGAGACGAACCCCGTCAGCCGGCCCGCTCGCGCAGCAACTGCATCAATCTGAGCAGCACGCCACGAATATGGGATCGGAGTCGGGTGTTCTCTGCCATGGGACGCCGTTCGAAGCGCCGGATTGCGGCGCCTCAAGAAACACATCCCTTGGACGGAGCGTTGCTACCTAAAAAGCGGGACCGATGCCGCAGCCACGCCGCAGAACCACCCTCCAAAGGCATATCCCGAGGCCCGCATCGACGCGGACCCGCGGCCCCTATGATGAGGCCGGATCGTCGACAAGACACTTCTGATATGCGCGCGCAGCTTGTCTTTGCGCAGCGTGGCGTTCTCGGCGCTCGGGTTGGGCGGGTTGGCGGAGGTCGACATGTCACGGGCCCCGGCTCAGGAACGCCACCGCACCAAACCGTCGGACAACGGCAGGGGGGACGTTCCGGAGTCCTATAATTGATAACTTGAGGGAAATCCCATCCGCCTCGCGTAGATGCGGGTGAATTCATGTTTTAAATGCATTAAGGTTTATCCGACCCAAGACCTGTCCCAGTCGTGTTTCGCACTACGTCGTGATATCTGGACGACCGCCACAGGGCGGCAGCAGGGGGGAGGTCGGTGTCCGAGCGCTTCTACTTCGACGTCGAGAGCGCCGAGGAGACGATCCGCGACGAGGACGGCGTGGAGGTCATCAGCCTGGACGAGGCCCTGGCCGAGGCACGCAGCGTCGTCGCCGAGATGGCCGATGAGGTCTGCGCGGCCGATCCCACCCGGGCCTGGAGCCTGGTCGTGCGCGACAGCTCCGGGCGCTCCGTCCACCGGCTGCCGATCCGGCGGTAGCGCCGCTTCGCGGCGTCCGACAAGAAGCCCGCCGCGGCCGGGCCGGGCGGGCTGGAGGTGATCTCGTCTCGGAGAAGCCACGATCTTAGAGCCGGAGCGGGGCGCGCGCATCCCCCATCCGGATGAGGCCGGCGCAAGATCCCGCGACCGCGCGCTACCAGGTCGCGCCGGGCATAGGTCCGGGGGCGTAGCGGCGGACCATGGCGGCGCAGAATTCCGCGAATTCGGCGCGGACCAGCGGCGCACTGGTGTGGTGGGGCGAGATGCCCCGGTGCTCCGGGGTGAAGCAGAAGGTGACGGTGACGTCGAAATCCTGCAGCGCCGCCATCTGCCGGTCGAACCAGTCGAGCGCCCCGGGGCGGAAGCTGTCGGCCCAGGACAGGCCGGTGCGGAGATACCGGACGCCGAGCCGCTTCATCCACGTCACCGCGTCGTCGAGCCGGTGATCCTCGAAGTGGAACCACTGGCACAGGCCGATCTCGGGAGTGTGGCGGGCGAAGCTCTCCAGGGCGATCTTCGGTGTGCCGTCCTGGCGCAGCAGGCCCATGTGGAAGTGCCGGTAGTAGGAGGAGCCCTCGGCCTCCTTGTGGCGGGTGGTCGCCTCCCATTCCCGCGGCAGGTCGTAGAGGCTGTACCAGTGGATCCGTGGCGCCCGACCGGCGAGCAGTTCGAGGGTCCGGCGCAGACCCCAATCCTGCACCTCCTCGGCGCCGAAGGTCGAGACGCCGACCTCCGAGACCCAGACCGGCAGGTCGGTGACGGCGCGGATCTCCTCCAGCTTGGCCGGCCAGTCGTGGATCGACCACAGGTTCCAGTCGAGGGGGAAGCCGTGCACCGCCACGGCGTCGACGGCGTCGAGGACGCCGCGCCTCTCCATGTTGCGGATGAAGACCGGGTCGATCGGCGAGATGCCGCCGAGCACGCGGATCAGGTTCGGGTTCGCCGCCCGGACCGCGTGGCCCGCCTCCTTGGCCATCTCGGCGAAGAGCAGCCAGTCCGGGTCGAGTTCCGGGTCCCAGTGCGACTTGTTGTTGGGCTCGTTCCAGAGCATCACCGAGTCGATCATCGCGTTCCCCCGCGTGCGTCGAATTTCGACCGCGCGGGGTATTCGGCCCCCAGCCCGTAAGGGACCGGCGCGGTGCGGCAGAGATAGACCTCCGCCTCGGGCTGAGCCTCGATGGCGAAGCCGCTCGCCCGCAGCATCGCCTCGATGCCGGCGCGGTTGGGGATCCACCAGTTCGTCCAGTCATGCGCGTAGGCGCGCTCGACGAAGTGCATCCGCGGGTAACCGGGCCGCTCGAACTGGTCCATGTCCCAGAACTCGTAATCCTCGGCGACCGGCTCGACCGCCCGGCTGCCGCGCAGCATGGACTGGAACACCAAGAGGTCGCCGGCCACGTGCTCGCGGATCAGATCGAGGGCGAGCAGCGGGTGGCGCAGGTGGTAGAGCACGCCCATGAACAGCACGACGTCGAACCGCTCGCCGAGCGCGCCGACATCGTAGACGGAGAGGTTGCGGAACTCGATGTCGTGACCGAGATGGGAAGCGGCGAAGCGGGCCTGGTCGAGGTAGCGCGCGTCGGAATCGAGGCCGAGCACGCGGGCCGCGCCGCGCTGCTTCATCGCGATGGCGTAGAAGCCGCCGTTGCAGCCGATGTCGAGGACGCTCTTGCCGGTGAGGTCGGCGGGCAGCGCGTCGGCGAAGCGCCGCCACTTCATATTCGGATAGTCGCCGAGGAAATGGTCCGGGGCGGTCCAGACCCCGTCGCCGAGGTCGATGTTGTGGAACCAGGGGCCGAGGGCGTCGGCCTGCCGGCGCAGGTCTGCAGCCGTCATGGAGCGGTCCGTTCGTTGATCGACACCACCCGCCCGCCGCCGGGCCAGAGGGCGAGTTCGCTGCAGGAGGCCGGATCGACGACGATCCGGTCGTAGGCGTCGAGGCCGAGGCCGAGGATCTTGAGGAGCGCGGCTCGGATCACGTCACCGTGGCTCACCAGGATAACGGGGGCACCATCCGCGGCGAAGCGGTCGAGGACCCGGCCGACGCGCATCTGCGCCTCGGCCATGCTCTCGCCGCCCGGCGGGCGGGCGGCAGCGCGCTCCGCGTTCCAGGCCGCCCAGAGGGGATCGGCCGCGAGCTCGTCGAAGCCGCGGCCCGTCCAGGCGCCAGTCTCGATCTCGTCGAGGTCGGGCTCGGCCTCGACCGTGAGCCCGAGGGCTGCGGCGATCGGCGCGGCGGTCTCGGCGGTGCGGTCGCGCGGGCTCGCCAGCAGGGTGCCGGCGCCGGTCCCGGCGAGGCGGCGGGCGAGGGAGCGGGCGAGGGCCTGGGCCTCGGCGCGGCCGGTTTCGCTCAAGGACACGCCCGGCATGCGCCCGCACAGGATCCGCCCGAGCCGGTCGTGGCTGCCGTGGCGGACGAGGAAGACCTGCCTCATGGGGCAGTCCGGCTTTCGCGACGCGCCGCACCCCATGGGTTCATCCCCTCTCCCCGCATGCGGGGAGAGGGCTTCATGCCCCCTTGTCGGGGCATGAAGCGAGGCGGCAGCCGAAGGTGAGGGGGCGGCGCCGGGTGGGTCGCGTACGGACGACGGGGTCCGTGCGGACCTCTCCCGGCATGCGGGGAATGGGGGGCGGCGCCCCGCCCGTCCGGGTCCCCCATCACGCCTCCTCGCCGGCCACGAAGCGCTGGGTCCGCGCCCGCGCCTCCGTGTCGGTGAATTGCCGCGGCGGCGACTTCATGAAGTAGCTGGACGGACCCTCGAGCGCACCGCCGAGACCCCGGTCGAGGGCGAGGCGGGCGCAGCGCACCGCGTCGATCACGATGCCGGCGGAGTTCGGCGAATCCCACACTTCGAGCTTCAGTTCGATGTTGAGCGGCACGCCGCCGAAGGCGGTGCCCTCCAGCCGGATATGCGCCCATTTCCGGTCGGTCAGCCACGGAACGTGGTCGCTCGGGCCGACATGGACGTCGCCCGGCGCCAGCGGCGCATCGAGCTGGCTCGTCACCGCCCGGGTCTTGGAGAGCTTCTTCGATTCCAGCCGCTCGCGCTCGAGCATGTTCAGGAAGTCGGCATTGCCGCCGAAATTGAGCTGGTAGGTCCGGTCGAGCCGCACGCCCCGCTCGCGCATCAGGTTCGCCAACACCCGGTGCACGATGGTGGCGCCGACCTGGCTCTTGATGTCGTCGCCGACGATCGGCAGCCCTCTGGCGGCGAAGCGCTCCGCCCATTCCGGGTTGGACGCGATGAAGACCGGGATGCAATTCACGAAGGCGCAGCCGGCCTGCAGGGCGCATTCCGCGTAGAATTCGGTGGCCGCCTGGGAGCCCACCGGCAGGTAGGAGACGAGCACCTGCGTTCCGGTGCGCCGCAATTCGGCGACCACGTCGGCCACGGGCTCGGGCGATTCCGCGATCACGCCCTCCAGGTAGCGGCCGATACCGTCATGGGTCGGCCCGCGCCGCACCGTGACGCCGGCCTCCGGCACAGCGGCGAAGATCTGCGTGTTGTTGGGCTCGGCCAGGATCGCGGCGGCGAGATCCCGTCCCACCTTGGCGGCGCTGACGTCGAAGGCCGCGACGACCGTGATGTCGCGCACCCGGTAGCCGCCGAGATCCGGCGACATCAGGCCCGGTACGGTCTCGTCGGGAGCCGCGTCGCGGTAATGGTGCAGCCCCTGCACGAAGGACGAGGCGCAGTTGCCGATCCCGACGAGGCCGACGCGGATGGGGGAGGCGGCCATCAGCGCCTCGGCCGCCTGGGGCGTGGCTCAGCCGGCGACAACGGCGCGCTCCTCGATCGCGGGCCGAGCCCGGCGCGGGGCGATCTCGCGGGAGAACCACGCGATCGTCGCCTCCAGACCTTCCTCGAGCGGCACCTTGGGAGACCAGCCGAGCAGGGTCTCGGCGCGGGTGATGTCCGGGCGGCGGCGCTGGGGATCGTCCACCGGGAGCGGCCGGCGCACGATCCGGGATGGGGTCTCGGTCATGCGCACGACGAGGTCGACCAGCTCGCCGACCGTCATCTCGCGGGGATTGCCGAGATTGACCGGCCCGTCGAGGGGCGTCTCGGCCGCCATCAGCCGGAGGAGTCCGTCCACGAGGTCGCTGACGTAGCAGAAGGAGCGGGTCTGCTCGCCGTTGCCGTAGACCGTGATGTCGTCGCCCGCGAGCGCTTGGCAGATCACGTTGGAGACGACGCGGCCGTCATCGGCGCGCATCCGCGGCCCGTAGGTGTTGAAGATCCGCGCCACCCGGATGTCGAGGCTGTGCCGCCGCTCGAAATCGAAGGTCAGCGTCTCGGCGGAGCGCTTGCCCTCGTCGTAGCAGGCCCGCGGCCCGGTCGGGTTCACGTTGCCCCAGTAGGATTCCTGCTGCGGGTGCCGCTCCGGATCGCCATAGACCTCGCTGGTCGAGGCCTGGAGGAAGCGCGCCCCGGCATCCCGGGCGAATTCCAGCAGCCGGCCGGTGCCCAGCACGCTGGTCATCATCGTGTGGACCGGGTCGGCCTGGTAATGCGGCGGCGAGGCCGCGCAGGCGAGGTTGAACACCCAATCGACCCGCGGCAGCGACGGCAGCGGCTCCGTCACGTCCGCGTCGATGAAGTCGAAGCGCGGCTCCTGGGCGAGATGCGCGAGGTTCGCGCGCCGGCCGGTCAGCAGGCTGTCGACACAGGTGACCCGCGCGCCGTCGGCGAGGAGCGCGTCGATCAGATGCGAGCCGATGAACCCGGCGCCGCCGGCGACGAGGACTCGGATGCCGCTCCTGGTTTCCACCATCATTCTCCCGAGTGCCTAGTGACCGATGATCGCGAGATCGGGCGCGGCGGAACGCGCCGATCCGGGCTGCGCGCGCGCCTCGCCGAGGAAACGTTCGAGTTCCTCGGCGCGGGCGGCGGCGGTGTGCCGCGCGAGGATCGCCGCGCGGGCGGCCGCACCGAGGCTCCGCCGATCCGCCTCGGTGCGCCCGCGCAGGATGGCCAGGACCTCGTCCGAGCCGCCGGGCAACAGGATCTCGCGCTCCGGCACGAGCAGCGTGTCGAGCCCGTCCCAGCGGTCGGAGATCACCGGCGTGCCGCAGGCGCCTGCCTCGAACAGGCGTACGCTCGGGCTCCAGCCAGCCCGGACCATGTCGGCGCGGGTGACGTTCAGCGTGTAGCGGCTCGCCGCATAGAAATCCGGGTGCCGGTCCGGCGGCAGGTGCTCGATGCGCTCGACATTGGCGGGCCAGTCGATGTCCGCGGGGTATTGCGGGCCGGCAACCGCGAAGCGCAGGTCCGGGGCGCGGCGGGCCGGCTCGAGCAGCAGGCGCTCCAGCGTGGGCTGCCGGTCCGGGCTGTAGGTCCCGAGATAGCTCAGATCGTAGCGCGCCGGTCGGTCGAGGATCGGATAGGCTTCGGGATCGACCGAGCAGTAGAGGGCCCGGGCGGCCGGTGCCCCGTAGACCCGCTCCAGGCACCGGAGGGTCGGGCCGCCCGTGAAGGACAGGTAGCGGTCGTAGGCGCGGATCTGGTCGGCCGCGAGATACGCGCAGGTGCCGGCCTCCAGGGCCGCCAGGGTCACCGGCGTATCGATGTCGTAGAAGGCGCGGACGCCCCGCGCCCAGTCGAGCACCCGCGCGCCGGCCGCGATGCCGTCCGGCACGTAGGAGCCGACGATCACGGCATCCGCTCCGGCGATCGCGGCGCGCTGCTGTTCGAGCCCGTCGAGATCGGCGTACAGGGCGAGGTCGCAGAAGCCCGGATCGGGCAGGTCGCGGTGGGCGGCGTACCAGGGCACGTCGCGCTCCAGGAACAGCACGTCGTGGCCGCGATCCGCGAAGGCTCTGAGCAGCGCCCGGTAGGTGGTCGCATGACCGTTCCCCCAGGAGGAGGACAGGCTGAGCCCCAGGACGACCAAGCGCATCGGGACCGCGCTCACGCGACGCTCCGTCGGGTGGCGTCCGCCGCGGTCTCGGCCTTGCGGGCCGCCGTCTCGCGCAGGGTCGCGTCGACCTCGACGGCCCGGCGCGCATAGGTGTGCTCGGCAACGATGCGCCAACGCGCGGCCTCGCCGATGGCGCGGGCCCGCTCCGGGGTAAGGGCGGCGACGTGGTCGGCGACGTCGCGGCCGTCCCGGGCAACCAGCACCTCGGTGCCCTCATCGAGGAACAGGCCGAGGCCCTCCCAGGCATCGGTGATCAGGCAGGCGCCGGCGCCGGCGGCCTCGAACACCCGGGTGGCGGGGGAGAAGCCCACCGCCGCCATGCTGTCGCGGGCGATGTTCAGGACTGCCAAGGGCGTCGTGTTGAAGGCGTTGTGCTCGCGCGTATAGACGTGGCCGAGATGCCGGACATTCAGCGGCAGGCCACGGCTCTCCCAGCCGTTGCCGCCGATCAGGAAGCTCCGCTCCGGCAGCCGGGCCGCCGCGGCCAGAAAGAACTTTTCGACGCGGGCCTCGCGGTCCGGCAGGCGGTTGCCCAGGAAGGCGAGGTCGGCGGAAAAGCGCGGCTCCGGCGGCACCGGAAAATGCGTCTCCGGGTCCAGGGCGTTGTAGATCGGGATGCAGGCGCGGGCGCCGAACCCCGCATAGGCCGAGACCACCGGCGGCCCGCCTCCGTAGGTGAGCACTAGGTCGAGATCCGGCAGGGCGCGGCGCAGGGCATGGTCCGGGTTGGCGCGCATCTCGGCAAGCGTCGCCGGGGCGTCCACGTCCCAGAAGATCCGCACTGCCTCGGGGCGGGAGGCGGCGATCACGCCCGCGAGCAATTCATCGTCGAACACGCCGACGCCGCTCGCCTTCACGACCACGTCGGCTTGCGCCGCCTCGGCGATGACCGCGCGCGCCGCCTCGATGGTCGCCGGGTAGACCGTCACGGCCGCGTAGGGCGGGGACTCGATGTCCCTGTGCTGCTGTCGGTCGAAGGCATCCGGCTCGTAGAATGTGATCGTGTGGCCATGCTGCGCCAGGGCGGCGAGCATGCCCCGGTAATAGGTCGCGGCGCCGTTCCAGTAGGACGACAGCAGGGAGGAGCCGTAGAAGGCTATTCTCACGCGGTGGCCTCCAGGGTGGCGGGCGCCCGCAGGCTCTCGGCGATGGACAGAAGCTCCTCGGCCCGGTGCGCGCAGGTGTGGCGTGCCCGGATCGTGGCGAGGCCGGAGGCCGCAAGCGCCTGCCGCAGGTCGGGATCGGCCCCCAGGGCGCGCAAGTGGCTCTCCATCTCGGCACCGGTGCGGGCCACGCGATAGTCCTGGCCCGGACGGAACAGCGCTTCGGCATCGTCCCAGGGGGCGCAGACCAGGGGAATGCCGCAGGCCAGGGCCTCGAACACCCGGATCGTCGGGATGCCCGGCAGGCGCTCCACGTAGAAGCGCCGGGGCACGTGGACCGTGGCGAGATGGCGGGCGAACAGTCCGGGCGCGGCGGCGTTCGCGGCCCAGCCGTGATAGACCGCGCCGTAGCGCCTCAGGGTCGCGAGCGCCGCCTCGGGATAGCGCACACCGTAGACGTCGAGGGGCAGGCCGACCTGCGCGGCCGGGCGGAACAGGTAAGTCTCGAGCTCCGCGCTGCGCTCGTCGTCGCCCCAATTGCCGATCCAGATGAGGCCGGCGCGGGCGCCCTCCTCGACGGGCGGGTGGAACAGGCGGGTATCGGCCGCCTCGTGCCAGACGAAGGCGCGGCGGCCCCACCCTTTCGCCCGGTAGACGGCGGCGAGGGTCTCGCCAAAGGCGAGCACGCCGTCGTAGCCGTCGAGGTCGAAGCGCTTCATCTCCTCCGGCGCGCTCACCGCCCGGTGGTGTGTGTCGTGGAACAGGAGCGTGTAGCGCGCCCCGCGGCGCCGGGCGGCGCCCAGGGCCGCCACCAGGGCCGGCTCGCTCCACTCATGGACCAGCACGAGGTCGCACTCGGCCACGCGCTCGACCACCGCGTCGATCGCCGCGTAGCGCTCGGAGCCGAGCTCCGGATAGGCCGTCCGGTAGGCGTCGAGGCCGGCCGCGCCGTGATCGCGCAGGAGATTCTCGAGGCTCCAGGCGCCCTGGGGCTCGTAAGCCGCGACGCTGTGGCCCTGCGCCATCAGCTCCCGCAGGACGCCGCGCAGGAAATGCGCGTTGCCGTGATTCCAGCACGAGGCCAGCGAGTGAGTGAAATAGGCGATCCTCATGCGGCGGCTCCGCCGAGCTGCGCCGGCGCCCCGGCGAGGAGGCCGCGCAAGACGCCGAGCACACCCTCGGTCATCGCCTCGACGCCGTAGCGGGCAGCGCGATCGGCAGCAGCAGCCCCGGCGGCTTCGCGCCGGGCGGGATCGTCCAGAAGAGCCTGCACGGCCTTCGCTGCGGCGGCATCGTCGTCCGCACCCACGAAGGCGGCGGCGCCGTCCCACAATTCCCGAAAACCCGGCCTGTCGGACAGGACGAGGGCGCAGCCCGAAGCGGCGGCCTCCAGCACGGCGAGACCGAACGGCTCGTAGCGGGCGAGCGACACGAAGACCGGGCGGCCGGCGAGTTCCGCGGCGATCCCGGCATCGTCGAGCCGCCCGAGAAGCTGGAGGTGGCGCGTCTCGACCCGCGCGCCGTTCGGCCCGTCCACGGAGCCGGCGGCGCGCAGCGGGACCGACAGGCGCCCGGCGAGGCGGTCGAGAGCGGTGGCGTTCTTCGCCCGATCCCAGAGGCGGCCGGCCGTGAAGGCGACGGGCGCGGCGGCCCGCTGCGGCACCGAGCGCGGGGCGCGGCCGTTGCGGACGACGACGGGTGGCCGCGCGAGGCCGCAGACCCGGGCGGTCGCCAGCGCGTGCGCCCGGGTGGGGGCGAGGAGGGCGTCGGCGGCGCGGCAGCCCCGCGCGGTGAGGTCGTGGCGCCACGCGAGATCGGCCGGGAGCGGCCCGGTCTCGACGGCATCCCACCACGTCGCCACGCAGGAATGGCACACGGCCGCCACCGGAACGGAGAAATCCGCGAGCGCCATGGCGGAGCTGTGCAGGTGGACGAGGTCGGCCCCGATCTCGCGGGCGAGCCTCGCGAGCGCTGCCGCGGCGTCCAGCACGGCCCCGGGCGTCTCGGCGGTCCAGTCCAGGGGCAGCCCGGTGACGCGGATGCACGCACCCGTGTCAGCCTGAGCCACCGCGATCCGGGCCTCGGACGGCGCAGGCCCCAGAACCGCGACGGTCACGGCCAAGCCCTGCCGGATCAGGCCGGCCGCGAGGTCGAGGCTGTACTGCCAGACGCCGCCCACCGCATCCGCGCTCATCAGGACATGCGGCGCCGGTGTCCGAGAGGGGCTCAGCAGCACCCGCATGCGGCCTCCAGCTCGGACAGCGGCAGGGGGCGCTCGTCCTGGATGTCGCTGAACTGCGCGAACTGGCCGAGATAATGCGCGTGCGCCCGCTCCCAGGCCTGGTCGTCGGGCGCGCCCCAGAGGCGCCGGTAATCGGGGGAACTCGGATAGGGGTAGAGCGGCACCGGGTCATTCGCCCAAACGCCCTGGCCGCGCAGGCGGTCGCGCCACGTGGCCACGAGGTCGGGATCGTCCCCCGCCATGGCGATGAGGTTCGCCTGCACGAAGGGCACCGAGCGGCGGGCGTGGATCAGGCGCTCGGCGAGGTCGTCCGTCGAGGCGCGGCAGCGCTTGTCGAGGGCGGCGCGGCCGGCTTCCGTGAGGCTCTCGATCCCGGCCTCGATGGAGACACAGCCCGCTGCCCCGAGGAGGTCGAGCATGTCGGGCTTCCACAGGTCGATCCGGGTCTGGATCCCGAAGCGCAGGTCCCGGGCGACGAGGGCCTCCAGCAGCGGCTTCTGCGGCAGGAAAATCTCGTCGACGAAGTAGACGTAGGTGACACCCTGCGCGATCAGCCCGTCGATCTCGTCGAGGACGTGGACGAGGTCGCGGCGACGATAGGCATCGCGGAAATCGATCTTCGCGCAGAACGAGCAGGTGTAGGGGCAGCCGCGCGAGGCCTCGACCTCGGCCCCCGGCCCGTCCGGCGCGGCGTCGAACCGGTGGTGGTGGTGCCGGTGCCGCGCGATCCAGCCCTCCGGCCAGCGCAGGGCCGGAAGGTCGGTGAAGCGACCGGCATGGGGCGCGCCGGTGACGTGGGCGCTCTCACCGTCTCGGAAGGCGAGGGCGGGCACGGACCGCAGGGTCTCGGTGCGCAGGTCGCCGAGGCCGGCGAGCCGGGCGACGACTTCCTCGCACTCGCCGCGCACGACGATGTCGCAGCCGAGCTTGTCGAGGACCGGCCGCGGAGTGGCCGAGCCGTGGGGCCCGACCGCCACGGTCGTCCCGCCCCGGCCCGCCAGGGTGTCGAGGAAGGCCCGCGGCACCCGCAGCTCCGGGGGGGCGCAGCGCCAGAACAAGTAGGTGGGGGCGGTCGCCACCACCGTCATGGCGGGGGCGAAGGCGGCCACGCGGTCGGCGGCGGTCTCGGCGGTCAGGCCCTCGAGATGCGCGTCCACGAGCAGAGTCTCGTGGCCGGACGCCGCCAGCAGCGCGGCGGAATAGCCGAGTTCGAGCGGCAGGTGCGGCTCGCGGCAGCCGAAATAGATGCTGTTGCGGTAGTCCCAGGGCGGGTTGACCAGAGCGACTCTCATGCGGCCGCTCCTGCGATCGGACCGGCGCCCTCGGATTGGGCGCGCGCGCCGGCCAGCCACTCGGCGAGGTCGGCGACCCCGTCGCGCCAGCCCGTGAAGGGCACGAGGCCGAGCCGCTCGACAGCCCGGCTCGTGTCGGAGACGTAGTAGCGCTGGTCGCCCGGGCGCCAGGCCTGGAAGCTGCGCGCCACGGGGCGTCCCAGCAGCGCCCCGACATGGTCGAGGAGCTGCAGCAGGCTCACCGCGTTGCCGGGGCCGCCGCCGATATTGAAGGCCCGGCCCGCCGCATCGTCGATGCGGGCGAGCGCCGCCCGGTAGACCGCCACCACATCGCGCACGTGCAGGATGTCGCGCACCTGCCGACCGTCGCCGTAGAGCGTGACCGCCTCGCCGGCGAGCGCCCGGATCAGGAAATGGGCGACCCAGCCCTGGTCCTCGTTGCCCATCTGGCGCGGGCCGTAGATGCAGCTCATCCGCATCACCGCCGCCGGGATGCCGAAGCTGCGGGCGTAGTCGAGGACGTACTGGTCGGCCGCGCCCTTCGAGCAACCGTAGGGCGTGTGGAAATCGAGGGGCCGCGCCTCGCCGATGCCGCGCCGGCGCAGCTCCGGATCGGCCGGCAGGTAGGCGTCGCCGATCGGCTCGAGGGCGATGTCGGGCAGGTCGCCGTAGACCTTGTTGGTCGAGGCGTAGAGCAGGGGCACCGGCCGCGGCAGCGTCCGCACGGCCTCCAGCAGGTTTACGGTGCCGAGGAGGTTGATCTCCATGTCGGCCCGCGGGGCGACGAGGCTCGTCGTCACCGCGACCTGCGCGGCGAAGTGGAACACCGCGCCGGCCTCCGCCACCGCGCGGCCGAGTTCCTGGATGTCCCGGATGTCGGCGACGACCGCGATGATCCGGCTTCCGTGGCGCTGCCGGAGCCACGCGAGGTTGGCCTCGACGCCGGGGCGCGAGAGGATGTCGTAGACGATCACCGTGTGGCCGTCCGCCGCGAGGCTGTCGGACAGGTTGGCGCCGATGAATCCGGCCCCACCGGTGACGAGGATCGGCCGGCCGCTCACGCGACGAGACCGCGTGCTTCGAGTTCGCGCCGCGCCTCGGCGACGCGGTCGATGGCCTGCTGCTCGGCCACCCAGGCGGCGAGTTCGGCAAGCCCCTCGGTGAAGTCGCGGCGCGGCGCGTAGCCGAGTTCCCGCTGGATCTTGCCGATATCGGCGATGCAATGGCGGATGTCGCCGAGCCGCGCCTGGCCGGTCACTTCCGGCTCGATTCCGTCGCGGCCCATGGCATGGGCCAGCAGGCGGGCGACCTCGCTGACCGTCCGGTCCTGGCCGCTGCCGACATTGTAGACCTGGCCGGCCGCGGCCGGGTGCTCCAGGGCCAGCGCGAAGGCCCGGGCCACGTCCTCCACGTGGACGAAGTCGCGCCGCTGCGCGCCGTCCTCGAAGATCATCGGCGGCTGGCCGTTGTGCAGGCGCGCCGCGAAGATCGCCAGCACGCCGGTATAGGGGTTCGACAGCGCCTGCCCCGGACCGTAGGCGTTCCACAGCCGCAGCGCCACGCCTTCCATGCCGTAGGCGGGGGCGAGCGTCAGCGTCAGGCGCTCCTGCGTGTACTTAGTGAGGGCATAGACGGAGGCCAGCGCCGGGCGCTTCGATTCCGGGGTCGGGATCGGCCGCATGGGCTGCCCGTGGGAATCGAGGGGATCCCAGGGCTCACCGGGCCGACGCGGGCGGCGCACCACCTCCTCGGCGGTCGTCCCGTCGGAGGTGCGGTAGAGCCCCTCGCCGTAGATGCTCATCGAGGAGGCCACGACCACGCGCTTCACCGGCGCGTCGATGAGCTGCTGGAACAGCACCGCCGTCCCGCAATCGTTGACCGAGACATAGCGCTCGACCGCATACATGCTCTGGCCGACGCCGACCTCGGCCGCGAGATGCACGACCCGGTCGATACCCGACAAGGCGCGGGCCACTGCCGCACCATCGCGGACGTCGCCGACCTGGAACTCGACCTCCGGCGGCAGCGCCTCGGCGCCGCTTTTGCCGCCGTGGACCTGCTCGATCAGGCTGTCGAGCACGCGCACGCGATAGCCGCGGCGCAGCAGTTCGGTGGAGAGGTGGCGGCCGATGAAGCCAGCACCACCGGTAATGAGCACGGATTCCGGCACGAGGTGTGGAAACTCCCCTGCAAGGACTTAAAGCTATGTAGATCGGGAATCCGGTCTTGATGAAATAACTCAAGTTAAGAGCCGGGTTTGTCCGGCCGTAAGCGCGACTATAACAGCGAAGACAAAAAAATACGGCCGCTTCTTTATCAACAACAACGGATCATCGCACAGCAGTCGATCCGCGAGGCTGCCAGTATGCGCAGCCCTGCGGGCGGGGACCCGCGCCTATTCCTTCAGCAAACCCGCAGGTGCTGTACTAGCCGGGTCTCGCCGCGACCGCGCGGCCACGGGGAACGGCACCCCCGGTACGGGATCCGCAGGACCCGTTGCCATGCGAGGCTCCGGCATCCCGCGATCCGGGCGCCGGATGACCGGTCCCGCCGGTCGGCCGGGAAGATCGCCGCAGGGGACTATTTTCCCGGCCCGCCGGGCCCGTCAGCCCCTGAAGGCACGGGGCGGCAGGCCGATCACGCCGACATCGAGTTCGAACAGGGCGCCGGCCTCCGGCACGTGCTCGGCGCCCCGCGAGGCCGAGGTGACGAACAGCCGGTCCAGGCCGGGGCCCGCGAAGGCGCAGCTCGTGATGTTGGGGGCGGGCAGGGGGATCGCGCGCATCAGGCGCCCGTCGGGATCGACGCGGCTGAGGCGGCCGCCGCCCCAATGGGCGATCCAGAGGCAGCCCTCTTCATCCGTCGTCATCCCGTCGGGCCAGCCCCACGCGTCCGGGAAGCGCAGGTAGATTCGCTTACCCGACAGCGTCCCGTCCGCGGCGAGGTCGAAGGCGTAGACCGTCCGGGCGGCGCTGTCGCTGTGAAAGAGGATCCGTCCGTCGCGGCTGAAGGTCGGCCCGTTGGCGACGCCGTAGCGGGTATCCATCCGCCGCCACGTCAGGTCCGGATCGAGCCGGTGCAGGGAGCCCGACAAGGCGGTCTCGGCCTGGTGCATGCTCCCGGCCCAGATCCGGCCGGCGCCGTCGACCTTGGCGTCGTTCAGGCGGTTGTCCGGATCGTCCGGCTCGGGATCACCGATCGGCACGAGGCGATCGGCCTCCAGGTCATAGGTCGCGAAGCCGCTCTTCAGCCCGACGATGAAGTCCCGCCGGCCGGCGCGCGGGATGATCCAGCCCAAGGGTTCCGGGAACGGGCGCGTGCCGGTCGCGCCGTCGGCGAGGTCGAGCCAGTTCAGGGTCGGAGCCTCGATGTCGACCCAGAACAGCAGGCCCCGCTCCGGAACCCAGACCGGGCCCTCGCCGAGCCGGTCGCGTCGGGGCCGATCGAGGATGCGGATTCGCGGCTCCATGGCGGCGTGCTCCCGGTCCGGCCGGCGCTCAGGCGGTCGCCGGACGCGGCGCGGCAGCGCCGATCCGGCAGCCCCAGAGCGCGTAGAAGAGGACGTAGAGTTCGCAGCCGGCAGTGATCAGGAAGGAGCGCTGCAGCCCGAACCGGTCCGCCGCCCAGCCCTGAACCACCACCAGGGAACCGCCCGCGATCGCCATGATCAGCAGCCCGGCGCCCTCCTCGGTGAGCGGGCCGAGGCCGCGGATCCCCAGGGTGAAGATCGTCGGGAACATGATCGCGTGGAACAGGCCGACCGAGATCAGCGCCCACATCGCCGAGTGGCCGGTCGCGAAGGCCGCCACCAGCATCACCGCGCAGGCGCCGATCGCCGCGCCGGCCAGAACGGTCTCGGCCGAGCGCCGCTGCATCAGGTAGCTGCCGACGAAGCGCCCGACCATCATGCCGCCCCAGAGCAGGAACAGGTAGCGCGAGGCCTGGGCGTGGGTCAGGTCGCCGATCTCGGGCTGCGACACGAAGTTGATGAACAGGTTCGACACCCCGATCTCGGCGATCAGGTAGATGAAGATCGCCGGCACGCCGAGCACGAGGTTGCGGTGGCGCCAGAGCGACAGGCCGGCGCGCTCGGCCTTGGCGGCCCGGGCGGTCGCGCCGCCGGAACCGCTCATCGCGGGGAGCGGGAAGCGGGCGATGATCACCGCGAGGACGACGAGGATCACCGCCACGATCAGGTAGGGCAGCTGCACCGACTGCGCGTCGGCCAGGCGCTCGGCCGGGGTCAGAGTGGCCCCGGCCGCGGCGTTGCCCGAGGCGGAGCGGCCAAGGATCAGGTAGCCGCCGAACAGCGGCGCCAGGGTCGTCCCGAGGGAGTTGAACGCCTGCACGAGGTTGAGCCGCGCCGGGGCGCTCTCGGCCGGGCCGACCACCGCCACGTAGGGGTTCGCGGCGACCTGCAGCAGGGTGATGCCGCTGGCGATCACGAACAGGGCCGTGAGCGTGATCGCGTACGAGACTTGGTGGGCGGCCAGGATCATCCCGAAGGTGCCCAGCGCCATGATGCCCAGCCCCGTCACCAGCGCGCGCTGGTAGCCGACCCGCGCGATCAGCTTGGCCGCCGGGATCGAGGCGACGAAATAGGCGATGAACCAGACGGACTCGATCAGCGTCGTCTGCGTGTAGTCGAGGTCGAACACGCTGCGCAGGTGCGGCAGCAGCGTGTTGTTGATGACCGTGATGAAGCCCCACATGAAGAACAGGCTCGCCAGCAGCGACAGGGCTGGGCGGTAGCCGCCCCGCTCGCGTGCGGCCTCCGCCCCCGTCCGGGGCGCCGCCGTCCCGACGGTCGCGATCGGTCCTGCCATCCGGCGTCGTCCTCCGTCTTCCGGGCCGCCTTGTCGGGGTCCAGTGTTGTCCATTCTATTTGTCTGAGTATATATCGGGTCCGCGGCCGTCAACCGCGCGCCCCGTCGCGAGCCGGCGCAGGACCGGCGGGACGGGCGGAGTCACGAGGGGGGAGAACGCGATGCGTGGAGTGGGATCCCTGGCGCTGTGCGCCTGTGCGGCCATACCGGGCCTGACGCTGGCACCGGCCCGGGCGGCCGAGCCGACCCGGACGGTGTTCGGCACGCTGCCCGACGGAAGGACGGTCGAGGAGGTGACGCTGACGAACGGCAAGGGCGTCACGGCGCGGATCCTGTCGTGGGGGGCGCTCCTGCGGAGCCTCGACGTGCCAGACCGGTCCGGCAAGGCCGCGGATGTAGTGCTCGGCTACAACGACCTCGCCTCCTACCTGACCAAGGGCAACTATTTCGGCGTGAGCGTCGGGCGCTACGCCAACCGCATCCGCGCCGGGCGCTTCACCCTCGACGGCCAGACCTACACGCTGGCCACCAACGACGGCCCGAACGCGCTGCACGGCGGCGCGGCCGGCTTCGACAAGCGGCTCTGGACGATCACCGCGGTCACGGGCGGCGCGAGCCCTTCGGTCACCCTGCGCTACGTCAGCCCGGACGGCGAGGAGGGCTATCCGGGGACGCTGACGGCGACCGCCACCTACACGCTGGACGACACGAACACGCTCACGATCACCTACGAGGCGACCACCGACAAGCCGACGATCGTCAACCTGACCAACCACAGCTTCTTCAACCTCGCGGGGGAGGGTTCGGGCCGCACGATCCTCGACCAGACCCTGACCATCCCGGCGGAGCGCTTCACGCCGGTCGACGCCACCCTGATCCCGACCGGCGCGCATCTGCCGGTGGCCGGCACGCCCTTCGACTTCCGCAAGCCTACCGTGATCGGCGCGCACATCCGCGACGGGCGGGACGAGCAGATCGTGCGCGGGCGCGGCTACGACCACAACTGGGTGGTGACCGACGCCCCCACGGCCGAGCCGCACCCCGTGGCGCGGGTCGAGGATCCGAAATCGGGCCGCATCCTCGACGTGGCGAGCAACCAGCCCGGGCTTCAGTTCTATGCCGGCAACTTCCTCAACGCGACCGCGGTCGGTAAATCCGGCCTCGCCTACCGCCAGTCGGACGCCCTGGCGCTGGAGCCGGAACTCTTCCCCGACACGCCGAACCAGCCGGCCTTCGGCTCCGCCCGGCTCGATCCCGGCAACACCTACCGGAACGTGATCACCTACCGCTTCTCGACCAGCCCCGCCCATCGGACCCAGAAATGACAGACCAACCGATTGCACGGCCCCTGCGCTCGCGCGCATGGTTCGACAACCCCGACAATATCGACATGACGGCGCTCTATTTGGAGCGCTACCTGAACTTCGGCCTCAGCCTGGAGGAGCTGCGCTCGGGCAAGCCGATCATCGGCATCGCCCAGACCGGCTCGGACCTGTCCCCGTGCAATCGCCACCACCTCGTCCTCGCGGAGCGGATCCGCGAGGGCATCCGCGAGGCGGGCGGGATCGTCCTGGAATTCCCCGTCCACCCGATCCAGGAGACCGGCAAGCGGCCGACCGCCGGCCTCGACCGCAACCTCGCCTATCTGGGCCTCGTGGAACTGCTCTACGGCTACCCGCTGGACGGGGTCGTGCTGACCACGGGCTGCGACAAGACCACCCCGGCCTGCCTGATGGCGGCCGCCACCGTGAACATCCCGGCCATCGCCCTGTCGGTGGGACCGATGCTCAACGGCTGGTTCAAGGGCCAGCGCACGGGCTCCGGCACGATCGTCTGGAAGGCCCGCGAGATGCTTGCGGCCGGCGAGATCGACCATGACGGCTTCATCAAGCTGGTGACCTCGTCGGCGCCCTCGACCGGCTTCTGCAACACGATGGGCACCGCCACCACGATGAACACGCTCGCCGAGGCCCTGGGCATGATGCTGCCCGGCTCGGCCGCGATCCCGGCGCCCTACCGCGACCGGCAGGAGGCCGCCTATCAGACCGGCAAGCGCATCGTCGCCATGGTGGCCGAGGACCTGAAGCCCTCCGACATCCTGACCCGCGACGCCTTCCTCAACGCCATCGCGGTCAATTCCGCGATCGGCGGCTCGACCAACGCGCCGATCCACCTCGCGGCGATCGCCCGCCACATGGGCGTCGAACTCGACATCACGGACTGGCAGGCCCACGGTCTCGACGTCCCGCTCCTCGTCAACCTGCAGCCGGCGGGCACCTATCTCGGCGAGGATTACTACCGTGCCGGCAGCCTCCCGGCGGTGGTGGCGCAGCTGATGCGCCGCAACCTGATCCGCGAGGGCGCGCTGACGGTCAACGGGCGCAGCCTCGGCGACAATTGCCGGGGCACCGCGATCGAGGACGAGGACGTGATCCGGCCGATCGACCGGCCGCTCAAGGAGGCGGCCGGCTTCCTGGTCCTGCGCGGCAACCTGTTCGACGCCGCGGTGATGAAGACCAGCGTCATCGGCGAAGAGTTCCGCAGCCGCTACCTGTCGAACCCGGAGGATCCGGACGCTTTCGAGGGCCCGGTCGTGGTCTTCGACGGACCGGAGGATTACCACGCCCGGATCGACGACCCGAGCCTCGGCATCACCGAGGAGACCCTCTTGGTCATGCGCGGGGCCGGGCCGGTGGGCTACCCGGGGGCTGCGGAGGTGGTGAACATGCGCCCGCCCGCGCAGCTGATCCGGGCGGGTGTGCACGCGCTGCCCTGCCTCGGCGACGGGCGCCAATCCGGCACCTCGGGCTCGCCCTCGATCCTCAACGCCTCGCCCGAGGCTGCGGCCGGCGGTGGCCTTGCGCTCCTGCGCACGGGCGACCGGGTGCGGATCGACCTGCGCCGCGGCACCGCCGACATGCTGGTCGACGCCGACGAGATCGCCCGCCGCCGCAGCGCCCTCGAGGCGGCGGGCGGCTACGCCTACCCGGCCTCGCAGACGCCCTGGCAGGCGATGCAGCGCGCCGCGGTGGGGCAGATGCACACCGGGGCCATCCTGGAGGGCGCCGAGGCGTTCCAGCGCATCGCGCAGACGCAGGGCGTGCCGCGCGACAATCACTGAGGCCGGATCCCGGGTCGGCGGCGCGGGCGCCGCCGGCCGCCGTCAGGGCCGCAGCGCCATCTTGGTATCGGCGAGGGCGAGGCGGACGAGTTCGGTCATGGTCGCGCGGGCGGCCGCCGGGTCGCCCGCCACGATCGCATCGTAGAGGGCGCGGTGATCCGGCAGCGGGTCCCGGGGTAGGCCCTGGCGGCGATGCTTGAAGATCGTCGTCCAGGTCACCGCGGCGGCGATGGAGCTGGACAGGGCCATCAGCGCCCCATTGCGGGCCGCTTCCAGGATCGTGTTGTGGAAGGCCTGGTCGGCGGCCCGTCCGGCCTCGGTGGCGAGGCCGTGGCGGCCCATCTCCTCCAGGGCGTGCCCCATCCGGGCGATGTCGAGGCCCGAGCGCCGCTCGGCCGCGAGCGCGGCCGCGGCCGGCTCGACGATCATCCGCAGCTCGAACAGGTCGCGGATGAACGCCTCGCTCGGCTCCGATTCGAAGGCCCAGGCGAGGATGTCGGGATCGAGCAGGTTCCAGCGGCTGCGCTGAGTCACGCGCGTCCCGGTGCGCGGGCGGCTCTCGACGAGCCCCTTGGCGCTCAGGATGCGAATCGCCTCGCGATAGGCGGTGCGCGAGACGTTCAGCTTTTCCGAGAACTCGATCTCCCCGGGCAGCACGTCCCCGGGCGCGTAGCGGCCGCCGAGGATCGCCACACCCAGATCGCGGGCGACCGAGCCGTGGATGCGGCGCGAGCCCGACGCGAGGGGCAGCGTGATGTTCTCCAGACCGCGATCCTGCCTCACCTCGTCCACCTTCAGTCCGGGCCACCGGGTCGGGGCAGGATGGACGTGATCGTATCCTGAAGTTGTAGGAGCGCAAAGGGGAACACCCCCTGCGCCGTGGTCGCGGCCACGCTTGCAGGGAGAGGCGAACTGCTCTAGCTTAATTGTATGAGTATTGAACCGCCAGGGCCCGTCACAATCTGCGGCAGCGTCCTCATCGGCGCCGCCGACGTGGCCACGGCCGAGGCCTTCCGGGCCGTCGATCCAGCCATCGGGGCAGCCCTGGAGCCGGCCTTATCGACCGCTGGGCCCGCGGAGGTCGCGGCTGCGTGCGGATTGGCGGAGGCCGCCTTCCCGCACGTCTCGGAGACGGTTCCAGTTACACGCGCGCGCTGCCTCGAAGCTGTGGCCGAAGGCATCATGAATCTCGGCCCCCTCATCGAGCCGCCGATGTGCGAGACCGGGCTGCCGCGCAGGCGGCTGGAGGGCGAGCCCGCCCGCACGGTCGGTCGGCTGCGCCTGTTCGCCGATCTCGTCCGTTCCGGCGCGTGGATCCGGGCGATGATCGACCCGGTGCTGGCTCGCAAGGCCGGCCGACCGGCGCGGAGGTCGCCCCCGCGATGGTGCATGGCGGGCCCTTCCCGGCGAGCTCGGACGGCCGCAGCAGCTCGTTGGGCACGCTGGCAGTCGAGCGGTTCCTCCGGCCGGTCTGCAACCAGGACCGGCCCGAAGCGCTCCTGCCGCCCCTCCTGCGCCCGGACAATCCCTGGCACCGCGCACGCCGGATCGACGGCGTTCTCGCCCCGCAACCCGGCCGCTGACAGGCCGCCGCGCGACCCTCGACGGCCGCGCATTCAGGACGCCCCGAAGCGGTCGTCCCCGGGAGGAAGCAGATGGGACGATCACTCCTACAGTTCCGAGCCGTCGACGGGCAGCGGGGCGTCGCGATGATCGCCGGCGGCCGGGCGCGGCGGGTGCTCGGTGTGGACAGCGTGCTTACCCTGGCGCGCCGGGCCCTCGCGGCGGGAGACGATCTGGCCGCGACGGCCGATCGGGCGGGGCTCGGCGCGCCGGTCGATCTCGACGCGGTCCGGCTCCTGCCGCCCATCGACCACGCGGATCCTGCCCATCTGCTGCTGAGCGGTACCGGCCTGACCCATCTCGGCTCCGCGGAGGGCCGCGACGCGATGCACCGCGCGGCGGCCGATTCGGAGCCGACCGATTCGATGCGCCTGTTCCGGATGGGGGTCGAGGGCGGCAAGCCGGCACCGGGCGAGGCCGGGGCCCAGCCCGAATGGTCCTACAAGGGCGACGGCTCCTGCCTGGTCGCCTCCGGCGAGCCGCTGGTCTCGCCCGCCTTCGCCCGCGACGGCGGCGAGGAGCCGGAGATCGCCGGGATCTACCTGATCGACGGCGACGGAACCCCGGCGCGCCTCGGCTTCGCCCTGGCGAACGAGTTCTCCGACCACGTGACCGAGCGCGGCAACTACCTGTGGCTCGCCCATTCCAAGCTTCGCCCGGCCGCCCTCGGCCCGGAGCTCTGGCTCGGAGCCCTGCCGTCGGACGTGCGCGGGACCAGCCGCATCCTGCGGGACGGCACCGTGCTCTGGGAGAAGCCGTTCCTCTCCGGGGAGGCCAACATGTCCCACAGCATCGCCAACCTGGAGCGGCACCACTTCAAATACGCACCCTTCCGGCGGCCCGGCGACGTGCACGTCCACTTCTTCGGGACCGCGACCCTGTCGTTCAGCGACGGCGTCGCGACCCGGCCCGGCGACGTGTTCGAGATCGAGGCCGCACCGTTCGGGCTGCCCCTGCGCAATCCCCTGGTGGTGGCTCCGGCCGCCGACCCGATCGTGCGGGTGCTCTGACCATGGCGAACCCGATCCGCATCGGCCTCGTGGGCGTCGGCAAGATCGCCCGCGACCAGCATCTGCCGGTCATCGCCGCCTCGCCGGATTACAGCCTCGTGGCGGTGGCGAGCCGGCAGGGCGGCCTCGACGGGGTACCGAGCTACCGCAGTCTGCAGGATATGCTGGCGGCGCACAGCGATCTCGACGCCATCGCCCTGTGCCAGCCGCCCCAGGCGCGGTTCGCGGCCGCCCTGGCGGGGATCGCTTCGGGCCGCCACGTCTTCCTCGAAAAGCCCCCGGGGGCGACGCTGGCCGAGGTCGGGCTCCTGGTCGCGGCCGCGCGGGACCGGGGCGTGAGCCTGTTTGCGAGTTGGCATTCCCGCTTCGCGCCGGGGGTGGAGCCCGCCCGCCGATGGCTGTCGGGCCGCCGGATCAGGTCGGTGGCGATCGCCTGGCTGGAGGATGTCCGGCACTGGCACCCGGGCCAGGACTGGATCTGGGACGCGGGCGGGATGGGCGTGTTCGACCCGGGGATCAACGCCCTGTCGATCGCCACCCACATCCTGCCGCCGTTCTTCCTCACCGGCGCGACCCTGTCGGTGCCGGAGAACCGGCAGGCGCCGATCGCCGCCGACCTGCATTTCGCGGATGCCGCCGGCACACCGATCCGGGCGCGGTTCGACTGGCGCCAGACCGGGCCGCAGACCTGGGACATCCGGGTCGAGACCGATGACGGTCCGCTGGTCCTGTCACAGGGCGGGGCCGTCCTCACGATCGGCGACCGCGACCAGCCGCTCCCGCCCGAGGCGGAGTACCGCGGCCTCTACGAAAGATTCGCCGTCCTGGTCCGCTCCGGCGCCAGCGACGTCGACCTGAATCCGCTGATCCACGCTGCCGACGCCTTCCTGCGCGGCGAGCGCCGCACGGTGGAGGCCTTCACGGACTGACCGGGAGGCCCCTGCGGGACACGAACGCGACAGAGCCAGGCAAGGCCGCGCGGTTAAGGGGGAGTCACACATGAGAAAGCAATGGCGATGGGCCGCGCTCGCATTCTGCGCCGCGACGGTCACGGCGGGCGCACGCCCGGCGATCGCGCAGGTTGAAGCGACGGCTCCGGACGGAGGACCCTCTCTGGTCAATCCGGGGCCGAAGGCGAGCCCGGCGCAGAAGGCGAGGTACCGGGCGAACCGCGCCCGGCGGCGAGTCATCCGGGAGGCGCGGAGCTTCTCGGGCGCCAGCAGCGCCGCGGCCAGCCTCGACGTGCAGGGCAGCAGCGCGACGCCGCCCAGCCTGCCGCCGGGCACCCTCGATCTCGGCAACGGGATCAGCATGATCCTGAACTACACGGGCGAGTTCGCCGCCAACCCGTCCGGCGGCATCCGGCAGGGATCGGCCTATGCAGGCCAGATCGCCTTCGGCCTCGACGCCGATCTCGGCCGCCTCGCCGGATTCGACGGCGGCTCGGTCCACACAATCGTCACCCAGCGCCACGGCCGAAGCCTGGCGCAGGATGACATCGGCTTCAACGGCAGTGTGCAGGAGATCTATGGTGGCGGCCAGACCGCCCATCTCACCATGCTGTCCTACGAGCAGAAGCTGCTCGACAACCGGCTCGACATCGAGGTCGGCCGGATTCTCGCCAATCCCAACTTCCTGGGCTCGCCGCTCTACTGCAATTTCCAGAACAACGCGACCTGCGGCGCGCCGAAATCCATCTTCAAGCTGACGAACTTCACCTACTGGCCGATCGCCACTTGGGGTGGCCATGCCAAAGCCTGGGTCAGCGACAAGGTGTTCCTGCATGCCGGCATCTACGAGGTGAACCCGCGCGACCAGCTGCCGACCCAGAACGGGATCGACTGGTCGACCAGCGGCGCCACCGGATTCCTGGTGCCGGTGGAGGTCGGCTACTCGACCAATTTCGGCAACGATCCGCTGCCGCGCAACTACAGCATCGGCGCCGTCTTCGACCGGTCGGACTACAAGGATCCCGTGCTCGACCAGCGGGGCGGGGCCCAGGTCTTCAGCGGTCTCGATCCGCTGACCCGGTTCGGGCGCTCGGCGGTCTACGCGCGCTTCGACCAGATGGTCTGGCGGCCGGACCCGAGCGGCGTCCAGGGCCTGTCTGTGTTCGGCGTCGTGATCGGCGGCACCGGCGGCCGGCAGACCCAGGATTACTTCCTGGAGGGCGGCGCCGTGCTGACCGGCACCTTCCCGGGTCGGCCCTACGACACCCTCGGCCTCGTCTTCGCCATGGAGAAGCTCTCGCCGCTGGGCACGGCCAACATCCGGGCGGCGCGCACGTCGCTGGGGCTCGGCACCCGGAACGTCGAGTCCCTGCAGACCATCCTGGAGCTGAGCTACGGCATCCAGCTCACCCCGGCGGTGCGGCTGATGCCGAACCTGCAATACGTGATCGACCCGGACCAGACCCGCTTCCCGTTCCGTCCGAAGCCGATCCCGGACGCCTTCGTGATCGGCGCGAAGCTGTCGGTGGACCTGTTCACCCTGGCGGGCCTCGCGAAGGGCCCGGGCAGCCAGTAGCGGTCCGCTCACCCCGGCGCCTGTTCCCTGCGGAAGCCGGGCCCTCGGACCCGGTCGGGAGAGGGGCCGGCCTGCAACCGCGGGCCCGTGCACGCCGGCCCTCGCATCTGCCGAGGCCGGCCGGTCGCGCCGCGCCCGTCGGACCGGATCGCTGTGCCGGCGGCGCGGCGGCGTTTCGCGCTGCGCGCGCCTTCGTGTACGAGACCGGGCTCCGCGTTCCGTCGCGCGGTCGACGGGCCGGGCCCGTGGGACGACGGCAGAGACCTCGACATGGCAGAGACCGATCACGACGCGGCACCGGTCTCCACCGGGGTGACCGGCCTCGACCACATCCTGGCCGGCGGCTACGCGTCCCAGCGCTCGCACCTCATCGAGGGGCGGCCCGGATCCGGCAAGACGACGCTGGCGATGCAGTTCCTCCTCGACGGCGTGCGCCGGGGCGAGCGCTGCCTGTACATCACGCTCTCGGAGAGCCGGCGCGAGCTCCTGAACGTCGCGGAGCGCCACGGCTGGTCCCTCGACGGCATCGAGATCTGCGAGCTCGTCGCGCCGGAACTCAGCCTCGATCCCGGGCAGCAGCAGAGCCTCGTCCACTCGTCCGACCTCGAACTCGGCGAGACCGTCCGGATGGCGATCGCCGAGATCGAGCGGCTCAAGCCGCAGCGCGTCGTGTTCGACAGCCTCTCGGAGATCCGGGCGCTCTCGCAGGGATCGCTGCGCTACCGCAGGCAGGTCCACGCCCTGCGCAGCTTCCTGCTCATCCAGAACACCACGGCACTGCTCCTCGACGATCTCACCGCCGAGACGGACGACCTGAACCTGCACAGTCTCAGCCATGCCGTGGTCCGGCTGGAGCAGCTCGCGCCTCTGTACGGCGGCGAGCGCCGGCGCCTGCGCGTGATCAAGATGCGCGGCACGCCGTTCCGGGGCGGGTTCCACGACTACATCATCCGGCGCGGCGGGCTCACGGTGTTCCCACGCCTCGTCGCGGCCGACCATCTCGGCACCTTCCCCGACGACCAGTGCGGCACGGGCAGCCCCGAACTGGACCAACTGCTCGGCGGCGGCCTCGACCGGGGCACCAGCACGATGCTGATCGGCCCGTCCGGCGTCGGCAAGTCCACGGTGGCGCTCACCTGCGTCACCGCGGCGATCGCCCGCGGCGAGCGGGCGCTGATCCTCAGCTTCGACGAGACCACCGGCGTCCTCAGTCGCCGGGCCCGCGGCCTCGCCATGCCGGTCGACGACGCGATCGCCGCCGGAGCGCTCATCGTCGAGCAGATCGACCCGGCCGAGGTCTCGCCCGGCGAACTCGCCGACATCGTCCAGAACGCGGTCGAGCACGAGCGCGTGACGATGGTCGTGATCGACTCCCTGACCGGCTATCACAACGCCATGCCGGAGGAGAATTTTCTGCTCCTGCAGATGCACGAGTTGCTGACCTACCTGAACCAGCAGGGCGTGCTCTCGCTCCTCGTCCTGGCCCAGCACGGCATGATCGGGGCGATGGGCACGAACGTGGATCTCACCTACCTCAGCGACACGATCCTGCTGTTCCGCACCTTCGAGGCCGAGGGGCGGCTGCGGCGCGCGATCTCGGTCGTGAAGAAGCGCACCGGCAGCCACGAGGACGCGATCCGCGAATTGCGGATCGACTCCGACGGGATCCGCGTTGGCGAACCGCTCAGCGCATTCCGAGGTATCATGACCGGCGTTCCGACATTCGAGGGTGAGCGGTCGTCCCTCCTGCCGATCCGCGCGGCTGATGAGTGAGGCTGAACTGCCGGTTCTTATCTTCACGCCCGGTGGCCGCGACGCGGTCGTCGCCGCGACCATCCTCGGTGAGGCGCGGATCGCATCACAGGTGTGCGCCAACCTCGCCGAGGTGGTCTCCCGGCTCGACACGGCCGCCGGCGCGATCCTCACCGAGGAGGCGCTGCTGTCCTCGAACCGGCAGGCGCTGGCGGACTGGATCGCCGCGCAGCCGCCCTGGTCCGATTTCCCGTTCATCCTCCTGCGGCTGCGGGGCGCCGAGCCCAACGCGCAGCTGACCGACATGCTGGGCAACGTCAGCGTGCTGGAACGCCCGTTCCATCCGGCGACGCTGGTCATGGCCGCCCGCTCCGCCCATCGCGCCAAGCGCCGGCAGCTTGAGGCGCGGGCCTACCTTGAGGAGCGCGAGCGCACGACCGAGCGGCAGGCGCTCCTGATCCGCGAGCTGCATCACCGGGTGAAGAACACGCTGGCGACCGTGCAGGCGCTGCTCGGGGCCTCGGCCCGGTCCGCCACCAGCGTCGACGCGTTCTACGCGGCGTTCTCGGCGCGGGTGATCTCGCTGGCCAAGACCCACAATCTCCTGACCGAGGATTACTGGCAGCAGGCGCCCCTGCGCGAGATGCTGATGAACGAGTTAGGCCCCTACAACGACGTCGAGGGCGCCCGCATCAAGCTGGAGGGCCCCGCGATCGACCTGATGGGCGACCTCGCGGTCCCGACCGGCATGGCCATCCACGAGCTGACGACCAACGCGGCCAAGCACGGCGCACTGTCCGTTCCGGAAGGCCGGATCGCGATCCGCTGGGATATCGAACAGACGCCGGCCGCGCGCATGCTCCACCTGGACTGGACCGAGCGGGGCGGTCCGGCCACGGAGCCTCCGACGCGGAAGGGCTTCGGCTCGACGCTGCTGCAGCGCGTGCTGAAGGTCCAGTGTCAGGCGGAGATCGCCTTCGACTTCCAGCCCTCGGGACTGCGTTTCACGATGCGGGCGCCACTGCCCGAGACGCGCGTCGTTCCGGCCTATTGAGAGCACCGCCATTCCGGATTCGGGTGCGTCGCGGGCCGACCGCGGCATACGTGCCGTCACCATGTGCGCTTACACACAGATGTGTGTGGCAACATGCGGCTCAGTTCGAACTTATCGCAGGTGCGAGATTTGGATTGTCGCATCACAGCGGCATGTCGTTCGATGAATAAGTTCGCACCTCTCGTGGCAGCCATCCTGGCATGGGCCGCCTTCGGAACCTGGGCCGAGGCCCGGCGCTCGGCGCTCCAGAAGGACATCCCGGCGCTGCGTCCAGGGATCGAGGCCGATCTGGCCGCGCGCAACTGCCCGAACGTCCGGATCGATACGGAGCGGTTCCGCCAGTTCTCGCGAGAGAACCACCTCAACCACGCCGACTTCTTCACGAAGAAGCGCTCGGTTGCCTTGCAGCAGGAACTCGATGCGGAGCTGGCGCAGTTCCGCGAGCGCCCCGAGGAGGCCTGCGCGCAGATGTGGACCAAGTACGGCGACGACGGAACCGTGCTGCCCCTCCTCGCCCGCAAGTAGGCGCCCGGCCGGCCGCTTCGGACCCGGCCGGTCGCGCACCGTCGGCAACGGCGCATCCGGCGCTGGCGGTCCATCCGGCCGCCTCGGCTCTCCTCGCCGCCGCGCAGATCCGGAGATCCGGGGGCGGCGATTCGGTTCCAAGGCTTCCCGCGTTCCGAGGTCCGTCTTCTCCCGTTTCGCCGGACGGGAGACTGAACCTCCGGTTTTTGCCAGATCAGACCGCCGGTGCGCAAGAAATCATCGCCCGCTGGCGCGGCGGGCGAGATCAAAGCGCATGCCGGGCGCACGATTTCGAGGAGAACATTTTTCCTTCACAGAAGAATTGGGAACGTCATTTCATTGACGGCGGGAGACCCGACCATCAATTCTAGCGGCCTGTTCGGATGTCCGGCCGCGCACTCCCCGCTCCTCGCGATCGGGGCGGTCCGCCATCCTGTTCCACTGCAAGGCATCCGGAATGACACGACCGAGACTCGTCGGGCTGAGCGCGAACGTGCAACGGCCCTCCAAGACCCGCACGCTGGTGGATGCCGTGCTGCGCGAGGCCAGCGCCCGGGCCCCCCTAGACGCGCGCATCCTCGACTTCGTCGATGCCGGAGCCGGCCTCGGCGCTGCCTGGGCCCGCGATCAGCTCTCGCCGGCGGCGCGCGGCGTGCTCGCGGCCATCGAGGACGCGGACGGACTGGTGGTCGGCTCGCCGGTCTACAAGGGCGCCTATACCGGCCTGTTCAAGCACCTGTTCGATCTGGTCGATCCGGGGGCGCTGGCTGGTAAGCCCGTGGCGATCGTGGCCACGGGCGGCGGCGCGCGCCACGCGCTCGTGGTCGAGCACGCCTTCCGGCCGCTCTTCGGCTTCTTCGGCGCGCTCCAGATCCCCACCGCGGTCTACGCCTCCGATCCCGATTTCAGCGATGGCGTCCTCACCGAGGGCGGCGTGCGCGCCCGCGCCGCGGAAGCCGGCGGGCAGCTCGCCGCGCTGCTCGTGCACCGGGCGGCGTCCGCCGCGCCCTCTGCCGCTCGCTCCGCCGCGCCCCTCGCCCTCGCCGCCGCCGAGTGAACCGGGCAATGGTCGACCGCCGCGCCCTGCTGGCCGCCCTCGCGGGCCTGCCACTCGCACCGGCCCTGGCTCCGGATGCCCGCGCGGCCGAGCCCGGCGTGATGCGGATCGGCTACCAGAAGAACGGCATCCTGGTCGTCGCCAAGCAGCAGGGCCTGATCGAGAAGCGCCTTGAGCCGCTCGGGCAGACGGTACGCTGGACCGAGTTCTCGTTCGGGCCGCCGCTGCTCGAAGCCTTGTCGCTGGACGGGATCGATTTCGGGCAGACCGGCGACGCGCCGCCGATCTTCGCCCAGGCCGCCCGGTCCAACCTCGTCTACGCGGCCGCTCAGGAGGCCGGCGGCTCTGGGCTCGGGATCCTGCTGCCGAAGGGCTCGGGGATCCGCACCCTGGCCGACCTCAAGGGCAAGCGCGTCGCCTTCGCAAAGGCGTCGAGCGCCCACAACCTGACCATCGCGGCCCTCGAGAAGGCGGGCCTGACCTACGCCGATATCGAGCCGGTGACCCTGGCGCCGGCCGATGCTGCGGCAGCCTTCGCCCGGGGCAGCATCGATGCCTGGACGATCTGGGATCCGTACTTCGCCATCGCCGAGGCGGGGGAGGGGGTCCGCGTCCTGGCGCTCGCCACCAACATCGCCCTGCAGAACAACTTCTTCCTGGCGAGCCGGCCCTTCGCGGAGAGCCGGGGCGCCGCGCTGGCCGCCACCATCGACGCTCTCGCCGAGGTGGCGGCGTGGTGCACGCAGAACCGCGGCGCCGTCGCCGACCTCCTGTCGCAGGGCACCGGCGTGCCCCTGGCCGCGACCCGCCGCGCGGTGGACCGGACCGATTACGTGATCGGACCGATGACCGACCGGGTGATCGCCGCGCAGCAGCGGGTCGCCGACCGGTTCCACGCCCTGAAGCTGATCCCGAAGCCGATCCGGATCGCCGACGCGGTCTGGACGGCGCCCGCCCGCAACGGCTGAGAACGACCGCTGAGAGCCATGACCGACCGAACGCCCCGCGCCCTGCCCCTGTCGCCCGTGAGCGGCCCCGCCCCGAGCCGCCGCCTGCTCCTGTCCGCCGGCCTCGGCCTCGCCGCGACCGCGGCTCTGCGCCCGGCCCGGGCGGCGGGCAGCATCCGGATCGGCTACCAGAAATACGGCTCCCTCGTGCTGCTGAAGGGCCGCGGCACCCTTGAGAAGGCGCTCCAGCCTTTGGGCACCACAGTGTCGTGGTCCGAGTTCCCCTCCGGCCCGCCGCTCTTGGAAGCGCTGAATGCCGGGGCGATCGATTTCGGCTCGGCCGGCGAGGCGCCGCCGATCTTCGCCCAGGCCGCGAGCGCGGACCTGCGCTACGTCGCCACCGAGCCGCCGGCCCCGCGGGGCGAGGCGATCCTCGTGCCCAAGGACAGCCCGATCCGCAGCGTCGCCGACCTGCGCGGCAGGACCATCGCCCTCAACAAGGGGTCGAACGTTCACTACCTTCTGGTGCGCGCCTTGGAGCAGGCGGGCGTCCCGTACGACGCGGTGAAGCTCGCTTTCCTGGCGCCCTCGGATGCCAATGCCGCCTTCGTGCGCGGATCCGTCGATGCCTGGGTGATCTGGGACCCGTTCCAGGCAGCCGCCGAGCGCGCCACGGGTGCTCGGGTCTTGGTCGACGGGCGGGGAATCGGCGGCCAGGCGCTCGCCCCCAACCGCCAGTTCTACCTGTCCCGGCGCGGCTTCACCGAGACGAGTCCCGAGATCGTCTCGGCCGTGCTCACGGCGATCGGGGAGGTCGATGCCTGGGCCGAGGGCCACGCCGACGCCGTGGCGGCGGAGCTCGCTCCCTCGGTCGGCATTCCCGCGCCGGTCCTCAGCGTGGCGCTGGGGCGCCTGTCCTACGGCGTCGCGCCCCTCGACGCGGCCGCGATCGCTGACCAGCAGAAGGTCGCGGACGCCTTCCACGGTCTCGGTCTCCTGCCGAAGCCGATCCGGGTCGCCGACGCGGTGTGGACCCCGCCCGCGCGCAAGGCCGACAACAGGGCGGAGAGCCGCTGATGCGCCCCTCCAAGCTCGAGCGCCTGCGCGACACGGCCCTGCCCTGGCTGGTGCCAGCCGTGATCCTCCTCGGGTGGCAGGCCGCGGTCTCATCCGGCCTCGTCTCCAACCGGTTCATGCCGGCACCCCTCGACGTGGTCCGGGCCGGCTGGGAGGCCGGGCGGACCGGGGAACTCTGGACCAATCTCGGCGTCAGCACCCTGCGAGCGCTCGCGGGCTTCGTGGTCGGCGGCGGCATCGGCTTCGCGCTCGGCCTCGCCAACGGCCTGTCGCGCCTGTCGGAGCGGCTGACCGACACCTCGGTGCAGATGGTGCGCAACGTACCGCACCTGTCGCTGATCCCGCTGGTGATCCTGTGGTTCGGCATCGGCGAGGAGGCCAAGCTGTTCCTGGTGGCGCTGGGCGTGTTCTTCCCGATCTACGCCAACACCCTGCACGGCATCCGCTCGGTGGATCCGGGCCTCGTCGAGATGGGCCGGGTCTACGGCATGTCGCGCACCGAGCTGTTCACCCGGGTGGTGCTGCCCGGCGCCCTGCCGTCGATCTTCGTGGGCCTGCGTTACGCACTGGGCATCATGTGGCTGACGCTGATCGTCGCCGAGACGATCTCCGCCTCGTCGGGACTCGGCTACATGGCCATGCAGGCCCGCGAATTCATGCTGGTCGACGTCGTCGTGCTGGCGATCCTGATCTACGCCGCCCTCGGCAAGCTCGCCGACGCCCTGACCCGCCAGCTCGAGCGCGCCTGCCTCGCCTGGAACCCCGCCTACAGGAGCGCCTGATGCTGCTCGACGCCGTCCGCCGCGAGGCGCTTCCCGACCAGAGCTCCGATCCGCGGCATGCGGGCGGCGAGGCGGGCCACCACGTCGGCAGCCCCGCATCGGGGCGCGCTGCCGCGGAGCCCGCCGGGCGCGGGATCGCCGTCACCGTCCGCGACCTGCACAAGAGCTTCGACGGCAACGCCGTCATCGAGGGGCTGAACCTGTTCCTGCCGGCCGGCGGCTTCACCGCTGTCGTCGGCCGCTCCGGCTGCGGCAAGAGCACCCTGCTCCGCCTGATCCTCGGACTGGAGACGCCCACCGGCGGCCGGATCGATCTCGAAGGGCCGGCCGGCAGCGCCCGCCGGTCCGAGCCGCCGAAGCGGATCATGTTCCAGGAGCCGCGCCTCCTGCCCTGGGCGCGGGTCGTCGACAACGTCGCGGTCGGCCTGTCCGGGCACGGCTCCCGGGCCGAACGGCGGGAGCGGGCGCGCGCCGCGCTCGCCGAGGTCGGCCTCGCCGACAAGGCCGGGCAGTGGCCCGCGACCCTGTCGGGCGGCCAGCGGCAGCGCGTGGCGCTGGCCCGGGCGCTGGTGAGCCGGCCGGGCCTGCTCGCCCTCGACGAGCCGCTCGGCGCCCTCGATGCCCTGACCCGGATCGACATGCAGGACCTGATCGAGCGGATCTGGCGGGCGCAGGGGTTCACCGCGCTCCTGGTCACCCACGACGTCGCCGAGGCGGTGGCGCTCGCCGACCGGATCCTCGTGGTTGAGGACGGCCGCATCGCCCTCGACCTGCGGGTCGAGGTGCCGCGTCCGCGCCGGCGCGGAGACCCGGATCTCGCACGTCTCGAAGGCCGCATCCTCGATCACCTGCTCGGCACCCCGCAGGCCCTCTAAGAGGCCTCACAGGTGCTGTGCCGCATCCGGACCCCGATCCGTCCTTCCGGGGCGCGCCGCAGGCGAGAGCCCGAAATCCGGACCTGCAGGCCCATCCGGATGGCATGCCTCATCCTGGCTCCTGGGGAAGCTCTGGATTCCGGGCTCCGCTGCGCGGCCCCGGAAGGACGCTACCATTCGTTCTCATCCATCACGGCAGCAATGGCAGGCACGGGCTTTTGTAGAAGCGCGTGATGTCGGAGAAACGGGCTTCCGATGTTCGCCCCATGCTCTGAACCGCAACGGAGATTCCGATGACCGCATCGACCGACGGGCGCGCCGACGTCCTCTGGTTCCTGCCGACCCACGGCGACGGGCGCTATCTCGGCGCTCAGGAAGGGGCCCGCGAGGTCTCGATCGACTATCTCCGGCAGATCGCTCAAGGCGCCGACGAGCTCGGCTATTACGGCGTGCTGCTGCCGACCGGGCGCTCCTGCGAGGATTCCTGGATCGTCGCCTCGGCGCTGGCGCCGCTGACCAAGCGCCTGCGCTTCCTCGTGGCGGTGCGGCCGGGCCTGATGGAGCCCTCCGCGGCCGCCCGCATGACCGCGACCCTGGACCGGATCTCGGACGGGCGCCTCCTGATCAACGTCGTCACGGGCGGCGATCCGGTGGAACTCGCCGGCGACGGCGTGTTCCTGTCCCACGACGAGCGCTACGCCGTCACCGACGAGTTCCTGACGATCTGGCGCGGCCTGCTCGCGGGCGAGACCGTGACGTTCGAGGGGAAGCACCTGCGCACCGAGAACGGCCGGGTGATCTTCCCGCCGGTGCAGAAGCCCTATCCGCCGCTTTATTTCGGCGGCTCGTCGGCGCCCGGCATGGCGGTGGCGGCCGAGCATTGCGACGTCTACCTCACCTGGGGCGAGCCCCCGGCTCAGGTCGCCGAGAAGATTTCGGCCGCACGCCGCGCCGCCGAGGAGCGCGGAAAGATCTTCTCGTACGGTATCCGCCTGCACGTCATCGCCCGCGAGACCGAGGCCGAGGCCTGGGACGCCGCCGAGAAGCTGATCTCGAAGCTCGACGACGCCACCATCGCCAAGGCGCAGGAGACCCTCAAGCGGCAGGATTCCGTGGGCCAGAGCCGGATGATGGCGCTCCATGGCGGCAATCGCGACAAGCTCGTGGTAGCGCCGAACCTCTGGGCCGGCGTCGGCCTGGTCCGCGGCGGCGCCGGAACGGCCCTGGTCGGCTCGGCCGATCAGGTCGCCGACCGGATGAAGGAGTATATCGATCTCGGGATCGACCGCTTCATCCTCTCGGGCTACCCGCACCTGGAGGAGGCCTATCGCTTCGCCGAGCTAGTCTTCCCGAAGCTGCCGCTCCGCGCCACGACGGGCCGGCCGGTCGGCAATGCCCGCAACGACGGCCCGTTCGGCGAAATCATCGCCAACGACCTTGTGCCGGCCCGCCGCGTCGGCGCGCATTGACCGGAGGCGGTCCCGCCGACGGTCCAGGGCATGGCTGATCTGCGTTCGGCCGGTCCGGGCGTCATCGTCATGCCATGCTTGGCGCCCATCCGCCCCGCCCATCGCCGCGCGACGCGCTCGCGCGGCCTGGACGAGCGAAGGATTTCGATGACTGCGACCAAGACGGCCTTCCTGGCCATCGGTCTGTGCCTCGGCCCCGCCGCGGCCTTCGCGGAGCAATCCCCAGCCCGGGAAGCGCTCAAGCAATACTGCACCGGCGACTACATGGATTACTGCAGCGCCTATGCGCCGGGCGGTCCGGAAGTCGAGGCCTGTTTCAAGGCCAATCTCAAGAAGCTCTCGGCCAATTGCTCGGCGGCGATCACCGCCTACAAGAAGGAGCAGCGGGCGACCAAGCGGGTCAGCGAGGCGCGCTGAGCACCGGAGCCCGTCGCGTCAGCGCACGCTGATCCCGGGACCGCCGCCAGCGCGAGCCGCTTCCGATCACGTCGGGACAGGATCCGCTTTCCCGTTCAGGCACGGGACGTGTCGGCAGCACCGTCATCGCCGTGTCGATGGCCCACACTCGCTGATCAGCTCCGTCTTTCCGGGGCGCCGGAGGCGAGCCTGGAATCCAGAAGCGCAGTTGGCGCAAGTCCCTGGCATGTCGGCGCTTCTGCATCCTGGGCTCCGCTGCGCGGCCCCGGGATGACGGGGCGAAGCCTGTGCTGCGGCCACGCAAGGCCGCGGATTGAGACCTCCCCCGGATCGACAGGTAGAACCGGCTCCCCGGGTAGCCCTTGGCCCGCACGGGCGCGGGTGACCAGTGACGCCTGTCCTGGTCCATGTCGTATCGCGATCGGAAGCGGTGCTGGTGACGCGCGGTCCGTCCCCGGCGATCCCCGCCAATATCGCCGGGCCGAAGCGACCTGGAAGCGGCCTGCACGATAATTTAAGCCCGCAACTGCCATCGGGTAAGGACTGGCGCGGCTCAGTTCAGGTCCTGCGATTCGGCGACGATCCGTGCGCGTGATTGCATGGGATCTGCAAGGTCCGCCCCATCGGGATTTCGAGACGCGGGTACCGTGCCGATGACGACATCCAACCTGACGTCCGCCGGGACCGCCTCCCGGGCCGGCGGCCGCGAGGCCGTGCTGCGCGGGGCGCGCATCGCCGCCGCCGCGTCTGTCACCGTGATGGTGCTGCTGCTCGACCTCATCAGCTACTCCCAGCTGATCTTCTCGGGACCGCTGGCGGAGAGCCGCGCGGCCGGCCTGTCGGCGCTGCTGGCGGCCTACGTGCTCGGCAGCCTCGTCTTCATCGCGCTTCGGCGCACCGCGCGGATCTCGCTGTCCTTCATCGGCGCGGCCGCGATCGTGCAGGCGGCGATCGCCGCGGCGGTTGCCGGGCAGCTCGAGGCGGCGGGCATCACCGATCCGGAGACGGTCGGTCAGCTCGTCCTCGTCGCCTGCGGCGTCTCGACCTTCGCCACCGGCGTGATCTTCGCGCTTCTCGGCACCCTGCGGGCCTCCCTGCTGGTGCAGCTTCTGCCCTATCCGGTGCTCGCCGGCTTCCTCGGCGGCGTCGGGCTGCTGTTCCTGCGCAGCGGCGTGCAGATCGGCGGCCATGTCGACGATCCGCTCGCGGCCTTGCTCCGCGCCATCGACCCCGCGAACCTCGATCCGGGCCGGATCGAGGCCGGCGCGCTCGCGCGCATCGCCCTGACCCTCGGCATCGGGTTCTGCGCCTTCTACCTGCCCCGGATCGTCCGGCACTGGGGCACCTATCCCACGGTCATCCTGTCGAGCCTCGCCGTGGTCCATCTCGGGCTGGCCTGGACGGGCACGAGCGTCGCCGCCGGGCAGGCATCCGGATGGCTGATCGAGCCGCTGCCGGCGGGATCGCTGCTGCGGCCGCCCGCCATCGGCAGCCTGCTGGCCTTCGATCCGCACCTGCTCCTGCCGATCTGGCCCAAGATCGCCACCCTCGTCGTCGTCGCGGTGATCATCCAGATCCTCTACGTGGTGAGCGTCGAGCTGGAGATCCGGCGCGACCTCGACATCGACCGGATGTTCGTCGCTTCGGGCGCCACCAACTTGGTCGGCAGCCTGTTCGGCAGTTCCGCGATGGGCTTCGGCCGAACCTCGACGCTGCTACTGCACAATATCGGCGGCGGCCACTGGCTCGGCTGGTGGCTGACCCTCGCGGTCATGGCGGCTCTGCTCATCGTCGGCGCGAGCCCCCTGGCGCTGCTGCCCCGCCCGCTGGCCGGCGGCGCCCTGATCGCCATCGGCATCGGGCTTCTGTTCAACCTCGGCGTCGCCACCCGGACCCTGCCGGGTTGGGAGATCGCCATCGCACTGGTCGTGTGCGCCGCCACTGCGGTCTTCGGGGCCACCACGGGCTTCCTCGTCGGCGTCCTGCTGGCGATCCTGATCTTCGGGGTCCAGTACGGGCAGATCGGCGCAATCCGCCGGTCGCTCTCCGGGGCGGAACGGCGCAGCAGCGTCATCCGCGGTCCCGACGCGGCCGCGCGGCTCGAGGCGGCCGGCGGCCGGACCCGGATCTACACCCTGCAGGGCTACCTGTTCTTCCTCAACGCGCAGGCGATCTACCGACGGGCCGCGGCGGAGGCCGGGGATCTGCGCGTCCTGATCCTGGATTTCCGCGAGACCGTGGGGCTCGACAGCTCGGCGCTGATCGCGTTCCGCAAGGTCGGCCAGCTCGCCGAGCAGCGGCGCTTCGACGTGCTGCTGGTCCATCTCGATCCAACAGCGCGCCTGCAGATCACCCGCAACGCTCTCGCCGTCGGCGCGCATGTCCGGATCCTCGACACGCTGGACGAGGCCCTGCGCGCCGCCGAGGCGACACTGCTGGCGGAAGCCGGTGGCGCCGGCCCGGGGGAGGTCGCCCTCTTCGCCCGGCACATGGCTGACCGGCTGGGCCGCACGGTCGGACCGGAGGACTTCGCCCCGTATCTCACGGTCCGCGCGCTGGCGGCGGGCGAGGCGCTGATGCGCCAGGGGGAGGCGGCCGATGCGCTCTACTTCCTAGAGCAGGGCGTAGTTTCCATCGAGATGGAGGTGGCCGGCCGCGGCAACCTGCGCCTGCGCACCACCACGGCGGGCACGGTGATCGGCGAGATCGCGCTGGTTCAGGGCGGGCGGCGCACCGCGACCGCGATCGCCGAGAGCCCCTGCCGGGTGGTCGGCATCGACCGCGCCGCCCTCGCCCGGATGGAGCGGGAGCGCCCGGACCTCGCGCTCACCTTCCAGCGCTTCCTGATCCTGGAACTGGCCGGCAAGGTCTCCGACACGAACCGGTTGCTTGAGGCGGAGATGCAGTGATGTGCCTGGGGGCGCCCGCCGTCCCGATTGCGGGTCAGGCCGCCGCCAGCATCACGGCGAGCCCGAGATGGGTGACTTGGTGCAGGAACTGGTCGATGCCGATCAGCCACCAGAACCGGGCATCCGTGGTCGGCAGGCGGGTCCGCTGACCGACCAGCACCTTGCCGCGGTCGATCCCCGTGTGGATCGCGAAATCGACGAGCGCCAGCCACCACAGGGCCGGTTGCACCGCGAGCGCGATCACCAGCGTGCCGAGGCCATGCAGGCCGGTATGGGCGCAGAGGGGGGCGAGCCAGGCGGAAGGGTGCTGCTTTCCCTGCGCCATCCAGTTGGTCTGAAAGAAGAAATCCGCCGCGAGGTGCTTCACGGCGAATGCGAGGACCAGCAGCGCGAAGGCACCCACCGGGACAAGCGTATCGACGGACGGCATCGCGGCCCTGGCTCTCCTGCCGCCATCCTGCGGGGAGGGGTTCGGATGCGCGCTCCGCGCCCCGAATCGAGGAAGCGCCAGCATACACGCGCCGGCCGACCCTGGCGCCCGTCGAAATCCGGCCCGGTGACCGGGCCTTCCCCGGGCGCCCCGCCGCAGACTTCAGGATCCGGATCGGTTATTCGCCTGCCGGCGCACAGATGTTCAATCTATTTCCACGAACAATGATTGCCCGAGCAAGTTTTAACTATTCCAATCCGCAAAGATAGACATTGTTACACGATTCAATCGCATGATAGCGGTCCCGCCGGCATGAACCATGAGGGTAGGATATTGTGAGCGGGACAGGGGCGGCCTGGACGTGCGACCCCGGCCTCTCCGGCCAGAGAAGCGCCCCGGCCCCGGCGCACCGGACCGGCCGGCAGCCGCCGGGCGAATCCTGGAACCTCGCGGCGTTCGAGCGTCACCGCGCCGCCTACCTTGCGCAGGCGCGCCGCATCCTCGGCTGCCCGGCGCAGGCGGAGGACGTGATCCAGGACGTGGTGCTCCGGCTCATCGCCGATCCGCCCAGAGCCGAAACGGTCATCCAGGCCGCCTATGTCGGGCGGATGGTGCGCAATCTCGCCCTCGACCGGGCGCGGCGGCAGGGTTTCGAGCGGCGCCTGTTCACCGGCCTCGACGCCGCGCCGGACCCGGTCGATCCCGGCACGGGAACCCCCGAGGCGGCCGCGGCCTCGCGCGAATCCCTGCGGCAGGTGGAGGCCGCGGTCGCCGAGATGCCGGAGCCGGTGCGCACGGCCTTCCAGCTCCACCGGGTCGAGGGGGTTCCGCAGATCGAGATCGCGGCCCGGCTGGGGGTCTCACGCGCCCTGGTGTGCGGCCTCGTCCACCGGGGTCACCTGCACTGCCTCGCGGCCCTCGACCGGCGTTGCGGCGCCTGTCCGGCGCGCACCGACGCACCACGCGAACTTCAGCGCCAGGCCGAGCCCGTCGGCCGGAAACGCGGCCAGGAACGGGGCCGCGACCCGGTTGGCGAGCATCCCCATGCCTAGGCCGGTAGGGCGGGGGGTCGCGGCACGGCGTCGGCGGCTGCCGCCCCCGGCACCCACAGCCGGTCACGGACGAAGTGCTCGCGCGACAGGGCGACCAGGGCCGCGCGCTTGTGGGGGAAATCGATGGTGGCAACCGTCGCGAAGCCGGAGGCGTGGAGGTTCCGGATCTGCTGGGCGTGATCGGCCCGCGGCTCGCCGACAATGCGCTGCGTGCGCGGCTCGTCGAGGAACAGGTAGTGCATCAGCGACGGCAGCCAGGCCGAGAGATAGGGGCGCCCGCGCACGGCTTCGTCGCCGATCGCCACGTGCCAGCCGCGATCGTAGGGGCCGGATTCATAGAGCGGCCCGAGGCGGCTCTCCCGCGCCCAGTACAATTCGAAATAGCCGAACGGCTTCCCGTCGAGGCAGCCGAACAGCGGCAGGATCGCGGGGTCGGCCTGAAGCTTGGCGATGGCGGCGGCGTGCGTCGCGAGGGTGCCGGCCTCCTGCCAGATCGCGGCGACCCGGGGGTCGTTCATCCAGGCCGAGAACAGGGCGACGTCGCCGGGCTCCGTCATCGTGCGGAAGCTCAAGCATCGGCCGAGCCATGGGATCACCCGCGCGTAGACGATGCCGGCAGGCGTCTCGGGCCGCAGCGGGTGGCGGCGGCCAGCCGTTGCGGTGAACAGCTCAGGGAAGGGCGGCCGAGCCGCCGGGAGCCAGCGGCCAGCGCATTGCCAGAGGAGCCCCGGCAGGATCTCGACGCCGTCGCCGACGCGCCGGGCCGCGCCGAGCTCGAGCAGGCGCCCGGACGTCGCCGAATCCGCCGCGACGGCGATGCGCAGAACGCGCACGTCCTGGGCGGTCAGCGCCTCGGCGCGCGCCAGGATCGCCTCCACGGCCGCCGCCGGCTCGACCGGTTCGGCGACGCGGATCACCGGGGCCTCCGGGGGGCCGTCCAGGGCGAGCGGCACCTGCGCGGCCGCGTGCGCCCGTTCATCCTCGATCCATGCAGGATGCGCGCGCGCGTCGCGCATCGGGGCCCTCGAAGCGTCCGTCATCGGTCCTCCGCGTGTCGCCGGCACCTCCCTGACGGATGGGGCCGCCCGGCGTTCAGCGGTTTCGTGCGGTCGCTGCCCCGGCGATCCCGAGGGGCGCGGCCGTGAACGGCGCCCCGCCTCAACCGTCACTCCGCCGAAGCCCGGAATGGTGCAGGAGCGAGCGGATGGACAGGCCGGCCGGCCAGGGGGCGATACCGGGGGCGGACATGGCCGCAGACGCGACCGCGGACTGGACCCGAGGGCCGGCGGTGGCCTTCGCCTGCGCGGCCGCCCGCGTCCGACGGATGGCCCGGGTTGCGGATCGGCACGTCTTCGAACAGGCCGCTCAAGCTGCTCCTCGGATCGCCGCCTGACCATGCGCGACCCCGAACCGACCTTCGAGACTCTGCGCGACGCCCACGTGGCGGCGCTCACCGGCTCCCTGATCGACGGCCTCGCGGACGGCCCCGAAGGCGCGGGCTACGTCTGGTCGCGGAGCATCCCGGACCCGACCCTGAACTTCGCCTTCGGGGTGCACGGGCCCGACCAGTTCGCCTGGGCGGGAGCGGCCGCCCTCGGGCGCGCCCGGGCACCGGCCTTCCTGGCCCGGGACGAGGCGGAGGTCGCGCTGCTGCGCGCCCTGTTCGAGCCCGCCATCCTCTACCGGGCGAGCTGGATGGTGGCCCGGGCGCTGCCGGCGCCATCCGCGTCCTGCCGCACCGTCACCGTGCAGGCCACGCCCGCACCAGGGCCGGATTTCGAGCGGGTCTTCGCCCATCTGTCCGACGCGCCGGGCGTGCGGACGCATCTGCGCCGCTTCTACATCCCGGCGCTGCGCGCGGCTCGGGGCCGGCCCGGCCTCACGGCGCTGCACCTCGTCCTGCGCGACGCCGCCGGTCCCGCGGCCTGCGCCAGCCTCTACCTGCGCGGCGACACGGCAGGGCTGTACAATGTCGGCACGCGGGCCGACCGGCAGCGCCGCGGGCTCGGCACCGCCGTGACCGTTGCGGCCCTCTGCGAGGCGCGGGCGCGCGGGGCCGCGCAGGTCTTCCTGCAATGCCCGGCCGGCGGCAGGATCGAGGCGCTCTACGCCCGGGCGGGGTTCCGGACGGTCTGCACGCCCACCCTGCTGTGCACCAGCCCGCCCTGATCGGGATCCGCTCAGAACGGCTCCGCACCATACCCGTAGGGTGTGAGACTGAGGACGAATCCGATCTCCGCCTCTGCGTCGCCGAGGACCAGCGCACTGGCCGGCCCGGCCACGATCTTGCCCCCGCCCTCCGCCCGGGCCGCGTACCGACCGCGAGACCCGACCGTCGCCAATGCCGCGAGGGCGCGCCGTGCCGCCCGCGGGCAGCGAACGCCGTTCTCGTCGAGCCAGACCACCTCGTCGGCGGGCCAGACCCGCAGGGGCAGGGGGTCTCGGGTGCCGCGCGAAAGCCGCCGCACAGGAGCCGCCAGGAACGCGCGAATCCTCACGGCCGGCCGACCCAGGCCGCGCGCAGGACCCGGAGGGGCGCCGCCGGAGAGGCCGTCCTGGCCGGCGCGCGACGGGGCGCATTCGGGTGATGCGGCCGCCCCGCGGACGGGACCGCGTCGATTGCCACCGTGCGGGCGAGCGCCGCGGCCAGGGGAGCGTAATCGGCCAAGTGCACGCCATCCCGGTGGAGACCCGGGCCGGCGAGCCCTCCGGCGCCGGCGCGCCACGCCGCGAACGGGTCGAAATAGGTGTGGCCCCCGTCCGCGCACAGCGCCGCCAAGCGCTCGGAGAAAACCGCGACGGCCGCGGGATCCCGGCCGGTCGCCTCGATACCGATCGGCGGGACGGCGGCGACGAAGATCTGCGCCGACCACGCCTCCAGGCTGCGCAGGATGCGCCGGACATCCGCCGCGAACCGGTCGACGGCGCGGACTCGCTCGGGATGACGCCAGCGCTGGATGTCGTTGGTGCCGATGATCAGCACCGCCGCCGCGCAGCGGACCGGAACGCGCAGCGCGCCGAGATGGCGGCCGCAATCGGCCGCAGTGCTGCCGCCGACGGCGATGTTGATGCAGGGCCGGCCGTTGAATTCCGGCGCTCCGACGAACTCGGCGTGGGAATTGCCGGCCAGCAGCACGCTGTCGGGCGCGGCCGTCCCGAGTGCCGCGTGGATGCCGGGACGCCGTTCCGCGAAGCGGCGCTCGACGATGCGCCCGTGTTGCCAGTGCCGGGCGGCGGTCTCGATCCAATGGGCGCCCATGGCTGTCCTGATCAGGCGTGGGGAATCGGCCGCTCCCGGACGGCCGGGACCGGAGGGCAATGGATGCGGGCAGGCCTATCGGCCGGATACAGACCGCAACACGCCGCGCATGGCCGGACGACTTGCCGCCGCGCGATGAAGCACCGGGAACACTTGGAAAGACGATCCGAGACAGCGGATCACCGTTCCGGTATATATGTGGGAAGATTTCACACGTCAATCAGGAGGCGTGGTGCATCAGCTTCGGACCGGAACCGGCACGCCTTCCGGCCGTCGCGGCGCCGCGCTAGGTCGGTGGTTGCGGGGCGCCGTCGGCCGCCCGGAACCGTCGGGGAGCCAGGATGGTCAGCGCGATGATCAGGGATCGGGTCTTCATCGTCACGGGCGCGGGCTCGGGCCTGGGCGAGGCGACGGCGCGCGGCCTCGTGGCAGCGGGCGCCCGGGTGGTCGTCGCCGACATCGCCCGGGAGGCCGGTGCGCGCGTGGCGGCGGATCTCGGGGCGCAGGCCCGCTTCGCCGAGACCGACGTCACCCGCGAGGCGGATGGCGCGGCGGCAGTCCGGGCGGCGCTGGACGCGTTCGGGCACTTGCACGGGCTCGTGAACTGCGCCGGCATCGCCCCGGGCGAGAAGGTGGTGGGGCGCGACGGGCCGCATCGGCTCGAGACCTTCGCGCGGGCGGTCTCGATCAACCTCGTCGGCACCTTCAACATGATCCGGCTGGCGGCCGAGGCCATCGCCCGCGAGGTACCGGACGCGGCCGGCGCCCGGGGCGTGATCGTCAACACCGCCTCGATCGCGGCCTTCGACGGCCAGATCGGGCAGGCCGCCTACGCGGCCTCGAAGGGCGGCATCGTCTCGATGACCCTGCCGATTGCCCGAGAACTCGCCCGCCACGGCATCCGGGTCGTCACCATCGCGCCGGGCATCTTCGAGACGCCCATGATGGCGGGGCTGCCCCAGGACGTGCAGGAGACGCTCGGCCGGAGCGTGCCGTTCCCGCCACGGCTAGGCCGCCCGTCGGAATACGCCGACCTCGTCCGCCACATCTGCGAGAACCCGATGCTCAACGGCGAGACGATCCGCCTCGATGGGGCGCTGCGGATGCCGCCCCGCTGAGCCGCGTCAGCCGATTGACACGCTGGTCAGGACCCCGGCGGCCCGGCGGACCTCATCGGCGATCATTTCCTCGCTCGGTCCGTCGATCGGCATGTCGGACAGGATCGCCGCCACGTCGCGCTTCACGTCCTCGCGGATCTCCGGGTTCTCCTCGGAAAGCCGCCCGATCAGGACCCCGAGCACGATCTCCAGCGCCGAGAGCTTGGCGTGCAGGCGCGTGAACTCGTCCAGCGGCTCGGGCTCGTTCGCGGTCATGACCTGCTCCATCGAAGGGAAATCCGCCGTCGCCCAGGGCACGCCGGATCGTCCGCGTGTCATACAGGCGCGCCGGCCGTCCGTCTCGCCGGGCGGTCGATCCCGCGCCTTCCGGCTTCTCCGCTCGGGACGGCAGCCGAATTTTTTCCCGATTGCGGGCAACCGGTTTTCCGGACCCGACGTTTCACGCTCCCGTGAATGAACCCGCAAAGGGACAGCTCGCCATGATCACCCGCCTCACCGCCGCAGCCGGCCTGCTCGCACTCTCCGCCAGCCTCGCCGTGGCCCAGACCCCCACCGCGACACCCGCCGAGACCGCCACGAAGGCCGACAGCAATCTGAAGGAGTGGCAGGTCGCCAAGGTCGCCAAGATCGGCCTCGCCCAGGCGTTGACCACCGCCGAGGCGCAGGGCGACGAGAAGGGCGGCCGCGCCATCGACGCCGATTTCGAGAAGGCCGACAGTAAGGATCCGGCCCATTACGCGATCAAAGTCGTCTACCCGAGCGGCAAGTTGGTGGAATACGGGATCAACGCCGATACCGGCGCTCTCTACAAAACCGAGAACCAGCCGTTCGAGCGCTACTTCACCCGGCTGAAGGCCTCCGACTTCCAGAACGCCAAGACCTCGCTGAAGGACGCGCTCGCCATCGCCGAGCAGAAGGCCGGCGGCGGCAAGGCCTACGAGGCCGAGGTCGAGAAGGACGGCTCCACGGTCCAGTACGAGATCAAGGTGGCCGGCGCCGACAAGGATCAGAAGATCAAGGTCGGCCCGGACGGGAAGGTTTTGAACTGAGTTGATCCCGGCCGCGCTGGTGAGCCATCAGCGCGGCCGCTGCATCCTGTCGCCCCGCCGGCCGGGGAGCCGAACCGCCTCCGCGGCGCTTCCCTCCCTGCATGCGGTCCGACGGCCGCGGACGGGGAGGGCGGCATGGCTTCGGGCGCGCAGGAGACCGAGGGCCATCTCGGCCGCCCCCACACCCGGATCGAGGGACTCGACAAGGTCACGGGCCGAGCCTTTTACAGCTCCGACCTCGTCGGCCCGGAGACGAAGGTCGCCCACGCCGCCCTGGTGACCAGCACCATCGCCCGGGGCCGGATCACCGGGTTCGACCTCGACGCCGCGAGGGCGGTGCCGGGCCTGCTCGGCCTCTTCACCCACCGCGACTTCGCGGGGGCGGTGGCCCCGGTGAAGCACCTGATGGTCGGCGGCTTCGCCAACAGCTCGCACCGGCCCCTCGACTCCGACACGGTGGCGTATGCCGGCCAGATCGTGGCGCTGGTCGTCGCCGAGACCCTGGAGGCTGCGGAGGCAGCGGCCGGTGCGGTCCGGGTCTCCTACGCTGAGGAGCCCGCCGCAGGGGGCTTCGACGCGCCCGGCGCCGAGACAGTGCGCCTCGCCGACCTGAAGCCCCACCACAAAGACATCACCCGGGGCGACGCCGAGGCGGGCTTGGCGGAGGCGGCTCTCCGCGTCGAGGCGCGCTACGAGACCCCGGTCCAGCACCACAACCCGATCGAGCTGTTCACCACCCGGGCCGCCTGGGACGGTGAGAGGCTCACCGTGCACGAGCCGACCCGCTATGTCGGCGCCGTGCAGCACGGGCTCGCGGCGCAGCTCGGGCTCGATCCCGCGAACGTGCGGGTGGTGGCGAGGCTGATCGGCGGCCATTTCGGCTCGAAATTCGCGCTGTCGCAGCACACGGCGCTGGTCGCCCTGGCGGCCAGGCGCCTCGGCCGGCCGGTCTCCCTGGTGCCGAGCCGGCGGCAATGCTTCACCATCGCCAATTACCGGCCGGAATCGCGCCATGGGATCCGCCTCGGCGCCGACCGGACGGGCCGGTTCACCGCCCTGGTGCACGAGGCCGAGACCGTGACCTCGCGCTTCGATCCCTTCGTCATGGAGGGCGCGGAGGTGACCGCGAGCCTCTACGCCTGCCCGAACATCCGCACCGAGGAACGGGCCGTGCGGGTCGACCGCAACACGCCCGGGCCGATGCGGGCGCCCCCGGAGGTGCCGTTCCTGTTCGCCCTGGAGAGCGCCGTCGACGAGATGGCGGTGGCGCTCGGCATGGACCCGATCGAACTGCGCCGGCGCAACGACACGGCGGTCGACCCGGTCTTGGGAAAACCGTTCTCGACCCGGCCGCTGATGGCCTGCTTCGCGGCGGGCGCGCAGGCCTTCGGCTGGTCGCGCCGGGTGCCGCGCTTAGGCGCGATGCGCGACGGTCCCTGGTTGGTCGGCCTCGGCTGCGCGACCTCGGTGCGGCCGGTGAAGATCGCCGCCGCGACCATGCGGGTCCGGCTCGGGCCGGACGGCTCCGCGGAGGTGTCTTGCGCGCATCACGAGATCGGCAACGGCATCACCACGCTGCTCGCCATGGGGGCGGCGGACGGACTGGGCGTGCCGGTGGAGCGGGTCCGGGTCCGGCTCGGCGACACGGACCTGCCGGCGGCGGGCATCTCGGGCGGGTCGAGCACGACCACCAGCCTGATGAGCGCCCTGGCTCTGGGCTGCGAGCAGCTCCGCGAAATCCTGGCGCGGGCAGCGACGGGGCAGGGCGGGCACCTCGCCGGCCGGGATCCGGGCTCGTTGCGCCTCGTTGGCGGCCGGCTCATCGCCCCGGACGGGACCGGGATCACCCTCGCCGAGGCGGTCGGCACCGGGAGCGTGGAGAGCGTCGCGGAATTCGTGCCCGCGGGCAGCGACCGGGAGACGGCGCTCGAGGGCGTGCGCGGCGGCCATATCGGGCTCGCCTTCGGCGGCGCGGGGAAGGCGGTGTCCTGGGGCTTCGGAGCACAGTTCGCCGAGGTCCACATCCATGCCGAGACCGGGGAGATCCGGGTGGCGCGGCTCACCGGCGCCTTCGCGGCGGGGCGGATCCTCAACCCGCTGACCGCGCGGAGCCAGCTCATGGGCGGGATGATCTGGGGGCTCGGCTCGGCGCTGCTCGAAGAGACGGTGGTCGACGGCGCCACCTATCGCAACCCGGATCTGGCCGAGTACCTCGTCCCGACGTCAGCCGACACGCCCGCGGTCGAGGCGCTTCTGGTGCCCGATCCCGATGATCAGGCGGACGCGCTGGGCCTGAAGGGTCTGGGGGAACTCGGCATCATCGGGGTGAACGCGGCCATTGCCAACGCCGTCCACCACGCCACCGGCCGCCGGATCCGCCGCCTGCCGATCCGGCTGGAGGACGTGGTGTGAGGGCGGGGTTATCCTCTCCTCCCCCTTGCGGGGAGGAGTTGGAGGTGGGGGGTGGTGCCGGATGAGGCTCGGTGGTTCCTTCTGAACCACCCCCACCCCTAAACCCTCCCCACAAGGGGGGAGGGGAATAACGAGTGCGCCCCCTACTCCATCGTCGGCGCGAGCTTCTTCACCCCCTGCACGTCCTCGCCCAGCCATGCCGCATTCTTGGCGGTGCCGTCGAAGGTGGCGCTCGTCTTGAACAGCTCGTACTTGCCCTCCAGCGCGTAGGGCTTCGACCGCGACAGCAACTCGGCCACCGCCGCCTTGTCCATGGGCTTGAAGGTCTTCACCGCCTCGAAGGCCTGATCGAGGTCGCGCTGATTCTGGATGCCAGTGATCACCACCGAGACCGGCAGATTCAACGAGAAGTGCAGGTACTCGAGCGGCTTGATCGGCGCGTCCGCCTTCAGGATCACGCCGTCGCCGAAGGTCTTCATGGCGAGCGGCGCGATGCCGTTCTGCACGAGATACGGCAGGACGAGGTGGCTGAAGGAGCGGAAATGCGCGTCCATCACGTTGACGGGCATCTGCACGGAATCGAAGTGGAAGCCGCGCTCGGCGGCGACCTCCAGCATCTGCAGGTGGATGCGCGGGTCCTTGTGGCCGGTGAAGCCGATGTAGCGCAGCTTGCCCTGGCGTTTGGCCTCCAGGAAGCCCTCCATGGCGCCGCCCTCGGCGAAGACCCGGTCCGGGTCGTCGTAGCGCAGGATCTCGTGGTGCTGGACGAGGTCGATCCGGTCGGTGCGCAGGCGCAGGAGCGACTGGTCGATCTGCTTGAGCGCCTCCTCCTTGGTCCGCCCGTCCATCTTGGACATCAGGAAGACCTTGTCGCGGTAGCCGCCCTGGGCGAGGGCCGCGCCCATGCGCAGCTCGGAGCGGCCCTCGTTGTAGTCCCAGCAATTGTCCATGAAGGTGATGCCGCGGTCGATCCCGGCATGGATCAGCCGCGTCGCCTCGTCATCGGTGACCGCGCTCTTACCGAGATGGAACCCGCCCATGCCGATCGCCGAGATCGTCTCCGACGTCTTGCCGAACGGCCGGTAGAGCATCTCACCCCGAAGCTCCCCGGGATCGGTGACGAAGGGCAGGTCCGCCGGGTCCTGCGGGCGGTTGCCGGGAAGCGCGGGGGCGTTCACGGCCGCACCTGCGCTGCCGGCGCCCGCGAGGCCTGCGCCTGAAAGTCCTGCGCCGAGCACGGCGCCCTGAAGGAAGCTGCGGCGTTCCATCGGCTGTCTCCGCTCGAAGTTGGTGGGATCGGGGTTGGAAACGGTTCGCGTCGGGTCATCGTTCGATCTCCTCGGCGAGGCGTCCTGCCGCGTGGAGCAGGCGCAGGGCGGCGCAGGCGGCGCCATAGCCGTTGTCGATGTTGACCACCGTGATGCCGGGGGCGCAGCTCGCCAGCACCGCGTCGAGGGCCGCGCGCCCGCCCGCGGCGACGCCGTAGCCCACGGAGGTCGGGACCGCGATCACCGCGCCCGCCACGAGGCCGCCGACGACGCTGGGCAGCGCCGCATCCATGCCGGCGGCGACGATCACCACCGGATGCGCGCGAATTTCTTCCAATCGCGTGGTCAGCCGCCACAGGCCGGCGACGCCGACATCGGCGAAGAGCGAGGCCGCCCGGCCGGCATAGGCGAGCACCCGCAGGGCCTCCCGGGCGACCGGCACGTCCGAGGTGCCGGCCGCCACCACGGCGACCCGGGCGGGGCCGGTGATCCGGGGCGCCGCGCCGAACACCGCCGTGCGCGAGACCGGGCAATAGTCGAGCCGCGCCGCGTGTTCGAGCCGGTCGCGCTTCTCCGGGTCGAGGCGGGTGAGCAGGAGCGAGGCGCCCCGGGCGCGGGCGGCCTCCAGGATCGCGTCGATCTGCTCCGGGCTCTTGCCGGCGCAGAAGATCGCCTCCTCCAGGCCGATCCGCTCGGACCGGGCGAAATCGAGGGTGAATTCTTCCGCGACGCTCACGACCGGGCCGCTCCCTGCTGCACCAGGAAGGCGCTGCCGACCCGATAGGGCGCGAACCGGACCGGGCCGGCGAGACGCGCCGGCGCGATGGTCCGGATGCCGGCCCCGAGTTCGGCGCGGCGTGCCGCGTCGAGGGCGGCGAGGCTCCCGGGATCGAGTTCCACCACCACGCCCTCGGCCCGCACCCGGCAGCGGACGGCCCGCTTGGCACCGCTCGCATCCAGCGCCCCGCCCACCAGACGCTCGACGGCGTGGATGAAGCCCAGCATATCCGGCTCGATCGGGATGCCGGTCTCGACCCGGCTCGACAGGCAGGGCGCCGCCGGTAGCTCTGCCACCGCGCCGAGGCCGAGGTCGCGGGCGAGCGCCCGGACGGAAGCCTTGTCGAACCGGGCCTCCACGTAGGGGTGGCGCACGCCGTGCTCCCGGGCGGCGTCGAGGCCGGGGCGGTATTCGCCGAGGTCGTCGCAATTGGCGCCCGACAGGATCTGGCGGTCGGTGACGCGCCGGACCGCCCCGTAGAGGTTGGTCTTGCAGAAGAAGCAGCGGTTGACCGGGTTCGCCCGGTAGGCCGGGTCGGCGAACTCGCCGGCCTCGATCACCCTCAAGGACCAGCCCTCGCGGGCGCCCTCGGCGCGGACCCGCGCGGTCGCCTCGTCCGGCACGGCCGGCGAGACCGAGTGGACCATCAGAGCCGCGCCCGGCGCCAACCGGTGGGCGAGGGTAGCGAGCGTCAGGCTGTCGACCCCGCCGCTCACGGCCACCGCGACGGGCCCGAGGCCCGACAGGACGGTTTCGAGATCCTGGCGCGTCACCACTCCTCCTCCGGCTTCTGCTCAGGCGCCCGCCCGAGCGCGCGGCGCTCGGCCTCACGGCGCAGGGCCGCCCGTGCGGCGTGACCCGCATGGTCGCGGGCATCGTCGGCCTCGGCCTTGGCGGTGCGCCCGCCTGGCCGGTCGACCACCTTCACGCGCACCGACCGGCCCGCATGCTCCACCGTGCAGGCGTCGCGCTCGAGCGCCGCGCCCTCCACCCGGTGATAACGCAGGCCGATCGTGGTGGTCTCCCGGAAGCAGGTCGCGATCGCCGCCTCCAGGCTCTCCGGACGCGCCAGGATCTGGATATGGGCCATCATCCGGCCCTTCTTGCCGAAGACCGGCGCCTGCACGACGTCGAGCACGCCGGGCTCCGCGCGCAGCCGGTCGAGGCCCATAGCGAGATCCTCGCCGGACTGGTCGTCGACCTCGAAGGCGATCACCGCGAGGTCCCGCCGGCCCGGCCCGGATGTGACTGCATCCTCCAGCACGAGGGCGCGCAGGCAGTTGCTCAGGCCCGGCAGCACCTTCGTGCCGAAGCCGATGCCGGTGCGCCCGAGGATCCCCCGGGGGCGGCCCCGCCCGGGATCGTCACCGCAGAGATGACGCAGGATCGCCGCGCCGGTGGGGGTGACGCGCTCGCCGGGTACGCCGTCGTCGAGGGTGGAGAAGCCTTCGAGCAGCAGCGTCGTGGCAGGGGCCGGGACGGGAAGGGGGCCATGCTGGGTCCGCACCCGGCCGGAACCCAGCGGCAGGGCCGAGACGCTCCAGCTCCGCACCTCCAGCGCGGCGATCAGATGGGCGGCGGCCACGACGTCCGCGATCGAGTCGAAGGCCCCGACCTCGTGGAACGCCACCGCCTCGACCGCGATGCCGTGGACCCGCGCCTCGGCGTCGGCGAGATGGCCGAAGATGCCCAGCGCGTGCGCCCGCACCGGCGGCGCGAGATCCGCCTCCTCCAGCGCGGTGCGGATCTCAGACCAGGGTCGGTGGCCGTGGTCGGCGCCGTGCGTAGGGCCATGCCCGTGGCCGGGATCATGGGGATGCAGATGGTCGTGGTGCGCGCGGTGATCGTGTTCGTGCCGGTGCGGCGCAGGCCGGGGCTCCGTCCCAGGGGCCGACACGGAGAAGCGGGCGCCGCGGAGAATCCCGTCATTATGCGCCCGGACCGCGCAGGCGATGCGCCCGTCGACCGCCCGGATGCTGGCGGAGACGCCGGCCTGATGCTCGGGAAAGGCGTCCAGCAGTGCGGCGGCGAACATGTCGCCAGCCACGCCACCGAGCGCGTCGAGGTGGATGTGCATCGTGTCTCGCGGGGCCCGCGCCGGAAGGGAGGTTCGCCTCAGATCGGCCGCGGCCGCCCCGGGGCAAGGCTCGATCGGCCTCCGGTGCCGCGGCGTATCGCCCGCGCCGTTCAGGAGAGCTGCAGGTAGGCCGGATCGAACAGGCCCCGCTCCATCAACCCGCTGAGGTCGCGGATCGTCAGGCGCCGGCTGCGCAGGGCGACGAGGCCGCTGGTCCGCAGCTCCTTCAGGGTGCGGTTGATATGCACGCTCGTCTGACCGAGCGCATCGGCGAGGTCGGGCTGGGTCACGGGCATCGGCAGCGTCATCCCGTCAGCGAGGCCGACGCGCGTCAGCCGGAGGTGCAGCTCGCAGAACAGATGCGCCAGCCGTTCGATCGCCGAGCGCCGGCCGACGCTGGCGATCCACTCGCGGTGGATGGCCGTGGTGGCGAGCATTTCCCGCCACAGACATTCCTCGACGGCCGGCCGACCGCGGATCGCGTCGCCGATCTGCTCCGGCGCGATCCGGGCGACGGTGACCGGCGTCAGCGCACCGATGGCGTGGTCCATGCGTGCCCGGCGGAAGGCGAAGGGATCACACAGATCGCCCGGCAGGAGCAGCGCGACGATCGCCCGCCGCCCGTCCGGGAACTGCTTGTACCGGCAGGCCCAGCCGTCGAGGATGAGGTGCGTATGGTATGGAGCGCTCTGCTGCCCTTCGATGTCCTGGCGGGCCGCGATATGGCGGACATGCAGGCGCCCCAGCCCATCGAGGATTGCGCGGTCCTCGGGCGCGAGCCGGACATGCCGCTCCATCTTCCGTACGAACGGGTTCTCCACGGCCCCCTCCGGTCGGATCACCGCGACGCTGGGATGCCGGCGGGCGGGCTCATGCCGCCGGCCCGCCGGCCGTCAGACGAGGCGCCACCGGGATGGACGGCCGTGAGACGCCGCGGTCGGTGGCACAGGATCGGGGAAAGGCGCGGCCGTCCGAAGCGTCCCGCATGGCAGCCCGAAGCGTCCCGTACGGCAGCGCCGCCGAGGGTATCGATGAAATAATTAGGCACGGATATTTCAATCGGCAGAGGGCAAACCATAATCCGGTCTTCGAAGTCCGGATCTTCTTGAACGGCTTGTGCCTGCAGCAGAAAAACGCGCGCCAACCTGTGTTAAGGCGTCGTTCCCCGGTGTGCGGATGACGGGACGCGCTGATCCGGCGGCCCGAGGGCGGAACGCGCCGGCCTCCCGCTCGGCGCGTCCCGGGCCGGCAGCGGCGCTACTCCGCGGCAGCGCCCACCGTATCGGCCATACGCGCCCGGCGCGTGCCCAGCGGCTGCGGCTTGCCGACCGTCGTGTCCTCGGCGGTCTGATGCTCCATCTCGGCATTCACCTGCGCCCCGGCCAGCACGATCATGGTCGAGAGCCAGATCCAGGTCATGAAGCCGATCGCGGCGCCGAGCGAGCCATAGGTCTTGTTGTAGCTGCCGAAATGGGCGACGTACCAAGAGAACAGCAGCGACGCCGCGATCCACAGCACGGCTGCGAGGGCGCCTCCGGGTGTGACCCAGCGCCAGCGCGGCGCGTCCCGGCTCGGCCCGTAACGATAGAGCATGGCGAGCCCGAGCAGGACCGCCAGGAGCAGGACCGGCCACCGCAGCAGCGACAGCCACCATGCATCGGTGCCGAGCCCGACAAACTCGAGAACCACCGGCACCACCACAACCGCGGTCAGCGCCAGGATGAGGAACAGCAGCGCGCCCGCCGTGAAGGCGAGGGAGACCAGATTGAGCACGAAGAAGTTGCGCTTCTCGCGCTCATTGTAAACGAGGTTGAGGGCATCGAAGACGTGCTTCATGCCGCCATTGGCGCTCCACACCGATAGGGCGATGCTGACGAGCAGGCTGAGCCCGAGGGTGGTGTTACCCTGCTCGTTCAGCCGCTTCACCTGGTCGCCGACGATCTCCAGGGCGCCCTGGGGCAGGATGCCCTGGAGGCTGGCGAGCTGGTCGTTGATGGTCGAGGCATCGGCCACGAGGCCGTAGCAGGAGACCAGCGCCGCCACCGCCGGGAAGATCGCCAGAAGGGTGAAGAAGGTGACACCGGCTGCGATCAGCGACAGGCGGTTCTCGCCGATGTCGTGATAGGCGCGCAGCGCGATGTCCTTCCAGCCCTTGGCGGGGATCTCGGTCGGCGTCGAGGCCCTCCGGCCGCGATCGGCCTCGGTCTGGGCGACGGCCTGCGCCTCTCCGCCCGCATGCGAGGGCGATGGCCGGCGTGCCCCGTCCCGGTCGGCGGATCGGCCGGCGGAACGATCGGCCGAGCTTCGAGCCCGACGGCGTGGGATGGCGACGAGGCCGATCAGTGCAGTCGCGAGGGCGAGCGTCCAGACTGTCGAGGCGCCCCCCTCCGGAGCGGCGGCCTCGACGGGGGCTGGATCGGGGGCTGACATTGGCGACCTCGGCAGGGTTCAGGCAGACACGTCGGCGCAAGCCCTCAGAGCCGCGCGCGACGGCGCGTCCGAATGGCCGCAGCTGCGATGGGAACGCCGCGGCACGCGCAACGGTTCGCCGTATAGTTGCAGCCCCGTGGAGAACCGGCATGGCGCGCCTGAACGGCAGCACGGTGGTCATCACCGGGGCCTCGAGCGGCATCGGCCGGGCCGCGGCCGAGGCTTTCGCGGCGCGGGGGGCCCGCGTGGTCCTGGCGGCGCGGCGGGCGGCCATCCTCGACGGGCTCGTCCGCGAGATGCGCGCGGCGGGGGCGGCGGCCGTCGCGGTGCCCACCGATGTCACCGACCCGAATGCCGTGGAGGTTCTGGCCGGGGCCGCGCTCCAAGCCTTCGGCGGCATCGATGTCTGGATCAACAATGCGGGGGTCGGCGTATTCGGCCCCCTGCTGGACGCCCCCCTGGACCTGCACCGGCAGACGATCGCGGTGAACCTGCTGGGGGCCGTGCACGGAGCCTACGCGGTGCTGCCGCACTTCCTCGACCGCGGCCGGGGGACCCTGATCAACACGGTCTCCATGGGCGGTTGGGCGCCGACGCCCTTCGCCGCCGCCTACACGGCGAGCAAGTTCGGCCTACGCGGCTTCTCGGCGAGCCTGCGCCAGGAACTCGCCCGGCATCGGCACATCCACGTCTGCGGCGTATTCCCCGCCATCGTCGACACGCCGGGCCTGGAGCATGGGGCCAATGTCAGCGGCCGACGGCTCAATCCCGGGCACCTGTATTACGCGCCCGAGGCTGTGGCCGAGACCTATATCCGCCTCGTGCGCCACCCGCGCGACGAGGTCGCGGTCGGCTGGCCGGCCCGCCTCGCGCAGGTCGGCTACGCGCTGGCCCCCTACCCGACCGAGCATCTGATGGGCGCAGGCTTCCGGTGGGCTCTCGACCGGGCCGAGCCGGGGCCGCTCACGCACGGGGCCCTGCTTGCACCGACGCCGCACGGAAGGCGGGCCGACGGCGGCTGGCGCGCCCGCAAGAATGTCCCCGATGCCGGGACGCTGAGCACGGCGCTCGCCGCGGCGGGGGCCTGCGCGGCCGTCTTGGCAGGCCTTGCCGCGGCGCGCCGTTTCGGGCCCCGCGGCTGAGCCTCGTTCGGGAAAACCGCTAACCCATGTTGCGGCATGGGCGCCTCGGGCACGCCACAACCGGTCTTCTGGGCTCAACCGGCCCACTCGCCGACGACCGGACCGTATGCCCGACACCGAAGGCTCATCGCTCCTCGATCCCATGGCGGATCTCGCCGAGGAGGCCGGGGAGGAGACCCGTCACGGCCTGCCGGAGGCCGTGCGGGCCCATCTTGGCACCCTGCTCGGCCGCACCTACGACCGGATCGGCCTCGAAGCGGGCGCCATCACGGCTCCCTTCGCCGACCTGCTGGCGCGCCTGGACTCCGCCCTCGCGCAGGCCGAGGGCGAACGGGACAGGACCTTCCGTGCCGGCCTCCTGGACGTGGTGCCGGCGCTGCACCGATTCGCGGTCTCGCTGACGCGCGATCCGGCTGCGGCGGACGACCTCGTGCAGGACACGCTGCTGCGCGGCTGGCGCGGCCGCGGCGGCTTCACCCCCGGCACCAACCTGGAGGCGTGGCTGTTCACGATCCTCCGCAACGTCTTCTACAGCCAGCACCGCAAGCAGGGTCGCGAGGTCGCCGATACCGACGGCAACTACGCCGAGCGGCTGACCAGCATCCCCGAGCAGGGGGGCCATCTCGACCTGCAGGACGTGCGCGCGGCCCTCGACCGCCTCGCGCCGGTGATGCGGGAGGCGCTGGTCCTCGTGGCGATCGAGAACTTGAGCTACGAGGAAGCCGCCGTCGTGATGAACTGCCGGATCGGCACCGTGAAGAGCCGGGTCTGGCGCGCCCGCGAGCAGCTCGCGCGGATGCTCGGCTACAATGGGACCGAGATCGGCAGCGACGGGGTCATGCTGTCGGTAACCGGCACCTCAGCCTGAACGTGTCGATTTTACAGGTCGAATACGCCAATTCGACACTTCGACGGCCCTATTCGGCGGCGAATTTGACTTAGGTAAAAGCGCCCGAGCCGGCGCCTGGGCGATATGGAGCGGGTTGGGTCGATCCGTCGACTCGGCTCAGCTCCCATCGGTGTGACATCCCCCCGATCCACCGATGGGAGCCCCCTTTCCGGAAGCCGCACCGGATCGTGAGGGCCGGCCGCGCCCGCTCCGGATCTCACTTCGGATCTGCAGTCGAATCGCCGCCCCGATCCGCGTCGAGCTGCTGGAGCAGCTCCGCCAGTCGGGGATCCAGCGCCTCATCGATCACCGGATCGTACATCGCCCGCATCTGATGGCCGAGCCGTGTGCGCGTCTGCGCGTCGAGAACCGGGCCACCCACGAGGGGAACCACCCGCAGGGCGGACGGTGCCGTGCCAGGGGCATAGCGTTCGGTCGGTCTCGGGGCGGCGCGCCGGTGTTCGGGGCGTTGTTCGGGATGAGGCATGCCTTCTACATCGGCCCGCCCCCCCGTGACGGCAACCACCCGCTTGCGCGAAGTCTCATCGTGGGCACCCGTCTCAGGCATCGTCCTCGGGCGCGAACACCTCGCCCTTCTCGGCCAGCACGGTGTTCGCAGTATCGCGGGCCAGCTCGTCCGGGACGGCCACCGGGTCGGGGCGGCCAAGGGCGCGCGCCAGGGCGCCGTCCCAGCCGGGCGCAAGTGCGTGGCCTTGCCCGCCGAGGATCTCGCCGGCCCGGCGGCAGAGCCGCGCCCAGTCCGGCGCGTCGAGCGCGGACCAATCGGTCTCGAGGCCGAGTTCGGCCGCGGCCTCCTTTGCTGCCTCGGTCCAGCCCGATGGCGGGGAGGGGATGTCGGTCATGGCGATGCGGCCTCCTGCCGGGATCTCGATACGCCCGCAGACGATATAGCGCGCCGGCGGACCGCCATCAGCGCAGGCCGTGGGCTGCGAGTTCCTCCGGCACGCCGTCGGCCGCGTCCTGGCGGAGGAGGATCGCGTCGAGGGTGACTGGGCGGTCGCTCCAGGCATCCACGCCGACATCGCAGGAGCGCGTGGTGTCGGCGAGCCAGCCGTGGCTGTGCCCGTAGAGGTGGCGCGTCTCCCGCCACAAGCCCGGCCAGGCCCGATGCGCGTAATGCGACAGGAACAGGCGGTGCGGTCGCCCTTGCGCATCCGCGACAGAGAGGCGGGCGCTTTCCACCGGCGGCTCGGCCCAGGGCAGATCCAGGACGCGATTCGAATCGTGGTTGCCCCGGACCAGGCGCTTGGTGCCGTTCAGGCGCGCGAAGATCGCCGCGCAATGCGTTCGGCTGGCATGGGCGGCGAAGTCGCCGAGGTGCCAGACGGCATCCTCTGGGCCGACCACCGCGTTCCAGCCCGCGACCAGCGCCTCGTCGTGGGCCTCGATGCTGCCGAATCTCGCCCCGCGGTGGCGGAGGATGTGCGGGTCGCCGAAATGCGTATCTGCGGTGAAGAGGATCGCCATGCCGTCGAGACCTGGGCCGCCATCGCATTCCGTCCAGACCGGCCGAGCGCATCCGGACCCGGCGGGGCTGCGCGGCATCCTGTCTCCCGGACCGGAGCCGGAGCGGCGGCTAGGATGCGGACGCCGCGCGCGAGCGCGGTCGCGGCTCCGACGGGCGGAGCGCGGCGCGGGCCGGATGGGCTAGGCGATGCTCGATCCCGATATCTACGCTCACCTTCTGGACGCGGCGCGCGCGCATCCACCGCTGCGGGCCGCCCTCGTGCAGGCCGGTCCGATCCGGATTGAGCCGCCGGCGCATCCGCGCGTCGCCGACCGCCTGTTCGTCGAGGTGGTCAACCAGCAGCTCTCGACCCGGGCGGCGGCCGCGATCTGGGCCCGGATCGAGGCCGCCGCCGCGGCGGCGGCTTCCAGCCCCCGAGCCCTGTTCGAGGCCGGGGACGCGGCAATGCTGCGGGCCTGCGGCATCTCGGGCAACAAGGTGCGGGCCCTCCAGGCGATCGTGGCAGCCGAGATGGCGGGCCTCCTCGGGCCCGGCCTTGCCGGCCTGCCGCATGCCGAGCGGGCAGCGATCCTGTGCAGCATCCGCGGCGTCGGGCCCTGGACGGCCGACATGGTCGGCATCTTCCATTTCCACGATCCCGACATCTGGCCCGCAGGCGACGTGGCGGCGGTGGGCTGCCTGCACCGCCTCACTGGACGGGACGATACCGACGCGGTGGCGGCCGCCTTCGCGCCGTACCGCTCGATCCTGGCCCGCTACCTGTGGCGCATCAAGGACGCGGCGCTCGTGCCGGTGGACGCAAAGGCCGAACGGGATCCGCCCCGACAGGATCTGCCCTCCCGGACCCGCCCCCCCCGCGGCGCGGCGAAATCCGGGTGACGGGCGGCCGGGGATCAGCTATCCGTCGGCGGCTCCCGGGCCCGTAGCTCAATGGTTAGAGCCGGCCGCTCATAACGGTCTGGTTGCAGGTTCAAGTCCTGCCGGGCCCACCAGCATCACGGGCTGTCGCAGAACCGCTGACGGTGGCGCGGCCGATCCGCCCGCTGTGGCAGCGCGGCGACACCGGCTGACGACATCCTGTGGACGGCGCGAATCGTTCCTCATTGGTCAGGGTTGAGCGGCCAGTCTGCGGCGCGCCGATCCAGCGCCGTCTTCGCCGTGTTCGTTCGCCCTACGATCTTCGTCCCGGGCCACCGCGTACGTCCCGCCGTGCCCGCCGCCACGCTCTCCTGCGCCGACAGCCCATGCTTCCACAGTACCGATGGCTCTGGGCCCTGACCCTCCTCCTCGCCTCCGGCGCGGCGGGCCTCCTCTACAACCTGCTCTTCGTGGGCGGGGCCTCGATGCTCGCCGGGCTCGTCTACGCCCTGGCGGTGGGCGGGACGGTGCTGGCCTTCGTGCCCGGCCTGAGCCTGTCGGGTCTCCAGACGCGGCTGCGCCGCCTGCCGGCACTGGTCTACATGCTGGCGGCCGAGCTGCTCTACGTGGTGCTGATCACGCTCGGCTGCGCCCTCGGCGGGCTGGCCGTCTGGGCGTTCAGCCTCACCGGCGACAGCCTGTCCACGGCGGTGCGGATCACGCCGCGGTTCCTCGCCTACTCGCTGGCCGTTTCGGCCCTGCTGGTCTTCGTCATGCGCATGCGCGACCTGATCGGCGGCGAGGTGTTCGTGAACTTCATGATCGGCCGCTACCACAGGCCGGTGCAGGAGGAGCGGATCTTCCTGTTCCTCGACGTCGTCGGCTCCACCGCCTTCGCGGAGACCCACGGCGACCTGCGCGCCCAGGACTATCTCAGCGCCGTCTTCGCGACTCTGGCCGAACCGGTGCGGCGCAATGCCGGCTCCACGGACGACTTCATCGGCGACCTCGCGATGATCACATGGCCGATGAAGCGCGGCCTGAAGGATGCGCGCTGCGTGACCTGCGTGTTCGAGGTGCTCGACCGGATCGACGCGCACGCCGCGGCCTGGACCGCGCGGTTCGGGACGGTGCCGCGGCTGCGGGCGGCGCTGCACGGCGGCCCGGTGGTCACGGCCGAAGTCGGGGTCGACCGCCACAAGATCGCGTATTTCGGCGACGCCGTGAACGTGACGTCGCGGATCGAAGCCCTGTGCCGCCCCCTCGGCGTCGACATCCTGATCTCGCAGGATCTCCTCGACCGGCTGGACCGGCTGCCCGGCGGCGTCCGCGCGCGCGCGCTGGGGACACACGCCCTGCGCGGCCGGGGCGCCCCCCTGGCGGTCGCCACCCTCGAGCGCGGCGCGGTGGTCCCGGACCGGCTGATCCCGGAGCGGAGGCCGGCGCCGCCGGCTCTGGAGCGCGCGGAGGTCGTCGCGGAACCGCGTTAGGCTCCCGCGTCTCGGACGCAGCGGCGCCAGAGGCGCCGCCACCACGCGATCGGCGCGCGCGGCGGGGCCGCGGTCGGGCTGGACCAGTCGGAGGCCGCCCCGAGCGCCGCCGGCAAGGTGTCGATGAGCGCCGTCGGCCCCTCGATGTCCCAGCCGATCACGCAGCAGCCGCAGCCGGTGCTGCGCACGCAGGTCAGTTGGCCGGCATGGGCCAGCATCCAGCGCTCCGCGGCGGCGACGTCGTCCGCGTCGCCCACGTCCACGCAGAGGCAGGCGCGCCGGAGGCCCGGGGCCAGGGGACCGTCCGGCCGCGGATCGAACCGCCCGTAGAGGGCCCGCAGGGCGTCGGCATCCGGCCCGGACTCGCCGGAACTCACGGCGCGTCGCCGTCCCTGTCCGACGGCGCTTCCATCTCGGCGATCTGCCGCCTGGCGAAGGCGCAGGCCGCGAAGTCCGGGTTGATCGCGCAGGCCATGTCGAACGCCGCCCGGGCGCGGGACGCCTCGGCGGCGACGCCCTCGCCGAGGCGATAGGCCTGGCCGAGCATGGCGCAGCCCCAGGCGCCGCGGCGGTCGCAATCGAGGCGGAAGCTCCGGGCGAGGCAGGCGTCCGTGTCGGTGCGCGGCGCGTCGCGGAAGGGATCCTCCGCGTAGCCGCCGTTCCGGATCCCGGCCGCCCGGTTGGTGCAGCCCGCCGGAAACCCGCCCGCGCAGGCGAGGGCGTAGAGGCGCTCCTTGTCGAGGATGTCGGCGACGTCGAGGGAATGGTGCTCGAAGGCGAGGGCGAGGTCGAAGCAGGCCGGCGCGTTCGACCACCGGGTGCAGAGCGCGTAGCAGGCCGCGGGCTCCCGCGCGCAGCGGCGCTCGGTGGGCCGCCGGGGCGCGAACGCCCACCGCCAGACCGGGCGCTCCCGCGCGAAGGTGTCGGCCGGGCAGGTCCCGAAGCTGCGCAGCAGCGCCGGGTCCTGCCGCAGCGGCCCGGCGATGGCGGCCGCCTCGGCGGCGTTGAACGGGGCGGCGGCAGGCGCCTCGTCGGCCCGGGGTGCTGCCGGTCCGGACAGCAGCGCGAAGGCCGCGGCGCCGCAGGACAGGAGGCACCCGGCGAGGCGCCGGGCCGGGATCATCGGCGGCGCCGCCAGCGGCGCAGCAGGCGGCGGAGGCCGAGCAGCAGGGCGACCGCGAGGACGAGCAGCCCGAGCGCCGGGTGCAGCAGGGCGGCCGCCTGGAACAGGACGAAGATCCCCAGGACGACCTTCCAGGGCTTCATCGGCGCATCGTCGGACGCGGCGCCGGGGTCCGGCACGGCCTCCGCGCGGGCGGCCGTTTCGGCGCCGAGACGCGGGCGGCCGGAGACCGGCACGCCGCTGCGGCCCGGCACGGGCGCGGCCGCGCGGGCCGCAGCCCTGGCGGCGGCCGCCTCGGCCTCGGCCAGGATCGGGTCCGGCGCGGGCGCGGGGCGGGGGGCCGGCGTCCACCAGCGGGCGAGCGGCACCTCGCCCCGCGCGGACCGGGCGCGGAAGTCCGGCAGCGGCCGAGCCTCAGGACGGGCTGAGCGGGAATCCGCGTGGCGTTCCGCGAGGGCGCGGGCCCGCGCCAGCAGCGGCGCGCCGGTCTCCGGCGTGACCATCCGGACGAACTGCGCGAAGCCGATCGCGGCGCGGAGCACGCCCGCCTCGCCGGCCGCGCCCCAGCGGCGCCCGGCCGGACCGTGCCGCTCGAGCCCGTGCAGGAGGGCGCGGAAGCGGCGCAGGGTCTCCCGCGGCACGCCGACCCGCTCGTTGACGGTGAGCCCGGTCACCTCCTGGTGCCGGCCGCGGCGCATCACCCGGGTCTTGTCCGGATGGACGGTGAAGCCCTCCCCGGCGACGATGGCGTGGACGTGTTTGAGCAGCGCGCCGACCTTCCCGGCGGCCTCGCCGGAGGCCGAGAAGGTCAGGTCGTCGGCGTAGCGCGTGTAGGTGAAGCCGAGGCTGCCGGCGAGGCCGGAGAGCCGGGCGTCCAGCCGGGTGCAGACGAGGTTGGTGAGCGCGGGGCTCGTCGGCGCGCCCTGCGGCAGCCGGCGGGGGCCCCGGGCGGCGTAGAGGCAAGCGCCATCGATCTCGACCGCGTCCACGTCCGGCTCGGTGCAGAGCAGCGCCAGCACGGTCGCCACCGGCTCGGCGTAGCCCAGGCCCCGGAATTTTCCCTTGATCCGCCGGTAATCGAGGCTCGGAAAGAAGTCCTTGAGGTCGAGATTGACCACGACGTCCCGCCCGACATGGGCGGCGGCGTTGGTGACGATCGAGCGGCCGGGCACGAAGCCGTGGGCCGCCGCGTGCACGGGAGCACGGGCGAGGAGCGCGTCGAGGATCCAGTACTGCGCCCGCTTCAGGCGCGGCATCGGCGCCGAGATGCGGCGCAGCCCGCCCGCCTTCTTGGGGATGGTGAAGCGCCGGTAATGGCTCACCGTGCTGAGCGCCCGGTCGTAGGCGAGGAAGCGCAGCTCGCCGAGGCCGATCCCCATGGCCTCGGCCAGCGCCTTCGGGCTCGCCAGGGGCGGGAGGCCGGGGGCGGGCCCCCGCGCGGGCGTCTCGGCGTTCGCGAGGCCGGCCGAGACGCCGTCGCCGAGATGGAGGACCTCCGCCTCCCGGCGCGCGTGCCACGCCTGCGCCCGCGCGTGGCGGTCGCGGGCGTTGCGCAGCTTCGTCTCGCGCCGCCGCTCCAGCGCCGCCGTCTTGCGGCGGCGATGCATCTCCTTGAGGGCGGCCTCGGGGTCGCGCCACGCCGCCTCCCGCCGGTGCAGGTCGGCGAGGGCGCGGGCGATCTCGCCGCGGCGGCGTATCAGGTCGTCCGGCGGGTTGGGCTGCGCCGCCCCGTCCGGCCAGAAGCCGAGCCGGATCATCTCTTCGAGGATGACCTCGTCCTTCGAGCTCTCGCGGATCCGGTCGTAGAGCTGCTGGCGGGTCAGGCTGCCGGGCTGCTGGCTCATCGGCGGCCTCCGGCGCGGGCGGCGGGAGGCGTGACGGGGGACGTCGGCCGGGATGCCTTCGTCAAGTCTCGGGACTGGCCCGGTCCACTCGACGCCGGCACGACCACCGGTGCGCGTTTGGGTTCAGCGAACCCAAACCGCGAACGCGCACCGGTGGTCAGTGCCGGCCCAGTGAAGAGCGGGCCAGTGACGCTTTGCCGGGCAGGGTGCAAGGACGGCGAATCGCCGCCCGAAATGCAAGGTCCGCCCCGGCCGACGCCCCTCGTCGCGGTCAGGATAGGCCAGGCTTGCGGCCGCATCAATCGGGCCCGTCTCACGCCTGCCACCGCGCGGGCTTGCCCTCGACCTGGGCGTGGACGAGGCGGCGCACGGCCAGCATGTGCTCGCAGGGGCCGCGGGTCAGCCGGTTGTGGGTGTAGAAGCCGCACTGGCAGGTGCCGCCGACCATGCGGTCGTCGGGATCGAGCTCCACCGCGGGCGTCAGGCTCCGGCCATCGTCCAGAACGGTCCCGCTCAGGCGCCGCCTGTCGCCCGCCTGCGCGACGGGCCCGAGGGTGACGAGCCCGGCCGCCAGGAACCGGTCGGCCTTGGCCTCCTGCTCGGAGGCGAAGCGCAGGGCGCCCGGCGCCAGGGGCTCCCGGGTCAGCTCCCGCAGGCGGTAGACCCGCTTGTCGAGGTCGAACATGGCGCGGCCGGCCTGCACGTAGCCGCCGAGCGCCGCCTCCACGGTCGCCCGGTCGAGGCCGGTCTCGGCGGCGAGCGGCCCGGTCCCGGCGGCGTGGTGGCGCCGGAGCGCCGCGAAGACCCGGGCGGCGGTGTCGGCGTCGACGTCGGCCCGGGGTGCGAGCAGGTCGAACTGGCCGGCCCGGGACCAGTCGTTGGCGGTCCAGCCCGACAGGCCGAGGGTGAAGCGCAGGCCCCCGAAATCCACCACCGCGAAGGCGGGCAGCCCGGTGCCGAGGAGGTGCAGCCGCACCGACCGGGCGAGCGGCAGGGTCCGGGCCAGGATCGCGAGACGCCGCCGGCCCCACAGGCGGATCTCCGCGGCCTCGCCCCCGCGGTAGATCGAGCGCCGGAAGGTCAGCCGCTCGTTCCAGGGTTCGATCAGCACGCTGACCGGCCGGTCGGGCTCGAGCAGGAACCGCAGGGAGCGCGGGCCGTGGCGCTCCCGGCGCGCGGCGAGGCGGGTCAGGATCGCGTGCATGTCGACCGGGTGCAGGTCCACCACGTGGGCGGGCTGCGCCATGGCGCTCGATACCTGCAGGAAGCCCCGCACCCAGGAATCCGGCAGGTCGATCTTGTCCTCGCGATAGGCGGCCTCGCCGGAGGTCTGGACCGCGAATCCTGTCGGGTCGATCGCCAGCTCGGTGTCGCGGTAGCTGCGGATCTTCTGGAACTCGTCGTAGAGGGCGTGGCTGTAGTCGATGTTGGTCGTGCCGCAGGCCATGTCGCCGATCCGCGCGAACGTGTCGTGGTCGCAGGACAGGCGCCCGTAGCTCGATTCGTCGAGGCTGAACGCCTCGAAGAAGATCTCGTCCGGGTGCACGGTGATGACCGGGTCGAGCACGATCCAGGCGTCGAGGTTCTCCCGGTAGAGGTAGTCGAAGTACCGCCTCCGCGCGTCGTAGAACGGCCGCATCACGGCGTCGGAGCGGGCCGCGATGTCCCGGGACTCGGCGCGCAGCGCCTCGATCTCGGCGCGCAGGCTGTCCTTCTCGGCGAGGGCCTCGGCCAGGAGCTCCTGCTCGTGGGCCTGGAGCCATGCGAAATAGGCGGTGCGGTCCTTCGGCTTGAAGCGCAGGTCCGACACGACGACGTGGTGCAGGGCCGAGATCGCCTCCCGGAACGGCAGGTGCCGCGCCACCGTCCCGGCGAAGTAGGTCGGCTCGCGCAGGGTGTCGGGGACGAAGCCGAGCCGGGTCGCGTCCGCGTCCGAGACGGCCCGGCTCTCGCCGAGGTAGCGATGGACGACGTTCATCGAGCCCCTTCCGAGACGGAGACGGGTCCCCGCGCCTCCGGCGGGCGCCGGACGAGGGGCACGGCGAGATCGGGATGCGCGTCGGCGACGTCGCGCAGGGCCAGGATCGCGGCATTGCGATCCCGGGCCGTGCCGCTCAGGGTGAGGTCGGCGAAGAGCGGCAGCAGCACCTCGGCGCGGGCGCGGCTGCGCAGGGCCTCGGCCCGGAGGAAGGCGGCCATCCGGTCCTTGGCGACCCGGCCCCGCAGCACCTGCAGCATCACGATGCGGGCGAGGGGGATCAGCCGCGCGAAGGCCGCCTCGCTCGCCACGGCCTGCTCGGTCAGGAGTTCGGTGAGCAGGAGGTGCATCGACGGGGCGGGGTGCTCCAGGAGGCGCAGGACCTGCGTCTCCGCGTCCTCGGGCCGGAGCCGGCCGCGCAGGAGGTGGCGGGCGAAGGCCAGGACCTCGGGCTTGACGCTGTCGGTGACGACGGCGAGCGCCTCCGGCGTCCAGGCAGACTCCGGCCAGGACTCGAACAGGCCGCGGGCGAAGGCGAGGGTGTCGGGCCAGTCGCTCTCCACGAGGAGCACGGCCTCGGCCGCTGCGGCCTGGAACCGGGCCGGATCGGCCGCGACGGCCGCCATCGCCCAGTCCCGCACCGCCCGGTACGGGTGGCCGCCGAGCCGGGCGATCTGGCGGACGCTGAGGGCCTCCGGGCGCCGATCGGGCAGGAGGGCGGCGCCGAGGCGGCGGGCCCCGTCGGCGCGGGCCTGCAGCAGGCGCCACAGGGTGGCGTCGTCGAGGGCGGCGCACGCCCCCGGCAGGGACTCGCGCAGCAGCGCCACGACGTCGGCTGCGTAGGCGTCGTCGGGCGCCGCGCGGAACAGGCTGCCGATCAGCTCCCGGGCGAGACGTGGCGCGAGACCCGGATCCGCCGCCGCGAGGCGCGCCACCAGGGGCCGGGCGGCCTGCCGGACGGCGCTGCCGGGCCCGCTGGCGAAGGCGACGACCCGGTCCGCGTAGGGCCCGAGCCGCGCGTCGTCGAGGCGCGCCAGCAGGACCAGGGCGGCGATCCGGATGTCCTCGGATTCCGCGCCGATCAGCGCGTCCCAGCTCTCCGGCGGCAGGCCGGCGGCCCCGGCTTCGGACTGCGCCAGGAGCGCGAGGCCGGCGGACCGGACCGCGGCAGCCGGGTGGGCGATCAGGGCGGCGGCGGTCTCGGACGCGACCGGCAGGTCGCGGTCCGGCCACAGGAGGGGCAGGGCGGCGCGCAGGCCCCGGATCGCGGCCGTCGCGGACGCGTCGGGCTCCGGCGGCATCGCCCGCAGCCACGCCACGAGCCGCGCCACCAGCGGCGCCGCGAGCCCGGGGGGCAGCGCCCGCGCCCCGGCGAGGCCCGGGAGAGCCGCCTGCACGTCCGGCTCCGGGCTCGTGAGCAGCGCGGCGGCGAGGTCGGGATCCGACCAGGCGACCGGCGCTCCGGCCTCGAGGCGCCGCAGGGCCAGCGCCCGCGCCTCCGGCAGCGCCGCGGCCAGCAGCGCCACCACCAGGGCAGCGAGTTCCGCGGGATCGGCGATCCCGGCGGCGAGGCGCGCCTGGGCGGTCTGAAAGGCGAAGGTCCGCACGGCGTCGTGCGGCGCCGCCAGGAGGCGCCCGATCTCGGCGGCGTCCAGGGCCGCGCACGCCCGCGGATCCGCGCGCAGCACCCGCAGGCCGAGCCGCGCCACCGGCTCGATCCGCCCCTCGGCAGCGAGGCGGAGCGCCAAGTCCGGGCGGGCGCTCCAGAGATCCGGGAAGGCCTCGTCGCGCCGGTCGGGATCGATGGCACCGGTCTCCAGGAAGGTCAGCGATCCCGCCCGCGGCCGGGCCTCCGGGGCGTGGCGGTACAGGAGCTGGCTCGCCGTCCAGTTGCGGGCGAGCGGCCCCCGCGTCCGTGCCTGCCGGCCCCAGGTCCCGTCCGGCTGCCGCCCCCAGACGGTCCAGCGCGCAGGGGGATCGAGGTCCTCCGGCCCGAGGGCCAGCAGGAAGCCCGCCGCCAGCGCCACGAAGGCCGGGTCCCCGACGGCGCCGCGCTTGCGCAGCGCGCGCCAGATCCGCCGCTTCATGTAGGCGCGGGTGGCGGTGGACAGGCCGAGCCGCGCCTCCGGTCCCTGGCGCGCCGCGTCCACCGCGACGTAGCGCCGGAGGTCCGGGACGTAGGCGTGGCTCCGACCGGACTGGTACATCGCCTGCGCGGTCTCGAAGCGCTGGGCAGTCGCGCCGAACAGGGCGGCGTCGTCCGCCATCTCGGCGTGCTTGAACAGGCGCCGCAGGCCGATCAGGTAGGGCGGCCGCGCCGGCAGGCGGAGCAGGGCCGCGCAGAGCGTCGCGTGCAGGCCGGGCGCCGCCTGCGCCTGCCGGCCGAGCGCCACCAGGGCCGGCCCGACCCGGCCCGGATCGTGCCGGGCGAGGCCGTCCAGCGCCCCGCACAGGCCGTCGACGTCGGCCGCCTCGGCCGGCCGGGCGACCATGCCGGGCAGGTCCGGCTCGGCCTCCGGCGGGCGGTAGGCCCCGGTGAGCGGGGCGGCCAGCGCGAAGCGGGCGAGGTCGCGGACCACGCTTCCGGGCGCGTCGGCGGCGATCGCCGCGAGCACCGGACCGGCCTCCGCGCCCGCCGCCCGGGCGAGCGCCCAGACCAGGGCGTAGCTCGCCCGCGCCGGACCGAGGGTCCGCGCCAGGGCGATCAGGTCCGGGGCGGCCGCGGCCAGCCGCAGCTCGCCGATGCGCCAGAGCAGGCGGTCGCGGTCGCGCTCGGCCCAGCTCTGGTGCAGGCAGGCGGAGAGCCGCGCCAGCAGCACAGCGGCACGGCCGTCGGCCGTCGCCTCGGGCGCGGCGGACGTCTCCGGGCCGTCGACCCGCCGGTAGCCGCCGTTGATCTTGGAGACGACCACGCTGTCGAACACCCGGGCCGCCGCCTCGGCGGTCACGGGCTGGGGCGTCTTGGAGCCCTCGCGCAGGGTCGTGCCGCGCCGACCGTAGCGCGTGTTGACGAAGTAGCGCTCGGGCGTCCCGAGGGCCTCGTTCTCGATCAGGTCGACGTCGTAGACCTTGTCGGAGGTGGCGTCCCGCAGGTGGAGGCGCGCCGCGCGGACGACCCTCATGCCGCCGCGCCGGCGCGCGCGGCCGGGCAGGGCTGCGTCGCAGGGGCGCGACGATCGACGGGTCCTCGCATCCGGGCTCCTCGCGAAACGACCGGGACGGGCCGGCCGGCGAATCGCGGCGCCCGAAGCCGCGGCAACCTGCCCCAGCGGGGCCGCAGGGGCAACCGCATCCACACGGTTCCGTGATCAGGCCTCCGCCGGTCCGGGATCGTCGCGCATCGCGGCGACCCAGAGGGCGGCCCGGGCGAAGGGCTCGGACTGCGCGCCGGAAGCGAGGAAGGCCGAGAGCCGCGCGGCGCTGGCCGGATGCCCCGCCGCGGCGAGCCGGGCGACCAGATCGGCGCCGGCGCGGGCGTTGGCCGCGAAGGCCCGCCGCCCGGCATGGAGGGCGTTCGCCAGGAGCGCGGCCGCCTCGTCGAGGAGCGTGGCCGGCCCCAGTTCCGGCGCCGGCGGGACCGGGTGGCCGGCGCCGTCCGGGACGGCGAGGTCGGGCACGACGAGCCGGTCGACCGACACCGACCAGGGATCGCAGACCAGGGCGCCGTCCTCGATCCGCACCGGGCCGGCGACCTGCCGCACGGGTCCCCAGCGCCCCGAGCACGCGCCCGCGAGGGCGTCCAGCGCCTGCGGCGCGGCGGGATCGTAGGCGCGGGCGAGATGCAGCGTGCCGCCCGCCTCCGGCAGGTCGACGGCGGCCTGCCACGTCTGTGCGCCGGGCGCCCAGGCCTGTCCCAGGACCGCGTCGACGGCGAAGACGTGGAAGGCCTCCAGCCGATCGCGCGGGCGCAGGAAGGCGGGCGGCCGGTCGGCGAGGCGGCGCCGGATCGACGGGACGTCCCGCGCCGCCAGGGGGGCCGGGAGGTCCACGCGGGCGTCCCGCGGCAGCAGGGCCGTCCGGCCCCGGGTACCCTGGCCGAGGGCGAGGAGCCCGTCGGCCCGGCGCCGGGCGACGCTGGTCAGAATCTGGCCCTGGCCGGTGCCCGAGACGGACAGGCCCGGGCTCAGGAGGCGCCCGGGCAGGCCGGCCACGATATCCGCCTCGGCCTCGCCCGGCGCGAACTCGCGCTCCAGGGCCAGGAGCGCGCCGGTGTCGGTATCGGCCAGCGCCACCCGGGCGGTGGCGCCGCGCCCACGGGCGAGGAGCCGGGCGCCCAGCGAGACGAGGCGGGTCTTGCCCATGGCGGTCTCGTAGGGCTGGCCGAGGCCGAGGGCGGCCTCCCCGCCCCGGACGCGGCCGAGGAGTTCCGTGGCGAGCGCCAGGACGACGACGGCGTCGTAGGCGGCGTGGCGCCCGGCATAGGCCGCGAGCTGCCCGGCGAGATCCGCCTCCGCCAGCAGGATCTGCGTGGCGCCCCGCGCCTCGGCCGCCCGCCGCAGCCGGACGAGCGCCCCGTCGTGGGCCTCCGGCCCGGACACCACCCCGGCCTCCAGCAGGCCGGCGACCACCCGGTCGACGGCCTTGGCGAGTCCCTCCTCCGCCGGCGTCGCGGCCGTGTCGGTCCTGGCCGGCGCCGCGCCGCCCAGGCGGATCTCGGCGGCGCCCGCGGCCTCCCGGAAGGCGCGGATCGCCAGCGCTACGTGGGCGCAGCTGCCCCCGGCCGCGCAGTCGCAGCGGGCGTAGCCGACGGCGTCGGGCACGAGGAAGCGCACGGTCGCGGTCGGGAGCCGCGCGGCCGGCACGGCGCCGCGCTCCAGCCCGACCGTAATCCCCACCGCCAGGAGGCGCCGCAGCTCCGCCGCCGCCGCGCCGCCGAGCCCCGCCTCGAGGGCGGCGCCGTCGAGGGTGCCGGGATCCCAGGCGACCGCCTCCGCGGTTGGGATGGCCGCCCCGTCGGCGGTCCCGAAAGCGGCTCCTCCAGCCGGCCCGTCCGCGACGGCCGCGGCCCGGTAGGCGACGACGAGGGCGACCCGGTGGCGGCACATCCCGCTCGCCGGGCAGGTGCAGGTGGCTTCGCCCGGGGGCCGGCCGGGGCCGAGCCGCGTGATTGTGCCGTCGGCGAAGCGCGCCTCGACGGTGCCGTCCTCGGCCTCCGCGAGGGCCGGCCCCGCGCCGGCGGCCACCTCGCGCAGCGCCCGCTTCACCAGCCCGGCATTGGCGAGCTGGATCAGGCCGTCATCCGTGAGGGCGCGGAGGTCGGGGCGGGCCATCGGCGCCGCTCAAGCCCGGATCGCGGCGGCGAGCCAGCCGGCGAGCTCGCCGGGCGTCATCGCGGCGATCTCGGCGCCGGCCGCCACGAGCCGCTGGGCCATCGCGCAGTCGTAGGCGGGCCGCGCCGCCGAATCGAGCGCCGCGAGCCCGAGCACGCGGGTCCGCTGGCCGGCGAGCGCCCGCACCTGCTCGACCAGGGCGGCCTCGCTCGCGCCCTCGTAGAAGTCGGAGACCAGCACCACGATCGCCCGCTCCGGCGCGGTGATCAGCCCGGCCGCGTAGCGCACGGCGCCGCCGATATCGGTGCCGCCGCCGAGCTGGACCTTCATGAGCATCTCGCAGGCGTCGTCGCAGTCGCGGGTCAGGTCCACCACCGCCGTGTCGAAGGCGACGAGGTGGGTGCGGATGCCGGGGAGCTTCCACAGGCAGGCGGCCATCACCGAGGCGTGGATCACCGAATCGAGCATCGATCCGCTCTGGTCGACGAGCAGGATCACCTGCCAGGGCCGCATCTGCCGCCGGTTCCGGGCGAAGAAGTGCAGCCGCTCGACGGTGATCCGCCGGCTCTCGGGATCGTAGTGGCGCAGGTTGTCGCGGATCGTCCGGTTGAGGTCGAGGTCGCGGGCGCCGGGCAGGCGCGTGTGCCGCCGCCGGTCGAGCACCCCCGAGAACGCCACCGCGAGGTCCCGGGCCAGCCGCTCCATCAGCTGCCGCACCACCGCCTGGACGAGCTTGCGGGCCATCACCAGCACGTCGGGCGCCATCAGGTGCTTGGTGCGCAGGACCGCCTTCAGCAGCGTCTCGTTCGGCTCGACCCGGGCCAGCACCTCGGGATTCGTGACCACGTCGTCGATGGCGTAGAGCTCGATCGCGTCGCGCTCCAGCCGCTCGATCGTCTCGCGGGGGAAGAGCGTGTGGACCGCGTTGATCCAGCCCGGCACCGTCAGGGTCGAGCCCTCGCGGCCGCCCTGGCGCCGCTCCCCCCGCGCCGCGCCCTCGGCGTCGCGGCCGTAGAGCCAGTCGAGCGCCTGATCCATGGCGGCCGCCTCCCCCGACAGGGCGCAGCCGGCCCCCGCGCAGGCCGAGTCCGCCGCCTCGCCCAGGATGAGCCGCCACCGCGTGACCGGGTCGAGGCTCACCGCAGCCGCGTCCCGGCGAGGAGACTCGGTCCCCGCAGGAGCTCGCTCGCCGTGACCGGCGCGAGTTCGCCGAAGGTCCGCTGGCCCGGATCCGTCCGGTTGCTCCAGGGCGAGCCGAGGGTCAGCTCACCGAGGGTCTGCTCCCGGTCCTCGAACTCCACCGCGCCGGTGAACAGGCCCTCCGAGAAGGTCAGCGACGCCTGGCCGGCGGCGCCGCCCGGGAAGGTCACGGCGCGCTCGATCCACCACACCACCCCGCCATCCTGGGGCGCCCCGAGGGGCCAGCCGCGGGCGGCCATGCCGCGCAGCCGGTTGGCCTCCACCACGGTCCCGGCGAAGCGGTCGGTCGTGGCGGCGACCGCCTCGGCCTCCGTGAAGGCGTAGGTCTCGCGGGCGAGCTGCGGGAAGGGCTGGACGATCTCGTAATCGCCGAACAGCGCCCCCCAGGCGGCCAGCGCTCCGGCGTCGAGCTGCAGGGGATGGACGAGGCCGATCAGGCCCGGGGCCGCCCCGGTCAGGTCGAGGTCGAGCGGCGCGTCGTCGGCATCCGTGAAGGTCAGGTCCTCGGCCACCCGGAAGGTCAGCCCCGGGCCGGTCCGCGGGTCGGCATCCGCGAAGGTGGCCCAGACGAGGCGCTGGGCGAGGTGGCGCACGAGCGGATGGGCGGCGAAGCAGGGGCCGAACAATGTCGGCTGGACCCGGCGGGCACCGGCGAGCATCGCCTCCAGGCGGGCCACCTGCAGGCTCGCCACGGCCCGCGCGTCCTTCTTCAGGGCACCCCAGCGGGCCACCGCCGCCGCGGCCTTGCCGGCATCGTCGGCCTTGGCGGGCTTGGGCAGGTCCTTGAGCCTCTGGCCGGCGGCGTCCCGCACCCAGGGCTTCAGGGTCTCGTCGAACCCGACCCGGAACCCGCGGGGGCCGAAATCGAGGTCGAGGCCGCCGCGCTCGTCGAGGTCGAGGTCGGGGGCGAGCCGGTCGGCCAGCTCCTCGGGGGTGAGGCCACGGGCCTCGGCGAGCTGGGCGATCTTCTGCCGGGCCTTCTCCTGGAGCCCCTTGAACTTCAGCTTCTCGGCGATGCCGTTGAGGTTCATCAGCGCGACATCGGTGCCGATATCGACCAGCACGTCGAGGCCGGTGACCGCCCGGGCATGGGCGGCCTCGCCCGGCCAACGGCGGATCAGCCGGGTCAGGTCGCGGGCCGTGGCGTCGGTGCCGAACCAGCCCAGCGCGCGCAGGGCCCAGCCGTCCTTGGACGGCGTCCCGGCGGCGATCCAGGCAGAGAACAGGTCCCACGCGAAGGCCGCGAGGCTCGCCTCGGTGCAGGCCTCGCGCACCATCGGCACGCCGGCGTAGACGGCGTCCGGGTTGGTGAAGGACAGCATCTCGCAGAGGGTCAGGATCGCGGCGTCCGGCAGGGCGGTCCCGTCCCGCAGACGCGGCCGGGTCAGCATGGACGGCACGATCCAGGCGGGCGGCCTGCCGACCTTGGCGGGGACGCGGGCGAGGGGGTCACGGTCGAGCACCTGCGCGACCGCCTCGGTCACGTCCGGTGCCTGGTCCGCGTAGCGCGCGGCCACGGACGCGATGAGGGCGCGGCCGTCCGCCCGGTCCTGCGCCAGCACGCGCAGGGCGTGCTCGGCGGCGTCGCGCAGCGATCCGGGCCGGCCCACGGCGTCGGGCAACAGGCGGGTGAGGGCGGTCTCGGGATGGCGGCGCAGCCAGGCCAGGGCCGGCTCACGGGCCTTCTTGAGCTTCGTGAGGGCGCGGGCGGCGGGCACGGCGAGGCGGGCATCGTCCACGGCCAGGACCGCCGGCAGGAGCCCGACCGGATCCGTCTCGACCAGGTCGACGAGGCCCGGCATTGCCCGCTCACCGAAACGCGACAGCGTCGCCCACACGATCTCCGGCCATTGCGAGACATGGAAGCATCCCGCAACGACGCGGGACTGGGCCCAGAGGGCGAGCGCGAGGGGCTCGGGCTGCCGCTCCAGGCTACCGACCAACTTGTGATAGGGCGAGTTCGCCCAGTAATGGCAGGCCCCGTCGATCTGGGCGACGCGCGCGGCCACCCAGTCGATCAGGGCCGGCAGGTCGTCGCGCGGCGGCTCGGAAAGGGGAGGCGGGATCCGGCTCCAGCCCTGCGTCGGGTGTGCCAGTTCGGCGGCCGCCACGAAGGCAGACAGCGCCTCCAGCCCGTCGAGGGTGACGGCGTTCCGCTCCCGCCAGTAGCTCGGGGCGACCTCCGGAACCGCGTGCGCGAACGGCGTCGGCAGGGGCGCGAGGGCGAGGACGAGGTCGTCCCGGGTCCGGCCCTTGGTCCGCCAGGGCGGGTCGCGCAGCACCCGCGGCCAGGCGGCGGGCTCCGCGAGAGGCACCGCACGGGCCTCCGCCAGGGCGTCGAGGATGCCGGCACCGCGCCCGCCCGACGCCGCCAGCCAGCCGCGGACCAGGTCAAGTCCGTGGACGTCCAGCGCGCGGTTCACCCGGGCGCGCAGGGCCGGCTCCGACCGGCCGCCCGCGAGGGCGGCGAGGCAGCGGGGCAGGATCGCGGCGGGATCGGCCTCCAGCGCGGCGTCGAGGGCCGCCGCGACGGGCTTCTCGTGGAGATGGGGCAGTAGGGCCGGCAGCGCGCCGGCCTCCCCGGTCGACAGGATCGCCAGGGCGACCGTGCGGCGCTGCTCGTCGAGGGCGTAGTGCAGCAGCCAGTCGAGGGAGGGCAGGGCCGGCTGCCCGGCGGCGCGGGCAACCGCCAGCAGGGTCGCGGCCGCCTCCGCCGCGTCGACGGCGCAGTAGACGAAGTAGAGGTGGTAGCTGCGCTTGGCGCGCCAGGCCGCGACCGCCTCCGGCGGCGCATCGGCGAGGAGCGGCAGGAAGACCGTGTCGGCCGTCACGTCGATCCCCGCCGACGCGGCGGCCTCGACCACCGCGACGGGCTGGAGCGGGTGCGGGGCGGGCCGGTCGTCGGCCAGGATGAACGCGAAGGCGCAGGCCGCCGGCCAGTCGTGGTCCTCGGCGATCCGCGCGTTCAGGAACGCGACGGCGCCGTCGTAATCGGCCTCCGGGGCGTGCACGAGGGCCGCCCGTAGGGCGAGGTGGAGCGGCTCCGCCCAGGACAGTCGCTGGTAGGCGCGCGGCGTCTTCGGGGTCGGGCGGCGCCGGTCGGCCAGCCGGGCGACGGTCTCCGTGCCGCCCTGGGCCACGGCGTAGCGCAGGATCGCCTCCAGCGCCCGCCGCAGGACGGCGTCGCCGGTGGCGGCCCGGGTCGGATTCCCCTGTCGGTGCGCCTCCGCGGCGTCGACAACCGCGTCCAGCCAGACGGCGAGGCCGTCCCGGTCCGGCGGCGCCCCGGCGAGGCGCGCGGCCTCGGCGTCACCGAGCGCGGCCGCCAGCGGCTCCGCGATCGCCTGCCAGGCCTCCGCCGCGTCCGGGCGCGGGCCGGGACGCAGGCGGGTCGGCAGCGGCACCGCCTCGAAGATTGCGGCCGGGGCGGCGGGGTTCGGGGCGGGCCCGGCCGGGGCCGGCGGAGCCGCGACGGGTGCCGTCTCGTCGGTGGCCGTCGCGGTAGCCGGTTCGGCGGGGATTTCGGCGGCGCTCTCCGGTCGCTCGTCCGTCCCGGACGCCTGAACCGCATCCGCCGTCCGGACCGAGGCGGCCGGGGCGGCGGCGGGTGCCGGAGCCGATCCCTCGGCGCGGACGTAGCCCTTGGCGGTCTTCTCGCGGACGAGCTTGTCCTTCTCCTTCGCGGCCGCGGCCGCGTCGGCGCAGGTCTTGTCCTTGCTCTGGCCCTGGGTGCCGAGGCGCCCGAAGCGGACGGTGAGCGTCGGGCCGGAGACGCCGACCTCCCAGAACTTGGCCGCGCTGCCCTCGACCAGCTCGTAGCGTTCCATCGGCTGTCTCCCTCTCACGCGTCGCCGGCGGCGGCGAGCAGGCTCGGCGTCCGCAGAACCTCGCTCGCGGTCACCGGGTCGAGGTCGCCGAACCGGTGGGTCGCCGCTGCGCGCCAGCCGGTCTCGGACAGGGTCAGGGTCCGCAGCGTCTGGATCCCGTCGCCCTCCGGGCCGGGCCGGTGCCAGAACCCGTCCTCGAAGCGCAGGACCGCGACGAGGCGGGTGCCGTCGGGCAGCGCGACCGGGCGCTGCACCGTCTGGACGTGCTCGCCCTCCATGTCGGTCGACCAGCCCTGGGGCCGCAGGCCCCGCAGGCGGCGGCCGCCCACCCGGACCCCGTCGAAGCGCCGGGTCTCGGCGCCGTCCCGCTCGGCCGCGGTGAACGCGAAGGTCTCGCGGGCGAGCTGCGGGAAGGGCTGGGCGATCTCGTAATCGGCGAACAGGCCGCTCCAGGCCGCCAGGGCGTCCGCGCCGAGGTGCAGGGGATGGACGAGGCCGACCACGCCCTCGGCCGCCGCGACGTCGAAGGTGAGGGCGTCGTCCGCGGCGTCGGTCGGTGAGAGATCCTCCGCGAGGCGGAAGACGCGCGCCGGCGGCGTCGCGGGCGCGGCGTCCGGATAGAGGCCCCAGACCAGGCGCCCGGCGAGGTGGCGGATCAGCGGGTGGGCGGCGAAGAACGGCCAGAACACCCCGGGGGCGACACGGCGCTGGGACGCCAGCATGGCCTCGAGCCGGGTGATTTGCAGGCCGGCCGCCGCCTCCGCGTCCTTGCGCAGAGCCGCCCAGTGCCGGGACGCCGCCTTGGCGGACTCGGGATCGTCCGCCTTGGTCGGGCGGGGCAGGGCGGCGAGCCGCCGGCCCTCGGCGTCGCGCAGGACGGGCTTCAGCGTCTCGTCGAAGCCGACCCGGAACCGGCGCTCGCCGAAGGACAGGTCGAGCCCGCCGCGCGCGTCGAGGCCGAGATCGGGGGAGAGCCGGTCGGCGAGGTCGACCTCGTCGAGGCCGCGCGCCTCGGCGGCGTCGACGATGGCGGCGCGGGCGGCCTCGCGCAGCTGCTGCAGCGGGCTCTTTTCGGCGATGGCGCTGAGGTTCATCAGCGCCACGTCGGTGCCGATCCCGGCGAGCACGGCGATGCCGGCCCGGCCGCGGGGCTTCAGGCCGGCCTGCCCCCAGGCGCGGATCTGCCGGGTGAGGTCGCGGGCGGCGTGGTCGCCGCCGATCAGGGCCAGCGCCTGCAGGGCCCACTCCCCCGTCGCCTTGGCGCCGGCGGCGATCCACGACTGGAACAGCGCGACCGCGAAGGCGTCGAGGCTCTCCGGCGTGCAGGCGGCGCGGACCTGCGCGACGCCCGCGTAGGGCGTGAGCGGGTCCGAGAAGGCGAGCATCTCGCACAGCGCGGTGACGGCGGCGTCGGGCAGGGCGCCCCCGCTCCGCAGGACCGGGCGGGGCAGGGCGGCGGGAACCAGCCAGTCGGGGAGCTTCGGCGGCTTGGCCGGCACCTGCTCCAGCGGGTCGCTGTCGACGCCGGCGGCCACCGCCTCGGGCACGCCGGGATCCCGCTCCGCGTAGGCCGCGACGGCGCCGTCGAGGGCGGCGCGCCCCGCGGGCTCGGCGGCGAGGAAGCGCAGGGCCGCGTCGGCGGCGTCGCGGTCCGGGCCGGCGGGCCCGAGGGTCTCGGGCAGGAGCCGCAGCGCGGCGGTGCGGGGATGGGCGCGCAGCCACGCGGCCGCGGCCGGCCGAAGCTTGCGGGTGCGGTGGAAGGCCCGGGCGGCGACCGGGGCGAGGTCGGCGGCGTCCACCGGCTCGACCTCCGGCAGGAGCTGCGCCGGATCCGCCGCGACGAGGCGGACGAGGCCGGGCACGGCCCGGGCGCCGAAGCGGGACAGCATCACTGCGATGGTGCGCCGCCACGCGACGTAATGGGCGCGCTGCGGCCCGGTCTTCTCCCACAGCATCAGCGCCAGGGGCTCGGGCTGCCACCCGACCATCCGGAACCAGGGCCCGTAGTTGAAGTAGAAGAAGCCCGTGAACTGCTCGCGGGTGAGGTCGAGCCGGCGATCGAGCCACGCCAGGGCCGCCGCGGGATCCGCGTCGGCGGCGGGGACGGGCTCGGCCGGCGGCGGGATCGGCATGTCGTACAGGGATTCCGCCTCGGTGGCGCGGATCCGCGCCGCGAGGTCCGTCATGGACTCCACCAGCGTTCCGGCCTGGAAGTAGAAGGTGCTGCGGTCGAGGGCCTCGTCGGGGTCGAAGCCGTGCGCGAAGGGCGTCGGGATCAGCGCCACCGCCCGTTCCGGCCGGGCGCGCGCGGCCCCGCGCCGCCGCCAGGGCGGGTCCCGGAGCACCGGCGGCAGGGCCTCCGGCGCCGCCTGCGGCGCGCTGCCGGCGGCGAGCAGCCGGTCCAGGCGCCCCGCGCCCCGCGCCCCGTCGGCCGCCGCCCAGGCGCGGGCGGCCTCGTGCCCGTGGCGCTCGGCGAGCGTCACGGCCCGCGGGCCGTAGGCGGGTTCGCCCTTCCCGTGCCCTTTGCCCTGGAGCGCGCCGAGATAGGCCCGCAGCATCCAGTCGGGGAAGGCCGCGTCCGCGGCATCGAGGGCGTCGCGGACCAGCTTGGTGCCCACGAAGGGCAGGAGCGCGTCGAGGGCGTCCGCAGCGCGGGTCTCCAGCAGGGCCCGGGCGATGATCGTGCGCTCGGGACCGACCGCCCCCTCCAGGAGCCAGACGAGGGCGGGGGTGGCCGGCTCGCCGGCCGCGTCGGCGGCGGCGATCACCGTCGCGGCGGCCTCCTCGGCCCCGACATCGCAGGTCGCCAGCGTCGCCCGGTGATACGGCGCAGCGTACCAGGGCGCGGCCTGCGCGGGCGGCAGGTCGACGATCAGCGGCAGGGCGACGTGGGAATTGCCGTAGGCCTTGGGATCGGGCGGGTCGCAGCGCGCCAGCACCGCGCGGGCGGAGAGGGCGTGATCGGCGCCGGGCCGGTCGTCCGCCAAGACCGTGGCGAGCCAGCGCGCGAGGGTGGGCTCCGGCTCCGCCGCGGCGAGCCGGAGGGCCGCCTCCAGGGCCTCCGCGTACCCCGCCTCGGGGGCGGCGGCCAGGGCCGCCCGGACGCCCAAGGTGGTGGGCAGGTCCCAGGCCGAGACCGGCAGGGAGCCGTAGCGGCCCGAGGGGCGGGGCCGCAGCCGGTCGAACAGGGTCACGAGCGTCCCGGTGCCGGAGCGGGCCACGAGCCAGCGGGCGAAATGCGTGAACGCCGCCCGGGCCACCGGCCCGTTCGGTCCGGGCTTGTCACCCCAGGGGCGCTGTCTCAGCGCCGGGCAGGCCGCCTCGATCTGCTCCAGCCAGTGCCGGGCCTCGGCCCGGTCGGGTTCCGGCGGCGCGTCGTCGAGCCGGGCGGCGAGAGCCTCGGCCGGCGCGCGGGCCTCGTCCGGGGCGGTGTCCAGCAGCGGACGGATCCGCGCCACGAAGGCGGCCCAGTCGGTCGCGGCGTCGAGGGGCGCGCCGGGGCGGCTGCGCGTGGGCAGGGGCGTGCCGGTGAAGATCGGGACGCGGTGCGCCTCCGCCCTGGCGGCGGGGGTGGGCGATGTCTCGGCGGCCGCGGTCTCAGCGGATGGGGAATCGACGTCCTGCGCTTCGGCCGCCGGGGAAGCGGCGGCGTTGCCTGTCGCCGCGGCAACCGCTCCGAAGGCCAAATCCGGCCCGGCCGGCGCGGCCTCACCCGCCGGGCGATACCCCTTGCCGGTCTTCTCCCGCACCAGCCGGTCGAGTGCGACCTGAGCCGCCTGCGCACTCGGGAAGGTCTTGGTCTTGGACTGCCCCTGCGTACCGATCCGCCCGAATCTCACGATGAGAACGCTGTCCTCGGTTCCGGCCTCCCAGAACTTCGCCGATGATCCCGCCGCCAGCTCGTAACGCTGCATGCAGTCCTCTCCCCGTGGCGCGGCGGTAAAATTTTCCTTGTCGCGTCTCAGGTCAACCCGTAGCGGGCGAGCCGCGCGGCCACCCGCGCCTCGCGGGCCAGGGCCTCCGCCTGGTCGGCCGGGCGCGCGCGCTGGCGCATCCAGGCCAGGGCCTCGACCTCGGCCCGGGCCGCGCCGAGGCCGCTCCGGCGCAGGATCGCGACGGCGATGCGCTCGCGCTCCCGCGGCGGGAACCACGAGAAGGCCATCCGCAGAGACGGCAGCGCCCGCAGAAAATCCGCGTCGCCCCAGGCGGCCACCAGCCCCTCGACGGACGCCAGGGTGGCGTCGGCGGCGATCTCCTCGCGGGCGAGGGCGAACAGGCCGGCGAGGAAGTCGCCCAGCGTCGCCGGCAGGCCGAAGCGGCGCAGCCGGGCCAGGGCGGCCTCCGGGTCCGATCCGGCCGCCCCGCAGGCGACCCGGAAGCCGAGCGCCGCCCCGGCGAGGGCCGGGGGCGTCTCCGGATCGGCGAGGCGCCGGCCGAGCATCGCGGCGAAGGGCCCGCGCAGGTCGTCGAGGCCCGGAACGTCCGCGCCGGCCTCGCGGAACAGGTCGCGGCAGGCGAGGACCAGGGGGATGGCGCCGAGCCCCGCACGGGGCTCCCGGATGCCCTCGACGACGAACAGCGCCCGGGCAGCCAGGGCGGCGCAGAGGCGGGCGAGGGCCGGCCGGGCCGGCGCGAAGGCGTCGCCGAACCGGTACAGCCGCACGATCCCGGCCCCGGCGGCGCCCAGGGCGGCGGCGTCGTGCGCCGCCGCGATGCCCGCGCTCAGGCGGGCCAGCAGCTCCCCCTCCAGGGTCAGGCCGGCGAACAGCGCGTCGGACAGGGCCCGGGTGAGGACGTCGACGGAGTCGGGCTCCGCCTCGACCCGGGCGGTGATCCGGGCGGACGCGGCCATCTCCAGGGTTCCGCCCCAGACCGAGGCCTCGATCAGGGCGCCGAGCCAGTGCGGGTGGCGCACGAGCGTGAAGCGCTCCCGCGGCAGGCCGGGCTCGGCCCGGTCCGGCCCCTCTCGGGCGATCCCCGGCAGCCCGAGCAGCACCAGCCGGTGGAGCAGGTGCGCCCGCGCCCGGTCGCCCGGCTCGGCCCAGTCGAGATCGATGCGGCGGCGCGCCGGCCCCGGTTCCAGGTCGGCGGCGCGCAGGCGCTCGGCGACGTCGGCCACGAGGGGCGGCTGACGGGTGCCGGGGGCGAGGCGTCCCTCGCGCCGGCCGCTGAGCGCCCGCAGCATCGCGGCGAGCGCGGGGTGGCCGGGTGCGGCGCCGCCGGCCGCCCAGGCGGGCGGGCGGTCGAGGGCGTCCTTCACCAGGGCGGCGAGGGCCGCGTCGATCAGGTCGGCGCGCAGGATCGCCGGATGGGCGCGCAGCCGGGCGAGGGCCTCGGCGTGGACCCGCCAGGCGATGCGGTCGGCGGTGGAGACGACCTGCCCGGCCTCGCGCAGGGCCGCGGTGATCGCGGTCATCGCCCAGTCGGCCGCGGGGGCGAGGCCGGCGGCGGCGACGCGCTCGTAGTAGCCCGGGGCCGGCATGCCGGCCGCGTAGCCCGAGAACCGGTCGAGGCGGGGATAGGCGTAGGGCACCACGTAGCTGCCGGTGCGCAGGTCCGGCTCCGGCGGCGCCGGCTCGGGCCGGGTCCCGTCCGCCCGCGCGGCGTGGCGCCGGACGGCGTCCGCGTGCCAGCCGCCGCAGACGAGGACGACCGGCCGGTCGCCGGCCGTGCGCAGGGCGTGGGCCGCGTAGGCGCCCATGAAGCGCTCGCGGGCCTCTTCGGCGGGATCGTCCGTGCCCGGCGGGCGCAGCAGGGCGAAGTAGCGGTCGAGCCGGGCCGGCAGCTCCGCCTCGGGCGCCGCCTCGGCGAGGACGTCCCAGAGGGCGTCCTGGTCGGCGACGCCGAGGGCGGCGGCGAGCGCCCGCTCGGCCGCCTCCGCGCGGGCCCCGTGCGGATCGGCGTAGCGGTTGGCGCGGCGCCCGAAGGCCGGATCCCAGGCCGGCAGGTCGCAGAACAGCGTCTCGGCACCCACCGCCCGGCCCGCCTCCAGGGCCTGCCATTCCGGCGAGAAGGCGCAGAACGGCGTGTAGGAGGCGGCGCTGCCCGCCGAATCCGCCCGGAACGAGAAGATCGCCACCGGCAGGTCGTGGCCAAGGGCGAGGTCCGGCAGGTGCGGGTTGAAGTCGACCGGCCCCTCGATCAGCACGAAGGCCGGCCGCAAAGCCGCGATCGTGCGCCGGACGAGCCCGGCGCAGGCCGGGGAATGGTGGCGCACGCCGATGACGGTCAGGCGGCCGGGATCCGGCGCGGCACCGCTCATTGCGGGGTGAGGAGGTGCCGCGCCGCGTAGAGCTGGCGCCACGCCGCGCCGGAGCGGCGGCTGACGCGCTGGTCGAGATAGCGGCGCAGGCGGGCGAGATCCTCGGCGTCGTCCTTGGCCGCGGTGCCGGCGAGGCAGGCGACGATGTCCTCCGGCTGGCCGGCATCGCCCCGCAGGAAATGACCCTTCACCCCGATGGCGTGGGCGACGCTGACCGCCTCCGCGGTGCTCATCACGGACGAGAGCCGCTCCATGCCCGTACCCTCCGTGTCCACGGCCTCGCGCAGCTCCCGGAAGCAGGTCACGAGGAGTTCGAGCACCTCCGGATCCGGGCTGCGGGGCACGCCGGAGCGGGTCAGCAGTGCGGTGGCCTCGCGCTGCACCAGGGCGAGCTCGGCCTCGAGATCGGCGATCGGGAACACGGTCTCGAAGCCGAACCGGCGCTTGAGGGCCGCCGACATCTCGTTGACGCCCCGGTCGCGGGTGTTGGCCGTGGCGATCAGGTTGAAGCCCTCCCGGGCGTAGACCATCCCGTCGGCGCCGGTGAGTTCGGGCACGGCGAGCACCCGGTCGGACAGGACCGAGAGCAGGCTGTCCTGCACTTCCAGCGGGCAGCGGGTCAGCTCCTCGAAGCGGACGATCCGCCCCTCGCTGAGGCCGGTATGGAGGGCGCCGGGCACCAGGGCGCGCGGGCTCGGCCCCTCGGCGACGAGCAGCGCGTAGTTCCAGCCGTAGCGGATCTGGTCCTCGGTCAGCGACGCGCCGCCCTGGATCGTCAGGGTCGAGCACCCGCTGATCGCCGCCGCGAGGAGTTCCGAGAGCAGGCTCTTGGCGGTCCCGGGCTCGCCGATCAGCAGGAGGGCCCGGGAGGTGGCGAGGGTGACCATGGCCCGCTCCACCAGCGCGGGCGCGCAGACCACCTTGGCGGGGGTCGCGCCGTCACCGCAGATGAAGCGCCGGACGGCCTGGAGCGAGAGCTGCCATCCGGGCGGTCGCGGCGCCGAATCCTCGGCGCGCAGGCGCGCGAGTTCCGCGGCGTGGACGTCCTCGGCGGGGGGTCTCTGACGCGCCTCGCGATCACCGCCCGCCCGCACCGCCTTCGCCATGCACCCGTCCCCTGCCGTCGCGCCGGCCCTGCCGACGCCTCCTGCGATCGGCAGACCATGCCCCGGCACGGGCGGATCTCTCAAGCGCCCCCGAGCCTCTCCAAGCATCGACGGCTCAGGTGGCGACCCGGAGCGGTCATCCAGTCCGTCCGCGCGGCATCAGGCGATCCAAAACGGCTGTATTTCCGAGACTGCTTACATCGAGACCAAGCACAGCATCAGGATCACGATCTCGAAGACGATCCATCCGCCGAAGACACCAACCAGTTCCCAATCGGTTCTTTCTTTGGACTTGGCCAAAGCGTACATGTTCGACCTCCTCACGGAGCCGATAGGCCGCAGGTGAATTCAATCACAGTGATGGGCTGCAACGTATCCGAATATTCAATCAGATTCTTCGCCCGATTGCAATTGCTCGTCTCGACGCCCGATTGAATGTAAATCAGTACATCGTCATCAGGATCGTACCGTCTCGCCAAAACCGACGCAGAAATATTGCATCGCAGCAGGTTATGTCCCGCGGCCCAATCCGGCCGGGCGTGAACGGGATCCGTCCGGTCGCGTTTCCCCAGGACGCCCGAAGAGGCGTCCTGGGGAAACGCTTGAGGATTCGCGCATGAAGACGTTGATCACCCTGACCGCCGTCGGCCTCCTGGCGACGGCTGCGGCAGCCACGGCCGCGGAAAATCCCGGTGCCGCCGGCGGCCAGGCACCGCACGGTGCCCGCATGCAGGGCTCGCCCAACGCGGCCGGCTTTCCCGGCAAGAGCGATGCCGGCAGGAGCGACACGACGGGCACGACCGGATCTCCGGGCTCGGAGATGCCGAAGCAGGACGGACGGATGAAGGGGCCGCCGAATGCGGCCGGCTTCCAGCCGGGCGGCGATAAGGCCGGCGGCTCGGCCGGGACCCCGGACCGTCGCTGATTCGCGTCCCGCCGCGGTGCGATCCCGGGCCGGTCGGCAAGCCCGGCATCGAAGCCGGAGCCTCGGCCGTGAAGGGCCGAGGCGGCAGCCGGACGGACGGCGCAATGGGGTCGCCCGGGATGCGCGGCGCGCACCACGACATCCCCGCCACGGTGACGGCGATCAAGCGCATCCTGTGCTGACCGACATCGAGGCGGCGCTGGCGGGCGGCGCGCTGGAGGAGCCGCGCCCCAGGGCAGGCGCCAGCGTCCAGGTGCACACCAAGGCGGTGAACATGCCGCTCGTGAATCCGTAGGGGCAGCACGGAATGTGCATCGGCGGGCCGCACGGCCCCCTCCGCTTCGGCGGATCGGTCATCCCGCTGTCATCGGGCTGGCCTAGGGCGGCGCCTTCCGAAGCCACCCGAAGCGATCGCTGGATGCATTTACCCGATGGATTGGTTCGACCCGCCTGACGATTCCCACCTGCCGTCCTCCGCCGATGGGAGCCGGATGCGGTTGTACATCGCCGCAGGGCTGATCGGCTTCGGGGCCCTCGGCATGATAGGCGGGATGCTGCACATCCTGCCCGCTTGACGGGGAACCGGCGCGCCCCGGCGGTCCCGCCGTCTCATGCGGCCTGGATGTCGCTCAGGAAGCCGTCCACCTCCTGCTTGACGGCCATCGACTGCTTGGCCAGCTCGGCGGCTGCGTTGAGCACCTGCGCGGCCGCACCGCCGGTCTCACCCGCCGCCGCCCGGACCCGGGCTACCGTGGCCGAAACGTCCTGCGTGCCCTTGGCCGCCTCGCCGGCATTGCGCGAGATCTCGCCCGTGGCCGCCGTCTGCTCCACCACCGTCGAGGCGATCGAGCCGCTGATCTCGCTCACGCTCGCGATCGTCTGGGCGATCTGCGCCATCGCCTCCGCAGCCTGACCGGTCGCCGCCTGGATCGCCGCGATCTGCCCGCCGATCTCGTCGGTCGCCTTGGCGGTCTGGCCCGCCAGCGCCCTCACCTCGGCGGCCACCACCGCGAAGCCCCGGCCCGCCTCGCCGGCCCTGGCCGCCTCGATGGTCGCGTTAAGCGCCAGCAGGTTCGTCTGATCGGCGATGCCGGTGATCGTCGTCACCGCCGCGCCGATCTGCTCGGCGGCCGCGCGCAGGCCCGCCATGGCGGCATTGGTCGCCTCCGCCTCCTGGGCGGCATGGGTGGCGACCGCGTTGGAGCGGACCACCTGCCGCTCGATCTCCTGGAGCGACGACACCATCTCCTCGGCCGCGGCCGCCACTGTCTGGACGTTGGAAGCGGTCTGCTCGGCGGCGGCGCTGGAGGCCACCGCCTGGCTGTTAGTGTCGTCGGCCACCCGGGTCATGGAGCGGGCGGTGGCGTCGAGTTCCATCGCCGCCGAGGTAACGATGTCCAGCGCCTGGGCGATCTTCTGCTGGAAGGTACGGACGAGCTGCTCGACACGGTCGGCCCGACGCCGGCGGGCCGCCTGGTCGGCGGCCTGGGCGGCCTCCAACTCGGCCTGGGTAAGGGCGTTCTGGCGGAACACCTCGACGGCCTTGGCCATGGCGCCCATCTCGTCGGTGGCGTCCTGAGAGGGCACCACGACGGCGGTGTCGCCCTCGGCCAGCCGCTTCATCGCCGCGGTCATGCCGGCGATCGGCCCGATGATGCTGCGCGCGATCAGCACGGCCAGCGCCCCGCCCAGTCCGAGCGCGAGCCCGACCAGGATGATCTGGACGTTGCGCGCGCGTGCCACCGCGGCGTCCACGGTGCGGGCGTTCTCCGCGACCGCAGCCTCGATCATGTCGCGCGCGACGTCACAGCGCGCGTCGATCAGGGTCGAGATCGGCTTGATGCCGGTCTCGAACACCGACTTCAGACCGTCCAGGGCCGTCACGGTCACCTCGAAGTTCGTGCGGTAGGCCGACAGGCTCTCGATGACCGCCTTGGTCAAGGCGGCGAAGCCGGCGGCGCCCTCGGAATTCTGAAAGGTCTTCAGAGCGGCTTCGGCCTTCTCGACATTCTTCGCGAAAGTGGCCGGCCCGTTCGTATCAAAGGTCGCCAGGAAGCGCCAGTTGGCGACGCGGACCAGCAGCACGGCGCTCTCCGCGGTCTGGGCACGGCCGAGCAGCGACTCGCTGGCGCGCGCGCGCACCTCGGCCACCAGGGTGTTGGTCGCGTTGGTCAGTTCGTCGCCGCCCGTGAACAGGCGCGCCTTAGCCTGGCTCAACGCGATGCCGGCCGCCGCGAGGCGATCCAGCTCCGGCTTCAAGGTGCGGGCTTTGTCGCGGATCTCGACGTAGAGCTTGCGGCGCTCCTGGACGAACGCGAGCCCGATCAGCTTCTCGGCGGTCTCCTCGATCTCGCGCCGCGTCTGCTCCAGGACGGCGAGCCGCTCGGGCGCGGGCGCGAGGTGGTACTGCTCGCCGAAACCGGTGAGGCGCACGGCGAGACCGTTGACGACCAGGATCGTCCGCGCGATCTGCTCCAGGCGCCCGCGGACATCGTATTGCTCGCTGACGACATCCTGCTGATGGACCGAGTACCCTCCGATACAACCAGCAATCAGAACAAGTAGAGCGAAGCCTACATAGAGGCGCCTTCGAATACCTATTCTCATAAAATCTCACTCCGAGCACAGATCAAGTCATAATCGCTCCATCTGTAATCCTTCCGCGACGCCCCATACAAGCATCAATTACAGGCTTGGAAAAGCAGCAATTTTACCATTCTGTCATGATCGCTTTTTGGAGCCCAATGCTATCGCAATCAGCAGATCAAACTGCATGGTCCACCCTCTCTCATCCTATCTCTGGAACGCGATAGGAATTGTTCTGGATTGGCCAACGTCGGCTTCCACGAGCGCGGCGCCTGCCCCGATCCCGTCCTCCGCCGCGCGGTCCGGAGAGCCCGCGCCGCCGCCCCGGCCGAACCGCGCGTAGAGCGCCGGCAGCACCACCAGCGTCAGCAGGGTCGCGCTGATCAAGCCGCCGATCACCACGGTGGCGAGCGGCCGTTGCACCTCCGCCCCGGTGCCGGTGGCGAGCGCCATCGGCACGAAGCCCAGGGAGGCGACGAGCGCGGTCATCGCCACGGGCCGAAGCCGGGTGAGCGCGCCCTCGCGGATCGCCGCCCGCAGCGGCCGGCCCTCGGCGACGAGTTGCTTGATGAAGGTCAGCATCACGAGGCCGTTCAGCACCGCCACGCCCGAGAGGGCGATGAACCCGACCGCGGCCGGCACGGACAGCGGCATCCCCCGCAGCCACAGGGCCGCGACGCCGCCGGTGAGCGCCAGCGGCACTGCGCTGAACACGAGGAGCGCGTCCCGCGCGCTGCCCAGAGCCGAGGTGAGCAGCAGGAAGATCAGGAAGAAGCAGACCGGCACCACCACGGTCAGCCGCGCCTGAGCCGAGGCGAGGTTCTCGAACTGCCCGCCCCAGGTCACGGAGGAGCCTGCCGGCAGAGTCACCTGAGCGGCGACCTTGCCTTGCGCCTCCGTCACCAGCGAGCCGATGTCGCGCCCGCGGACATTGGCGGTGACTACCACCCGGCGGCGGCCGTTCTCGCGGCTGATCTGGTTCGGCCCCTCGCTGACCGAGAACTGCGCCACCTGCCGCAAGAGCACGGAGGCGGCCTTGCCGCTCGGCCCCGGGGGGAGGGGGACCGGCAGGTTCTCCAGGGCCTCCCGGTCCTCGCGGACCTGATCGGTCAGGCGCACCACGATCGGCACGCGCCGGTCGCCTTCGAACACCGCCCCCGCGTCCCGGCCGCCCATGGCGGCGCCGATCACCTCCTGGATCGCGCCGGTGCTCAGGCCCAGCCGCGCCGCCTCGGTCCGGTCGATCCGGATCTCGAAGACCGGCAGGCCGGCGATCTGCTCGACCTTCACGTCATCGGCGCCCGGGATCCCGCGCAGGATCGCGGCGATTCGGTTGGCGGTCTCCAGCATCGGCTCGAAGGCGTCGCCGAACACCTTGACGGCGAGGTCGCCCCGGGTGCCGGCCAAGAGCTCGTTGAAGCGCAGCTGGATCGGCTGGGAGAACTCGTAAGTATTGCCGGCGAGCTCGCTTAAGGACGCCTCGATCTGCTCCCGCAGCGCGGCCTTCGACAGGGCCGGATCGGGCCACTCCGCCTGCGGCTTGAGCATCACGAAAGTGTCGGAGGAGTTTGGGGGCATCGGGTCGGTGGCGACCTCGGCGGTGCCGGTCTTCGAGAAGACGTAGGCGACCTGCGGGAACTTCGCGATCGCCTGCTCGACCTTGAGCTGCATCGCCTGGGACTGCGTCAGGGAGGTGGACGGGATCCGGGTGGCGTTGAGCGCGATGCTCTTCTCGTCGAGCTGCGGGATGAACTCGGTCCCGAGCCGGGCGGCGAGCAGGCCGGCGCCCACGAGGAGGAGCAGCGCCGCCCCCACGAACGGAGCCGGCGCCCGGATCGCCGCGGCGAGGAGGGGCCGGTAGAGCGCTTTCAGGCCGCGCATCAGCGGGTTCTCCGCCTCGGTGAGGCGACCGGTGAGCGCGATCGCGATCAAGGCCGGCACGAAGGTCAGCGACAGCACGAAGGCCGCGGCCAAAGCGAGGATGACGGTCACCGCCATCGGCTGGAACATCTTGCCCTCGACCCCCGTGAAGGTCAGGAGCGGGACGTAGACCAGGATGATGATCGCCTGCCCGTAGAGGGACGGCTTGATCATCTCCTCGGCCGAGGCCCGCACCGTCTCCAGGCGCTCCTCCAGGGCGAGCCCGCGCCCGAGGGCGTGCTGCCGCTCGGCGAGGTGGCGCAGCGCGTTCTCGGTGATGATCACCGCCCCGTCGACGATGAGCCCGAAATCGAGCGCCCCGAGGCTCATCAGGTTGGCCGAGATTTTTCCCTCGACCATACCGGTCACGGTCATCAGCATGGCGACCGGGATGACGAGGGCCGCGATCAGCGCCGCCCGGATGTTGCCCAGCAGCAGGAACAGGACGACGACGACGAGACCTGCGCCTTCCGCGAGGTTCCTGGCGACAGTCCGGATCGTCGCCTCGACGAGCTGCCTCCGGTCGAGGATCGTCTGGACGGCGATGCCCGGGGGCAGGGCGCGCCGGATCTGATCCAGGCGGGCGTCGACGGCGGCCGCCACCGTGCGGCTGTTCTCGCCGATGCGCATCAGGGCGGTGCCGATGACGGTCTCCTGGCCGTTCTCGCTGGCCGAGCCGGTGCGCAGATCGCGCCCGATCCGCACCGCGGCGACGTCGCGGATCCGCACCGGCACGCCGCCGCGGCTCGCCACCACCACGTCGGCGATCGCCTCCGGGCTCTCCAGGCGGCCGGCGGCGCGCACCACGTAGCTCTCGCCATTGTCCTCCAGGTAGCGCGCGCCCTGATTGGCGTTGTTGGCCTGGAGCGCCCGGGCGATGTCCGCGAAGGAGAGGTCGAGGGCGGTGAGCTTCGTCGGGTCGGGCTGGACGTGGTACTGCTTCTCGAACCCGCCGATCCCGTCGACGCCGGCGACCCCCGGGACCGCCTTGATTTGCGGTCGGATGATCCAGTCCTGGACCGTGCGCAGGTAGGCGACCCGCTCCAGCTCCGTGCGGAGGTCCTGTCCCTCCGGGGTCCGGTAGCTCCCGTCCGGCTGCCAGCCCGGCCGGCCCGCCGGCACGACGTTCCGCTCAGGGAGCGGCGCGTACTGGATCGACCACATGGTGATCTCGCCCAAGCCCGTGGAGATCGGGCCCATCCGCGGTTCGACCCCGGAGGGCAGGTCCTCCCGCACCTGGGCGATGCGCTCGGCGACCTGCTGGCGGGCGAAGTAGATGTCGACGGATTCGGCGAAGACCGCGGTGATCTGCGAGAAGCCGTTGCGCGAGAGCGAGCGGGTGTACTCGAGCCCCTTGATGCCGGCGAGCGCCGTCTCGACCGGGTAGGTGACCTGCCGCTCGACGTCGGCCGGCGACAGGGACGGGGCCAGGGTGTTGATCTGGACCTGGTTGTTGGTGATGTCGGGCACCGCGTCGATGGGCAGCTTCGTGAGCGCGGCGGCGCCGAAGCCCGACGCCAGCAGCACGAGGAGCAGCACCAGCCAGCGCTGGCGGACCGAGACGGCGAGGATGCGGCTGATCATCGGCCCAATTCCTCAATGATCGTGGTCGGCGTCGGCCTTGCCGAGCTCGGCCTTCAGAAGGAAGGAGTTGCCGACCGCGATCTCGGCCCCGGCCGCGAGCCCGGCGGTGACCTCGTAGGAATCGTCGTCGGACCGGCCGAGGGTGACCGGCCGCTTCTCGAACCCGTCCGGATTGCGCACGAAGACGACGCTGCGGCCCTCGATCGTCTGCACGGCTGCCTTGGGGATCCGGACCGGGACCGCATCCTGCGCGATCTCGATCTCGGCGGTGACGAAGGTGCCGGGCCGCCACGCGAGGTCGGCATTCGGCAGGGCGACGACCACGCGGGCCGAGCGCGTGTCGGGGTTGAGGAAGGGGCTGACGAAGATCACCCGGCCTTCCGCCCGGCGCTCCGGCTCCCCTGCCCGGCCGGGCGTGACCGTGACGCGGGCGCCCTCCCGCACCTGGGCGAGGTCGAGGGTCGGCACCGACAGCTCGATCCAGACGGTCGAGAGATCCGCCACCGTGTAGAGGTCCGCCGGATCGCCCTCCTTGCCGACCGCCGTGCCGACATCGACCTTGCGCTCGACGATGCGGCCGGCGATCGGCGCCCGGAGGGGGTAGCGGCGCAGGCTCGACTGGTTCGGCGTGGCCTCGTCGCGCTTCTGGGCGGCGGCGACTTCGGCGGCGTCGAGGCCCAGGGCGGAGAGCTTCTGTCGGGCGAGGTCGACCCGGAGCCGGTTCTCCAGATAGGCGGCGCGAGCGGTCTCGAAGGCGGCCTCCGAGGCGCTGCGCGAGGCGAGCAGCTTCTGCTGGCGCTCGAAGTTGATCGTCTGCAGCTCGGCCTGGACCAGGGCGGTGAGGTACTCGCTCTTGGCGTCGGCGACCTCGCGGCTGTCGAGGATGGCGACGACCTCGTTCACCTGCACGGCGTCGCCGAGGCGCTTGCGCATCTCGGCGACGGTGCCGACCACCCGGGCCGGAACCCGGGCGATCCGGTCGGTGTCGGGGGTGATGGTGCCGGGCACGAGGAGGTGGCGCGCCAGCGTGCCGCCCGTGACCGTCCGGGTGGTGATGTCCTGGCCCGCGACCTGATCGGGCCGCATTCGGATCGCGCCCTCGTCGTGGGCCTCACCGTCACGATGCGCGTGGTCGGCGTCTGCGTGGTCGCCATGCGCGGGACCGTCGCCCGCGTGATCGTCGGGCGTGGCCTTCGGCCGGTCCGGTGCGGCGGCGGCGTATTGATGATCGCGGCTGCCATCCGGCGCGCGTGCGCGCCCGGCGGCCGCGAGGGTCTGCCGGAGGAGGTCGGGCAGGGCGGGAACGGCGACGCCGAGTGCGATGCCGGCGGCCAGGAGCACCGCGGCGACGGCCACGGACAGGACAATGCGCATGGGAAAACTGCTCGGCCGGGACGCCGGCAGGCCGCGCGGAGCGGCCCCGGACGGTCCCGTTCAGGTGTCGTGAGGATGAACCCGGAGGCCGGTTCGGCGTCCGGGCGGGGCGCCGCAAGCGGGCGGCGTCAGCTCACGCTCGCGGAGGCCGCGGCAGCCGGTCGGGGCTGATGGAGGGGCGGCCCTGGGCGAGGGCGGCGGGCAGCGGCCGGCCCGGGACCGCGGGGGGCGCGACATCGGCCGCCTCCAGGCGGGCTGCCTGATGGCAGCCGCAATGGATGTGCTCCGAGAGGCCTGGATCGACATTCGCGGGCGCGGCCGGCGCGTCGAGCACCGGCCCCTGGCTTCGGCTGTGATGGCCGCCCGCATGGAAGGCGAGATCCGCCGCGAGGCCGGCAGGGGGGGTGGCGACGGCCAGGGCCAGAACGAGCGCGAGCATGCGGGCGACGAGCGCCCACCAGCCCCGCGCCCCGGCCGGACGCCTATGCCGAACCCTGAAGGTCATCGCCGCCCTTATGGTCCATCCGAGGCCGAGGGCACAAGGTCGGGGATCGCCAGACCAGGCCCGCTCAGGCCGCCAGCTTCAGGACCCAGTCGTAGAAGTCGGCCCAGGTCTCGGCCGGAGCCGGCGGCGCCGCGGCCGACGATCTCTCCGGCTCGGCCGCGGCCTGGGCGCGGACATCCCGGGGCGCGCAGCCGAACTCGGCGCGGAACGCCTGGGTAAAATGGGCGGGACTCTCGAACCGCCAGCGATACGCCACCTCGGAGATGCGGGCGAAGCGCCCGTCGCCGGTGGCGAGGTCACGATAGGCGCGAGCGAGCCGGCGCTGCCGGATATAGCCGGACACACCCCCGAGGGGGACGAACAGCCGGTACAGGGCGCTGCGCGAGACGCCGAACCGCCGCCCGATCGTCTCGGCGGTCAGATCCGTGGAGGCCAATTCGGCCTCGATGAAACGCCGGATGGCGACGAGCAGGGGCGCCAGCTCGGCTGACCCGGCGCCCCCCTCGTCCTGCGGCAGGCCCAGGGTCGCCGCACCGAGCAACGCGGCGGTCGCCTCGGCCGCCGCCGCGGCCTCCGGTGCCGAGAACCCGGTCGCGTGCGCGCTGAGGGAGCGCAGGTGGTCGTTGAGCATCCGGCCGAACGGGGTCGCACCGCGGATTACGGCTCCGTGCAGCGAGTCCAGCACGCTCTGGCGGGAGCCGAAGAGCGGACGCGGCAGCACCACCGTGATGGCTTGGTAATCGGTGGAGCAGGCGGAGAGCGGCTGCGACAGGTCGAGCAGGCAGATATCGCCCGGGGCGCACTCCCGCTCCTTGCCGCCGATCGTGACCCTGGCCTGCCCGGAGACGCGCATATGGGCGACGATGTGATCGATGCCCATCCGGGCCGCGAGGGCCCGCTCGCGCACGAACCGGAGGCCGGAGGCGCGGGCACTGCAGACGATCGCGGTGCCGAGATGCCGAACCTGGGACTGCCCGCGGAAATCGGACAGATCCTCCCGGCGGATCGTGAAATCCCAGAACGGCGCAACGGCGTCGCGCCACGCGTCGGCCTGACGATGGCCCGGGCTCTCGCCGATGAGCTGCAGGATCGGTTTGGTTCGCATCGCCTGCATAAGTCCGGACCGCGCGCACAGCGCCGGCCACAGCTTTAGTATGGCGATTCTGCCTGCTTAGAAAAGTGGCACTGCGTTCCAAACACCGGACCCTGGACCGCATCCCGGCCCGCCGGGCTAGGGCGCCGAGTAGCGGCACCAACCACGGGCCCCAGACTGGACCCGGAAACAGAACGTCCCGCAGGCCGGGTGGCCGCGGGACGGGAAGTTGCACGGTTGTGAGGATCGAGGGCTTCGACCCTTATGGTTAACCCGAGGTTACCGCCCGCTCGGCGCCGCACCGCTGCCGGTGGCGCCGTTGCCGGTGCTGTTGTCGCCCGCGGGGGCGCCGGAGGTGGCGGTGTTACCGTTGGGCGTGCTCTGCGCGGCGGCCATCCCGGCGCTGCCGGCGACGAGGGCGAGGGCGAGCAGAGCGGATTGAACGGTGCGGCTGGTCATGGCTCTCCTGAATCCCGATCGGGTTCGCGACGCGCCGGCCCATGCCGGCATGGGCTGGAGAACCGATGCCCGGCGCACTCCGTTCCCGCTCGGGTGAGGCCGGAGCGAATCGGCCGCAGCCCACAGATGTTCGCGCGGGCGCATCCGGCCCCTGCGGGAAGCCGCGCTGCCGCGATCGTGGATCGGGCAGCCGTTGGGCTCGGCCCGGCGGCGCGGGCCATGCGCCGCGAGTTTTCCACCGGGAACACCCGCCAGCCCCCCAAGCTTGTTCGAAGGTCGAGACCGGGAGCGGGGCGTGAAGGTGTTCCGGATCATGCAGGCGGCGACGGGCGCGATTGTCTGGATCGGTTCGGCGCTCGATCCCCTGGCGGCTCTCGACGCGATGGCGTGCGCCGCCGGCTTCGGCGACCGCACCCGGATCCCGAGCCACCTGCGGGCCGGAGGCCTCCACGTCGAGGAACGGGAGGCCTGATCCGCACCGCGCCCGCCAACGAGTCCGGAGGAGGATCATGACCAAGCTGTTCATCGCGCAGGTGCGCGACGCGGGGGGCGAGCGGCCGCTCGTGACGATCCGCGCCGAGGCCGAGGGCGAGGCGCGCCTGTTCCTGGCGGCGGCCTACCCGGACGCCGAGATCGCCCACGTCGCCGAGCCTGGCGACTGGACGAGCGATGCCGATACCGGATCCCGGGCCGGAGATATCCGCGAGCATCCCGGCGTCACGTGGCAACCCCCCTCAAGTCTGGCGGGCTGAGGCGCGTTCCGCGGGACCGACCGCCATGGCTGCCATGCGCATCGCGGAGAATCGGACGTTTGCCGACAATTGGAGCGATGTCATTCACGCGCCCTCAGGTCTGCGCACCGAGGGTGCGGTATGAATTCCGCCGATCCGACACCGCGGCTGTTTGCGGCCACGGCCGCCCTTACCGGCGCCGGGATCCTGATGTGCCGGACCGAGCCGTCCTGGGACGGCATCCTGATCGGCCTGTTCTGCCTCGGCCTCTGGGCTCTGGGCACGCTCGCGGCACGGCCGGGACGCCCGGCGCGGCCCGCGCGGGCGATGCGCCCGGTCGTGCTGGAGGCGGTTATCGTCGAGACGCCCCGGTCCATGCCGGAGCTGCTGCCCGCACCCCGACCGGTGACCAGCGATCGCCCTCGGCCGGGCGCTCCCCGCCTGCTGGACGTGCCGACGCATCGGCAGCGCGTGGTCGAACGCTACACGCGCAAGCGCGGATAGGGCGCCGGTCGCGAGCTTCTGCCGCACCCCCGATCCCGGTCTCCCTGCGTTGCCCGCAGCCACTCAGGAGATCAGCATGGCCGACAAGTCCGACGTGACGACCTATACGGTGAAGCAAGCCCTGGCGGCCCAGGTCGCCGACCATATCGAGATCGCGATCGAGGCCCAGGACGGCACCAAGCTCAAGCTCGTTGCGACCGCCGATCAGCTCGACGCCCTCGTGGGCGACCTGGAGACGATCCTGGATGCCGACGACGCGGAGGGCGAGGCCGTCTGAGCAGACCTGAAGCGGACCCGCATCGGCGAGCCGACGCTGCGTCCGCTCAGTTCCACGGCCGGTCGCAGGTCCTGACCGCTACACCGGTGGCCGCCTTTGCGAATCCCGCTCAGGCGGCCCCCAATTACGCCGGGGCAAGCAGGGGGCCGCCATGCGGCCGTCGCCGGATCGGATGAAGCGGCTAGGATTGCGCCCCACCCACCGAATCGAGGAGGCCTGGATGTCCCGCAGGGTTCCCACAATCCGGACCGGCCTCCAGCCCGCGCCCGGGATCCCGCTTCGCCGCTCCGGCGGCGCGCCGGCCCCGTGACCGGGCGGGAGATCGCCATGGCCCCGTCCGAGACCCCGGCCCCCTACCGGCTTCAATGCATCGTCCACCGGGAGAGCGCCGGCGGCATCATCATCCACGACGAACAGATCCCAGGTCCCGTCGAAGCGGCGGCGATCGATGCCGCGAAGGCCCGATTCGCACATCTGCTGGCCGGCCGGGCGGGCTCGGCGGCTTTGCGGGATCCCCTCGGTCGGGTCGTCTGGTCGGCCCGGCAGAACGCGCCGCCCGGCACGGCAGGATCCCTGCGCCCCTAGGATTCCTCGGGCGCGTGCCGTCAGGTGAGGTGGCGCGGCTCCAGATCGATCACCGGGCCGCCCACGTCGAAGAAGTCGTCCTCATAGGGGAGCACCTCTTCCAGCTCCTCGGTCTCCCGCCGCCCGAACGGCATCAGCGCGGACAGAATTCCGAGGCAGAGTGCGCCGGCAACGAAAGCAACCAGGATCGCGATGCTCATGACGGAACACTCGGGCGCAGCCGGCGGCTGCCTCAGGCCGTCGGAAGACTAAGGCCGGGCTCGGGCACGCCGCAATCGAAATCGCCCGATCGCCACCTCGGACGCCCCGGGAGCCCCTCCCGAGCGCCTCCGCCGGCGCGTCCGGGCAGGCCGGGCGGGGCGCCATGCGGTCCGGGCCGCGAAAACCGCCCCGAGTGATTCGCGCTTGCCTCACCGCGGCGCCGGCACCTTGTCCTTCTGGCGATCGACCTCGTCGCGGATGCCGCGGCCGGCCATGAGGATCTCGGTCATGAAGGCCGCGATCGCCGCCACGGTGCAGACCAGCGCGGCCCCGAAGCAGGCGAACAGGACGGAGGCGGTCGCCGCATCGCGCAACGCCCCGACGAACAGGGTCAGCACGGCCAGACCGATCAGCCCGCCCCCCAGCGAGGCCAGGACCACCGCCACGTCCAGCACGAAGGAGCGCCGCCGCAGGAAGGTCAGGCGGCGGGTGAGGCGGGCGGCCTCGGCTTCCGTCGCCCGGGCGGCTTCCGCCGAGAGGCCGTCGACCTTGTCGGAGATCCGGCCGAGGCGGGTCGAGAACACGTTGAGCAGCGTCGCCAGCGCCGAGAGCAGGAAGGCGGGTGCGAGCGCCACCTGGATGATGTGGGCGATGCTGTCGGGCTCGGTCGCGTTGAGGGAGAAGCCGAACATCGGCGCGCTACGCTCGCAACCGCGTCACGTCCCGGCAGGCCCGGGCACCGGCCCGGACGGACGCGCCGACGCGAAAATGGCCCTGGACCAAGCGGATCACCACAGGAGACCTTCCGCCTGCAGCCCGGCCACGAGAAGGAACAGCGCCGAGAGGAATGCGACCGCGATGTAGGGGGCCGGCGTATCGGTCACCGAAGCCTCACGGAGGGAGCGAGGCAGACGTCTCCGGTCCCGGTCCGGACCGGCATCGAAGGCAGCGCGACGGGAGCCATGCGCGTTTCCTGAAATCTCCACGGAAGACGACGGCAGCAGATAGGGTCCTGACGCGCGCCGGGGAAGTCGCGGCCGCCGTGCCCCTGCGGGCGTGGCGTCCTTTTCTCCACAGGCCGGCCGGAGCGGAGTCGGACCGATTTTCCGACGACGGGCCGCCGCGCGAGATCTTCCGATCCCCAGCAGATCCAGTGGCCGCGGCGACCGCCGAAAGAAACACGCGCGCCGGCCCAAGACCCGGATTGAGCCCGGATCACTATTCGATCACCCGAAACAGCCGCCGGATGCCGGAAGGTCCGGGCCGCGGCCGCGGCGAGCCACCGCGCAACGGCCCGATACCATCCTGAATCGCGGAACATCTCCGGCGCCGCGCCTGCGCGCGCGCCGGGACGTCGGCGGCGGTCGGTCGTAAATTAATGTTAACTGCTCTGCGGGGTGCCGGCGGGCTTGCGGGCTGCCCGTCGGTAGGATCTATTCAAGCCCGAAGCTTCCTGGTTGGTCCTGGGAACGTTCACCAACAAACTGCAGCCCCGTCCGCATCCGTGCGGCGGGGCATTTTGTTTCCCGAAACGCTCCGATACACTTCCTCGACTTGGCTTTGAACAATCCGTCTCGGGATGTGCTCCAGCGCACCTGGCTGTTGGGGGCTGAAAACCGCGATTCCGGGCTGTTGCAGCGATGCACTATCGCCCCGCCGCGTCCTGTCGTTCTGTCGCCGGGTAAACATCCCGTCCAACGGGAGACAGAGGACCAGATGATCAAGAAGCTTCTTCTCGCGAGCGCCGCCACGGCCCTCCTGACCGGCGCCGCCTCGGCCGCCGACCTGCCGCGCCGCGCCGCCCCCCCGCCGGTCTTCACCCCCGTCCCGGTCTTCACCTGGACCGGCGCCTATTTCGGTATCAACGCCGGCTACGCCTTCGACGCCAGCAGCAACAACACCAACAGCTTCGGCGTGCCCGCCCCGTACGGCAATGGCACCACCGCCTTCTTCAGCCAGCGCAACCAGGAAGGCTTCTCCGGCGGTGGCCAGGTCGGCTACAACTTCCAGTTCACCCCGGGCTCGGGCGTGGTGGTCGGCATCGAGGCCGACGCCCAGTACCTCGACTTCGGCCGCAGCCGGAACAGCGCGTTCCTCGTCGGCCCGCTGGCGCCCGGCTACTACGTCACCGATCCGCGCGGCCTCTCCAGCCTCGACTTCTTCGGCACCGTCCGCGGCCGCATCGGCTACGCCTTCGACCGCGTGCTGTTCTACGGCACCGGCGGCTTCGCCTACGGCTCGGGCAGCGCCGACCGCTCCTTCGGCGGCTTTGCCGGCAACGACAGCTTCCGCACCGGCTACGCCGTCGGCGGCGGCATCGAGTACGCCCTGCCCACCGACTCGTTCCTGAACTTCTTCCGCTCCTCGGCCGTGACGCTCAAGGTCGAAGGCCTGTACGTCAACCTCGACCGCAACACCCGCAACCAGGGCGCGTTCGTCATCAACGCCGCCAACAACTTCCCGGTGGCCTACAACAACATCGGTCGCCGCGACGACGAGTTCGCCGTCGTCCGCGCCGGCCTGAACTACAAGTTCGGCTCGTACTAAGATCCGCGTCCGATCGCGCCCCCCGCACCCGCGGGGGGCTGCGTCCCGGCGGCCAGATAGCGCGAGGCCCTGTCTGCGGACGGGCCGCATCGTCTCTCGACCTGAGCATCCCCAGCCCGATCAAACTGGCCGCTTGAGCCGAGGAGCGTCCCGGGAGCCATTCCCGGGACGTCTTGCGTTGGGCCGACGGCCCTCGCGCGTCGCGCCTCAGGCGTGGACCGCGTGCGCCAGTTGCGCCTTCGACATCCGCGAGCGGCCGGGCACGTTCTGCGCCCGGGCCTTGCGCATCAGCTCGGTCTTCGTCGTCTCCGACGTGCCGGATGCCGTGCCGGCCTTGCGCGCCGCGGCAGCCTTCTCGGCGGCGGCCTTCGGCTGCTTCGAGAACTGCTTGCCCTTGCGGGTATCGGCCCGCTTCTTGGCCGTGCTGGCGGCGTATTCCGTGTCGGTCAGAGTCTCGCGGGCCTTCTTGGGCAGGTAGCGCTCACCGGTCTCGCCGCTCGCTTTGCCCGACTTGGTGCCCCATTCCTCGTCGGTCCATTGCTGGAGATGGTTGTCAGCCGTCTTCTTGCCGGCGTAGCCGCCACCCTCCTTCTTGTATTCGGCAGTCGCGATCTGCGCCTTGCGCGCCGACCACTGACCAGGCTTCCCACCCTTCTCAGACTTCGTGACCTGCGTCTTGACCTTGTCCCACAGTTTGGGGTCGGTCTTCTTGGCGGTTCCTGACATCGTCGCGCCTCGCGAAAAAGATTTGGCGGACAACACGAGCCCGGCGGCTGTGTTCCTGCGGCGCGTTCGCCCCACCCGCGCCCGACGGCCTCCGTCGCCCCGGCTGGTATCGCTGGACCCGCCTGCCGCTTGATGGGTTGGCCCTAAGGATCGGCCGCTTGGCGCGATCCGCCGAGGGGCCCGATCGCGGCAGGCGGCGGCGCCCGTGGATCCGAATTATCGCGAGGGATGCAGCATGGCCGACGCGCCCGACGACACCCAGGCTCAGCGGCAGCCCCATGGCAAGCCGGAGAGCGCGGGACTGGCCAACACTCCCCTCGACACCGCCACCGGCACGGTCAAGCCGCAGGACGGCCCGATGGAGAGGGCGGGCACCGAGAAGGAGGAAGCCCGCCGCGGCGGGACCAGCCTCGGGGCGGAGCGCGACCGGCCGAGCGGCGGCCAGGGCTGAATGCGCACACGAGAGAGGAAGACGCAGCATGCAGATCCGGCACAAGCCCCTGCGCGAGCAGGTCATCGTCATCACCGGCGCCTCCAGTGGGATCGGCCTCGCCACGGCCCGGGCGGCCGCGCGCCGCGGGGCCCGTGTCGTCCTGGCGGCCCGGAACGGCGCCGTCCTCAATGACATCGTCCGCGACATCCAGGAGCAGGGTGGCGAGGCCCGGGCCGTGGTGACCGACGTGTCCCGTCGCGAGGACGTCGAGGCCCTGGCCGCCGAGACCCTGCGCGCCTATGGCGGCTTCGATACCTGGGTCAACAATGCCGGCCTCTCGATCTTCGGCCGCCTCGAGGAGGTCTCGGACGCGGATCATCGCCGCCTGTTCGACGTCAATTTCTGGGGGATCGTCTACGGGTCGACGGTGGCCCTGCAGCACCTGAAGCGCGCGGGCGGCGCGCTGATCAACCTGGGCTCGGTCGCCTCCGACCTCGCCTTCCCGATCCAGGGCATGTACTCCGCCTCGAAGCACGCGATCAAAGGCTTCACGGACGCGCTCCGGATGGAACTCCAGGAGGAGGGTGCCCCGGTCTCGGTGACGCTCATCAAGCCGGCCTCGATCGACACGCCGTTCCCGGAACACGCCAAGAACTACATGGCGCAGGCTCCGAAGCTGCCGCCGCCGGTCTACGACCCCGCGGACGTCGCGGAGGCGATCCTGTACGCCGCGGAACACGGGCCGCGGGACCTCTATGTCGGCGGCGGCGGCAAGCTGATGAGTTCGCTGCGCAAGCGTGTCCCTGCGGTGACCGACTGGATGGGGGCCCGGATTGTGGCGAAGACCCAGAAGGGCGGCGTGGCCGGCAAGGACCGGGACGGCGCCCTCCGCGCGGCTGGCCGCGACGGGGCCGTGCGCGGCAGCTCGCCCCACCATGTCATGCGCAGCGTCTACACGCGGGCCTCGATCAACCCGGTCCTGACCGGGATCCTGCTGGCTGGCGCCACCGCGGCCGCGGCCTCGCTCCTGGGTCGAGCCGACCGCCGATAGTGCCCTGCGCGGGAGCCCGCTCCGCCGGAGCGGCCTCCCGCTCGGCGGTGCGGGCTCCCGCGCAGGCCTCGGTCGGAATGTTTGTTTCTCGACGGTTATGGCGGAGGTCAGCCCATATTCAGGACCGATAACCATTCTACCCGGGTCTTGCGCCGGGCCGAACCGGCGCGGAACCGAACAGAAGGTCTGATGATGATGCACGTGAAGATGATCGCGGCCGCCGCGGCTGTCGTCGGCGGCCTCGGCCTGGCCTCCGCCGGCGCGGCGCCCCTGGCAGTCGCCGGCGCCGATACGATCAGCGGTCCCGCCGCGGTCAGCACCGTCGCTTTCGGCTGCGGTCCCGGCTGGGCACCCGGCCCATACGGGCGCTGCCGGCCGATCTACCGGCGGCCGCGCTTCTACGGCCCGCGCTGCTTCTTCCGTCCGACCCCGTGGGGACCGCGGCGCGTCTGCCGCTAGTGACGTGACGCGACGGCCTGGCGCCGAACCGTGACACGAGCCGTGGGTTGAGACAGGGGCAGGTCCCGCCTCCGAGGAGGCGGCGGCCTGCCCCGTCCCGTTGGTGACGCGGACGGATCGGGGCGGAATCGGACATCCGGCCCATCCGCCAATTCGGGCCTCCGACGATGCCGGGGATGTCACGATCGGGACCGCAGGCGGTTCCGCTCCGGTTGGAAGTACCGATGGCCCAGGATCAGAGCGGCGGCGCGAACCGCTCCGCGGCAGAACGTGCGGCGGCCGCGCGCGTCGCCCGCAAGCGTCTTGGCCCGGACGGCTGCCCGGTGCCGGTGCCCGACCGGCGCGATCCGGCCGAGCACGCGTGCGATACCGCGGCCCCGGAGCCGGCCCCCTCTGGCCAAAGGACGCCTTCGGGCTGGCCCGGAGAGCCGCGCTCCATGGGCCCGAAAATCCTTGCGCGGGCGCGGGAATAAACCCTGCCGCCGGGCGGTTCCAGATCGTGTGGCACAAGGCTGCAGGCTGGAGCACCAGGGCAGGGATTCCATGGCTTCGCAGGCTCTCGACGCGACGGCCCCGGACCGGCCGCCGACATGACGACCCTGGCGCGGGCGCGTTTCAGCCAGCTCGTTCTTCCGCGCCTCGATGAAGGCTACCGGCTCGCGCACTGGCTTACCGGCAACGCCACCGACGCCGAGGATGTGATGCAGGAGGCGTGTCTGCGCGCCTACCGGGCGATCGAGGGATTTGCCGAAGGCAATGCCCGGGCGTGGTTCCTGACCATCGTCCGCAACACCGGCTATTCCTGGCTGCAGCGGCACCGGCCGCGGGCGGTGGTCTTCGCCGACGACCTCGCCCCCGCGGCCCGCGCCGAACTGGAAATCGGGGGTGCCCTGACCGAGGCCGCGGAGACGCCCGAGGCGACCCTCATCGCCCGCGACGATGCGGGGCAGCTCGCCCGGGCGGTCGAGGCCCTGCCGGTGGCGTTCCGCGAGGCGCTGGTCCTGCGGGAATACCACGGCCTCAGCTACCGGGAGATCGCCGGTGTGACCGGCGTCCCGATCGGGACCGTGATGTCGCGCCTCGGCCGCGCGCGGCAGCACCTGCTTGTACGGCTCGCGAAGGAAGGGCGATGACCGACGACGAGACCCTCCTGCTCCTCAGCGCCTACGCGGACGGCGAATTGTCTCCCGGCGAAGTCCTGGCCATGGAGCGCCGTCTCGCTGCGGACCCCGACGCGCGGGCGATGGCGGAGCGCCTCCGCGCCCTCTCGAACACCCTGCGCGGAACGCTGGCCGGAGCCCCCGCCCCGGAATCCCTGCGGGCGCGCGTCATCGCGCAGATCGGCTTCTCCGACCCGCACCCGTCCCGCGTCGGGCTTCGGTCCTGGCTCGGATCCTGGCGGGCGCTGGCCGCGACCCTGCTCGTGGGTCTCGTCGGCGGGGCCGCGCTCGGCGGCGGAGCCGCCTATCTCGATCGCCCCGGCGGCGCCCCGGATACCGGTGAGGCCGTGCTCGCCGGCCATCTCCGCGGCCTCGCGGCTCCCCAACCCTTCGACGTCGCCTCCTCGGACCGGCACGTGGTGAAGCCCTGGTTCAACGGCCGGACCACCATCGCGCCCGATGCCCCCGACCTGTCCGACCAGGGCTTCCCGCTGGCCGGCGGCCGGGTCGACATCGTGGCCGGCATCCCCGTGCCGACCCTGGTCTATCGCCGCGACCGGCACGTGATCAGCGTCACGGTGATCTCCGCCACCGACGGCGCCGCCGGCGAAGAGCGGCGGGACGGATCCACGATCGAGCGCTGGCACCTCGGCGACCTCACCTACTGGGCGGTGTCGGATCTCAATCTGCGCGACCTGCGTGCCTTCGCCGACCTGTTCCGGACCCGCACCGGGGGCCAAGCCGGGTTGAGGCGGGAATAACGGCTCTCCGAGTCGGGTTATTGCTGATATCGTGATGTCGATCCGACGAGGATCCCAGCGTGATCAGTCAATCGCAACTGAAGACCCGCAGAGCCGAAAATCCATCCGAGGCCGGACCCGCCCGGGCGTGGCGGCATCAGGCCGGCGGCGCTCCGACCATCACGGACCCGTCCCTCGTGGAGGCGGCGCTCCACCTCCTGGCGGAGCATCTCGAGCAGGGGCTCGCGGTGACCGACCGGTGCGGGCGGGTTCATTTCCTGAACCACGCCGCGCGGGCCTTCATCGAGCAGGGCCTCCTGCGCCTGGAGCAGGGGGGCCTGCGCGGCGCGACCCCCGAGGACAGCGCGGCGCTGCGCCGGATCATCGCCCGCTGCACCGCCGGGGATCGCGGCGGCTCGCTGCGCCTGGAGAGTGCGGGCGGGACGCTCCTGGTCGCCGCCTGCGCGATCCCAGGGTCCCTCTGCCCGATTGCCGAGGGCGCCGTTCTCCTGCGCCTCATCGATCCCGCAGCCCCGAACCTGCCGGATCCCGGCGTTCTGCAGGACCTGTTCGGCTTCACGCCCGCGGAGGCGGCCCTGGCCGTCGACATCCTGGCCGGGAACGACCTCGCGGCGAGCGCGACACGCCGCCGGATCACCCGGAACACGGCGCGCGTGCATCTGCGCCACCTCTTCGAGAAGACGGGGACGCGCCGCCAGGCCGAGCTGATGCGCCTGCTCCTGCTGTGCCCGCAACCGATCGTCGGCGCCCAGCCCGGCACGTAATAAATATTCGCTCCGGTTGTCTCCAGTATTCCAAACAGGTGACGCGGATATTCTACAATAAAGCGACGCTGATCCGGCCGGTCGTGGACGAGCCACGGATCCTTCGGCGAGGCGGAGCCTGAATCATGATCCTCTCGGTCCTGGAATATGCTCGGAAAAACCGCATCGCGGCGCGAAATCTTCGAATCCTGTCGGCGCTCGACGACGAGATGCTGAGCGATATCGGGCTCGACCGGCGCACGCTCCGCACCTTCTGCGAGAACGGCTGCTCGCACGTGCCGCCCCCGCCGAGTCAGGCCGAGGCGCCCTGGGCAGTCGTGATGCCCGCGACGCTGGGGATCGCCTTCCGCTGAGGCGCCCCGGACCCGACCGGGACGTTCAAATCGCGATGCAGATCTTGCCGAAGTGGCGGTTGCTCTCCTGGTGGCGGAACGCCGCGACGAGGTCGTCGAGGGGGTAGCGGCGGTCGATGACCGGCCGCAGCCCGCAGGCCTCGATGCCGCGGATCATCTCGATCTGATGGCGCCGGCTGCCGACCAGCACGCCCTGCAGGCGGATCTGCTTCAGGAGTGCCGGCACCAGCGGCAGTTCGCCCGCCACGCCCGAGAGGATGCCGATCACCGAGATGTGGCCGGCGACCCGCACCGCGGCCATGGACTGCTCCAGCGTCCCCGGCCCGCCGACGTCGAGGACGTGGTCGACGCCGCGCCCGTCCGTCAGGCGCCGGGCGGTCTCGCCCCAGGCCGGATCGGCGCGGTAATTGATGACGTGGTCGGCGCCGAGGCCGCGCAGGTGCTCCAGCTTGTCGTCGCTGGAGGAGGTGGCGATGACGGTGGCGCCCGCCGCCTTGGCGAATTGGAGGCCGAACAGCGAGACGCCGCCGGTGCCCTGCACCAGCACGACGTCGCCGCTCTTCAATCCGGCATCGGCATGGAGCGCCCGCCACGCGGTCAGCGCGGCGGTGGTGAGCGTCGCCGCCTCGGCGTGATCCCAGCCCCGGGGCGCATGGGTGAAAGCGGCGGCCGGCGCGGTCACCCGCTCGCGGGCATAGCCATCGATCCCGTCGCCCGGGACGGTGGCGAAACCCTCGACCAGCGGCGTGCCCTCGGCCCAGGTCGGGAAGAACGTGCTGACCACCCGGTCGCCCACGGTGAATTCGGTCACGCCCGGCCCCACGGCCTCGACCTCGCCGGCGCCGTCGGACATCGGGATGCGCGGCTCGCTCGGCCCCCAGAGGCCGCTGACCACGGCGTAATCGTGATAATTGAGAGAACTCGCCCGCAGGCGGACGGTGATCGCGCCGGGCCCGGGCTGCGGCACCGGCCGCTCGCCGAAGCCGACCTTGTCGAATCCACCGCCCGGCTGGACGATCACGGCCCGTGCTGTCGATCCGGTCATGACGCACCTGTCGCTCCGCGGCCTCGGCCGCCGGGGGGCGGACACTGACAGGCCGCGCCGCCAACGTCGAGGGCCGTCCCCGTCCGCCGGGGCGGAGCGGGCAGCCGGGGCGGGATGTTCCGGCCCGGATCGGCGCGCATGCGCCGCGCGCCCTTGCCGCCGCGCGCCCTTGCCGCTGCGCGGCACCGGCGGCTAGGTCACGGATCACAGCCCGTTCGTGGAAGGAGGCTCGACCGTGTCGACCGAGCGCGTCGTTCTGACCGAAAGCATAGCGCCGACAGCGTCCAAGATCTTCACGCAAGCCGGGATCGGCGACATCCGGCAATTGCCTCGCGCCGTCAGCCCCGATGACACCCGCGATCTTGCCGATGTCACTGTCCTCGGCATCCGTTCGCGCACGCAGGTCACCGCCGCGCTTCTCGACGCCCTGCCGGATCTGACCGCCATCGGCTGCTTCAGCGTCGGCACCAACCAGGTGGACCTCGAGACGGCGCGTGCCCGCGGATTGCCCGTCTTCAACGCGCCGTTCTCGAATACCCGCAGCGTCGCCGAACTCACGATCGGCGAGATCGTGATGCTGCTCCGGCGCATCGTGCCGCGGTCGATCGCGGCACATGAAGGCGGCTGGGACAAGTCGGCCTCCGGCGCCTTCGAGGTGCGCGGCAAGACGCTGGGTATCGTCGGCTACGGGAATATCGGCGCGCAGCTCTCGAACCTCGCCGAGGCGATGGGCATGCGCGTCATCTTCTACGATCTCACCGACAGGCTGCGCCACGGCAACACCGAACCGGCCGAGAGCCTCGAGGCGCTGCTTGCCGCCAGCGACGTCGTCAGCCTCCATGTTCCGGAAACGCCCTTGACCCACGGGCTGATGAGCGCGGAGCGGATCCGCGCGATGAAGCCCGGTGCCTACCTGATCAACAACAGCCGCGGCACGGTCGTGGATCTGGACGCCCTGGCGGCGGCGCTGCGCGACGGGCATCTCGCCGGAGCCGCGATCGACGTCTTTCCCGTGGAGCCCACGTCCAACGCCGAGCGCTTCGTCTCGCCCCTGCAGGGCCTGCCGAACGTCATCCTCACCCCCCATGTCGGCGGCTCGACCGAGGAGGCTCAGGACCGCATCGGCGCGGAGGTGGCCCGCAAGCTGGTCGACTACATCCAGACCGGCTCGACGCTCGGCGCCGTGAATTTCCCGCAGGTCCAGCTGCCGCCGCGCCTGTCCGGCGCGCGCTTCCTCCACGTGCACCGGAACGTGCCCGGCGTGCTCGGGCAGATCAACGCGATCTTCTCGGGCCGGTCGCTCAACATCGACGCGCAGTACCTGCAGACGGACGGCGAGTTCGGCTATGTCGTGGTCGATGCGTCGGTGCCGTCGGGCGAGGCGGAAGCGGTGCTCCGCGCGCTGCGGGCCATCGACGGCACGGTCCGGACGCGGCACCTCCGGCCGGCGGGGTGAAGACCCCGATCCAAGAGGTCCGGGACCTTGTGCGGGTGCAGGGCAGAGCCCTGCTGAGACGCGCCATCAGGGCTCTGCCCTGACAACCCGCCAAAGGGCTCAAGCCCTTTGGAATCCCGGGCTCATCATCCGGCCTGCGGCGAGGCGCCGGCACGCGGCCGGCGCCCCCGGCTCAATGCCGCGGCAGGGTGTGCAGCGCCCTCAGGAAAGCGTCGACCTCCGCGCGGGTGTTGTAGAAGGCCAGCGACGCGCGCACCGATTGGTCGACCCCGAACCGGCGCAGGGCCGGAAGGGCGCAGTGATGGCCCGAGCGCACCGCGATGCCGTGCGCATCGAGGTGGCGGGCCACCGCCTCGTTCTCCTGCCCCTCGATCACGAAGGACATCACGCTCGCCTTCTCCCGGGCCGTGCCGATCAGGCGCAGGCCCTTCACGTCGGCAAGCCCGCCCTGCGCATACTCCAGGAGGTCGTGCTCGTAGGCGGCGATGGCCGGCATGCCGATCCCCGCGAGGTAGTCGAGCGCCGCCCCGAGACCGACCGCCCCGGCGATGTCGGGCGTGCCCGCCTCGAACTTCTCGGGGGCACCCTTGTAGACCGTCTTCGCGAAGGTGACGTCCTCGATCATGTGGCCGCCGCCCTGCCAGGGCGGCATCGCGGCGAGCAGATGCGTCTTGCCGTAGAGCGCGCCGATCCCGGTCGGTCCGAACACCTTGTGGCCGGAAAAGACGAGGAAGTCGGCGTCGAGGGATTGCACGTCCAGCGGCATGTGCGGCGAGGATTGCGCCGCGTCGACCAGCACCGGCACCCCGTAGGCGTGGGCGAGCTGGATGATCTCCCGCACCGGGTTCACGGTGCCCAGCGCGTTGGCCACCTGCGTGACCGAGACGATCTTGGTGCGGCCCGACAGAAGCGCCGCGTATTGCTCGAAGATGATCTCGCCGCGGTCGTTGACCGGGATCACCCGGAGCGTCGCCCCGGTCTGCTGCGCCAGCAATTGCCAGGGCACGATATTGGCGTGGTGCTCGATGGTCGAGACGATGATCTCGTCGCCCGGGCCGATATGGGCCCGGCCGTAGGAGTTGGCGACGAGGTTGATCGCCTCGGTGGTGCCGCGCAGGAAGACGATGTCGTCCTTCGACGGGGCGTTGAGGAAGCGGCGCACCGCCTCGCGGCCGCCCTCGAACAGGTCGGTGGCGCGCGCCGCCAGGGTGTGGGCGGCCCGGTGGATGTTCGAGTTGTGCCGCCCGTAGAAGTCCGAGGTCGCGTCGATCACGGCTTGCGGCTTGTGGGTGGTGGCGGCGTTGTCGAGCCAGACCAGCGGGTGGCCGTTGACGCTCTGGTGCAGGGCCGGGAAGTCCCGGCGGACATGCTCCACGTCGAAGGGCGCCGCCACCGGGCTCGACCCGCGCGACGTCACCCGCGGCGCCGGGCCCGGGGTGCGGGCCGGCTCCAACCGGGGGCTCGCCGGCGCCTTGCGGGCCGGCCCGGGGCCGAGGTTCAGGAAGTAGTAGTCGCCAGCCGGCGCCTCGGGCGCCCGGGACAGCTTTCCGGTCCGGGCGAAGCTCTCCTGCGCCTCGTCGACGCCGGCCTTCGACGGGTCGGCCGGCACGCGGTGCGGGGCGAGGGCGTGCGCGAAGGCGTTGGCGCGCGGGTGGTCCGCGGCGATCTGCCGGTGCAGCTCCGGACCGCCGGGGAGGGCGGCCGCCAGCTCCGGGGCGCCGGCGAAAGAGAAGTCCGGCAGGACGGGGCGCGGGCTCGCCGGGTGGACCGGCGGGATCGCCGCCACCTCTGCGAAGGCCGGGCTCGCGGGCGCGAGGTTCGGCACGGTCGGGCCGGAGAGGCCCGGCAGGCCGACCGGCGGTGCCCCGAAGGCGCGCGCCGCCAGCGCCGACGCGTCCGGCTGAAAGCCGGCGGGCTGGCCGCCCGCGGGGGCCGAGGGGACGCCGAGGGGCGCGCTCGGCAGCGGCGCGCCGCCCGGGGCCTGGGGCAGGCTCTCGAGAGCCTGCGGGACCTGGGGGCCGGCGGGGATCGCCGGCGCGAAGGGCTGGCTCGCGGCCTGCCCCTGCCCGTAGATCTCCCGGGCGAGGCGCCCGACCAGATCCGCGTGGGCCAGCTCGCCCGGGCTCGCCCCGGGCAGCCCGAGGGTGAAGGCCTCAGGCGTAGTCATGGTAGTTGCCCAGCAGCACGTTATCGAGACGGGCGATCGCGTCCTCGACCAGCACGGCGGCCGAGAAGTAGCGGGTCACGAGGTGCGAGGCGATCGAGTGGTCGTTGGTGCCCATGTAGCGCACCGACAGGCCGGGCTCGATCTCGCCGGTCACGCCCGACTTCTGCAGGCCGACCACGCCCTGCTCGCCCTCGCCGACGCGCAGGAGCAGGATCGAGGTGGTCTCGGCGCCGGTCACCGGGTCGATGTCGACCGGCAGCTTGTCGCTCGGCACCAGCGGCACGCCGCGCCAGGTGATGAAGGGTGCGCCGAACAGGTGGACGACGACCGGCGGCACGCCGCGGCGGGTCGCCTCCCGGCCGAAGGCCGCGATGGCGCGGGGATGGGCCACGAAGAAGGCGGGCTTCTTCCAGACCAGGGTCAGCAGCTCGTCGAGGTCGTCCGGGGTGGGCGGGCCGCCGCGGGTGGGGATGCGCTGGCGCGGGCCGACCTCGCCCAGCAGGCCGAACTGCGCGTTGTTCAGGAGCTCCCACTCCTCACGCTCCTTCACGGCGTCGACCGTGAGTCGGATCTGCTCGCGGAGCTGGTCGATCTCGTTGGAGTAGAGGTCGGTGACGCGGGTATGGGTGTTGAGGATCGTCTGGATGGTCGAGAGGTGGTACTCGCGCGGGTCGACCTCGTAATCCACGAAGGTCGTGGGCAGGCGCGGCTCGCCGGTATGGACCGCCAGCAGCTCGATCCCCTGCTCGCCGTACGAGTTGGTGTGGCCTTTGAGGCGGTCGCGCTCCTCGCGGTACTGCGCGATCTTGGCGCGAATCTCCTCGCTCTCCACCGCGGCGGCGTCGAGGGTCAGGAGGGTCACGGCCGACAGGGCCTTCACGGCCGGGGCGGGCGCGCTCTCACCGGCGAGACCGGCATCGCCGAAATAATCGCCCTTCGTGGCCAGCCCCTGGCGCAGGCGGCCCTTGTAGGGACCCGAGAAGGTCAGCTCGACGGTGCCGTCGGCCACCACCGTGAGGCTGCGGCCCGCGGAGCCCTCCTCGTGGATCACCGCGCCGGCCTTGTGCTGGCTCTCTGTGAACTTGGCCGCCAGCGCCGCCAGTTCGGCATCGCCCAGCCGGCTGAACAGCGGCACGGCCCGCAGGGAGGCGGGACGGATCGCCCGGCCCTTGCTGTCCCCCTTGTCCTCGGCGGCGAGATCGATCCGGCCGGGGCGCGCCAGCACGACGGCGCGGCGGTTGACGCGGTAGACCCCGCCCGCCACGTCCACGAAGGGCAGGAGCCGGAGCAGCCAGCGCGGCGTGTTGGCCGCGTTCTGGACCGAGGTGACGGTCGCCGTCGCAAGATTGCGTGCCGCCGTGGCGCTCACGCTCAGACCCGGTCCGCTCATCGTTCGTCCTCACTCCATCCAGGGTTGCAGGCGCGCCGCATCAATCCGCAGATGATGGTTGGCCCCGCAGCGCGCACGGGGCGGGCGCAACACGTATTGATCAATGTTTGACGACGATAGCAGACCAAGAGATCGTATTATCGTCGGTCGAAGGATGTATTTTCCGGCAATTAGACGATCATCGTCTGCCGCTCAGCCAACCGCAGCGCATCCGCGCTCGGCACGATCTGGATAAAGGTCGATTCGGCCGAGGGTCAACGAAACGATTTCCCTATTTTATGCCGTTTCTTGGAAATAGAACCTCTGGCATGCACAACGCATAGGACAAGGCAGCAGCCCCATTGCCGGATCAGAGAATTTAATTTTATCGGATCGGCACACGTGCCGGGATCCGGACGACTTTGTTTTACGGGAAGATTTTTTCGTCTCGCCTCAGATCCCATCCCCGTAGCCGAAGGATTGGTCCATGCTAAGCGCCGGCTCCTCGCCGGCCGGCAGGCGCGAGACGACCCGGGCGGGTACACCGGCGACGGTCGTGTGGGGCGGGACGTCCTGCAGCACCACCGCGGCGGCCGCGACCTTGGCGCCCGCCCCGACCCGGATGTTGCCCAGAACCTTGGCGCCGACGCTGAGCAGCACCCCGCGCTCGATCTTGGGATGCCGGTCGCCACTCTCCTTGCCGTTGCCGCCGAGCGTCACCGACTGGAGGATCGAGACGTCGTCGGCGATCACCGTGGTCTCGCCGATCACCACCCCGGTGGCGTGGTCGATGAACACGCCGGAGCCGATCCGGGCCGCCGGATGGATGTCGCAGCCGAACACTTCCGAGATGCGGCTCTGGACGTGCAGTGCCAGGGTCGCCCGGCCCTGGTGCCAGAGCCAGTGGCCGACCCGGTAGGCCTCCAGCGACGCCAGCCCCTTGTAGAACAGGAACGGATCGAGGTAGCGGCGGCAGGTCGGGTCGCGCTCGCGGATCGCCACGAGGTCGCGCACCGCGTGGGCGCCGGCCTGCGGATCCGCCTCGAAGGCCGAGAGGCACAGGTCGCGCATCGACAGCCGGGCGAGGTCGCCGTCGCCGAGCCGGTGCGCGAGGCGGTAGGCGAGGGCCTGCGCGAGGGTGGGCTGGTCGAGAATCGTCGCCTGGATGATGCCGGCATAGAGCGGCTCCTCGATCAGGGCCGCCGCGGCCTCGGCGCGCAGGGCCGCCCAGACCTCGTCCTCCGCGGTGCTGCGGCTCGTGATGCGCAGGGGCGGCTGGACCACGGCCATCGTGGCACCCGCGGCGGGCACGGCAGAGTGATGCATCGGTCGCCGCCGATCACGCGGCGGAGCGGAACAGGTCGGGCAGGTAGCGCTCCAGGGTGTCGTGCCCCTGGAACTTCACGTCCACGGTGGCCGGGGCCTCGCCCGAGCGGTGGATGCCCACCACCCGGCCCCGGGCATGCCGCCAGATCCCCAGGATCTCGGCGAGGTCGAGCCGCGCGAACACGACCTCGTCGCCCTGCATCATCGTCGCTGAGGCCATGGTGTCGGTCCCCCTTGGATCGGCCGGTCGCGGCGTCCCGGTTCTGCCGCCGCCGGCGCCCGAACCAGGATCGGCGCCGATGGCGAGAAGTCTTTTCCGGATGCCCCGGTCCGGCGGAGAAGGTTTCGACCGCGCACGGCCGAAGCCGGAGCATCATTTTCGCTAAGTAATTGTTATAGAACGATATTTACGCATCGCCCCGCATTTGGCAAGCCCAGCGCCAGGCCGACGGGAGCGCGACCGATCGCGGCCGCGACGCCGGTCCATGCCCGTCGGCCCATGCTTCTGCTCCGGGATGCGCCTTCGACGAACGACCTGCGCTGCAAGTCTTCGTCAATTTGGCAGCACATTCTCAGGCCCGGCCTCTAGATTGAAGAGGTCGACCCGCAGTCGACGCAGAGCCGGATGGAGGTTTGCCGTGATCGCCAGCAAGAAACGGATCGCCCTGATGACTGCTCCGTGTCGGCCGTGTTGCCGCGTCCAGGAGGAGGAGAGCGCACGACATCAGACACGAAAGGCGACCACCGATGCTGACCTATGAAACGACCCGCAACGCCCGTCCCGGCCTGAGCGCCGAGCCGGCCCGGGCCCTCGGCCGGACCCTGTCCCGGAGCATCCGCTCCCATCCCTCCCACGAACGCGCCGCCCTCGCGAGCGCCCTCGGCGACGGCCTGATGCCCGACGAGGTCGCCCGGATCCTCGCCGGCCGCCCGGTGGCCGAGGCCTTCCCGATCCGCTGGGGCGAGAGCCCGGAAGCCTACGCGTCCCGGGCCGTGTCCGAGATGTTCGTCGCCTACCTCCAGTAGGCACGCCGCGCCGGCCTCCCCGAACACGAACGACGGAAACCTGTCATGTCGGTCTTCCCCCGCGGGCGGAAGCGCCGGACGGGGACGGCTGCCTGCGCCCTCGCCCTGGCGCTGGGTGCCGCCGGCCCGGCTGCCGCGTACCCGCCGAAGGGCCGCGAAGCGGCGTCTTCGGCCGACAGGCCGGACGTCCCGGCCCGGCTCACGGTCGGGCCGGGCGGCCGGGACCTGCGCCTCGCGGGCGATCTCACCGAGGGCATGGCCGTGCGGGTCGCCGCCATCCTCGCCGCGCACCCGCAGATCGCGCGCCTCCATCTCACCAGCGACGGCGGCCTCGTGGAGGAGGGCGCGGCGATCGGGGCGCTTGTGGCGGCGCGAGGGCTTTCCACCTACGTCCCCGATGCCTGTGCCTCGGCCTGCACGCTGATCTTCGTCCGCGGCCGGACGCGCTACCTGGGGACCGGCGGCCGGCTCGGCTTCCACGCCCCCTACGAGATCGGGGCGCAGGGCCGGATGCGCCCGGTGGATTCCGCGCCGGAGCGGGCGGCCTACCGGGCCGCCGGCCTGCCGGCCGCCTTCGTGGCGCGGGCCCTGGCGGTACCGCCGGCCGGGATCTGGATCCCGACGGCGGGGGAGCTGCGCGCGGCCGGCATCGTCACCGAGGTCGTCGGCCCGGACCGCTTCCCCGATTCGACCCTGGACGCGGATCCGAGCGCGTCCGGGGCTCGGGCCGCGATCCTGCGGAGCCTGCCGATCCTGCGCCAGGCCGAGGCGGCGGGGCTCGACCCGATCGCCCGTCGGTACCGGGACGGCTACGCCGCCGGCCGGCCGGAGGCGGAGGTCGCCGCGGGCCTGAGGCGGATGGCCGCCGGCTACCTGCAGCGGCGCTTCCGGGCAGCCGATGATGGGGTCGTCCGGGCCCTGGGACACCAAATCCTGGCGACGCTGCGGCGTACCGAGACGCAGGATGTGGCGGCCTGCGGCATCCTCGCGGCCGGTGACCTCGTGGCGCTCGACACGCGTCTGCGGGCCGAGAGGCCTGCATCGCACGGGCTCGCCCCGCTCCTCGCCCGGACACAGGCCGCGCGGCCGGACGGGGCGGACGCGTCCGCCACAGTCCCGGATGCCGCCCCGCCAGCGGATTGCGCCGCCCGGATCGCGGAGACGCGGCACGCCCTCGACCTGCCGCCCCGGGAATCGGCCGCCGCGCTGCGCGCGCTGTTCCTCGCTGGGCCGCAGCAGATCCTGGCGAGCCGGGCCGGGCCGTAGCGGCCCGCGCACCCTCGACTTGCCGCGCCGGCGCCTATCTTCGCACCCAAGGCCACGCCTCGGAGCGGTCGGTCGGAGATGGGAGTCGCCGGATGCCGGATTATCGCCTGCGCGGGGCGGTTCGTGGCGCGGATGGGGAGATCGGCGCGCCGCGCGTCGACGAGGAGCTCACGGCCGCGGACGCGAAGGAGGCGGTCCGACTCGCCAACAGCCGCTCGCTGGCGATCGAGGACGAGGCGGTGAACGCCCTGTGGCTGGTCGACGCCCACGGCACCCTGCTCTGGTCCCTGCGCCGGGCCGACCTCGAGTCCTGATGCGGGCCCTGCGGTGAGCCGGTGCCGTCAGGCCGGCGCGCGGCGGCGCGTCTCCGGCGGCGCGGCGGCACCAGGACACTCGGCACCGCCGAGATACAGGAACCGAACATCATCCCGCGCCCGCAGGGACGCGGCGCTGCCGGCCAGCGCGCTCCGTCCGTTCTCCAGCACGACGGCGTGGTGGGCATGGCGCAGGGCGAGGCGGACATTCTGTTCCGCCACCAGCAGGGTCAGGCCCTCGGCCTGGTTCAGGCCCGCCAGCACCCTGTAGATCTCTTCCACAACCTGGGGGGCGAGTCCCGTGGACGGCTCGTCGAGGACGAGCAGCCGGGGCCGTCCCATCAGCGCCCGGCCGATCGCCGCCATCTGCTGCTCGCCGCCCGAGAGCAGGCCGGCGGCGACGCCCCGCTTCGCTGCGAGGCGCGGGAACAGGCCGTAGACCCGCTCCAGGTCGGCACGAACGGTTCCGCGGCTCGAGCCGCGCCCGAGGCCGCCCGCGACGAGGTTCTCCTGGACGCTCAAGCCCCGGAAGCAGTGGCGCCCCTCCAGCACGCCCACGAGCCCGGCACGGACCAGGTTATCGGTCCGGGTCCGCGTCACGTCCCGTCCGTCATAGGCGAGGCGCCCGGCCGTGACCTGCCCGCGCAGGGCCGGGAGCAGGTTCGACACCGCCCGCAGCAGGGTCGTCTTGCCGGCGCCGTTGGCGCCGACCAGGGCGACGATCTCCCCCGCCCGGACCGCGAGATCGACACCGTGCAGAGCGTGCACGGCGCCGCCATAGACGACCTCCAGCGCCTCGACCTGCAGGAGCGGCGGACCGGCGCCGTCGCTCATCGGCCCGCCGCGGCGGCCTGCTGGCCGCCCTGGCTGTCGGCGGCTTCCTCGGCCGCGCAGTCACGCGGGGTGATGCCGTGCTCCTTGGCGTAGGCGGTCGAGGACGCCTCGATGATCGGGCGCAGGCTCGCCCAGTCGGGGGCGATCCAGTCGGACACCACGTTCCACCGCGCCCCGTCCCATTGCTGGAAGGTGACGCGGCCCTCGCCCTCGTGGTTGGCGCAGGTGACGGTGATCGAGTGGAACAGTCCCTTGGCGCCGAGCGCCGCCACCCGGGCCTCGTCGAGGCGCAGGTGCTCGAAGCCCCAGCGCACCTCGTCGCCGGTCAGCGTGCGCTGGCCGAACTTGCCTTGCGCGATCCGCACCGCCTCGACGTTGAGGATGCCGTTCAGCACCCCGAGATTGTGGTAGACGCTGCCGATCCGTTTCCGGTCGGCGAGGTTGCCGTTGCCGGCCCCGTAGACCTTGCCGACGACCTCCTGGATCACCGGGTAGGCGGTGCCCGACGCCTGGGTGGTGATGGCGACGTAGCCCTTGGCGGCGTCGCCCGCCGGGACGACGTCCTCCTCCGAGTTCGACCAGACATTGCCGACGATCCGGTCGGCCGGGAAGCCGGTCTTCTGGGCGGTCTTGAGGGCCACCGGGTTCATCACGCCCCAGCCGCGCAGCACCACGAAATCGGGCCGCAGCCGCCGGATCGTCAGCCATTGCGATTGCTGCTCGTTCCCGGGATGGGGGACCTCGATCTGCTCGACGGTGAAGCCGTACTGCCTGGCGAGCTGCGCGTAGATCGGGATCGTCTCCTTGCCGTAGGGCGAGCCGTGGTAGAGCACCGCGACGGTCTTGCCCTTGAGCTTGTCGAGGCCGCCCGCGCGGGTGCCGAGATACTGGATGATGCCGCTCGTCTCGCTGTAGGGATTGAGCAGCAGCGGGAACACGTAGGGGAAGACGCGCCCGTCGGTGGAATCGGTGCGGCCGTGATTGATCGTGATCAGCGGCACCTTGTCGGCGCTGATGCGGTCGATCATCGCGTAGGCGATGCCCACGGAGAGCGGGTTCCAGGCGGCGATGCCGGGCCGGGATTTGAGCCGCTCGTAGACCTCGACGCCGCGCTCGACCTCGTACTGGGTCTCACCCTCGCTCCAAGTGAGCTTGACGCCGTTCACGCCTCCGTCCCGGGCGTTGATCAGGTTGAGATAGTCGATGAAGCCGCCGAAGAAGCCGGTCCCGCCGGCCGCATAGGGGCCGACCCGGTAGCTCTGGAGCGGGAAATACTGCTCGTCGGCCCACCCGGCCCGGGGGGCCGCGCCGGCGAGCACGACGGTGCCGGCGAGGAGCGCGGCGCGGAGACGGGTCTTCAGGGGCATGGTCGTCCTGGGGTTGGTCAGACGGGGAGAGGATCAGGCAGCGCGGCGGCCGAGGCGGCGGCCGGCCCGGTCGAGAAGGGCGGCGAGGCCGGCGGGCTCGCGGATCAGCACGGCGACGATCAGGGCGCCGAGCACCATGCGTTGGACCATCTCCAGGGTGCCGGAATCGAACCCGTCGCCCAGGACCGCCGCGCCGAGGCGGGAAAGGAGCAGGGGCAGCACCGCGATGAAGCCCGCGCCCAGGAAGGCGCCGCGCAGGGTGCCCAGGCCGCCGATGATGACGATGAACAGGATCTGGAAGGAGCGGTCGAGGTTGAACCCCGCCGGCTCGACGGTGCGCAGATACGCGAAGGCCCACAGCGCCCCGGCGATGCCGATCACGAAGGACGAGACCGCGAAGGCCAGGAGCTTGGTCCGGGCGACCTTCACGCCGACGAGGCGGGCGGCCGTCTCGTTGTCGCGGATCGCCACGAGGTTGCGGCCCGTGGGGGAGGCCACGAGGCGCCATGCCAGGACGGTCAGCAGCGTGACCACGCTCAGCGAGAACAGGTAGCGCCCGCGCGGATCGTCGAAGGACAGGCCGGCCACCACCAGCCCGGGCGCCGTGATGATGCCCGAGGGGCTGTCGTTGGAGATCCAGCCGATCCGGTTCAGTGCCCAGGCGACGAAGAACTGCACGGCGAGCGTCGAGACCGCGAGGTAGAAGCCGCGCAGCCGCAACGCCGGCAATCCCGCCACCAGCCCGGCGAGCGCCGCCACGAGGCCGCCGAGCAGGATCGCCGCCGGCAGGGGCAGGAATGGCAGGCGCAGCGACAGGTTGAAGGCCGCGTAGGCCCCCACTGCCATGAAGGCGGCCGAGCCCAGCGAGAGCAGACCGGCATAGCCGGTGAGCAGGTTGAGCCCGAGGCCGGCCAGCGCCAGGGCCAGGAACGGCGTCAGGAGCGCCTCGAACAGGTAGCTCGTGCCGGTGAGCGGCACGATCCCGTAGGCCAGGACCAGAAGGGCGGCGAGGCCGAGAACGCCGGCGGACGGGCGCGGGCGGGGCGCCGCGAGGGGCAGGGCATCCATGGCGGCCTCAGACCCGCTCGACGGCGCGCAGGCCGAACAGGCCCGAGGGCCGCACCAGCAGGAACCCGAGCGCCGCCACGTAGGCGATCCAGCCCTCGATCCCGCCGCCGATGACCGGCCCGAGATAGACCTCGGACAGCTTCTCCACCGCGCCGACGATCAGCCCGGCCACGATCGCCCCGGCGATGGAATCGAAGCCGCCGAGCACGAGCACCGGCAGGGCCTTCAGCACCACCAGCGACAGGGAGAACTGCACGCCGAGCCGCGCGCCCCAGAGCAGCCCCGCCACCAGCGCGACGATCCCGGCGGCGATCCAGACCGCCGACCAGATCCGGGGCAGGCGCAGGCCGGTGTTGAGGGCGGCCAGCGGATCGTCCGCCACGGCCCGGAAGGCGAGGCCCGTGCGGGTGTAGCGGAAGAAGGCGGAGAGCAGCGCCACCATCAGGCCCGCGACCGCGGCGGCGAACAGGTCGAACCGGCTGACCAGCACGCCGCCGAGATCGATCGGCGTGTCGTCGATGCCGAGGTCGAGCCCGTGGACCTGCGTGCCCCAGGCGAGCTGGGCCGCGCCCTCGATCACGTAGGCGACGCCCAGCGTCGCCATGAACAGGGTGATCGGCGGCTGGTTCACCAGCGGCCGCAGCACCAGGCGCTCCACGCCGAGCCCGACCACCACCATCACGGCGAGCGTCGCGGCGAGCGCGGCGGCGAAGGGCAGGCCGCGCTCGGTCAGGCTCACGAAGGTGAGGGCGGCGAACAGAACCATCGCGCCCTGCGCGAAGTTCAGCACGCCCGAGGTCTTGTAGATCAGCACGAAGCCGATCGCCACGAGGGCGTACATGACGCCCGACAGCAGGCCGCCGACCACGACCTCGGCCAGGAAGGCGAGATCCGGGCTCATGCGGCCTCCGCGTCCGCGTCTTCATCCGCGAGCCCCAGATAGGCGGCGATGACGGCCGGGTCCGCCTGCACCTGCGCCGGCGTGCCGGTGGCGATGCGGCGGCCGTGGTCGAGCACGGTCACCCGGTCGGACAGGCGCATGACGACGCCGATATCGTGCTCGATCAGCACGATCGCGGCCCCGGACGTCTCCCGCGCCGCCCGGATGAAGCCGGTCATCTCGGCCTTCTCGGTAGCGGTCATGCCGGCCATCGGCTCGTCGAGGAGCAGGAGCCGCGGCCGGGCCACCAGCGCCCGGCCGAGTTCGACCCGCTTCTGGAGCCCGTAGGGGAGGCGGCCGGCCGGACGGTCGGCCACGGCCCCGAGTCCGAGGCGCCCGATCACCGCCTCGGCGGCGTCGCGGTGCGCCAGCGCCTCCCGCCGGGCCGCCGGCAGGCCCAGGATCTGAGCCCCGAGCCCGGCGCGCCGCGCCGCCGCGAGCCCCGACAGGACGTTGTCGCGGACGCTCAGGCCCGCGAACAGGGCCAGGTTCTGGAAGGTCCGGGCGACGCCGAGCGCGGCGAGCCGCCCGGCGGGCACCCGGGCGAAGGCCTCTGCGCCGATCCGCACCCGCCCGGCCTGCGGCGCGTAGAGGCCGGTGACCGCGTTGATCAGCGAGGATTTCCCGGCGCCGTTCGGCCCGATCACCGCATGGATCTCGCCGGCGCCGACCGCGAGATCGATCTCCGCGAAGGCCACCGTGCCGCCGAAGGCGAGGGACAATCCCTCGATCGACAGGACCAGCCCCGCCCGGTCGCGGTGCGGGCTGCCGCCGGCGACAGGGAGCGCGGCCGGGCGGGCGGCGGAACGGGGAAGGGGACGTCGCCCCTCCGGACCCGATCGAACAGGGCGCAGCGCAGGCTGCATGATCCGGACTCCGTCCAGGATAGGCCGCCCGGATCGGCGCGAACCGACGGGCCCCGTTGAGGAAAGACGAGACGCAGGACGAGAACCCGACCTGAACGGATATCTTGCTGCTCCCGCTCGTCAAATCCTGCTGTGCGGCAGCATCGAAGTCAAAAGCACAGTCTTTCCAATTTCGAGACGACACGCGAACATTCTCCCGTCACACGGCGGGGTGACGAGATCACTTCCACCGCCGCGCCGACGGGCCGTTCGGCACTGCCGGATCGTGCCGGTCAGGCGTGGCGGCGCGGCTTGAATCCGGGTCCGGATTCAGGCCCGTCAGGCGGGCAATGAGGACCGAAAGACACCTTGCGGTAGCACAAACTAATCTACATAAGTATTATTGGAGCGAAACTAAATGTAGGCTCGCGCTCCCACGCCATCGTGGAGAAGCCGCCATGCCAAACCCGCTCGCGCACAAGCTAAATCGCTACGTTCGGCTCTCGGAAGACGACCGGATGTGCTTGGCCGATATCATGAGCCCGAGCCGCATGGTCGCCGCGCGCACCGACATCATCCACGAGGGCGAGGATCCGCGCGCCATCAACGTGATCCTGGACGGCTGGGCCTGCCGGTACCGCCAATTCGCCAATGGGCGCCGCCAGATCGTCTCGCTCCTGCTTCCGGGCGATCCGTGCGATCCGCACGCCTTCCTCCTCGACGCGATGGATCACACGATCGGCGCGATCACGCCGGTGCTCCTCGGCCAGATCTCCGGCACGGCGATGCAGGATCTGACCGCCCGAAACCCGCGGCTCGATCTGGCCTTCCATCGCGAGGCCCTGGCCACCGCGGCGATCCAGCGCGAGTGGACGGTCAGCCTCGGCAGCCGCACCGGGATCGAGCGCCTCGCCCACTTGTTCTGCGAGCTCCATGCGCGGCTGGCGGCGATCGGGCTGACGGACGGGAATACCTGCGCGATGCCGATGACGCAGAACGATCTCGGCGACGCAATGGGCCAGACCAGCGTGCACATCAACCGGACGCTCCAGGAGCTGCGCGGCATGGGGCTGATCACCCTGCGCAGCCGGCGCCTGACCATCCACGATCCGGTCGCGCTCGCCCGGCTCGCGCATTTCGACATCGCCTATCTCCACCTCACGGAGACCGAGCGCGCCGCCGCGCGCTGAACCCTGCCCGCCCCGTGGCGATTGAGCCAGGTTGAACGACATCCGGAGTGGCCCGGCATGACAGACCCTCGCGATCCGGCGGAGCGCCTCGCGGCCCTTGAGGCCGACAATGCACGCCTGCGCCGGCAGCTCGACGCCGCGGGTCTGCCGGACGGCCTGCGCCACGGGATGCGCAACACGATGGCGATGATGCGCACCGTCATGCACCGGTCCGCCGAGCGCACCGCGGATGTCGAGAGCTACGTGGCGCATCTCGACGGCCGGTTCGGAGCGGTGATGCGCGTGCAGGCCGCCACGGACGCGTTCGGCGAGGCCGACCTGCACACGCTGATCTCGGACGAGCTGATGTTCCACCTCGCGCGCGAGGGCGAGCAGGCCACCCTCGCCGGCCCGCGGGTGCGCCTCCGCCCCAAGGCCGCCCAGGTCGTCGCGCTGGCCCTGCACGAGCTGACCAGCAACGCCGTCGAACACGGATCCCTGGCGCTCCCGCAGGGCCGGATCCGCGCCGCGTGGCGGGTGAGCCGGGAGGCCGAACCGCCCGTCCTCACCCTCGACTGGGCCGAGACCGGCGGCAGCGGAATCCGGGCATCGGACCGGCGCGGCTTCGGCACGGACGTGCTGACGGAGATGCTGGCCTACGATCTCGGCGCGGCGGTCGACCTGCACTACGAGCCGGACGGGCTGCGCTGCACGATCCGCCTGCCGCTCACCGCTCGGATCGGATGCCACGTGGCTGAGGAGCCGGAGTCGGCCTGGGACGGCGATATCCGGTGAGGTCCGGCGCGATCCGGCACGAAACGCGCCCCGTGCGCCCGCCGGCGCCCGCCGCCCTCACGATGCCGACGCCGCCCGCACCTGTCCGGTCATCTGGGGCAGCGCACCGAGCGCCTCCATGGCCCGGTTCGGGCCGGGCAGGAGCAGATAGTCGAGCGTGAAGCCGGCAAATTCCTGCAGACGCTCGAGATTCGGCACGCGCACGCTCTTGCGTCCGCTCTCGATCAGCCCGGCCCGGCGCAGATCCGAGAGGACCCGCGAGAGATGGACGTTCGAGAGTCCCGCGGTGTCGGCCAGTTCCGACTGCGCCAGCGGAAGGCGATAGTCGGGCTCCAGGCCGAGGCCGACGGCATTCAGGCGGGCGAAAAGTTCGCAGATGATGTGGGCGACCTGTCTGTCGGCGGACCGGCGCCCCACCCCGACCAGCCATTCCTGCAGGACGGCCTCGTCGACCAGAATCGACCACCACACGGCGCGGTAGATGTTGGGCCGGACAGCGGCAAGTTGCTTGATCGTCCGGTAGGGCACGGAGGCGACGGTGCAGGGCGTCAGCGTCGCCACGGAGTGGATCGCCCGGTCGAGCAGGGATGCGTGCAGATCGCAGCCGTCGCCGGGAACGAGGTAGGCGAGGATCGATCGCCCGCCGTCGGGCAGGAGCTTGTAGCGGCAGGCGAACCCGTCGAGGATCACGTAGGCGGCGTCGGGCCGCTCGCCCTCCGAGACCAGGTCGCGGCCGGCATCGACCTGCGCGACATCGCGCGTCGCGGCGTCCAGCGCGGCCACATCACCGTCGTCCAAGGATGCGCGCAGCGCCAACTTGCGAAGGAAGGGGTTCAAGGGATCTCCCGCAGGTACCGCCCCGCGCACGGAGCCGCGCAAGCTTAACGCGCGATCGTCCATCCTTACTCCCCGGCGTCATCAAATTACCGCCTCGTCCCGCCCCATCTTCCGACGGCCCTGATCTGCGGAAACATGCGACGATCACCCGTGTCGGCGCCCCAAGGGACGTCCGGCGGAACCCGCCCAGAGCCGGATTGCCCCGGATCGCGGCAGACACCGCGAGGGATGCCGGGACGCGGATTGAAGTCCCTGCCGGCAGCCGCTCAGGACCGTCGGGATGCGCCCGATCGGGCCGCGCTCCGCCCGGCGATCCAAAGCTTGTTCTATCGGCTCGTGAAGACGGGGCGGCCGCATCAGGAGAGCTGAAGCGTCCGCAGGACGGTGCCGTTCCCGTCATGGATCTCCATGCGCCAGCCCGCCGCGGCGTCCGGCAGTTCGCCAGAGCGCCGGAACTCCTCGATCAGCACCAGCGCTTCCGCTTCCGCATGCGCGAGCGATGCGGCCTGGACTCCCGCCTCGTCCTCGATCGTCTCGCCATCGCGGCTCAGGCGAAAATAGTAGCGCTCTGCCATATGATCCTGCTGCACCGGGCCCCGACCCGACTTCGACACGCCGCATGGATGCCGCCCGTCGGGCGACGCCTCCGCTCGCGCCGCGGGCTGAGGTAAGTGGCACCGATCCGCGCCTGATCAACGTGCCGGCGCATTTCCGGTCGCCATGCCCATCCGTTGATCCAACTGCCTCGTGCATCTGCCGGCAGGACAGGCGAAACGCCGCCCTTCTATGCGTCGACGGCCACGAAACAGCCGCCCGACCCGACCTGCCTAAATAATTGGCACGTGATTTGCGAAGCGCCGACCCGTCGCAAGGAAGACGACGCAGGGGACCGCCATGAAGGCATTTGGAACTTGGGCCTCGGCCGCCGCGCTGGCCGCCGGACTCGCGATGGGCGCCCTCGGGGCGGGGGCGGCGCGGGCGCAGGAGACCATCAAGGTCGGCATCCTTCACTCGCTGTCGGGCACGATGGCGATCTCCGAGACCACCCTCAAGGACGCGATGCTGATGCTGATTGCCGAGCAGAACGCCAAGGGCGGCGTGCTCGGCAAGAAGCTGGAGCCGGTGGTGGTCGATCCGGCCTCGAACTGGCCGCTCTTCGCCGAGAAGGCCCGCGAGCTGATCAGCAAGGACAAGGTCGCGGCCGTGTTCGGCTGCTGGACCAGCGTGTCGCGCAAGTCGGTGCTGCCGGTGTTCAAGGAGCTCGACAACATCCTGTTCTACCCCGTCCAGTACGAGGGCGAGGAGAGCGAGCGGAACGTGTTCTACACCGGAGCCGCCCCGAACCAGCAGGCGATCCCGGCGGTCGACTACCTGATGTCGGAGGATGGCGGCGGCGCCAAGCGCTGGGTGCTGGAGGGGACCGACTACGTCTACCCGCGCACCACCAACAAGATCCTCGAAGCCTACCTGAAGTCGAAGGGCGTCAAGGACGAGGACATCCTGATCAACTACACGCCGTTCGGCTTCTCGGACTGGCAGACGGAGGTGTCGAAGATCAAGGCGTTCGGCTCGGCCGGCAAGAAGACCGCCGTGGTCTCGACCATCAACGGCGACGCCAACGTGCCGTTCTACAAGGAGCTCGGCAACCAGGGCATCAAGGCCACTGACATCCCGGTCGTCGCCTTCTCGGTGGGCGAGGAGGAACTCGCCGGTATCGACGCCAAGCCGCTCACCGGCCACCTCGCCGCCTGGAACTACTTCGAGTCGATCAAGACGCCGGAGAACGAGGAGTTCATCAAGAAGTGGCAGGCGTTCAAGAAGAACCCCAAAGCCGTCACCAATGACCCGATGGAGGCCCACTACATCGGCTTCAACATGTGGGTGAAGGCGGTCGAGAAGGCCGGCACCACCGATCCCGACAAGGTCATCGCCGCCCTCCCGGGTATCGAGCAGAAGAACCTCACCGGCGGCACCGCCACGATGCTGCCGAACCACCACATCACCAAGCCGGTCTTCATCGGCGAGATCGAGTCGAACGGTCAGTTCGACGTGGTGTGGAAAACCGAGGGCCTGATCCCCGGCGAGGCGTGGTCGAAGCAGCTGGAAGGCTCGAAGGACCTCGAGGCCGACTGGGTCAAGCTCAAGTGCGGCAACTACAACACCAAGACCAAGACCTGCGGCGGCGCGTAAGCCGCCGTCTCCCCTCCCCCTTGTGGGGAGGGGTAGGGGGGGGTGGTGCAGGAGGCACCGCCACGCTCCATCCTGCTCCACCCCCACCTCCGGCTCCTCCCCACAAGCTCGAGCGATCCCGGGCAAGCCTGGGATCGCCGGGGGAGGCGAGAGTCCAACCCCGCCAGAAGTGCCATGCTCCGTCTCCTCACCCTCCTGGTCCTGCTGCTGGCCGCCCCTGCGCTGGCCCAGGCGCCCGATCCCTACGGCCAGCTCGCCGGCGACGGCTATGCCGAGATCGAGGCGGGCGTCACCGGCCTCGCCGCCTCCGGCGACCCGCGCGCCGACGCGATCCTCGCGGCCCTGGCGGACGGACGGCTGCTGGTGGGCCCGGACAAGACCCTGCTGATCCGGCAGGGCAACGCCGTCGTGGATGCCCGGACCGGCGCTCCCGCCGCCGGCGGTTCCGATCTCAAGCCGGTGCGGGCCAACAACCGGGTCCGCCGAGCGATCGAGGCCGCCCGCGGCCAGCTCGACCTCGCGAGCCCCGATCCCGCCAAGCGCCGCGCCGCCACGGACGCGGTGTTCAAGGCCCGGGACGCGGCAGCGCTCGCAGCCCTCGACGCGGCCCTGGCGCGCGAGACGCAGCCCGGAATCCGGCAGGCGCTGACCGAGGCGCGCGCCGCATTGCTGCTCGCCAAGCCCGGAACCGCGGAGGCCGACCGGATTGCCGCAATTTCTGCCCTCCAAGCCCGGGGCGATGGCGACGCGATGGGCATCCTGCGCGGTCTCGCGGCGGATCCGAGCGAGGCGGTGCGGGCGGCGGCCGGCCGGGGCATCGCGGCGATCGAGACGCGGCTGGCGATCCTCGGCGCCCTCCAGAACGTCTGGTACGGCATCTCGCTCGGCTCGGTCCTGCTCCTCGCCGCCATCGGGCTTGCCATCACCTTCGGGGTGATGGGCGTGATCAACATGGCCCACGGCGAGATGGTGATGCTCGGCGCCTACACGACCTACGGCGTGCAGGAGCTGATCCGCACCAAGGCGCCATCCCTGTTCGGCTGGTCGCTCGCGATCAGCATCCCCTGCGCGTTCCTGGTGGCCGGGTTGATGGGCGTGCTGATCGAGCGGTTCATCATCCGCTTCCTGTACGGGCGTCCCCTGGAGACGCTGCTCGCCACCTTCGGGGTCAGCCTCGTCCTGCAGCAGGGGGTGCGCTCGCTCTTCGGCCCGACCAACCGCGAGGTCGGCGCCCCCGCCTTCATGAGCGGCGCCGTCGATTTTTACGGCCTGTCGATCACCTGGGGCCGGCTCTGGATCATCGTGTTCGCTCTGGCGGTGTTCCTGGGCCTCCTGTTCGTGCTGCGCAGGACGTCCTTCGGCCTGAAGACCCGCGCGGTCACCCAGAACCGGCGCATGGCCGCCGCCATGGGCATCCGCACCCCCTATGTCGACGCGCTGACCTTCGGGCTCGGCTCCGGCATTGCCGGGATGGCCGGGGTGGCGCTGTCGCAGATCGACAACGTCTCGCCCAATCTCGGCCAGGGCTACATCATCGACTCGTTCCTCGTGGTGGTGTTCGGCGGCGTCGGCAATCTCTGGGGGACGCTGGTGGCGGCGCTGACGCTCGGCGTCGTGAACAAGCTCGCCGAGCCGTATATCGGCGCGGTGCTCGCCAAGATCGGCCTGCTGATCTTCATCATCCTGTTCATCCAGAAGCGCCCGCGCGGCCTGTTCGCGCTCAAGGGCCGGGCGGTGGAATCGTGAGGGACCAGCGTCCTTCCCTCCCCCTTGCGGGGAGGGACCGAGGGTGGGGGTGGCGCAGAAGGCACCGCCGCGCCCGATCCGGGACCACCCCCACCCCTACCCCTCCCCGCAAGGGGGAGGGGATGCGCGTCCGCGTGTACGGATCTGTCCTATGACCCCCCGCACCCCCCTCATCGACCGGAAGGGCTGGATCTTCCTCGCCGCGCTGGCGGCGTTCTGCCTCGCCGTGCCGGTGCTGAACCTCGCCGTACCGGAAGGCTCCGGCCTGCACGTGCCCACCTACCTCGTCTCGCTCTTCGGAAAATATCTCGCCTACGCGCTGCTCGCCGTCAGCCTCGACCTGGTCTGGGGTTATTGCGGCATCCTCTCGCTCGGCCACGGGGCGTTCTTCGCGCTCGGCGGCTACGCGATGGGCATGTACCTGATGCGCCAGATCGGCTCGCGCGGCGTCTACGGAAACCCGGTCCTGCCCGACTTCATGGTGTTCCTGAACTACAAGGCCCTGCCCTGGTACTGGTACGGCTTCGACCACTTCGCCTTCGCGGCCCTGATGGTGCTGCTGGTGCCGGGGCTTCTCGCCTTCGTGTTCGGCTGGCTCGCCTTCCGGTCGCGGGTCACGGGCGTCTACCTGTCGATCATCACCCAGGCGCTGACCTACGCGCTGATGCTCGCCTTCTTCCGCAACGACATGGGCCTCGGCGGCAACAACGGGCTCACCGACTTCAAAGATCTCCTGGGATTTTCCGTCCAGGCACAGGGCTTCCGCGTCGGCATCTTCGTCGCCACCGGAATCGCGCTGGCGCTCGGCTACCTGATCGCCCGGATCATGACCGTGTCGGCCTACGGAAAGATCCTGATCGCGGTGCGCGACGCCGAGAGCCGCACGCGCTTCCTCGGCTACCGGCCGGAGCACTTCAAGACGCTGGCCTTCACGGTCTCGGCCATGATGGCGGGCGTCGCCGGCGCCCTCTACGTGCCGCAGGTCGGCATCATCAACCCGGGGGAGTTCGCCCCCACCAACTCCATCGAGACGGTGATCTGGGTGGCGGTGGGCGGCCGCGGCACGCTGGTCGGCGCGGCGCTCGGCGCCGTGCTGGTCAACTACGCCAAGACCGTGCTCACCGGCGCGATGCCCGACGCGTGGCTGTTCGCGCTCGGCGGCCTGTTCGTGGTCGTGACGCTGTTCCTGCCCCGCGGCCTCGTCGGCACCGCGATCGAGCGGTTCGGCGGCCGGCGCGCGGCCGCCAAGCTGCCGCCGGAGCCCGCCATCGCCCCGAAACTCGCGGAAGAAGGGCAGGGCTCGTGAGCACCGACCTCCTCGAACACCCGGATGCCCGCGGCCCCGCCAACCGGAAGCGCGAGACGGACGCACTCCTCTATGTCGACGACCTGCGGGTGACATTCGACGGCTACAAGGCCCTGCGCGGCCTGTCGCTGACGCTAGCCCGCGGCGAATTGCGGGCGATCATCGGCCCGAACGGCGCCGGCAAGACCACCATGATGGACTGCATCACCGGCAAGACCCGGCCGGATAGCGGTATCGCCCTGTTCGACGGCACCCACGACCTCCTGAAGAGCGACGAGCCGGCGATCGCGGACCTCGGCATCGGCCGCAAGTTCCAGAAGCCGACGGTGTTCGAGAGCCACACGGTGGCCGACAACATCCTGCTGGCCCTCAAGGGGCCGCGGGCCGCCTTCGCGTCCCTGTTCGGCTGGCGCAACCGGGTGGCGCGGGCGCGGATCGACGCCCTCCTGGAGACCGTCGGCCTCCTGGCCCATCGCGACCGCCCGGCGGCCGATCTCAGCCACGGCCAGAAGCAGTGGCTGGAGATCGGCATGCTGCTCGCGCAGGACCCGAAACTCCTGCTGGTCGACGAGCCGGTGGCGGGCATGACCGATGCCGAGACCGCCGAGACCGCCCGCCTGCTCCGGCGGATCGCGGGCGAGCACGCCGTCCTGGTGGTGGAGCACGACATGCACTTCGTCCGCGACCTCGGCTGCCGGGTCACCTGCCTGCACGAGGGCGCGGTGCTGGCCGAGGGCTCGATCGACGCGGTCTCGGCCGACCCGCGGGTGGTCGAAGTGTATCTGGGACGATGACCATGCTGAGCGTCGAGGGCATCGACCTGTATTACGGCGCCGCGCAGGCGCTCCGCGGCGTCTCTCTGACCGCCGAGGCCGGGCAGGTCACGACGGTGCTGGGCCGCAACGGCGTCGGCAAGACCTCGCTGATGCGGGCGATCGTCGGCCAGCAGCCTTTGCGCGGCGGCGCGATCCGCCTCGACGGCCGCCCGATCCAGGGGCTTGCCCCCTACGACCGGGCGCGCGCCGGGATCGCCTTCGTGCCCCAGGGGCGCGAGATCTTTCCGCTGCTCACCGTCAAGGAGAACCTGGAGACCGGCTTCGCGCCGCTGAAGCGCCGGGACCGCCACATCCCCGGGGAGATCTACGACCTGTTCCCGGTGCTCAAGGACATGCTGCACCGGCGCGGCGGCGACCTCTCGGGCGGCCAGCAGCAGCAGCTCGCCATCGCCCGGGCTCTGGTGACGCGGCCGAAGCTCCTCGTGCTCGACGAGCCCACCGAGGGCATCCAGCCCTCGATCATCAAGGATATCGGCCGGGCGATCACCTACCTGCGCGGCAAGGGCGAGATGGGAATCGTGCTGGTCGAGCAGTATTTCGCCTGGGCCCGCGACCTCTGCGATTCCTACGCGGTGATGGATCGCGGGCAGGTGGTGCTGGCCGGCCCCCGGGCCGGGATGGTCGAGGCCGACGTGCTCCGGTGGATGTCGGTGTAGGGCGCGACCGCCGCAACGCCCCCGCTCCGGGAATGCGGCTCCTTAACACATATATTGGAGTGGATATTCAGCAATCAGAGAGGGGCCATTCAGATCATCAGCCTCCAAATCTGTGCACATGCCCCACTTGGCCCATGTTAAACCACAATTCGGGTTCGCCATGGGGGTTCAATCACGGGAGGGCCCATGACGATCCTCGATCCGATCACCGGCGAGCTGGTCACCATCGCGGTACCGAGGCCTCGTCCGCAGCCCGGCCCGCGCTGACAGGCGGCGCGGCGTCATGACGAACGCGACGGATCGCAGAACCGGGCGCCGCAGCCTGCGTGGCGCCCGCACCCAGATCCGGACCGTCCCGCCGGGCTTGCTGCTGGCCGGCGGTGCGGGGACGAACGCCGCGCTGACGGCCGCCGACCTGATCGCCCAGGCCCGCGCGGCCCGCCGGGAGGCCGAATCGTGCGACGGAACGGACCGCGCGGAGCAGAGCTGACAGGAGCGACCGATCGGTCGCGTCAGCGCCTGCGAGACCCGGCCGCCCCGCTCCGCGCCTCCCCGGCCATCGGGCCGGTCCTTCAGCACCGTCCGCACCGGCCGCTCGCGCACCCCGGTCGTTGAGTTCTGCATCGGGCGGTCGACGGGGCAGGAGCCGGGATGGGGGAAGGGGAGGCCTTCCCGTCCTCGCCAGGATGATCGGTCATCAAGATCACTGATAGCCCTTCGGGAACGGATCGGGCTTGATCAGCTCGGGGCTGGTGTAGACGATCTCGAACTGGCCGTCGGGCTTGGCCTTTCCGACCCGGGTCTTCGACCAGAGGTGATGGTTCTCGTCGATCTTCACGTAGCCTTCCGGCGCGCCCTTGAATTCCAGGCCCGGCGAAGCCGCCACCACCTTGTCGACGTCGAACGAGCCGGCCTTCTCGCAGGCCATCTTCCACAGGAACGGGCCGAGATAGGCCGCCTGCGTCACGTCGCCGATGACGGTCTTCTCACCCCACATCTTCTTGAAGGCCGCGACGAAGGCCTTGTTGTTCTCGTTGTCGATCGACTGGAAGTACTTCATGCAGGAATAGGCCCCGGCAATGTTCTCGCCGCCGATGCCGTCGATCTCGTCCTCGGTGACCGACAGGGTGATCAGCACCTGCTTCGACAGGTCGATGCCGGCCGCCTTGAGCTGCTTGTAGAACGCCACGTTCGAGCCGCCCACGATCGTGGCGAAGATCACCTTCGGCTTGGTCAGCTTGATCTTGTTGATGACCGAGTTGAACTGGGTGTGACCGAGCGGGAAATACTCCTCGCCGACGACCTTGCCCTTGAGCACGGTCTCGATGTGTCTGCGGGCGATCTTGTTGGAGGTGCGCGGCCAGATGTAGTCGGAGCCGATGAAGTAGAAGCTGTCGCCGCCCTTCTCCTTGTGGACCCAGTCGAGGCCGGCGAGGATCTGCTGCGTGGCCTCCTGGCCGGTGTAGAAGACGTTCTTCGACTGCTCCAGGCCCTCGTAGAAGGTCGGGTAGTACAGGAGGCCGTTATACTGCTCGAAGACCGGCAGCACCGCCTTGCGGGACGCCGAGGTGAAGCAGCCGAACACCGTGGCGCAATGGTCGTTGACGAGGAGCTTCTTGGCTTTCTCGGCGAAGGTCGGCCAGTCGGAGGCGCCGTCCTCCTGGATGATCTTGATCTTGCGGCCGAGCACGCCGCCGGCATCGTTGATCTGCTGGATCGCGAGCTTCTCGCCCTGGCTCGGCCCCGTCTCGGAGATCGCCATCGTTCCGGTGATCGAGTGCAGGATGCCGACCGTCACCTCGCTGTCGGTCACCGCGAGACCGCCGGCATCGGCCGCCGCGGCCGGTGCCACCGCGATTCGCGACAGGGAGGCGGCCAGCGGGGCCGCCGCGAGGCCGAGCAGCAGGCGGCGGCGGAGTTTCGAATGCACGGGATCGTCTGTCGCCATGGCGGGCTAATCCTTCAGGTTATCCGAACGGGTGAGCCGCCCCATCCGCACCGGATCAGCCGTCACGCACGGGATCGTCTCCGCACGTCTATTTCTTCCAAAGAAACTATCTTTCTCAAGATTAAAACATCGGCAGCCTGCTTATATCGGCGGCGTGTTCCGGCCTTGAATCCGCTACTTGCGGCGCCGCGCGGGTTCGAGGCCGGTCAGGGCCTCGAAGGCGTGGCCGGCGGCCGCCTCCAGCCCCGCCGCCAGCGTGCCGCCGTCGCGGGCGAGGAGCCGGAGGCCGAGCCCGGCCGCGTTCGGCAGCGGGCTGAGGCCGGCCCGGCAGCCGGTGCGGTCGGCCGCGGCCTGGATGTCCGCGGGGTCCGGCAGGCAGGAGGCCGGCCCGAGGATGACGAGCGCGCCGTAGGCCCGCCATGGGCCGAGGGGCGAGGCCGGATCCTGGAACTCGGCTCCGGTGATGCGGGCCCGCTCGCGGACCAGCACGGTCCCCTCCGCTGTCTCGACGCCGAGCGACAGCGCGACCTGATCGAAGGGCCTGCCGCGCCCCTCGGGGTCGTGGCAGGCGATGCTCTCGGACACGACGGCCCGGGCGCCGGGCTCCAGCGTGATGCGGGTCGAGGCGGACAGGGCCGCGTCGGGGAACAGGATCAGCGGATCGGGCACGCAGTGCAGGAAGGCGTCCGCGCCAACGCGGATCCGCGTGTCCTGGCAGGCCGGCTGATCGGCGCTGCGGTGGACCACCGTGGCGGCCTGGGTGGTGACATGCGCCGCAGAGCCCGCACCCATCGCGATGTCGAGCCCGAGACGGTCGCCGCGATAGAGGCCGCCGGAGGCGGACTGAAGGTACAGCGTGATCAGGTCCGGCCGCTGCGGATATAGGCGGAACGGCTTCGTGATGTGGAACGGGTAGGGCACGTGCTGATCGGCCAGCACGCTGGTGCCGCCACCGCGCACGAAGCGGAGCCGCGCCGTGGCGCGTCGGCCGGTCCGGTTGTCGTCCGGCACGGCTAGGGCGCGAACAGCACGGCGCGGCCGATGGCATCCGCCACCCGGTCGATGCCGTGGCCCGCGCGCGCATTCGTGGCGATGACCGGCTTGCCGCCCCGGACTCTCCCGGCCTCCGCCAGCATCCCGTCGAGGTCGACGCCGACATGCGGCGCGAGGTCGACCTTGTTGACCACGAGGAGGTCGCAGCGCAGCACGCCCGGGCCGCGCTTGCGCGGGATGTCGTCGCCGCCGGCCACGTCGATCACGAAGATCCACCAATCGACGAGGTCGAGGGAGAAGGTCGAGGCGAGGTTGTCGCCGCCGGATTCGAAGATGAGCAGTTGCAGGCCCGGGAAGCGGTCCTCCAGCGCATCGCCCGCGGCGATGTTGAGGGTCGGGTCCTCCCGGATCACCGTGTGCGGACAGGCGCCGGCCTCCACCGCCTCGACGCGGCTCGGATCGATCAGACCGGAGCGGCGCAGCCGCTCGGCATCCTCCTTGGTGACGAGATCGTTCGTGATCACGGCGAGATCGACGCCGCGCGCCTGCAGCACGGGGATCAGCCGCTCGATCAGCGCGGTCTTGCCGGATCCGACCGGGCCGCCGATCCCGATCCGGGCGGCGTTCGCGGGAGTCACGTCGGTCATGGGGAGCTGGGCCGTGAGAGGGGTGTCGGGGTTCGGGCGCGCTCAGCGCAGCATATAGCGCTGGGCGAGCGGCAGGGTCCGGGCCGGCTCGCAGGTGGCGAGCACGCCGTCGACGAAGACGTCGAAGGTCTGCGGGTCGACGCGGATCTCCGGGCAGGCGTCGTTCCAGAGCATGTCGGCCTTCGTCAGCGTGCGGGTCCCGCGGGCGGGCAGGAGCGCCTTGCGCAGGCCGAGCTGGCCGCCGAGACCGGCCTCGATCGCCAGGGGATGGACGAAGCAGGCCGAGAGCGCCTGCTTGGCGCGCCCGAAGGCGCCCCATTGCGGGCGCATCAGCATCGGCTCGCAGGTCATGAGCGAGGCGGCGGAATCGCCCATCGCGCCCCAGGCGATGAAGCCGCCCTTGATCACGAGCTCCGGCTTGATCCCGAAGAAGGCCGGCCGCCAGACGACGATGTCGGCCATCTTGCCGGGCTCCAGCGAGCCGATATGGTCCTGGATGCCGAAGGTGCGGGCCGCGTTGATCGTGTACTTGGCGATGTAGCGCTTGATCCGGGCATTGTCGCCGAAGCCCGGCTTCTCCTCGGGGAGCGGGCCGCGCTGGTCCTTCATCTTCGAGGCGAGCTGCCACGTCCGGCAGATGACCTCGTGGATCCGGCCCATGCCCTGGCTGTCGGAGCCGAGCATCGCGATCGCCCCGATATCGTGCAGCACGTCCTCGGCCGCGATGGTCTGGGCGCGGATGCGGCTCTCCGCGAAGGCCACGTCCTCCGGCAGAGCCGGGTTGAGGTGGTGGCACACCATCGTCATGTCGAGGTGCTCGTCGAAGGTGTTGACCGTGTAGGGGTTGGTCGGGTTCGTCGACGACGGCAGGCAGTGCGGCAGGCCGGCGACCCGGATGATGTCCGGCGCGTGGCCGCCCCCGGCCCCCTCCGTGTGGTACATGTGGATGGTGCGGCCGCCGATCGCCGCCAGCGTGTCCTCCACGAAGCCCGACTCGTTCAGCGTGTCGGTGTGGAGCTGGACCTGGAAGTCGTAGGCGTCGGCGAAGCCCAGGCAGGCGTCGATCGCGGCCGGCATCGCGCCCCAATCCTCGTGGATCTTGAGGCCGAGGACGCCGGTCTCCAGCTGCTCCTTCAGGGCGGCCGGCCGGTGGGTGTTGCCGCGCCCGAGGAAGCCGAAATTGACCGGCCAGGCCTCGGCGGCCTGGAGCATCCGGCCGGTGTTGAACGGCCCGCCGGAATCGATGCCCACCGTGATCGGCCCGAGCGAGCCGCCGAGCAGGGTCGTGACGCCGGAGGCGATCGCGTGGTCCGGCAGGCCGGCGGAATCGAAGTGCACGTGCACGTCGATCGCCCCCGGCGTCGCGATCAGGCCCTCGCAGTCCCGCACGGTGGTCCCGGCCGACACGATCAGACGCGGATCGACGCCGTCCATGATCGCCGGGTTGCCCGCCTTGCCGAGCGCCACGATCCGCCCGTCCTTGATGCCGAGATCGCCCTTCTGGATGCCGAGGACGGGGTCGATCACCACGACGTTGCAGAGGAGGAAGTCGAGCGCCCCCTGGGCGGCGGTCACGCCGGGCGCCATCCCGATCCCGTCGCGCAGGGTCTTGCCGCCGCCATGCAGGCACTCGTCGCCGTAGACGGCGTGGTCGTGCTCGACCACCGCCACCAGGGAGGTATCGGCCAGCCGCACCCCGTCACCTGTGGTTGGCCCGTAGAGGGCGGCATAGTCGCGGCGCGGGATCGTCACCATGGCACTCTCCTCAGGCGCCCTTGAAGCCGCGGGCCTTGGCGCGGGCGAGGGCCGCCGCCCGCGCCGCGTCGTCGGGCAGCGTTCCCCGCGTCAGGTCGTTGAGCCCGGTCAGCTCCCGGGCGCCGCCGAAGCCGACCAGCGTCACGGTCTTGCGCTGGCCCGGCTCGAAGCGGATCGCCGTGCCGGCCGGAATGTCGAGCCGGTACCCCAGGGCCGCCGCCCGGTCGAAGTCGAGCGCCCGGTTCACCTCGAAGAAGTGGTAGTGCGAGCCGATCTGAACCGGACGGTCGCCCGTGTTGACGACGTCGAGGGCCACCCGCGGGCGGCCCGCGGCGAGTTCGATCGTGCCGTCGGCCGGCAGGATCGCGCCGGGTTCGAGGATATCGGCAGGGGCGCCCTCGCGGGCGCGGATCGGCTCGTGGACGGTGACGAGCTTGGTTCCGTCCGGGAAGACGCCCTCGACCTGCAGGATCGGCAGCATGGCAGCGATTCCCGGCATCACGTCCTCGGTCGACAGGATCGTGGAGCCCCAGCCGATCAGGTCGGCGACGCTGCGCCCGTCGCGGGCGCCCTCCAGGATCTCGTCGGTGATCAGCGCCACCGCCTCCGGGTAGTTGAGCTTGAGGCCGCGGGCCCGGCGCTTGCGGGCGAGCTCGGCCGCGGTGAAGATCGTGAGACGTTCCAGTTCGGTGGGCGTGAGCAGCATCGCGCGCTCCCTAATTGGCGAACAGGCGCAGATCGGCGCGGGCGTGCCGCATGGCGGCGATCTCGATCAGCGGCGTGAAGCCCGTGAGGACGATGGCGTCGTCCGGCTCCTCCGGGACCGGCCGCTCGGCGATCTCCGCGACGAGCGGCAGCACCGCCTGGAGCGCCTGCTGCCCCTGGATGGCGCCCACCTGGCCGAGCCGGACGGTGGCCGAGACGGTGCCGGAGACGAGCTGATAGCCGGCGACGGCCGCCGCTTCCGGCTCCGACAGCCCGAGGGCGCGCCACAGGGCCCCCTGCACGGTCGCGAGGTGCCCCAGCATGGGACCGGACCGGATGGCGGCGCGGAGCTCGTCGGCTCCGGGGGTCGCGAGCCGCACATGCGTGGTCAGCAGGGAGGCGCCGTTGCGCCGGCTGCCGACCCGCATCGCCTCGACCAGGGCGGCCGCCTCGACGGCGGCGTCGATGCGGCCCAGCCGCGCCGGATCGGGAGCTGCGCGGTGGGCCAGGATCAGGGCGACGCGGTCGCTCTCCGCCCAGCGAAAGCGGACGAGGCCCGTCAGCGTCCGGATCAGGCTGGCCGTGTCGAAGGCCGGATCGCCCGCGACGAGCCCCTCGATCCCGTTGGAGAAGGCGAAGCTCCCGCTCGGGAAGGCCGCGTCGGCCTGCTGGAGGGACAGGAGCCGGCTCAGCACGGCTCCGCCTCGTCGAGGACCGTGTGCGTCACCTGCCCGTCGGTGACGAGCGCGCCGAGGCGGACGAGGTAGTCGTCGGCCGGCCCGTCCAGGGCCACCAGGATCGCCCCATCGGCGAAGCGCACGCGCCAGTGGAGATTGCCGGCATGGTAGCCGAGTTCGAGGGCGGCGGCCTGGCTCCCTGGGACGAGGCGGAGCCAGCGCTCGGTCCCGACCCGGGCGACGAGGGCGTGACGCTCGTCCAGCGCCAGCACGGCCCCGTCGAAGAGCGGCTCGTCCCGCGGCAGGGCCAGGGCGATCTCCTCGCCGGCCAGGGTCGTCGCGCGGATCCGGCGCCGGGCGACGTCGGTGCTGGACACGACCAGCACGTCGACCGCGCCATGATGCGCGAGGTGGTGCAGGCGATCGGCCAGCCCGGAATCCCGCCGGCTGCCCAGGATGCGATGAATGACCCGCATGTCGCTCGTGTTCCGCCTGTGCTGGCCCGGTCCCCGGAGCGCCTAGCAAGAGCGATTCCGTCGGCGCTCACCACGTCCGGCTTGCGCCCGTTTCCGTGCCCGCGTCGCGCCGCTGCCACCGCGGCGTGCCGGATCGTCGGCCCTCAGCCGGGGCCAGCCCGCGCAGGGAACCGCGCGGTACGGACCGGAAGACGCCGCCGTGGAAGCCGTCCTTGGGCCGGCGCGCTGTGTCGGGGTTCCCGCCGGGTTGGCCGGCCACGCGGTGCCGGACGACGGGCTCCGGGATCACGCTGCGGGGCAGGGCGAACTGGGCCTTGAGCTCGAACGCGGCACTCCGATCCGGAGCGGGGCGCGCGTCGCGGATCGGGACGATGTCGGGGCTGCCGGGTCCTCGGCGGCATCGTCGGCGGCGTGATCCATCCGGCCGTCGGTGGACCGGCCCTCTTCTCCGCGCGCCCTGAGCCTGTCAGACGTTGTCGATCTTGAGGATCGGCGCCGTTTCGGCCCGGCTGCGCCGGCAGGCCTCGGCATCCTCCTTGAGGTCGATGCCGTAGGTCGGGATCACGGCCTTGAGGCGCGGCAGCCAGCCATCCGGCGTCAGCCGGTCGGCAAAGCACGTCTCGAGCACTTCGACCGCGATGAACGCCGCCGTCGAGGCCCCCGGCGAAGCGCCGAGCAGCGCGCAGATCGACTTGTCGGCCGCGGCCACCAGCTCGGTGCCGAATTCCAGGTAGCCTTCCTCCAGCGGGTTCGCCTTGCCGGTCGGCTTGATCGTCTGCACCCGCTGGCCGGCCACCGCCGACGTCCAGTCCTGCTTCAGGGCCTTCGGAAAGAACTGCTTCAGGGTCGCGAACTGGTGGTCGGAACTCTGAAGCACCTGACCGACGAGGTACTCGGTCAGCGCGACGTTGTCCTTGGCGACGTCGAGCAGCGGCACGATGTTGTGCGGGGTCAGCGCGGTGAACAGGTCGGTGAGCGACCCGTGCTTGAGGAACCGCGACGAGAAGCCCGCATAGGGCCCGAACAGCAGCGAGCGCTTGCCGCCGATGATGCGGGTGTCGAGGTGGGGCACCGACATCGGCGGCGAGCCGGAGGCCGCCTTGCCGTAGACCTTGGCGTGGTGGCGCGCGCTGACCGCGTCGACGTCGCAGCGCAGCCAGATGCCCGAGACCGGGAAGCCGCCATAGCCGCGCCCCTCCGGGATCTTCGAGGCCTGCAGCAGCGGCAGCGAGCCGCCGCCCGCGCCGATGAACACGAACTTCGCCGTCACGGTCTGGCGCGTGCCGTCGTAGGTGTCCTCGACGGTCACGGCCCAGCGGCCGTCATCGACCCGGTCGAGGGCGACGACCTTGCGGTTGTAGTGCACGGAAAAGCCCGGCTGCGCCGCGAGCTGCTTGACGAGGAGGTGCGTGAGGGCGCCGTAATCGACATCCGTCCCGGTGACGATCCGGGTGGCGGCGATCGCCTCGCCGGGCGCGCGGCCCTCCATGATCAGCGGCGCCCAGCCGGCGATGACCTGCGGATCCTCGCTGTATTCCATGCCGTGATAGCAATGGTGCGCCGCCATCGCGGCGTAGCGGGCCTTGAGGAACGCGACGTTCTCTGCCCCCCAGACGAAGCTCATATGCGGGCAGGGATGGAGGAAGGCGCGGGGATCGGGGATCGCGCCCTTCCGCACCAGATGCGCCCAGAGCTGGCGCGAGATGTCGAACTCGGTGTTGACCTCCAGCGCCTTGGCGATGTCGACGCTGCCGTCGGGGCGCTGGGGCGTGTAGTTCAGCTCGCAATTGGCCGCGTGGCCGGTGCCGGCATTGTTCCAGCCTTCCGAACTCTCCTGCGCGCAATCGTGCAGGGTCTCGAACATCGCGAGTGTCAGCGAGGGCTCCAGCTCCTTCAGGAGCGTGCCGAAGGTCGCGCTCATGATGCCGGCGCCGATCAGCACCACGTCGGGATTGTCGTCGCTTCGGCCGGCCATCGCGGGGCTCCTGGCAGCGGGTTCGGAGGATCTCACCGGGCGTTCGGGACGAAGGGCAGCCGGGCCTCGGCGCCGGGGGCGAGGATCACGTAGGCCCGGCACCAGGGTTCGTCGTCGACGAGGCGCCAGGAATGGCCGGAGCCGGCCGTATCCTCGGCGATGAGGATGTCGCCGGGGCGGATCGTGAAATGCGCGCCGGCCTTCGTCTGGAAGTCGAGGGTGCCGCGCAGGGTGATGACGAACTGCCGGGTCGGGGCCGGGTGCCACGCGTAGGTCCCGCCGGCCTGCGTCTCCCGGAAGGAGATCGAGACCACGTCGGTCGTGCCGCTGAGGATGTCGCCGCGCTCGCCGTGGGGCAGGGCGATGACGCCTTCCTCGAAGTAGGAATTGTCGTCGTCACCGGTCCAGATGCGAACGCAGCGGATCATCGGGCTGAACTCCGGCTTCGGAATGGCGCCTCAGCGCCAGAGATTGGTCTTGGCGAGGTCGATGATCTCGGTGCCGCGCCCGTCGATCACCGCCCGTGCGAGCCACATCCCGAAGCCCGTCGCCTGCTCGAGGCCGATCTTCGGCGGCATCGACAGTTCCTGGCGGGCCGAGACGACGTCGAGGAGGGCCGGGCCGTCATGGTCCAGCAGCGCGCGCATCGCGTCGGGCAATTCGGCCGGATCCTCGACGCGGCGGGCGAAGATGCCGGCCCCCCGGGCCATGGCGGCGAAGTCCGGGTTCACCAGTTCGACGCCGGTCTCGAGGAAGCCCGCGGCCTTCATCTCCATCTCGACGAAGCCCAGGGTGCCGTTGTTCAGCACCACGACCTTCACCGGCAGCCTGTGCTGGTTGAGGGTCAGCAGGTCGCCCATCAGCATGGCGAAGCCGCCGTCCCCGGAGAACGAGATGATCTGCCGTCCGGGATAGGCCGCCTGCGCGCCGATCGCCTGCGGCAGGGCGTTGGCCATGGAGCCGTGGTTCAGCGAGCCGATCAGCCGGCGCTTGCCGTTCATGGCGAGGTAGCGGGCCGCCCAGATCGTCGGCGTGCCGACGTCGAAGGTGAAGACCGCGTCCTCGGAGGCCGCCTCGCTCAGGGCGCGGGCGACGTATTGCGGGTGGATCTTGCCGCCGGCCTTGCCCACCGCCAGGGCGTCGAGCCCGGCGCGGGCCTTGCGGTAATGGGCGAGGCTGTCGTCGAGATGCGCCCGGTCGGTCTTCGCCTGCAGCTTCGGCAGCAGCGCCGTGATCGTGGCGCCGACATCGCCGATCAGGCCGAGATCGATCCGGCAATGGCGCCCGAGGCTCCCGGCCCGCAGGTCGACCTGCGCGATCTTGGCGTCCTCCGGGTAGAACTGGCGGTAGGGGAAGCCGGTGCCGAGCAGCAGCAGGGTGTCGCAGTCGAGCATCGCCCGGTAGCCCGACGAGAAGCCGATCAGGCCGGTCATGCCGACGTCGTAGGGATTGTCCCACTCCACGTGCTCCTTGCCGCCCAGCGCGTGGACCACCGGGGCCTTCAGCGCCTCGGCGAGCTGCAGCAGCTCCGCGTGCGCCCCGGCGCAGCCGCGGCCGCAGAACAGGGTCACGCGTTCGGCCCCGTTGAGCATCCCGGCGAGGGCGTCGAGGTCGGCGTCGCGCGGGCGCACCACCGGCGGGGGCGGCACCAGGGCGGCGGAGAGGTCGGGCGCCCCGCCCGGCATGGCCATGAGGCCGACATCGCCGGGGATCACCACCACCGCCACCCCGCGCTCGGCGATCGCGACGCGGATCGCGGTCTCGATCACGCCGGGCAACTGGGCCGGCGAGGAGACCAGCTCGCAATAGTGGCTGCATTCCTGGAACAGGTTCTGCGGGTGCGTCTCCTGGAAGTAGCCCCGGCCGATCTCGGCCGAGGGGATCTGGGCCGCGATGGCCAGCACCGGCACGCGGGAGCGGTGCGCGTCGAACAGGCCGTTGATCAGGTGCAGGTTGCCGGGCCCGCAGGAGCCGGCGCAGACCGCGAGGTCGCCGGTCAGGTGGGCCTCGGCGCCGGCCGCGAAGGCGGCGCTCTCCTCGTGGCGGGTGTGGATCCAGGCAATCGAGCCGTCCTGGCGCAGGGCCTCGGTCAGGCCGTTGAGGCTGTCGCCGACCACGCCGTAGATGCGCTTCACGCCGGCCTGCGCCAGCGCCCGGACGAACAGATCGGCGACCTTCGTGCTCATGGTGTCTCGCTCGAGTGAGGGGCTCGGGATGACGGGGTCACCGGGTCAGGCCCCGGCCAGCCCGTGGCCGATCATGGTCTTGGGATCGCAGACGGCATCGAAGCGCTCGGCCGGGACGCCCTCGGCCAGGGCGGCCTCGCGCAGCGTCGTGCCTTCGTCGTTGGCACGGTGGGCGATCTTGGAGGCGAGGTCGTAGCCGATCACCGGTGACAGGGCCGTGACCAGCATCAGCGACTGGTTCACGGTCTCGTCGATGCGCCTGCGGTTGAGTTCCGTACCGGCGACCGAGAAGGTCCGGAACTTCTCGCAGGCATCGCCCAGCACGCGGATCGCGTGGAGCGTGTTGTTGATGATGATCGGGCGCATCGCGTTCAGCTCGAAATTGCCCTGCGAGCCCGCGAAGGCGACCGCATTGTCTTCGCCGATCACCTGGATGCAGACCATCACCAGGGCCTCGCACTGGGTCGGGTTGACCTTGCCGGGCATGATCGAGGAGCCCGGCTCGTTGGCGGGCAGGAGCAGTTCGCCGAGGCCGCAGCGCGGCCCCGAGGCGAGCCAGCGCATGTCGTTGGCGATCTTCATCAGCGCCACCGCGAGCCCGCGCACCGCCGCCATCGCGGCGACCATGGCGTCCAGCGAGCCTTGCGCGGCGAACTTGTTGGGCGCGGTGACGAAGGGCTTGCCGGTCAGCGCGGCGATCTTGCCGGCGATCTCGGCGCTGAAGCCCTCCGGGGCGTTCAGCCCGGTGCCGACCGCGGTGCCGCCGGCCGCCAGCCTGTAGAGCCCGCCGCGGGACGCCTCGACCAGGGCCAGCGCGTCGCGCATCTGCTGCCCGTAGCCCGACCATTCCTGGCCGACCGTCAGCGGCGTCGCGTCCTGCAGGTGGGTCCGCCCGGTCTTGACCACGTCCATCCAGTCCTGGGCCTTGGCGTCGATGGCGTCGGCGAGCCTGTGTGCCTGCGGAAGAAGGACCTCGTCGAGTTCCAGCACCGTAGCGATGTGCATCGCGGTCGGGAAGGTGTCGTTTGAGGACTGGCCCATGTTGACGTGGTCGTTCGGGTGGACCGGGCTCTTCGAGCCGAGTTCGCCGCCCAGAAGCTGGATCGCGCGGTTCGACAGCACCTCGTTGACGTTCATGTTGGACTGGGTGCCGGAGCCGGTCTGCCAGACGTAGAGCGGGAAGTGATCGTCGAGCCTGCCGGCGATCGCCTCGTCGGCGGCCTGGACGATGGCCTGCGCCCGCCACGCCTCCAGGCGCCCGGCCGCGGCGTTGACCAGAGCCGCGGCCTTCTTGACGTAGCCGTAGGCGTGATAGACGCGCTTGGGCATGCGATCGGTGCCGATCGAGAAATGCTGGAGCGAGCGCTCGGTCTGCGCGCCCCAGTAGCGGTCCGCCGGCACGTCGATGCCGCCCATCGAATCGGTCTCGCGGCGCGTCCCCGTGGCGGAGATGCCGATCGGACGGTCCTGCAGGGCCGGGACACCTTCTTCCACGCTCGACGACATCGTGCCTCCCGCCGCGACGGGTTCAGGACGTCCTAACCGTCGCCGTCAGCCTGCCTCGCGCGCAGGGCGGCATTCTTGTTGGTTTGGATTGCGAATTGCGCATTCGTGCCCGTTCGGACACGCGCGCTCGATGGGAAGCCCGCTCGGAGCGCCGCCGCAGGCCATCCACCCGGTACCGGTCCGCCGGCGCGCGGCTCAGATCACGCCGAACCAACCCAGGAGGCCGGCAATCGCGAGGATGGGCAGCGGATTGAGGGCCGTGCGCCAGAACAGCAGGGTGAAGAGCGCCGCGGCGATGTAGCCCCGCGCCGAGAAGCCGGCGCCCTCGGCCACCGTCCACCCGCTCGCCAGGATCAGCCCGACGGCGATCGGCCCGAGTGCCGCCTCCAGGGCGACGTGCCATGCGCTGCCTGAGGTCCGTTGCCAGAGCCGCGCCACGACGATCATCAGCAGCCCGGCCGGCAGCATCATGGCCGCCTGCGCGACCAGGGCTCCCGCGAGCCCCGCGACCTTGTAGCCGATCATCGCGACGATCAGGTTGCTCGGGCCGGGGGCGGCCTGCGAGATCGCGAAGATGTCGGAGAAGGCGGCCCCGGTGAGCCAGTGCGCCTCCCCGACCGCGTGCCGCGCCATCTCCGGCACGACGCTGTTGCTGCCGCCGATGGACAGGATCGACAGCGTGCTGAAGAAGGCGGCGAGCGCGATGAGGTCGCTGGCCTTCACGAGGCCGCCCCATCCGCGCCGCGCCGGTGCAGATGCCGCCAGGCCAGCAGGAAGGCCGGCGGCGCCAGGATCGCCAGCACGGCGATCAGCGGCAGATGCAGCAGAACCGAGCCCAGGAAGGCCGCCGCGATGAAGGCGAGGGCGGCGGGCCGCCGCGCGAAGCCCTCGCCCGCCTTCAGGCCTGCCGACAGGGCGAGCCCGACCGCGGCGGCGGTGACGCCGCGCAGGACATCCTGGACCGCCGGCACCGCGCCGCTGTGGAAATAGGCCCAGGCGAGGCCGAGGACGATCCAGAACGGCACGAGCGTCAGGCCCAGCAGGGCGGCGGCCGCCCCGGACACGCCGCGGAAGCGGTGGCCGACATAGATCGCGAAATTCGCCTGGTTGGCGCCGGGCAGCACCCGCGCCAGCGCGTAGGCGCTGAGGAACTCCGCATCGTCGAGCCAGCGCTTGTCCTCGACGATCAACTTTCGGGCCCAGGCCGTGAGGCCGCCGCCGAAGCTGACCAGGGTCAGCCGGTTGAACAGCCAGAACAGTTCCAGGAGGCCGGGCGGCGCGGCGTCTGGCGCCGGCAAGGGCTCAGCTGTGTCGGAGGTCGGCATCCGGCTCGAACTCCGCGCTCTCGTCCGCATCCGGTGCCGCAATCGGATAGGGTGGCTCGTATCGCCGCGACCCCTTCCAGTCCGCCTCGAAGACGGCGGCGATCGCACCGACGATCGCGGGCTCGCCGATCACGACGCCGAGTTCGCGCCGCAGATCGAAAGCGGCCTGATCGAGGTTCTGGGTGCCGAGATAGACCCGCTCGCCATCGATGATCGCGATCTTGCCGTGGCTGCGCAGCTGGCGCTGCTTGTGCAGGCGGCCGCCGGCCTCGCGGAACAGCCGCCACAGGGCGAAGGAGTACATCAGGTCGGGCTGGTGCAGGCCGTGCTTGCCGCCGCACAGGAGGCGAACCCGGACGCCCCGCTTCAGGGCGGCATGGATCCGCTCGAAGATCACCGGCTCGGCGAATTTCGGGTGGGCGAGATCGATGCTGCGCCTGGCCCCGTCGAGCAGGTTGCACAGGATCGCCCGGGCGCTCCCCGGGCTCCAGGACAGGCCGGACCCGCCGTTCGGCGCGAATGTCCCGTCGGTCCAATCCGCCTCGAAGCAGGCCCGTATGTCGGCGACCTGACCAGGATCGGACAGGATGATCCCGTAATCCCGGGTCTTGGTGAAGTACTTCTCCATGAAGTTGAACGTCGCGACCATCGCGCGCGCGCCGTCGACGACCAGCGACTTCTCGTGGGTGACGAGGAAGCGCGGCGATGTCCAGCGCACCGGAAGGCCGGCCTCCTCCAGGCGCGCGAAGGTCCGATCGTTGACGCGCTCGCCGGTGCCCTTGGCCGGATTGAGAAGGACGCGGACGGCGATGCCGGCCGCATGCCGGTCCAGGACGGCGTCGATCAGCAGGGGATGGTCGAAGGTGAATTGCTTGAGCAGGATCTCCCGCTCGGCGCTCCGCATCAGGGCGACGACCGGCTCGGTCCCGTGGTCCGGCTGAACGATGAGCTGGGGGGCCTGCATGTCGGCGCGACGATGTCCTTGTGCCGGATCTGTGGGACGGGCTCGCCCGCGCGGGGCGGTCAGGCCACGCGCGGTCGCTCACCGGTGCTGCCGCGACGAAGCCGATGGCCGAGGCGGGCCATGTAAATGTAAACGACCGGCGTGGTGTAGAGCGTGAGGAGCTGAGAAACGATCAGTCCTCCGACGATTGTAAGGCCGAGCGGCTGGCGGATCTCTGCGCCGGCACCGGTCGCGAGCAGGAGGGGGAGGCCTCCGAGCAGCGCGCAGAGCGTCGTCATCAGGATCGGCCGGAAACGCAGGCGCCCCGCCTCGCGGGCCGCTTCCGTCGCGGACAGGCCGCGGTTCCGCTCCGCCTCCAGGGCGACGTCGACCAGCATGATGCCGTTCTTCTTGACGATGCCGATCAGCAGGATGATCCCGATGAGGCCGATCAGGTCGAGCGGCCGCCCGAAGGCCATGAGCGCCAGGAGGGCGCCGAGCCCCGCGGAGGGCAGCGTCGAGAGAATCGTGATCGGATGGATCGTGCTCTCGTAGAGCATGCCGAGGATCAGGTAGATCGCGAACAGGGCGAGCAGGATCAGGGGCGCCATCCCGCCGAGCGCGGCGCGGAACGCCTTCGCGTTGCCCTCGAAACCGTGCGCCACGGAGGGCGGCATCCGCAAGGCGGCGACCGCGTCCTCGACCGCCGTGACGGCCGTGCCGATCGTGACGCCGGGGGCGAGGTTGAAGCTCAGCGTCATCGACGGGAACTGGTTCTGGTGGTTGATGGCCAGCGGCGTGACGTCCGGCACGGCCGTGGCGATCTCGCCGATCGGCACCATCGTCCCGCTCTGCGAGCGGACATAGATCCGCCGGAGGGCCTCGGGGCCGAACTGGTAGGACGGTTCGACCTCCAGGATCACGTAATACTGGTTGAGGGCCGTATAGAGCCGGGCCACGTGGCGCTGGCCGAAGGCGTCGTAGAGCGTCTGGTCGATCTCGGCGGGATCGACGCCGAGGCGCGACGCGGTGGCCCGATCGATCGAGAGCCGCAGCGTGCGCCCGGCCGATTGCCGGTCGCTGGCGACGCCGCGCAACACCGGGAGCGCCCGGAGCCGGTCGGCGAGGCGCGAGCCCCAGACGGTCAGCTCGGCCGGATCCAGGTCGGTGAGCGTGTACTGGAACTGCGTCTTGCTGAGGCGGCCGCCGATGGTGATGTCCTGGGCGGCCTGCATGTAGAGGGTGATCCCGGGGACCGACGCGAGCGCCGTGTCGAGGCGCCGCATGACCTGGAACACGCTCACGTCGCGCTGGCCGAAGGGCTTCAGCGTGATGAACACCCGTCCGTCGTTCTCCGTGACGGTCGGCCCGCCGGCTCCGACGAAGCCGACGGCGCTGGCGACCGCCGGGTCCCGGGCCGCGACGGCCAGGAGCGCCTGCTGGGCGGCCTTCATGGCGGCCGGCGAACTGTCCTGGGCCCCTTCCGCGATGCCCAGGATGAGGCCGGTGTCCTCCTCGGGGAAGAAGCCTTTCGGGATGACGACGAACAGACCGAGCGTCGTGAGGATCGTGGCGATCATGACGCAGAGGGTCACGGCCTGATGCCGCAGCACCACCGCCAAGCCCCGATCGTACAGGGCGAAGAGCCGGTCGAACATCCGCTCGACGGCCCGTGAGATCCGCCCCGGCGCGTCCTGCCGCCGGGGCGGCAGGAGCTTGGCGCAGAGCATCGGGATCAGGGTCAGGGAGACCGCGGTCGAGACCAAGATCGCGACCGCGACCGTCGCGGCGAATTCCCGGAATATCAACCCGACGACACCGCCCATGAGGAAGAGCGGTATGAACACGGCGATCAGCGAGATCGAGATTGACAGGACCGTGAAGCCGATCTCCGACGCGCCCGCGACGGCCGCCTCGACGGGGCCCGCGCCCTCATCGATGTGCCGCACGACGGTCTCGACCATCACGATGGCGTCGTCGACCACGAAGCCGATCGCGACCGACAGGCCCATCAGCGACAGGTTATCGAGGCTGTAGCCGAGCGGGTACAGCGCCGCCACCGTGCCCAGGAGCGCGATCGGGACGGAAAGCGCCGGGATGACGGTCGCCCAGACCGTGCGCAGGAACACCGCGATGACGCCGACGACGAGGGCGATGGTCAGCAGCAGCGTGCGCCGCACGTCGTCGAGGCTCTCGACGATCGTCGTCGTCCGGTCGGACACGATGGCGACGTCGATGCCCGGCGGCAGGGACGCCCTCAAGTGCGGGAGCCGCGCCCGGATGGACGCGACGGTCTCGACCACGTTGGCCCCGGCCTGCCGCTGCACGGCGAGGATCACCGTCGGCTTGCCGTCGATCCAGCCCGCCAGGGTCTCGTCCTGCGGCGCCTTGACGGTCCGCCCGATGTCGCGGATGCGGATCGGCGCGCCGTCGCGATAGGCGACGATCGCCGCGTCGAAGCCGTCGGCGGTCAGAAGCTGATCGTTCGTCGTGAGGGCGAAGGTCTGCTGTCGTCCGTAGAGCTGCCCGGTCGGCTGCTCGACGGTGAGCCGCGCCAGTGCCCGCCGCACCTCGGGAAAGCTCAGCTGCTCCGACGCCATCAGGGCGGGGTTGAGCTGGACGCGCAGCGCCGGCAGTTGCAGGCCGCCGACCAGAACTTGGCCCACGCCTGCGATCTGCGCGATCCGCTGCGCCAGGATGGAATCGGCGTAATCCGAGACCGTGGTGATCGGCAGGACGTCCGAACGCACCGCGATCAGCAGGATCGGCGCGTCGGCCGGGTTCGTGCGCCGGGAGACGGGCGGATCGAGCAGGCTCGCGGGCAGCTGCCCCTGGGTATTGTTGATCGCGGCCTGGACGTCGGTGGAGACGCCATCGAGGCTCCGGCTGCGATCGAATTGCAGCGTGATCTGCGCGTAGCCGACGCCGCTGCTCGAGGTCATCTGGCTGAGCCCGGGCACCTGCCCGAACTGGCGCTCCAGCTGCGTGGTCACGGAATCGGCCACGATCTGCGGCGATGCGCCCGGAAGCTGCGCCGTGACCTGGAGGATCGGCGTGTCGATGCTGGGCAACGCCGCGATCGGCAGCAAGGGGTAGCTCGCCACCCCCAGCGCCACGACGGCCACCATGAGGAGGGCCGTGGCGATCGGGCGCCGGATGAAGGGGGCCGACAGGTTCACGGCAGCAGCCCGAGCGCGCGCGTCGTCGTCTGAGAGACGGCTCCGGGCTCGGCTTCCGCCACGACGGTTCCGGGCCGCAGGCGGTACTGGCCCTGCGTCACGACCGTCTCGCCTGGGCCGAGCCCGGATCCGATGAGCGCGAGACCCTTGTGCCGCGACGCGACGGCGACCGGCCGGACGCGCACCGTGCGGTCGTCGCCGACCACGTAGACGAAGGTCCCGTGGTCGTTCTGCTGGATGGCATCGACCGGTATCGTGAGCGCGTCCTTGATGACGCGGGGGGTGATTTCCGCCACCACGAAGGTGCCGGGCCAAAGCGCACGCTGCGCATTCGGGACGTTGGCCTTGAGCTGAACGGTGCCGGTCCTGGTCTGCGCCTGATTGTCGATCAGCAGCAGGGTGCCGCTGTCGAGCAAGTGCGTCCCGGTCTGGTCATATATTTGGGCCGCGACCGGACCGTGCGTCAGCGCGGTCTGGATTTCGGGAATGTCGCCGGCCGCCACCGTGACGATCACGCTGATCGGCTGCAGCTGCGCGACGACGACGATCCCGCCGGGATCGCTCGGGCGGACGAGGTTGCCGACATCCGTCAGCCGGATGCCGGTCACGCCGTCGAAGGGCGCCCGCAGGGTGGTGAAGCCGAGCTCCGCTTCCGCGTAGGCGACGGCGGCCTTGTCGATGGCGACCGCGGCCGCCTGTTCGGCGACCTGCGCCTTCTGGTCCTCGACCAGCCGATCCGTGGCGTATCCCTTCTCCAGCAGCGGCGCGTTGCGGTCGAGGTTGAGCTGGGCGTTGCTCAGCCGCGCCAGGTCCCGCTGCAGCTGCGCCTTGGCCTGATCGAGCTTGGCCCGGTAGATCTCGGGATCGACCGTGGCCAGCACCGAGCCGGCCGCCACGGACCTGCCCTCGACGAACGTCACGCTCGTGAGCAAGCCGGTGACTTGGCTGCGTATCGTCGCCGTGTTGTAGGCCTGCACGGTCCCGAGCCCCTTGAGGACGACCGGTACGTCGCCGCGGGCGACCTTGGCGGTGACGACCGGGACCGGAGCGTCGCGTTCTGCCGCCCGGGCCGTCTCCCGGCCGTCGATCAGGGCTGCGAGCGCCAAGGCTGCGAGCGCCTGGGCTGCGAGCGCCAGGGCTGCGAGGGTCGGGGCTGCGAGGGTCGGGGCGACGCGTGTCGCGCGAGCGAAGCGGGCCATGCGGGTTCGCCTCCGGCGACGCTGAGGGCGCGCCTCAGCACAGGTGCAGGGCGGTCTCGGAGGCGCTGGCGCGCCGGCCTGCGGACGGCGCCGCCTGCTGAGCCTCCTCGGTGCCGTGCGCCTCCAGCACGGTCTTTCCGCGGAAGACCCAGTAGGCATGGCCCAGATAGCCGATGATGACCGGGACGACGATCAGCACGCCGATCCCGACGAAGCGCAGGGTCGCATCGTCGGACGCGGCGTTCCAGATCGTGGCGTGGCGGGGCACGACGTAGGGCCAGAGGCTGACCACCAGCCCCGCGAAGCCGAGGAGGAACAGCACGATCGTCCATTGAAACACCCGCGTCTCGCGCCCGCTCCACAGGCTGCGCCCGATCAGCACCGAGACGCCGGCGGCCGCCGCAGGAAGGAGCGCCAGCGGCAGCAGCTGCGGCCATGCAAACCAGCGCTGCGCGACCTCGGGAACGGTGAGGGCCGTCCAGGCGCTCACCAGGATCATCATGGCGGCCGTGAGGATCAGGGCGGCCCGTCCCACCTCCCGGCCGAAGACCTGCACCGCCCCGTCGGTGCGCCAGATCAGCCAGCCCGCACCCAGGAGCGCATAACCGCCGACGAGGCCGGCGCCGCAGAGCAGGCCCAGCAGGCTGAAGGCGCTGAACGGGCTTCCGGAGAAGACGCCCTCATGCACCGGAACACCGCCGATGAAGCCGCCCAGGACGAGGCCCTGCGCCAGCGCGGCGAGGAGGGAGCCGCCCGCGAAGGCGAAATCCCAGACGCGCCGGAAGCGCGTCGCCTGGAACCGGAACTCGAAGGCGATGCCCCGCAGGATCAGGGCGAACAGCATCGCCATGATCGGCAGGTAGAAGGCCGGAAGCAGAACGTAATAGGCGATCGGAAAAGCGGCCCAGAGCAGGGCGCCGCCGAGGACGAGCCAGGTTTCGTTGCCGTCCCACATCGGCGCGATGCTCTGCATCATCAGGTCCCGGTGCCGATCGCGCGGTGCGAGCAGGAACAGGATGCCGATGCCGAGGTCGAACCCGTCGGCGAGCACGTAGATCGCGATGGCGAAGGCCGCGACGAGGGCGAAGATCAGCGGTAAATCCATCGTCATTCCCCGGCCGCGATCGGCGTGGTGTAGCGGGGCGCCCGGCCCAGGACCGCCGTTCCGGCCTGTTCGAGGCCGGGGCGCACCGCGTTCGGATGCAGGTCCGCGATCGCGGCCGGTCCGCGGATGACGATGCGCGCGCCGTACCAGAAGAAGGCCAGGAGCAGCAGGTTGTAGACCAGGGCGAACATCAGCAGCGAGGTCAGCACGGCGCCGGGCGCGAGCGGCGCGACGGCGTCGGCCGTGCGCAGATGTCCGTAGACCACGTAGGGCTGCCGCCCGGTCTCGGTCACGGTCCAGCCGGCGATCACCGCGATGAAGCCCAGCGGGGTCGCCGCCATGGCGGCGAGCTGGAACCAGCGGGTGGTGAACAGGCGGCCGCGCCAGCGGAGCACGCCGCCGATGACGGCCAGGATCAGGAGCACGAGGCCGACGCCGACCATGATGCGGAAGGCGAAGAACACCAGCGGCACGTAGGGCCGGTCGGCGGCCGGGACGGCCTTGAGCCCCTGCACGTAGCCGTTCCAGCTATGCGTCAGGTAGAGGCTCGCGGCGTGCGGGATCGCGATCTCGAAGAGGTTGCGCTCGGCTGCCATATCCGGCCACGCGATCAGCGTCGCCGGGACGCCCGAGCCGGACTCCCAGAGCCCCTCCATGGCGGCGAGCTTGGTCGGCTGGTGGCGCATGGTGTTGCGTCCATGCGCGTCGCCGATGACGAGCTGCAGCGGGACGAGCACCAGGGCCGCGCCCATCGCCAGGGAGAAGCCCTTGCGGGCGACCGCGACGTGCTGGCGCCGCCAGAGGTGGTAGGCCGAGACCCCCGCGACCACGAAGCTGCCCGTGATGTAGCTGGCGCAGACCATGTGCAGGAAGCGATAGGGAAAGGACGGGTTGAAGAACGCCGCCCACCAGTCGGCCACATGGAACAGGCCGTCGGCATCGAGCGTGTAGCCCGCCGGCGTCTGCATCCAGCTGTTGGAGGCCAGGATCCAGCTGGCGCTGAACAGGGTCCCTGTGGCGACCATCAGGCAGGCGAAGAAATGCGCGCCGCGCCCGACGCGGTTCTCCCCGAAGATGACGATGCCGATGAAGCCCGCCTCCAGGAAGAAGGCGGTCATGACCTCGTACATGAAGAACGGCCCGAGCACGTTGCTGACGGCCCGGGAGAACCCGCTCCAGTTCGTCCCGATCTGGTAGGAGAGGACCAGCCCGGTCACGACCCCCATGCCGAAGCCCAGCGCGAAGATGCGGATCCAGAACCGCATCAGCGCGCCGTAGACCGGATCGTCCGTGCGCCACCACCGGAAGCTCAGGAACGCGACGAACGAGGCGATGCCGATCGTGAAGGCCGGCCACAGGATGTGGAAGCCGATCGTGAAGGCGAACTGGATCCGGGAGAGCGTGAGGGCGTCCATGCTCAGGCTCCCGTTCCGAGGCGGCGCATCCGGACCGGAATCGCCTTGTAGGAGGGGGTGTGGCTCTGCGGATCGTGCAGGCCGAGGGGGACCAGGGGATTGGCTTCGGGGTAATAGGCGCCGACGCAGCCGTCGGGCAGCGCGTAGGGCACGACCTCAAAGCCCTCGACCGAGCGGGCGATCCCGTCCTGCGCGAGGGTGTGGAGGGCGACGCGGTCCCCGGCCCGAACGCCCTGCCGGGCCATCTCGGCCTCGCTCAGGAAGACCACCATGCGGCCGCCGAAGACGCCCCGGTACCGGTCGGACAGGCTGTAGAGCGTCGTGTTGTACTGATCGTGGCTGCGCATCGTCGTGAGCCAGAGCGCATCCGGGTCATCGGCGTATTCGTCCTCGTCCAGGCCTTCGAAGACCGCGAACTCGGCGCGGCCGGACGGCGTCGCCCAGATCCGCTCGCGCGCCAGCGAGGTGAGATGAAAGCCGCCGGGCACGCGGATCCGCGCGTTGAAGCCCTGGAAGATCGGGAAGATGCGCTCGATCGCGTCGCGGATCCGGTCGTAATCCGCGGTGAAGTCCTCCCAGGGAATGGCCGAGCCGGGGCCGAGCGTCGCCCGCGCGATGCCGGCCACGATCGCGGTCTCGCTCAGCAGGTGCTCCGAGGCCGGAAGGTTGCGGCCGGCCGAGGCATGCACCATCGACATCGAGTCCTCGACGGTGATCGATTGCGGGCCCGTCGCCTGGTGGTCGACCTCGCTGCGGGCGAGGCAGGGCAGGATGTAGGCTTCCCGGCCGTGGACCAGCTGGCCCCGGTTCAGCTTGGTGTTGATCGCCACCGTCAGGTCGAGCGTCCGCATCGCCCGCTGGACGGCTTCGGTGTCGGGCACGGCGGCGGCGAAGTTTCCGCCGAGGGCGATGAAGGCCCGCGCCTGGCCCCGCAGCATCGCGCCGAGGGCCGTGACCACGTCGTGGCCATGGGCCCGGGGCGGCTCGAAGCCGAAGACGTCCCGCATCCGGTCGAGCATGTCCGGCGTCGGCTTCTCGGTGATGCCGACGGTTCGGTTGCCCTGAACGTTGGAATGCCCGCGCACCGGGCACAGGCCCGCGCCCGGCCGCCCGACATTGCCCCGCAGGAGCGCGAGGTTGCTGATCAGGCGGACATTCTCGGTGCCGCGGCGATGCTGGGTGATCCCCATCCCCCAGACCAGGATGGCGCTCTCCGCCGCCACGTAGGTCCGTGCCGCGGATTCGAGGTCCGCCCGGCTGAGCCCGGACCGGCGCTCGATCGCCGCCCAGGATGTCGCGCGAAGGTCGGCCGCGAGGGCCTCGAAGCCGCGCGTGTGGCCCGCGATGAAGTCCGCATCGAGCACGCGCCCCGTGTCGGCGGCGATGGCCGCATCGTCCATCGCGATGCAGGCCTTCATGATCCCCTTGAGGGCGGCCGCATCGCCCCCGACCCGGACCTGGAAGATGCGCGAGGCGATCGGCGTCGAGGTCAGCGACGCCATCTCGACGGGATTCTGCGGCGCCTGGAAGCGCTCCAAGGCCCGCTCCCGGAACGGATTGAAGCTCAGGATCGCCGCGCCCCGCCGCGACGCGTCGCGCAGGCTCGTCATCATCCGCGGGCTGTTGGTCCCCGGATTCTGGCCGAAGATCAGGATCGCGTCGGCGCGGTCGAAATCCTCCAGGAGAACCGTGCCCTTGCCGACGCCGATGCTCTGCGGGAGACCCACACTGGTCGCCTCGTGGCACATGTTCGAGCAATCGGGGAAGTTGTTGGTCCCGTAGGCCCGTCCGAGGAGCTGGAACAGGAAGGCGGCCTCGTTGGAGGCGCGCCCGGACGTGTAGAACTCGACCTGATCCGGATCCGTGCCGTCGCGCAGGATCGTCCCGATCCGCGCGAAGGCATCCGCCCAGGCGACCGGGACATACCTGTCGCTGGCCGCCTCGTAGCGCATCGGGTGCGTAATGCGACCGACCATCTCCAGGTCGTAGTCGCTCCACGTCGCCAGTTCGGACACCGTGTGGGCGGCGAAGAAGTCCGGGGCGCAGCGCTTGGCGGTCGCCTCCCAGGCCATGGCCTTGGCCCCGTTCTCGCAGAATTCGAACGGGCCGGGCTTCTTGGGATCGGGCCAGGCGCAGCCCGGGCAGTCGAAGCCCGAGGGCTGGTTCATGCGCAGGAGCGTCGCCGCTCCGCGCACCGCAATCTCCTGTTCGACGAGCGCCTTGCCGGTCGCCTCCAGCGCGCCCCAGCCGCCGGCAGGATTGGTGTAGGCGCGGATCTTGGCCTTGGCCATCGGGGTCCTCGGGCTGGAGGCGGGCGCGGACGTCAGAAGCGTCCGAAGCGGCGATCAGGGACGAGACGCGTGCGATGCGCCGGACAGGCGGCCGGGCATGCCGGCCGATCCCGCTTCGCGCGGCATCCGGCTCCCGCAATCCGCGGCCGGAGGCCGGGCGCCCCGATCGCGCCGCCGCGCAGCTCGGGGGCGATCCTGCGGATCATGCGAGGCGCGGGCCTGTCCGAACGCCTCAGCGACGGTGGTGCCGATGGTGGCGACGCGGACGCATCACTCCGTACCGCGAGGTGATCCGCGCGCCACGGTGCATGCCGGCGAAATGGCCGTTGCCCTGTGCGGCCGCGTCCCGATCCAGGCCATCGCCGGCCGCGAGGCTCGGAGCGGCTGAGGCGACCAGAAACCCGACGAGCACGGTGGCGCCGAGGAGAAGTGACTTCATCGTCCATGATCCCTGAAGATCGCCCCGTCCGGGCGACGGAGTCCGGCCACGTGGACGCCGCGAGCATTCCGGAGCGACGCGCAGGTGGATGTTACATGGACTAAAGTAAGCAGCTTCAGGAATATTGATGGATCCTATCCTTTTGGAACATTCGTGCCACGTCACTCGGCCACCATCACCTGACGATCTCATGCCGATGCCGATGGAACCGATCCGATCGTCCAAATGGCCGCCGCTTTCGACAAGATGCGTCGGTGCGATCGCGGTCTCTTGGGTGAGGCTGCGTGCGGATCACGCGCCTCCGGCGCGATCCAGCATCGCGGCCGATCAAGCAGGGAGACGCCGGGTGGTGCCAGTGTGCAGGCACGTTGCAGGCATCCAGAGGGTGACGCCGAGTGCGCGCGGCTGTGAGGATTGTCTCCGGATCGGCAGCGCATGGTTTCACCTGCGCGTCTGCCGAACCTGCGGTCACGTGGGCTGCTGTGATCAGTCGCCCATGCGCCATGCGACAGCGCATTTCCACGCAACCGAACATCCCATCATCGAGGGATACGATCCTCCGGAAGGTTGGGGCTGGTGCTATGTCGACGCGGTCATGATCGATCTCGAAGGCGACACCACGCCTCAAGATGGTCCGATCCCGCGATATTACTGACTTCGCCAGGCTTTAGATCCGACAACGACCAAAGATCGTCGAGCCCGGGATTTTTGGCGCGCGCCGGTGATGCGTGGGGCCTCCGGCCCGCCCGGGCACCGCGCGGCCGTTTCACCGCTGTCGGGCGTGACGCGGCGCATCGCTCTGAGCGCCCTTCGGGCCGCAACGCTTCTCTTGCAACGAGGATTGCATGGTGACCACCACGGATCTGTCGTTCCGCTACCGCCTCGAGGAGCAGCCGCCTCGCCTCGGACCCGGAGGCGTCACCCGGGGCGCCTCGGTGAAACAGTTTCCGGCCAGTCAGGGTCTTGCCGGCGTGTCCATGCGGCTCGCGCCCGGCGGCATGCGGGAGATGCACTGGCACGCCAACGCTGCCGAATGGGCCTATGTCGTTTCGGGGTCCTGCCGCACCACCATCCTGGACCCCGATGGCGGCTCGGCAATCGACACGTTCGGTCCCGGCGACGTCTGGTATTTCCCCCGCGGCTGGGGACACTCGATCCAGGGGCTCGGACCGGATGAGTGCCACTTCATCCTCATCTTCGACAACGGCGACTTCTCCGAGGATCACACCTTCAGCGTCACGGATTGGTTGGCGCATACGCCCGCGGCCGCCCTGGCGCAGAATCTCGGCCTCAGCGCGGCGGATCGAGCCGGTTTGCCCCATGGCGAGGCGTATTTCGCTCTGGGGCCTGTGCCGGATGACCGATCGCCCGATGCGGCGCCCCGGGCGCGGCCGGAACTGACCTCACGTCACCGCTACCCGCTCCACGCCCAGGAACCGCGGCGCGTCCCCGGAGGCGGCACCCAGCGCACCGTCACGGTCGACGAATTCCCGCTCTCGACCACGATGGCGGGATCCGTGCTCGAGATCGAGCCGGGGGCGATGCGGGAGCTGCACTGGCACCCGAACGCCGACGAATGGCAATATTACCTCGCAGGCTCGGCCGAGATGGCCGTGTTCCTGGCGGAAGGTCACGTCGTCGTCGAGACCTTCGACGCGGGCGATGTCGGCTACGCCCCGATGGGATCGGGACACTACATCCGGAATACGGGGCCCGGCATCCTCAAGGTGCTCATCGGCTTCAACAACGGGCGTTACCAAGCCAACGATCTCTCGGCGTGGCTGGGCTCGAACCCGCCGGACGTGCTGGCGACCAACCTGGGGGTGCCACGTCCCGTAGCCGAGGCGCTGACGCGCCATCGGGGCTTTCTGATCCCGGGAGCCTGACCGTGACTCGGCCGGGCAACGCCGCCCGGCAAGCCCGAAGCCCGGCCGGACGCCGCGTCGGCCGGGAGCGTCCCTCAGCGATGACGCATTCCTTGATCGACCACCTGTCCCACGGTCTGAGGCGTCTCGCGGCGACCGGTGTGCCGTTCGGAATCCGGACGACGCTGGCCGCCCTGACGGCGCTCTGGCTGGCCATGTGGCTTCAGCTCGACACGCCGCGCTGGGCTGCCTGGACGGTGATGTCGCTGGCCTTGCCCACCCGCGGCCTGGTCGCCCGGAAAGGGGCATGGCGGATGATCGGTACCGTGCTGGGGCTCGTCGCCGGCGTGGTCGGGATCGCGGCGTTCGCTCAGGCGCCGATCGCCCTGGGGCTGTATCTGGCCCTGTGGTTCGGGCTCAGCGCCTATGTCGGGGGGAGCCTTCCGGGTCTCGCCTCCTACGGGGCCGCCCTGGGCGGCCTGACCGCGGGCCTGATCGTCGTCCTGAGTTCCGATGCGCCCCTGTCGGTGTTCGGAACGGCTTTGGCGCGCGGTGCCGAGATCTCGCTCGGGATCGCCTGCGTCTACGCGGCGAGCGCGCTTGCCGAGATCGGCCAGGGTCCCCCGCCCGCAACTGCGGTCGCGGCGATGCCGAGTTCCGACGTGGTCGCCGCCAACGCGCTTCGAACGAGCCTGGTCGTCGGGGCCGCCTGGGCGATCTGGATCGCGACCGCTTGGCCGACCGGCGGCCTTTTCGTCGCCTTCGCGGGGGTCGTGTCGATCATCTTCGCCACGATGCCGGATTCCGACCGGCGTGCGCGCGCCTATCTCTGGGGCGTCGGCGTCGGCCAGATCGCCGGGCTGGGCGCGAAGTACTACCTCCTCGGCACGCCGGCCGCCTTCGAGATCCTCGCCGTCGTTCTGTTTCCCTTCCTCTTCGTCGGCGCGGTCGCGGTCACGGATCTGCGCACGACGGGGGCGGCGATCGGCTACAACCTGTCGTTCCTGACGGCGGTCGATCCGATGAACCCGATGCAGTACGACCTCATCGGCTCGCTGAACCAGAGCCTGGCGGTCTTCGTCGGCATCGCCTTCGCGGTCGCGGCTTTCGAGGTGGTGCTCCCCGGGCGGATCTGGAGGACCGCCCCATGATGCCGCTGCGCGAGATCGACATCCTGGGGGTTTTCGTGGCGCCCTTCGCACCCTGCGTGCTGATCGCCGTCTGCGTGACCGCCGCCGCCGTCGTCACCTTGCGCCGGGTCCCGGCGACCCGGCCTTGGTCGCGTTCGCCGCTGATCGAACTCGCCTGCTTCACCGTGACCCTGTCGGGGCTCGTCCTCATGCTCGGGCGTCTGTGAGTGATGCCAAGCCTCCAGCAAGGCAGTGCGCCGCCGGCGCGGGTGCAGCCGCCGACGCCGCTGCCCCGTCCCGCCGCCCCGTCGGTCTTCGGCCTCTTCGCGGTCGCGACGGTGCTGGCGGGCGCCGGACTCCTCGCCTGGCTCGCCTGGGCCTATTACGTCGACACGCCCTGGACCCGGGACGGCAGCGTGCGCGTCTACACGGCGCAGGTCGCGGCCGAGATATCCGGCCAGGTCACCGAGGTCCTCGTCACCGACAACCAGACGGTCCGCAAGGGCGACGTGCTGTTCCGGATCGATCCGCGCGACTACCGGATCGCGGTCAAGCGCGCGCAGGCCGCCGTGGCCCGGGCCGCCGCGCAGGTCGCCAATGCCCGGGCCGAGGCGGACCGCCGCAACAGGCTCGACGACCTCGCCGTCAGCGCCGAGGTGCGTCAGACCTACCAGAGCAACGCCGACGCGGCCGAGGCCGCCTACCAGGGCGCCGTCGCCGATCTGGAGAACGCCGAACTCAACCTCTCGCGCGTGGAGGTGCGCTCGCCCGTCAACGGCGCCGTGACCAACCTCCTCCTGCAGGCCGGCACCTACGCGATCGCCGGCCAAGCCGCGATGACGCTCATCAATTCCGACAGCTACTGGGTCGCGGGCTATTTCGAGGAAACGCAGCTGCGCCGCATCCGGGTCGGCGACGCGGCCCGGATCGTGCTGATGGGCTACCCGGGCCGGGTGCTGAACGGCCGCGTCCAGAGCCTCGCCGGCGGCATCATGGACCCGAATGCGACACCCGGCGTCGCCGGCCTGCCCTCGGTCAATCCCGTCTTCACCTGGGTCCGGCTCGCCCAGCGGATCCCGGTCCGCGTCACGCTCGATGCCGTGCCGGACGACGTGACGCTCGCCGCCGGCCTGACCGCGACCGTGAGCGTCGCGGCCGGGGCGCCGCCCCCGTCCCATGCTCCCGGCGGGACGATCCCGAAGCCGGCCCGCTGAACGGAGTGAGATCCCCGATGGTCCAGATGCTCGGCGATGCCGCGATGTCCTCGCCCCTCGACCAGACCGATCCCTATCTGCGGGAGGCTCAGACCTTCCCGCTCCTCGACGCGGGCATGATCGCGCGCATCGCCCAGTACGGCACGGAGGAAACGGTGCCGGCCGGCACGTTCCTCTACCGGCGCGGCGATCGCGCCGCCGACTTCTTCCTGCTGCTCGACGGCGCGGTGGAGACGTTCGACGAGGGGCCGGATCGCGAGCGGCACGTCTTCACGGTCCATCATGCGGGGCAGTTCACCGGCGAGACGAACTTCCTGAACGGGCGGGAATCCCTCGTCAGCAGCCAGGCCCGGACGGATACCCGGCTGATCCGCGTCCCGCGCCTGGAGTTCCGGCGGATGCTGGCGGCCGAGCCGGACCTCTCCGAGATCGTGATGCGGGCCTTCATCCTGCGCCGCCTGGGCTTCGTGCGGCACCAGCATGGCGGCGTGGTGCTGATCGGACCGAGCCACTGCGCGGAGACCCTGCGCCTGCAGCGCTTCATGACGCGCAACGCCTATCCGCATCGGACCGTCGCCACCGATCTCGACGGGGACGCGCCGGAGATGATGCGGCGCTTCGGACTTGGCGAGGCCGATCTGCCCGCGGTCGTCGCGCCCGGCCCGGTCGTCCTGCGCAATCCGTCCACCTGGGAGCTTGCCGACCGGATCGGCCTCACCGAGCCCCTCGACGAGGACCGGGTCTTCGACGTCGCGGTCGTGGGGGCGGGGCCTGCCGGCCTCGCTGCCGCGGTCTACGCGGCCTCGGAGGGCCTCTCGACCCTCGTGATCGAGCAGGAGGCGCCCGGCGGTCAGGCCGGGACGTCCTCGAAGATCGAGAATTACCTGGGCTTCCCGACCGGGATCTCGGGGCAGGCGCTCGCCGGACGGGCCCAGATCCAGGCGCAGAAATTCGGCGCCCATCTCGCGATCTCGCGGGCCGCCTGCCGCCTCGATTGCACGGATCGGCCGTATCGCATCGCCCTGGAGGACGGTCGGTCCGCCCGGGCCCGGGCGATCGTGGTCGCGACGGGCGCGCGCTACCGCAAGCTCGACCTCCCGGATTACGAAAGGTTCGAAGGGCAGGGCATCTATTACGCGGCGACCGGGACGGAGGCGCGGCTGTGCGAGCAGCAGGCGGTCGCGGTCGTCGGCGGCGGCAATTCCGCCGGGCAGGCAGCGATGTTCCTGTCGGCGACCGCCGCCCACGTCCATGTCCTGGTGCGCGGGCCCGGCCTGCGGGCGACGATGTCCGACTACCTCGTCCGGCGGATCGCCACGTCGCCGAAGATCACCGTGCACCCGTTCACGGAAGTGACGGCCCTCGCGGGCGACGCGTTCCTGCGTCGTGTCGCGTGGCGCGACACCAGAACCGGTGACGTTCAGGCGCAGGCGCTCGGCGCGCTGTTCGTGATGATCGGCGCCGCGCCCAACACCGAGTGGCTGTGCGGCTGCCTGCCGCTCGACAAGGGCGGCTTCGTGTCGACCGGCCAGGACGCGGACGGGCAGGCCCTGTCGTCGCCCTTCGCCACCACGACACCCGGCATCTACGCGGTCGGTGACGTGCGCGCGGGCTCGGTCAAGCGCGTGGCCTCCGGAGTCGGGGAGGGGTCGGTCGTGGTCCAGGCGATCCACCGCTTCCTCGATCCGGGCGTGGGCTGAGCGTCCGGTGCCGCGGTTCGGCCGGCGCGCCCGCGCCGGGCGTGTTCGGAGATGGCGATGATCACGCAAGACTCTCTGGAGATCCCGGAGCCGGCTCTCCTCCGGCGCGGGCTCACATTCGCGATGGCGGGCGCAGCCGGCATCGCGGTCGCCAACATCTATTACAATCAGCCGATGCTGAGCATCATGGAGGCGGATCTGCCCGGTGGCCTCACCGGGCTTGTGCCCACCGCGACGCAGTTCGGCTACGCGCTGGGACTTTTCCTGCTGGTGCCGCTGGGCGACCTCGTCGAACGCCGTGCGCTCATCGTCGGCCAGTTCGTGATGCTCGCCGTCGCGCTCCTCCTCACGGCCTTGGCGCCCAACGCCGCGCTGGTCGTCGTGGCCTCGCTGCTCGTCGGCCTGTCCGCCACCGTCGCACAGCAGATCGTCCCGCTCGCCGCCCACCTCGCCGCGCCCGAGCGCCGGGGGGCCACCGTCGGCACGGTCCTGTCCGGGATCCTCACCGGGATCCTGCTGAGCCGAACGCTCGCCGGGTTCGTGGCGACCCATGGCGGGTGGCGGGCGATGTTCTGGCTGGGGGTGCCGATGGCCCTGGGAGCCGGCGGGCTGATGGCGGCCAGCCTGCCGGTGAGCCGCCCCGCCCAGAGCCTGCCCTACGGCGCGCTGATGCGCTCGCTCATTCATCTCTGGCGCGACCTGCCGGCGCTTCGCCGCGCAGCCGTGACCCAGGCGCTGATCTTCGCCGCCTTCACGGTGTTCTGGACGATCCTGGCGTTCCGCCTGCAGGAGCCGCGCTTCGGCCTCGGCGCCGATATCGCGGGCCTGTTCGGCATCGTCGGCGCGGTCGGCATCTTCGCCGCCCCGATCGCGGGTCGCGTCGCGGACCGGCGGGGTCCTCACGCGGTGGTGGCGATCGGCGCGGCGGTGACCCTGATCTCCTGGCTCGTCCTGGGAGGCTGGAACGCCCTCGCGGGGCTGGTGATCGGCGTGGTCCTGCTCGATTTCGGCATGCAGAGCGCGCTCGTCTCGAACCAGCACCTGATCTTCGCCCTCCGGCCCGAGGCCCGGGGCCGTCTCAACACGATCCTGATGGGCGCCATGTTCCTCGGCGGGGCGGCCGGCTCGGCCGCGGCCACCGCCGCCTGGCAGGCGGCCGGCTGGCTGGCGGTCTCGGGCCTGGGCGTGTCGCTCGCCGCGGCCGCGACCGGCCTCCAGCTTGCCGGGATGTCGCGGCGAGCGCGATGAGGCTCATGCCGGCAACGGTGGAGACGGATGGCCCGGATCGCGGCCTCACCCCGCCGGGTCCGGCGAAGACCGGGACCGGCCGATCCGATCAACGCTGCCGGGTCGCCTCGATCCCGAGTTGATGCGCCATCAGCACGAGGTCCGCGAGCGAGCGGGCCCCCATCTTCGCCATCATGCGGCGCTTGTGGACCTTGGCGGTGATCTCCGTGATCCCGAGTTCGGCGGCGATCTGCTTGTTCATCAGGCCGCCGATCGCACAGCGCAGCACGTCGCCTTCCCGCGCCGTCAGGGCTGCGAGACGCCTGGACAGCTCGTCCTGAAGGCGGCCGGCGCGCAAGGTGGCCGCATCCATGTCCAGCGCGCGATGGATGGCCTCGAGCAGGACCGTGTCGCCGACCGGCTTGGTCAGGAACTCGACCGCACCGCCGCGCATGGCCCGCACGGTCATGGGAATGGTTCCGTATCCGGTGAGGAAGATGATCGGGACGGTGCAGCCGGCATCGCGCAGGGTCTCCTGGACCGTCAGGCCGTTCTGATCGGTCAGGCGCACGTCCAGCAGGATGCATTCCGGCGCCTCGCGCGTCCGGGTGATCGGCAGCGAAGTCGGATCCCGATGGGCGACCGCCGCGAGACCGGCCGACCGGCACAGGCGCGCCAGCGCGCTGCGCAGGGCCGGATCGTCGTCGACGATGTGGACGGTTGCTTCCGGCATGTCACCCGCAACGCCAAACGTGCCCGGACCGGGAGGAGCCCAGGCGGTTCCCGTGCTGCGGGACCGCACCGGCGTTCACAGCAAGCTTCGTGCGCGGCGACACGATCCGGCCGGCCACGGGGCTGCCCGCGCTGAGCCGGACGGTCGAGGCGGACGTCATCGGCCGGTCAGGGGAAGCGGTGCGTTCGCGCTGTCGAGGAACTCGACGGTCGTGAAGCTGAGTTCGGTCGGGCCGATATTCTCGAGATCGTGGATCATGAACGCGCCGGCCGGAAAGGTATGGTGCTGGGTGTCGCCCGGCTCATAAGCGACTTCGTTGATCCGGCCATCCGCATAATGCGAGCGGGCGCGCCCTCCGGTGACCGCGGTCCAGAAGTAGTCGAGCACATGCGTGTGGAATCCGATCCGCTCGCCCGGCTTCAGGCTGAGCGACCAGACCCGGACGCGCTCCGTCTCCGAGACGAGGCGGCTGCCGACCAGCCCGCGTCCGGACCCGGCGGCGAAATCCTCGCGCAGGTCCTGCGGCCAGTCGCGCGGGGGCGTCGGCCAGGTCCAAGTCTGCTGCGTCATGACCCTTCTCCTCGTCGGTTCAGTGGAGTGCCGGTGCGGTGGGCCGGTCGAAGCCGGTCTGCGCCGTCACGTGCTGGGCCGCGTAGGCCGCGCGGACCGAGGCGGCGGCCTCGCTCCGGTCCAGCCGCGACACCGCCCAGGAGGTCAGGAAGGCCAGGGGCATCGAGAACAGGGCCGGGTTGTCGTAGGGGAACGGGGCGGCGCCGAGCTTCAGGGTCGCGGTCCAGACGCCGGGGCTCAGCGCGACGAGGACGAGGGCGCTGGTGAGGCCCGCGAGCGATCCCGTGACCGCCCCGCGGGTTGTCAGGTCCCGCCACGCCACCGAGAGGAGGATCACGGGGAAGTTCGCGCTCGCCGCGATGGCGAAGACGAGCCCGACCATGAAGGCGATGTTCTGGTTCTCGAACAGGATGCCGAGCCCCATCGCGACCAGGCTGATGCCGATTGCGGCGGCCTTCGAGACCTGGATTTCCCTCTGCTCGGTGGCGCGGCCCCGGCGCAGGGCGCGGGCATAGAGATCGTGGCTCGCCGCCGAGGCCCCCGCGATCGTCAGCCCCGAGACCACGGCCAGGATCGTCGCGAAGGCCACCGCCGAGATGAAGCCGAGCAGCAGGGCGCCGCCGAGCTTGTCCGCCAGATGAAGCGCGACCATGTTGGTGCCGCCGATGACGCCGCCGGCCGCGTCCGCGTAGGCCGGGTCGCCCTGCACCAGCGCGATGGCGCCGAAGCCGAGGACGAACAGCAGCGTGTAGAAGATCGTGATGAACCCCGTGGCGACGAGGATCGAGAACCGCGCCTGACGGGCGTCGGCCACGGTGAAGAAGCGCATCAGGATATGCGGCAGCCCGGCCGTGCCGAAGATCAGCGCGAGCCCGAGCGACATCGCCGAGACCGGATCCCGGACCAGTCCTCCCGGCGCCATGATGGCGAGCTTCTTCGGGTGGAGAGCGACCGCGCGGGCGAACAGCGCCTCCAGGCTGAAGCCGAAGCGGGCCAGGATCAGCGTCGACATCAGGACGGATCCCGACAGCAGCAGGACCGCCTTGATGATCTGGACCCAGGTCGTCGCGCGCATGCCGCCGAAGACGACGTAGGCCATCATCAGCACGCCGACGAGCACCACCGCCGCCAGGTAGGGCAGCCCGAAGAGCAGCTCGATCAGCTTGCCGGCCCCGACCATCTGGGCGATCAGGTAGAACAGCACGATGACGAGGGTGTTGAGGCCCGCGACGAGGCGCACCGGGACTTCGGACAGCCTGTAGGCCGCCACGTCGGCGAAGGTGTAGCGACCGAGGTTGCGCAGGGGCTCGGCGATCAGGAACAGGATCATCGGAAAGCCGACCAGGAAGCCGACCGCGTAGATCATCCCGTCATAGCCCGACGTATAGATCAGCGCCGTCACGCCCAGGAAGGTGGCCGCGGAGGTGTAGTCGCCCGCGATGGCCAACCCGTTCTGGAAACCGCTGAGCCCGCCGCCGGCCGCGTAATAGTCGCGCGCCGTCCTGGTGCCGCTGCGCGCGGCCCGGACCGTGACGGCGAGGGTGACCGCGACGAAGCCGAGGAACATCGCGATCGCCATCGGATTCAGCGGCTGGCGCGTCACCGGCCCCGTCAGGGCGTCGGCGCGGGCACCGTCGGCGAGAAGGACCGCCGCCGCGGCAAGCAGGACGCGCGCGCCGGTCATCGGAGATCCTCCCGCAGGCGCCGGCTGAGGCCGTCGAGGCGCGTGTTGGCGACGAGCACGTAGATGAGCGTGAGCACGAAGCCCAGGCCGAGGAGCGCGACGCCGACGGCGAGGCCCCAGGTCAGGATCGCGCCGTCCTTGTCCCCGATCGGTGTGCCGAGGAGGTCGGGGCGGAAGGCGACCGTGAGGATGTAGGCGAAGTAGGCGGTCGCCATGACCACCGCCAGGGACAGGCCCAGGCAGTTCCGCTCGAAGCACAGCCGGCGGAAGGTTGGGTGGCTCGAGATGCGTGCGCTGTTCACTGCGTCCCCCTCTGCTGAGGCCTCGGATCAAGCCGCGATGCCGGTGGCGACGGCGGTCTCCGCCATCACGGCCTCGGGCCGGCGATGGCGCTCGGCCATGGCGCGTTCCTCTGGGGTGAGGATCTGGGCCTGCATGTAGGCGCCGAGCTCCCGGGCACGGCGGATCACGGCGGCGCCGTAGCGGAGGCGGGTCGCCTCGAAGGCCGCCAGGGCCGCGTCGCGATCATCGGGATGTTCCGCCAGCGCATCCACGAGGCTCTGCGCATCCGAGGCGGCCTTGGTCACGCCCATGCCCACATGCGGGCGGGCGACGAAGGCGGCATCGCCCAGGATGACGACGCGCCGGGCGAGCCGCATGCGGGGTGTTTCGAGGTCCTGGATGGCTTGGATGAACGGTTGCTCGGCCTTCTCGACGACCTCGGCGAATTGCGGCGCGAGGAGCCGTCTTGCATCCGCCCGCATCGCCGCGACGATCGCCGGCCGGATCCGGCTCGGGGGGATCGAGAGCGGATGGGCGATGCCGTCGATGTCGGTCAGCAGGTCGCGCAGGGCGGTGTCGGCGGCCGGGCGATACCACACGAAGTTGAAGCGGCGCCGGCCGCGCGCCAGCGCGTTGCCGGCCCCCGCCACCGGATAGCCCAGCATCTGCTCGCCGTCCGGCAACGCGAAGGCGAAATGGTCGAGGAGCGCCTCGCGGGTCTCCGGCGTCAGGGCGGCTTCGTCCACGAGGCCGCGCCAGGCGATGTAGCCGACGTAGTTCGGAACCGCCTCCGGTGAGAACTGGGCGCGCACCGCGGAGAAGATCCCATCCGCTCCGATCAGGAGATCGCCCGTCGCCGACGAGCCATCCGCGAAATGGGCCGTGGCGGCGTCCGGGCCCGCCTCCACCCGGGAGAGCGCGCGGCCGTGATGGTAGCACGCAGCGGGGAGCGCATCGCGGAGCAGGTTGTAGAGATGGCCCCAGGAGGTCAGGATCTGGGGAAGCGCCAGGTCCCCGATGACCGCGCCGTCCGCCCCCAGCACCCGCCGTCCGACCACCGACACGCCGACTTCGGCCGCCTGCCGGTCGATCCCGGCGGCCTGGAGGATGCGGAACAGTTCGGCATGGGTCACGATCCCGGCGCCGCGGCCGGACAGCTCGCGTCCAGCGCGCTCGAAGACGTCGACCTCCCAGCCGGCTCGCCGCAGGAGCAGGGCCGAGAAGAGCCCTGCCATCGAGCCGCCGATCACGACAGCCCTGGGTCGCGTCAGGCGCCCGCTTCCGGTCACTCCCACGTCGAGTCCTCCCTGATCGGGCGGTCCGCCCCATCGCCGGCGCGGCGCGTCCAGCCGGATTGTTGATTATCGATCGATCAACAGTGCGCAGGCGCAGGCGCTTTGTCAACCCTGTTGATCAAGCGATAAATTCGCTTCAGCGGAAGGCGATTACGGCTGTCGAGGCCGAATGACCGATCGGAGCGTCGGGCAAGTTGTTTATCGCTTGATCAAGGAGCCTGCTGTGATAACGAACCCCGATGGTCCGTTCGCTCACATCAAAGCCGAGCCTCGCCGGCCCGCTGACCGCCGCGCCAAGCCCGCGCGGGGCCGCGGCGGACACGCCACCGGCCGCCCGCAGGCGGTTGTCGCCTGCCGATCGGGAGAAGAGCATTGCCGCCGCAGCGATTGCGTTCTTCGCGGAGCGCGGATTCGAAGGCCAGACACGCGAGCTCGCCGCGATATTGGGCATCACCCAGCCGCTGCTGTACCGCTACTTCCCCAGCAAGGAGGCCCTCATCGAACGCGTCTACCAAGATGTGTTTGTCGGGCGCTGGGACCCGTTCTGGGAGGAACTCATCGGCGACCGCCGCATCCCGATCGCGGACCGCCTGACGCGATTCTACGTCAGTTATGCCAAGGTCATCCTGACACCGGAATGGATCAGGCTCTTCATGTTCGCCGGCCTTAAGAATCTGGACTTCAATGCGCGATATCTAAAATTCCTTCGAGACCGTATTTTCGAAGCCGTCGTCGAAGAGCTGAGAGATCATTTCGGCAGACCTTCTCTCAAGAGAGTTCCGGTACTCGATATCGAAATCGAGATGGTCTGGTCCGTCCACGCGTCTATATTCTACCTGGGTGTGAGAGAATTCATCTATCGCCTGCCTCCAGGCTGCAGCGTCCAGGATATCGTCGCGGCGAAGATCCAGATGCTCCTCGGCGGCGTGGCCGCGGTGCTTCCGGCCGCCGAGCCTGCACCGTGACGGGGCCGCCCCGGCCTCGCGGATGTCGCACAGGTTTGGTGTCCTGACCGCCCCCGGCACGGGTCGGGCCCCGAGAGCCGCCTCCGCACGGTTCAGGGCCTGCCCGGCTCTTGTTCGATGGACCGGCGCCAACGGCCCGGGCTCATATGCTCCTCCCGCGCGAAGACGCGGGTGAAGTGGCTCTGATCCGCGAAACCGCAGGACAGGGCGATGTCGGCCAGTGCCAGGTCCTGCGCGCGCATGAGATCCTTGGCGCGGGCGAGGCGCTGCCGCACCAGCCAGGCATGAGGTGAGGTTCCTGTCGAGCACCGGAAGGCGCGGGCGAAATGGCTCGCCGAGAGACCGCAGGCTGCCGCAACGACGGGCAAGCTCAGCGACTGGGCCAGGGTGGTGCGCATCAGGTCCTGGGCGCGCTTGAGCTGCCACGGTGCGAGCCCGCCGCGCACGGGCTTGGCGGCATCCGCCAAGGCCGCGTAGGTTCCGAGCAGATGCGCCGCCAGCGCCCGGCCCAGCTGGTTCCGGAACACCGTCGCCCCGCGATCCGACCGGTGAAGCGTCGCCGAGGCGCCGAGCGCGAGCGCGTGGATCGTCGCATCGGTCAACCGCTTGCCGCAAGCCGCCGTCAATGCGTCGAGGGGATCGGTTCCGCCGGCGTGAAGGCACGTGGCGACCTCCCCGAGCAGCGTCCTGTGCAGGGCGATATGAACCGCTCCGGGCAGGGGCGCCACCGACGTCGCCTGCCGCAGATCCTGCAGCAGGACGTTGCCGGATTCCCGATCATCATCGACCGCGCCGGACGCGGCGCCCCGTCGAGGCGCCGGCTGGACTTGCGGCTGGACTTGCGGCCGGACTTGCACGAGCAGCGCGTCGCAGCGCGCGATCGCGAGCGGCGCCTCCGACGTCTCGACGGAGAAAGCCAGGATTCCGGTCTCCTCCGGCCAAGGGATCGGCCAGTCCTGCGGGCACGATCCCGATCTCCGCGGCAGGGTGCGGACAGGCCGGCCACCCCGTGCCCGGGCGCGCGCAGGGGACGGACCGAGGCCGGTCTCCGCTCGATGAGGCCGCACAATGGACGCTTCGATCATCGCAGTCTCTCCTGGCTTCGCAGGAAGACAATATAGTACACTGTGGCGATAGATTTATATCGATGTTGCTGTCGTTTATGGCGATCTTGCGATTCTGCCTCCGCGGTTCATCCTATCAACTTGCGATATTCGGACGGGGCGTAGCCTTTGGCGCGCTTGAAGGCGGTCCCGAAGGCGGCCTGACTCGAGAAGCCGGAGCGCAGGGCGACATCGAGGATCGAGATCTTGCGGTCCGCCAGGAGCCGGCAGGCACAGGCCAGCCGCTCCGCGCTGACGAAGCCGTAGGGTGTCTGTCCGGTGACGCGCTTGAACATCCGGGCGAAGTGGAACGGGCTCAGGCAGGCCACGGCGGCGAGTTCGGTGATCGAGAGGTCACGCTCGAGGTTGTCGCGAATGAACGCGATCGCCCGCTGGATCCGGTCGGGACAGGAACCCTCCTCGGTCGACGGGGCGGCCGAATCCGGTCGGTCGTGCCCGTAGGCCTGGGCGACCCGCGCCGTCAGGGTCAGCGCGGCACTCTCCACCATCATCCGCCCGGCCGAACTCTCCTGGACCAGCTCACCCAGGATGGACAGGCCGATCTGGCGGATGAGCGGATCCTGGACATCGGCGAGGTAGCGCACCGTGTCGGCCCGGATGCGGGCGTCGCCGTACAGGTCCGCCAGGGCCTTGAAGCGGTCCTCCGGCAGGTAGATGTGCAGGACCTCGGACAGAGGCGCCGAGATGTTGATGTCGTCCTCGCCGACGCCGACCGGGCACAGCCAGATCGTCCCCGGCTCGACGGCCGTCTGCTGGCGCAGGCCGGCGCCTTTGCGGCTGACCTGCGCGCCGGGACAGCGCCGCGTCGCGAGGGTGATCTCCATCTGGGTGGGCACGATCGCCGGCAGGTCGCCCGAGGGATGGGACCGGAGTTCGGCAGCCACGCCCTGCCAGCCGCGATCGTGGGACGAGGCGAGCAGACCTGCATTCGGGAATTTGAGGATGCCGTGTCGGTGCAAGTCCATGCCGGCAACATGCAATTCACGGTTGGGACACGCCATTATACAGGCGTATCGGAGACGGGCCGGCCCGATCTCGGTAGTCTGACGGACCCAGGTGGATAGGCGGCATGCGGCAGGTCTTCTCGCGTTGGCCGAGCCTGGCGCAATCGGCGCGCCAAAGCGTCGCCGAGGACGATCATCTCCCGGACTGGATGCAGGCCGCGCCCGTCCATCCCGCGGCGATCCGCATGGAGGATCTTGCGGCGGCGGGGCTGGCGGTGGGGCTGCCCGTCGCCCTGGCGTTCCTGGCGGGCGTCCTGGCGGCGTCCCGGAGCAATGCCGTGATGGTCCTCGGCGGCGGCTTGGCGCTCTGCGCCGCGGCCGCGGCCGCGGCCCATGTCATGGCGCTGCGGCGCGGCCGGCAGAGCGCGGAGGACGGGTTCCAGGCGATCTACGAACGCTCCGGCATCTCGATCTGGCGCGAGGACTGGACCGCCGTGGCCGAGGCCGTCATGGCCCTGCGCCAGGCCGGGATCGCCGATATCGAGCGCCACTTCGCCGGCCGCCCCGAGGAGCTTCGCGCCCTTCGGTCCAAGGTCATGATCACGGACGTGAACGCCTTCACCCTGGAGGAGACCGGCGCGACGGCCAAGGATGCCTATCTCGGTTCCCTGGATCGGCTGCTGCCCGACACCGACCAGACCTTCGTGCAATGGCTCGTCGCGATCGGCCGCGGCGATCGCTTCTTTCGCTCGGAAGCGCACATCATGTGCGCCGACGGGCGCCAGCGCGACGTGCTGTTCACCGCGACCCTGCCGCGCGCGCGCGCGGGGTTCTCGGACGTGATCGTCACGTCGCTCGACGTCACGGCGTTCAAGCGGGCCCAGGCGCATCTCGCGGCCGCCGACACGGAACTCGCCCGGACCTCGCGGATCACCACGGTCGGGGCGCTCAGCGCCTCCATCGCCCACGAAGTCAACTCGCCGCTCGCGGCCATCGTGGCCAACGCCCAGGCGGCCCTGCGCTGGCTGCGGCGCCCGGGGCCGGACGTGGCCGAAGCGGCGCTGGCGCTCGACGATGTGATCTCCGCGGCGACCCGCGCCCGGGATGTCGTGGCGCGCACGCGCGCCTATCTCGGCAACAGGGGGCGGGTGGTCGCCCCGATCGATCTGGTGCAGGCCGCGCGGGACGCCAATCTCCTGGTCGAACGCGAGATCCGCAGCCACGGCGCTGCGGTCCATCTCGCCGCCGAGGACGGGATCCCGCCGGTCCCGGCGGACCTGATCCAGATCCAGCAGATCTTCGTCAATCTGCTGGTCAATGCAGCCCAGGCTATGGCGGAGTCTCCGGGCCGGAGGGACATCACGGTCGCGATCCGTCGGGTCGACGGCTCCGCCGCGGTCGATGTGATCGATACCGGACCGGGAATCGAACCCGACCGGCGGATACGGATCTTCGAACCGTTCCATTCCACCAAGGTTGGTGGAATGGGGATGGGCTTGGCCATCTGCCGGAACCTGATCGACGCGCATGGGGGCGACATCTGGGTCGATGCCGGCCCCGATGGCGGCGCCGCATTCCACTTCTTGCTGCCCTCCGCCCATGGCTGAACGCGCCGCGCGCAGACAGGTCGTCGCCATCGTCGACGACGATCCCTCGATCCGCTCCGCCCTGGATCGTCTCACCCGGGCGCTCGGATACGAGGCCCTCGCATTCGCGGGTGCGGAGCCGCTCCTCGCCAAGCTCGACGAGGCCGATATCGTGTTCGTGGTGACGGATGTGCAGATGCCCGGCGTGAGCGGGCTCGAACTCCTCAAGATCCTGGCTGAGCGGCGGCCGCACCTGCCCGTCATGGTGATGACGGCCTATCCGAGCGAATCCACCCGGGCGCGGGCGCTCGCCCTCGGCGCCTTCGCGTATTGCGCGAAGCCGTTCGAGGCCGACCAGTTCGAACATTGCCTGACCACCGCTCTCGGCGCTCCGACGCCGCCGTGCTAGGGCCGGCTCCGGGTCAGCCCCGCCTCCGAGCCAAGCTCCGCACGCGACATCGGGGCCGGGATTGTGAGGCCGGCCGGTTCGGCTGCGGCGGCCGCCGTGAAATCGTGACGCATTCGTGCAAGCGGGCGCTGGCGCGATGGCCTAATCCCGCGCTCGGCCGGCAAGAAGGGCTGCCGCCATTTGGATCAGGCACGGGGAACACCATGGCCACCGTTACGACCCGGGACGGAACGGAGATCTTCTACAAGGACTGGGGATCGAAGGACGCGCAGCCGATCGTGTTCCATCACGGCTGGCCGCTGTCGTCGGACGATTGGGACGCACAGATGCTGTTCTTCGTCCAGAACGGCTATCGTGTCGTCGCGCATGACCGCCGCGGCCATGGCCGGTCCGCCCAGGTATCGGACGGGCACGACATGGACCACTACGCGGCCGATGCCGCTGACGTGATGGAGCATCTCGATCTGAGGAATGCGGTCCATATCGGCCACTCCACGGGGGGCGGCGAGGTGGCGCGCTATGTCGCCCGGTTCGGGGAGCCTCGGGGACGTGTCGCCAAGGCGGTGCTGGTGAGTGCAGTCCCGCCTCTGATGATCCAGACCGACGCCAACCCGGAGGGGCTGCCGCGCGCCGTGTTCGATGGCTTTCGCCACGCGCTCGCTTCCAACCGCGCCCAGTTCTTCCTCGACGTCCCGGCCGGCCCGTTCTACGGCTTCAACCGCGACGGCGCCGAAGTGCTTCCGGGGGTGATCCAGAACTGGTGGCGGCAAGGCATGATGGGCAGCGCGAAAGCGCATCATGAGGGGATCAAGGCCTTCTCGGAAACCGATCAGACCGAGGATCTCAGAGCGATCACCGTACCGACCCTGGTGCTGCACGGTGAAGACGACCAGATCGTGCCGATCGCCGACGCGGCGCTGAAATCGATCACGCTCCTGAAGAACGGAACGCTGAAGACCTATCCCGGCTATCCGCACGGCATGCTGACCGTGCATGCAGACGTGCTCAATGCCGATCTTCTCGCCTTCGTGAGAGAATGATCTTCGCTGGGCGGGGTGAGCTTGCCCGCTGCTTGCCCCCGCCCAAAGCCGGAGCCGGTTCTGGTTTGCGGTCAGCCCTTCTCCATCGAGGGCCCGGCCCATCCTGGCCGTTCTCCGGGCGTCGGACGCCTGTCCCAGAGCCTCGCGCAGCCGGGCCGCATCGCGCTTCGCCTCGGTCAAGGGCCTCTCGCGCCCGCGGTTCTCCGCGTCGGGTGCCTTCGGGCGGCACGCATCCGGGACCTCCGGGCCGCCACGGCGCGCCCCGCGTGTAGACCGTCGCATTGCCGATGCGGTGACACGACCGTTCAGCGACCGGCAGGCCGCCTGCTGCACCGAAATGCCCGCCGCGGTTGGCCCTTCCAAACCTGCGGCGTGCAGGGAAGGGCGCGTGTGCCCAGCATCCGGGCAGACGGATCTGCGCGCCGTGGAACAGGCTGAGGCCCGCCGGCACCGCGCGTTCGGCATGCCCATCGCGGCTCGAGCATGCCGGACCGGCGCTGCCGCCCAGCCGGCCGCGGAACGCTCGTGCGGTGCGGCGCCCTCTCAGGCAAGATCCGCGACAAGCAGCGCACGGGCGCGGCTCACCCGGCTCTTCACGGTCCCGGTTTGACAGCCCATCACCTCGGCGGCCGCCTCATATGTCAGGCCTTGAGCGCCCACGAGCAGCAAGGCCTCGCGTTGGAGCTCAGGCAGCTTGCCGATATGTGACCATACGGTCTGCAGGTCGGACCCGTGCTCTTGCGCTGCCGGAGCAGTGAGTTGAGCTGCGGCAGCGCCGTCCACATCCTCGATCTCGCGCTTCCGCTTGCGGCACTCGGTATAAAACTGGTTGCGCAGGATGGTGCAGAGCCACGCCTTCAGGTTCGAGCCCGGTACGAACAGATCCTGCCGAGCCCAGGCACGCAGGACGGTTTCCTGCACCAGGTCGTCGGCGCGGGAGGCATCGGCGGTGAGCGATAGCGCGAACCCGCGCAGCCCGGGCAGCGCTTTGGTCAGCTCGGTGCGAAACACCAAGGCGCTCTCGCGGCTTTGCCCCTCCAGCACGGCATCGAGCTGGGCGACGAGCTCGAGCAGCCGCTGCGGCGTTTGCGCTCCGGTCAGCGCCTCGTAGGCCGCGCGCAGGTAAGCGCCGAGGTGATCCCGCACACCAGCAGGGAGTGAGGCCATATCGGGGGTGGCAGGCCGGCTCGGCCGATCAGACGCCGCCCCTTCGCCGATCAACGTGTCCGTCAAATCCCATCCTCTCATAGCGGCAGCTGTCCTGCCGAGCCCCGGTCCGCCAAGCGCCTCACCAGACGTGCCGGTGAGCCGCCGTGAACCATGCAGCGGGGGCTGCTCGGAAATGTGCGTCATCAAGCGTTCACCCATCCAGATAGGACCAGCCACCTGACTGTACAGTGAACATCTAACCCCGCAACCGGGGGATCGTTCTACGAGCCCCATGCGTTTGCGGGGCGCCGCTCGGCGGTGAGCGGAATCGGATGGGGCGAGCAGGAGCCGCGGGGATCATCGTGGTGGGGGATTTCCCCAGCCTCGGACGGGCCAGACCCGGGCGCTCGGCATCCGACCGTGCCGAACGAAAGCACCGGTCAGGGGAGACGCTCGACCGGAGCAAGGCCTCGAGGCCCGTTCGTGGAACGCCAATGGTCGCGCGGGGAGGAGCACTGGGCAGCGGCGATGCCAAAGAATGTCGCGTACTGGATTGAAGACAGGCCCGATGGACGGTTTGATGTTGTGGTGAAGCTTGAGTCCGGCAAGGTATTCAGGCGCTCGGGATGTCTCTCGCGTGCCGAGATCGATGCCTGGATCGAGGGCTTGCGCATGCTGATGGCTGCCATCGGTGCGCCATTATCGTCTGCCGACGCGGCGTCGCGGGATGCGTCTCCCTCCGGATCTCAGACGACGCACGATGCGGTTCGCGCCACGTCCTGAGCCCCGGCAGGCATCGTCGACGTGCCGGGCACCCCTGAGAGAGCCTGCTCATCGACGTGATCGGAACCTCAAGGGCGGCCCATGCCCTCAGCTTCGTCGTTTGCCCTCAGCTTCGTCGTTCTTGGCCCGAGGCGTGCGATCGCCGAACAGGATCTCGTATGTGATCGGATCGTAGAAGCGCATCACGTTCCGGACGAACTCGCTGGGCTCGATTGCCAGCGCCTCCGCCCAGGCACGGTACCGATCCGGAGGAATGCGGCCGCGCCCGGTTTCGAGCTGCGAGATGAACGTATAGTATTCCGCGCCGACGAGAGCGGCGAGCTGTCGTTGTGACAGGCCCTGCGCTTCTCTCAATTCCTTCAGATACCGGCCACCTTCCCGACGCAGCTCCAGCACCTCCTCCGAATCCAGGCGTTGGTAATGCGCGTACACGGGACCACCTTCCTGCGTGCGAGCGCTGCCGCGCGCAGCACCTATACAGTAAATACCATATAGCTGTGATGGCTCCGCGCTGTCCAGACGCACGGCAGCTGGCCTCGTCCCCCCGGCGAGGCGATGCTTGGCAGGCCCCTGAATGGCCCTATCATCCTTATATCGGGGACCGACATGAAGAGGAGGGAACCGGTGGCCGGATCGCTGTATGATATTCCCGGGCGACCGCCCGCAAATGTACACAATCACACCGTGCGGCCGAAAGCGCAGGCTTTCGCTCAGGGCAGCTTGCGATGCGAAGATCTCACGGGATCAATGCTTGAGGGCCGCTGATCGCGCCGATCGATTGCGGGAAGAGGGCAGTATGGGCGATCATCCTCTGCAGTCGGCATTGACCGGCGGCCTGCGTGCGCTCCGGCCGGTACTGGCAACGGTCGTGATTTTTGGCTTGTTTATCAATCTTCTATTGTTTGTCGCCCCGCTGTATATGCTCCAGATTTACGACCGCGTAATTCCGAGCAGAAGCGAAACGACACTTATCGGGATCACGGTCATCGCGGCGTTCGGCCTTGCGGTCTACACGATCCTGGACATGCTGCGATCCCGCCTGCTGGTGCGCGGCGGTGTGATCTTCGATCGGGAGATAGCCAATCCGATCTTCGATGCCGCCCATCGCGGCGTGCTGCTCCGGCCCGGAGCGCGGCACGAAACCGCGCTGCGCGACGTGGACGTCCTGCGCGAGTTCCTGACGGGCAGTGGCATGCTGGCCTTCTGCGACCTGCCGTGGATCCCGATCTTTCTGCTCGCCTGCTTCGTGCTGCATCCCTGGTTCGGCTGGATGGCGCTCGTGGGTGGCGGAATGATCCTCGGATTGACGTTGCTCAACGAGGTCGCGACGCGTTGGACGCTCGACGCCGCCAGTCAGGCCTCACAGCAGGCGGGGCAGCAAGCCGCCACGATCTTCCGGAACGGAGAAGTGTTGCAGGCCCTGGGCATGCTGGCTTCCCTGCGCGGCGGCTGGCGCCGGCACCACGATGATGTCTTGGTCCTTCAGGCGCGCGCAAGCGATCGCGCCGGCCTGATCGTCGCCGCGACGAAGTTCGTCCGCATGCTCCTGCAGACCCTGGTTCTGGGGACAGGCGCATACCTGGCCATCCACCGCGAGATCTCCGCCGGGTCGATGATCGCGGCTTCGATCATCATCGGCCGCACGCTTGCGCCGATCGAGGCCGTCGTGGGCAACTGGAAAGGCTACACGGCCGCCCGTGCCAGTTTTCGGCGGCTGAGGGAGCTCATCGACGTCGCGAAGCCCGAGACCCGCCGCCTGATGCTGCCGCGTCCGCGAGGCTTGATCGAGGCCGAGAATATTTCCGTCGCGGCACCGGGTTCGACGCGGCCAATCCTCAGCGCGGTGAGCTTCCGGCTCGAGCCTGGCAGCCTCGTGGGGATCATCGGTCCGAGTGCGTCCGGCAAATCCACGCTCGTGCGCACCCTCACCGGGGTTTGGCCCTTGCGCGAAGGGACCGTACGCATCGACGGCTCCGACTTGCGTCACTGGGACAAGCAGGCGCTCGGGCAGCACATCGGTTACCTGCCCCAGGACGTGGAACTGTTCGACGGCACGGTGGCGCAGAATATTTCACGGTTCGCTGCCGAGGGCGACGCGCGCGTGATCGAGGTGGCCCGAAAGGCCGGCTGTCACGCGCTGATCCAGGCCCTGCCGGAGGGATACAACACGGTGATCGGGCGGGGGGGACACGGGTTGTCCGGCGGCCAGCGTCAGCGCATCGCGCTGGCCCGCGCCCTCTACGGCGAACCGAGCTTGGTCGTGCTCGACGAGCCGAATGCGAGTCTTGACCAGCTCGGCGAGGCCGCGCTGATGCGGGCCGTGGCGGCATTGAAGCAATCCGGGACGACGGTGGTGATCGTGACCCACAAGGTGAGCCTGCTCGCCGATGCCGACCGCGTTCTGCTCATGAACGAGGGCCGATTGCAGATCTCCGGCACGGTGGAGCAGGTTCTGTCACAGATCACCGGTTCGCGTCCGGTCCCGACCTTGGTGCCGTCCGCCGGCCCCCTGGCCCCCCAGGGTCGCCGAGACGCCGAAACGCAGCGCAGCGCGGGATAAAGGATGAGCGCCCCTCAAGCCGCAACGCTGAACCTGCCGCGGCAGCGGCGAACGCCCGACGAGGAGCGGACCAGCGCCGGAGGTCCGACGAACTGGCGCTTGTACGCCGTCGCAGGCTACGCGATCATCGTCGCGACCTTCGGGGTCGTCGGGACCTGGGCCGCCACGGCGCGCCTCGACCGGGCGGTGATCAGCCCCGGCGTGATCGTGGCGGAAGGCAGCCGCAAGGTGGTGCAGCATCTCGAAGGCGGCATCGTGCAGGAGGTGCTGGTGCGGGACGGGCAGACCGTCCGTGCGGGCGACGTCCTGCTGCGCATCGATCCCGTACAATCGCGTGCCAGCAACGATCTGTTGCGCGGTCAGCTCGACGCGGCCCTGATCCTGGAGGCGCGGTTGCGCGCCGAGCAGGAGCAGGCTCCGGACCTGGTCCTGCCGCCGGAGATCGCGGCGCGGCGGGATGACCGTGCCGTCGGCCGCATGATCGACGACCAAGCCAGTCAGCTGTCGGAGCGGCGCGCGTCCTTTCAGGCACAGCTGGCGCTCATCGAGGCGCGCGTCACGCAGCTGAAGACCGAGATCTCCGGACTGGCGGTCGAGAAGGCCTCGGTCGAGCAACAGGTCGCTCTGATCCAGCAGGAGCTGGAGGGCCTGCGCGGCCTGCGCGAGAAGAACCTCATCCCGCTCTCCCGTGTCCTGATGATGGAGCGCGAGCACGCACGCCTTGCGGGGGTGATTGGGCGGTCCGTGGCTGAGACCGCCAAGGCGCAGAACGGCATCAACGAGGCGGCGATGCAGGCTGCGCAACTTAAGCAGAAGCTGCAGGAAACGCTTACGGCCCAGCTCCTGGATACCCGTCAGAAGATCGCCGAACTGCGCGAGAAGCTCATCGTCGCTCAGGACGTTTTCCGGCGGCACGAGGTTCGGGCCTCGCATCAGGGCGTCGTTCAAGGCCTGAAGGTCTACACGATCGGGCAGGTGATCCGCTCAGGCGAGCCGCTGATGGAGATCGTCCCCACGAACGATCGGCTCGTGATCAGCGTCCAGTTCGCGCCGAACGATCTGGAGGCTGTCCATGCCGGCATGCGGGCCGAGGTCAAGTTCCCGGCTTTTCAGACCCGCCGCACGCCCGCCATCTTCGGGACGCTGACGATGGTCTCGCGCGATCGCCTGCTCGATGACGGGACGAAGCTGCCTTATTTCGCCGGCACGGTCGAGATCGACGATCACCAGCTGCCCGAAGAGGTACGACTGCGCCTCCTGGCCGGCCTCCCTGCGGAGATCGTGGTCTCAGCCGGCGAGCGCACGGCGCTCGACTATCTGGTCGCGCCCTTCTTCGATGCCCTCGGACGCGGTTTTCATGAACGATAGAGGCCGTTCGTCAGTCCACGTGCGGAAGTGAGGTCCCTATGGGTGCGGTCATCTCGTTCTTCCGGCCCGCATCGACGAGCCAGGGCGGCTGGTCGCAGCAGGAACTCGCGGAATTCTACCGGGTCGAGGCGGCGCTGATCCGGGCCGGCCTCCAGATCGGCAGTGAACAGGGTCTGAGCGACGAGGCGGAGCCCTGGTTCGTGTTCTGCCGGCCTGACGGCGACGCGATCATGCATTTCGCCCGGATCGACGGCAGCTACGTCATTGCCTCCGACGTCTTGGACAGCCCGATGCGGGGAAGCGATTTCCGCGCCCTGATCAACCAAGTCGCCCAACGCTACCCGGGGCTCCTTCCGATTCCGCAAGGCGCCGACGGTACGAAGCTCGCGGTCCATCCGGCTGCCCTGCTCGCCGCTCTCGTCGCGGCTGCGGCTTTGAGCCTGTCGCCCCATGATGCATTGGCGGATGACCAGGGACGTTCGGGTGAAAACCCGGTCCCGGCCGGTCAGGCGGGTCCGTCGCTTGAGCACGGCGCGGCCGGCGGCGGAGATGCTGGCGATGCCGATGAGCGCGACAGCCACAGCAAGCAGTTCGGGGTCATCGTGTTCTCGGCGATGATCTTCGCTGCCGATGCCTTTGCCGCGGATCATGTCGAGCACGGGACGGAGGCGGATCCATTCCTCGCCTCTCGGGGGGGCAACGGCGCCCCCTCGCAGGGACACGACAGCTTCGTGATGCCCACGGGCGAGGTGGTTCGCTCGGCGAATGCGGGTGTTCCGCTCACCTCCGGCGCGCGCGACCACGGAGCCAGCGGCACAGCCGATCGGATTACTGCCGAACCGGCCTCGGCGGCCCTCTCCCCGTTGAGCAATGCTGATTTCAAAGACATCGGCCTCGGAAACCCGACGCTTGTGCACGGCCCTGCACGGACAAGCCTGGAGCCCGCCTATCAGAGTTCGGTGCATGCTGGAGAGGCGAGCACGGCGCGTGCCTCTGGTTCAACGCCTTCTTCGGAAGGCGGATCTGGTGCGGACGCGGCGGCATCGGGCGCCGCCGAAGTCGCAGGGCAGGTGGGTCCATCGCCCGCCACAACCGGTGAGGCTGCGCCTCAGCCTCAGAGCGCGCCGCAGATCGGCGGGCATGCGGCACCCATGACACCATCGGGCCCGATCGACGGGATCACCGCGACGCCGCCGCAGGATCCTGATCATTCGGCGCCTCCACGTGAGGAGTCCGCCGGAAGACAGGAACAGGCCGCGAGAAGCGGCTCTGCCCCGGGCGCAGGAGCGTTGCACGCGGCGCGGACGGTCGCTGATGCGGATCAGTCACGCTCAAGCGAGGGTGAATCTGATCAGAACCGGCACGGTGCCGACGGCCACGGCGCGGCCAACGGCACGAACGCGAGCCCGCAGCCAAGCGCGCCGCAAGCCCAGGCGAGTGCCGTCGAGCCAGGCCATGGCCAGGGCAGCGAGGCGCCCGGCAAGAGCGCCGAGGCCTCGGATCCGCTCAAACAGGCGGGATCGGACCCGCACGGTCCCGAGGGCCACGGCGCAGCCAACGGCACGAACGCGGACCCGCAGCCAAGCGCGCCGCAAGCCCAGGCGAACGCCGTCGAGCCAGGCCATGGCCAGGGCAGCGAGGCGCCCGGCAAGAGCGCCGAGGCCTCGGATCCGCTCAAGCAGGCGGGATCGGATCCGCACGGTGCCGACGGCCACGGCGCGGCCAACGGCACGAACGCGGGCCCGCAGCCAAGCGCGCCGCAA
>NZ_FMWU01000044.1 GCF_900103195.1 Methylobacterium sp. UNC378MF | reverse complement strand
CCCACCGTCTTCTGCGCCTCGCCCTTCAGCTCCTGCGCCTTGCCCTCGGCCACCAGCTTGTCGTTGCCGGTCGCCTTGCCGGCCGCCTGCTTGACGTTGCCCACCGCCTCGTTGGCCAGGCCCTTGATCTTGTCGGTCGTGCTGCTCATCGCGTGCGCTCCTTGGGGGTTGGGGTCGGGGTCAGGATGTCCGGTCGGGCAGGTTCCGCCCGCCGGGGTGGACGGCCCCCGCACGGTGGCGGGCGCCGAGGGGGGTAAGCGGACGAACGATCCGGGGCCGAACGATCCGGGACCGGGCCGCGGCCGCTCAGACGCGCCGGGTCTCGTAGGCGCCCGGCAGGCTCGCGGGCTTCGGCGCGCCCAGGCGGCCGCCGAAGAAGGCGGCGAGCGCGCCCAGGATCAGCGCCAGCGCCGCGTAGAAGGCGCCCTGCGTGGCCGCAGACTTCGCCGTCACGGCCGCGGCCTCGGCCTTCTGCTTAGCGGTGGCCACCGCCTGATCGTACTGCTTCTCGTAATCCTGGATCTGCTGGCGGGCCTGATCGACCGGGATGTTCTGCGCCTTGGCCAGGGCGTCGGCCGCCCGCGCCTCGGCCTGCTGCTTCTGCGCGGCGTCCCCGGTGAACAGCGCCTTGATCGCCGCAACCGCTGCGTCGCGGGCCGCCTGCGGATCCTGGCCGGCGGTCTGCTGGCGGACCTTGTCCTCGATGCCGTCCAGCGGGTTGGCGATCTTCGACAGCGACGGTGCGGCCGCCTGGGCGGCGGTCTGGACGCTGCCGCCGACGAGGCTGCCGGCGCCGCCGAGCGCGCCCGAGACCGTGCCGAGCGTGCCGCCGACGAGGCCGCTGGCGGCCGAGGTCAGCAGGTACAGGACGACCAGCGTCGTCACCGCCCAGGAGACCAGCCCGTGCAGGGCGGCCGCGCCCGGCAGGGTCTTGCCCGAGAGCCGGCCGGCGATGAGGCCGCCGGCCAGGGAGGCGACGAGGCCGGAGGCGACGAACCACACGCCCGCGCCCATCGAGACGGCGGAGGCCGAGGGGTTGTCGGCGGCGGTGGTGCCGACCGAGGCCAGCCCGACGCCGACGCCGACGAGGTTGACGATCACCTGGGTGACCAGCGCGGTCACGGCGCCGGCGAAGATCGCGCCCCAGGAGACTTGGTTGAGCAGCACGGCACGCGTGTCGGCCTGCGCGGCTGTGGTGGCGAGAGGGGACGCCGTGGTCTGGATCGTGGTCACGCTTTCACTCCGGGTTAGTCGGTCGTTCGTAGCCGTGTGGCTGTGGTGGTTCAGTCGCGGGTGGCGCTGACGAGCAGGCCGAGGCCGAAGCCGACGGCACCGGCGATCAGCAGGGAGGCGAGCGGGTACTCGGCGACCTGGTGGCTCACCTCGCGGGTGCCCCGGCGCAGGACGTGGCCACCGCGCTCGTAAGCGTCCTCGGCGTAGTCGGCGGCCTCGTCCGCCGCGCGGTACACGGAGCGCTGCGCCCGGTCGAAGTGCTCCTCGGCCGCACCCTGCGCGCGGCGGGCGCGGTGCTCGACGTCGTCGGAGCCGACGAGGCCGCCCACGGTGTCGCGGATCTTGCCCCCGATGTCGCGGGCGGTGTCGGCGACGTGCTCGGCCGCGTCGCGGACGGTGTCCTTGGCCTGTCCGTACAGGTTCTCGGCCTGCCCGGCCGCCTGGCGGGCGCGACCCTCGACCGAGTCCCGCTGGGAGCCGGTGAGGTCGCCCACCGCGCCCTGCACCTTGCCGCCAAGCTCCTTGGCAGCGCCCGTGATCCGATCCGTATCAACCATGTCGTTCTCCTCGTGTGATCGCGTTCGTCGTGGGCGGCGTCTCGCCGCGAGGCGCCGGATGACATCCGTCAGCGATGACCCGAGCCCGCGGGCCCGGCTCCGTCGGTCTTCGCTGCGCAGGCGCCGCGCTTCTGGCGCCGACCCTCGGTCTCCGTCCGGGCACTGCCGGTGAGTGCGCCGACGGCCTCCTTCACCGAACCTCTGATGTGCCCGGTGGAAGTCGTTGTCCTGTCTTCGGTCGCGAATTCCCCGTCCTGCTGGAGAAGCCCCGCGCCGCGAGGCAGATGTGGGCAAATATCTGCCGTTCAATGATTAGAACATACTAGTACGGCGGTATTCATCCGTCAGAGATGCTCAGCGGGAAGCCGTTCTCGCGCCCCCACACGACGGCCTCGCTGCGCTTGTGGATGCCGATCTTGCGGTAAAGCGCGGCGCCGTGGTTGCGCACCGTGTTGCGTGACAGCCCGAGCTTGCGCGCGATCGCGTCGTCGCTCAGCCCCGAGCAGATCAGGTTGAGGATCTGGCGCTCGCGCACCGTCAGGTTCGGGGCTTCCCCGTCGCCGGCCTCCCGGCCCGGCCGGCGCAGGTTGGCGAGCTTCTCGATCAGGCCGCGGCTGAACCAGGACGTGTCGGCCATCACGGTCTCGATGGCGTCGAACAGCTCCCGCTCGGTATGCTTGCGCTCGGTGATGTCCTGGAGGACCAGCAGCACGAAGGCGGCCTCGTTGATCTCGATCCGCTCGGCCGAGATCAGGCAGTCGAGGTTCGCCCCGCTCTCGTGACGCAGGCACACCTCGACGCCGAGCACGTAGCCCTGCCGCTCGAGCGCGGCCTCGACCTGCAGGCGCTGCTTGTCGGCGACCCACAGGCCGGCTTCCGCCAGCGAGCGCCCGACGATGCGGTCCTCGCCCAGGCCGAAGACCCGGCTGAACGCCTCGTTCACGCCGGTGACCTGGAAATCCTGTGCACGCGCCAGCACGGTGGGCACCGGCGTCATCCGGAACGCCTTGGCGAAGCGTTCCTCGCTCTGGCGCAACGCCGTCTCGGCCTTCCGGCGCAGCTCCAGATCCGCGAAGGTGAACAGCATGCAGGGCTCGTCGCCCATCTCGATCGGCTGGCCGGCGACGATCACGAAGCGGCCGCCGCCATCGGGCAGATCCAGGCAGGCCTCCATCTGCGGGATCGTGCCGCCGGCGTTGAGCCGCGCGATCGCGAGATCGCGGTTGCGGGCGCCGGCCAGGACGTCGACCTCGTAGACGCTGCGGCCGATCACGGCGTCCCGTGTGAAGCCGGTCATCTCCAGGAAGCCGGCATTGACCTTGACGTGGCGCAGGTCCGACAGGCGCGTGATGACGGCCGGCGCCGGGTTGGCGTTGAACGTCGCCTCGAACCGCGCCTCGGCCTCGAACTGGTCGGTGACGTCCTTGAGGATCAGCGCGAGGCAGCTCGGGTTGCCGTCGCGGTCGGTGGCCACCAGGCTGCGCAGCGAGTGGACGAAATCCTGCTCGGGCTTGTCCGCCCGCCGCACCTCGACGACGACGTCGTGGAAGCGCTCGCCGGCGACCACGCGCTCGATCGGGTACTGATTGGGCGTGACGTTGTTGCGGTAGCGCAGGCAGAACCGGTCGCGATAGGCATCGACGGTCGAGCCGAGCTCGTCGAGGCTCCCGGCACCGTGCATCGCCAGGGCGGCCTCGTTGGCGTAGGCGATGGTCTGGTCGGGCTCGACCAGGATCACGCCCTCGCTCAGGCCGGCGATGATCTGCCGGAGTTCATGCCGGTCGACGCCCGCGGTCACAGCTCGTGCATCCCTTCATGCCGTCACTGCCCGTTCGGCAGCGGGGCACAAACGGGTTGCGCACAAGCCGGTTCCCTCAACTAAGTTATTTTTCTGGTATACCCGCATCATTGACGCGGGCGGATTGCGCCAGAGATGAGTGCTCGCCGCGCCGAGGCGCCACGTCTGAGCGATTTCGTCGCATCCCCGAGCAGATCTGAGCATGCCGAACGTGCAACACATCGACCGACAAGTGCGCGTAGCCGCCGAACGCGAGGCCGTGATCTCCGGTGCCGCTGCGAGCCCGGGATCAGGTCTTGGCGAGCATTTCCCAGAAGTTGTAGAAAACGATGCGACATCGCGTTTGGGTCGCCTGCTCGCCCGGCTGTCGGAGGCGTCGGACGCCGCGGAGGCTCAGGGACAGGTCGCTGCCGGGTTCGGGCAGGATCTGATCGCGGCGGTGCCGCATCTGCGCCGCTGCGTGCATGCGCTGGCCGAAGATACCGTCGCGGGCGAAGACCTCGTCCGGCTTACCCTCCTGAAGGCCTGGACGCAGCGCGTCCGGTTCCTGCCCGGGACCGACATGATGGCGTGGCTCTTGGCGATCCTGCGCGACGGCTCCGTCAAGCACCCTCCGGCGGCGCTTGGCCGCACCAGCGTGCATGCCGCCGAGTGGTCCGACAAGGTCCGCATGAACCGGCGCTTTCCCTGACGTGACCCCGCCGCGGCCGAGCGTGTGCAGCCCCGTGGAAAGTCCGGCGTACCGGTATGAATCTCTCATGTCCATGAAGGCGTTAGGCGCCATATTGGGGTCGCGGGATCTGCCGTGGGGCTCGCCGCTGCCCACGGTTTCCCAACCCTTTGCCGAGGTTGTGCCGGGCGGATGGCCCTCTTGTCCGGCACGGCCGCGAGGCCGGACGCTCGCGCCACTCCGGGCGCGCGTCCGGCCCGTTGCCCTTCCACGGTCGGGCGAGTGTCGCGGGATGGCCGATCCCGGCCGGTCCGTTGCCGGCCGGCTCCTTCGATCATCCGCACGCGGATGAGCCACGCCCGCGACCCGCGATCACCACAGAGGAGACGATGACCCGACGTCGCGCTGCACAACTCGCGCCCGCCCTGTTCCTCGCCGTCGGCGTTCCGACGGGAGCCTCGGCGGCCAACCGCTTCGACGGAGCTTGGTCGGTCACAGCCACCGCGGAGAGCGGGACCTGCACGGGCCCTTACAGCTACCCCATCGTCATCCGGCACGGCCTCGTCGACGAGGCCGGCGGGAACGGCGTCGATGCGTCCGGCCGAGCCGGCGCGGACGGCCGGATCATCGGCACGATCCGCAAGGGGCTTGCCAGCGTCTCGGTCTCGGGCCGCCTGCGCGGATCCGCCGGGGCCGGCCGCTGGACGCTGTCCGGGCTCGGCGCCTGTGCCGGACGCTGGACGGCTCGCCGCACCGGGTAGGGCGGCGCCGCATTGCCGCAGGTGGGGCCCTCGACGATCACACGGCCAGGATGGCCCAGCCGTGGGCCGGGAGGGTCACGCGGGCGCCGGGGCCGCCGGGTTCCGTGAGATCGCCGTGGCCGGCCTCGATCGCCCGCGCCTCCGGCACCGGCAGCGGCATGGCCGCGTCGGCGAGGTTCAGGGCCATCAATACGCGCGCGGCGCCGTCGCCCAGCGCGAGCACGAGCTGTTCGTTGGTCAGGTGGAGGGTGCGCGTCCGCGCGCGGTGCAGCCCGGCATGACGGCGCCGGAGCGCGATCAGATCCTGATGCAGCCGGTAGATCGGCCAGCCGTACGGGGCGAGATCCGCGGGCAGCGGCGGGAAGGCCGGCCGGACGGCGTCGTCGCCGCCGACGCGCTCCTCCTTCACGCCGCGGAAGGCCTGCTCGTCGCCGGCGTAGATCGAGGGCGTTCCGCCGCAGGTCAGCAGGATCGCGAGCGCATGCGGCAGGTGCCGCTCGTCCGTGAGCCGGCTCGCGATCCGCGTCACGTCGTGGTTGCCCACGAAGGTCAGGGGCACGAACCGGTCGAGATAGCCGTTGTGCCGGTCCAGGGCATGGGCCAGCTCGAACAGGTTGCGGTCGTTGAGGGCGCTCCAGATCGCCTTCCAGAGTTCGTACTGGGTCACCGCATCCAGGCCGGTCTCCTGCACGAAGCGGGCGTAATCGCCGTGGATCACCTCGCCGACGATGTAGGCCTCCGGATGCGCGAGGCGGACTTGCCGGAGCACGCGCGCCCAGAAATGCGGCGGCACCGCGTAGGCCGCGTCCAGCCGCCAGCCATCGGCGCCACGGGCGATCCAGTGGCTCATGACGGCGGCGACGTGGTCGGCGACCCGCGGATCGTCGTGGTTGAGCGTGACGAGCTGCCGGTGCCCCTCGAAGCAGGCGTAGTCCGGCTCGATGCCCGGGCCGGAGCCCCGCGGCCAGGACAGCCTGAACCAGCCGGCCTGTTCGGATTCGGGCCCGTGCCGCAGGACGTCCTGGAAGGCCGGATGGGCCCGCCCGACATGGTTGAACACGCCGTCGAGCAGGACGCGCAGACCGCGGGCACGGGCCGCCGCGATCAGCGCGTCGAAATCGGCCGCGTCGCCCAGGCGCGGATCGATGCGGAAGTGGTCGATCGTGTCGTAGCCGTGTGTGGAGGCCGCGAAGATCGGCCCGAGCGCCAGCCCGGACACGCCGAGGTCGACCGCGTAGTCGAGCCAGTCCCGGATGTGGGCGAGGCGATGCGCGACCGGCGCGGCCGGATCGGCTTGGTCGGGGGCGCCGACGAAGCCGAGGGGGAAGACCTGCCACCAGATGGCCTGTTCGATCCAGGGCGCCACCCGACCTCCGCTTGTCGCCAATCGGGAGCGAACCCGGTTCCGCCGCAATGGTTGCAGGGGGCGTCAGTCCGGCCTCAGCCTCGACCGCCGGTTTTGCGGATCACGATGGATCGGAGCCGCCCGGGCCTCGCTTCCCTCGGCGAAGGATGCACGCCTGGGCCAAGGCGCGCGTCGCGAGGCGGCCCGAGGCACCCCATCCATCCACGCTCCGGATCAGGATGCGGTCGCCGCCATGGCAGGCGCGGTCAGGGGCGAACACGGCGCTTGAGATCGGTGGTCGAACGGGCGGTGCAGGTCGCGAAGATCGTCGCGGGCTCCTGCTAAGTCCTGGCTGCGACAGCGATATCGCCGCGGCGCCAGGATGCTGACTTGTCACCAGGAAAGCCTGGTGGAGCTGAGGGGAAGTTCTAACCTACCCCTGCCGCCTCAATCGGATCAAGCACTTAGCGCGCGTGCGTCGCTAAAATGTGTATCAGCTTTGTGCCTCAGCGCAAGCGGACCGGGAGTGGCCGAGCGGAGGGATGCTTCGCCGGAAACAATTTCCTCAATTAAATCAAAGGATTATCTCGCTGTGTTCCCAGGGTTCAGGGGACGATAACTGGAAGTTTGTATGGGATAGCCGTGCCCCTGAAAGGTCTGGTGTAGTGACTGCTCAGCGGTCCGGCCCGAACATGAAATCTTGGTTGCGTGTGAGTGAGCCTCGATTTACTCGATGTGGTCGCATCATAGGTTGACAGCCGGAGCGAGCAGAGTGGCAGGAGAGAAACGACCTAAAAGCCGCCAAGAAGCATCCTGGCTGTTAATCGCGATCCCGCTTTTAATTGCCATTGTAGGCAGTTTCTTCACTCCCGAGAGCATCAAAGATTTTACAGGTTTGCTAAGCGTCGTTATTTGGCCAGCGGCCCTGCTCATTATAATGTCTTGGTTTCGCCCGGAGATCGGACGTATTGTGGGTCGGGTTACAGAATTTGATGCGTTCGGCGTAAAGGCGAAGATTCAAGCTGAGTTAATCCAGTCTGCTCAGGAGGCCAAGGACAATCCTGGCAGCAATAAGTCACCGACTGAAAATCAAGTAGAACGAGCAAACGAGGTTAAGCAGATCGTCGGCAGCAACACCGACATCCTGAGAGCCCAGATAGATGATCTCGCTGAGGAATATCAGAGCCTTCGCGCATCACAGCCCTCCGGTCCAGACCGGACGCGAAAGATGGAGATTGTAGTCGCTAAGATGCGGACAATCGGCTTGGCAGCATATCCTCTTAGGTACGATCTGGCGAACTCGCCTTCGCCGGGCAAACGACTTCAAGCAATCGCATCGTTGCAGGTCAAGACCGATTACGAGATGCTGGACTGGCTCGCCAAGCGGGTGAAGGAAGAAAAACCGTTTGTGTCTTATCATGCTCTGGTTGCGCTTAACGTGGCCGCGAAAGGGAATTCGGCTAATCAGCACCGAGAAACATTGGTGGAAGCACTGCGTGTAGCAGAAAGCGGCAGCCAGCGATTTGGAACAGATACGGACAGGCATTCCATGCTGGAGCAGTTCAGGCACCGAGTAGAGCGTCTTTAATTCATATTTTTGCTGTGTGCTTGGCCGCTCAAGGTCTGCGGTGAGGTTGTTTGTTGCAGGGGTGACGACCGCTCGAAAAAAGTTCTGCCGGTGAACGCCTGCGTGCTCAAGTGGAAACGGCGGAAGTAGGTCCAGTTACCCGACCGACGGTTCCGCTTCACTTGGGGGAACTGACGCTTCGATGTAGGGCAATCTGTAGGGGAGAGCGTGGCGTCCTAACCCCTACGATATATGCAAAATTCCGATTGCGAGCGCCTTAAGGCGAATGGCGGAGACGGAGGGACTATGTGTCCAAAATCAGCCTAAGTCATTGGTCTGCCGAGATTTGTTCCCTGGCCTTTGGGATCAGGTGTGCCGTGCCCCAGTGACACCAGCTGACCATTTCAGCACCATGTAAGATGGTCAACGGTTGACGCTAGGAGGCTGTGGATGGGGCATTCCGGTCGGCAGGTTCTCCATCGGCGCGGCTCCCGAACCGGGGCTGACGGCTCCGAGCAAAATTCAACCAGCTTGACCATGCCAGGGTCAACTCACGACCCTTCTCAACGATCAACAAATAGGCCCGCCAAAGCGTTAAGAAGAGGCCGGCGAGAGCTTGGTCAGAAGCTGGCTTGCTCGGAATGTGTATCGGCTTCGACGCATAACCCCAGCAAGATCAAAGCTCGCTCTTTGATGGATCTTTGAAGCGACATAGAGGTGGGGTCGCGATCGGCGCAGTTGTTGATCCCATCTCCAACCAGATTTCAGCTCAAATTTTAACGTATTGAGCTGTATTTGGGAGCGGTGAGCCGTCGAAGGTAATTCACACCAGCTTAGGCTTGAAGCAGCTGGAGGGGCGAGCGCGATGCCCGTGTCGTTCAGTGCGTCGTGTCGAGCATCAGGGGAATACGAAGTACGGAGATGTGTTTCGGAACCCATTCGAGACCGCAATGCCGAAATCCTGCGCCTGGTGCGAACTGAGCGCAAGATTCGGCGATCCTGCTTTAAAGGTGGGACCAAAGGTCAGAAGGAGGTCGTGGGTCCGCGTACGGTTCGCACTTGCCAGCGGCAGCCCACCGTTGCCGGTCGCTATCTTCGTCAGCTTCCAGGTTGGGGTGATGCTGCCGCCCGATATGACGACGAATTTGATCCGATAGGATAGAAAGTCCTGCTTGTAGAACGAGTCGGATTTCTTCCCGCTGGACGAGGGGAGGTAGTTTCTGGAATTGAGGCCATCTATCAACCACTCGGTGATACCGAGTTCGCTTACCAGCAGTAGCGAGCTCCCCGAGGCCTGAGCACCTTCCGCGTCGCACGGGTTTCCGGTTCTGCTCTTGAGTCGATCGAGCTCCCAATAGGCTCCGAACTTGTCTTCCCGGGTGCTCTGGGACGATAAGGTGGCGCCCAGGCCGAGCGTGAAGGACTGGGAAGCTGGCAACGGATCTATCAAGGACACCCCGGGATTCAGAGCTCCCGTCTCGTCGACCTGCAGACTCAGGCTCAGCTGGACCGCCCAACCGGGCGGCAGGATGCCCTCGGAGCGACTTGCAAGGACCGCATCGACGATGCTGCAGTAGATCTTCTTCTTGATCTTATACTCGAGCTCGCCGCCGGCGCTGAAGTCGGACAGTTTTCCCTTGGTCTCCCACGGTTCCTGGATTTGGGGAACGTAGGTGCCGCAGGCGCCGAGGAGACTAAAGATGAATGTTGAAGTCAATATGCCCTTGAATGCCATGTCGGCCGTCTGCCCAAATTATCGGGGTTCGATGATGTAATCTGGGCATGTGAACTTGCACACTTTCTGGCCATCGACGTTTTTTACACGCACGCGACAATGGCTAATCGGGCACAGCACGGACTCTGCTGGTTGACCAAGCGGATCTGTTATGATGGCGCAGCCGCGGATCTTGCCTGTTGGGCAGGTGATCAGCTTTTCGGCATCCGCCGACGAGATCAGCATCGCCGAGACCACAATCGCTGCTGCGAACCTTAGGCAGATATTCGACATTGAAGTTTCCGCGCAATAAATTCGGCAGTACGAGTATCGAACCTGCTGTTGTTCCAGCGCAACGTTCACAAGTCATGCGCGATTCGCAATCGCGGTTGCGCGATAGGCCTACGTTTGCAATCCTGAGTGTCAAATTCGCAACAGTGCGGACTCGCTTCCGGAAACTATTTATCAAAAGAAAGTAATAACTTATAGAAATACAATTATTAAGGCTACTCGGATCGATAAATTACTTTGCTCGGCTTGTCGGTTCGACATCTTTCGAAGGCCCGCAAAAGCTCGGATGTTTCGGGGCTATGTACGAGAATATCATTCACGGTCAGTATCCGAAGCTCGAAATTTGGGTGACTTGCACCTCGATCGGCGAACAGATACGTCGAACAGAGCGCCGTACCGCCGAAATTCTCAAGCGACCTGACTGCCTGTAAGTTGAGTGACGCCTTTGAAATATCCATCTGCACATACATCGAATTCGAAAATCCCGACGTGCTTTCCTTATCATCCGCGGATTTCAGAAGGGTCTGAGCGGCAAACTTATCTGCGGCAAGTTCCTTTTGTTTCAGCTCATTGTCATCGTAGTTAAAGTCGCCCTTTGCCTGATCGATGTGACCTGCATCGTTCTGATTTATATGCCCTATTTCGTGCAGGAGCATAAATGCCAAAATGTATCGTTCGTCCAGCTTTGACATTTGCGGAAGCTTCTCGGAGTAGCTAAAAATATTGCTCCGATACGCACCCACTTGCAAGAATATGCAATTGCAGGACTTGAACGGCACCTGGAGGACGAAGGCCGGTTTGGTCGGACGGATCAGATACACCTTGACGAGACTCTTTTCGTCCGGCCCGATGCGGCTCCTCTCCCATGACGGCGTCAACTTGTACTTGGACGCGGAGCCAAGAATGGAGTTTGTGAGGTCGATGGTCTTACGGGCAAAGTCGCGGTCCGTGGTAGCCTCCTTGTAGTCCGCGGCCGTAACGGGATCGGGGTCCTTCTCGGCCGCCGCTGGGAGAAGCAGCGCGGCGATACAGGCGGCGGCGAATACCCTCGTCGACATGCTTCTCTCTTGGAAAGAGGTGTAACTTCTTGGCCATCCTATGCCAGTTCACAAGAACGCGGTACTATATCACACGTGGTCCAGCGGAATCGGGAACGGCACCGTCGGATCGTACGGCGTGTTCCGATTCGACGCGAATGGGTGGTCTGGCCATCCCGGATGCTCTGCTCGACATCGACAGCAACGCCGTGGCGATGGACATCTCTTGATGTGGTCTCCATGCTCCTAGACCGATACCCCGAAACGCTTCCAGTCCGGTCCGTTCCCGCGGTCGAGTTCATTATAGACGCTTCACAAATGCCGAACTGGTACGCGTCCCTGAAAATTGCGCGCACGGTTGCGATGAACCTGGGCCTGCTCCTTTGGGCTGTTAGTCAAGGATCGCCAATAATCGCTTCGTCAGTTAACTGCCGCCCCGGAAGAGGTAAACGCAGTTTGCGATAAGCTTCCGATGAAAGCCAACCCGTAATGATTTTTTGAAATGATTTGTCGTTCATAAATCGCGCGAAAATTTCCTCGTTCTGATCCATTCTTTCGATAAACAACGCCTCAAGAATGTTTTTGAAGACCAGTTCGAACTTGTCGCCGGGATTGACGGCCGCGGCCTGTTTCAGCCCCGGGTCGGAGATCGCTGCTTCCACAATCTGATCTAAGAACAGCTGATCGGCTTGATTGAAGTCAGTGCCAAATCGGTCGTTGACGACATCGATGAGCCGCGACAGCCGAACCGCTTCCTCGTGCAGCGCACCGGTTCCAACCTCAGAAGGACCATCGAGCCGGTTGGCCTGACCGTCGCTGAGGCTGATGGAGCCTTCGCTGATCTTTTGAAGGCGATAGTATTCTAGCCGCAGCTCGTCGTCGAACTGGTAAGCCGGCCCGGCGCCCCGCTTCGGAAGTTTGGTCGCGAGGTGGCGCAAGAAAACGTGGAGACGTTCGAGATCGGTGTCCTGATAAGGGATAATCTGGCTAAGGAAGCCGTAGAGGCTGCCAAAGGCCGTCAGCTTGCCGCGCCACAGCTCGGCCTCGTCAGGCTCCTGCTGCTGAAGCTCCTTGAAACGGGCAACGCACGGATCAAGCGCCGCATTCATCAACTGATGATCGGTCGGACTCTGGCGTTGACGCGGCTTGAAATAGACGGTGCTAAAGCGTTCAACATCGGTCGTCAGATAGATGCCGTAAGCGTCTAGTTCGCCCTGGATCTCATACATTCGCGCCGGGTCGACGTCCTCGCCAACCTCTGCGCCCTCGTAGTAGGTCTTGAATGCCCCACGGATTTCAGCACGCTCGTTGACGAAATCGAGGACAAAGGTGTCCTCCTTCAACGGATGAATGCGGTTCAGTCGCGATAACGTCTGCACCGCCTGGATGCCCGCAAGCCGCCGATCGACATACATCGTGTGAAGCAGGGGTTGATCGAAGCCTGTCTGATATTTTTCCGCGACAAGCAGCACCTGATATTCCTGCGTGGCGAAGATCTCTGGCAGCTCCCTTTCACGGACGCCGAGATTCATGCCCTCCTCGGTGTAGGTTACGTCCTTCATCTTGTCGTCCGTAACGACTCCGGAGAATGCCACGAGCGACTTGATGGCATACTCCTTCTCCTTGATGTAGCGGTCGAAGCTCTGCTTGTAGCGCACCGCTTCGAGGCGTGAGCCTGTAATCACCATTGCCTTGGCCCGGCCGCCGATCTTGTGCTGGGTGGCAGCGTGGAAATGCTCGACCATAACTTCGGTTTTCTGGGCGATGTTGTGTGGATGCAGCTTGAGGAAGCGCGCCAGCGCGCGCGCCGCCTTCTTGCGCTCGACATTGGGGTCGTCCTCGCTCGCCTTCAGGAGCCGGAAGTAAGTAGCGTAGGTCGTGTAGGTCTTCAGCACGTCGAGAATAAAGCCTTCCTCGATCGCCTGCCGCATTGTGTAGCGATGGGCGGGCTTGTCATCGCGGCCGAACACCTTAAGCGTCTTATGCTTAGGCGTCGCGGTGAAGGCGAAAAAGCTTAGGTTCGTCTGCCGTCCCCGCTTTGCCATCGAGCGGTAGAGCTCCTCGACGTCTGCCTCGTCGTTCTCTGCCATGAAACTCGCGGCCTCCTCGCGAAGGCCCTGGCCGCCGAGGACTTCCTTGAGATCGGTCGCGGTTTCGCCGCCCTGCGAGCTATGCGCCTCGTCGATGATCACGGCGCAGCGACGCGCCTTCAGGATGCCGCTATCGGCTTGACCGCGCTCCTCGGCCATCTTGGCGAGCTGGCGCGAGACGAAGGGGAACTTCTGCAAGGTGGTGATGATGATCGGCACGGCGCTGTCGAGCGCTTCGGCCAGCTGGCGCGAGCTCTCGTCGATCTTCTGCACTACGCCATGCTTGTGCTCGAACTGGTAGATCGTGTCCTGCAACTGCTTGTCCAGCACCACGCGATCGGTGATCACAATCACGCTGTCGAACACGCGTGCATTCTTGTCGTCATGCAAGGATGCCAGCCGGTGCGTAAGCCAGCCGATGGTGTTGCTCTTGCCGCTACCGGCAGAATGCTCGATCAGGTAGTTGTTGCCCACGCCCTCGCGCTGCGCCTGATCCACTAGCGAGCGAACCGCTTCGAGCTGGTGGTAGCGCGGGAAGATCATCGTCTCCTTTTTAACCTTCCGACCATGATCGTCGCGTTTCTCCTCGATTTGTAGATGGATGAAACGTGCCAGCAGATCGAGCAGGCTGTCACGCTGCAGCACCTCTTCCCAAAGATAGGCCGTGCGATAGCTGCGCCCCTTTGGATCGGGCGCATTGCCCGCGCCGCCATTGTTCCCCTTGTTGAAGGGGAGAAAGTGCGTGGCCTGTCCCGCCAGCCGTGTGGTCATGAACACGGTGTCGGTGTCGGCCGCGAAGTGGACCAGCATTCGCCGTTTGAACTCGAAGATCGGTTCGCGTGGGTCGCGATCATTGCGGTATTGCCGCAAGGCATGCTCGACCGTCTGCCCGGTCATCGGGTTTTTGAGTTCGACCGAGGCGACCGGAATCCCGTTGACGCTGAGCGCCACGTCCAGCGACTTCTCCGACGTCTTGGAGAAATGCAGCTGCCGGGTAACGCCGACGCGGTTGGCCGCGTAGCGCGCTTCGAGCTCGGGGTTGAGCCCGTGGGCCGCTTTAAAGAAGGCCACGCGCAAGGTCTTGCCATAGCATTTGAAGCCGTGGCGCAGGGTGGCGAGCGAGCCTTCCCGGTCCATCCATTTGGTGAGGTCAGTCAGGATCTGCGCGCCGGTCTTTTCGCCATGCAACGCTTCCAGCGACTTCCATTCCTTGGGCTGGGTGGAGCGGATGAAGGCCAGCATGGTCTCAGGAAAGATTGCTCGTTCGCGGTCGAACCCCGCCGCAGGTTCCGCCACGGCGCCATTGGCCAGCATGGTGGCTTCAATGACGGTCTCGAAAGTGCCTTCCGAATGCCGGGCGTGGTTCATGCGGCTGCGCCTCCCAGTTTCTGCCGAAGGAACCAGACCGCAACCGGGCTGAATGGCTGGTGCTCCGCCGCGTTCGTGCGATGATTAATTTGCTGCTGAACGCGTTGGCGCGCATTTGGTGTCGAACGCCACCAGCCTAGCACGGTATCCAAAACTGCCTTTCGATTGTTCTTCAGATAACTCAGATTCAAACCTAAAATGTCATTGATTTGCGCATTGAAATCATCATCGATGCCTACAACTGTCCCGTCGGCAAGATAACGCAGTCGGCTTTCGATAACGTGGGCTGCGTTCGCCGGATTCCACTTAAGGTCGCGGCTGGCCTTCTTCGTGTCACAGTGCTGTTCGTTTTGAGATTTCCCGTCACCACCGAGACAAGCACCGAGCAGATTGCCGTAGGCAAGTTGCTGCTGAGGATAGGTCGCCTGGCATTGCCAATGTTCGATCTTCATCGCGGTTGACACTGCCCGAATGCGCCCGGTGCAATAGCAGCACAACCCCCGTTGCTCGCCGACGAGCGCCCCGCGCAGATCGTCTTTCTGCGCGTAGTTGTCGTAGTCGCTGTGCGCTTGTGCCCGGTGTTGCGCGAGACTGTTCGGCTCGGCTCCCTTGATGATCATCCTCACGCGTCCCCCTCCATGAAGTCGAGAAGGGTTCTGGCGCGGGTGATCTCGGGGTCATCCTCTCCGATCTCGTCGGACAGAGTCTTGATTGCTTCCTTGGCTTCGTCGGCTTTACCGTCGCCGATAAGCTTGGCGATTTTGCCGATGGCGTCCTCGACGCCCGCGTTGCGCGCCTTCGTGTCCATCACCTCCTCCAGTACCCGGCTCGAGTCGACTCCGAAGGAGCGCGAGGGCAAATAGACCTTGCCGTCCTTGATCATCTGAATTTTCTCGTGCGGCACTTCGCCAATCACTTGCGGCGAATGGGTGGAGGCGATGAACTGGCAACTCGGAAATGTCTTTTCGAGGTTGCCGACGATCTTCCGCTGCCACTGCGGATGAAGATGGAGGTCAATCTCATCGATGAGGATGACTGCCTCAGCGCTGGTCAGAGGATCTGACAGCCGTGGATTGGCCTGCGCGAGACGCTTTGCAATATCGAGGATGAGCGCCAAGACACTGCGCTCGCCGTCGGACAGCTGACGCACATCAAGGGTTGTTCCGTTGATGTCGATTTCGACCCTTGATTTGCTTTTGTTTGATGGCCGCAAGTTCGAATAACCCGGCAGAAAGCGTTCAAGCGCAGCGCTGATCCCATCGACGAGATGTCGCGAAGCGGGTCGCTCGGACGCAAGTACGATTTGGGCGCGCATCCAGTCGGCGAACTGGCGAAGGCTGAGGGCATTCGATTGGAGCGCGTTCACATAGGCAAGCTGGCTGGTGCCGGCGGCTGATTTCCGTTCCGCCTGCTCATTCATGATCGACCGGGCGGTGGAATAGTGGATCATCAACGGCGCGCTGAATTCATTCCTCGCTTGATTGATAAAGTATTCCTTTGATGGATAGAAATATGTTGGATCTGCGGGAGTAATTGTCTCATGTAAGTCGCGCAACTGGCTACGCAGTCGCTTATTTGGACGTGTTGTCTCGATGATTCTCCGGCGCAAGAGGTCAACATTTTCCACATTGTCGGTGGCGAATTGGGTCCGCCATTCACGTAACCGGACAAACGCATCGTCGTCGTCATCACCAATAATCTTTGAGTGAGTGTTTGCATAGAAGCTGACATGAAGACTTGCTTCGGCGAACGGCGCATCACCATGGATGTCATCGATGGCAAAGCCGAACGGTTTGAACGGCGTTCTCTGAACGGCGGACAGAAGATGAGAGCCGCAGAAACGGATCGCGTCGAGCGCCGTGCTCTTGCCAGCGCCATTGATGCCGATGATCAGATTGAAGCCGGGATTGAAGCTGAACTCGGCCTCGTCAAAAGCCCTCACATTATCGAGCGATAGCCGCGTGATCTTCATGCCGCCTCCGAGATGTCGATCTGGCCGGTGACGGCGGCGGCGATCAGCGCGCCGCGGCGCTCCTTCAAGAGCGTGATGGAATGCTCGGTGGCGGCGCGCAATCGGTCGATCTTGGCCGTTTCGGAGGCGATGTGGCGAACGATCTCGTGTTGTTCGACAAGTGGCGGCACGGGCCACCACGTTTCGAAGAACCCTTCTGGATAAAGCCGCAGCCGCGACGACCAGACCCCCTTGGAGTAGCGTGTCACTTCCTGCGCGAAGACGGGAATGCGAACCAGCGCATCGACGTAGTCTGGCAGCAGGCGTGTGCCTGGAGTGTAGACGTTGTAGGCTGGGCTCACGATGCCATCGACACGGGCCGTGCCCATGGCTCCCATCCAGGCCCAAAGAGTGTTGATTGCGAGGTCGCCGGCGAAGCACAGCTTGTACCCTGCCGTGCTCTCGGCCTCGAACATGTTCACGTCCTTCTCAGACCGTGGGGTGACACCGGTCAAATGGGAGACCGTCAGCATTTCCTCTTCGCCCGTTTCGGAGCGCTGGTCGCGTTCCGTGAATAGCCAGCGCGAGCGTTCAATCTCCCAATGCGCGGGGATGTCACCGAGCCAGTCGATGCCGGTGGGGCGCATGGGGGCGGCGGGGTTGAGCCCGCGCATGACCGCCTCGGCGACAATCGCCCGCCGCTTCTCGGCCAGAAGATCGAGCCACGCAACCTTCGTGGAGATCAACGTGTCGATGATGCCAATCTCCGTGTCTAGATATCGGCTAACTTGCCTTTGTTCGGAGATAGGTGGGACCGCAACGATGTAATTTCGAAGAAAATCTTCAGGGACTCGCTTCTGCCCTGCGGCACCTATCATTTGCGTTTCGCCGAGAATGCGGAACGCTGGATCAACGGTGATGTAGTAAAGGAATTTTCCGTCAAGGCTCGCGCCGGGCCGGAGAACATACAATTCCGTCGTGCCCAAGCCCATACCGGTCGCTGTGGAATTTATCAGCGCCCCTTTTCCATTCTCAAAGCAGGGCGTGATCTTCGCAACCACGACATCCCCATCAAAGAAAAGGGTATAGCCAGCCGAAGCCTCGTCGAAATTTATTACACGGGAAGTATCGAGTTCACCCTGTTCTCCGATCGCTTCCATAGGCAAAAAAGTGACGTCACCTGCCTCTTCCATAAGGCGACGGCCTGCGGCTAAGATTGCCTTGTTGAGTAGGAAACGTAGTCGCTTCTTGGGCCAATCGCTCATTCCGTTACCTCCCGCAGTAGCCGGAGGATTTCGTCTTCCGCCTTTTTCAGGTCCGCATCGATCTCGGCCAGATTGCGCGGCGGGGTGAACTTGTAAAAGTGGCGGTTGAAGTTGATTTCGTAGCCGACCTTGTCCTTGGTCCGGTCCATCCAGGCATCCGGCACATGGGGCAGCACCTCGCGCTTGAAATAGGCGTCGATATCCTCCTTCAGCGGCACGTTCTCGAAATCGCGCAAGTCGGCATCGGCCTCGAATCCCGAGCCTTTCTTCACAGCCGCGCCCTTCGCGTCCTTCACGGTGAAGACCGTGCGGAACAGCTTTTCCTCCGGCGCCTTCCAGCGCGAGCCCGCCTTTTTCAAGAGCTTTTCGATGCTGGCCCAGACGGCGTTCCAATCGAGATGCGGCTCACGGCCAAGCGCCTTGTCGATGGCCTGAATATCGGCCAGCAGATGCGGCGCGACATCGAGGAAGCGCGCCTTGTCCTCCACGCTCATCTGGTAGCGCAGCTTCAGGGGCCGCTCGATGGTGACGCGGGTGTAGCCGAAGTCCGCATTGTCGAAGAGCTTGGATTTCTCGTTCGCCGCGAACCGGCCATAGAGCCGGACGATATCGGCGATCTGGTCGGGCTCGTCCTTCCGCTTTTCCCCATCAGGCGCTTTGCCTTCACCAATCTTGCGGCGCTTGTCGCCTTGGCTCCGATCCATAGGAATCCACGTTTCGCGCGCATCGACAAGCTGGATTGTGCTCTTGCGCTCCTTGGCCTTTCGGTTGGTGACGATCCAGATATAGGTGCCGATGCCGGTGTTGTAGAACATCTGCTCCGGCAGGGCGACGATGGCTTCCAGCATGTCGCGCTCGATGATCCAGCGACGGATTTCGCTCTCGCCGCCGCCCGCGCCGCCGGTGAACAGGGGCGAGCCCGAGAACACGATGGCCGCGCGCGAACCATGTTTCTGCGCCTTCGAGTTCACGTCCTCGAACTTTGAGATCATGTGCTGAAGGAAAAGCAGCGAGCCATCGTTCACGCGCGGCAGGCCCGCGCTCCAAGGGCTATCCTTGGGAGCCTTTTCATGCCGGCGAACAATTTCCTTCTGCTGCCTCTTCCAGTCTACTCCGAACGGCGGATTGGCGATGAAATAGTCGAACCTCTGGTTTTCAAACCGGTCGTCCAGAAAACTGTCGCCGAATTGAACGTTCTCGCCGCCGCCGTTGTGGTCCACCTCCTTCATGAGCATGTCGGAAGCGGCCGTGGCGAAAGCGCGCTTGTTGTAGTCTTGTCCATAAACGTAGAGTTTCGCTTCGCTGTGATGCTCGCGCATGTAACGTTGCGCGCCTGCGAGCATTCCGCCCGTACCGCAAGCTGGGTCGAGCATTCGCATCGCGACGCCTGGCTTGCTGAGCAGGCCGTCCGCATCCAGGAACAGCAGATCGATCATCAACGTGATGACCTCGCGCGGCGTGAAGTGATCGCCGGCCGTCTCGTTCGCAAGCTCGTTAAAGCGACGGATCAGGTTCTCGAAGACGAGGCCCATCTGTTCGTTCAGAACCTTGCGTGGGTGTAGATCGACTTCGCAGAACTCCTTGATGACGAGATAAAGGATGTTAGCCTCGCTCATCCGCTCGATCTCGGTGCCAAACTCGAAGTAATCGAAGATGCGGCGCACGTTCGCGGAAAAGCCGTTAATGTAGCTTGTCAGATGGCTGTGGATGTTGTCAGGGTCCCCCTTCAGCTTCTCGAAATCGAGCGGCGAGCGGTTATGGAAGCGGTGGCCAGAGGCCTTGTTCAGCATGCGGTCAAGCGCATCGTCCTCCAATTTACCGCCTTTGCGACGCTCGAACTCCGCCAGCACCTGGGGCTTGGTATCCGCCAGCACGCAATCGAATCGGCGCAGCACGACGAGCGGTAGCATCACCCGCTCGTACTGCGGTGGCCGATAGGGTCCGCGTAGCAGGTCAGCAATCTGCCAGATTAGGTTCGCAAGCTCGGAATGGCTGGCCATGCTAAGCCGCCCTCCGGATGCTGACCACCGGTTCATTCACCTCCTTCACGCCCTCGTCCCTTCGCTGTTTGGAAGTATCGCCCTGGCTCATCGTTTCGCAGCCGTTGCGGAGAGACGCTCGTATTCTCGACTGCCGTAACGATCACAACGAAACCACCATATGCTTCGATCGCGGCCGGTTCGCCTCCCGCTAGATCGATCAACCGGCGGGTGTCGTTCTCTGCGTCTCGCGCGGACATGCGTTGAATGACGCCCTCAGGAGCGGAGGTACGTTAGCTACCATCTGTTAATCATTGATGTCGCGGACGCGGCTCGGAATGCTGAGCTCAGATTGCGTGCTGGTAGGGCACGATCACATGCATCGCGAAGAGGGTCCAAGCTGCCTTCACGGCGGCTACACAGGTGTGAGAGAACATCATGCAACATCTTCGGTTTGCTGCGTTTTGTTGGGCTTGCCTGTCGATGCCGAGGATGCCCAGTGTCGAAGCTTGGGGTTCCTTCGGGAAGCCCGCGCGGCTGATGATCAGGCCGCGCGGGATCATCCGGTTTTAGGGTTGGGCCGTCGGTGGGCGCGCCACCCAGAGCGGAACGCGGCAGGCGCGCCGACCTCCCTGCATCAGCACCTCGCCTGGCACCGCGCAGATCGCGAGTGCCGCTTTGAGGTCGTTCCAGGCCATCAGGTCCCGCCAGGCCTGCGCCGTCTCGGGCCCCTCACGGAAGGCGATCCGCACATTCTCGGCCACGCGTGCGACGCGCGCCTCGGCGGAACGGTCCGCGAGGAACCAGCCCGCTCCGGCTCCGAAACTGACGGCGAGCACCAGGGCGGCCGCTGCACGGTAGCCCGCGCGCCGCTCCCCACCCCGTACGCGTTGCGCGAGCGCCTGGCCCACCGTCTCGGTGATAGCAGCGGAAAGGTGTGGCTGAGCAGCGGATGGAACTCGGCAAACCGGCTCGGTGATCCTGCGGCGGGAGATCACTACCTGGAATCGGTCGCTGCCCTGATAGGAGGCAGCGTAAAGCGTTACGAGAAGAACTGGCCGGAGGTCGTAGGAGCCAACGGACGGGCAGTAGACGTGGTCTCACTATTTGCCTCAGCGAACGGCTGGAAATCGGCCGTGGCGACGCTCATAGGCGGCACGCGCGGGCAGCCCTCGCTCTTCACAGGCTGAGCGGAGGTGCAAAGCCACTGCCAAGTTTGAATTGTGGCAGTCGTTGCTACCCACTTCGGGCCTGCTAGAGAACTCGACTGTGCAATTAATTGCAAGTAGCCGCATATGGCATTTGCCGCGATTGACATATGGGGTGTGCTGGCGCCGAGCCGACTATTGGAACGTCTATGTAGGCCTTAAGCGCTCCTAAGTAGGTGCCCTGAGGGAATTGTAAGCCTGCTGGTAATTCCCTTTGAGGTCGCCCGTGCCGCCGTTAGCCAAAGGTTTCTAAGTATTGGAAACGGTTGTGCAGCGACCTGTTGAAGACGCTCAACTCGCGGGCAAAAGAGTACTGCTCTCTTCGTGTCGAGGGATCACTGAGCAGATAATGCGCGGGTGACTTTGGCGGCATTCCAAGCGGCCCTCAGGCAGAGAGACAGTGCCTCAGCCCATGAACAGCCAAACCGCTCCCGATGACCTCTCGCAGCAAAGGCGGCGGCTGCCATGATGGCAGAACGATCGTACTGATCCGCGACGACGAGATGTCGGCGGTTGATCCGGACAAAGCCAGCAATCCGCGCTTTCGCAGATAGGGTACCAGCAGCGATAACCGGGCGGCTGTTGTAGAGGCTGCGGGAAAGGGCGTTCCAGGAAATCGATCGGTGAGACATTTCTAACTCGAGATTTTGGTTGGTTTTATGTTTTTCCTGTCTGTAATATCGTCGATCAATATACGTCATCAGACAAATCTTTGTTTGATTTCTGGGTGAGAAATCGGCAATTATTGCAAATAATGCGGCTTGTGCACGGGCCTTATATTGCGCGCGTGCATTATGAGCGCTGCCTTGAGCAGGCCGCTGTGTGGATTGACCGTGGCGTTGAGCGCTACGAGAAGATCGGCCTAAGGTTGCCGATGCCAGCGAAAGGCAATTGACGAAGCTGCGCTCCTCGCTTCTTCAAGCGAGTAGATATCCGCGATGGTACCCCTCATCACGACCTGCGCGGAAGCCATCGGTCAACGTGGGTTGAGTGGAGTAGAGATGGCAGCGAAGGAACGATCCGCCAAACGCCCGCGCGGTGAGGCCAAGCGAGATCAGAGCGGCGATGGTACGTCGCCGGAGGCGGGTAACATCGCCTTTCAAGTTGAAAAGATCAGCAAAATGGCGGCTCGGCGGGGGCCGGACTTCTTCGAACTGGCTGGTGCGCTGGCGATCGCCAAGGAGACGCATTCCAAGGCGTTTGAGGACATCATCAGCCAAGCCAAGATCAGCCGCCGACGAGCCTTCTACCTTTTGGAGGTGCGCGAGCGGTTCCAGCCGTACATGCGGGACGCCGCGCGCTTGCGGGCGATTGGGTGGACGAAGCTGAAGGTGCTGGCACCGGTCATCAACACCGAGAACGCTGACGATCTGTTGGCGACGGCAGAGACGGCCAGCGCACAGAAGCTAAGCCAAATTCTTCGTGGCGCAGTCGTGTCATCTAAGTCGCGCTGTGTGCTCCTGTATCTGACCCCTGAGCAGCACGATCTATATGAGCGGATGATCTTGGCTCATGGTGGCAAGCGCAGGGGTAGGCAGCTCATTGATCAAGAGCGAGCCCTGATGGCCATCATCGATCAGGTGAGTGCTCGCCACGATTAACGCATGCTCTCGAAGGCGAGCGTAAGCCTCGCCGTGCAATTGATGCATTGCTACAAAGCTCGCGGCTTGTGTCCCTGTCCGCAGCGCGCCATCAGCGGGCATCGACTGAACGCCCGGTAGCGGACTTTCAGTTTCAGGTGACCGCCTGTCCGGTGTCGACCCAACTCAGTCCTTCAGAAGGTCCGCTTGTTAGCAGGCCGATTTGCTTGGAACAGATCAGAGCGACCGGAAGCGGAGCGGCGGCATTCGCGCGAACATCGAGGACACGCCGTGACACCAGCCAGGATTGCGGTAGCAGCCAGGATTGACAGCAGGTCGCAAGGCATCGAATTTCTACCGGTGGCAAGTTTGTACTCAGCGTCATGCCGCTTAGCTTGATTAGCTCACCGGAGGCGAACGATGACACTTGTGCGCAGCATTCTAGTCCTTTTCGCCTTGGTCACCTCGGCATCCAGTCAAGCAGCAGATGATCCAATCGAGCCCGCAGCCAAAGTCGTCGCGTGTTACAGGGGCGGCAGTGACACCATCAACGGTATGTACGCATGCTCAGGTTGGTGGGTTACGCCCAGGATACTTACGCTTTGCTTCCTCAAACTCGATAAAGATCGGGATCTGGCACATGATGTACCTGCCGACTGCCCGGTTATCCCTGATACCTTGAACGCACGACAAGTCGTGGCCGCGGCTTTGGGAGGTGAAGAGAAATTCGACGAAAAGCTGGCGGTCGATCTTAGCAACATTCTCGAAACGCCCAATCGAGTGCTTATACAGAACTGCCAATCGATCAATGCGCAAGATGGCTTTGAAAAATGCGTCGCTCAGAAGATGACGCCTCCTGCGCTTGCGCCAATTCTAAATTGCGCCTTGGTGGCAAGTGAAGCGGAGCAAGCAACCTGTTTAGCCAAAACCGCACCGCCTCAGATGTCCGGAGCATCTCAGGCAATCCAGTGTATCGCCAGTAAAGGTGGTAATCTGGCCGCCGTTCAGGATTGCGCCAAGGTGCAGCCCTGGGACAAAGTTCAAGCGGTAGGAGCGTGTGTCGAGCAAGTAACCGCTGCAGGCGGCAAAGTCGATTGCCTGACGACGGGCATGGACGACAGATACCAGGAGCTCGGACGTTGCCTCAGCGTCGCCGGCGGTCGGTCGACCGACACTCTGCGCTGCCTCGGCAAACTCGATCCAGACGCCGATAACAAGATGCAGGAGCTGCAGTGTGCGACAACTGCGGGGAAGGACGCAGCCCAGGTCGCCGCTTGCTTCGCCAAGAGCGTAAAGGGCGACGAAGCGAAGATTGCAGCATGCGCCGTTGGGGACAGGGATAAGATCGCGTCCTGCCTTCTTGAAATTCGTCCCGAGTACAAAGCCGCTGCCCAGGTTGTCGCCTGCGCTCAAGGCGGCAGGGATGCCGGATCCCTGGTGGCAAACTGCAGCGACTTTTTGATCAAAGACGCGAAAACCCGAGCCACGCTTGCATGCGCGGCAAAGGCCGGATCGGATACAAAAGGGCTTGCCGGATGCGCGGCTTCAGCCGTGTTTCCGCCCGAGATCGCCCGCTACGCCTCATGCGCGGTGGCCAGCCAGGGGCCGACGTCATTCGCGCTTTGCGCCGCTGGCCCGTTGATGAACGAGGAATGGCGCATTGCAGCGGAGTGCGCGGTTCAGACTGGCGGGAACCCTGTAGGCTTCGCGGGATGCACGGCGGGCCGCTTAACACTTAAGGAGCTGACGCAATGCCTCAGCGGCGGCAGCTGCTTTGGGCCCAACAATACAATTGTGAAGTTTTATACCACCGCGTTCAACGATCTTTTGCATGGCCCTGGAGCCAACAACGATATCGTGGTCGCGCTTGGGAACCTCGGAAAGCTGTCGGGCGGCCCCCATTCGGTCGTGAACGAGCCAGGGCAGATATTCGGCGGCGCGAACTCAGTTTTCCACAACCCCGGACAGGTGCTTGGCGGGGAGAACTCGGTCGCTAACCAGTTTCTAACCAAACCTTTTGGCGGGGATCAGTCGGTGCCGAACGTCTTGGTTAAAGGCACAGAGCGCTTTGTCCAGAATGTCGGACACACGGCCGAGAAAGCCGGGCAAGATATAGGACACACGGCCGAGAAAGCTGGGCAGGATATAGGACATACGGCCGAGAAAGCTGGGCAGGATATAGGACATACGGCCGAGAAAGCTGGGCAAGATGTCGGACACGCGGTGGAGAAAGGACTGCAAGGAATTGGCAACGGCCTAAAGAAGTTGAATCCATTTTGATTGGAACAAATGTTATGCTGCACCATATCGACAAGATAATCCACCATAGGCGGCTGTTTATCGGCCTAGCATTTGCTTTCTGTTGCCAGAATGCAAGGGCTGATCTCTATGACGATTATACTAATAGCAAGTCGAAGCGGCCTTTTGTCTCATTTTTGGCGAGAAACACGGAAGGGAGCTCAAGTAAGCCGGGGCACAGCTACGTCGCCGTCGGCGTAGAGTTGGACAATGGGCTGCGGGTCTACGAGAGGATCTTTGGGTACTATCCTAAGTCGGATGCTGTGTTCGAGGAGGTAAAAGCGGTCTTCACGAAGGTAGTCGGCGATATCAAATATAAACTTCCGGACGTAATCTGGACTGTCGAACTCAACGTGCCGACCGACGAGGCGGGTCACAAGGCCGCGCTTAGCGTGATGGAGGCTTGGCTTAAGAACGATCCCAAGTACCAACTGTTCGCGAACGGGGGGAAGAACTGCTCCGCCTTCGCAGGTGAGGTCGCTGAGGCAATCGGGCTGAAAGTGCCGAGCGGCGCTGGCTCCAAGTTCCCTGTGACCTTCATCTCCGAGTTGCGCGCCCTCAATAAGAAGCCGTGATGCCGTTTCGTTCCTGAGCGATCAGCCCTTTAGTGTCGACCACAAGCGAACATCCGGTGTGACGCGAAGCCGAAAATTCGTTTTCGGGGCGCGCAGCCAAAGTCTGCTGTCCACCCTTCTCGGACTGTGGGGGCTTGGGGGCGACGGCCCGGAGGGGCCGCCGCGGTGAGCTTCAGATATCGGTCTGCTCCGACATCACCAGCGCGTCGTCCGCCTCGATGCCGAGGTAACGCACCGTGCTCTCTAGCTTCGTGTGCCCGAGCAGCAGCTGGCAGGCGCGCAGGTTGCCGGTGCGCCGGTAGATCAGCGCGACCTTCGTCCGGCGCAGGCTGTGCGTGCCGTAGCCCGCTGGGTCGAGGCCGATCAGCGTCACCCACTCGTCGACGAGCCGCCCGTACTGTCGCGTCGTCAGATGTTCGCCGGGACGGCTGCGGCTGGGGAACAGACAGTCACTTGCCCGTAGCCCCCGCAGCTTCAGCCACGCGGCCAGCGCCTCTCGGGTCGTCTCGGTCAGCTCAAAGGGGACGGGCCGGCCGGTCTTTTGCTGGATGACTGTGGTGCGCAGGCAAATGCCGTCGCCTAGGTGGACGTCGGCCACGCGCAAGCCGACGAGGTCGCAGCCCCGCAGCTTGCTGTCGATGGCCGTGTTAAACAGGGCGAGATCGCGGGTACGACCTTCGTGCTGTAGGCGGGTACGGATCGCCCAGATGTGCTTGGGCTTGAACGGCGGCTTGGGCCCGATGAGGCGGCCCAGGTTCCAGGGGCGGCGGGTGGTCTCGTTCGTCGAGTGCATGATGGAGCTCCGTCTGTGGAGCCATCAACATCTCACCCCGCCCGCGATCAGCCCGCTCCCCGGTTGCTCGGCCCCGACGTCGGCGGGTAGCGCGAGACGTGCCGGAGGCGGAAGCATGCACCGCGCTTTCACGGATACGGTGGCACGGCTACATATCTGACGTGCCCATCCTCCTAACGCTCGGCGCCCTCCTGCTCGGCCTCGTGTTCGGCCCCCACTGGTGGGTGCGCCGGGCGATGCGGCAACACGCGACCGAGCGGCCGGATCTGCCTGGGACCGGAGGTGAACTCGCCCGCCATCTGCTCGACTTAGCGGGGTTGGAGCACGTTCCCGTCGAGATCGCACCCGCCGACCACTACGACCCGGTCGCGAACGTCGTGCGGCTGTCGCCGGAGAACCATGACGGCCGCTCGATCACGGCGGTCGCGGTCGCGGCGCACGAGGTCTCCCATGCGCTCCAGCACGCGGCGGGGGACCGGCTTTTCGCGGCGCGGGTGAGGTTCGCCCCGGTCGTGCAAGGCTTCGAGTTTGCCGCGGCCGTGGTGATGATGACTGCGCCCGTGGTGCTCGCCTTCGTCCATTCGCCGGTGCTGCTCGCTCTACAGGTCGGTGTCGGCATCGCACTTCTCGGCGTTCGCCTCGTGTTCCACGTCCTGACACTGCCCGTCGAACTCGACGCGAGCTTCCGCCGAGCCCTGCCCATCCTGGAGACGGGTCACTTCCTCGACGCAGGCGACATGCCCGGCGCCCGCACCGTACTAAGCGCCGCGGCCCTCACCTACGTGGCCTCGTCCCTCGTGGCGCTCGTGAATATTGCCCGCTTTCGGCGGCTCCTCCCGTTCTAAAACCTTCGAGGTGAGGGGCCGATGCCCCTGCCCGCCAAACTGCGAGCGGACCGCCACCTTCGGAACCAGACTTGGCCATTCCTCTTAGTTGCTGTGCGCCATGAGTGGAAGTCGGCTCGACGCCTGGTTGCGGACCTTCAATTCCGAAGGGCTGACCGTCCGGTATCGACCCTAATCGGAAGGTCGCTCCGTCAGCTGGTGTCATTCGGATCTGAGCATCGTCAGAACACGGCGTGGTCGCCACGCTCAGCGGTCGCATCGCCACGGATCACGCGAGCGTAATAGTCGAACAGCGTCTCCGAGCCCGTCGAAGGGGTGGCTTGCGCATCGTATCGCCCGGTCGCTGGATCCAGCACGAGCATGGACTCGGTCGCGTAGTAGCGACCGATCCGCGCGACTTCGGCCTTGGCAGCCAGGGCCGGCACCCATCGTCCGATCGTCGCCAGAATGGTGACGATCACATCCAGCAGCACAACCGGAACGTGCCTGAAGCGCGGTTCGCGCCCCAGAAGGGCGAAAAGCCGCTCGCCCTGCGCCTTCGGCGTGATCGCTTCGCCCGGTCCGCCAATCGGCAGCACGCGATTGCGCCGCTCCTCGTGGTCGAGGCAGTCCGCGAGATAGCGGCCCAAGTCGTCATCACTGATGGGCTTACAGGCCGTCAGCGTCCCATCGCCAAAAACCAGGAACGGCTTGCCGCGTTTCAGGCGATCGATCTGTCCCGAAAGCGATTTGAAGAAGGCCGTCGGCCGCACGATCGTGTAGTCGAGCCCCGATGCGATCAGCGCTGCCTCGAAGGCAAGCTTGGCGTGCTGAAAGGCGAGGATCGGCTTCTGGACGCAGATCGCCGACAGAAGCACGACATGCGTCACGCCGGCCGCCCGGCTCGCGTGCAGGGCGCTCACCTGCGCATCGTAGTCGATCGCCCAGGTGTCGTCGGGCAATCCCGTGCGCGACGCGAGGCAGGACACCAGGACGTCGAACGGTTCGCCGCGGAGGCCGTCGCGCGCCACCGACAACGAATTGGTCAAATCCACGATCCGCTCGGTGGCGCCGGCGGGGACTCGAGAAGGGCCAGTTGCACCTAGGCAGACAGCGGTGTCGGCGGGGCGCCTGACGAGGCAGACGACCTCGTGACCGCGTGACACCAGCGCCCGCACGGTTGCCCGACCGATTGTGCCGGTCGCACCCAGAACGAGGACGCGGCGCGGTTCCGCGCCATCCGGTCGATCCGTGGTCATGATCGCTTCATCCCGACGCCTCGCCATCCTAGCGCGATGGGAACGCTTGCGATGCGCGGCCGAACGGCAAAAGCGGTGCTACGACGAGGTCCGCAGGGTGATCCGCGTCAACTCCGACGGTCGGCCGAGCCGAAGCGCGAAGCCCGGCCACAGCGCGGTACCATTGCTGACGTAGAGCAGCATGCCGCCGACCCGGTACGCCCCGGAGACGAACCCGGCGTTGCCCCGTGCCACCAGCCGGTCCAGTCCGCGGATCATACCGCCGTGGGTGTGCCCCGACAGTTGCAATTTCACCCCGTGCGCGGCCGCCCGCGCGGCGTTCGCCGGCTGGTGATCCAGCAGCACGACCGGCACATCTGCGGGCGCGTCCGCCAGCGCGGCGGCGAGATCGGGCCCCGGATGGCCCGTGGCGGGCGCCGAGCGGTCGGTTACGCCCGCTACCACGAGCGCGCCGCCGTCGCGCCTGAGGACCGTGTGGGCGTTGGCCAGCACGCGGATCCCAAGCCCGGCGAGGTGGCGCATCCAGGCGTCGTAATCGAAGAAGTACTCGTGGTTGCCCGGGACGGCCCAGATGCCGTCCCGCGCCGTCAAGGCGCCCAGCGGCTCGACGGCGGCCCGTCGGGCCGCGAGCGAACCGTCGATGAAGTCGCCCGTCACCACGATCAGGTCGCTCCCGAGGTCATTGGCGCGTGCGACCACGGCCTGCGCCCACTCCGTCGGGAACAGGCGGCTGATGTGCAAGTCGGAGAGATGCAGGAGCGTGTAGCCGTCGAAGCCGAGGGGCAGGTTCGGTATCGCCACCGTGACATCCTTCAGCGGCGGCACGCGCACGGCCTGGGACACAGCCACCGCCGCCAGCATCACAGCCGCGAGGACCGCTGCGTAACGCCAAGCCATGGGGATCGCCCATCCGCTCCCGGGCAGGACCCAGCAAATCAGCGCCGCGGCATCGAGGACGAGAAGTATCGGTGCCGCCAGTGCGAGCGCACCGAACGCCAAGTTGAACAGGATCACCACCGGGCGAGGGAATTCCGGCGCGAAGACCGATCCGGAGGAGAGGCGGCTCCACAGGTGATACTGGGATGCGACGAGCAGGAGGACAATCAGGCCAAGCTTGACCGCGAGCGGCCATGGGCTCGGCCACACCACCCGTGCGGCGACATAGAGGGCAGGCAGGCTGGGGATCAGTCGGATCATGGGCCGCTACATGGCGAGCGGCACTCACAAAGCAAAGCTTACTGCTTGGCTGCAGGGCGCGGTGGCCTTTGTGGCGGCCGCGGTGATCGTCAGATGTCGGTTTGCTCGGACATCACTGCCCCGGAAGCAGACGCTCCGAACGTCAGAGATGGGTCAATGACGACCGCTCCCTGTCCAGTCACACGATCTCCCGCTTGGGGGGAGCCGTCGTCATATTGTCTCTGCCTGATCCGTGAGATGGACCCCCAGCGGCCGTGAGTGCCGTCGCCGTGCCGGTGCCCGACAAGCTTCGATATCCGCACGCCTAGAGCTGAGGCATAGGTTATGCAATTAATTGCAAAAATGGAAGCGATCGGGCAGCCCTGAAGTGAACGCCCGATCACTGAATGATCGACAATCAGGCCGCCGAAGCGATGCCAGCTCGGATCTCGTTCAGGAGCGGCAGCTCCGCGCGCATCATCTCGATGAGCGCTGCTCCATCCGGGCATCGCACTCCCTGCGACTCGTGCTCAGCCATCCCGCGCAAGCTCAATCCGGTCTCCCAGTTCAACCGAGATTGGAGCAGTCCCCCTTCCACTGCGAAGAGGATGTTGCCGAGCAAGTTAATGCGCTCTGAGGGAGGGGCATGCTCACGTATCCAGTGGGCGGTCTCATTGTCCCGGCAGAGAAACGCCTTCATCGCCTGTCGCCCCTCGCGGACAAACATGTCGTAAGCCCAGGTTGGAGCCCCGCCGAAAATGACCTCTGAGGGGAGGGGGTCGTTGATGAGCCGCGCGGTCTCGCCGGCCAGCAACGGGGTAAGGAGGGACACGAAGGGACATAGAACTTGTCTCATCCGCCGTAGACCCTCTCGCGCGGTCTCGACGATCGTGTCCGGTATGCCGGCATCGCAGAAAGCGTCGAGCACGACATCCGGTTCGCCCCGCCGCCGTGGCAGATGGTCAGACGGGCAGCGTACCGTCCCGACCGCGAACCACGTCGCTAGTGCAGTGACGCGGACGGAGGATTCACGCAGGCGGTGAGGCGTGCGAGTCTGGGCCATGGCTCAGACGGTATGCGTTCTTCTCGATGCGAGCGACGCGGCACGGCTGGCTGCGATCGCCAGCGACCGCTCTCGCCCGCTCAAACATATCCAGCGCGCCCGCATCGTCTTGCTCTCGGCCGAGCGCCTGAGTGTCCAGGACGTCGCCCGGCGAGCGGGCGTCAGCCGTCCGGCCGTGTGGCGCTGGCAGCGGCGCTACGCCGAGGCGGGCGTCGAGGGTCTGCTGCGCGACAAGACGCGTCCGCCCGGGACACCACCCCATTCGA
>NZ_FMWU01000072.1 GCF_900103195.1 Methylobacterium sp. UNC378MF | reverse complement strand
CCGGACGTGGTGCCGCGCGTTGTCGCTGGCGCGGACGCAGACGATGTAGCGATTGGGATCCAACGGCGCGAGTGCCGTGATCTGCCGCTCCAGCACGAGCTGGCCCTCCACCTCGGACAGCCAGACCGGGTAGGGATCGTCCTCGGTCTGCGCGCTCTCGCCAGCGGCTAGAATAAGAATGTTCATGGAGCCGCCTCGATCTCGGCGATCCGCCTGTCCACGTTCGCCAGGGTTACGTCGGCTGGCGTCTGAACGATGAGCAGATGGGCGCCCGACTGCCGCGCTGCCCGGATGCCGTGCTCGTTATCCTCGAGAATCAAGGTCTCCTCCGGCGAGACGCCGAGGCGCTGCATAGCTGTCTGATAGATCTCGGGATCCGGCTTTGCTCGCGATACGTCCTCGTTCGAAAGCATGAGATCGAGGTGCGCGGTGAGATTGGCGCGGTCCATCATCATCGTGACCGAGTCGCGGACGGAGTTGGACGCGACAGCGAGCTTGACGCCTCGCGCCTTCAGGCGGGCGAGGGCGAACTCGTGGGCGAAGGTCGGCCGGCAGAGCGTGCTGACGAGCTCCAGCGTGTAGGACTGCTTCAGCCTGTTCAGAAAGCCGTGTAGGCCGCTGGGCAGGTTCTCGGTGGCCGTCAGGAGTTCGAGCTTCCTCCGGGTCGGCAGGCCGTCAAAAGTCGTCAAGTGGTCGGTCCGGCTGATCTCCATGCCGAACAGGCGGAGCGCGCGGTTCAGGGCCTCGTAGTGCCAATCCTTGGCGTCGATCAAGACGCCGTCCATGTCGAAGATGACGGCCTTGATCATCAGCTCAGCATCCCGCTAGCGCGGTCGGGGAAATCGGTACACAGGGTGATGTCGCCCGCCATATCCAGAAGCCACTCCCAGACGCGGTGGGGATCCCGTCCGTGGAGTTCGGGCGAGACCACGCAGACGGCCTTGCCGGCTGCGAGATGGCGTTCGATCACGCGCTTATCGAACCAGTCCCGATGGAAGCCATCGAGCCACACGCCTTGCGCCTCGTGGTACAGGATCGGGTCTGGCTCGACGTCGCTGTGCCGGGTGTAGAACGGCAGATCCGCTCTCGCGTAGCGGACCATCTCCGGAACCGACATGTCGAACGCGAACCAGGAGATCCCGCGCCCCTCGAAAGAGCGCGCGAGTGCCGGCCCGAGCCCGTCGGCCTTGACGTTGACGGCGAGCGGCAGACCTGTACCGGTGAACAGATCGAGCGCGTCTTCCCAGCGCATCGCTTCGTTGCCGGGTGGGTCGTGCGAGACGACCAGCCGACCCGCCATATCGCGGACGTCGGTCTCGGTCCCATAACCGGCAGCGATCGAGCGCTCGAACGCCGCGCGGGTGTTCTTCTCGTCGGGCTGGTGCCACCAGCCGCGATGGCTGATGATCCTCATTTGGCTGCGGCGTCCCGCGAGATCGGCAGGCTCAGAAATAGGTCGAGGTCGCCCGGCGTGCCCAGGCCGTACATGCCGTCAGCTTCGCGGCCGATGTTCATGAACGCGACGCGGGCGCCGGCCTCGATCAACTCCTCGTAGACCGGGGCGACGTAGAATTCGCCGTTGACGCGCTTGTCGGCCGCGATCATCCGTTTGGCCGCGTCAACGAAGTCGCGGCCGCGCTTGAAGTTGTAGATGCCGACGGTGGCCTCGTCGGAGATCGGCTGCTTCTCGACCACGCGCGTCACCCGGCCCGTCTGATCCAAGCCGACAAACGACCACTTCGGATCATGTGCGGTCATGGTCATGATGAGGCCGTCGACTTCGGGATCGTCGATCCGGCTCAGATACGCGTCGATCGAGCAATCGATGAACTGATCGCTGTTCGCGATCATCAAGGGGTTATCGGAGATGTGCCGCTCGGCGAGGAGCACGGTGCAGGCCGCGCCCTCGGTGATGCCGTCGATCTCGACGAGCTCGGCATTGGGCGCCCACTCGGTGAGCTTCTGCCGCAAGCCGTAGGCTTCGACATGCTCGCTTTGGCAGATGAAGATGAAGCGATGGGCACGCGTTGGGCGCAGGTTGTCGATGACCACCTTGATCATGGGGGTGCCATGGATCGGGATCAGCGGCTTGGGCTGAGCATATCCCACAGACGCGAACCGGCTCCCCCGTCCAGCCATCGGGATGACGATATCGAGCATGATGCGCCGGCGGATCCATAGCGTTCGGGGACGTCGGGACGCCTTAAGCGATCTGCCCTAGAGGCTCAAGTCTGGGTCGCGGACTCATTAAGCTCGCAGCCAGATCCGCAGGGCTGCGAGCTTGACGCTGGCTAGGAAGTTGTCGGGATCCTTGTCGTAACGGGTGGCG
>NZ_FMWU01000024.1 GCF_900103195.1 Methylobacterium sp. UNC378MF | reverse complement strand
GGTCTCTGCGAGGCGCACGCACCTCCGGAACCCGCTATCAGCGCCGTGGCCTTCCAGCCGTCCCGCCTCGTCGTGGGCGGGTCCGCAGGTCGCTCAGGGTCAGCCCAGAAGCGGGTCGGCGCGGGGGCATTTCCGCACCCGCCGGGCAAAGCACCGCCCGGTCTCACGCCCGCCACCGAGACACGCCCCGTACCGGTTCGCCGCCCGGGGCGATGGCGGCTGAGAGCCACCGACGCAGGCACCGCCCTCACCCACGGACCCGCCCGGTCAGCCACCGGACGAGCCCCCGAAGGACGCCGCGGGATCGCTCCCGAAGCGCCGTGGGCAGGTGCGGCTAGGAAGCACAAAATAGGAACATTGTCAAGATCGGGGAGCGATGGGACGTCGCGACGCGTGAGCGCGCGGCGCGGGCCCCCTCTCCCGCACGGGAGAGGGGGTAGGGCGCGGATGTCCCGACCGGAGGGCCCCGCCTTTCAGACCGTTGCAGCACGAGCGGCAACGGCCCAGGAGCCGCCGTCGGAGCGGAATCCTGGCATGTCGGCGCACCCTGATCCCGGAAATGACGGGGAAGCGGCTACGTCTGCTATGTCGGGCATCCGAGCCCTCACCGATCGCGTCGCCCGTGGCCATCGACCATATCGATCTCAGCCGGATCGACCTGAATCTGCTGGTCGCCCTCGACGCGCTTCTCGACGAGCGCAGCGTCACGCGGGCCGCCGCGCGGGTCGGGATCGGCCAATCGGCGATGAGTTCGAGCCTGGCCCGCCTGCGGCGGCTGTTCGACGACGAGCTCCTGACCCGGGCACCGGACGGAATGCGGCCGACGCCCCGGGCCCTCAAGATCGCCGAGCCGCTGCGCGCCACCCTCCGGCAGGTGCAGGCGCTGGTGCACCGGGAGGAGCAGTTCGATCCCACCACCGTCGAGCGCACCTTCACGGTGAGCCTGCCGGACAGCGTCGAGGCGCTGCTCGGCCCGCGCCTGATCGCGCAGCTCCGGCGGGACGCGCCCGGCATCCGGCTGCTGCTGCGCTCGATCGACCGGACCCGGATCCTCGACGAACTCGATGCCGACCGGGTCGATCTCGCCATCGGCCTGTTCTCGGAGGGGCAGCTCCACCATAAGCAGCGCCTCCTCTACCGGGACAGCTACGTGGTGCTGTTCAACGCCGCGCTGATCGGCCTCCAGCCGCCGATCGCGCTCGACGATTACCTGCGCTTCCCGCACGTGCTGACGTCCCTGCGCGAGACCGCCCACGGGGTGGTCGACGACGCCCTCGCGCTGATCGGGCGCTCGCGCACCCTGGCGGTGACGACCCCGCGCTTCCTCGTCGTGCCGTTCATGGTCCGGGCGGCGCCGGTTATCGCCACGATGCACGCCCGGCTCGCCACCTCCTTCGCCAGTGCCCTGGCGCTCAGCGTCAGCCCCGTGCCGGTGCCCCTCGACGACGTGGCCGTATCGATGCTCTGGCACGCCTCCTACGACCACGACCCGGCTCACCGCTGGCTGAGGGATCTCCTGGTCCGGCTGGCCCACGAGCCGCCGGCCCCCGGCATCATCTGAGCCCCGCGCTCACAGGCAGGGATCGTCCGCGGCCTCCAGGCGGCCGCTCGCGATCGCCGCGCGGAACAGGGCAAAGTCGGCCGCATTGCGCTCCGCGTAGGCGGCGGCCCAGTCGGCGATCGCCCCGCTCAGGTCGTGGTGCTTGCCGCTGCCGCAATAGCCGGCGATCGCCGCCGCATCCCCGGTTCGGGCATGGGCACGGGCCAGCAGCGTCCCATAGGCATACGAGAAGGTCAGAAGCGGCGCGCCGGACATCCGCGCCAGCGGAATCGCGCCCTTCAGGTTCTTCATCTGACGCACGTAGAACGGCCGGCCCGCGATGCTGGTCCAGCCCAGCAGCGGGTCGCCCACCGCCTGGAGCAGGCGCTGGCCGTAGATCACCCGCTCGCCCTCGTGCCCGGAGAACGGGGCCGGCACGCCCGGCAGGTACGGCGCGTGCGCCGGGCGGACCGCCTCCTTGACCTGGAGGAAGAGCGCGTCCGCGTCGGAATTGCCGAACAGCAGCGCCAGGTAGGCCCGGGTCCCGACGCTGCCGACACCGACGACGCGGTGGGCGACATCGACGACATGGTAGCGGTCGAGCATGAAGCGCCGCTCGCGCGGCAGGGTCTCGGCGTAGCGCTCCAGGCCGGTGACGACGCCCTCGCGGGTCGCCTCGTCCACGGGCGTCAGGATCGGCGGATCGGTCTGCAATTGCCAGCTGCCGTCGGTGCGCCGCTCGGCCACCTGGGCGAGGAGGCTGCGGTTGTTCCGCCGCCGTGCCTTGTCGACAGCACGCCGGACCACGGCCCGGGCCTCCGCGTCCATCTGAAGCCCGGCCATGTCCGGGGCGTCGGCGCGCGTGGTCTGGTACCAGACGTCGAGGGAGCCCTGCGGCGCGAGGCGGCGCATCGTGTGCTGGTAGGCGGAGACCGCCTCCATGACGGCGGCGCGCCGCTCGCTCGCCGGTGCGCCCGCATCCGCGGTGGCGACCGCGAGCCCGGCGGCGAGCCGCTTCAGATCCCATTCCCACGGGCCGATCGTGACCTCGTCGAAATCGTTGAGGTCGAGGACGATGTCGCGCTGGGGCGTGCCGAACAGGCCGAAATTGTCGGTGTGCGCGTCGCCGTTCATCACGACGTTGATGCCGCTGCGCGGGCCGCGCGACAGGTCCCAGGCCATGACGTGGGCGGCCCCGCGCAGGAACGCGAAGGGCGAGCTCGCCATCCGGGCGACCCGCAGCGGGATCAGGTGCGGCTGGCGACCCTTATGGGCGGCCTCGATCAGGGCGATCGGGTCGGGCCGGTCCGGATCGGAGGCCAGCGTGGCCTGGCTCGCATGGGGCACCTCGGCGCGCAGCCGCTTGCCGGCCCTGCGGCGCTTGTCCCAGGCCTCGACGCCCATGCGGAGGTCGATCCGCGGAAAGTCTGCGACCGGCGCGAGCACCGCTTCCACGCCCGGAGCATCAGTGTCCCGGTCCTCCGGCGCAGTCTTGTCGCTTCCGATGCGGTCCATCGATATCCCAACGTGGCATGCAAGACGGGCTCGACCGCACTGTCATCCGCCCCGAGCCGGGGCAGAGTTCCACGCGTTAGCATCCGGCCGGCTCTGTGACTTCTCGGGCCCGGACGGCCCTTGACCACTCTACAGGCGAGCCCTCTAACGAACCGAATATTCGGGGGGTGATCCCTCGTCCTGTGCCGTTCACGGCCTCGCGATCGAAGGGCCGGAACTGCTCGGGGCGCTTCCGGGACGCCGTTGCATCAGCGAGACTTCGCATGCCCAAGGGTTCAGATCTCCTCGTCGCGGCGCTCGAGAACGAGGGCGTCGACCGCATCTTCGGCATTCCCGGGGAGGAGAACCTCGACGTCGTCGAATCCCTGCGCAACTCCAAGATCGAGCTGGTCCTCACCCGTCACGAGCAGGCGGCGAGCTTCATGGCCGCCACCCACGGCCGCCTCACCGGCCGCCCGGGCGTCTGCCTCTCGACGCTCGGCCCGGGCGCGCTGAACTTCTCCACCGGGGCCGCCTACGCGCATCTCGGCGCCATGCCGATGATCATCATCACCGGCCAGAAGGGCATCCTGACCTCGCGCCAGGCGAAGTTCCAGATCGTCGACGTGATCTCGTCGATGAAGCCGATCACCAAGATGGCCCGGCAGATCGTCTCCGCCTCCTCGATCCCCACCATCGTGCGCGACGCCTTCCGGGTCGCCACCGAGGAGCGGCCCGGCCCGGTGCTGCTGGAGCTTCCCGAGGACATCGCCGCCGAGGAGGCCGAGGCCGACCTCGTCCCCTCCCACCCGATCGACATTCCGGTCGCCCATCCGGCCGCGATCGAGCGCGCCGCCGCCATGATCCTCGGGGCCAAGCGCCCGCTGGTCATGCTGGGCGCCGCCGCGAGCCGCCCCCGCGCCACCGGCGAGCTCGGCGGCTTCGTGCAGCGCACCGGCATCCCGTTCTTCACCACCCAGATGGGCAAGGGCACGGTCGCGGGCGGGACCGACCTCTACATGGGCACCGCCGCTCTGTCCGAGCGCGACTACGTCCACGAGGCGATCGACAAGGCCGACCTGATCATCGCCATCGGACACGACACGATCGAGAAGCCGCCCTTCTTCATGGGCCAGGCCGACCAGAAGGTCCTGCACATCAGCTACATGCCGGCCAATGTCGAGCAGGTCTACTACCCCGACGCCGAGGTGGTCGGCGACCTCGGGCCGACGCTGAAGCTCCTGGCCGACAAGCTCGACGGCAAGCTGCCGAACGCCGGCGCGCTGCTGCACCTGCGCGAGCACATCCTCAGCCATATCGGCGACCGGGCCGGCGAGGACCGCTTCCCGGTGACGCCGCAGCGCCTCGTGCGCGACGTGCGCCGGGTCATCCCCGAGGACGGAATCGTCTGCCTCGACAACGGGATGTACAAGATCTGGTTCGCCCGGAACTACCGCACCTACGTCGCCAACACGCTGCTCCTCGACAACGCGCTGGCCACCATGGGCGCGGGCCTGCCCTCGGCCATGATGGCGGCGATGCTCTACCCGAAGCGGCGCGTGATGGCCGTGTGCGGCGACGGCGGCTTCATGATGAACAGCCAGGAGATGGAGACCGCCGTCCGGCTCAAGCTCAACCTCGTGGTGCTGGTGCTCGACGATTCCGCCTACGGGATGATCCGCTGGAAGCAGGCGGTCGACAAGTTTGCCGATTACGGCATGACCTTCAACAACCCGGACTTCGTGCTCTACGCCAAGTCCTACGGGGCCACCGGCCACCGCGTCGAGTCGGTCAACGACCTCGTGCCGACGCTGGACCGGGCCTTCGCGGCGGGCGGCGTCCACCTCGTGGCGGTGCCGATCGACTATTCCGAGAACACCCGCGTGCTGGTCGACGAGCTGCGCGCCAAGGTGAAGGATTTCGAGCCCGCCGAGTGACCCCGGCCTCGCAGAGACTCGGCTTGCAAGACAGGGAAGCGCGATGAACCCGTTCACCTTTCAGACCACGCCGAACGTGCTGTTCGAGGCCGGCGCCGCCAAGAAGCTGCCCGAGATCGTCGGCAGTTTCGGGGCGAAGCGCGTCCTGCTGGTCACCGACAAGGGCGTGCGCAGCGCCGGCCTCACCAAGGCCGCCGAGGCGGCTTTGGCGGACGCCGGCGTCACCCTCGACGTCTACGAGGATGTCGTCGCCGACCCGCCCTCCACGGTGATCGAGGCGGCGGCGAAGCGCGCCCGGGAGCTCGGGACCGACCTCGTCCTGTCGATCGGCGGCGGCTCGGCGCTCGATACCGCCAAGCTCGTGGCCTACCTCGCCAAGTCGGACGAGCCGCTGGATTCGATCTACGGCGTCGGCCTCGCCAAGGGCGACCGCCTGCCGCTGATCCTCGTGCCGACCACCGCCGGCACCGGCTCCGAGGTGACGCCGATCTCGATCGTCACCACGCCGACCACCGAGAAGAAGGGCGTCGTCGCGCCGAAGCTCCTGCCCGACTGGGCGGTGCTCGACCCGGAGCTGACGCTCGGCCTGCCGTCGCACGTGACGGCCGCCACCGGCATCGACGCCATGGTCCACGCCATCGAGGCCTTCACCAGCAAGAACAAGAAGAACCCGATCTCCGACCAGCTCGCCAAGCAGGCGCTGGCGCTGCTGTCGGCCAACATCCGCACGGCCTGCACGGACGGCAAGAACCTCGAGGCGCGCTCCGGCATGCTGCTCGGCTCGATGCTCGCCGGCATGGCCTTCGCCAACGCCCCCGTGGCGGCGGTGCATGCGCTCGCCTACCCGGTCGGCGCGATCTTCCACGTGCCGCACGGGCTCTCGAACGCCCTCGTGCTGATGGGGGTGATGCGCTTCAACCTCTCCCACGCGGAGGCACTCTACGCCGAGCTGGCGCCGATCCTCGATCCCGCCGCGGCGGATCTGCCGCCGGCCGAGGCCGCCAAGCACTTCGTGGACAGCCTCGACGCGATCTGCCGCGACTGCAAGGTGCCGGCCTCGCTCGCCGAGGTCGGGGTCGCCCGGCAGGATCTGGAGCGCATGGCCGCCGACGCGATGAAGCAGACGCGGCTCCTCGTGAACAATCCGCGCGAGGTCACCTACGACGACGCCTTCAAGATCTACGCCGAGGCCCTCGGGGAGGCACGGCCAGCGGCGTGAACACGGGTCGCCGGCTCCGTCATCACGAGCGCAGCGAAGTGACCCAGGGTCGCGCGAGGTTGTCGAACGTGGCGCTGCTGGATTGCTTCGCTCCGCTCGCAAAGACGGAGGCGACGTTTTCAGCCTCGGGGCTGTGAGGAGAAACGCCAGCATGGACCAGTTCGACGCGTTCCGGGCCATGGGCGAGTTCTGGACCCGGGCCGGCGCGGGCTTCTTCACCCCGGGCGCCGGGCAGGCCGCGCCCGGCTTCGGCTGGCCGAGTTTCCCGGGGGGCGACCTCGCGGCTCTCGCCGCCGCCCAAGCCAAGCTGACCGAGGCCTGGACCGCCGCCAGCGCCCTCTCGCAGACATTGACGCGATCGCTCCAGGGCGGCCCCGGTGCGCCTGACCCGACCGCGGGCGCGGTGCTCGCCCGGATCTTCGATCCGCAGGCCTGGCTCGGCGGCTCGGGCGAGTTCGACGCCGCGCTGACCCGCATGTCCGAGGGCCCACAGCTCGCCGACCTGTGGCAGACCGAGCGGCGCTACGCGGCCCTGTTCACCGCCTGGACGACGCTGCGGCGGGCGCAGAGCGAGCATCAGGCCGTGATGCTCGAAGCCTGGACGCGGGCTGCCGGAACCTTCGCCCAGGAGGCCAATGCCCGCGCCGAGCGGGGCGAGAGCTTCACCTCCGCCCGGGACATGATGACCCGCTGGATCGAGACCGCCAACACGGTCCTTCTGGAGGTCCAGCGCTCGGAGAAATTCCTGGCCTCGCAGCGGGCGGTGCTGCGGGCCTCCACCGACCTCCGGCTCGCCCAGCAGGACGTCGCGGCCTTCCTGTCCGAGTTCTACGGCCAGCCGACCCGGGCCGAGCTCGACGACGTCCACAAGAGCCTGACCGAGCTGCGCCGCGAGGTCCGGGCGCTGCGCCGCGAGCGACGGCAGGCCGGCAAGATCTCGAAGGCGGGCGGTTCACAGGCCGGGGAGGACGCTCATGGCTGATCAGGAGAGCCTGAAGGCGCCGGCCGCGCCGCTCGCCCTCACCCCGGCCGAGATGCTGGCCGAGGTCGGCACGCTCGGCCAGCGCATCAGCGCCGGCGCCAAGCTGTTCGCGGAGGTCCGCGACGCGGATGTCGAGATCGCCACCACGCCGAAGGATCTGGTCTGGAGCCAGGACAAGGTCAGCCTCTACCGCTACCGGCCGCTCGCCGAGAGCAGGGGTCTGCCGCCGGTGCTGATCGTGTACGGCCTGATCGGCCGCTACACGATGGCCGACCTGCAGGAGGACCGCTCGCTCGTCCGCAACCTCCTGAATCTCGGCCTCGACCTCTACGTGGTCGATTGGGGCAATCCGGGCCGGGCCGACCGCTACGTCACCATCGACGATTACGTGGACGGCTATCTGGCCGAGTGCGTCGCCTTCATCCAGGAGGCGGCCGGTCGGGAAAAGATCAGCCTGCTCGGCATCTGCGAGGGCGGTGTCTTCACCACCTGCTACGCGGCGCTCTACCCCGAGACCGTCAACGCGATGGTGCTGACCATCACGCCGATCGACTTCCACGCCGACACGCGGGAGAACCGGGCCGGCCACGGCTTCATCAACGTCTGGACGCGCTCGCTCACGCCCGAGGATGTCGACCGGCTGATCGAGGCGCAGGGGTCTCTGCCCGGGGCCTTCATGGGCTCGGTGTTCTCGATGATGACGCCGATGCGCACCATGACGAAGTACAACCTCGACCTGCTCGACGCCCTCGACGACAAGAAGAAGTTCCTGAACTTCCTCCGCATGGAGAAGTGGATCGCCGACCGGCCGGACCATCCCGGAGAGGCCGCCAAGCAGTGGCTGAAGGACCTCTATCAGGACAACAAGCTGGTTCAGAGTTCCTTCGAGCTCGGCGGCCGGCGGGTGGAGCTGAAGGCCATCACCTGCCCGGTGCTGAACGTCTTCGCCCAGGACGACCACATCATCCCGCCGGCCACCTCGCAGGCGCTGAAAGATAAGATCGGCACCACCGACTACACCGAGATGGGGCTGCCCGGCGGCCATGTCGGCGTGTTCGTCGGCGGCAAGGCACAGAAGCTGCTGGGCTCCGGCATTGCCGACTGGCTGGGCAAGCGGGGGTCGAATGCTCGCTGATCGGTCCTCACGAAGCGCGACGTCCCTCCCCTCCTCTGCAGAGGAGGGCTACCGGATTCCCGCATCTCTGCCGGACCCCACGCGTTTGAGGAATAAGCGCGTTTCCCCTCCCCCTTGCGGGGAGGGGTCAGGGGTGGGGGTGGTGCAGGAGGCACCGCACCGCTCGATCCTGCACCACCCCCACCTCCAACTCCTCCCCGCAGGGGGGAGGAGAGCGCGTCTCGGCCAGCGATGTGTGAATGTCGTAGCCCGGAGACGGGGGAGGGAAAGGCGCGCGGTCCGGCCGCCGAGGACCAATCCATGGGCAGCCTGAAGAACAAGATCGTCAGCGCCGACGAGGCGGTCGCCATCCTGCAGGACGGCGACATGGTCGCGGTGTCGGGCTTCGTCGGGATCGGCACGCCCGACGAGCTGATCCTGGCACTCGCCCGTCGCTTCGAGGCCGGCAACGGCCCGCACGGGATCGGCCTGATGTTCGCCGCCGCCCCCGGCGACGGCAAGGAGCGCGGCCTCAACCGCCTCGCGATCCCGGGCCTCGTCCGCCGCGTCGTCGGCGGCCACTGGGCGCTCGTGCCGAAGCTCGGCGCCATGGCGGTGGCGGGCGAGATCGAGGCCTACAACCTGCCGCTCGGCGTGGTCTCGCACCTCTACCGGGAGATCGCCGCCCATACCCCCGGCCACATCACCAAGGTGGGCCTGCGCACCTTCGTCGACCCGCGGCTGGAGGGCGGCAAGCTCAACGCCGTCACGCAGGAAGACCTCGTCAGCGTGGTCGAGCTCGGCGGCGAATCCTGGCTCCACTACAATGCCTTCCCGGTCAACGTCGCGCTGATCCGCGGCACCACGGCCGATCCCGCCGGCAACATCACCATGGAGCGCGAGGCGCTCACCCTCGACAACCTCGCCGCCGCCATGGCGGCGAAGAATTCCGGCGGCTTCGTCATCGCCCAGGTCGAGCGGCTGGCCGAGGCCGGTTCGCTCAACCCGCGCGAGGTGCAGGTGCCGGGCGTGCTGGTCGATTGCGTGGTGCTCAGCCAGCCCGAGAACCACCGCCAGACCTACGGCACGCCCTACAACCACGCCTTCACGGGCCGCCAGCGCGTGCCGCTGGACCGGATCGCCCCGATGGCGCTCGATACCCGCAAGGTCATCGCCCGGCGCTGCGCCTTCGAGTTGCCGCCGGGCGGCGTGGTCAATCTCGGTATCGGCATGCCCGAGGGCGTCGCGGCGGTCGCCGCCGAGGAGCGGGTGCTGAAATACCTGACGCTGACTGCCGAGCCGGGCGTGATCGGCGGCCTGCCGCAGGGCGGGCTCGATTTCGGCGCCGCCCTCAACCCGGCCGCGGTGCTGCACCAGAACCAGCAGTTCGACTTCTACGACGGCGGCGGCCTCGACCTCGCCTGCCTGGGCCTCGCCCAGTGCGACGCCGAGGGCAACGTCAACGTCAGCCGCTTCGGCAAGAAGCTCGCGGGTGCGGGCGGGTTCATCAACATCTCGCAGAACGCCAAGAGCCTCGTCTTCGCCGGCACCTTCACGGCCGACGGCCTCAAGGTGGCGGTGGAAGACGGCGGCATCCGGATCCTCAGCGAGGGCCGCTCGCGAAAATTCATCGCCGCCGTGGAGCAGGTGACCTTCTCCGGGTCCTACGCGGCCGAGCGCGGCCAGCCGGTGCTCTACGTGACCGAGCGCTGCGTGTTCCGCCGGACCCGGGCCGGCATGGAGCTGGTCGAGGTCGCGCCGGGGATCGACATCGCGCGCGACATCCTGGGCCAGATGGGCTTCACGCCGATCGTGCAAGACCCGCAGCCGATGGATCCGCGCCTGTTCCGCGAGTCGGTGATGGCGCTGGAGCCCTGGCTGCTGGGCCTCTCGCTGTCGGAGCGGATCAGCTACGACCCGGAGCGCAACATCCTGTTCTCGAACCTCGAAGGTTTCCAGGTCCGGACCATCGACGACGTCGAGCTGGTGCGCCGCGAATACGAGCGCGCCTGCCAGGAGATCGGCCGCAAGGTCCACCTGATCGCCAACTACGACGGGTTCGAGATCGACCCGACGGTGAGCGACGCCTACTTCTCGGCGATCGCCTATCTCGAAAACCGCTATTACGAGACCGCGTCCCGGTATACCACGAGCGCGTTCTTGCGATTGAAACTCGGCGCCTCGTTGGCGAGCCGCGACCTGGCTCCCCATGTCTTCGAGACAAAAGCCGAGGCGCAGGCGAGGAATACGGCCCAGAGCGTGCCTCTCAAGCCGCGGCCCGGCATGTCCCAGCCCGACATGCCGCGGCCGCCGAAGGAACCGTTGGATGCCTGAGTTCGAGACCCCCTCCCTGAAGGACCGCGCCCTGCTGGTCGATGCCTGCCTGATCGGCGGCGCATGGTCGAAGGCCGGGTCCGGCAGCATCGACGTCACCAACCCGGCGACGGGCGCGCTGATCGCCAAGGTGCCGAATGCCGGCGCCGAGGAGACCCGCCAGGCGATCCGCGCGGCGCACGAGGCCTACCCGGCCTGGCGCGCCAAGACCGCCAACGAGCGTGCCGTGCTGCTGCGCAAGCTCGCGGCGCTCGTGACCGAGCATCAGGAGGATCTCGCGCAGATCCTCACCGCCGAGCAGGGCAAGTCGCTGACCGAGTCCCGCGGCGAGGTCGCCATGTCGGCAGCCTACGTGCTGTGGTTCGCGGAAGAAGCGCGCCGCGTCTACGGCGACGTGGTCCCCTCCCCCTGGGGTGACCGCAAGATCCTCGTCACCAAGGAGCCGGTGGGCGTCGTGGCGGCGATCACGCCGTGGAACTTCCCGTCCTCGATGATCGCCCGCAAGATCGCCCCGGCGCTCGCCGCCGGCTGCCCGATCGTGATCAAGCCCGCCTCGCAGACCCCGCTCTCGGGCCTCGCCTGGGGCGTGCTGTGCGAGCGTGCCGGCTTCCCGGCCGGCACGGTCTCGATCCTCACCGGCTCGGCGCGGGCGATCGGCGCCGAGATGACCGGCAACCCGCTCGTCAAGAAGATCACGTTCACGGGCTCCACCGAGGTCGGCAAGGTGCTGCTGGAGCAGGCCGCCCACACGGTGAAGAAGGTGTCGATGGAGCTCGGCGGCAACGCGCCGTTCATCGTGTTCGACGACGCCGATCTCGACCGGGCGGTCGCCGGCGCGATGCTCGCCAAGTACCGCAACTCCGGCCAGACCTGCATCTGCACCAATCGATTCCTGGTGCAGGACGGGATCTACGACGCCTTCGCGGAGAAGATGGCCGAGGCGGCCAACCGCCTGAAGGTCGGCAACGGCGTCGAGGACGGCGTCGCCCAGGGGCCGCTGATCGACATGGCGGCCGTGGAGAAGACCGAGGCGCATATCCGCGACGCCGTCGAGAAGGGCGGCCGGGTGGTGGCGGGCGGACACCGCCACGCGCTGGGCGGCCAGTTCTTCGAGCCGACGGTGATCACTGGCGCCACGCCCGCCATGGCGGTGGCCCGGGAGGAGACCTTCGGGCCGCTGGCGCCGCTGTTCCGCTTCCGCGACGAGGCGGAGGCGATCCGCATGGCCAACGACACCGAGTACGGGCTCGCCTGCTACTTCTACACCCGCGATCTCGGCCGCACCTTCCGGGTCGCGGAGGCGCTGGAATACGGCATGGTCGGGATCAACGAGGGGATCATCACCACCGAGGTGGCGCCCTTCGGCGGCGTGAAGGAATCCGGCCTCGGCCGCGAGGGCTCGTACCAGGGCATCGAGGATTACCTGAACACCAAGTACCTGTGCGTGGGCGGGCTCGGCGCCTGAGGCCACGGCCTCGACTGGATACGCATCGCGATCGGACGGGCTCTCCCTACCACCGCGAAGGGGGGAGGGAGAGCCGGCGCGCCTTACCGGCCGCTCGGCGCGGCGCCGCTCCCGGTGGTGCCGTTGCCCGAGCTGCTGCCGGCGGGCGCGCCCGGGGTGCTGACGCGCGGGCCGCCGCTGGTGCCGGGCGCCATGCCGGCGCCGGTGGAGCCGGTGCGCTCCATGGTCCCGGTTCCGGTGCCGCCCACCGCGCCGGACTTGTTCACGTTGCCCTGGTCGGCCCCGCCCGTATGGGGCGCCTGCGCCAGCGCCGCGCCGGATGTGGCGAGAACGAGGGACGTGGCCAGCGCGAGGATCGTCTTCGACATGGTACCTCCTGAATCGTGGTGTCAGGCCAACCCGGCTGCCCCGGGATGGTTCGGCAGCCGCCTCAGCGGGCGAGCGCCTCGCGCCACGCGGTCCAGGGCCAGCGCAGGGTTTCCCCGCCCGCCGGGGTGATCGACACCGTCGCGGTCCGGCCGCTCACCAGCCGCGGATCCGCCGTGCCGCCGTCGAGGGTGATCCGCACCGGGATCCGCTGGGCGAGGCGCACCCACGAGAAAGTCGGATTCACGTTCGCCAGGAGGTTGGTCGCGTCGCTGCGGCCGGTTTCGCCGATGCCGCCGGCAATGCTCGCCACCCGGCCCCGGAGCACACCGTCCTCGCCCATCAGCTGGACGGTGACGGGCGCACCGACCCGGATCCGCGGCAGCTTGGTCTCCTCGAAATAGCCCTCGATCCGGACGGTGTCGCTGTCGATCAGCGCCATGACCCCGCGACCCGTGGTGACGTAAGCCCCCGGCCGCAGCTCCATGTTGGTGATGCGGCCGTTGACCGAGGCCCGCACAGCCGAACGCTCCAGGTTGAGCTTGGCGAGGTCGCGATCCGCCAGGGCCTGCTCGTAGGCGGCCCCGGCGGACAGGTCGGCCGCCTTGGCGGCCTCGACCTTCTGCTGCGACACCGCCGCGTCGGAGAGCTTGCTGTAGCGGGCGTAGTCGGCCGCGGTCTGCTCGGCGGTGGCCCTGCGGCCCTCCACCATCGCCTCCGCCTGCCGCAGCCCGAGGCGGAACCGGTCCGGATCGATCCGGAACAGGACGTCGCCCTTCCGCACGACCTGATTGTCCTCCACCAGCACCTCGGTGACGAGGCCGGACACGTCGGGCGCCACCGCCACCACGTCGGCACGGACGCGCCCGTCACGGGTCCAGGGGGCGTCCATGTAGTAGTCCCAGAGGCCGACGCCGACGATCAGCGCCGCGGCCACCATGCCGAGGGTGACCAGGACGCGGCCGAGGACGGAGAGAAGGGCAGTCATTGCAGGGTCCGGTGGGCGAGGGTCACGACGCCGCCGAGCAGGACGACGTAAAGGGCGAGGTCGAAGAGCGGCCGGTGCCAGACGAGGCGGTAGAACCCGCTCGCCGCGAGGAGGCGGCGGAGCGGCACGCTGAGCGCGAAGGCGATGGCCATCCAGAGGGCCAGCCCCGGCAGGAACACGCCGTAGAGGTCGATTTCGCCCATCATGCCGCCATCTCCCGCTGATCCGGCATCGGCGCGGCCCGGTAGGCCGGCGCATCGGGGAACACGCCCCGGCGCAGGCCGGTGAGACCGATCAGACTGGCCCGACGCTCCGGCGACGCCGTCACCCCCGCAACGGCATCGAGGGCATCGTCCAGAGCGGCCAGGAGATCGGCCTCGCCGCGGCCCGTCCGGCGACGCAGCTGATGCGCCGCCAGCGCCAGGACGTGATCGACGGCGGTGCGGGCTGCGCCCGTGAGTTGCCGCCGCACCCGCCGGACCTCCACGAGGTTGATGCCCACCCGCACGTCGGCCAGGAGGTCGCCCATCGCGACCGACGCCTCGGCGGGCAGCGTCGCCAGGCGCGGGGCAATCAGGCCGGCGCGGTCGAGCATCAGGGCCGCGAGTTCGAGCCCGTGCCCGGTGCCGCGCCCGTCCGCGGCGGCCGCGAGGCTGCGGCGGTTGATCCGCACCAGCCGGCGTGCGCTCCAGCCCGCGCCGACCGAGCGGATCAGCCGGGTCACGACCGCGCCGATCCACATCCCGACCACCGAGGCGACCACGCTGTTGGCGAAGGGCGCGAAGTCGCCGCTGTAGCCGTTCTGGAGCGCCAGCAGGGTCGCCCCGTTGAGGGCCGCGCCCATGCCCATCGGGGCGAAGCGGGGCTGGGTCATCATCAGGCCGCAGAGGATCAGGGCGGGCGCCAGCGCCAGGGCCAGCATCTCGAAGGTGGTGGCGAGCGGCAGCACCGCGAACAGGTACAGACCGGCGCCGATGGCGCCGACGATCGCCGAATTGGTGAAGCTGAGGATCTGCGGCGCGGGGTCGTCCTGCGCGGCGAACAGGCAGCAGGCGACCGCCCCCATCATCGGAGCCGCCGAGCCGTCGGGCCAGCCCGTCGCGATCCACACGGCGCAGCAGACCAGCAGGCCCACGAATACCCCGAATGCCGAGAAGGCCGCGAGCCCGTGGTCGCGGTGACGGACGGTCCTGACCCGCGCCGTGTACGCGAAGGCGAGGGGCGCCCGCGGCGCCGTGCCGGCCGCGAGGTGGAGGCGGAGCGCCCGCAGGTCCTGGCGCAGGTCGATCACGTCGCGCAGGCGAACCGAGAGGCTCGCCAGCAGCAACGTGGTCCAGTCGGGGTTACGGCCGAGAGTCGGCTCGAACCCGTCGATCCGGCTGCGCAGCTGCGCGGCGCCCTCCGGATCGTCGCCGTCGTCGGCGAGCCAGCCGGCGAGGTCCGACAGGAAGACCCGGACCCGTGCCGGGAGGGCACCCTCCCGCTCCAGGATCGCGACGCGATCGGCCACCGCCGCGACGATCGGCAGGACCATCAGCATGTGCTGGCGGAGCGGCGCGAAGGCCGCCGCGGCGCGCTCCGCGCCTGTGGCCTCGTTGCGCAGGGCCAGCCCGAGGGCATCGAGCCCGATCGCGTCCGAGGCGAGCCGCAGGCGCAGGTTCCGGTCCTCATCCGCGTCGCCGGCATTCGGCGCGCCGGCCGCCGCGAGGGCGGTCTGCGTCCACGTCCGGGCCTCGTCCAGCCAGAGGTTCAGCCGGGCGACGATGACCGGCGCGGCCGATTGCGGCAGCACCAGCGTGGCGGCGAGGCTGGCGCAGAGGATTCCCAGGGAGATCTCCTCGGCGCGCGCCACGGCGGTGTCGAAGATCGCGCCGGGATCGTCGACGGCCGGGAAGCCGATCAGCGCCGCCGTGTAGCCGGCGAGCATCGGCAGGTAGCTCGCGGGCGTGCGGTCGAGGAGCGCGACGTAGAGGCAGAGGGCGACCCAGAGCGCTATCGCGAGGCTCAGCAGGATCGGCTCGTTGACGAGGTTCGGCACCAGCACGACGCTCATCGCGGCGCCGAGCACCGTGCCGCAGACCCGGTAGACGGCCTTCGAGCGCGTCGCGCCGGACAGCACCTGGCTGGTGATGTAGACGGTGCCGAGGGCCCAGTAGGGCCGCGGCAGGTCGATCCAGAGCGCGAGGTACAGGGCGAGCATCGCCGCCGCGTAGGTCTTCAGCGCGAAGGCCCAGTCGCGCCACCCGGGAACGGTCACGATTCGGGCTCCTGCTCGGGCGCGGTGGATGCGCGGCCGTAGCGCTGAAGCGCCGCGAAGACCCGGAGGCTCGCCTCCAGGTCGCCATCACCGATCTCCGCGAAGACGCAGGCCCGCAGGGTCGTGAGTTCGGCCTCGATCCGCTCGAAGATCTGACGGCCGCGCGGGGTCAGGCCGAGCACCTTGGCACGGCGGTCGGAGGGATCCGCGCGGCGGACCACCAGCCCGGCGGCAGCGAGCTGGTCGAGGAGGCGCACCAGGGACGGCCCCTCGATGCCGACGGCTTCAGCCAGGACGTTCTGGCGCGGCTCCTCGGCCATCCGGCCGATGATGATGAGCGGGTGCGCGGTCGCGTCGGACAGGCCATGTGTCTCCCCAACCGTGTTGGCGGCCCGGCGCCAATGACGTCCGGTCGTCAGGAGGGCATGGGTGACGGCCTGCTGCAATCGCTCGCGCGTCTTCGGATCGTCGATATCGGGCACAACCAGCACCAGTGCGGCGCGGATCCAGGGAAGATCCCGGGTCAATCAGCTCGCATGCTGATAGATAGCATCATATCGATTGGGCTTGGGGTCTGTCCTGAAGGATCAGGGTTGCGAGGGGAGAATGGCCTTCGCGCCTCTTCAGGCACATGCGGCGCCGGCGGAACGCGGCCTCGGATCCATCACGAAGCAGCGCGGCCGCGTCCACGGTCCAGCCGTACCTCTGCCGCAGCGCGCTCTGCGCTGGATCGAGGCGTTGCACGCGTGCGATGCTTCCCCTGCCGTGCCTGCGAGGCGCGTGGACGACAGCCCTCGCCGTCCTTCCGGTGCGACGCTGGCGAGCCCGGAAGCCAGAATCGCTGTGGCGGCAGGGGCCTGGTGCGTGGCCAATCCGGATCCCCGGCGCCGCTGCCTGGTCCCGGGACGACGGCGTGAGAGGCCTCAGTCAGAGGTTCCGGAAGACGCGATCGAGCAGCGCGCGCTCAGGATGATCGCGCCCGTCAGGCCGAGTGGCTGTTGTGGATCTGGTCGAAGTCCAGCGACGCCGTGTCGATCACGATCTGCGTGCGGCTGATGACCTCGAGCTTGCGCAGGATCTCGGACACATGCGCCTTGACGGTCGAATCGCCGACCTGAAGCTCGTGGGCGATCTGCTTGTTGAGCTTGCCCTGCCGGATCATCATCAGGACCCGCAGCTGCTGCGGCGTGAGCCGGGCGAGGCGTTCGGGCAAGGGCGCCTTCTTGCTCCGCGGCGCGGGCGCGCTGGCCTCGGCGAGACCAGGGGGAAGGAACAGCGCGCCGCTCATCACCTCGGTGATCGCCCGGGTGAGCGTCGCCTTGTCCATGGCCTTCGGGACGAAGCCCGCCGCCCCGTGCTGCAGGGCCTCTCGGACGATGCGCGGATCCTCGTGGCCGGACACGATCAGGATCGGGATGCGCGGGAAGCTCGCCCGGATGGTGATCAGCCCGTCGAAGCCGGTCACGCCCCGCATCGACAGGTCGAGGAGCGTCAGGTCGATGCTGCGGTTCGCTGCCAGCACCGCGCAGGCCGCCTCGATCCCGTCGGCTTCGTGCAGAACCGCGTCCGGATGCGCGAGGCGGATCGTGGCCGCCAGGGCGTCCCGGAACAGAGGGTGGTCATCGACGATCAGGAGATGCACGGAGACCTCGGTCCTTCGCTCGAGATCCTCACAGGATCCGCCGAATACGCGGGCGGGAGGTCCGAAGGTGATCGATGCGGCCCCGGCGCGCAAGCGGGTGTTGAGACGATCGCCGTCGCCCCGGGGCCGCGGCGTGCCGGCCGGTGGAGGCCGGCACGCTTTCTGATGAGCGCCGTCAGCGCGACGCCACCGTCTTCGGCAGCTTGAACGCCCAGAAGCTGCCGCCCTGGTTGATGCCGGCCGTTGACTTGGCGACCTCGCCGCCCCAGAGCGGCACCGCGCCGCCCCAGCCGGCCGCGACGCCGACCCACTGCTCGCCGTCCTGCTCCCAGGTGATCGGCGATGAGACCACGCCGGTGCCGACCTGGAACTTCCAGACTTCCTCGCCGGTCTTGGCGTCGAAGGCCTTCAGGAAGCCCTCCGGCGTGCCGGTGAAGACGAGGTTGCCCGCGGTGGTGAGCACGCCGGCCCAGAGCGGGGCCTTGTTCTTGTACTCCCACACGACCTTGCCGGAGGCCGGGTCGATCGCCTTGAGCGAACCGATATGGTCGTCGAAGACCGGCTTGATGGTGAAGCCGGCGCCGAGATAGGCCGCGCCCTTCTTGTAGTTCACCGGCTCGTTCCAGATATCCATGCCCCATTCGTTGGAGGGCACGTAGAACAGCTTGGTGTCGGGGCTGTAGCCGATCGGCATCCAGTTCTTGCCGCCGAGGAAGCTCGGCACCGCGAAGACCGGCTTGCCCTTCTTGTCGTCGCCGGTCGCCTTGCTCGGGTCGCCGGGCCGGTTCTCCTCGTTGTAGATCGGGCGGCCGTTCTCATCGATGCCCTTGGCCCAGTTGATCTTCTCGACGAACGGCGTCGCCGAGATGAACTTCCCGTTGGTCCGGTCGAGCACGTAGAAGAAGCCGTTCCGGTCGGCGGTGGCGCCGGCCTTGATGGTCTTGCCGCCCTTGTTGAGGTCGAACGGCACGAACTCGTTGACGCCGTCGAAATCCCAGCCGTCATGCGGGGTGGTCTGGAAGCCCCAGACGATCTCGCCGTTGTCAGGGTTGAGGGCGAGGCGCGAGGACGTCCACTTGTTGTCGCCCGGCCGCAGCCAGGAGTTCCACGGGCCGGGATTGCCGGTGCCGAAATAGATCAGGTTGGTCTCGGGGTCGTAGGTGCCGCCGAGCCAGGTGGCGCCGCCGCCGAACTTCCACATGTCGCCGGGCCAGGACTCGTTCACCTTGCCGGTCATGGTCGAGGGCTTGCCGTTGAGCTCGCCCATGTGGCCCTCGATCACGGGCCGCTTCCAGACGACCTCGCCGGTCTCGGCGTCGCGGGCCTCGATGCGCCCGATCACGCCGAACTCGCCGCCGGACACGCCGGTGATGATCTTGCCCTTCACGATGATCGGGGCGGCCGTGTAGCTGTAGCCAGCCTTGAAGTCGTCGATGTCCTTGCGCCAGACCACCTTGCCGGTCTTGGTATTCAGCGCGACGAGCTTGGCGTCGAGCGTGCCGAAATAGACGTTGTCCTTGTAGAGGGCGGCGCCGCGGTTCACCACGTCGCAGCAGGGCAGGATGCCCTCCGGCAGGCGGGCGTCGTACTCCCACTTCTTCTCGCCGCTGCGGGAATCGATCGCGTACATGCGCGAATACGAGCCCGTGACGTAGATGATCCCGTCCTTGACCAGCGCCTGGCTCTCCTGGCCGCGCTGCTTCTCGCCGCCGAACGAGAACGACCACGCGGGCACGAGGCCCTTGATGTTGTCGCGGTTGAGGGTCTTCAGCGGGCTGAAGCGCTGGGCCTGCGGACCGAGGCCGTAGGTGACGACGTCGCCGGGCGTCTTGGCGTCGTTGATGATGTCCTGCTCGCTCACGCCTTCGGCCATGGCCGGCAGGGCGCCGCCCGCCACGAGGGCGGCGACGCCCACCGCGGCGAGGAACCGGGTCCGCATTGTCATGACGTCTCCTCCGTCTTCGACTCCGGTCCATGTGGCCGGAGCATCCGGGTTTCAGCGTGGACCGCACGAGTCGCGGGACGCTCCCTTGGAGGGCGAAGCTATCGATGTTCTCAGAGAAGTCTTATTGGCCATTGGTCCAATGAGTCAGTGCGTGGACTGGAGAAAAGACTGTATTCAGCAATGCGTTTATCGCCGCCGGTCCGGTCTTCGACCCGGAACGGCGGCCTTTGGCCATGCGGCGACTGTCCAGCCCGATCCCCTCCTTCGGAGGTGCCGGAGCGCGGCGGAGGCCTCGAAGGAGGGCTCCAGGGATCGCACTGACTTCCCGAGGGCTTCTTCGCGGCGCCTGCGCCGCACCTCAGGTTGAGGGCGCGGTCGGGACGCCCGTGGTCGAGCCGTTCTCCGTTCTCGTCGTCCGTCGCGTCGGGTGCGCCGGCCTTCAGTAACCCTTCGGCGGCGTGTAGCTGACGCCATAGGTTGCGCAGATCGTCTTGAGGCGCCCGTCCGCGTTGAGCGCCGTGAGCGCGTCCCCGACCGCGTAGGCGAGGTCGCGGGAATCCGTGCGCACCGCACCGCCGATCTCCCAGCGGGTCTTGACCAGCCCCGTCGAGGGAAAAGTCGCGATCGGGTTGTCATCCTGGGGCGCCTTCGCGGCGAACAGCGCCGCCTCGATCGCCGCCCGCGTGCCGGCCAGGATCGGCGCCTCGCCGGCGAGATAGGCCTTCGCGGCCTCCTTGAAGCTCCTGTAGTGCTTCAGATTCGGACGGAACCGGCCGCCCTGCGCGGTGAGCAGCATCAGGTCGGCCGCGCCCGTGCCCTCCAGGGCGACGCTCCGGTCGCCGATATCGTCGAGCCTGTCGAATCCCTCCAGCGCGTCCTTCCGGTACGCGAAAGCGATCTCCTGCTCGAAATACGGCGCGGTGAAGAACACCTGCTCGTTGCGCAGGGCGAGCTGGCGGTCGGTGGGCACGTGCAGCATCAGGTCGGCGAGCGGCGTGCCGGCGAGGTCGCCGCGCCACAGGTTCAGGCGCAGGTCGCCGTCGACATTCTCGCCGGCATCGACCACCCGCAGGTCGAGCTTCACCTTGAGCGCGTCGGCGATGGCCTGGGCGAGATCGGAATCGATGCCGTGTGCCTTGCCGTTCACCGGGTCGGAGAACGGCGCGTTGTCGCCGTAGACCGCCACCCGCAGCGTTCCGTCGGCGACGACCTGATCGAGCGGACGCGCGGCGGCCTCCGGCGGAAACCGGAGTGCCAGCAGAAGCCCGCCGGCAAGGAGGAACCGCGCACTACTCCTCATGCTTCGACTCGATGTAGCTGCGGATCGCCCAGAGGCCTTCCTGCGAGATGATCCCTTCGAAGGCCGGCATCTTGGTCACGCCGTTGATCACGGCGCCGTGCTTCATGCGCTCGACGAAGTATTCATCGCCTTCCTTGCCCTGCGGCAGGTAGCGCAGGTCCGGAGCGAGGCCGCCGGAGATCATCTCCAGGCCGTGGCAGCGGGCGCAGTTCTGGTTGAAGCCCGAGGCGCCGATCGAAATCGCGTGCGCATCGCCCTTGTAGGGGTTCTCGGCGACCCATTCGGTGCCCAGCGGCTTGAGGCCGTCGGTCTTGACCGGCTGGGGCTGGACGTCGCCGTGCCCGAGAGCGCCGCCGGCGCCGACAGCCAGCCCGAGCGCCACGAGCACGCCGCCCGCCGCCGTCTTCATCCTGCCCATGCGCCGCCTCCCGTCGTCTTTGACCGACGGTTATCAAGCTCCACGCTCCCGACCCATTATGCTTTGGTACGGATCGACCAGTTTATCTCGGCGCACGACTTGTGTTGCACTGCATCAAGATTGATGGGTGCACCTTGGTCCAATATCCGCGGCCAGCATCTCGCTTCTAGAGTTCGCGCAACGATCAGAACCGCGGGGACGGAGGGAGGCGGGCGAGGATGGTATCCCCCGGTGCGCGACGGGTCTCGACGTGCGGACGGCCTTTGGCCGTCCTGCTGCCGTGCATCCTCGCGAGCCTCGCGCCGGTCTCCCCGGCGGAGGCTGCGACCCCGATGGCGGGGCCGCCCCTCACGATCCACTACCTCGAGCGGCGGGTCGAACGGCCGGTACCGCTGAACAACGAGGATCCGATCCCCGACGATGAGGGGGCCAAGGGCGCGGATCTCGGCCTGAAGGATTCGAATGCCACCGGCCGCTTCCTCGGCTTGAGCTTCGCCCTCGACGCGAAGGTCGTCGCGCCGGGCGACGACATCCGCCAGGCGTTCCGCGATCTCGCCGATCCCCGCCTCGTGGTCGTCAACGCGCCGGCCGCGGATGTCATCGCCCTCGCCGACCTGCCGGAAGCGCAGGGCAGCGTGCTCCTCAACATCGCTGCGCCGGACACGCGGCTGCGCGATGCCGATTGCCGGAAGAACCTGCTCCACGTCCTGCCCTCCCGCGCCATGCTGGCCGACGCGCTGGTGCAGTTCCTGGCCTTCAGGCGCTGGTCGCGGATCCTGCTGGTGTCCGGGCCGGCGCCGGGGGACGCGCTCTACGCCGAGGCGCTGAGGCGCAGCGCCAGGAAGTTCGGCGCGCGGATCGTCGCCGAGTCGCGCTACGACCCGCAGGGCGGCGACGTCCGCGACACGGCTTTGCGCGAGTTCGCCCTGCCGACCCGCGGGCCCGAGCACGACGTGGTGGCGGTGGCCGACGAGGCCGGCGCGTTCGGCGCGAGCCTCAACTACAACACCGCCTCTCCCCGGCCCCTCGTCGGCACGCAGGGCCTCGCGCCGGCCGCCTGGGGGCGGCCCGTGGAGGCCTGGGCGGCGGTGCAGCTCCAGGGCCGGTTCCGGAAGCTCGCCGGGCGGCCCATGCGGCCCGTCGATTGGGCCGGCTGGATGGCGGTACACGCCGTGGGCGAGGCGGCCGTGAAGGCGCGCAGCACCGATCCCGCGAAAGTCCGCGCCGCCCTGACGGCCCCCGGCTTCGAGGTCGGCGGCTTCAAGGGCCGGCCCCTGAGCTTTCGCGCCTGGGACGGACAGCTGCGCCAGCCGATCTTCCTGCTCTGGCCCGGGGCCGTCACCGCGACGGCGCCGATCGAAGGCTACCTCCATCACCGCACGGAACTCGACACGCTCGGACTCGACGAGCCCGAGAGTGCCTGCCGCGCGTTCGCCGGGACGCCAGGATGAGCCGGCGCGCCGCCCTCGCCCTCCTGCTCTGCCTCGCGGTGCCGGCGCGGGCCGAGGAGATCTTCGTCTCCAACGAGCGTGACAACACCGTTTCGGTGCTCGACGGCGACAGCTTCGCGGTGATGCGCACCTTCCCGGTCGGCCGGCGGCCCCGCGGGCTGACCTTCTCGCAGGACGGGCGGTCGCTCTACCTCTGCGCCAGCGATTCCGACGCCGTGCAGGTGATCGACCCGGAGACCGGCGAGGTCCGGCACAACCTGCCCTCCGGCGAGGATCCGGAGCAATTCGCCCTGGCGCCGGACGGGCGCACGCTGTTCATCGCCAACGAGGAGAACGCCACCACCACGGTGGTCGACGCGCAGACCCGCAAGGTGCTGGCGCAGATCGATGTCGGGATCGAGCCGGAGGGCGTCGCGGTGAGCCCGGACGGCCGCACCGCCGTGACGACCTCGGAGACCACCAACATGGTCCACTGGATCGACACGAGGAGCCTGGAGGCGGTGGACGCGACGCCGGTCGGGCAGCGGCCGCGCTTCGCGGCGTTCTCGGCGGACGGGACGCGGCTCTGGGCCTCCTCGGAGATCGGCGGCACCGTCTCGGTGATCGACGTCGCCACCCGCAGGGTCGCCGAGACGATCGCGTTCGCCGTGAAGGGGATCGCGGCCGACCGGATTCAGCCGGTGGGTATCCAGATGTCGAAGGACGGGCGCCACGCCTTCGTGGCGCTGGGTCCGTCCGACCGGGTCGCGGTGGTGGATACCGCGACCTTCAAGGTCGAGAGCTACATCCTGGTCGGCCGCCGGGTCTGGCAGCTCGCCCTGAACGCTGCCGGCACGCGGCTCTTCACCACCAACGGCGTCTCGGGCGACGTGACGGTGATCGATGCCGAGACGTTCAAGCCGATCAAGACCGTGAAGGTCGGCCGCTTCCCCTGGGGCGTAGCGGCGCGGCCGATGCCCGGCGCCGCTGCAGCGGAGGCGCGCGCCGCCGGTGCGGCGCCGTGAGTTTTCCGCAGTCCCGCGCGGCTGCATTCCCCTCCCCCGCACCGGCGACCGGGTCCACTCATCGGCCTTGCCGGCGCGGCTTCGGGACGGAGCGCGGCGTCCCTCTCCCGTGCGGGAGAGGGACGCCAGCGCCCGCTGCAGCCGGCGTCCGTGTTCGACCCGGATGTATGACCAGCGGAGCCGGCGGCGGAGGCAGAAAGGATGCCCGGCCGATGCGGAGCGGACCGTCTCCGAGCCCGCCCGCGCTCCGAACCGCGGTGGGGGGCGGCCGGGGCGCGGGTATGCTCCTGCGCGCCGCGCTCCTTCTTCTCGTCCTGCTCCTGCCGACCCTTCCGGTCTGGGCCGGCCAGCTCGATCGCGCAGCCCTGGAACGTTACTTCCCGGCTCCGCTGGTCGTCGGCGAGATGGACGACAGGCTCCCGGTCTGGCCGATCCTGAAGCAGCAGGCCGGCGCCTACGAAGTCTTCGCCTACGCCTTCGAATCCGTCGATCTCGCGCCGATTCCCGGCTTCGGCGGCACGCCCCCTGACCTGCTGATCGCGCTGGCGCCTGACGGCACCTTCCGCGACGTGAAGGTAATCGCGCATCACGAGCCGGTCTTCCTCGATGGCCTCGGCTCCGAGCCGCTCTTCGCCTTCGTCGAGCAATATGCCGGCCTCTCGGCCCGTCAGGCGATCCGGGTCGGACGGCCGAACGCCCGGGCCGCCGGCGCCGCGCCGCAGACCACCGTCGACGGCATCTCCATGGCCACCGCCTCGACCCGGGTCATCAACCAGTCGATCCTGGCCTCGGCGCTCGCGGTGGCGCGCGTGAAGCTCGGTTTCGGAGCCGTCAATGTCGGCCTCAAGGTCGAGGCCAGGGCCGACCTCTACGCGCCTCTCACCCTGCCTGACTTGCTCGCCCGCGGCTGGGTCAAACGGCTCACGGTCACGAACGCCGCCGCCGCCGCGGCCTTCAAGGGAACCGGCGCGGAAGACCGCGCCGAGGGACCGCCCGATGCGGTACGGACCGACCTGCTCGTCGCCTATCTCAACGTGCCGGCGATCGGCCGCAACCTGCTGGGCAGGGCCGGGTACGACGCGCTGATGCGCGAACTCGGCCCCGGCAACCATGCGGTGATGGTGATCAGCGCCGGGCCGGAGGAGGCGCCCGAGAACCCGATCGGCGACAGGTTCGTGCTGGGGGCGGTGCCCGAGCGGCTGGCCGTCAGCCAAGGCGGCCTGATCGTGAACGCCCGCGACATGGCGGTGGAGCGCCGCGAGGCCGGCCGCGCGGAGGGTTTGCCGCCCGGCCCCTGGACCATCCTGCGGATCGATCAGGCGGCCGGCTTCGACCCGTCCGAGCCCTGGGTCCTGGCCGAGACGATCGTGCGCGAGCGCGGGCAGATCCTGTCGGAGAAGATCGCCCGCACCTTCATGGTGGAGACGAAACTTCCCGCCGATCTGTTTACCCGCATCCACCCGGAGGACGGGCCGGGCTGGACCGATCCGTGGCGCGCCCGGGCACCTGAACTCGGGCTGATCGGGCTGATGCTCGCGGTGCTGGTACCGGTCCTCGGCCGCCAGCGCGGGCTGGTGGCGGATCGACGGCTTTTCGCGCGCTTCCGCCTCGGCTTCCTGGCGCTGACCCTCGGATTCGTCGGCTGGTACGCGCAGGCGCAACTCTCGATCGTCACCCTCGTCGGCCTCGTGCGCGCCGCCACCGTCACCCACGACCTCACCTTCCTGCTCTACGATCCGCCCTCGCTGGTGCTCTGGGTCTTCGCGCTGTCCGCGCTCGTGGCCTGGGGACGCGGCACGTTCTGCGGCTGGCTCTGCCCGTTCGGCGCGATGCAGGAATGCGTGGCGCTGCTGGCCCGGCCCCTGCACATCCGGCAGGTCGTGGTGCCGGCCGGACTCGACCGGGCGCTGCGTCAGCTGAAGTACGTCCTGCTCTTCGGCATCCTCGGTGCGGCCGCCGCCGGGTCGCCCCTCGCCGACACCATGTCGGAGGTCGAGCCGTTCAAGACCGCCATCACGCTCTACTTCGTGCGATCCTGGCCGTTCGTCGCCTACGCGGCCGGGCTGCTCGTCCTCAATCTCTTCATCTACAAGGGGTTCTGCCGCTACCTGTGCCCGCTCGGCGCCGGTCTCGCCCTCACCGGCCGCGTGCGGCTCCTCGACTGGATCCCGCGCCGGGCGGAGTGCGGCTCCCCCTGCCAGCTCTGCAAGGTCCGCTGCCGCTACGGGGCCATCGCCCCCTCCGGCCGAGTCGACTACGCCGAGTGCTTCCAGTGCATGGATTGCGTGACGATCATCCGCGATCCGGCGCAATGCGTGCCGCAGGTGGTGGCGCGCAAGCGGGCGCGCCGGGTCGCGCCGCGGCCGGTGACCGTGGGATGAGCGCGCCGGGTCGCTTCGCCCCCGCGCGCCGACGCATCCTCGTCGGAGCTGCCGGGCTCGCGGGATTGGGCGGGATCGCCGCCTTTTGCGCCTCCGCGGCGACGCGGGGGCTGACGCTTCGCACGCGCGCCGGGCTCGCCTTCGGCACAACCGTGGCACTCACCGCCGCCGGGTCGGAGGCTTCCATCGTCGAGGCCGCGCTTGCGGACGGGTTCGCGGCGATGCGCGCCGTGGAGAGCGCCGCCAGCCTGTTCCGGGTCGACAGCGCCCTGGCGCGGCTCAACCGTGACGGCGCTCTGGAGGCACCCGATCCGCACCTCCTCGCTCTCCTGCGATTCGCTCTCACCCTCGCGGACAAGACCGACGGCGCCTTCGACCCGACCGTGCAGCCGCTCTGGCCGGTCTGGGCCGGTGCGGCGGCCCGAGGCGAGCGACCGGGTGCGGAGGCCCTCCGCGCGGCCCTGGCTCAGGTCGGCTGGCGGCGCGTGCAGATCGGGCCGGACCGCATCGTCCTGGAGCCCGGAACGGCGCTGACCCTGAACGCCCTGATCCAGGGCTATGCCGCCGATCAGGTGATGGCCGCGCTGCGGATGCGCGGCATCGCCGATGCCTTCGTGGATACCGGCGAATTCGGTGCGTCCGGCACGCATCCCGACGGTACGCCCTGGCGGCTGGGCCTCGCCGATCCCCGCGACCCCGCCACCGTCGCCGCCGTCATCGCTCCGTTCACCGGCTTCGCGGCGACGTCGGGCGACTACAACATGTGCTTCTCGGATGATCGCGCCGATCACCACATCTTCGATCCGACGACGGGCCGATCCCCGCGCGCCCTCTCGTCCGTGACCGTGACGGCGCCGACGGGATTGCTCGCCGACGGGCTGTCGACCGCCTGCATGGTCCTGGGGCGCGCGCGCGGCGCGCATCTCGTCGCGGCCCATCCGGGTTGCGCCGTGCGCTTCACCGGAAAGCTCTGATCAGGCCATGCGGATGGCGCCCGCGGAGCCCATGCCGCGCAAGACCGATCGCGACGACCGATGCGGCCCCGACATCGTACGGCCTGAGCCCTGCGGGCTCGGCGGCACCGCCCTACCTGCCCGGAGCCCCACGGCGCAGCCCCTGCATGCGCAGCGACGGGGGAAGTCCCTCAGGAGATCGCGCGTGACCCAAGGAACCGAGCCGTACTGGCCGACGGAAGTCTGGGCGGAACAGGACCCGGGTTCGGCGGGACTCGACGCCGAGCGGCTGGCGGAGGCGGTCGCCTTCGCCGCGGCCCACGAAAGCCAATGGCCGCGCAGCCTGTACTATCCCGATGGCCGCTATGTCGGGATCGTCGAGTGGAACGAGCGCGGGCCATGGAGCGACATTGCCGGTCCGGTCCGCCCGCGGGGCGGCCCCGCCGGCGTGATCCTGAAGGGCGGTCGTCGCGTCGCCGCCTGGGGCGACACGCGCCGGCCGGACATGACCTTCTCGATCGCGAAGAGCTACCTCGCGGTGCTGGCCGGCCTCGCTTCCGACGACGGGCTGATCCCCGACGTCGATGCGCCGGTGCGGGAGAGCGTTCCCGATCCGCTACTCGACGGCCCGCATAATGGCGCGATCACGTGGCGCCACCTGCTGCAGCAATCGAGCGAGTGGCAGGGCACGCTGTTCGGCAAGTCCGATCAGGTCGACCATTTCCGGCAGATCGGTCCGGGCGCCGACAACAGCCGGAAGGGGGAAAAGCGGCTCCCGCGCCCGCCGGGCTCCTACTACGAGTACAACGACGTGCGGGTGAACCTGCTGTCCTATTGTCTGATGTGCCGCTTCGGCCGCGCCCTGCCGGAGGTGCTGCGCGAGCGGATCATGGACCCGATCGGCGCCTCCCGGGACTGGGAATGGCGCGGCTACGACACGGCCTGGGTCGAAATCGACGGCCGCCGGATTCAGTCGGTCCCCGGCGGCGGCCATTGGGGCGGCGGCCTGTTCATCGGAGCCGACGACCATGCACGCTTCGGTCTCCTGATCGCCCGCGGCGGTACCTGGAATGGCCGTCGGCTTCTGTCCGAGCGATGGATCCGCGCGATGCTGTCCCCCTCCCCCACCCTCGACAACTACGGCTATCTCTGGTGGCTGAACCGGGGTGCCGCCGCCAAGCCGCAGCTTCCCGCCTCCGCCTTCAGCGCGCTCGGGGCGGGCAACAACGTGATCTGGTGTGATCCGGAACGCGACCTCGTCGCAATCCTCCGCTGGATCGACAAGGCCGCCCTCGACGGCTTCCTGCTGCGCCTCGCAGCCGCGACGGGGCCAGGGGCGCGCTCGTAGACATCACGGTCCGTCCGGCTGCGGAGGGGGACGGCTCGAGGATCGCGCGCGCCGCAATCGGCCTTCACCCTTGCCGTTCCGGCGCGCCTTCGCCTGGGTCCCGCATCGCGGCGACGCCAACGTCCTGATCCCCGATACGCGCAGGATCCGGCGGCTTGAGGAGACCGCGGCTGCGGCCGACCTCGTGCTGTCTGAGGCGGATCGTCAGGCCATCGACCGCGCGATGCCGCAGGAGACCGGTCGCGCACCGCGCAACGGCGACGCATCGCTGGCGATGGTCGATCTCCGACCGTCAGGCCGCTGCCAAGGCCGCGATGGTCTCGGCCATCGCGCGCGCCCGCGGAACGAGGCTTCCGACCTCCAGATATTCCTCCGGGGAATGGGCCTTTCCGCCGACGGGGCCGACGGCGCAGAGGGTCGGGCAGCCGACGCTGGCGGTGAAACCGGAATCGGCGCAGCCACCGGCGAACTCGCCCGCCACCGGCGTGCCCTGTTGCGCGCTGACCCGCGCGTAGGTCTCGAACAGGGTCCGCGAGGCCTCATCCTGCACCAGCGGCAGGAACTCGCCCTTGATGGTCAGGCGCGCGGTCGTGCCGGGAACCGTGGACTGCGCCACGATCGCGGCGATCCGGTCCATGGCCGCCTCGCGATCGGGCGGTGTCACGTAGCGCAGGTCGATCTCGCAGGTCGCGCGGGGCGCCACGGTGTTCACCGACTGGCCGCCCGCGATCAGCCCGACATTCACCGTGGTGCCGCGGTCGAGATCGGTGATCGCGTGGAATGCGACGGTCTTGTGGGCGAGTTCCAGGATGGCGCTGCGCCCGTCGGCGTAGTTGCCGCCGGAATGGGCTGCCTTGCCGAGCACCTCCAGGTGCATGAAGACGCCACCCTTGCGGCCGGTGACCACGTTGCCGGTCGGCCGGCCGGGCTCGGAATTCAGCACCGCGCGGGCGCCGCGCGCGGTCTCCTCGATGATCGGGCGGCAGGCCGGCGAGCCGATCTCCTCGTCGCTGGTGAACAGGCCGACGAGCGGCACCGGCGCGCCGCCGGCCCGGTGGTAGGCCGCAAGCACGAAGGCGTTCATCACCAGGCCCGCCTTCATGTCGGCGACGCCGGGCCCGTGGGCGCGGCCCTCGGCGATCCGGAACGGCCGCCGGGACGGCTCCCCCTTCGGGAAGACGGTGTCGCGGTGGCCCATGAGGACGACCGGCCGGTTGCCGCCGCCCGACCCGGCCACCTCAGCCTTCAGGGCATCGCCGTAACCCTCCACCGGGATCGTCGTGACCGGGATGCCGTGGCCGGCGAGAAACTCCGCGATGCGAAGGCCGACAGCATCGACGCCCGGCTTGTCGTAGGAGCCGGAATCGATATTCACCAGCTCTTCGAGGAGCGATAGCATCGCACCCTCCTGATCTTCGAGCCAGCGAACGGCATCACCTGCCATCATGAGGTTCCTCGTACCGGGATCGATGAACCGTACGTCGAACCGGCTGCGCGAGCAAAGCGAGGCAATCCAGGTTTGCGCAACCTCTCGCGACGGAGCGTGGCAAAGACTGCTTCGCCGCGCACGCAAAGTCGGTGCCGACACGCGCAAGGCGCGGATTCGTCAGGCCGAGCTTACCCTGCCGATATTGCCTGAGAGGGGCCGGAGGCTCGGACAAGCTTGCTCAATGACCATCGCCCGCGGCCGGCGAGGGATTGGGCCGTGTCGCGCTCAAGCCAGATCGAGAGTCGCTGCAATCCGCTGGGCTGACAGGATCGGCGCGACGCTCATGCGACGCTCACGACGGGCGTCAGGGAGCGACCGCCTATTCGACAGTGACCGACTTGGCGAGGTTCCTGGGCTGGTCGACGTCTTTCCCCATGAACACCGCCGTGTGGTAGGCGAGCAGCTGGATCGGCACCGCGTACACGATCGGGGCCACGGTGGCGTTGACCGCCGGCATGGTGAAGGTCGCCAGCGTGTCGAGGCCGTGCTCGGCCGCGCCCTTCGCGTCGCCGATCAGCACGATCCGCCCGCCGCGCGCGGCCACCTCCTGCATGTTCGACACCGTCTTCTCGAACACCCCGTCATGCGGCGCGATGACGATCACCGGCACGCTCTCGTCGATCAGCGCGATCGGCCCGTGCTTCAGCTCGCCCGCCGCGTAACCCTCGGCGTGGATGTAGCTGATCTCCTTCAGCTTCAGCGCGCCCTCCAGCGCCATCGGGTAGCTGGTGCCGCGGCCGAGATAGAGGACGTCCCGCGCCTTCGCGACCTCCCGCGCCAGAGCCTCGATCGCCGTTTCATGCGTCAGCGCCTCGGCCATCAGGCCCGGCGCCTTGATCAGCGCGTCGACCAGCCGCCGCTCGCCGGCCGCGTCGAGCGTCCCGCGGGCGCGGCCGGCCGCGATGGCGAGGCACAGCAGAACCGTGAGCTGACACGAGAACGCCTTGGTGGAAGCCACGCCGATCTCCGGCCCGGCCAGCGTCGGCATCACCACGGAGGATTCCCGCGCGATGGTCGAGGTCGGCACGTTGACCACGCTCAGCGTGTGCTGGCCCTGGCTCTTGGCGTAACGCAGGGAGGCAAGGGTGTCGGCGGTCTCGCCGGATTGCGAGATGACCAGCGTCAGCCCATCCTTCTCCAGCGGGGCCTCGCGGTAGCGGGCCTCGGAGGCGACATCGATCTCCACGGGCAGGCGCGCCACCTGCTCGAACCAGTAGCGGGCGACGAGGCCGGCGTAGAAGGCCGTGCCGCAGGCGGTGATGTAGACCCGGCTGAGCTTGGCGAAGTCGAAGGGCAGCGCCTCCGGCAGCATCACGCGACCCTGCGCCATGTCGACGTAATGGGCGAGCGTGCGGCCCACCACTTCGGGCTGTTCGTGGATCTCCTTGGCCATGAAGTGGCGGTACTCGCCCTTGTCGATCCGGTAGGCCTGCGTGGCGATCCTCTGGCGCGCCCGCTCGACCGTGGCGCCCGACGCGTCCCGGATCTCGGCGCCGGTCCGGGTCAGGATCGCCCAGTCGCCCTCGTCGAGATAGGTGATCGCGTCGGTGAACGGGGCGAGTGCCAGGGCATCGGAGCCCAGGTAGGTCTCGCCCTGGCCGAAACCGATCGCCAGCGGCGCGCCGTGACGGGCCCCGATCAGCAGGTTCTCCTCGCCGGAGAACAGGAAGCCCAGCGCGAAGGCGCCGCGCAGCCGCGGCAGGGCCGCCGCCACCGCCTCCACGGGACCCATCTGCCGGTCCATGTTGCGGCTGACGAGCTGGGCGACGACCTCGGTGTCGGTCTCGGTCTCGAAGACGACGCCGTCAGCCTCCAGCTCCTGCTTCAGCTCGCGGAAATTCTCGATGATGCCGTTGTGGACGACCGCCAGCCGCTTGGTGGCGTGCGGGTGGGCGTTGGTCTCGTTCGGCCGGCCATGGGTCGCCCAGCGGGTGTGCCCGATGCCGATCGTGCCGGTGAGCGGCTCCTGCGCGAGCTTGGCCTCCAGGTTGACGAGCTTGCCGGAGGCGCGGCGCCGCGCCAGGCGGCCATGCTCCAGGGTGGCGATGCCGGCGGAATCGTAGCCGCGGTATTCGAGTCGGCGCAGGGCCTCGATCACCTGCCCCGCCACCGCGTCGCGTCCGACGATGCCGACGATGCCGCACATGAAACTGTCTCTCGCTTCGACGCCCGGCTGGCCGCGCCGAGGCGCTGCGCAGAGTCCGGGCCGCCCCGCTCAGCGCGGGTCCAAGCGTGACTTCTACCGGATCGGGGTGGCGCAGGGCCAGCCCCGGTCGTGCTCGGCCGGCCGAAGCGGTCTCAGGAGCCCGTCCCGCGCCGCGCCTTCTCGGCCTGCAGCGCCGCACGCTTCTCCTTCGCCCAGCCCGGCTTCATCGCCTGCCGGCCGCGGGCGACCGCCATGGCGTCGGCCGGCACGTCGTCGGTGATCACCGAGCCCGAGGCCACGTAGGCCCCCTCCCCGACGGTGACCGGGGCGACCAGCGCCGAGTTCGAGCCGATGAAGGCACCCGCGCCGATCGTCGTCCGGTGCTTGAGCACGCCGTCGTAATTGCAGGTGATCGTGCCGGCGCCGATATTGGCTTTCGCGCCGACCTCCGCATCGCCGAGATAGGTCAGGTGCGCGGCTTTCGCGCCCGCGCCCATCCGGGCGTTCTTCAGCTCGACGAAATTGCCGAGTTCCGCACCGGCCTCCAGCACGGCGTGGCCGCGCAGCCGCACGAACGGCCCGATCCGGACGCCCGCCTCCAGGTTGGTCTCGGTGAGATGCGCGAAGGACCGCACGGTACAGCCATCCGCCACGCGCACGCCCGGACCGAACACGACGTTGGGCTCCACGATCACGTCGCGCCCCAGCATCGTGTCGTGGCTGAGGAACACCGTCTCCGGCGCGATCAGGGTGGCGCCGCCCAGCATCGCGGTGCGGCGCAGCTGGGCCTGGATCGCCGCTTCCGCGACGCTGAGCTGCACCCGGTCGTTGACGCCCTGCGCCTCGGCCTCGTCCACCGGCACGACCGTGACGGGCAGCCCGTCGGCGACAGCCAGCGCCACCGCGTCGGGCAGGTAGTACTCACCCGCGGCGTTGTCGTTGCCGATACGGGCGAGCAGCGCCAGGGCGTGCCGCCCGGCAAGCGCCATCAGACCGGCATTGCACAGGGTCACGGCCCGCTCGGCCGCGCTCGCATCCTTCTCCTCGCGGATCGCCAGGACGCGGTCGCCCTCTGTCAGCACCCGACCATAGCCGGTCGGCGTCGCGGTCTCGAAAGCCAGCACAGCCACCGCGGCGCCGTCGGCGAGGGGCGCGCGCAGGCGCAGGAACGTCTCGGCCGTGACCAGAGGCGTGTCGCCGAAGGCGATCACCACGTCGTCGTCCGGCTCGGCCAGGATCTCCCGCGCAGCCAGGACCGCGTGGGCGGTGCCCAGCCGCTCGACCTGCGGAAAGACCTGCGCACCGGGCGCCGCCTTCGCGATCTCGGCGGCGACGTCGTCGCGGCCGGGCTCGGCCACCACGGCGATCCGGCCCGCGCCCGCCGCCTGCACGGCGGCCAGGACGTGGCCGAGCATGCTGCGCCCGGCGATCCGGTGCAGCACCTTCGGCAGGTCCGAGCGCATGCGCGTGCCCTTCCCGGCTGCGAGCACGATGGCGGTGAGGCTGCGCGGGGGCGTTCCGGTCGGGGTCATCGCGGGTCCAGGCGTCGATCAAACGGCAGGACGGATGGGCCGGACGGAAGCCGGGCGCAAGCCCATCCGGGTGATCAGCGCAGAGCCAGGGCGGCGTGCTGGCCCGAGCCGTGGGCGAAATGCTCGCGGCGGCGCTCGATCGAGCTCGGGATCCGCAGCGATTCCCGGTACTTCGCCACCGTGCGCCGGGCGATGTCGACGCCCTCCCCGCGCAGCTTCTGCACCAGCGCGTCGTCGGACAGCACGTCGTCCCGGGTCTCGCCGTCGACGAGCTGCTTGATGCGGTGGCGCACGGCCTCGGAGGAATGGGCGGCGGCGCCGGCTGCACCGGGGATCGCCGCGGTGAAGAAATACTTCATCTCCAGGGTGCCGCGGCTCGTGCCGATGGCCTTGTTGGAGGTGACCCGCGAGACGGTGGATTCGTGCATGCCGATCGCCTCGGCCACGGTCTTGAGATTCAGCGGACGCAGGTGGCTGACCCCGTGGACGAAGAACCCGTCCTGCTGGCGGACGATCTCGGTGGCGACCTTGAGAATGGTGCGGGCCCGCTGCTCCAGCGAGCGGGTCAGCCAGTTGGCGTTCTGGAGCGCCTCCGACAGGAAGGCCTTGTCGCCCTCCGCGGCGGCGTTGCGCGACACGCGGGCGTAATAGCTCTGGTTCACCAGAACCCGCGGCAGCGCCTCGCTGTTCAGCTCGACCAGCCAGGAGCCGTCCGGCGCGGCGCGCACGAACACATCCGGGATCAGAACCTCGACGGCGCTCGATCCGAAGGCGCGGCCCGGCTTGGGATCGAGCCGGCGGATCTCGCCCAGCATGTCGACGAGGTCCTCGTCGTCGACGCCGCAGAGCCGGCGCAGCGCCGCGAAATCGCGCTTGGCCACGAGGTCGAGGCGCGAGACCAGCGCTTGCATCGCCGGGTCGAACCGGTCGCGCTCGCGCAGCTGGATCGCGAGGCATTCCGCGAGATCGCGGGCTGCGATCCCCGGCGGATCGAAGGTCTGAATCAGCGCCAGCATCCGGCCGACGAGGGACGGGTCGGCGCCGAGCCGCTCGGCCACGCCCTCCACGGTCTCGCGGAGGTAGCCGGCCTCGTCGACGGCGTCGATCAGGAAGCCGCCGATCAGCCGCTCCGCGGGATTCCGGGTCGCGAGGTCGAGCTGGCCCGCGAGGTGATCGCGCAGCGAGGTCTCCGCCGTGAGGGTCGCCTCGAAATCCGGCGCCTCGGCATCGAAGCTGCCGCCGGTGCTGCCATAGGGCGGCGGCGTCAGCGAGAGCATGTCGCCCCCACCCGCTTCGCGCGCCTGAACCGGCACCTCGTCCGGGAAGACGTTGTCGAGCCGGGTGTCGAAATCGCTCTCGATCTCGCTGCGATCCGGATTGAGGTCTGCGGACAGCCACGATTCGGGTTCCGCCCCCTCGAATCCGTCCGAACCCGCCTCCTCCGCGTGGCCGCCCATTTCGGGGGATTCGCCGGCGCCCGGCAACTCGGGCTCCGCGCGTTCCAGCAGCGGATTGCGCTCCAGCTCGGCCTCGACATAAGCCGCGAGATCGAGCTGCGACAATTGCAGGAGCTTGATCGCTTGCAGGAGCTGCGGCGTCATCACCAGGGCCTGGCCCTGACGCACTTCCAGCCGTTGCACCAAACTCATGCGAGGCCCCGATGCCCTTCCGGCGCAGTTCGCCAGCCGGAGCCACGCTGCTCACGGCATGGTTCTTGCTTGCTCCGTTGGGCTTTCTCTAGCTCGATCCGAACCGCGCGTCAAAGCGCGTCCGTGCATGCACATGTTGGCAAGTGCGTCCTGGTGCCGAGCGCGTGGCATGGCGGCCACAGCGCCGGTCCGCCGGCAGTGTGACGTCAGATCTTAAAGGAAGCTTTGCGCATTCGTCCGCACGTCATGGCCGAGATGTCCGATGAAGCCGCACATTGCTTTGTCTGTTCGCGGACGGTTCGGACGCTGGATGCAATATCCGCTCGCTATTGCGTGGTGATCCGAGCATGCCACGGAGGCGCGTTCCGGTTCGCGGACTTGAGCCGGAGCGCGTATGTCTACTTCTGCGTACGCGTTCGACGATGCCGCATCAGAACCGCCTTCTGGCTGCCCTATCCGAGGCGGATGGCGCGCTGCTCGGGCCACATCTCGAGGCGGTCGACCTTCCCCTCGGCAAGGTGCTCGTCGAGCCGGCCACCGCGATTCCGCACGCTGTCTTCATCGACACCGGCCTGTGTTCCATGGTCTCGACCCTCGCCGAGGGCGGCCGCATCGAGGTCGGCCTGTTCGGTCGTGACGGCATGGCGGCACCGGCGCTGCTGCTGGGAACCGATACGATCCCGTACCAGGTCTTCATGCAGGTCGCAGGTCGCGGGCAACGCATCTCCGTGCCGGCGCTGCGCGACGCCTTGACGTCCAGCCCGTCGCTGCGGAACCTGCTCCTGCGCTACGTCCAGACCTTCCTGGTGCAGGTCGCCCAGACCGCCATCGCCAATGCCGGGGCACCCGCCGAGGAGCGGCTCGCGCGGTGGCTCCTGATGTACCACGACCGGCAGGACGGCGACGATCTCTCCGTGACACACGAATTCCTGTCGATCATGCTCGGCGTGCGCCGACCGACCGTCACGGTCGCGATCCACACCCTGGAGGGCGCCGGCCTGATCCGCGCCCGGCGCGGCCGGATCCGGGTCCTGAGCCGCAGCCGTTTGGAGGAGGCCGCCGGGCAGACCTATGGGCCGGCCGAAGCCGAGTACGAGCGGCTGATCGGCCCGCTGCGGCGGACGCAGAGCGCGCTGGCTTAGGAGCCTTCGGCGCCGACGAAGCCGGCATCGCGCGTTGTCACGACGCTTCCCGCACGCCGGGCACACCCTCCATGCCGAGGCCCATCGCCTCGGCCGGGAGCGATCGATCAAGTTTCTGTGCGAAACCATACATTTTTGCGGCAGGCTAGGGATCACTCGCGCGGGGATCGCGTTCTCTGCGCGGACGCCGCGGCTTGGAGAAATCGGCGACCCTGTCGCACGAGGCGAGGCCGGCGTCCACACACAGGTTAACGACATCGCTCCTGCGGCGGCCCAGGTTCCTCATCTGGCCGTGAGGTCCTGCGCCGTGCGCTACTTCACCGATTTCACCGACGATCAGGGTCTGTCCCGGGACGAGGAGGGACTGCACTTCGCTCATCGTCACGAGGCGTGTCTCTCGGCGACGGAAGCGCTGATCGAGGCCGCGCATGACCGGCTCCGCGTCCGGGCGGACCGGCCGCTCCCCGGGGATGACGGCCTGATCCTGGAGGCGCAAGTCCGGGACGCGGCCGGAAGCACGGTCTTTCGCGCCCGCCTCACCCTCAACCTGGATTGGCGGGACACCGACAGCTGAGCGCTCGCTCTACCAGCCGCAATTCGGGACCGGCGGCTGTGCCTTGGCCATCGCTGATTTCTCGATCGGCACCATCGCGCCCCAGGCGTATTTCTGGGCGTGGGGCGTGACGTTGGCGAACAGGCAGCCGAGCTGGAAATGCGTCGCCCCCATCTCGCCCGCGAAGCCCATACAATCCAGGAAGGTCCAGGTCTTGGGAACCGGGGTCATGGACCGCCAGCGCGGCGTCGCCACCGGCGAGCAGACCTTGACGGCCCCGGTGCCATCATCGGCATTCAGCGCGTCGCCCGGGCTCTGCGCCGCACAGGGGCGGACGGCAAGGCCGAGCAGCAGCGCCGCGGCGAGGGCCGCTTGGCGGGTGATCAGGGCGTGTCGGCTCATCGGGTCAGCGCATCGTCCACCACAGGCCCGCGAGGATCGCGAAGCCGAAGACGTTGTAGAGGATCGCCCAGATCCAGACACCCAGCACGGCCCGGCTCGGCTGGCGCGGTTGCGGCCGGCCGAGACGCAGGCGGTGTCGATCCTCCGGTGTCGGCCAGATCGCCGCTCTCGGGGCCTTGAGGAGGCGCGTCAGCGCCTCCGGAAGACTCGGGCCGGGCGGTGTCTCACCGGTCATGACGGCCTCGGATGCGAGGATGGGCTTACACCGGTCCAACCCGCCCGCGGCGGGAGCGGTGCGGCTGTCCGTCCGTCCGCGGGCCCGGCCGGTTCGCTGCTGCCGTCGGTCCGCCAGCCATTCACAGCACCGTGCCGGGCGCCTGCGGGTAATATTGGTACGCCCATGTCTCGGACAGCAGCCGGTCGCCCGCTTTCAACTGGAGACGCATCTCCACCGGATCCGGGCCCTCGGCATAGACCTTGAGGAAAACTCGCCACGGGCTTGGCTTGCCATAGGGAGCCCAGGTGGCGGCGACCTCCTCGGCGCTGCCGCGCGACAGGGTGAGCGCGACCGTGGCCTTCTCGGGATCGAGGCCTGACAGGGCCGCACCCGCGAATTCCAGAACGAATTGCCGCACGAGGTTGGCGCGGCCCGGGCGCCTCTCCGCATCCGCGAGCCACGCGGCCTTGGTGGCGCGGGTCGCGACGCAGCGGGCGAGATCGGTGCCGACCGGTTCCTTCACGGTCCAGCGCAGACGGTAGGCGAAGCTGCGGTCGGATCCGGCCTGCGGCGCGTCGTCCGGCACCCACAGGGCGACGATGTTGTCGTCGGTCTCCTGGTGGGTCGGGATCTCCACGAGCTGGACGCTGCCGCGGCCCCAATCGCCCTGCGGCTCGACCCAGATATCGGGCCGGTTCTCCTCGAAGCCGTCGTCGATGTAGGTCTCGTAGGCGCGGTCGCGCTGCAGCAGGCCGAACCCCTTGGGCGAGCGGTCCGCGAAGGCGCTGACGCTGAGGCGGGGCGGGTTGTTGAGCGGGCGCCAGATCAGCTCGCCGGCCCCGGTCTGCATCAGCAGACCGTCGGAATCGTGCACCTCCGGGCGCCAGTCGCTCGCGAGGAAGCGGCTCATGCCCTCCGAGTACCAGAGCATCGAGGTCAGGGGCGCCATGCCGAACCGCTCCACCGATTTGCGCATGTAGAGCGTGCAGGCGACGTCGATGACGACGTGCGGCTCCTTCCGGGCGACGAAGCGGTAGGCGCCGGTGAGGCTCTGACCTTCGAGGAGCGCCAGCACGGTGACGGCGCCATCCGCGGCCGGGCTGACGTAGAACCGGGTGAAGACCGGGAATTCCTCGGTCTTGCCCGGCCCCGGCGCAGTGTCGATGGCGATGCCCCGGGCCGAGGCGCCGTATTGCGCGCCGTCCCCGGCGGCGCGGAAGTAGGACGCGCCGAGGAAAGCCAGCCAATCGCCGTCGTCGCCCGGCTGGCCGGCGGGTGCCTTCTGGAACCGGAAACCCGCGAAGCCCGCCCCGTCCGGCACGTCCTTGGCCGGGTTGCCGGTGGGATAGGTGAACAGGTCGTGGGCGTAGAGCACCTCGCGGGCCTGGCCGCCTTCCAGGGCGTAGACCTTCACGGGGTGGCGGAAGAAGTTGCCGAGGTGGAAGAAGGTCACCGGATACGGGCTCTCGGCGTACAACGCGTGGCCCGGCGGGTAGCGGATCTCCTGGAGCGGCCCGTAGGTCAGGGCCTCGAGGGCGGCCGAGGCCGGAGCCTCGGGCGGCGCGTAGGGCTGGTCCCGCAGCCTCCGGGCGAGATCCTTCAGCCGCTCGAGATCCATGGGCTCGGGCGGCGCGAGGCGCGGGCCCCCGGTGGCGGCCTGGGCGAGGCCCGGGAGCGGCGCGAGGGCGAGAAGCCCGATGGCGGTCAGGACGCGGCGCGTGATCAACTGGGATCCCCCGGATGCGGCCGGGCCTCGCGGCCCGCGCCGCCCTCTAGCCACGCTGGCGCCAGGACGCAATTTCCCGGGCCGCAGCTCAGCTCCGCGGGCCGCAGCTGCCCGTGCTGCCGTCGGTGGCCCAGAGATTGGCGCTGCCCCCCGGCGGGCACTGGCCAGGCAGCGCCAGCGTGATCAGCTTGGCGAAGGTGCGGGCCTCGTCCTCGCCGTACCCGATCTCGCCGACCATGCGGCCGGTCTTGTCGAACAGCGCCACGGTGGCGGAATGCTCCATCGTGTAGTCGCCATCCTTGGTCGGCACGCGCTTGAAGGCGACGTGGTAGGCGTCGGCCATGCGGGCGACCTGCTCGGTCGTGCCGACGAAGCCGCGGATCCGCGGGTCGAAGGAGGCGAGGTAGTCCCGCAGGGTGGCGGGCGTGTCGCGCTCCGGATCCAGGGTGACGAAGACCACGGTGAGGCGGTCGGCGTCGCGGCCCATCCGGCCGAGGGCGGTCGCCAGGGTGGCGAGCGTCGTCGGGCAGACATCCGGGCAGTGGGTGAAGCCGAAGAACAGCACGGCCGGCTTGCCGCGGAGGTCAGCCTCGGTCACCGGGTGACCGTCGAGATCCGCCATCGTGAACGGGCCGCCGACCTTCCGGGTATGGCTGAACCGCGAGCCCTGCTGGAGGACGATCGCCCCGGTGCCGCCGGCGATGACGGCCACGAGGGCGGCGGAAGCGATGAGTGCGAGGGGGCTCGGTGCCATGCTGTGACCTGCGACGGCGCATCGATGCCGCCAATATGGGGTTCGTGTCGACCGGCGCGATGCCGCGCCGCGCCGCGCGGCGGCAGGAACACGCCCGGGGAAGCCCGGTTGGCCAGGATACGGGCAGTCTCGCCATCCGGCGCCGAGACCCCCGCGGCTGCGACGGGGCCCCGCTTCCCGCGGCCTCGGCCGGGACGCGCCCGACCGTCCCCTCCGCGACCGGATACGGGAGTGTCTACCAGATGGCCCAGCAGATCCCCGTCGACCCGCAGGCCCGGGCCGACGATCCCCGGCGCGACGCCGAGCGGGACGACGCCACCCATGCGATCGTCGACGACGTGGCCTATCAGCGCCACGTCCTGGTCAATGTCGTGTTCGTGGGCCCTCCCGGGGCGGGCGATCGGGGTTGGGTCCTGATCGATGCCGGCGTGATGGGCTCCAAGCGTGGAATCGAGGCGGCCGCCGCGGCGCGTTTCGGCACGGATGCGCGGCCGGCCGCGATCGTCCTGACGCATGGCCACTTCGATCACGTCGGCGTTCTGGAGGATCTCGCCGCGCAATGGGACGTCCCGGTCTACGCGCACGCGCTGGAGCGGCCCTATCTCGACGGCAGCGCCGCCTACCCGATGCCGGACCCGAGCGTTGGCGGCGGTCTCCTGGGCCGCCTCTCGCCCCTGTTCCCGACCCAGCCCGTCGACGTCTCCGCGCGGCTGCACATCCTGCCCGAGGATGGGACCGTGCCGCCCCTGCCCGGCTGGCGCTGGATCCACACGCCGGGCCACGCGCCCGGCCACGTCTCGCTCTGGCGCGAGGCCGACCGGACGCTGATCGCGGGCGACGCCTTCATCACGACGGCGCAGGAATCCGCCTACGCGGTCGCCACGCAGGCGCCGGAATTGCACGGGCCTCCGATGTATCTGACGATCGACTGGCCTGCGGCCCGCACGTCGGTGCGCGCCCTCGCGGCGCTGGAGCCGGAGCGGGTCATCACCGGGCACGGACGCCCGCTCCAGGGGCCTGAGATGCGCCGCGCCCTCGACGCCCTGGCGGAGGATTTCGATCGGGTCGCGGTGCCTGAGCAGGGACGTTTCGTCGACCACCCGCTCGGCGCGGCGGACGGCTCCGCCTACCAGGCGCCGCGCTGACCGTCACGGCTCCGGGCGGCGGGTCCATCCCGCGCCTACGAGGCGCGCGCGAGATCCTGGAGCGGCGGCACGGGTTGAGTGGCGGCCAGGACGTCATCCATCTCGGCCTTCGGCATGGCGTGACCGAACAGATAGCCCTGGCCGAAATGGCAGCCCTGGTCGGACAGCCAGTCGAGGCTCGCATCGGTCTCGATCCCCTCGGCCGTGGTGGAGAGGCCGAGGCTCGCCCCGAGCTTGATGATGGCGTCGACCAGCTTGGCGCGCTCATCGTTCATCGTGATCGCGTCGACGTAGCTGCGGTCGATCTTCAGCTTGTCGAACTTGAGTTCGCGCAGGTGGTACAAGCTTGAATAACCGGTGCCGAAATCGTCGAGCGCGATGCGCACGCCGAGTTCGCGCAGCGACAGCAGCGTCATCCGTGTCGCCTCCAGATCCTGGATCAGCGCGCTCTCGGTGATCTCAACCTCGAGGCGCCGCGGCGGGAAGCCGGTCTCGGTCAGGATCGCCAGGATCCGCTGGGCGAGCCAGGCGTCCTGGAACTGCTGCGGCGCGATGTTCACCGCGAGGATCAGGTGCGGCGGCCAGGCCCGCGCATCCAGGCAGGCGCGACGGATCAGGTTGTAGCTGAGATCGGCGATCATCCCCGTCTCCTCGGCCACCGGGATGAACTCGCTGGGGCCGACCAGTCCGCGCGTCGGATGGCGCCAGCGTGCCAGCACCTCGACGCCGACGATCTCCTTCTCGGGCAACGACACGACCGGCTGGTAGAAGGGTTCGATCGCTCCCGTCTCGATGGCGGTGCGGAGTTCCGTCTCCATGCGGGCGCGGGCGCGCAGCTCCGCATCCATGGTGCTGCGAAAGAACCGGAAGTTGCCGCGCCCGTCCTTCTTGCCCTGGTACATCGCGAGGTCGGCTGCGTGGAGGATCGCGTCGGCATCCCCGTGTTCGGCCGACACCGCGGCGACGCCGACCGTCGCACCGACCTTGAGGTCGTTCTGGTTCCAGGTCACCGGCTCGGCGATACGGGCGATGACCGCCTGGGCGAGGCGTGTCAGCGCCTCGCTTTCGTAGCGCAGCGGCACCAGCATGGCGAACTCGTCGCCGCCTAGCCGGGCCGCCAAGCCGCCCGACGGCACGAGTTGCTGGAGACGCTCCGCCACGGCGCACAGGACGGCGTTTCCGGCTGCGTGGCCGTAGAGATCGTTGACCGGCTTGAACCGGTCGAGGTCGATCAGCAGCACCGCCGCGTCTCCGGCCGCCGATGCGTGCGCCCGCTCCACGGCCTCGATGAAGCGGCGGCGGTTGGCGAGCCCGGTCAGTCCGTCATGCCGCGCGATCGCCTCGGCCTGTGCGGCAGCGGCGGCGCGTTCGAGCATGAGCCGGCGGAGGATGATCGATTTGCGGATGCTGGCGCCCCACTGCGCCACCCCCATGCAGGCGGCCAGGAGCAGGAGATCCGTCAGGTTGTAGGTGCCGACCAGGCCGTTGAGATAGGCGAAAGTCCCGAGCGTGACACCGACGAACCAGATCCCGACCCCGATGACGAGCAGGCACAGGGTCTCGTACAACTCGCCGCGGCCCCAGGCGGTCGACGTTTCGGTCGGCATGTTCTGGACCCGGCTTCCGTCGCAAGATTGAAACATGCTGTCCGCTAAAACGCTGTAAATCACGCTTTGAATGCGGGAGCCTGTCTACATCTTTGCCGGTCTTTGTCTTGGTTAATCTGAGTTAAGGCGCGCTTCGCCGCGGATGCGCGCGAGCGCCATCATCGGAATTCGTGCCGTGGATCCCGGGAAACCCTCGCGCCGTACCGGCTTTGTCACAGCTCGACGGCGGCGTCCGGATGTTGCGCGCCCGTGCGGCTTTCGTGGAGCGCGGCTGCCGCCTTGACGATGGACAGGATTCCGCCGCGGGTCGTCTCGTCGGGGATGCTGGTGAATGCCACTACGAGTTCCATGACCGTCGGATCATCGAACAGGGCCGTCGGACCAACTTTCCCGCTGGCGCCGTCCTGCGGATCGGCGAAGAAGGTATTGACCGGCACCCGCAGCAGGTCGGCGATCGCCTGGAGCCGGCCTGCGCCGATACGGTTGCGGCCCTTCTCGTATTTCTGAACTTGCTGGAAGCTGACGCCGATCGCCTGACCGAGATCCGTCTGGCTCAGCCCTTGAGCCACGCGCAGCGTCGCGATGCGGCCGCCGATCGTGCGGTCGGCCTCGGTGGCAGATTTCGGCTTCGGGGAGGAGGACATCGGATGGAGACCTTCGGCACGTCGGAACGCGTGCGACTAACCCACACGCACCGCGAAAAACACAACCGAAAACTGCTTAGTGCACCGATAAGTTGCCTAATTGACAGCTGCATGTTGCGCATGGCGTGTCTGTTGATGGCGCGTTGAAGGCGCATCGTCGCGACGTCGGACCGTGTCGGCTTCGAAGATCTCTCATGCCCATGGTCGCGTGATGGTCTCCACCGAAGCGTAGACCGGTCCGGCCAACCACGAGATCGAATAATTTGCGATCCGCGGACAGGATGAAGAGTACCGAGATCATGGAAGATCGTCGCGCGAGGCGATGGTCCGAGGATCGCCCTGGAAACAGGACGGGACTGCGCCACTGGCCCTCGGCGAAGATTCCGTCCCTGGGGCCCTTCGGGTCCCGTGAGTCGGTCGCCAGGGTGCCGGTCTCTATTGCCGCCGGGAATTCCCCCTTATCACCCGCGCCAACACTGCATGAGCCGGTCAAGAGAATCTATGAAATGATGTATTAACCTGCCAAGCCCGGCAGTATGGTCGATTTCCCGTCACAGCGCCCGCGTCGATGACTGATTCTCTCATTACCCTCCCGGAGCCAACCGCAGCCGCCGGTCAGGGCGAGCCGGTGCCCGAGACGGCTGCCCTTCGCGCGCATATCGAGCGGATCCTGCGCAAGCTCGCTGCGGCCAAGCCGACGCCCATGGTTCGCTGAGCCCATCCGCGGCGGCGCATGGGCCGTTGCAGGTTTGAACTGCAACTTCCCCCGTGTGGTTGAGCCAGTGTCACTCTTTGCAACGACATGGCGGGAAGAACGCGTATGATGTCTGGATCCGGTTACCGACCTGTGGCCGCACGGTCGCTTTGGCGCGTCGCGGCGGTTCTCGTGGTCGGGTCGATCGCCGGCGGCGCCGGCGCCGCCGGGACGATGCCGACCGTCGATCTGATCATGACGGTCGAGAACGGAGCCGCGAAGTGCGCGCCGGCCGACCTGCGCCTGCCGGCCGATACGGATGTCAGCATCCGGGTTCAGAACCACACCACGAGCCAGATCGTCCTGACCGCGCCGCAGATCTTCGAAAACAAGAACGTTCTTCACCACGACGGCGACGTCGTGCACGTGGCGAGCAACGACGGCTACACGGTCAAGCAGAACGGCAAGGGCGAGATCCGCGTGCGGACGATCGCGGCCGGTCAATATCCCTACGGCTGCACCAGCGTGAACGACAAGTCGCAACCGTTCCGGGGAACCCTGACCCTCAGCCCCGCGGCGCGCTAGCGGGCTGCGACACGAATCCGCGCGGATCGCGGCCGTCGGTGCGACGGGCCGTCGCCGGTCAGGCGACGGCTTCCAGCGGATGCGGGCGGCGGGGACGGATCCGCTCCAGGATGTCGAGCGTGCGGACACTGTCGGCGAGGGGCATGATCGGGCTCTCGCGCGGAGAGCGCGATCGGCTTCTCGATCAGGATGGCCTTGCCGGCCTCGATGCAGGCCAGCGCGCTGTCCATGTGGTCGCTGTTGGGTGTAGCGATGTCGACGATGTCGACATCCGGCCGCGCAGCCAGGGCTTGGACGCCGTCCTCCAGCTCGGCATAGACGAGCCGGACTCGACCGACTTGGCCAGCCGCGACGGCGTCCCGCACCGTCGTCCCCGCTTCACCCAGGATGCTCGCGGGCGCGCCGCTCAACGACAGGCCCTTTGATTCGGCGAGGTCCGCCAGGGCTTCGGCCTGCGCGTACCCCATGGCGAGCGGCGTCTCGGAATAGACGTGCTTGCCGGCCTCCAGCGCGGCTTTGTTGACCGCGAAGTGGCTGTGCGGATTGGCCAGGTTGAGGATGAGACCGATCTCGGGCTCAGCCAGCAGCGCCTCCAGACTGTCGAAGGCGCGCCCGATAGTGACGGCAGAAGGCGGCACGCCGCTCCGGTTCCCGGTCGTAGACGCCGGCCAAGACCAGTTCGGGATGGTTGACGAGGGTCGGCATGTAGAAGTCGGCGACATAGCCGCAGCCGATGATCCCGATCTGCATCTCTGTCCCCGGACGCCACGCGCACCGGATTCGGGGCGTAGCGGCAGGGCTCCGTTCTCAATCCCCATCCATTGGGCGTAGGGGCGGCTGCCGGGATCCCGACGGCCCCGGGCGGGGCGGGGTCGACCCCTGGGTTAAACCCGCCTGCGGCGGCTCGGTCGCACGATTCGGATGGCGCCGGAGGAAACAACTCTCGAGCGAGCCGGTGCTTAACCAGCCGTTCACCAAGCGGCTCGAGAGTTCCGATCGCAATCGGAGCCCTGTAGCAGCCATGCTTGATGTCGCCTTCTGGTGGTGCGTGGCCGTGGCCCTGACCGGATCGGTCGGCCTGATCGGCCTCGCCCTCTTCGCCGGACGCGCGCACCGGTCGCAACCGCGCGGCTTACGGCTCGCGCGGAGCGAGCCACTCGTGCTTCGTCACTTCGGGCGCGCTTAGGACGGGCGATCGGCCGGCTCGGCGACCGGCACGAGACTTCTGCGGCTGATCGGTCATCTAGGAACCCGGTTTTCCGCATCCGTGAACTCCGAGACGGGCGGATCTCGGTCTGGCCGCTTCCGGAGTGCGGATGCGGTGAAGCGGACGTTCCGCCCCAACCCGCCTCAGCCACTCAGACCGCCGTCTTCGGGGTTCGGAGGCAGGCGCTCGCTGAACGGGTCGCACCGAGGATCGTAGGTTCCGCCGCCAGCCGATCTCGGATGGGCGCTCAGCGTCGGAGCGACCGATCACACCCCTTGCGGCATTCCGGCTAAATAAAAACCAATCTACATGAGAGATGTGCGCGGTGTGACCTGATAGATACCCAGCCATCGCGGCTGTAATCCTGGGCGTGGCCGCAACTGAGAGCATCACGCTCCCGCCTCACTGGGTTGGAGCTGTCATGCCGCGCTTTTATTTCCACCTCTTCGACAGTCGTGATCAGCGCGATAACCACGGCACCGAGTTGTCCGACTTCCAGGAAGCTCGGGTGGAGGCGATCCGCTACGCCTCGGAGATCCTGAAGGATGACGCGCACCGCATCGCCCTCGGTGAAGACTGGCACATGAACGTCACCGACGAGGCCGGTTTGATCCTGTTTCGGCTCGACTTCTCCGCCCAAGTCTCGTCGGCGATCCTGCCTCGTTCCGAGGCGACGCGGAATTCGGTCACCCCACCTGATCTCCGACTGGTCCGGTAGACCTGCACCGGCCATGAGCGCGTGGCACGTTCAGGCCAGCCGCAGGAACGCCGTTCCATCAGACAAGCCGCTCTCGGCATCGGGGTTGTTGGTCGCGACCTGCACGGGTGGCCGGCGCAGGTTCATGCGGCGGCTCGATTTCCCAGGTGCAGGTAGTTGGCACGGAACTCCGCCGTCGCACGCAGCCCCGGCAGGTTCAGGATCGTCAGCCGCCCGCTCCTCAACTCGATCAGTCCCTCGCGCCGGAGGTCCCGGAGCGTGCGGTTCACATGTACGGAGGTGAGGCCCGTGGTGTCGGCCAGATCCACCTGCGTGATCGGCAGCGCGTAGCCGTCCTGCCCGGCCACTCCCGCGGCCCGCATCCGAACGAACAGCTCGCAGAACAGGTGCGCGATCCGCTCCCGGGCCGGACGCCGGCCGAGGTTCACCAGCCACTCGCGGGCGGTCGCCTCGTCCACGAGCTGCGACAGGCGCAGGGCCCGGGCGATCGACCTATGGTTCTCCAGAAGGTCCTCCACCGTCTCAGGCGTCAGGCGCACCACCTTGCAGGCGGAGAACGTGGTGATGGTGTGGTCCATCTCGCGCAGCAGGGCCACGTCGAGGTCGCACAGGTCACCCGGCACCAAGTAGGCCATGATCTGCCGCGCTCCGTTGGCGCGCAGCTTGTGGCGGTAGGCGATGCCGTCCATCACCAGGAACACGCCCGCGGGCGCATCGCCTTCGCGCACGAGGTCGGTGCCGGGCCCGACACGGCGCGTCCCAGCGCTGATCCGCGCCAGCACGGACCGGTCCGCGTCCGACAGCGACGTGAGGCTCTCCAGCTTGCGGATCAGCGGGTTGCTGCTGCCTGCATCGGGAGGGACCAAGCGAATGGGTACGACGGGCTCGGGGCCGGGCACTTCAGGCCCAGACACGGCGGCCACGCGGGCCAGTTCGTCCACGAGCGCCAGCACATCCTGCGGCATGGCCGGCTTGCTGAGCCAGGACATCCCCTGAAACTCACCCGCCAGCGATTCTTCCTTCCGGCAGCCGGAATGGATGAGGAAAGGCACGCCCCGCCTCCCGAGGTCCCGAGCCAGCGCGCCGCAGGGACCGTCCTTGAGCATGATGTCGATGACGGCCAGCACCGGTGTCTCCCGATCCAGCAGGGTCAGGGCCTCCGCGGCGGTCGCCACGGGCCCGAGCACGCGGTAGCCCGCACGTTCGAGGGCGTCGCATAGATCGAAGCCGATCAGGGCGTCATCGTCGGTCAGCAGGACCGAGGGCCGGTGGTCTAGGTTCATCAGGGAGAGCCCTGGGCGGCTGCGCGGCCTGCCATTCAGGAGGCGCAAAGCTCGCTATTCAGGGTAATATACGTCAGTCGAACTCCCCGGCCAGGTCCGATCAGGCTCGGTGTTGGCCTCAAAATTCGATCGGCGGGGTATCCGACAAATTATTATTCGCGTTGTATTCGCCCCACGTATCCTTACATAGAATTCATTGCCTGCCGGGTCATCCGGGCGAGGCGCTTGGGAGACCCTGCGTGCTCTTGCCCCGATCGGGAGCAGAGCCGTGTCTCAACCTCAGCAAACCGCCGTCCGCAATGGCCTGCTGAAGGCGCTCTCACAAGACGACCTTGATCGGCTCCAGCCGCATCTGGAGCCGATCAAGGTCGAGTTGAAGCAGACGCTGATCGCGCCCAACCAGCCGATCAAGCAGTTGTTCTTCCCCGACAGCGGCTACGCCTCGCTCGCGACCGAGGCTCCAGAGGGCAGCAAAGCCGGGGCGGGGATCGTCGGCCGAGAAGGCTTGATCGGAGCCTCACCCGTGCTGCTGGGCGTAGACCGCACCCCCCACCACATCTTCATCCAGTCTCCGGGCGAGATGCTGGCCATCGACATGGTGGCCCTGTGTGCGGCCGTCGATCAGAGCCCGAGCCTGCGCAAGCTCCTGCTGCGCTACATCCAGGTGTTGTTCGTCGAGGCGGTGCAGGCCGCCTTCGTGAATGCGACCTACCAGAGCGAGGTGCGCCTCGCGCGCTGGCTTCTGATGTGCCACGATCGGGTGGACGGCGACGAGGTGGTGATGACCCACGAATTCGTCTCGCTGATGCTGGGCGTGCAGCGGAGCAGCGCGACCTTGGCGGTGCAGGCGCTGGAGGGCTACCGCCTGATCAAGGCGAGGCGCGGTCGCCTGACGATCCTGGACCGCAAGGCGCTGGAGGAGACTGCCGGTGCCGGCTACGGCCTGCCGGAAGCCGAGTACGCCCGCCTGATCGAGGGCGCCTGATGCCGCGCTATTTCTTCAACCTTCGGCATCGTCCGGGATCCGGTGGTCTGGCGGCGGACCGCGAGGGCGACGAGCTTGCCGACGTGAACGCAGCGCGCGCGCACGCCCTCTCGGAGGCGCGGGACCTGATCGCGCGGGGTCGCAATGAGACGATCCGCGATTGGATGGTCTGCTCCTTCGAGGTCACGGACGAGCGGGACAAGCCCGTTCTGACGGTGCCGTTCAGCGACACGCTTCCGGAGGAGGGTGTCTGGGACTGAGCCCGACCGGCATGAACGGCCACGCCACGGCTTTTCCGCCGAGGAGCAGGCCGTCGCGGATCGACCCAGCCCGGTCGTTGGGGACGTGGCCCAGGCGCTCCGGAAGCGGACGTTCAAAGGACGACGGGCGGCCAGAGGTTTCCGCGATCACACGGGCCCGGCTCGAGGGGTTCTCATCCGCCGGCGTAGGATGACAGCTCGTCCGGCGTCCCGTTCGGAAACGCCTGCTTCAGATGGTCGAGGAAGGCCAAGACGCGCGCGCTGAGCAGTCGGCGCGTCGGGTAGAGGACCCACAGCGCGATGTCCGGTGCGTCCACGTCGCCCCAGTGTACCAACGTGCCCTCCGCAAGATCGCGGCTTACGAGCGAGACGGGCAAGCGTCCGGCCCCGACGCCTGCGCGCACCGCGTCGCGAACCATGATGAGCGAACCCAAGTTGAGGATTGGCTCGACCGCGATCGTGGCATGACCGGTCGGCGTCCTCACCCGCCATGCCGCGCGGTCGTCGCCCCGCACCACGGCCGGAACGGCCGTGCCGTCGGTCGGTCGGGCGACGTCGGGACCTGCCACGACCACAAGACGATCGCGCAAGAACGCTCGGCCGACGAGGCGTTCGTCCGGGTCCGGGTTCACCCGGATCACGAGGTCGATGCCCTCCTCGATCATGTCGACGGCCCGGTCCTCCGTCGTGACCTCCAGCCGGACCTCCGGGTATCTGAGGGCGAAGCTCGCTGCGAGCTTTCCCATCACGGTCTGAGAGAACAGCAGGGGTGCGCTGATCCGCAGGCGCCCACGGGGCCGCTCGCCGCCCGAGGCGATCGCCGCGGCGGTCTCCTCCAGTTCGGTGAGTAGCGAGCCCGCCCGCTCGAACAGCGCCCGCCCTTCCTGCGTCAGCTTTAGGTCACGCGCGCCCCGCTCGAACAGGCGCAAGCTCAGGCTGCCCTCCAGCTCGGCCACGCGTCGTGACAACGTCGCCTTCGGGCGTCCGGTGGAACGGGCCGCCTTCCCGAACCCGCCATGACGGGCAACGAGGGTGAAATCGGCGAGGGCGAGCAGATCCATCGTTCCACCAGCGAGACGGCGTGTCCAGATATAGCCGCTATTGGTGCAGGTGTGGATCGCTCATCTTGGGGTCATCGAAACAGCTCGACCCGAAGGAATGACCCCATGACCATCCTCGTCACCGGTGCCACCGGCCGCGTTGGCCGCAACGTCGTCCAGCATCTCACGCAGCGCGGCGCGCGCGTCCGCGTGCTGACCCGCGATCCCGCCAAGGCCGATTTCGGCTCCGGCGTCGAGGTCGTGAAGGGGGACCTGCTCGACATCGACGCGCTGCGCGCCGCCTTCTCCGGCGTCCGCACGCTGTTCCTGCTGAATGCGGTCACGGGTGACGAGTTCACCCAGGCGATCATCACCCTGAACGTCGCGCGCGCCGCGGGCGTCGAGCGGGTCGTCTACCTGTCGGTGTTCGGCGCCGACCGCGCCGTCAACGTCCCGCACTTCGCGGTGAAGTACGGCGCCGAGCGCATGCTGGAGGCGATGGGCTTCAGCGCCACAATCCTGCGCCCGAGCTACTTCATCGACAACGAGGTCATGATCAAGGACGTGATCCTGAACCACGCGGTCTACCCGATGCCGATCGGATCCAAGGGCGTCGCCATGGTCGATGCACGCGACATCGCCGAGGTCGCGGCGGTCGAGCTGATCCGCCGCGACCAGGCGCCGGGCAAGCTGCCGATCGAGACCCTCAACCTCGTCGGTCCCGACACGCTCACGGGCGCGGACGCGGCGGCGATCTGGACTGAGGTTCTCGGCCGCCCGGTCTCCTACGGCGGCGACGATCCGAGCGGGTTCGAGGGGAACATGGCGACGTTCATGCCGAAGTGGATGGCCTACGAGATGCGTCTGATGGCCGAGCGCTACGTCAGCGACGGCATGATCCCGGAGGCGGGCGACCGCGAGCGGTTGACCGGCATCCTCGGCCGCCCTTTGCACAGCTACCGCGACTTCGCTGCCGCGCTCATCGCCCAGGGGGCGGCAACCGCCTGAGCGTTCTCCTCCCTCGCGGCGACCGACGCGAAGGGCGCCCGCACCGCCCGCGCCGAGACCCACACGCGCGCTGCACGCGTCCGGCGCCGCCACCGGGGGACCGATCACCCTCAAGCACCGCCGGGATCGGCATCGACGTGGTCCGGTGCCCCCGGCCGCGCGCGCCGGCACAGCACCCGTGCCCCCTGCCGCAGCGTCACCTCGTCCCGCGGATAGGCGTCCTTCACCGCCTCGAAGGCCGCGCGTGCGCCATCGAGCGGGTAAATCACGCCGAGCCGCAGCTCGATCCGGCCGCGCGTGTCCCAGACCTCGATCGCGAACGGCCGGCCCGGCGGGACCGGCGGATCCAGGTCGGGCAGCTTCGGCAGACGCAGCGTCGCGAGGCACTGGCTCTCGTCCTGGCGCGCGACCTTGGCGCCCGGATCGCGCTGGTGGCGGCAGGAGGCGGTGAGCGCGCGCAGGAGGTCGAGCGTCGCGATCTCCGGGCCGAACCGGGCCATCAGGCCGTCCAGGCGGTAGCTGCCGTGGCGGCGGCAGGTCGCGCAGTCGATCGCCAGCCGGTCGCCGGCGATGTCGCCCAGACGCTGGGACCGGGCGTCAGCCATGCACGCGGCCCCGCGCGTAGCCGTGCGAGATCAGACGCCCCTGTCCGGCCGCACGCCGCTCGGCCGCGTCGAGGTCGATCAGCGCATCCGTGATCGCCCGCACGAGCGCCGCCCGGGCATCGCCGTGGGCGGCCCGGAGATAGGCCGCGGCGATCGTTTCGGCCTCGGACAGGGGGATCTCCACAGGAGCTTCGTGCGGCAGGGCCTGCATCCGGATCGCAACCTCGACTAGAACACATCGGGAACAAAGCGGACGATGGGGCGTGGTTCAATGGCTGTTTCGGATCGCGCGCCGTTTGCGGTGGGCAGGTGTGGAGAGGTTGGAAAAACGCCAATGCCGCGAAGGCTTTACCGCTTCCACTGCCTGGGGGGCGGTGATGCCGTGTTCGATCTGCGGGGGCGGTGGCTGTCGAGCATCCGCGAGGTTCGACAGCACGCGGACCGGGTGGCGCTGGGCCTGATGACGGGCGTCGGCAGCCAGGATTGGACGGTGTGGGCGGTCGACGTGCGCGATGCCGCAGGCCGGCCCGTGCTGTTCCGCGCGTTCACCGCTGTGCGGGTGGACGGCGAGCGGGCGTGAGCGGCGCGATGGCGATGAGGACGAGCTATGTGGTGCAGCCGTTCGAGCTGCACCGGAAGCGGCTGCGGCCGGCGCGTCAGGAGCCGGCACAGAGCGAGAGCGGAGCGGTGAAGAAGGCCGAGACCCTGGCCAAGCGGATGCCGGGCGCGGCGGCGCTGAAGGTGGTGGCCGACGACGAGACCGGCGAGCTGGAGGGCGTGACGATCCTCGGCCAGTGGGGCGAGATCCCCGACGACTTCGCCGAGAGCCTGCAGGGCGGCTGATGGTCGGCCTCAACGACTAGAGCAGGCCTCCCGACGTCGGCGCGGATAGCGTTCTTCCGGCCCGCGTGACGAGCTTCGAGAAAGCCAGCGCGGCGGCGGATGCTTGTGCCTCGGACGGGAAGGTCCGGTCCGATTCCATCTCCGTCAGATGCGTCTCGTCGAGCAGCACCCAGGTCCAGAGGTAGCGGCCGGCGGATCGGATCTCGAAACGCATGGCTGTCTCGGTATGGGAGCGGACATATCGGCACCTTGCGCTTGGAAAAGGCGCGAGGCGTCAATGGCTTGCCCGACGCAACGACCTGCGCCGGCTACGATCCGGGTTGCCCTCGACATCCTCGCAGATCACAGACTGGATCAGCCGCGCCCCTTGGCCACGAACTCCCAGACCGGCGGCCCCTGCTGCTCCGGATCGAGGAGCCCGGTCGCGCGCCCGACCTCCTGGAAGAAGGTGAGCGGGTTGCCGGCGGTGAGGATCTTGCCGATGCCGGGGATGGCGCCGACGAGGTCGCGCACCTTGCCCACCACGCCGCTCACCGTCTGGCAGAGGTTGGCGGCGATCTGCACGACGCGGGCGATCACGCTCTCGACGCTGAGGAACGCCTGGTAGGTGTCGAGCACCGCGTTCGAGGTGTCGCGCTGGATCGGCGCCAGGGCGGTGGCGAAGGTGTCGGCGATGTCCTTCGCCTTGGCGTCGAGCGCCCTCGCCCGCTCGACCTCGTCCTCGCCGACGATGCGCACGCCCGCCACGGTGGTCGCCGTGCTGGCGAGCGTCTCCCGCAACTGGCCGGTCAGGTCGACGCCGCTGCGCAGCTGGCGCTCGAAATCGGGGCCGAAGAAGTGGCCGGCGAGGTCGAAGGCCGCGAGGTCGCGCTGGTCGGCCCGGAGCTTGTCGATCAGGTCGAGCATGACCTTGATCTTCGCCTCCTGCGTGCCGGCGGCGTCGAAGGATTCCTTGTCGGCGGCCGCGAGATTGCCGGCGCGGACGTTCTGGGTCAGGCGCGCGTCGATCGCCGAGCTGTTGGCGCCGTCCCGGCCCTCGCCGATCCGGACCTCGCTCGCCGCCTGGGCGTGCTGGAGCGCGGCAGTGACCTGCTCGACCGTCAGGCCGAGCTTCTCCGCGTCGAGGGTGGCGCGCTGGAAGAAGCCGGCGCCGACCCCGGCCTTCTCGGCCTCGCGGCCGATCCGGACGAACTCCGCGATGTGCGCGCGCGCCGCGTCGATCGAGGCGGCGACGCTGTCGAACACGAGCTTGGCGGCCTCGAAGCCGAGAAAGGCGGCGAGCAGGGTGTTGAGCGAGGGGATCTGCGCGGCCACGCCCGCGATGGTCGAGGTGGTGGCCGACAGGCCGGAGCGCACGGCCGCACCGGCGGTGTTCGAGCTGGCGGCGGCGCCCGTGAAAGCACGGACGACGCCCACCAGGGTGGCCTTGTCGGCGGTGGCGGCGTTCGCGGTGGCGGACGCGATCGCGCGCACGTCCTGGCCGACGGCGGCCGCCGCCCGCTGGGCGTTGCTGGCGAGGCCCTGGAGCGAGGCGCCGAAGCCGTTGCTGTTGGCCGCGCCGCCCGACATGGCGACGCCGATCGTCGCCATGTTGCCGACGATCTGCGCGGCCAGCGTCGCCATCGCGCCCTGGGCGCGGGACGTGTCGGCCGCGAACGAGATGACGAGCGGTTCGGCCATCGGTGGGCGTCTCCGGGGCGAGGCGACGGCGGTTCAGCGCGAATCGGACCCGGCCGCGTCACGCTTTCGTCTGCCACTGCTGCAGTCAGGTGCGCGCCATCGCGGGCGGTGCCGGGAGGTCTGCTGTGGGTGGATGTCAGCCCGCCCGCGTTCGAGCGGCATTGATCGGGAAGCGGATTTGCCTCCGCGCCCGCTCCCGGCACCTCCGTGTTGAGAGGATAGATTATATACAATAAAGACCCAGTTCCGCAGCCTGCGCCATGGGCAGGCGAGCTGTGAACCGGGGCTACGGATGCAGCCGTTCTTCTCGACAGACGGAATTCACCCCAGAAACGCGTTCCGGCGTTGGCGGGAGACAATCTGCGAGCGATTGATCCCGATCGACCTTCAGCCCCTTCACGAGGGTCCGTTTCAGGGCAGGCTGGACGTCACCAGCATCGGACCTGCGCCGATCACTAAAATGGCCCACACAGCCATGCGGACGGAAGCGACGCCCGACGCGATCCGACGCCATGGGCAGCCCGACCGCCTCTACGCGACCATGAAGCTCTCTGGCCGGGACGCCATCCATCAAGGCGATCAGGAGGCTGTATTCCGGACGGGCGACTTCGTCGTCATCGACGCCCGCCCGGCCGTCTGCGAGACGAACACCGGTATTTCCCTGGTCATCGATCTGCCGCGCGAGCGCTTCGAGGCTATGCTGGGCCCGTCCCGGCAGTTCTGTGCACTCACGGTCGGAGCGGACCTCGCCTCCACGACCCTGGCGAACACCTTCATCCGAGACCTGATCCGGGTGAGCGATCGGCTCACCGCAGACGCGGCCGCGCGCATGGCGTCGATCGGAACGGACCTGATCATAGCGAGCCTCGCCGAACGGATGGCGCAGGAGGTGCCGCGTTCCATACACGGCAACGTCACGGTCCAGCGGGCCAAGGCCCATATTGAGGCCCATCTGGGCGATCCGATTTTGGACCCACCACATCTCGCCGCCGCGATGGGGCTTTCGCTACGCCGGCTGCAGGAGCTGTTCCACGAGCGCGGCCAGCACATCTCCGACTACATCTGGGAACGCCGCTTGGAGAAGGCCGCAAAGCAGCTATCCGACCCGGCCTGCGTCCACCTGCCGATCGGCATGCTGGCCTATGGCTGCGGCTTCGCCAGCCAAGCCCATTTCGCCCGCCGCTTCAAGGAACGCTACGGTCTGAGCCCGCGTGACTACCGGCGCGCGCAGAGGCAGGACTTCCAGTCGGCCGCATCCGCCTTCGGGCTATCGTCCTAGGCAGCTTAAAGACCGCATCGGGTCGCAAGCCGAATGGCTGCTCATGGCGGGTTTCTGTCCGTCTGCTTCCGGGCGGCGATGCACGGAAGCCGACGTCATCTCCGTGACAGCTCGCGACCCTTCTCAGGCGTTCGAAAGGTCCGCTTGCCGGACGTCTGAGCGGACCTGACCGACAGAGCATAGCCGGTAGCGGTCGCGCTGATGCATTCATCTGAAACGAAGAAGCAGGCTGCCTCTAAGGCCTGTCGTCGCCTGAACGGACTGGTGGTGCTCGCGTTTTCCTTTCTCCAAGGCAGGAGGGATGATGCTGAGCGACGTGCAATGGTCTGAGCTGGAGCCCCTGGTCGAAGCGTGTCGGCCGAAAGCCAAGACGCCACCGCAGGACCTGCAACGCACGCTCTCGGCCATTCTCTGGCGTCATCAGAACGGAGCCAAATGGCGGGCCATTCCGGAGGATCTGGGTCCTTGGTGGCGGGCCGCACAGATCTTCATCCGCTGGTCCCGTGCTGGCGTTTGGGAACGGCTCCTCCGCCTCGTGCAGGAGCGCGGGGTTCAACTCGGGATGGTGTTCCTCGACGGCACGAACATACGCGCACATCAGAAAGCGGCCGGTGCCGCCAAAAGGGGGGATCTGGGGCCGAGCGAGACGCTCGTGAGGCTGTTGGCCGCTCGCGTGGCGGCTATGGCACCAAGGCTTGCGTGATCGCCGACGGGCAAGGCCGCGCCATCACCTTCCGGATAGCACCGGGACAGGCTCACGAACTGCCCCACGCGGTTCCGCTGCTCGACCAACTGCCAGGCGTGCCCAGGTGGGTCGTCGGAGACCGCGGCTACACCAGTCACGCCTTTCGCGCGCACATCTGGAACATGGGTGCGCGCCCCGCGATCCCGCCTCAGCGCCACGAGACCCCCGTCGCCTGTCCGGACTGGATCTACAACAACCGCAATCAGGTCGAGCGCCTCTGGGCCAGGCTTAAGGAATGGCGGGCCATCGCAACCCGTTACGAGAAAACCGCCGCCAGCTTCATCGGCGTCCTCTCCCTCGCCGCAGCCCTCGACTGGCTCAAGCGATGACACGCCCTAGCACTTCGAAGGTAACGATCTCCCGAATGGTGATTCGCGAGGTCGGCTAGGCCCGTGCGGTCTTTCCCTTGGTCAGGTGAAGCGACTAAGCCCCGCCCGGCCGACTGGAATGCCGTGCCGTCATCAGGCCGGATTATTATGCTGACCGACTGCACATGGTTCCAAGATGGAGAGCACCAAAGCACGATAGCAGGCAAACTACTCTCGCTATACAGGACCCATGACATGCTTATATATGCACGGTAGGTCCGCGTATCCGTGCAGACGCAACACCGGAGCGCTGCCCTTTATATAATAGTCGATGCAGTGCCTCAAATGATTTTGACAAAGATCTGGAGCGGAATCCCAATGACCGGATATCATTAAATGATGGAGCGTGCAATGTTCCCGTCATTTCCCGCTGATCTGGAGGAAGAATTTCAGTCTCACTATGCCAAAGCATATTCTAATGCGTCGAAATCGGCGCTGGCGCTGGGCTCGGCAATTTATTTGTTATTTGCGATTTGGGACTACATAACAGCTCCAGAGATCGTAGCGCTTTCTTTGGCGATCCGCTTTTCAGTGACTGCCTTATTATTGCTGTCCATGACGTTTTTCGGCGGCGACCGGCTGCCCCAAGCGATCCTTGCCTTAGACGTGTTCCTTGCTGGAGCTAGCGTTGTCTTCATAATCTCCAACATGCAGAACGGTCTTACTGTGGGCATGAGCGGCATTGTATTGTGTTTGATGTTCAACTTCGGCTTTTTCAGATTGCTATTTGTGCCCTCTCTATTTGGCGGACTCAGTCTGATGCTGGCCTACAATGCGGCCGTGTTGGCATCCGGCCTGCGAGTAGATTTAGCGGTAGCGAACAACTTCTTTATCATTTCAGCTATCGCGGCGGGATCTATAGTCACGTTTCGCTACGAAAGTCTGCAGCGCACGAGTTTCCTTCAAGACAAGGAGATCGAAAGTGAGCGCGCGCGATCGGAGGCATTGATCGACAACATGCTCCCTCGCCATATTGCGGCGCGCCTGAAACAAGGTGATCAAGTGATCGCCGAATCCCATGGCGAGGCACATGTATTATTTGCCGATTTAGTAGGATTTACGACATTAACAAAGCAGCTCTCGCCTCACCACTTGGTCGAAGTTCTGAACGAAATATTCTCCATTGCTGACGACCTTACCGAAATTCACGGCGTCGAGAAGGTTAAGACTGTCGGAGATGGCTACATGGCCGTCTCTGGAATTGATGGTGAAACACGGAGCGCGGCCGAATCGATGGCTAACTTTGCATTAGATTTAGTTTCGGAGGTAGAAAGCTTTGCTCAGCGGAGCGGTTACCCCATAGCAGTACGAGTGGGGATAGCTACGGGTCAGCTTATCAGCGGCGTTATTGGACTCCGAAAGCTCTCGTTCGACCTATGGGGGGATACGGTGAACCTCGCCAGCAGAATGGAGCAGAGTTCTGAGCAAGGTCAGATCCAGGTCACGGAGACAACTTATTGGCGTCTGAAGGAAAATTATCAATTAGAAGAACGTGGAAAAGTCTTTCTTAAGGGGTTCGGCGAGTTAAATGCTTACGTTCTGACTGGACGACAGGTCTTTATGCACCGGAGTGAGGCCAGAATTAACTCTTAGATGTCACACAATAACGCCTACCTGTTGTGACTGCCGATTTTCATTGCCATATAATCTGCCTTTTCTAAAATTTATCCGTTTGGCATCGTTCAGAAAATGCAAATTTATTTCGCTGATGATGACCATCTTCGTCATAAATTTGTCGAGATAGATGCGCTTAAGCGGATCTGCCGGGGCACTATGTCGAGGCCGACTAATGGGCCAACGAAGCTATTGGCTTACGGGCGTCGGTCCCATGACGGCTCGCTGCGCCGAGCCGACGTTGCCGGACGGCCGGCGAATGACTGCTATGGGGAAGTGCCGACGGCGGCAGAAACGGCTGGGTTGGGTCGGAACCGGATCGTCCGCTTGCGAGTAGCGGCGCCCGATTTGCAGCCGAATGGGGCAGCCTATCAGGCCATGGCTCGCGGGTTCACTTGCTCGATTGCGCCGCGAACGTTCCCTTGATCAGAGCCTGCGGCCGCCGCACCACCAGCGCCAGCCGCTCCTCGGCCAGGATCGTGACCATGTTCTTCACGAAGTTGTCCCGGTCCTCGGTGGAGATCAGCACGCTGGCGTCCTCGCGGTCGAAGATCTGCGCCGCATAGGCGAGCGCGCCGGGCAGGATCCGGTCGCCGTGCAGGTCGACGTTGCCGAAGACGGCGCCGTAGCCCTCGAAGGTGCCCGCGTCAGGAGGGCCCGCGAACTTCAGTTCGAGGGGGGCGACGATGAGATGCGGATGCATGGTCGGCCTATGCGGTAGCGGGCTCGGCATGGGCCGGGCCGGGTTCGGCGACGGCCGAGCCGGGTTCGACCGGCCGCTCGCGGGGCATCACCGCCACCGTGCCGAGATCGTCGATCGGCAGCAGGTTCGCCTGGACAGTCAGCCTGGCGGCCCCGCCGCCGCGGCGGTCGAGGTTCTCCTTCTCGCGGATCTCGTCGCGGTCCATGATGCCGTTCTGCGCGAAGGACGCGTAGAGCTTGGCCCGGGCCGCGCTGTCGGCCCGCAGCAGGCCGTCCACCGCGAACTCGGCCTAGAGCGTCGCCCGCTCGGCCGGCTCGATCAGGCGGAGATTGATCGCCGCCTCGATCCGCCGGAGCTGCGCCCGCAGGCCGAGCGCCAGCCACGACAGGGCGATCTGCTCGACGCCCGTGCCCCACACGGTCTGCCCCTCGGAGGCGTGCCCGATCAGGATCGGCGGGATGCCGAACCAGCGGCAGATCTCCTCGACGTGCCAGCGGCGCGACTCGAGCAGCTGGCTGTCGGCCGGCGACAGGCTGACGGCCGAGACCTTCATCCCGCCCTCGAGGACGAAGACGCCGCCGGCGTTGCTCGATCCGGCGAGCGGCGCGACCACGTTCTCGCGCAGGTCCTTGCGCTGGTCGGGCTTGAGGACCTGGTCCATCTGCAGCAGGCCGCTGGGGCGCACGCCGTTGGCGAAGAGCTTGTTGGCGACCTCGTCGGCCGCGAGCGCCACCGAGACCGTCTGCCGGGCGAAGCGCAGCGGCGCGGCCTTCGACTCCCATCCGGCCATCCTGGCCAGGACCTGGCGCCGGAGCGCGGCGGCGAATCCCACGCGATCAGGCCCAGAGGGGGCTTCGAGGAAGGCGTCGAGGTCCATGCCGGGTTCCTGTCCGATCGCGAGGCCGAGCCCCATGATGCCGGCGACCACGCCGTCGATCCGGTCGGCCGAGCGCTGCTTGGTCGGCTTGATGTTGCCGGCGTCGTCGGTCTTGATCGCCACGTGCCCGGCCATCCAGCGCAGCACCGGGTGGCCGCCGAGGCCGAGGAGGCCCGCCATCCGGCGGCTCATCTACGTACCGGCGACGCGCGCCTTGAAGGCTGCGCTCGATGCGGCGCCGCGCCGGGCTACGACGATCCTCGTCGCCTACCGCGGGGCGGCTTGGCGCAAGCGTCGGTTCCATGAGGTGTGGAGGGAGACGTTCGCGGCCGCGCGGATCACGGAGGACCTGCACTTCCACGATCTCCGGGGCACGGCGGTGACGATGCTGGCCGAGGCCGGCTGCACGGTCCCGGAGATTGCGACGATCACCGGGCACAGCCAAGCGCATGCCCAGAAGATCCTGGATCGCTATCTCGCTCGCACGCGCAGCCTCGCCGAATCGGCAATCGCGAAGCTCGACGATCACCGTCGGAACCGGACCGGTTTGCAAACGGGACTGCAAACGGCCTGATGTGCGGTTCCGGAAAGACCGCTAAGCCGTTGTAAAAATGGTCGGAGTGGCCGGACTTGAACCGACGACCCCCTGTCCCCCAGACAGGTGCGCTACCGGGCTGCGCTACACTCCGACGCCGCTTGGGCTTGCGGCTCTTAGCCTCCGCGCTGCGCCCGCGCAACCCCTGCGGGGCCGGGGTTATGCGCCGAGATGCTGGCACTTGCGGATCAGGACCGCTACGGGAGGCCCGGCCCCGACGACTGCCAGAGGATCATGACGGACCGACCGATCGCCTTCGATCTCACGCGCCTCGTCACGCGCCTGCGCCACGCGAGTCCGTCGGGGATCGACCGTGTCGACCTCGCCTACGCGCGTGCCTTTCTCCGCCCAGCGGAGACAGCCGTCGGCGTGGTCTCGACGGCCTTCGGACCGCGCATCCTTGATCGCGCGCAGGCTCTGGCGATCGTCGAGGCGGTGGCGGCCGGCTGGGTCGAAGACCGGGACGCCGTATCGGACCCGGTCTATCGGCAACTGGCGACCCGCTGCGGAGACCCGGCCGCAGTGCCGCCGCCCCTCTCCGCGCCGCAGCCCGGTGCCGCCGACCGGCGACGGATCCAGGCGCGGAAGGCGGTCGACATCGCGCTGCGCGGACGTTCGCTCGCCACTCTGCCGCGGGATTCGCTCTACCTGCACACCTCGCATCTGCGCCTCGACGATCCGCGGCGCTTCGACTGGCTCTACACGCGGCGCGACGTGCGGCCGGCCTTCTTCGTCCACGATCTCATCCCGATCACCCATCCCGAATACGGCCGGTTCGGCGAGGCCGACCGCCACCGGGCGCGCCTGCGCACGATCGGCCGGCACGCCGCCGCGATTCTGGTGAACTCGGAGGATACCGGCCGTCGCACCCTCGCGCATCTCGCCGCCGAGGGATTCGGTCGGCCGCCGGTGGCGGTGGGCCATCTCGGGGTCGAGCCCGCCTTCGGACGCACGGGACCGCAGTTCAGGCCCGACCGGCCGACCTTCCTGGTCTGTGGCACGATCGAGTCACGCAAGAACCATCTGCTGCTGTTCCAGATCTGGCGGCTCCTGGCCGAGCGCCACGGGGCCGCCACCCCGCGGCTCATCGTGGTCGGGCGTCGCGGCTGGGAGGCCGAGAGCGCCATCGACATGCTCGAGCGGTGCCCCGGCGTGCGCGCCCACGTCATCGAGGCGTCGGGATTGTCCACGCACGGGCTCGCGGCGCTGATGCGCAGCTGCACCGGCCTGCTGATGCCGTCCTTCACCGAGGGGTTCGGCATTCCCGTGGTCGAAGCGGCAGCCTCGGGATTGCCGGTCATCGCCTCCGACATTGCCGTCCACCGGGAGATCGGCGAGGGGTTCGCCCTGTTCCGCGATCCCCTGGACGGCCCCGGCTGGATCGAGGCGATCGAAGCGCTGGCACAGCCGGATGCACCCCTGCGCGCCGAATTGACGGGACGCCTCGACGGGTACCGTCCGCCGGACTGGCCCGCGCATTTCGCCGCCGTGACTCCGACCCTCGCCATGCTCTGAGAGAGCTCCGCGATCCGCGCGGCGGGCCACTCCGCGTCGCCGCGTCCTGGCCGCGGAGCCGGTGAAGCCGGCCACGCACGTTGCGCCGCTCGGGTCTGACGAATAAGGAAAAGCGTCAGTCAGCCAGGCCGGCCAAGCGCGGGCGGAACGGAGATCCTGCCGATGCGGGTGGTCGACCTCGATCGTGAGACGGTCAAAAGCGGGATTCGCGATGGCTCGATGCTGATCATCGATGTGCGCGAGCCGCATGAATATGAGGCCGGGCACATTCCCGGCGCGGTCTCGCATCCCCTCTCCACCTTCGACCCGCAAGCCGTGGCAGACCTCGTCGCGGCGGATGGCCGGCGGCCGGTTTTCTCGTGTGCCTCCGGGGTCCGCTCGGTCCACGCGCTGATGGCCGCGCAGAATGCCGGGCTCGATCTCGCGGAACACTACAAAGGTGGATTCAAGGATTGGTACGGCGCAGGCGAAACAATCGCCTGACCTGCTGTTTCAATCCAGCTCACGAGCCCGTGATGTGCGCTCGCGCACAAGCAAGAGCGTGAGGCGCGGGTTACGGCCCACTCGCGGCGGAACAATCGTCAAGCTCGGCACGACCGAACGGTCGGCCAACGGACAGCAGGACCCGATGCGCAGCCGGCTTCCCAGCCTTCTCACCGTCTTGTCAGGCCTGATCGCGGGTCTCGCGACAGGCCCTCTCGCGACACCGGCCCGCGCGCAGGCGCCGGGCGGGCCGCCACCGAAGGTCACCGTGGCCAAGCCGGTGGTGCGTCAGATCGTCGAGCAGGACCAGTATACCGGTCGATTTGATGCGATCGAATACGTGGAGGTCCGTGCCCGCGTCACCGGCTACCTTGAGAAGATCAACTTCGTCGACGGCCAGACCGTGAAGAAGGGCGACGTCCTGTTCGTCATCGACCGGCGGCCCTACAAGGCGGCCCTGGAGCAGGCCCAGGCAGCTTTGGCCTCCGCCAAGGCGCGCCAGTCCTTCTCCCAGACGGACCTCGAGCGCGCCCAGACCCTGTCCCGCAGCGGCAACATCTCCGAGCAGGTCACCGACCAGCGTCGGCAGGCCTCCTTGACCGCTCAGGCCGACGTCGACAGCGCCCAGGCCGCCCTCAACAACGCCCAGCTGAACTACGATTTCAGCGAGGTGAAGGCGCCGATCAACGGCCGTATCAGCCGGCGCCTGGTGACCGAGGGCAACATCGTCAGCGCCGACCAGACGATGCTGACGACGATCGTGTCCCTTGACCCGATCTATTTCAGCTACACGGTCGATGAGAAGTCGTTCCTCAAGTACCAGAACAGCCTCGGCATCGGCATGGGCCAGACCCAGCAGGGCAAGGGCGTGCCGATCCTGATCGCCCTGTCCGGCGAGGCCAAGCCGAGCCGCAAGGGCACCCTGGACTTCGTCGACAACCGCGTCGACAACGCCACCGGCACGATCCTGCTGCGGGCGACCGTCCCCAACGGCGACCTGTTCATCAAGCCCGGCCTGTTCGGCATCGTCTCGATGCCGGCGACCAAGCCGGCCCAGGGCGTGCTGATCCCCGACGAGGCGGTCGCCGCCAACCAGGACAAGCGGATCGTCTACATCGTCGGACCCGAGAACGTGATCCAGCAGAAGGACGTCGTTCTGGGACCGAAGGTCGACGGCTACCGGGTGATCCAGTCGGGGCTGAAGGGTGACGAGACCGTGGTGGTCAACGGCCTCTCGCGGGTCCGGCCGGGCGCGAAGGTCACCCCCGAGACCATCGAGTTGCCCCCGAGCAAGACCTGAGCCCCAACGGCTCGACACCAACGCCGTCGCGCGCGCCGCGCGGCGCGCTCCGCACCGACGACGCAGGGCCCCGACCGGGAGACCGGCGGGCCTCAGAGGTTTGACCGATGCGTTTCGCCCATTTCTTCGTCGACAGGCCGATCTTCGCGTCCGTCACGTCGATCGTGTTCCTGATCCTCGGCTTCGTGGCCTACGAGAGCCTGCCGGTCTCGCAGTATCCCGAGATCGTGCCGCCGACCGTGACGGTGCGCGCCTCCTATCCGGGTGCCAATGCCGAGACCGTGGCCGCCACGATCGCGACGCCGATCGAGCAGGAGGTCAACGGCGTCGACAACATGCTCTACATGACGTCGTTGTCGACCAACGACGGCAACATGCTGCTGACCGTGACCTTCAAGGTCGGCACCAACCTCGATATCGCCAACGTGCTGGTGCAGAACCGGCTCTCGGTGGCGCAGCCGCGCCTGCCGCCGGACGTGCGCAACCTCGGCGTCACGGTCCGCAAGGCCTCGCCCGATCTGATGCTGGTCGTGCACCTGCTCTCGCCGAACAAGACCTACGATCAGAACTACCTCGCCAACTACATCTACCTGAACATCCGCGACGAGCTGCTGCGCCTCGACGGCGTCGGCGACATCACGATCTTCGGCGGCAACGAGTACGCCGAGCGCGTCTGGGTCGATCCCAACAAGCTCGCCGCCTACGGCCTCTCGGTCACCGACGTCACGACCGCCCTGCAGGAGCAGAACGTCCAGGTGGCCGCCGGCCAGCTGAACGGCCCGCCGGCGGCCAAGGGCGAGGCGTTCCAGCTCGTCGTGCAGTCGCAGGCCCGGTTCAAGACGCCCGAGCAATTCGCCGAGGTGATCATCAAGGCGCAGGACGGGCGCCTCGTGCGGGTGAAGGATATCGCCCGCGTCGAGATGGGCCAGAAGGACTACACGACCAACTCGTTCCTCAACGACACGCCCGCTGTGGGCATCGGCGCTTTCCAGCGGCCGGGCACCAACGCGCTCGACGCGGCGGCGTCGGTCAAGAAGGTGATGGAGGAGGTCAAGAAGAACTTCCCGCCGGACGTCGAGTACCGCATCGCTTACAACCCGACGGAGTTCATCGAGGAGTCGATCCACGAGGTCTACAAGACGCTGTTCGAGGCCGTCGGCCTCGTCGTCATCGTGGTGCTGGTCTTCCTCCAAAGCTGGCGGACGGCACTGATCCCGGTCATCGCCATTCCGGTCTCGCTGATCGGCACCTTCGCGGCGATGGCGGCCTTCGGCTTCTCGCTCAACAACCTGACTCTGTTCGGGCTGGTGCTCGCCATCGGCATCGTGGTCGACGACGCGATCGTGGTGGTGGAGAACGTCGAGCGCAACATGGCCGAGGGCCTGTCGCCGGGCGACGCCGCCCACAAGACCATGGACGAGGTCGGCGGCGCGGTGATCGCCATCGCGCTGGTGCTCGCGGCGGTGTTCGTGCCGACGGCGTTCATCCCGGGCATTTCGGGCCAGTTCTACAAGCAGTTCGCGCTGACCATCGCGGCCTCGACCCTGATCTCGGCCTTCAACTCGCTGACCCTGTCGCCGGCCCTCTGCAAGCTGCTGCTGGTGCCCCATCACGCCCGCAAGGAGCCGAAATTCTTCCTGACCCGGTTCGTGAACTGGCTGGCCAACGGCTTCAACCGCGCCTTCGACGCCACGTCGAACGCCTATGGCCGGACGATCCGCGTCCTGACCGGCGGCATCGTCGGCCTCGGCGTGATGCTTCTGATCTACGCGGCGGTGATCGCCGGCACGCTGCATCTTGCGCAGACGACGCCCACGGGCTTCATCCCGGACCAGGATCAGGGCTACCTGATCGGCGTCGTGCAGCTCCCATCCGGCTCATCGCTGGACCGTACCACGGAGGTGTGTTTGCGGGCCGCCAAGCAGGCCCGCACGGTCGATGGCGTTGCCAACGCGGTGATCATCGCGGGCTTTGACGGGGCGACCTTCACCAACACCACCAATGCCGGCGTGATGTTCCTGACCCTCAAGGGCGCCAAGGAGCGTGCCCAGACGGGCCGGAGTGCGGCGGTCGTCACCGGCGACGTGCTGAAGGCCACCTCGGACATCCAGGAGGCGCGGGTCATCGTGATCCCGCCGCCGCCCGTCCGCGGCCTCGGCAACGGCGGCGGCTTCAAGATGCAGATCGAGAGCCGCCAATCGTCCGACATCGGCGCGCTCATGGCGGCGGCCGGCGAGGTGATCGGCCAGGCCAACCAGAGCGCGGACGTACAGCGCGTCTTCACGACCTTCGACAACTCGACGCCGCAGCTCTTCCTCGACATCGACCGCACCATCGCGCGGATGCTGAACGTGCCGCTCGCCAACGTCTTCTCGTCGGTGCAGGCGGATCTCGGCGGCACCTACGTCAACGACTTCAACACGCTCGGCCGCATCTACCAGGTGCGCCTGCAGGGCGACGCGGCATTCCGCTCGTCGGTGCAGGACATCTCGCAGATCAAGGTGCGCTCCTCCACCGGCGCGCTGGTACCGATGGGGACGCTCGCCTCGGTGCGCGACGTCACCGGTCCGCAGATCGTGCAGCGGTTCAACCTGTACTATTCGGTTCCGGTGCAGGGCGTGGCCAAGCCCGGCGTCTCCACCGGTCAGGCGCTCAACGCCATGGAGGAGATCGCCAAGAAGGCGCTCCCCGATGGCTATTCCTACGACTGGACCGAGATCGCCTACCAGCAGAAGGCGGCCAGCGGCACCGCGGGCGCGGTCTTCGCCCTCGGCGTGCTGCTCGTCTTCCTGGTGCTCGCCGCGCAGTACGAATCCTGGGCTCTGCCGCTCGCGATCCTGCTGGTGGTGCCGACCGGGGTGCTCGCCGCCCTGGCGGGCGTGCAGTTCCGGGGACAGGACAACAACATCCTGACCCAGATCGGCCTGATCGTGCTCATCGGCCTCGCGGCGAAGAACGCGATCCTGATCGTCGAGTTCGCGCACGATATCGAGCAGCGGGAGCATCGCGGCCCGGTCGAGGCGGCGGTGGAGGCCTGCCGGCTCCGCCTGCGCCCGATCCTGATGACCGCCTTCGCGTTCATTCTCGGCACCCTGCCGCTGGTCATCGCCACCGGCCCCGGCGCCGAGATGCGCCAGGCGCTCGGCACCGCGGTGTTCTTCGGGATGATCGGCGCGACCTTCTTCGGGCTGTTCCTGACGCCGGTCTTCTACGTGGTGATCCGCCACTTCTCGCTGTGGCTCGGCCGGTTCCGGAAAAAGCACACCCACGGCGATCCCGGCGGCGCCGCTCCGGCCCACGGCTGACGCGCGGCGCCTCGGCGGCCACATCATGGAAGCCGCGCCGGATCCGCGAGGATCGGGCGCGGCTTTCGCGCGACGGGTAAGGACGGCCGGTGTAGAGGCTCGCGGCATGTATGCTTTCAGCCGCCTGCTTCTCTGGGCCTTCGCCCTCCTGCTCGCGGTTCCGACCGGTTTCGCCGTCCTCGTCCTGGCGCTGTTCGTCGATCCGGCCGCCCAGCTCTGGCTGACGAACGGCGCGCTCGCGGGCATCGACATGGCCCTGTCCGACCTCTCCGCTGGCCTGCCGCCGGAGGGATTGGCACTGTTGATCGCGGGCCTCGCCAAGGCGCTGTTCGTGCTGCTGTTCATGCCCCCCGCCCTGATCGGGCTCGGCGGTGAGATCTTCGGGCGCCGCGGCCTCCTGTGGTACGGCGCCGGCTGCGGCCTGCTGACCGCCGCCCTCCCCTGGCTAACGCGCGGCGCAGTCCGGTCGAGCGGGGGCCGCGACGCCGCTCTTCTCGCCGGCGAGGTGCGCCTGACGCTGATCCTGTTCGTGGTCGGTGCGAGTGCCGGCTTGGTCTACTGGCTCGTCGCCGGGCGCAATGCCGGGCTGATCCGCGATGCAGGGCTGCCGGAGGGCGCCTGATCGGCCCCGGTGACGTCGCCCTTGGCCGCGGATATGCGGGCGCGCTACAGGAAGACCGCCACGACACGGTACCCGATGCTCGCCCTGCGCTCCTTCGCCTTCAATCTCTGCTTCTACGCCGTCACGACCGTCCTCGCGGTCGCCGGGCTGCCCATGCTGGTTTCCGGGCGATCCGTGCTGCGGCTCGCCCGCGCCTGGGGGCGGATCACCCTGTGGCTGCTGCGGGTTGTCGCCGGGATCCAGGTCGAGTTCCGCGGGCTGGACAACATCCCGCCGGGGCCGCTGCTGGTGGCGGCGAAACACCAATCGGCCCTGGAGACCCTGGCCCTCTGCACGGTGCTGCCGGATTTCGCCTACGTCCTGAAGAAGGAGCTGCTGCTCATCCCGCTGATCGGCTGGTACCTGTCGCGCAGCGGCATGGTGGCGATCGACCGGTCCAAGGGCACCCGGGCCATGAGCCTGATGAATGCCGCCGCCGGCGACGCGATTCGGCAAGGGCGTCAGCTCATCATCTTTCCCGAGGGTACCCGCCGGCCTGTCGGAGCGCCCCCCGCCTACAAGCAGGGGCTCTCCCATCTCTACACGGCGCTGCAGGTCCCCTGTCAGCCCGTGGCGCTGAACACCGGTCTCTTCTGGGCGCGCAACAGCCTCGTGCGTCGGCCGGGGAAGGCCGTGATCGAATTCCTGCCCGCCATCCCGCCCGGCCTGCCGCGCCAGGAATTCCAGGCGCTGGTACAGGAACGGCTTGAAACCGCCTCGAACGCCCTGGTCCAGGGGGGGCTGGAAGGCCTCGCAGCCGCCGGCCACGCCGTACCAGTCGACGAGGCCGCGGCCGCGGCGGGGCCTCGCCGCTGAGCCGTTCCGGTCTCCGTCGCGGGGCGGCTCTGGATCCGAGCGAGGGCGGGCAAGCGGCGCTGAGCCGTCCGGTCACTGCAACAGCGAGACGTGCTGCGCACCAGTCCTGAAGGCGGATTTCAGCGGACTGCACCGCCAGCCGAGCGGCCTCTTAGAGGCCGGCGCCGTATCGGGGTACCGAAGCCAGAGGAGGCCGATGCAACGACCCGCCTGGCCGTGTCGAATCGGGGCCTCCGGTCAGTTATCGCCACGCGCTCGGACGCGGTCCGAGGCCGCTCGCGACGGATGCTTCCTTCTCCGGAACGAGTCGCTTCCGCTTGTGGATAACGGGCATCGTCACCACATCCCCTCTTAGGAACGTCGCCCTTGACGCCTGTGGATATCGCGCGTTAGGTTGGAACAAATGGCGAACAGAAGAGCCCTGTCCTGGTCGGCCGCGCTTCGCGACCTGAAGGACGATCGCAGCCGGAGGCAGGACGTGCGTGAAGAACGCCTCAAGACGACCGCAGGTCTTCGCGGCTCCCCCGCGCTTCCGCTCTCGGCCTGGCGCGGCCGCTCGGGCCGGCGCTATGTGGTCGGGGTCCATCCGGCCGGGGGCTTCGAGCTCGACGAGATGGCGCAGGCCGTGGTGATCGCCGTGCGTCGGGACAATGCCGGCATTGCCGAGATGGTCTCGGTGGCCAGCTCCAGCGAGAGCCCGCGCGATCATCTGCGTCGGACTTGGCTGGACCGTGTCCGCCGCCGGGGCGCCACCGAGATGCATGTGCATCGCCTTGCCGAGAACGAGGCCGAGCGGGTGGCGATCGTCGAAGATCTGCAGGTCGACACCGTCGAGCCGGCGCAGGTCTGACCGGAAACGCGACGGGCAGTCGGATCTGGTTCGCGGCGGTCGACCCAGGGCGCAACTGCCCCAGTTTCGCCCCTTGCGTGGCCTCAAGGCGGGGCCGCGATGTCTCTGCGGAGACCGGGTCGGGGAGCGGAACGCATGGTGCAGGATCGGACGCGGCCGGAGGGCGCCGCCCAGACAGCCCCGGGATCGGGCGCACGGCGGTCCCGGCTCGGGCTGTTCCTCCCCTACATCCTGCTGACGATCGTGGTGGTCGGATGGTCGGCCGGCTGGCTGTGGATGCGGGAGCGCGCGGCCAGCGAGATCGACGGCTGGATCGCACGAGAGGCGGCGGCTGGGCGCACCTGGACCTGCACGGATCGCGCCCTCGGCGGCTATCCGTTCCGTCTGGAGCTGCGCTGCAGCGGCGTGACCCTCGACCGGGCCGATGGGCGGTTCCGCCTCGGGCCGAGCACCGCAGTGGTGCAGATCTACCAGCCCCGTCTCGTCGTGTTCGAGAGCGTCGGCCCGTTCCATGTCGAGCAGGGCGATCTGACCGGTGATGCTTCCTGGGGAGCCCTTCAGGGCAGCTTCCACGGCGCCGCGGACGGTTTCACCCGAGCCTCGCTGGTCGTCGACAAACCGAACGTCACCGTGAAGGGCGCCGAGCCCGGTCCGATCGCGGTCGCGGGCCGGCATCTTGAACTCCATGCGCGGCCGAGCCCCGGCCGCTATGAATCGGACGGCGCCGTGGATGTCAGCCTGCGCCTGAACCAGGCCGCGGTGCCGCAGCTCGACGCGGTCACCGGAAGCCAGGACCCGGCCGATCTGGCCCTGGACGCGACCCTGACACAGGCGACCGTGCTGCAGACCGGGACGGTGGCACGCGAGCTGGAGCGCTGGCGTCAGGCCGGCGGCACCTTGGATCTCACCGCTCTGGCGCTCGCCAAGGGGGCGCAGCGCGTACAGGCCAAGGGCACCCTCGCCCTCGACAGTGCCCATCGCCCGGCGGGCCAGATCGATCTGCGGGCGGCCGGCGTCGATGCGCTGGTCGGCAGCATCGTCGGTCAGCGTTTCGGGTCCGACAGGGGCGCCCTGGTGGGCCAGCTGGTCGGCGGCCTCTTGGGGCTCAGCCGGCGTCCGAGCCCCGACGCGCCATCCGATGCGACTCCGCTCAAGGCACTTCCGCCCCTTCGGCTCGTCGACGGGAAAATCGTCTTCAGCGGCTTCCCGATCCCGAACGTCTTCGTGCCGGCGCTGTACTAGCGCGGTTCCTGTTCGTGCCGGGAGCCGGGCCGGCGTTGTCGGCTTGGATGCAGCGATGCGATTCTTCTCCCGCACGGCCTGAGGGCTCCCCATCGATGCCACCCGCCGTCGATCAGGGTGGGCCGCGGACGAGCCTGGACCCGTTGGGGCATGCCGGAGGCGGGCAACCCCGAACCCTGGCCGGGGCGTGTTCTTAGCGCGTCGACATGTCCGGATCCCGGGCTCCGCCACCCGATCCCGGGATGAATGGGAGAAGCAGGCGCGCGGCCTCGACCCTGGCGCAATCGTCGGCCGATCTGCGATGCGTCTTGCCTGATGTGCGAGGCTCGGCCCGCGCGGCGGTGATCGACAGCGGCGCTGGCCTGATCGGCGGCGCGGGATCGGCTATAGGAGCCCGATGGCCTTCGAATCCGCACCCCCGACCCGCGTCAAGATCTGCGGGCTCAGCACCGAGGAGACCCTGACCGCCGCCCTTGAGGCCGGAGCGGACTGGATCGGCCTCGTGCACTTCCCGCGCAGCCCTCGGCACGTCGCGCTCGACCGGGCCGCAGCTCTGTCGGCCCACGCCCGCGGGCGGGCCGAGCGGGTGATCCTGCTCGTCGATCCGGACGACGCTCTGCTTGCCGCGGCGCTCGATGCCGTGGATCCGGATCTCATCCAACTCCATGGGCGCGAGAGCCCGGAGCGCGTCGCGGCGATCCGCGCCCGGTCCGGCCGGCCGGTGATGAAGGCGATCGGTATCGCGACGCCCGCGGATCTCGCATTCCTGCCGGCTTACGCGGCGATCGCCGACCGGATCCTGCTGGACGCCAAGGCGCCGCCGGAGGCCACCCTGCCGGGCGGCAACGGCCGGTGCTTCGATTGGGACATCCTGCGCGGCGCCGCGCTTCCGTCCGGCACGATGCTGTCGGGCGGTCTCGATTCCGACAACGTCGCCGATGCCCTCGGCCGAACGGGACTCGGCGCCGTCGATGTCTCGTCCGGGGTCGAAACGGCGCCGGGCGCGAAGGATCCGGCCAAGATCGCGGCGTTCGTGGCGGCCGCGCGACGCCCGCGATAAGTGTTCGGCGCCGTCGCGCTGATCGGGAGAGGCTTACCGCGGCGCCGGTAGCGCCGTCCGGCCGGTATTCGGGACCGTGTAGGCGGTCGAAGTCTCGCTGTCCGGCGCGTAGGCCCGCAGCCGCGACACCTCACGTTCGTGCCGGACGGCCTCGCGGCGATGGTAGCGCGCCCGGGCGCGGGTCTTGCCCTGACCCAGCCAGGTGAAGATGCCGCCCACGACGATCCCGAGCGCCACCGCACCGAACAGGATCGCGTAGAGCGGCAGGGCGACGCTGAAGACCGGCGCGTCCGCGTTGAACGGATCGAAGGAGAGCTGCACCGGCGCGCGGTTGGCCACCGCCAGCAGGATCACCAAAGCGGCGATCGGCAGCAGCACGAGGCTCTTCAGAAAACGGATCATCGCGCTCTCAGGTCCTTCCTACTCGGCCGCCGAGGCACTCTCGCCGATCCCCGCGGCGTTGAGGCGCTGGCGCATCTCCTTCCCGGTCTTGAACACCGGGATCGCCTTCTCGGACACGGCAACGGCGGCACCCGTGCGCGGGTTGCGTCCCCGGCGCGCCTCGCGGCGCTTCACCGAGAAGGCGCCGAAGCCGCGCAGCTCGACCCGGTCGCCGCGAGCGAGCGCATCGGAAATGGTGTCGAGGATCGCGTTGACCAGGATCTCCACGTCGCGCTGGTAGAGATGCGGGTTCTGCTCGGCGATCTTGAGGACGAGCTCCGACTTGATCATGGCGTCTAGTCTTCTCGCGGGATCGGGGCGGGCTGCGCGGCGGCGCTCGTTCAGGGTTCCGGACGCCAGAGGGCGAGCATCCCGCCCTGCGCGGCCTGTGCTTCGGCGCCGACGGTCCTGAACCGCGCCGCAAGGCCGTCCAGGCCCAGAAGGTCTGCGCCGATTCCGGCGGCCGACCACAGGGAGAAGTTGCTCTCAGACGAGGGCTTCCAATCCTTGATCGGCAGATTCTTCTGGACGCCGCGGGCGCTTTCCAGCCACGCCACCGCCTGCCGCTCGCTGCCGAGTTCGTCCACCAGCTTCAGCGGCACGCTCTGGCGCCCGCTGAACACCCGGCCATCCGACACGGTGTTGAGCTGGGACGGATCCATGCCGCGGCGCTCGGCCACGAGGCCCTTGAACCACGCATAGGTGTCGCCGACCACGGAGGCCAGCGCGGCGCGCGCCTCCGGCGAGGTCGGGGTGAATCCCGAGGGCTCGGCCTTGAGCGGCGACGATTTCACCGACTCGACCTTCACGCCGACCTTGTCCAGGAGCCCAGAGAAATCGGGATACTGGAACAGCACGCCGATGGAACCGACCAAGCTGGTCTCACGCGCGACGATGTGATCGGCCGCGATGGCGGTGATGTAGGCGCCGGAGGCGGCGGTGCCGTCCACGAAGGCGACGATCGGCTTCTTGGCGGCGAGCGCCCGCAGGTTGCGGAAGATCTCCTCCGATCCGGTGGTCGTGCCACCGGGCGAGTTGATCGAGACGACGACGCCCTTAACGGCGTCGGAGTCGCCCACCCGCTTCATCAGCTTGGCGGTGGATTCGCTGCCGGCGATGAAGCCTGAGACCGAGATGCGGGCGATCTGCGGCTGCACCGCGAAGGCGCCATCCGCTCCCGAACGCACCCGGTAGCCGAGGGCTCCGACCGCCACGATGAGCCCGCCGACGCCGAGCACGCGCCAGAGGGACAACCTGCGACGCAGGCGCCGCCGGTCAATCAGCAGTTCGGCATCGGCTGCCATGCGGTCGCTTCCCCTAAAACCCTCCGGCCGGCCCCTCGACGGGGTGCGGGAGCCGCGTCCCCGCGCCGGGCAAGTCCTTGGTTTCCTTCGGCTCGCTCGGTCCGAGCCGTGCGAGGCCGGTGTTCTAGAGCATTTACCGCGGGCGTGGATATGGGGCGCGCGAAGAAAATGTCGGGGTCGCCCGTCGCTGTCGCCTGGGACGGTCGGGCGCGACCTGGGATCGGCCGTCGGCAACCTTGAAGTGTCGGACCAAAAAAGAACCCGCGCAGGACATTGGTCCTGCGCGGGTCTCGGTATTGCGGATCCGCCGCCCGGACCGGCCGGGCGGCGGATGGCGGCGTCTTACTCGTCGTCGGAGCGCTTCTTGTTGAAGGCGGCGCCGAGGATGTCACCGAGCGAGGCGCCCGAATCGGCGGAGCCGAACTGGGCCATGGCCTCCTTCTCCTCGGCGACCTCAAGGGCCTTGATCGAGACCTGCACGCGGCGGGCCTTCCGGTCGAACTGGACGACGCGGGCGTCGAACTTCTCGCCGGTGGCGAAGCGCTCAGGGCGCTGGTCACCACGGTCGCGGGCGAGTTCGGCGCGACGGATGAAGGTCTGCATGTCGGTGTCGACGATCTTCACCTCGACGCCGGCATCCTTCACCTCGACCACCTCACAGGTGACGATCTGACCCTTCTTGATCTCGCCGGCCTCGGCGAAGGGGTCACCGCCGAGCTGCTTCACGCCCAGCGAAATCCGCTCCTTCTCGACGTCGACGTCGAGAACCTGGGCGCGGACCATGTCGCCCTTCTTGAACTCCTCGATGACCTGCTCGCCGGGACGGTTCCAGTCGAGATCCGACAGGTGGACCATGCCGTCGACATCGCCCTCGAGGCCGATGAACAGGCCGAACTCGGTCTTGTTCTTGACCTCGCCCTCGACCTCGGAACCGACCGGGTGCTTCTCGGCGAAGGCCTCCCAGGGGTTCTGCAGGGTCTGCTTGAGGCCCAGCGAGATGCGGCGCTTGACCGGATCGACCTCCAGGATCTGAACCTCGACCTCCTGGGAGGTGGAGACGATCTTGCCCGGATGGACGTTCTTCTTGGTCCAGCTCATCTCGGAGACGTGGATCAGGCCCTCGATCCCCGGCTCCAGCTCCACGAAGGCGCCGTAATCGGTGATGTTGGTCACGCGGCCCTTGAGCTTGGCGCCCTCCGGGTAGCGGGCGGCGATGCCCTCCCACGGATCGGCCAGCAGCTGCTTGATGCCGAGCGAGATGCGGTGCGTCTCGTGGTTGATCTTGATGATCTTGACCTTGACCGTCTGGCCGATGGTCACGACCTCGGACGGGTGGTTCACGCGGCGCCACGCCATGTCGGTGACGTGCAGCAGGCCGTCGATCCCGCCGAGATCGACGAAGGCGCCGTACTCGGTGATGTTCTTGACGACGCCGTCGATGACCTGACCTTCCTCAAGGTTGGCCACCAGCTCGGAGCGCTGCTCGGCGCGGCTCTCCTCGAGCACGGTCCGGCGCGACACGACGATGTTGCCGCGGCGGCGGTCCATCTTGAGGATCTGGAACGGCTGCGGGGTACCGAGCAGCGGGGTGACGTCGCGGACCGGACGGATGTCGACCTGCGAGCGCGGGAGGAACGCCACGGCGCCGTCGAGGTCGACGGTGTAGCCGCCCTTGACCTGGTTGAAGATCGTGCCGGTGACGCGGTCGTTGTTCTCGAACGACTTCTCGAGCTTGACCCAGCTCTCCTCGCGACGCGCCTTGTCGCGCGAGATGACCGCCTCGCCGAGCGCGTTCTCGATCCGGTCGACGTAGACCTCGACCTCGTCGCCGACCTTCAGCTCGCCCTCGCGGCCGGGACCGGTGAATTCCTTCAGCGCGACACGGCCTTCCGTCTTGGCGCCGATGTCGATGACGGCCACGTCCTTCTCGATCGCGACGACGCGACCCTTGACGACGGACCCTTCGGTGATCTCGTGTTCGAGGAAGCTCTCCTCGAGGAGTGCGGCGAAATCGTCGCGGCTCGGGCTATGCCCCAGAGCGGTACCTGCGGTCATTCTGTCTCCTGAACGGCCTCCGGCGGAGGCCCGTTGCGTCGGCGGCTCGCGTTGCAGGCGCCCCCGTTCGCCGCGGCCTCCCCGGAGTCTTTCGGGAGAGGCGGCCGGTCCCGCGGGAACCGGCTTGCCGACGCGTCGATACGGATGACGAGGGCGGTCCCGCCAGTGGCCCTGCGGGCGCGCCAGAAGACGTGCGCGCGAAGGCGGATCCGGGAGGACGCGCGTCCCTTACAACATCACCCTTGCGACTTCAACCGACGAGGGTTTTAGGCTCGGCGGGCGGATATTGGGGCACTGCGGAAGGGGGGTCTTGCCGCCGGCAACAGATGCGGCAAGTCTGTCCCCGGGTGGACACTTGCCGGCGCTGTATCCGCCGGGCGCCAGGGGCCGGCCCGGTTGCCCGGAATCCGGGCCGGTCCGGCGATCCGGGGCCATGTGGAGGAGAAGCGTGCCGCGTCCTGACCTCGACTTTCGCGCTGCCCGACTTCGTCGTGACAGACCTCAGCGTGCAGCTCTGCGCGCGCCGCGATTCCGGACCTGACCAGCCGATGCCGGACGGGTACAACACCCCGATGGAGATGCTGGCGCGCAAGCTCGACAGCATCACGCGCCTCGCGGAATCCGACCGCGACGCGCTCCTCCATCTGCCCCACACGGTCCGGAACCTGCCGGCCCGCCACGACATCGTCCGATTCGGTGACCGGCCAAACCACAGCTGTCTGGTCCTGCAGGGCTGGGTCTATCGATACGCCGCCCTCTCCGAAGGTGGGCGTCAGATCCTGTCGTTCTACATCGCGGGCGACCTGCCGGACCTGCAAAGCCTCCACCTGCACCGGATGGATCACAACCTCGCCACGCTGACGGCCAGCGTCGTCGCGCTGATCGCCCATGACGATCTGCGCCCTGTCCTTCTGCGGAACCCGGGACTGGCGGCCACGCTCTGGCGCGACAGCCTCATCGATGCCGCCCATTACCGCGAGCGGATCACCAGTCTCGGGCGGCGTCAGGCCCTCGGTCGCGTCGCCCACCTGTTCTGCGAGTTGTATCTCCGACAGAAGGCCGTCGGGCTCGCGCGCGATCTGAGCTGCCCCCTTGTGCCCAAGCAATCCGAACTCGCCGATGCCCTGGGCCTGACCAGCGTCCACCTGAACAGGGTTCTGCGCACCCTGCGGGGCCGCGGCCTCGTCACCTTGAGCGGTGGCATCCTGACCATCGAGGACTGGGATGCGCTGACGGAAGTCGCGGAGTTCGATCCGACGTTCCTGCACCTGGCGAACAACCCGGCACCCGTCCGTGGGATCGTCGAGACCGTCTAACGCCCGGTCGCCTCAGGCGGCGCGAGCCAGCGCATCCGGTGCTGCGGTCACGTCGTCGGTATGAACGTCGAAACGGACCAGATGGGCTGCGCCGAAGCTCGTGGTCAGGGCACAGTCGGTGGCATCGCGGCCGCGGGCCATGACGATCCGGCCGATGCGGGGCCGGTTGTGCCGGGCGTCGAACGTGTACCAGCGCGGCCCGTCGGGCCCTTCGAGGAAGACTTCGAACCACGCGGAGAAGTCCATCGGCGCCGGGTCCTTCGGAACGCCGATATCGCCGAGGTAGCCGGTGGCGTAGCGCGCCGGGATGTTCATGCACCGGCACAGGGTGATCGCCAGATGCGCGAAGTCGCGGCAGACCCCGACGCCCTGATTGTAGCCGTCGAAGGCAGTGCGGGTGGCATCGGCCTGCTGATAGTCGAATCGCAGACGCGAGTGGGCGAAGTCGACGATCGCCTGAACCCGGGCCCATCCTTCCGGCGTGCCGCCGAACTGGGACCACGCCATGCCCGAGAGCTTGTCGGTATCGCAGTAACGGGAGCCGAGCAGGTACTGCAGGACGTCCTCGGGCAGATCCTGCACGGCAACCTGCCGCGCACCCGGTGCCTGATCATCCGGCACGCCGTTGTCGGCGATCGTGAAATCCGCCGCCATGGTGATCCGCCCGCCCGGTGCAACGATGCGGGTGCAGACATTGCCGAAGGCATCGACATGCTGCGTCGCCGCGACCGGAGGGTCGAACGTAATCACCTCCGGGGTCACGAGATCGTGCCTGCGCTCCGGCCGTATGTTGAGGAGCAGGTTCATCGGCGTTGGGCCGAACGTATCGAAGGCGATCGAGAAGCCGGTGCGAATGTGCATCGTCGAGGACCGTGAGGCAGGTCGCTGTCCGGTCGTGCCGGAAGGCGGGTCGTTACAGTAGAGAGCCCTACAAGCCACGAGGCGATGTCAAGTTCCGTCTGCGAGGCCGGTTCAAGACACTTTGAGCTGCCTGAATATTCGGCAGCAGGTGGGTCGGGTCCTTTCTGCCGAAGCCATGCAGCAGGCCGAGGGCGGGGCTGCGGCCTTGCCGGGCGGGTCGGCGTCGCGCGATGTTGCAACGCACACGGCAGCCTCCTATTCCCTGACCCCGCGAATCCAGGGTCGGCGGGCTTCGGCCGGAACGACCTGCTGCCGGACGATCGATGCCCATGATACCCGACAAGCTTTCCCTGCCGAAGGACAAGATCCGGGTCCTCCTGCTCGAGGGCATCAACGACAGCGCCGTGGCGCTGATGCGGGCAGCCGGCTACACCAACCTGACCCGGCTGCCGAAGGCGCTCGACCGGGAGGCCCTGCATGAGGCGCTCCAGGGCGTGCACATGGTCGGGATCCGCTCCCGCACGCAGCTCGATGCGGCCGCCTTCGAGGCGGCGGACCGGCTCCTGGCGGTGGGCTGCTTCTCGGTCGGCACGAACCAGGTCGATCTGGAGGCGGCCCGCCACCTGGGCATTCCGGTCTTCAACGCCCCCTTCTCCAACACACGTTCGGTGGCGGAGCTGACGATCGGCGAGATCGTGATGCTGTTGCGCCGGATCGTTCCGCGCTCGGTCGGCGCCCACGCCGGCCGCTGGGACAAGTCGGCCACGGGTTCTCTGGAGGTCCGCGGCAAGACGCTGGGCATCGTCGGCTACGGCAATATCGGGACGCAGCTCTCCACGCTCGCCGAAGCCATGGGCATGCGGGTTCTGTATTACGACCACACCGACAAGCTGCGCCACGGCAACACCGAGCCGGTCGAGACGCTGAAGGCGCTCCTGGCGCAGAGCGACGTCGTCTCGCTTCACGTACCGGAGACCGAAGCCACCGCCAACATGATCGGCGCGGCCGAGATCCGCGCGATGAAGCCCGGCGCCTTCCTGATCAACAACGCCCGGGGCACCGTGGTCGATCTCGAGGCGCTGGCGGCGGCGTTGCGCGACGGCCATCTCAAGGGCGCGGCCGTCGACGTCTTCCCGGTGGAGCCCGGCTCCAACGCCGAACCCTTCGTGAGCCCCCTCCAGGGGCTCGAGAACGTGATCCTGACTCCGCATATCGGCGGCTCCACCGAGGAGGCTCAGGAGCGCATCGGCTCCGAGGTGGCGCGCAAGCTGGTGGATTACTCCGATATCGGCTCCACGGTCGGCGCCGTGAATTTCCCGCAGGTGCAGCTCCCGGCACGTCCGACCGGGACGCGCTTCATCCACGTGCAGCGGAACCTGCCCGGCATGCTCGGGCGCCTCAACGACGTGTTCTCCCGCGGCCGCGTCAACATTGCCGCGCAGTTCTACCAGACCGACGGCGAGGTCGGTTACGTGGTGCTGGAGACGGACGCCACCGATGCGGATGCGGAGGCGCTGCTCGCCGAGATCCGCGCCATTCCGGGCACGATCCGCGCCCGCCTGCTCTACGAGCGACGCTGAGCGGGAAGGCGCGTTCCGCGCGACCATCGGCCAAACGGGAATTTAAGCGACGCGCGTGAACGCCCTTGGTCTTGCCGCGTTCGTCTTGCGCGGCCAAGCTGGCCGCTGTTCAAGTCATGGACGGCATCATCGACGGCTTCGACCGATCGAGCGCCCGACCGGCGGAGGAATTGCGGTGACGAAGCGGGTAGCATGCGCATGGGCCACCCTCGTGCTCGGCATAGCCGGGGCGGCCTCGGTCGTCTCGAGCGCGTCGGCGGATTGCCTGCGCCGCGTCTATAACCGGTCGAACCTCGTTCTGGTCGCCCGCCAGGACGGCGGACCCCCCACGACGCTGCTGCCGGGCCGGTCCCTGCCGGTGCGGCTGTCGCGGCCAGGACAGATCGATATCGCGGGCTATTGCGGCGTGCCGCAGGCGGGCGGGGCCCCGGTCACCCAGCGGACCTTCGACTACGAGGCGGTGCTCGACCGCTGCTTCGTCCGGTTCGGCGGCGACCTGTTCGTGCCGCAGCTCGGGCGCGGCTTCATCGGCCTTCAGGAGACGGCCCCGTTCACGGTGAACAATCCGCGCCAGGGGGACATCGTCCTCGGGCCCGCGGCCGGAGCCTCCTGTCCGCTGCCGAGTCCGGCTTCCGTTCTCAGCCGACGCGGTTGAACGTCAGAGATAGTGCCGGAAGACCACGCCGGCATCCTCGGAGGCGCTGGGCTGCTGCGGCGATACCGGCCCAACGAATGGGCTTGCGAGGCGCAGGGCCACGAGGCCGAGGGCTGCCAGCGCAGGAGCGAACAGGCGGAACGGGCGAGCGAGCATGGACGCCTCCGTCGCGCGTCCGTTTCAGCCTGCGTCGTGCATGCAGACCGGATGCGCATGTGAAGCATCGCACCTCACGGTCGAGCTGGACGTGCCAAAGCGCACATGGGTAACGTTAAGCGTGGTCCCAGCACCTTCGAGCGCGGCAACAGTCCGGCGTGACGTGACGGCAGGTCGAATGCGTCCACCGCGCCGCTGGCAAGTGCACCGATGCGCTCCTATGCTGCACGGCGTCGGGGGTTGCCTGGGGTCGCGCTGCACGGGCCGCGATGGCGCTTCCCGGATGGAACCGACTGCGTGAACGAGGACGCGCGTATGCTGACCCAGACAGGCAACTCGATTCTCCGAGGCGATCTCGGCGTCGAGGAGACCATCGAGTCCGACAACATCGTCCGCTGGGACGGCGAGCGGCTTTATGTGGAGCAGGACGTCTTCCACAACGGCCAATTGGTTCACCGCAAGTATCGCCGCACCGTCACCGAGCCGGTCGCGCGCGTTCTCTGGGCGATCATCAACCGCGCCAAGCAGTGACCCGCCGGGCATCGGCCGAACCTGCCCGTACCGACGCTCCGGCTATTGGGCCATACCGAAGGGCACAGTTGCCGGCGAAGAGTGCCGATTACGGCGATCCGCGCTTCGGAACCCGGCCGCATCGCTGCCGGATGCATCGAGGGGGCGACCTGCTGGTACCGGTTCCCTGAACCGGCGGCCACGCTCAAAGCCGCGCCGCGCCTAGGCGGCGACGGCCGCGGTCGGTTCGACCAGGGTGAGGTGGGTCGGCCGCAGCACATCGAGGCGCTCATGCGCGTTGTCGAAGGCGGCCCGGATGGTGGTGCTCGCGTCCTCGACGGCGACCAGAACTGCCAGTTTCTGCGCACTGGCCCGATCCGCGAGGCTGCGGGCCGCTGTGACGAGCGACTGCTCCAGGTTCAGGAATTCCGCTTCGGCATCCTTCCCCGCATCGCGCGCGACCGAGGCAAGGCGGTCTAGCACGGCTTCCAGGGCATGGCGCAGGACAAGCGTCCGCACGCGCTCCTGCAGGAGCGCCCTCTCGTCGATCTTCATCGGAATCGGTCCGGGTTCGGGAACACGGCCAAGCTCTCATACTTCGACGCCGTGTGCAGCCACCTTTTTGCAACAGCGTAATACTGTCTCGCGACCTTGCCGCTCCGCGGGTTCACCGTTTCGGTGGATCGCCGGTGCAAAGTTGTTCTGCAATCATATGCTGAGTATTTGTGCAATTGGAGTATTAAATGCGCCTCTTCGATGGCGTCATCGCAGAGATTCGCGCGTTTGAAGGCACGTGTCGCTGCGCGAATAGTGCTGATTCGCGGGTGACGCGGCGTGCCGCGGGTTCCGGCCGCCGGCGCCCCCTTCTCAGTACGGCGTGCCGCGCTGGCGCCGATCCCGCAGCGCCTCGGCGTGCCATTCCAGCTCGTCGAGGAAGCGGGCGGCCGCCGTCGCGAGCCACGGCTCGGTGGGGACGCCCTGCGCATCGATGACCTTATGGAGCCGCGGGATCGGCAGGAGCGACGGGATGCTGGACATGCCCATTTCGGCGAGCATCGCCCGCAGCGGCATCGCTGCCCGGACGCCGCCGAACTGGCCGGCCGAATAGCAGCAGATGGCCGAGGGCCGCCAGAAGTACTCCTCGAGGAAGTGATCGAGGGTGTTGGACAGCGCTGGCGGGACGCCGTGGTTGTACTCGGCCGTGACCACAAGAAAGGCGTCGGCACGGCGGAAGAGTTCGGCGAGCCGCTGCAGGGGCTCCGGCGCGGTCCCGGCCGGGTATTCCTTGTACATCCGGTCCAGGAGCGGGAGCCTCAGCTCGGCCGGATCGACCAGCGGAGCGACGTGGCCGCGCGCCTCAAGCTGCGCGATCAGGAAGCGGGCGGCGCGGATGCCGATGCGGTCGGTCCGAACGCTGCCGACGATCACGGGGACGGTCAGGGGCATGGCGATCTCCGGTTCGTCGGATCATGCCAGAGGTCACCGCGCGGCTCCAGACGCCACGCACGCCCGGGGTCATCAGGCCTTGGTGCTGCTGGTGAGCGCGGCCGCGATGCCGAGAGGCCCGCCGGTCGCATAGGCGGTGATCGCCTTCGTCACCTGTTGCAGGAAGGATTGCAGGTCGCTCCCGCTGCCCGTCGCCGCCGCGGCTTCGCCGGTCGGCGTCGCGCTCGCGGACGTGCTCGCGGACGTGGACGCATCCGTCGCGCTGCCGGTCTGCTCGGGCTCTCCGTTCTGCGTCTCATCCGAAACCGGCCGATGGCCATGGTGGCCGCGATGAGGGTGGACGGGAGCCGCGCCGGCCGCGGCCTGGTCCGGCGCCGTGCCGGTCGTGGACGTGTCGTCAGCATTGGCCGTGGCTTCCGCCGGCGCCGTGACGCCGTTCTGAAGACCCATCTGGCTGAAGTCGGATTGCAGCTGCAGGAGCGACGCCAGCAGATCGTTCGACATAGCCGGTGTCGAGGCTGTGCCGGTGGCCTGGGCAGGACTCCCCGCCTCGGCCGCTGTGCCGGTCGCCTGGCTCGCCGCCGCTGTGGTGCCGATGTCGAGACGCGTGGCATTCGCCGCGCGCGCCTGCCTCAGGGCGCTGACAAGATCCCGCTGGAGAGAACTGCCCGTAACCGCATTCACCGACATGGTACGCCTCCGCGACCGCTTTCGGTGAGGGCAGGCACGGACCGTTCCAGGATTTTCCCAATGATTTCAACAATGCTCCGGGGCTTCCTTCCGGCAGGATCCGCCGAGCGGCAGAATCTGCCGGTCCAGCCTAGCCGCCCGACATGGACCGGATGAGGACGGGGCCGGTGGCATGCCGGCTGCCGAAGAAGGCCAGCGGCGCGATCACGGTCAGCAGCACGCTCAGCAGGAACAGGGCACACAGCCCCTCGGTCACGGCCTCGCCCCACCTATCGGCCGTCTGGATGAGGATCCAGCCGAAGGTGAACACTGAAGGGATCACGAGCGGCAGGCCGAGACCGGACATCATCACCGATCACGCGTCCGCACCGGCCGGAGCCAGCATCGACCCTTCAGGCGCGGCAGTGACGCGGCGGGCGCGCTCCATGTCCCGGCCTCATCGCTCTCGTTCCCGCCCAGGACCGACGCATCGACCGCGCCGGCCCCTCTGTATTCCTCGGGAGACTTGCCGGCCGCGTGCAGCGATCAGAACAAGTGCTCTCGGGCCCAGGACGGCCAGCAAGACCCGGTCCCACGCCGGCTCGCTACGCAGCGGGGCCGCGGCACCGACGAAGCCGAGGGCACCCACTGCGTCGCAGGCGAGATGGCGCCGCATCGAGAGCGGGGGCACGAGGCCGCCCTCATAGCGCGTCAGGACCGTCTAGGCCGTGTGCCAGACCGGCCCGGCCTGCAGGATCCGGCGGGGTCGTGGGGCTTCGCCCCGGCCGCCGCGACAGCGCGGCGATCAGGGCCGGAAACACATGGTCGCTGACGGCACCGACACGGGTCGGGATCATGTCTCGCGCGTCCTCCTCGCGAGGTCAGGATGATCGCGGGCCGGTGCTCGCGTCGCCGAGATGGCGGAGGTTCTCGGGCGGTGTCTCGGCCTCCGTCGCTTCGACCGAGGCCATGCTGCCGCCGCCCACCGCGTCGAGACGCTGCTGCCCCGACGCGATGCGGGCGACCTCGGCCTCCCAGCTCGGATCGGATTGGCGCTCACGCTCGAGCTCCGCCGGGCGGCCGAGATCCCGGGCTTCATCCTGCCCGAGATCCTGACCATTTCGGTCGGCATTGGCGCTGAAGCTGCGAAGGTTCGGGCGGGCGGATGGTTTCGGATCAGCCGGATTCTGGGTCATCGATGCTTTCCTGGGAAAAAGGAGCGGGCTCGGGTCAGATAATCGGCTTGCCGCCGGTCACCGCGACGGTGGCGCCGGAGACGTAGCTCGATTCCGGGCTGGCCAGCATCACGTAGACCGGAGCGAGTTCGCAGGGCTGGCCGGGGCGTTTCATCGGCACCTGCGAGCCGAAGGTACGCACCTTCTCCTCCGGCATGGTGGAGGGGATGAGCGGCGTCCAGATCGGCCCGGGGGCCACGCAATTCACCCGGATGTCGCGCTCCGCCAGCAGCTGCGCCAGGCCGCCGGTGAAGTTCTGGATCGCGCCCTTGGTGGTGGCGTAGGCCAGCAATTGCGGGCTGGGCGTATCGGCGTTTACCGAGGTGGTGTTGATGATCGCGCTTCCGGCCTTCATGTGCGGCAGAGCGGCTTTCACCAGATAGAACATCGCGTGGATGTTGGTCGCGAAGGTGACTTCCCACTCCTCATCGGAGATCTCCTCCGGATTGGCGAAGGTTTTCTGGTGCGCGGCGTTGTTGACGAGCACGTCGACCTGTCCGAACGCCGCCACCGCCTTGTCGACGATGGCACGGCAATGTTTCGGGTCCTTGATGTCCCCTGCCATAGCGATGGCGGTGCGGCCTGCCGATTCCACCAAGCGGCAGGTCTCGCGGGCATCGTCGTGCTCGTCGTAGTAGCTGATCAGCACGTCCGCGCCCTCTCGGGCGAAGGCCAGTGCCACCGCGCGGCCGATCCCGCTATCCGCACCGGTGATGATCGTCTTGCGGCCGGCGAGCCGGCCCGAGCCGCGGTAATGCGCCTCGCCGTAATCCGGGCGTGGGTCCATGTCTGCGTCGCGGGCCGGCGGGGTGAGCTGTCGCTGCCTGTCGAAGGGCGGCTTCGGAAAGTCGGTCATGATGACGCTCCTTGCAAAGGTGGCGAGGCGCCCGCGGTGCACGGGTCTCGACGCGCTGCGTCGAACAGGAAGGCGGACCGCCGCTTCGACGGCTGAATCGATCCGGCCGGGTCTCACACCCGTCGACGTCTTCCGACGGCGCGGACCGGATTCACGTTCTGAGGGATCCTCGGGAGCCCTGGCCCCTGGTTCGACAACCCGACCCGGCGATCATTGTTTCGCGTGTCAGCGCAGTATAGACGCCGCCGGTGCCGATCGATCGCGGCGTCTACTCGGGAAGTAGAACGTATATTTGTGCTCTATCGGCACTGCGCGCCAGGCTTCGCTGTCAAGCGTGGCCAAATAAGCCTGGTGCGGAACGATGCGGATCTTGTCGGGTTGGCCCCACATTGGGCACCGAGGAGTACACATGACGACCAAGCCACCGCCTGTTCCTCCGGCCAACCGCTCCGACAAGGGACCCGGTAGCGCCACAGAGGCGCCGCTCACCCAGGGCCGGCCCGGATCTCAGACAAAGGATCCGGACAAGGTCGGCCAATCCGGAAATTCCAAGGTGAACACCACCAACCAGGGCTACCAGCAGGACCGCTGAGCGCGCGCTGCGCGTGGGTGCAGCCTCTGGTTGCGCCCAACGATTTCGTTGAACCGCACCGGAGGATGATCATGGCGAATGCAAGTCGGCACAAGATCGGCCCGGGCGCCCAGGGCAAGGGCTCCGGAACAGGGGCCATGTCGGAGCTGCCCGACGGCGTTTTGCCGGAGAACATGGTGCTCAGCAACCGGGACAAGTCGCGACACAGTGACGAGCGCGGCTTGGACAGCAAGAACGTTCAGACGGAGCAGTATCAGGACCATGCCGGCAACCGGCAGGTGCTCGCCGATGTGGGGCCTGACGAGGACGGCAATACCAGCGGCATGGCAAACCCGAAGACGGACGAGTCCGGGGCGCAGAGCAGCCTGAAGCGTCAGCAGCACTCATAGAAGTTTCGCCGGGTTGTCCCGGAGGCGCGGCGCTTGGGCCGCGTCTTCCGCAACCGCGCCGGGCATGGCGGTCGCAGACCCTTGTTGGCGCGCCGCGCTCGGTATCCGGATCTGAGGAGGCCGGGCGTCTGCCGGCCTCCTGTTCAACGCCGGAGACGCATCATGTGGAGACCGGTTTCCCTGGCCGTGTCGCTTCTCGGCTTGGCAGCCACCCGCGTTCACGCGCAGGCGATCAATCCAACACCTGGAACCGAGCCGGCACAGTCCAACGGACTCCTCGGCATGCCATCCCTGCTGCTCGTCGGCGTGATCATCGCCTTCGCGGTTCTGTACGCGCTCCGCGCCCGCCGTCGCTGAGCGACGGCTCCGTGGCTTGCTGACGACGGCAAGGTCGTTCGGGTCGCGTATCCTGAGCCTGAGCGCCGATCAGGAAAAGCGGATTGCCGTGGACGCGGAGAAGTCGAGCCTTCACCGTGGCGCCGCGTAGCGGCGGCCTCGTATCGGCGAGGGCACTGAAAGTCTTGATTGTGATGGAGCCGGTCTTGTGGCTCCCCGAGCCGAACTCGAACCTGCGACAAGGCGACTAACAGTCGGGGTGATCCTACCGATTTCACGTGAGCGCGTCACCTCGCGGCGCCTGTCTCCAAGCGCGCAATGGACCCCCTCCCCCCGCCACGTTAGCCTCGTCCCATGTGTCCTGCCCGCAATCCTATTCCCGAAGCTGTCGCGGCCTTGGTCGCTGCCGGCTACATGGTCGAGCCGTTTGCCGAAGATCCCGCGCTGTGGCGGGTGAATGGCGAGGTGATGACCGGCGCTGAGCTCCTCGATGAGGCAATGCGCATGGGCCTCATGGACGGCTGAGGCCGCCTCCGGTAGCTCTTCACCATGGCCAAAGAACCCGCGACCGCCCCCGAGCTGCGCAAGGCCGCCGAGGTCAGCGATCAGGAAATCGACGCCACGGTCCACGCGGTTCCGGCCGACCTCGCCTCCGAATCGTACCCACTCGCGAAGGGCTGGACCCTCAACCTCGTTGTGACGCTCCGCGCGAACACGCGCGCGGCCGAGGCGCTGACCACCGACAAGCCGGTCTGGAAGCGGCACATGGTCCGAACCGCGATCCTGCTGGCACATTCGGTGACGCGATGAACGGACGAGTTGCCACAGCCGAAGGCCGGCACTGGTTCTACGACAACAAGATCCTGGTTGCAGCGTTCTGCCTGGTGTTGATCGTCGTCATTTTCTGGCGGGTAAGCCGCTTCGAGGGATTTGAGCCGATCTTCACCTGTGCATCGGAGAAAGACCTGGATCTCGGACTGCTGTCGATTGGCATGGAGGCGTGCATGGCGGGTGCGAAATCGCAAACGGCCCAAGCGCGCTGCATGCACGTGGTCCACCTTCTCGCCTGCAAGGAGGAGCGGTGGCGATGACGGATGTCCGGTCTGATCAACCGGAGGCCTCGCGCCAGCGCGCCGCGATCCAGCACATGATGCGGCGCCTTGACGGATTTGCGCGCGCGCTAGGATTGGACGAGGCGGCCACGCGGGAGATCGTCGCGAGGATCGCTGCCGATATGCCGGAGCGGTCGGACGAGGAGCGGCTCGAGACCGCACGCAGTTGCCTGCTGGCAGCGGCGTCGGCGTAGGTCGTCGTCGGGATAGAAGCGACAAGCGCGATGACGCCGCAGACACTCACCGGCTGGATCTTGTTCGCTGCCTTATGGCTTTCAGGGCCGATCACCGGCTACGCCGCATTGAACCTGGCGGCCGCCCGCTGGGAACGTAAGTCAATGAAGAGGCGCGACGTGCTTGCAGCCAGCATTCTGGCTCCTCTGTTGCTGGTCTCAGCACTGCTGCTCATGTTCGTGGATGGCTTGTAAGCAGCATGCCGAAGGCTCCATCGCCTCGAGGCGCCCGGCCGCGCCGAGACATCCGCCCGTATTTCCTGGCTACGCCCAAATCCGAGCCGTCTACGCCCACCGAGATCGCGGAGCGCGCCGGCCTGCCCGGCCGCGAGCGCGCCAAACACGCCGCCTGAGCGCTGGCGCGCCTGGAGGCCGACGGCTTGGCGTTCAGCCAGACCCCGGCGGACCTCGACGCGGTGGCGGTCCGTGGAGGCCGCGTCCACGTCTCTTCGACCTGATACCGGAGCACGATCTCAGGACCGCGATGGCCGCTTTCGCCCGGTTTCGATGAAAAACGCGGTGCCAGCACCTTAAACGTCATCGGAGAGGGTGCCCGAAGAGAAAACTTACCTCTTCCCGGCAGTGCGATCCAGCCGCCACAGCTTATGAGGGATTCATCTATGGTAGAAAGCTCCCGGGCCGACAGCTTTGGCGGTGTTGCTTCGAACAGGACCCGAGTTTTTCAGCACACTCGCCCCCAGTCAGGCATGTGGAACGTCATCACGAGCGCCTTGAAGCCGTCGTCTGCGATGAGCCCTGGCTTGAGGCTCTGCGTGGAGGGCAGTCAGCATCGATACGGAAATTGCGGACTTTAGAATTTCGCGCCACTACAGCCACTTTGGGGCTCGCAAGAGATACCGCATGACCGTGTCGAGCGACGACGACCTCGTAGGGCTCAAGAAGATCGGACGCATCGTTGCCGACACGCTCGAGGTGATGGGCCGCGCCATCGAGCCCGGCATGACCGAGCGTGAATTGGACCAAATCGGCCGGGACTACCTGAATGCGGCCGGTGCTCGCCCGGCTCCCGAACTGGTCTATGGCTTCCCGGGCGCGACCTGCATCAGTGTCAACGAGCAGATCGCCCATGGCATACCCGGCGATCGTCGTGTCAGGGCGGGGGACCTCATCAATATCGATGTCTCCGCCGAGAAGGATGGTTATTTCGCAGATACGGGCGCGTCGTTCGCTGTGCCTCCGGTGACACGAGCGGTCCAACGGCTCTGTCGCGACGGGCGTCGGGCAATGTGGACCGGATTGCGTCAGGTCAGCACCGGCAAGCCGTTTGCCGGCATCGGTCAAGCCGTTGGCACCTTCGCTCGGCAGAACGGCTATACGCTCGTGCGCAATCTCGCCAGCCACGGGGTCGGCCTGTCGCTGCATGAAGAGCCGACGGAGATCGCAACTTGGCCCGATGCTTCAGAACGGCGGATCATGACGGACGGGCTCGTCTTTACCGTCGAGCCATTCCTGTCTCTCGGAGCAGAATTCGCTGAGAATGGCGACGATGGCTGGACGCTCTATAGCCAACCAAGAGCTCCGACAGTGCAATACGAGCACACGGTTGTCGCGACCCGGAACGGGCCATTGGTCTTGACGACACCATCACCATAGGAGCGCACGTGACCGGCAGCGGCTGATGCGCCCCGATACGGCATGCCCGCCCAAGCAGGGTTTGGCAATTTGCGGCCCTGCAAAGAACGTCGGCTTCAAGGCCTGCGCTGCTCGCAAGCAGATCGACAGGAGACCACACGCACCGGCCATTCGGCGCCCGACCCATGCAGTCATGAAGAGAGCCGTCGGCGCTTCCCGAAAGCGGTCATTCGTGGGCCGACGGACAACGCCGGTCTGAGGTCCTGAGCGGACGGCACCAAGTGTTGGATTGGCCCAGTTGAGGGTTTGTCGCGAGCCTTCCCAGGATCATATCGGCGAAACCCGCGTCGGTCAGGATCTTGGTTTCGCCGGCAAGGGCTATTGTGCTCGTCCTGGCCCGTCCCTCAAGCCTAACCGCACAGCCATCACAAATAGGGCGTTGAGCGAGATCCAGTCACCGCCATCGATCCGCCAGCGGGCGAAGTCGTCATCCGGTTCAACCGTGTAGCCGTGGCACTGGAGGACGGCGACCGCGTCGAGCACCGGGTCATCGCCTTCGCCTAAGCTGGCATCCTTTCGGTCATGGAAGTGGGTCAAGGCCGAGGCTCATCACATCTGCGAGCTGGAACAGGAGGTCGCCCACGACAGCGATCGGCAGCAAGACGCAGAACTCATTGTCGTCGGGCGACCGTAATCGGACCGCCAATGTGCTGCCGCCGTCGATGATCACGACCGATCGCACCCCCGCGGCACCCAGCACGTATGGGACTCTGTTGTCCGACACAGTCATCCTCGAAGGTCCATCACGCGATTTCCATCTCAAGGGCGACGTCGGCCAGATAGGCCGCTATGCGCGTGCTCGCCTGGGTGTCGGTCGCTTCGATGATGAAACCCGCCCCGCCGGGCGGGGCGTCATATCGTCGAAGAACGGATTCGGCCTTGAGCGCCGCCTCTCGCTCCGACGTCGCGAGCAGGATGCGCTGATCGCCGTTGATACGGATCATGATGCGGAATGGGGCGCGCTTCATGCTTGGACCGCCTCGGTCTTCTCACCCGCGCTGTCGCGGCTCGATTGGTCAAGTTACGGCCAAGCTGACAAAACCGTTCCGCAATCCGAGAGGATTTCTGGTCAGTCGATCGTGTGTAACGACTTCCAGCTCTTTGAGTGCTTTGCGGGTTGGCCTGGTTCCGGAGAAACGCCTGCGCGCCCAGCAATTTTGCGCAAGCGCGGCGGATCTGCACCCGGCTCAGGGCTCGACGGGCGACTTCCGCTTTCGTGCACCGGCTCCCGAAAGCGCACTGGCGGACATCCCCCAGACCGACCAGGGGCTTCTACAGCGTCCCCTCGTCCTTCAACCACCGGCGGTCACCAGCACTGCCGGCAGGTGCCTGCCACTGGATCCTCGCCTCGATGATACTCGATCTCCCTTCTGTCCTCGCAGCCATCATGGTTGGTCTCTACCGAACAAAAAGTGCGCGGGCAGCGTTGATGTACGATCCCGAAATTGGGACGATTGAGGAACCGCCTATGCGCATGAAGATGTACGGCCTTGCGGCCGCGCTTACTGTTGCTCTGACCGGCACAGCCTACGCCCAACAGCCAGCCGGCGGCGGTAGCGCTACGGGCAACATGAACAACCCGGGTTCCGTGAAGAGCGAAGGGCAGAAGGCGACCGAAGAGACGACAGGTACCAGCACTCGCTCACCCGCAGCTGGCGCCGCGGCGGTGCCCGGAACCGGGACCGCGCGTCCTGGCGTCGGTGCAGGCGGGAGCGCCACCGCACCCGCACGGTAAAGCGCGCGGGCTTAACCGCACAACACGATCGTTGAATTCTCGGCAGGGGGCCGCCTGGAACGTGGCCCCTGCCAACATCACGCGGTCGTGACGCAGCTGGAGGCATCACGGCAGCCACTCGGGTCCGGCGACCGAGCCAACCCAGCCGCCCGGCCGCCGTCTGCGCTTCTCCAAAGGGGCCGCTCGTCAGTCCTCCGGAAACTCCGGCTCCGGGTGGAGGGCAGACTCTGGCTTTTCGCCCGGAAGCGGATGCTCCGCCCCTCGCCGGGCCTCACTGAAAAAGTGGATTGGGAACAACCGAAAAGGCAAGCCTTCGTTGTGTCGGCTGTTGCCCTATGGCTACGCTCACCTCGCAACTCTGCACACCACGCACGAGAAGGCCGCTTAATCCGTGCCGGCATGCAATAAAGGCCGATCCGACGACGGAGAGGTTTGGGCCGCGGAATGACGACAGCTGGGCTTATCCGGGCAACCCATACCGCTGCCATCGCGGCTGCGCTCACCTGCGGGTGGGCTGCCATTTCCGCGCAGGCAGGCTCGTCGGCGCAGCCCGGACAAACCGTGGGGCAAGCCCCGGGCGCCCCGTTGCCGATTGGACTCTACTTCATCGACACGTCGAGTTTCGGCTCGCGCGCTATCACCCCACGCGGCACCGACTCGAACATCAACCTGCCGTCCTTCATCTGGGCGACACCGGCCGAAGTGGTTGGCGGCCGACTGCAATTTGTCGTGTTGCAGCCGATCACGGCTTCGAGCACGCGGGGCGCGGCGTACCAAAGCGGGTTCGGTCAGACGCTGCTCGCTGCACAGGTGGCCTGGAAGCTCGGCAACAACCTCAATTTCAGTTATCTGCTCGGCGCGTACCTTCCGAGCGACACCAAGATCGTCATCCAAAATCCGGTTCTGCACCAACGCTTCGCCATCACCTACAATGGCGATGGCTGGAACCTGACTGGCAACTTCCTGTACGGGACCTTCTTCGATACGCGGTCGGCCAGCGGTAGTTTCTACCCGGACTTCCTCAATCTCGACCTCACGGCCACCAAGCATTTCGGCAAGTGGGAGATCGGGCCGGTAGCCTTCGGATCGACCGACCTGCCGACCACCAACCCGTCCTATGCTCGGCAGGGCCAGTTCGCTGTAGGCGGCCTGGTCGGATACAACTTCGGTCCGGTCAATCTTCAAGCCTACGTCACGCGGGACGTCGTTCAGCGCAACTACGCCGGACTCGAGACCCGCGGCTGGTTGCGCGCCACGGTGCCGATCTACCAGGAGAAGGGCGAAATGCCCGAGCCGAGCCCCATCCTAGGCAAATTCTGACACCGTCTCGGACACGCGGTGTGAGTGCATTCTCTCCTGCGATGGGGCACGAACGTCCCCGCAGCATCCCGAATGTCTGAACGGACCGGATCAGCAGGAGCTGAAGACCGCTCAAGCTTGGCCCGATCAAAAGCGCGCGGCTCAACCGCCGCCCGGCCCTGTCGTGACGGCTAATTCATCGGGTACCTGGAACCAGACCTTCCCGAAGCCTGCTACGGATCGAGAACGTGCGGAACGGCTATCCGCTAAATGCCCGCCTCGCCCTGACGGTGACAGGCGGAGATCCGCCCGATGCGGACCTTTCAAGTGGGCCGACATCAGATCCGCAGCCATCAAACAGGTTCCTTTCTCTCGCTGCTCGGCGGTAGTACCCGCTTCCGCCCGCTTCGAGCCAAATCACGGACCGTGGGCAAGCGTATCGGCATCTCCGCTTTCGATTTTGCCAAGACCACGCGATACTGCGCCGCCCAGCCACCAACGACCATTGTGTTGCGGCGCGACATAAATTGATTTCCTCCCGTTGGGATCAGTAGCGGATCGCCAGCGTTCTCACCATTGCTGGCAAATATCCGCGGAGCATCGTCATGGGTCTCGCCGCATTTGTTGTCTTCGTCGTCCCGTGGGTGGTGCTGGCGGTGTATTTCACGCGCGCGCCTACGGTGCTTCGTCTGGGGGCCGCCCCCGCTCCTTGGCGGGCGCTGCCGACCCACAGGGAGTTGGCACAGGCCCACCGGCAGGCGACGCACCCGAACCACGGGCGCAATCCAGATCACGGCGCCGTATCGAACCGGGACGGGCACGGTCCGACGGATCCGCCTCATGGTGGAGCGCTCGGTACGAGCGTGGAGCCTACCGAGCCAGACGACAAGGTGAGTTAGCGTACCAGAGCGCGTGCGGCAGGATGCGATCGCGAGTGCAGGAAATCGCTGACCTGCGTCGTCCAGTGCCGCGCCGCCTTGATCAGCGCCAGCGTGTCCGAGCCGTGCTCCGGCAGCGGCACGGTCGTCGAGACCGAGCGGATCGGCTCGTCCCGGCCGTGCTCGCTCGTGTGGTAGAAGATCGTGACGTGACCGGTGACGAGCCGCTGGCGCCGCAGCTTCTCGCCGAGCCGAGCCGAGCCGAGCCGAGCCGAGCCGAGCCGCGTCTCGCGTGCCACCACCTCGTCCAGCACCGCCCGCTCGGTGATCCGGCCGGAGAGCGAGCGCGCCACCGCGCAGCCTTCCGCCGCGCCGCCACCATCTCCAGCGGCAGGCAGGCCATGCCGCGCGGGTCGTGGATGATCCGCTCGCCCACAACGGTCAGGCTCTCGCGCACGGGACTCGGGTCCAGGTCGCGCAGATCGCGGGCGAGGTCGACCCGGAGCGCCGGCGCCACGTCAGACGGGTTCAGGAAACTCTCATCGGTGGAGCAGATCTCCACCTGTGGGCTGAGCTGCCGGTAGACCGTGTCGGTCCGCCCCGACACGTCGCTGAAGAGAGTGTCGTTCGTCGAGAACACTCGCGTGCCCTGCGCCCGCCACGGGCCGCGGATCTTGAAGTACGGGTCGCCCATCCGGACGCCGAGCGCCTTGGCCTCGGGGATCCGGGCGACGGCGCGGCCGTCGTTGTTCGAGAGCACGATCAGCGGCACGGGCACGGCGTCGGGGGTCTGGACCAGCGGCGCGCCGATCCAGTTGAGGTGCACCCGCGGCTTGGCCATGCTAGAACAAAAGCAGAACAATGCTTGTGCGCCAGCCGGGTGCAATCGGCGGACGAGACGTTTCTTCCCGGCCGTTGGATGAACGTGAACCCGGGTCGAAAATGCCGGTCGCAGCTGTGTCTTATGCGGACTGCGCGACCGGTGGAGAGCGGGTGACAGGCTGAGGCGAGCGAGAGACGGCGATGGCGATGAAGACGGCGTTCGTGGTGCAACCGTTCGAGGTGCACCGGAAACGGCTACGGCCGGCCCGGCAGGAGCCGGCACAGACCGAGAGCGGGGCGGTGAAGAAGGCCGAAAACCTGGCCAAGCGCATGCCGGGCGCAGCTGCGCTGAAGGTGGTGGCTGACGACGAGACCGGCGAGCTGGAGGGCGTGACGATCCTCGGTGAGTGGGGCGAGATCCCCGAGGACTTCGCCGAGAGCCTGCAGGGCGCGTAGACCGGGAATCCATCAGCGAGGTGGGAGAGCGCCATGTCGGCCGTTCGGCGGATCGGGAACTTCCTTCAGGTGCAGGATGGCGACGGTTGCCGCCACCTGCTGCGTGTCACGAGCGTTCAGGCGCTCAGCGACACGGACCTGATGCGCAACGAGACCTTCATCACGGCGGCGGGGCGCACCATCCGGGTGACGCAGCCGCTCGACGAGATCGTGGAGCTGGTCGCGCCGGGCGAGCGAACGGTGCCGGAGCAGAAGGATGAGGCGTGGCCGTTCTAGTGCAGTGACGCGGACGGAGGATTCACGCAGGCGGTGAGGCGTGCGAGTCTGGGCCATGGCTCAGACGGTATGCGTTCTTCTCGATGCGAGCGACGCGGCACGGCTGGCTGCGATCGCCAGCGACCGCTCTCGCCCGCTCAAACATATCCAGCGCGCCCGCATCGTCTTGCTCTCGGCCGAGCGCCTGAGTGTCCAGGACGTCGCCCGGCGAGCGGGCGTCAGCCGTCCGGCCGTGTGGCGCTGGCAGCGGCGCTACGCCGAGGCGGGCGTCGAGGGTCTGCTGCGCGACAAGACGCGTCCGCCCGGGACACCACCCCATTCGACCGAGACGGTCGCCGAGGTG
>NZ_FMWU01000016.1 GCF_900103195.1 Methylobacterium sp. UNC378MF | reverse complement strand
GCGCCGACCCGCTTCTGGGCTGACCCTGAGCGACCTGCGGACCCGCCCACGACGAGGCGGGACGGCTGGAAGGCCACGGCGCTGATAGCGGGTTCCGGAGGTGCGTGCGCCTCGCAGAGACCGCTTGGCAGGCAGGCGCAGGTCCGGGGCGTCGGAAGACACCGCGACGAGAAAGACGGCACCGGCCGGGGAGGATGCCCGGTCGATGCCGCGGGCGCCGCGGGGATCGGATCCCGCGCGTTATTTGGCCGACACAGGGTTCCCGCGGCGTCCCGCGTCCCTCGTGATCTCCCGGGCCATGCCCCCGGCGCCAAAGGCGCGCGGGGACGATGACGCATGGGGGAGGTCCTCGTGTCCGAATCGATGCCCGACGGAGTGGCACCCGGCGGGGGCGGGCGCGGCGTCCCGCGGCGATCCGCGACCCCTGGAAAGTTGACGGCGGCCCGGCGGACTGCCATCCGCCCGTCCGACACGTCCGTGGTCCTCGCCCGCGGCCCTCTCGAGTCCAGAGAACCCATGACCGACCTGATCGAGACGATCCGCCGGACGCTCGTGCCGATCCACAAGGAGGGCTATCCCTTCATCCTGATCGGCATCGTGCTGACCGTGCTGGCGGGCTACTTCTCCCAGTTCTTCGGCTGGATCTTCCTGATCCTGACTCTCTGGGTCTGCTACTTCTTTCGCGATCCGGAGCGCGTCACCCCGGTGGCGGACGGGCTCGTGGTCTCGCCCGCCGACGGGCGCGTGAACCTCATCGCCACCGTGCTGCCGCCGCCCGAACTCGACCTGCCGCAGGTGCCGACCCTGCGGGTCTCGGTGTTCATGAACGTGTTCGACTGTCACGTGAACCGGGTGCCCGTGGCCGGCCGGATCGGCCAGATCCACTACACGCCGGGCCTGTTCCTCAACGCTGAACTCGACAAGGCCAGCGACGACAACGAGCGCAACGGCATGGTGATCGAGACGACCCATGGCGACCAGCCGAAGCGGGTCGGCGTGGTGCAGATCGCCGGCCTCGTGGCCCGGCGCATCGTCGGGTTCGTCTCGGCGGGCGACGTGCTCGGCGTCGGCGAGCGGTTCGGCCTGATCCGCTTCGGCTCGCGGGTGGACGTGTACCTGCCGGCCGGCGCGACCGTGCTGGTCGGGCTCGGCCAGAAGGCCGTGGCCGGCGAGACGGTGCTGGCCGATCTCGGCGGCGGCCCGGAGCGGCTGTTCAAGCGGATCTGAGGCGGCCATGGACGAGCTCTTCCCGCCTTTCGCGCCCGATCCGAACGAGCCGCGCCCGCGCCGGTTCAAGCCGGTGCCGTTCCGGATGATCGCGCCCAACATGATCACCCTGATGGCGCTCTGCCTCGGGCTCACCGCGATCCGGCTCGCCTTCGAGGGCAAGTTCGAGCCCGCCGTCATCGCCGTGGTGGTGGCCGGCGTGCTGGACGGCATCGACGGCCGGGTGGCGCGGCTGCTCAAGGGCACGTCGCGCTTCGGGGCGGAACTCGATTCGCTCGCCGACTTCGTGAATTTCGGCTGCGCCCCGGCCCTGATCCTCTACGGTTTCGTGCTGTTCCACCTGAAATCGGTCGGCTGGATCGTGGCGCTGATCTTCGCCATCGCCATGGCGCTACGGCTCGCCCGTTTCAACGCGATGCTGGACGACCCGAACCGGCCGGAATGGAAGAAGGACTTCTTCGTCGGCATGCCGGCGCCGGCCGGCGCACTGACCGCGATGCTGCCGCTCTACCTGCACTTCCTCGGCTTCGGCATCGAGACCTGGGCGGCCCCCGCCGTCCTGATCTACGTGCTGTGCATCGCCCTGCTGGTGGTCTCCACGGTCCCGACCTACTCGGGCAAGACCATGGGCAAGCGGGTGCCCCGCAGCCTCGTCCTGCCGATCTTCCTGTTCGGCGTGGCGGCCTTCGGCATCCTGATCAGCTACCCGTTCGAGGCGCTGGTGGCGGTGAGCGGCGGCTACCTGCTGACCATCCCGGTGGTCGCCGCGCAGTATCGCCGCCGGCTCAAGGCGGCGCTGTCGGCCCCGGCCGGGGAGCGGTCCGCGGCCGGGGCGGACGCGCAGCTCGAGATCGCCGCTGAGGCGCGGCCCGAAGCCGTCAAGCCGGACTAGCCGCTGGCCGTCGCGGAATTCTCCCCTACCTTGGCGGCGTTCGGGGGGATTCGGCGATGCTCGAGGAATTCAAGACATTCGCGCTGCGCGGGAACGTGGTCGATCTCGCGGTCGGCGTGATCATCGGCGCTGCCTTTGGGGCCATCGTCAACTCGGCGGTCCAGGACATCTTCATGCCGGTGATCGGCGCGGTCACGGGCGGGCTCGATTTCTCGAACTACTACGTGCCGCTGTCGTCGAAGGTGCAGGCCGGCCTGCCCTACGCGGACGCGAAGAAGCAGGGCGCCGTCCTCGGCTACGGCCAGTTCCTGACCCTGTCGCTGAACTTCGTGATCGTCGCCTTCGTGCTGTTCCTCGTCATCCGGGCGATGAACCGGCTTCAGCACGCGGAGGTCAAGAAGCCCGACGACGTGCCGGCCGACGTGAAGCTGCTGTCGGAGATCCGCGATATCCTGGCGACCAAGCCGCGCGTCTGACGCCTCAGCCCGCGCGCTTGTCGGCATCCTCCGGCTTGACGCCGAGGGCATCGAGGATCTGATCGAGGGCCTGGCCGACGGCGCCGGTGCCTTCCTCGTGGGTCTTCAGCCGCGTCTCGAGCCGGCGGATCTGCGGCTCGAACGCCTCCGGCACGGGATCGTCGCCGAGGAAGCGGGGCTTGTCGGCCTCCACCGGCAGCACCCCGCGCAGCTGCTGGCCGAGATGGTCGCGCACCGGCTCGGGCAGGGTGGCATTCGGTTCGGTGGGAGTGTCGCTCATGGTCGCCTCACGGGTCGAACGGCCTATCAACGGCCGGACGAATGAAGCGTTGCGCCGACGGCCGCGGCTGTGGAAATGCCCCCGGAGCAGGCTCCGGAGGCGCAGGGCCGATGCTGGACCGGCCCCACGATCTCAACCGGGTTTAGTCGATGACCTCGACGATGCGGTGGCTGCGATCGACCAGCACCGGACGGTCATTCACCACGGTGTAGCGGTAACCCGGCTGCACGCGGTACTCGTTCGGCACGTCGTAATAGGTCACGCCCGAGGCCGGCAGGGTGGTGCCGACGGCGACGCGGCCATCATAATCGTAGGAGCGGACGTTGCGCTCGCGAACGTAGCTGCGGAAGCGCGGGGCCATGTCGACGCCGAGGATGCCGCCCACCGTGCCGGTGGCCGCACCGACTGCGCCGCCGACGATGCCGCCGATGGGGCCGGCCGCATCGGCACCCGCGGCCGCACCGCGCTCGGCACCCGGGATCGTGCCCTGGGCCTGGGCCGCCAGCGGCAGCGAGAGGGCGAGAGCCGAGGCGGCGATGAGGGTCTTGAAGGTCATACGGGATTGCTCCGTTCCGTGGTGTTTCGCCGCGCGGGCGCAGCGAAGCTCGGGCCGGTAACGCCCGATCCGCGGAATCGGATGCATCTTTTTTTGCGCCGCGCCGCAGCGCGGCCGGCTAAACTCTCACGCGTCCTTGGGCATCGCCGACTGGATGAACCGGTCGGAGCCGAGATCCTCCTCGTCGTAGCCCAGAAGTTCCGCGAGCCGGCCGCGGGCGCGGCTGACGCGGCTCTTCACGGTGCCGACCTTGCAGCCCATGATCGCCGCGGCCTCCTCGTAGGACACGCCCTCGGCGCCGACCAGGACCAGGGCCTCGCGCTGGTCCGGCGGCAGCTTGGCCAGTGCCGATTGCAGATCCTCGACGTCGAGCCGGTCGCCCTGGTGGGGGGCGGTGGCGAGCCGGGCCGCGTAGGAGCCGTCCTGGTCCTCGACCTCGCGGACCCGCTTGCGGTGGTCCGAGTAAAAGATGTTGCGCAGGATCGTGAACAGCCACGCGTTCAGGTTGGTCCCGGGCTGGAACCGGGCGCGGTGCTGCCAGCCCTTGAGCAGGGTGTCCTGGACGAGGTCGTCGGACCGGGCAGGGTTCGACGTCAGCGACAGCGCGAAGGCGCGGAGCGACGGGACCGCGGCGAGCAGGCCGTTGCGGAATTCCGGCTCGATCGCCTCGCCCCGGGCGCGCAGAGCGGCCTCCAGCTTCTCGATCAGCTCGGCGAAGCGGGAGGGCAGCGACTCCTCGCCGATCCGCTCGTAGACGGTGCGCAGATGCTCTCCGAGATGCGTGCGGATGCCGGGAGCCAGGTTCGGGCGGCCATCCCGCGTCCCGTCCTCCTGGGACAGGACGGTATCGGTGTCGTCGCGGGTCATGCGTATCGCACTCGTCAACGTGTCGTGGCTCGACCGGAGGTCCCGAGACGGTCGAGGCGGGTCGCTTGCCGGCTTGAACCCGGGGAGAAGTCCAGCCGATGCGCCGCTGTTACCGGCGTTCTAGCGCATCGGGCGCGAGCATGCACCCTCGCGCAAAACACACTTAAGCTAAGTTGCCCGGTCTCAACAGCCGGATCGCCCCGTCCCGCAGGGTCAGGACGTCGCCGCGGGCGAGGTCGGTCCAGCACTCGTCCCGGGTCAGCGCCTGGGTGGCGATCACCGTCACCACATCGTGCTCGGTGGTCTCCTTCGCGAAGTCGACCTGCCAGTCCTCGTCGATCAGGGTGGCCTTCCCGAAGGGGGCGCAGCGGGTCAGGTAGCACAGCCGCTTGCCGCAATGGGCGTAGAGGGTGCGGCTGTCGGTGAGCAGCATGTTGAACACGCCGAGCGCGTGCAGCTCGCCCGCGAGGTCGGCCACCGCCCGGTCGAGGGTCTCGGGGCGGGGCAGGGCCTTGTACCGGGCCTGCAGCCGTCCCAGCATCCAGCAGAAGGCGTGCTCGCTGTCTGTGCTGCCGATCGGCATGAAGCCGCCGAGCGGCAGGCGCTTCACGCCCTTGAGCTGGCCGTTATGCGCGAAGGTCCAGCGGCGGCCCCACAATTCCCGAGAGAACGGATGGGTGTTCTCCAGGCTGACCCGGCCGCGATTGGCCTTGCGGACATGCGCGACCACGATCCGGCTCTTGATCGGCATGTCGCGCAGCAGCCGGGCGAGCTGCGAGCGCGCGCTCGGCTCCGGCTCGTGAAAGCTGCGGCAGGTGCGCCCGTCATAGAAGCTGATGCCCCAGCCGTCGGCGTGGGGACCGGTGTCGCCGCCGCGTCGGGCGAGGCCCGCGAAGGAGAAGCGGATGTCGGTCGGCACGTTGGCGCTCATGCCGAGCAGTTCGCACATCGTTTTGCAGCCGGGCCATGCGGGAGAGCGGCGAGGTGTAGGAGTGTTCCGCCGTTCGAACAACGGCTTTCGCGCGGCTCAGCGGGCCAGATAATCCGTCAGGGTCATGCCGACCAGGATGGCGACCCAGAAGAAGCCGAGGGCCGAGAACAGCCGGATCAGGGGCGGCTCATGGATCACCTCCATGGAGACGAGGAGGATCAGCGCCACCATCACGGCGACCACCAGCAGCTCGACGATCCAGACCTGCGCGAAGGGGAGGGTGGCCCCCAGCGTGACGTTCACCGCCAGCAGCGCCAGCAGCGCCAGGAAGGTGAGCAAGGGCGTGCGCAGGCGCTTCCGGAGCAGGGCGCGGTCGTCGGCGCTCAGGGCGGCCAGGGGATTGCGCATCCTACCGGTTCACCACGTAGAGGATCGGGAAGGCCAGGATCCAGACGAGGTCGATGAAGTGCCAGTAGAGGCCGTAGACCTCGATCCAGTTCTGGTGCCGAGAGAGGAAGCCAGCCCTGGCAGCCATCCAGGTGATGCCGAGCAGCAGCGCGATGCCGGTGAACAGGTGCAGGGCGTGGAGCAGCGTCGCGACGTAGTAGAGGTTCACGAACAGCCGCGATGCCGGCGTCTCGGCAAGCGCGAAGGGCCGACCGCTGAGGAACGGCATCATGTGCTCGGCCCAGTCGGCGTAATACTCGTAGCCCTTCAGCACGAGGAACAGGCCGCCCAGCGCCGCGGTGGCCAGCATCGCCCGCACCATGGCGCGCTGCCAGCCCATCCGCGAGAATTCGATCGCCATGGACATGGTCAAGCTGGAGCAGATCAGCACCACGGTGTTGGTGGCGCCGATCCAGAACTTGAGGTGCTTGGCCGCCGCGACCGTCGCCTCGGGGTGCTGGATCCGGGTGATCAGCGCTACCAGGAACAGGGCCGAGAACAGCAGCAGCTCGGTGATCAGCCACGCCCAGATGCCGAGGGTTGCGGCCTCGCGCTGCTGGGCGACGCTCTCGAAATGCTCGGCCCGCGCGACACCGACGCCGTCTGCCAAGGGCTGGGTCATCCGTGCTGATCCCGGGATTCCTGGGCCTGGATCGGGTAATCGTAGGGGATGCGCGGCACCTCGGGGGCTTCGAGGAAATTGTGCGTCGGCGGCGGCGAGGCGGTCTCCCATTCGAGCCCCTTCGCGTTCCATGGATTGGCCGGCGCCCTCCGCCCGAACCACAGGGAATAGACGAGGTAGAGCATCGGGAAGATGTAGCCGGCCGCCAGGATCGTGGCGCCCGCCGAGGACAGCACGTTGAGGAGTTGGAACTCGGCCGGGTAGGTCGCGTAGCGCCGCGGCATCCCGAGATAGCCGAGGATGAATTGCGGGAAGAAGGTCACGTTAAAGCCGAGGAAGATCAGCAGCGCCGAGACCCGACCCCAGGGCTCGCTGTACATCCGGCCGGTGAATTTCGGCCACCAGAAGTGCAGGCCGCCCAGGAACGCCAGCACGGTGCCGCCGACCATGATGTAGTGGAAATGCGCGACCACGAAGTAGGTCGCGTGGATGTGCTGGTTGATGGCGAGCGTCGCGAGATAGAGGCCGGTCAGCCCGCCGAGCACGAACAGGCCGATATAGCCCATCGCGTAGAGCATCGGGGTGTCGAGCCGGAGCGAGCCCTTATGGATCGTGGCGGTCCAGTTATAGACCTTCACCGCCGAGGGCACCGCCACCGCGAAGGACAGGGCGGAGAACACCAGCGAGGCCAGATCACTCTGGCCGTTGACGAACATGTGGTGGCCCCAGACGAAGAAGGTCACCGAGGCGAGGCCGATCGACGCGTAGGCGACGAACCGGTAGCCGAACAGCTTCTTCTGCGCGAAGGCCGGGACGATCTCGGAAATGACCCCCATCCCGGGCAGGACCATGATGTACACGGCCGGGTGCGAGTAGAACCAGAACAGGTGCTGGAACAGCACCGGGTCACCGCCATAGGCCGGATCGAACACGCCGATGTGGAAGGCGCGCTCCGCGATCAGCAGGATCAGCGCCGTGGTGATGACCGGCGTCGCCAGCAGGAAGATCAGGCTCGTGGCGTAGTGCGCCCAGACGAAGATCGGCAGCTTGAACCACGTCATGCCGGGCGCCCGCATGGTGTGGATCGTGACCACGAAGTTGAGCCCGGTCAGGATCGACGAGAAGCCCACGATGGTGACGCCGATCAGCGCCGGCAGCACCCAGGTGTTCGAGAAGGCCGTGGAGAGCGGGGCGTAGAAGGTCCAGCCGGTATCGACCCCGCCCAGCACCACCGAGACCAGGGTGAACAGGGCGCCCGCCATGAACACGTACCAGCTCGTCAGGTTGAGCTTCGGGAAGGCGAGGTCCTTCGCCCCGATCATGAGGGGGATCAGGAAGTTGCCGAAGGTCGCGGGGATCGACGGGATCAGGAAGAACCAGACCATCACCACGCCGTGGATGGTGAAGGCCTTGTTGTAGGTGTCGTTGGTCATGATCGCGCCGTTCGGCACGACGAGCGCCAGCCGCACCACGCCCGCCGCCAGGGCGCCGATCACGAAGAAGCCGGTGATCGAGACGAGGTAGAGGATCGCGATGCGCTTGTGGTCGGTCGCGAGGAACCACGAGCGCAGGGTCGATTCCGCATGCAGGTAATCGGCCTTGCGGCCGATCGTCGATTCCGGGGTGTGGGGTTCGCGGCGGGCGGTGCCGCCGATGGTGCCCGATGCGCTCATCGTGTCGCCCCCGCCGGCGTCGCGTCCGCGGCCTTGCCGGCGGCCGGGCCCGAATAGGATTTCAGGAAGTCGATCAGCGTCCCGAGTTCGTCCGCCGGAATCCGGCCGGCGAAGCTCGGCATGACCTGCTTGCCCGCTCCGGCGAGCCGGTCGCCGTTCGGGTTCAGGATTTTCTCCCGCAACCACGCGTCGTCGGCTGTCACGGTGCGGCCATCGGCGAGCGTCACAGCGGATCCGTAGAGACCCGCGAGGCTCGGCGCCTTCACGGGCGAGCCCGGCTCATGGCATCCGGCGCAGCCATAGGCCTCGTAGAGGGCCCGGCCCGCCGCGACCTTGCCCTGCTGCGCGCCGGCATGGGTCAGCCACTCCTGGTAGTCGCCGGGATTCATGAAGGTGACCTCGCCGCCCATCACCGAATGGTCGGTGCCGCAATATTCCGAGCAGTAGAGGTGATAGGTGCCGGTCTTGTCGGCCTTGAACCACAGGTCGGTGTAGCGGTCGGGCAGGGCTGCCACCTGCAGGCGCACCGCCGGCAGGTAGAGGGCGTGGATCACGTCCTGGCTGATGATGTGCAGGCGGATCGGCTGGCCGATCGGCAGGTGGAGGTTGTTGATCTCGGACTGGCCGGTGGGATGCTGGAACTTCCACATCCACTGCCGGCCGATCGCCTCGACCACCATGGCGTCCGGGGGCGGGTTCTTCGAGTGGACGTAGAGCCGCGCGCCCCAGACGAAGAAGATCAGCGTCAGCAGGAACGGGATCAGCATCCAGCTGATCTCGATGAGGTTGGAGCGGATGCCAGACGGGCTCCGGTCCGCCTCGGAGCCCTCACGGTAGCGCAGGGCGAAGTAGGTGATCGCCACGAAGACCGGTACGGTCAGCAGCAGCGTCAGCACCGTGAAGGCCAGGATGAGCCAATCGGTCTCGCTGGCGGTGGCGGAGACCGCGGCGGGCCAGAGCTGAAGGGAATCGTGGCCCGGCGTCATCGGTCTCCAGGCTCCGCGGCGTCGAGGGATCGGCCGACGACCAGGTCCATGGCGCGACCGATCGGGATCCGGGCGCGGGTGCGGGCCTCGTCCCGGTAGCCGTAGCCGGACAGGTGCGCCTCGGCCGCCGCCCGCTCGCGGTCGAGATCGGCGTAGGGATCGGCCTGCAGGTTCGGCGGCGGCGGCACCAGCCGTGTGGTCTGCTGGGGCGTCAGGGCAGGCAGGGCCCGGCGCTGGCTCGCCGTGAACGTCGCCATCATCCAGACCATCGTGCCAATCACCGCCAGGGCGGTCAGGGCGAGCCCCGCCATCACCAGCGCGGTGTTGCGGACGTTGACGTCGCTGGTCTCGTGCCCGGGATCGTCGGGATCACGCTCGGTGTTGGCGGCCGGGCGCGGCGGGCGCCCGCTCAGGAGGCCGCTGCTGCGCAGGGTCAGCCCGGCCAGGATCGCCGGGATCAGCCCGGAAGGTCCGTCCGCACTCATGCCGGCCTCCCGGCGCGACGGGCCTTGGAGGCCGCCCGGTCCGCGCGCGGCCGCAGCACCGGCCGGAGCGCAACAGCGAGACAGGCCACGCCGCCGGCGGCCAGCGCGTCGCTCGGCCGGAGGACGAAGCGGTCGCGCAGCGCCGGGGTGATCAGCCAGAACATCTCTAGGGCGTGGACGGCGAGCGCCGCGCCGGCCAGGATCCGGGTGGTCGGGCGCCCCGGCCGGAGGGTCGCGAGCCCGGCCAGCACCACGACCGCGCCGGCCACGATCGCCAGCGCCCGCCCGACCCAGCCGCCGCGGGCGAAGTACCAAGCCACCTCGGGCGGCAGGTTGGCAGACCAGACGATCAGGAACTGCACGAAGTGCAGATAGGCCCAGAGGCCGAGCAGTACGACGAGGGGTACCAGCCGGCCGCGTCCCGGTGCGGTGCGGCCGCGGCCGACGGGCTCGGGCTCCTCCCAGGCGAGGAGGATCGCCGCCGCGAAGGCGAGGCCGCTCCAGGCCGTCATTACCAAGAGGCCCAGAAGGGTGGAGTCGAGCCGCGGGTCGAGGGAGGCGACCACGTCGGTCACGAACAGCATGCCGATGACCGCGTGCAGCCCCACCGCCGGCACGGTCCGGCCCTCCCCGGGTGCGTCGAATGGCCGGGCGAAGCGCAGGGCCAGCCAGGTCCAGGCGGCGAGATAGACGACCACCCGGATCGCGAAGAACGGCACCGTGAACCACAGGGCGGCGAGCGGGGTGCGCGCTGGGGCCGTTACCCAGGGATAGAGCAGGGGCGCGGCCACCAGAACCGGCAGCGCCAGCACGGCCGCGACCGGCATCAGCGCCATCAGCCGGCGCAGGCCCGCCAGCATCTCGATGCCCCCGCGCTCACGGACCCGCTGGCCGAAGCGCTCGGCCACGACGACCACCGGCAGGGCGCCGACCGGGAAGGCGAGGAGGACCAGCCAGGCGGCGAGATACGAACCCATCGCCCCGCGCCAGCCGCCCGCGATCAGGCAGACGGCCAGGAGGGCGAGACCGAGGAGGCCGAGCAGGGCGGAGCGCCTCACGGCATCGCCTCCAGGCGCGCGCGATCCTCGGCGGGCAGAAGCGCCACTGGGGCGTCCTGGCTGATCTGGAGGGCGCGGACATAGGCGACGATCGCCCATCGATCGGCGGAGGGGATCATCTGGCCCATGCCGAACATCGCCTTCCGGCCGTTCGAGATCGCGTCGTAGATCTCGGCCGCGGAGGCCTTGCGCAGGCGCTCCGCCGTGAGATTTCCGGCAGACGGGAAGCCGCGCGCCACGATCATGCCGGCGCCGCGCCCGTCCTGTCCGTGGCAGGGCGTGCAGAACACCCCGTAGCGCTCCCGACCCCGGTCGAGCAACGCCCGGCTGATCGTCTCCGGCTGCGGCGCCACACGGGCCGGATCGCTGCGCGGCACCGTGCCGGCCACCGGCTGACGCATGGTGATCTCCCGCGGAAAGAACGGGTTCCTGTCCCAGGTCTTGGCCCGGGCCTGATCGGCCATGTCGGCCTCGCCGCAGGCCGCCAGGGGCGTGAGGGCCAGACAGGCGAGGAGGGCGAGCGGCAAGGTGCGGAGGTCGGAACCCCTCATCGCGGTATCCGCCGGACCTCGAGGGGGCGCCCGGCCTCGACCGGCAGGGCCGCAAGCCGCCGCTCGATCCGGCCCGCGTCGAACCGGTCGCTGCGCGCCTCGGCGGAGAGGAAGAACCGATCCTCGGAAGCCCGCAGGAAGCCCGGGATGTTGAAGGCCGGGTGGTTCAGGCGGGGCAAGCGGTTGAGCACGAGGAGCGCGAGGTGGATCGCCACGCAGCCCGCCATCATCGCGAAGGAGACGCTCGGCACCACGAAGGAAGGCCAGGAGAGGCGTGGGCGCCCACCGATCAGAAAGACGTAGTCGTAGGCCGTGGCGTAAATGCACAGGACGAAGAAGCCGATGCCCCCGAGCAACGCCCCGGCGAGGGCGTAAGGCAGGATCGATCGTCCCTCCAGACCCAGCGGTCGCAGGGTGCGGGGCATCGGCACCGGGCCGTGCCCGTCGAGATGGACGTGATCTGGGCTGAGGCCCGAGACCGCCTGGAGGGCGGCAGCCAGGTCGCCCTGGCTCGCGAAGGTGGCGGACACGCCCCACAGGGGCGCGGAGCCCGGATCCTCCTCGGGCCGCGCGGCGGCCCGGGACGCGACCGCGCGGGCGTCGTCCTGCGCGGCCGGCGACGCCGTCAGGGCGAGACGGCGGCTCTCGACGATCGATACGGCCGGCAGGTAGCGCAGGAACAGCAGCAGCAGGGTCAGGAACAGGCCGACCGAGCCCGCGAAGGTGGCGATGCCCCAGACATCCGTCGTGTAGGGCAGCTTCGAGGAGGGCAGGAAGTCCTGCGTGAGGGTGACCACCAGCACCATGACGTGGTCGGCATAGGCGCCGACGGCCACGAGGAGACCCACCGCCGCGATGGCCAGGGGCGCCGTGCGGATGCGCGCCGACCACAGGATCTGCGCGGGCAGGACGAGACACAGGACGGCCGTCCAGGAGACCAGGGCATGGGTGCCGGTCATGCGGCGGACCAGGACGCCGCGGGCCTCGGCGTCGCCGTTGAGGAACGTGTCGAAATACTCGGCCGCGTAGCAATAGGCGCTGGCGCAGCCGAGGCAGAGCAGCAGCCGCCCGAGCACGTCGAGGTGGCGGGTCGTCACCAGGGCATCGAGACCGTAGACGATGCGGATCAGCATGACGATCACGGCCGTCACGCCGACGCCGGAATAGACCGCGTTCACCAGGAAGCTCACCGGCAGAAGCGTGCTGTGCCAGCCGGGCATCAGCGAGCCCGCCAGCATCACCGAGGCGCCGGTCTGGACAGAGACCACCAGCAGCACCCCGAGCAGCGCCACCGTCCGGTAGGCCTGGACCCAGATCTGCCAGTGGGCCGCCGAGCCGCGCCAGCCCGAGGCGAGGATGCCGTAGACCTGCGCGCGCAGCAGCGCGAGTTTGCGGGTCGGTGCCTTCACGTCCAGCTGTCGCATCGCCTCGAGATGCGCGCGGTCGCGCAGGGTGGCGAGGTCCGGCAGCAGCCCGATGAACCAGAGGCTCACGCAGATCACCAGGAACGACACGATGTCGATCGCGTCCCAGAGCAGCGGCGAACGGAATTGCGGCCAGAGGTTGTAGGTGTTGGGGTAGGGCAGGTTCCAGAAGAAGAACCATGGCCGCCCGAGATGGATGATCGGGTAGAGCCCGGCCGCCACGGTGGCGAGCAGCGCCAGTGTCTCGGCGACGCGGTTCACCGCCCCGCGCCACTCCGCCCCGAGCAGGAGCAGGATCGCCGAGACCAGCAGGCTGCCGGACGCGACGCCGATCCACCAATCGTAGCTCGCGATGTCCAGCGCCCAGACGACGGCGTTGTTGTTCGCCCAGATCCCGGGTCCCGCGTACAGCAGATAGCCGAGGGTGAGGACGAACAGGCCGAGGAGTGCCCCCGCGCCCGCGAAGGCGATCCACCAGCGCCGGTTGCCCGGATGCGTCAGCGGGATGGCCGCGACTGCGCCGCCGATGCCCTGGAGAGTCGCATCGGGCCGGATCAGGGGACCGGACATGCTCAGCCCTCCCGGCCGTTCGAGTCTGCGGCAGGCGCAAGCTCGGCGAGGTAGGTGGTGCGCGGACGCGTGTTCAGGTGACCGAGGAGGGCGTATTCCCGCGGATCCCTGCGGGCGGCCGAGACCTGGCTGCCCGGATCGGCGACGTTGCCGAAGGTGATCGCCCGGGTCGGGCAGGCACCCTGGCAGGCGGTTTCGACGGTGCCGTCGGGGATCGGCGCGTGGGCATCCTTGGCCGACGTGATCCGGGCGGCCGTGATGCGCTGGATGCAGTAGGTGCACTTCTCCATCACGCCGCGGGACCGGACCGTGACCTCGGGATTGCGCTGCTGCTGCTCCACCGGGGTCATGCCGCCGGTATAGTCGAGATAGTTGAACCGGCGCACCTTGTAGGGGCAATAGCTCTGGCAGGTCCGGGTCCCGACGCAGCGGTTGTAGACCTGCAGGTTCAGGCCCTCGCTGTCGTGGAGCGTGGCCTCCACCGGACAGCCGAGTTCGCAGGGCGCCTGCTCGCAATGCATGCAGGGCACCGGCTGGAAATGTGTGCTCGGCGCGTCGAGGTCGCCCGCGTAGTAGCGGTCGACCCGCAGCCAGCCCATCCAGCGGCCCTTCTCGACTTCCTCGCGGCCGACCACCGGGATGTTGTTCTCCGCCTGACAGGCGGTGACGCAGGCGTTGCAGCCGATACAGGCATCGAGATCGATAGCCATGCCCCATTGCGCCGCGACCCAGCGGTCCTGACTCTCCGGGGGTGGATAGAACGAGGCGGGCGTCGGCGCGCCCTTCGGGTCGCCCACGGGCGGGGCGCCCACAGGCTGCACGCGCACGAGGTCCTGCCCCTCCATCGTGCCGAGGTGCTGGGTGGTAACCGGCATGCGCCGCTCGCCGGTCTTCGTCAGCCGGGCGTCGGCGAGCCGCCAGGGCGAACCCGGCGGGCGCAGGGGTGCGGAGGCGTAGCCGAGGCCGCGGGCGAGGTGGTCCGGCACGTCCCGGCCGTAGCCCAGGGTCAGCGTGACGGTGTCGTCGGCCTGACCGGGCAGGATCCAGGCCGGGCCCTCGACGGTGCGGCCCTCCGCCTCGACGCGCAGGATGTCGCCCGTGGCGATTCCCGCGCGCTCGGCAAGACCCGGGCTCACCGCGACCACGTTCTCCCAGACCACTTTGGTCAGGGGCTTGGGGAGTTCCTGCAGCCAGGCAAGGTCGGCATGGGTACCGTCCCAGATCGTGGAATCGGGGCGAAACACCACCTCGACCCCGTTGGCAGCGGTCGCGGAGGAGGGAGCGGCTGCGGGGACGGCTGCCGCGGCCTGCGTCAGCGCGACGGTCTCGGCCGGGCGCGCGCTGTCCGCCCAGAAGCCCAGACGCAGGGCCTGGGAGAAGCGAGTCTCGAAGGCCGTGTCGTCCTCGGCCTCGTTCCGCCACTGCGCCTTGAGGAGGCCGAGGGCGTCCTGACCACTCTCCCCGCCCTCGCCGCCCGCCAGGAAGGCCAGCATCTCCGCAAGCGTACGGCCATTATACAGGGGGGCCACCGTCGGCTGGATCAGCCCCACCGTCCCGTCGAGGGACCGGACGTCGCCCCAGGATTCCAGCGGGTGGGCGGCGGGCAGGTGCCAATCGGCATGCGCGCCGGTCTCGTCGTAGTAGAGCCCCGCATGGATCTTGAGCGGCACGCGCTTCATCCGGGCGGCGAAATCGAGGGCGCCGGGCGCCTCGTAGACAGGATTGGCGCCGAGCACGACGAGCACCTTGACGGCGCCGTGATCCATGGCCTCCGCGAGATCGGCAAGGGTCCCGGCACCCGTCTCCTCCGTGGGCGCCGTGTGGATCACGGTTGCGCCGGTATTGCCGAGTGCGCCGTTGAGCCGGTGGACGAGTTCATGCAGTTCGGGGCCCGCGCTCAGGCCGGCGGTGACGATGCCGGCGCCCCGAGCTTGGTTGAGTGCCGTGCCCGCATCCCGCGCCCAGCGGGACACGGGGTCGTCGCCCCCGGGGGCCGCGCCACCTGCGGCCAGACTGAGCAGGTCTCGGGCCAGAGCCTCCAGCCGGCCGGCCGGCACCACGATCCCGTGATCCGCCTTGGCGCTGGTCAGCGTCGGTGTCGGCGCCGCCGCATGGAGGGTGAGGAGCCGTCCTTCCGCATAGGCCGCGCGCCGCGCCTCGATCCAGCGTCGGGACAGGCCGACCTGGCCGGGGCCAAGGTCCAGGAAATCGCCGTCGAGCGCCACGATGGTGCGGGCGCGGCTGAAATCGGGATGGGTCTCCAGCACGCGTCCATAGGCCCGCCGGGCGCCCTCGTAGATCCCGTCGCGGCTGGCCCCGGCGCCGGCATACCAGCGGAGGGCCGGGTAGGCGGTCCGCAGCCGCGCGATCTGCGCCGCCACGCCGGGCGACGTCACAGGACCGGTGAGCAGAGCGAGACCTTCGCCCCGGTTCGCGCGCCAGCCCGGCATCTGCCCCTGCAGGTCCGCCCGGAACGCCGCCCAGGAACTCGGCCGGCCGAGATGCTGCACCGCCTGGGAGCGGAACGGATCGTACAGCCCGAGCACCGAGGCCTGGGCCAGCACATCGGTGCCGCCGCGGCTCCAGGGATGCTGGGGATTGCCCTCGATCTTCAGGGGCCGGCCATTGCGGGTGGTGACCAGGATGCCGTTGCCGAAGCCATCGAACACAGCCGAGGACGCGTAGGACAGGTCCGTCCCGGGCACGATCCGCTCGGGCTGGTTGACGTAGGGCACCTCGTGGTCGCGCCCGCCGCCCCCGCCGCAGGCGGTCAAGCCGCCCAGTGCGAAGGAGGCGGCCATCAACTTGAGGAAGCCGCGCCGCTCCGGGGCGGCGGCAAGCCGCGACGCCGAGGGGAACTCGGCCGCCAGATAGGCGCGGAACTCGGGGCTGTCGGCCACGGCGTCGAGGCTGCGCCAGAAGCGCGGGCCGTCGCCGCCGGCGAGTTTCGCGCGCAGAGCGGCGATGTCGGGAGCGCCGGTCATCGGTGGCAGATCCCGCATTCGGTCAGCCGCTCCCCACCGCGGATATGGTACTGGGCTACAAGCTTGGGACCTAGCGTCGCTTGGTCGGCCGGCGGCGCCCAGGTCATGTTCCAGACCTGATCCGGCGTGCGGACGTATTTCTCCGGTGCCCGGTGGCAATCGAGGCAGAACTGCATCTCGAAGGCGTTAGCCCGGTAGGTCATCTGCATCGATGTGACGTCGCCGTGGCAGGTCGAGCAGCCGATCCCCTTCGTCACGTGGACGGAGTGATTGTAGTAGACGTATTGCGGCAGCTTGTTCAGCCGCACCCATTCCAGCGGCTTGTCCTGCGCGTAGCTGTCGCGCACGGGCTTCAGCATGTCCGAGCCCGTCCAGATCTGCGAGTGGCAGGTCATGCAGGTATGCGTCGGCGGGATGCCGGCGGTGGCCTCCCGATCAACCGTGGTGTGGCAGTAGCGGCACTGGATGCCGAGTTCGCCGGAATGGTGCTTGTGGCTGAACGGCAGCGGCTGGGCCGGCGCGATCCCAACGCCCGTGACGTAGTTCGAGCGCACGATTCCGGCCGCCAGGACCGGAAGCCCGACGAGGCAAGCCACCCCGGTCATCAGGGCGAGGCGGTAGAGCGCGTCGGCGCCGGGGGTGAACAGCTGCGCCATCAGGCCGGCTCGCGCCAGGCGGGACCTTGGAGATCGTGCTCGATTGTCTCAGCCTCTCGCCGCAAGAACCGCCCCACCCTCTAGGTCCCGGTCGAAATCGTGCGGCGCGCCGGCCGCCTGCGCGATACGGCTCGGGCGTCCACGGTAGTCATGCGTCCTGAATCCGAGCCTCACCGTCCCGAGCCTCGGCTGCGCCTCATCCCATGGTTTTAACGCTGGAGCGCTTCCAAACCAGGGTCGCGGCCGGAAACAAGCAGGCCGACATGTCGCAGGAGCCGGCGGCAGGGACCATGAATGCCGGCGACACTTCCCGTGACCGGCGCGAACGCCTATTCCCCGCGACGGTTGAGACGCCCGTTCCTGTCCGGAGACGCATGGAATCCGATCCTCTCGTCCTGACGTGGCGCGCTGCGCGGCCTCAGCACGCCACCGCGGCGGCCCTCGCGGTCGGGATCGGCGCGCCGCTCTGCGCGCTCGCGCTCCTGTGCCTGCGCGACCTGATCGCCGTCCTGCCGCGCGACGAGGCGCCCGTGCTGCCCTTCCTGCGCGTGGCGGTGGCGCTCCCGGGCCGCGAACTGGTGCTGGCACCCGGCATCCCGATGCGCCCGGCCGAACTCGAACTCACGGCCTTCCTGTGCATCGCCGTCTGCGCCCTGGCGCTGGCGGGACTCGGCTGGTGCGTCGCGCGCCTTTGTTTCAAGGCACAGAACAAGGCCGGGGACGCCGTCCGCGAGGGCGTGCTGCAGGCGATTCTCGAGGCGCCGGCGGGGGCCCGGGACGAGGCGCGCAGCCTCGCCCGGCTCGTCGGCGAGGTGCTGGCGCGGGCCGACCGCCTGCTCGCCGCCGGCATCGTCCTGCCGGCGATGACCCTCGCGGCCCTGATCCTGGCTCTCGGCTTCGCGGCCCTGGCCGCCCCCCGCCTGATCCCGGCCGCGGTGATCGGCCTGGCGGCGATCGGCCTCGCCTACGGATTGGTGCTCGAACGGGCTCGCGATCGGCAAGAGTTGCGCCTGCGCTCAAGCGTGCGGGCGGAGGAGAACCTGAACGACCTCGTGCGCCGACTGCCCGCCGTGCGCAACCACGGGGCGGCGGCGATCGAGCGCAGGCGTATCGCGGCCCGCGTCGCCGTGATGCGAACCAATGTCGGGCGGGCCGAGGCGCGGCTGGCCTATGCCAGGGCGCCGGCCCTTGCGCTGGCCGTGATCCTGCCGGCCATCGCTGCCGGAACGGCGCTCTGGCGCTCCGGGCCGGGGCAGCCTCCCGCTGCCCCGGTAGATCCGGCCGCGCTCCTGGCGGCCGTGGGCGCCTTCGGCCTCGCCGGCTGGCTCGCCGCCATCTGCGCGCGGCTCTGGATGGTCCGCAGGTCGGTCCGCACGCGCCTGCGCGACCTCGCCCGCATCATCGCGGCCCTCGAGGGTCGGCGCGCACGGGCAGCCCGGACCGGTGCGGCCGCCCTGCCGGTGCCCCGGTCCGGGATCCTGGCCACCCAGGGTGTCGGCGCCTTCGACCCGGCCACGGGCGAGCGCCTGACCGGCGTCGACGTGGCCGTGACGATGCCGGGCCACGTGGCGATCACGGGCAGCCGCGGCAGCGGCGCCCGCGCGCTGGCGGCGGTGCTGGCGGGGCAGGTCGAGCCGACCGCCGGGGCCGTCACCTATGCGGGCACGGACCTGCGCGACCTCGACGCCGCGGAGCGCGCCCGGCGCATCGCCTTCGCGTCGGGGGAGGCGATCCTGATGGAGGGCTCTCTCCGGCAGAACCTGCTCTACGGCACCGATCCGGCGAACGCGCCCGACGACATCGCGCTGATCGGCATCAGCCGGCTCACCGGGCTCGACGGCTTCGTGTATGCCCGCGGGCTGACCGGACGGCTCGATCCGGCCGCCCAGCCACGGCTCGCCGCTGCGATCGTCGCCGCGCGCCGGACCATGCGGGTGGCGCTGGCCGCCAAGGGCGCCGAGCGCCTCGTCGAGCCGTTCGATCCGAACCGCTACAACAACCAGGCGAGCATCGGCGAGAACATTCTGTTCGGTGAGCCGGTGGGCAGCGCCTTCACGCCCCTGCGCTTCGCGCGTCATCCCTACCTGCGGGCGGTTCTGGAGGCCGAGGGGTTGGTTCGCCCGCTCACCGAGATCGGCCTGTCGGTGGCCCGCAGCACGGTGGAGATCTTCGCCGACCTGCCGAACGACCATCCTCTGTTCGACGCCTACTCGCTGTTCCAGGCCGCCGAGCGGGGCTATTTCGAGGATCTCGTGGTGCGCCTGCCCGACGCGGCGAGCCTGCGCCGGGGACCGGCTGGCCAGCGCGACCGCACGCGGCTGATCGGCCTGGCGCTGCGCTACAACGAATCCCGCCACCGTTTCGGCCTGATCGACGGGGCGTTCCAGGAGCGCCTCGTCCAGGCGCGGTGGTCGTTCGCACGCATGATGCCACCGCATCTCGCCGGCGCGGTGGAGTTCCACGATCCGTCGCGGGTCAATCCGGCGGCGAGCCTGGAGGAGAACCTCCTGTTCGGCCGGATCAGCCTCGGCGAGGCCAATGCGGAGCCGCGGGTGCGGGAACTGGTGCGCCGGGTTCTCGCCGACGAGGGCCTCGAGGCCGCGGTCTACGGTCTCGGCCTCGACAGCAAGGTCGAGAGCCAGCCCAGCACCGGAGCGCTGGCGGATGGCGCGATCAATGCCCGCGAACGGGTGGCGATCGAGCTGAGCCGTTGCCTCGCCCGGGATCCCGACATCCTCGTGGTGGCAGTCGCGATGGATGAGCGGAAGGCCGAGGGCGCCCGCGAGCGCCTCGCCCAGCTGCGGCAGGCGCGGGACGGGCGCGGGCTCATCGTCTGCCTGCCCGAGACAGGTCTCGTGGAGGGCGCCGAGCCGTTCGACGCGGTGATCGCCGTGGAGAACAGCGCGGTGGTCGCGCCCATGCCGATGGCCGCCGAGCGGGAGCCCGCGCCGGCGGCCTGACAGGAAGACCGTCAGCGATCCGGCCGCGCCGTCGTCCTCGCGATCGCACCGAAGCGAACCGGGCGGCGCCGGGCCGAGCGGGCGCGCAGCCTCACGGCCGCCGCAATAATCCATCACGGCGGGGGGCCGCGCCCGTCCGGCAGCCATTCCGGCCGATCCAGCGCGGACGGTTCATGACCCTGTCGACCTCGACTTCTCTCGCCGCCGGCCTCGTTCTGCTGGCCCTCGCCGGACCGGCCGCCGCACAGGCGGGCAAGGCCGAGGCGCCGATTCCGGCCGCGACCCTCGCCCTGATGGCGCAGAAGGGCGTGACGGCCGCCTCGCCGGTCCTGTTCCGGGCCTACAAGAAGGAATCGGAGATCGAGGTCTGGAAGAAGGGGCCCGCGGGTTACGTCTACATCAAGACCTTCCCGATCTGCCGCTGGTCCGGCCAGCTCGGGCCCAAGCGCAAGAGCGGCGACCGGCAGACGCCAGAGGGGTTCTACACGGTGCCCCGGCGCCAGATGAACCCGAACTCGCACTACTACCTCTCCTTCGACGTCGGCTATCCCAACGCCTACGACCGGGCCCATGGCGGCACCGGCTCCGCCGTGATGGTGCACGGGATCTGCTCGTCCATGGGCTGCTTCGCCATGACCAACGGCACGGTCGGCGAGATCTACGCCATCGCCCGGGACGCGCTGAACGGTGGTCAGGCGGCCTTCCAGTTCCAGTCCTATCCGTTCCGGATGACCGCCGAGAACATGGCCCGCCACAGGGCCGACCCCAACATCGCCTTCTGGCGGGAACTGAAAGCGGGCTCCGACCGGTTCGAGGCGAGCCGGGAGGAGCTGCAGGTCTCGGTGGTCTCCGGCCACTACGCCTTCGCGCCCGCGCGCGATCCCGCCGTCGAGGCGGCCGTTACCACCCGCCGGGCGGTCGAGGAGGCTCGGATGACGGCGCTCGCCGAGGCGGGTGAGCCGGCCGTGCGCACCACCTATTCCGACGGCGGGCAGAACGCCTTCTGGGCGGCCTACACGGCCCGGGGCGGGGCGGTCGGTGACATCAGCCGGCCGGAAGCCCTGGCCTTCGCCGGGCAGGAAGTGGTGGTGGTGCCGGGCCATCGCGCCCACCGCCCGGTCCCCGACACGGTCTGGGCAGCCTGGGCCGCGCCCGAATCGGGTCTGTCGCCGCGGCAGATGGCGGGTTTCGTCCCGGTCTACGAGCGTGCCCCCGACCCGTTCGGGGCGCTGGCCGCGCCGCTGGCGACGCGCTACAGCGACGCACTTCCGTCGTGGCTGGCCGCGGGACTCGCCGGATCGGTCGCCGGCAGGCCGATTCTGACCGGATCGCCGGCCAGCCTCCTGGCCTCCGCGGAGCCCCTCTGAGCATGCGAACGCCCCGCGCAGCGGCCCGTGCGTGTGCGCGGACGCACATCACGACCGCCTGCGGCACACCAATTCATGATACGGCAGGGGATGAGCGGTACACCTGCTCCGTCGGCCTGCCGTATTCAAAGCTACCTTCCCGGAACGGCGACGGGGTTTCGATCATAAGCGATCGGGACCGACTGTCCGCGGATTCGTGATCGCCATGTCGAACAGTTCCGAGCCGACCATCCTGGCGGCCGACCAGGACCTCGTACTCCGCTTCTGGGGCGTCCGCGGCTCGACGCCCGTCAGCGGCCCGCAATACGCGGAGTTCGGCGGCAGCACGCCGTGCATCGAGGTGCGGTGCGGCCAGCGCATGTTCATCGTCGACGCGGGCTCGGGCATCTACAATCTCGGGCAGGGTCACCGGACCGACCTCCCGCAGGAAGTCGACCTTCTGTTCAGCCACCTGCATCTCGACCACACCGCGGGGCTTCCCTTCTTCAAGCCGGCGGTTCTCGATTCCGACCGGGTGATCAACACCTATTGCGGCAATCTCGGCGGTGAGTCGGCCGGCCCGACCCTCGACCGGCTGTTCGCGCCGCCGCTCTTCCCGGTTACGCTCGACAAGCTGTGCTGCACCTTTCACCACCACGGCTTCGAGGCGGGTCAGACTCTGGCCTTCCCGGACGGGACGCGGGTCGCCACGATCCTGCTGAACCATCCCCAAGGATCCGTGGGCTACCGGTTCGAGCATGCCGGCAAGCGCCTGTGCCTGATCAGCGACATCGAGCACAGCGATCCCTGGCCGGATCCGGACCTCGCCGCCTTCGTCGCCGACGCCGACCTGATGGTCTACGACGGCATGTTCACCGACGGCGAGTATCCGACCTGCCGGGGCTGGGGGCACTCGACCTGGCAGAAGGGCGTGGAGCTGGCTCGGATGGCGGGCGTCAAGGCGCTCGGGATCATCCACCTGCATCCGGCCCATTCCGACACGGCATTGCGCGATATGGAGGCCGATATGCAGGCCGAGATGCCGACCGCGTTCATCGCGCGCGAGCGCCAGTGCCTTACCGTGGGGGTGCCTCGGGCGGTCACCGGCCGGCAGAACGGCCGTCCGGCCATGGCGCGGGAGATGCGCCGACGGATCAAGGTCGCCTGAGCCGGCGCTCAGGCGGACCGCTGCCGGCGAGCCCGGCTGTACCGCGCCCAGGCAAACAGCACGAATAGCGCGACGCCGATGATCAGGATGCTCCAGCCGTAGTTGCTGATGAGCTGCGCGTCGATCGGGTGGCCGACGAACCCCAACGCGACCAGCAAACCGAACACCGCGATCGCCGCGGAAATCAGCATCCCTACAATCATCGAAGTCCCCGGCGCGTCCCAGCCGCGCGCTTCGGCACGCCCGCATGGTGGGGAAGAATGCACGGCTGGCTCACCCGTTCCAGCGTCCCGTCGACCGGCATCCCGGTCATCGACCCCGCGCTGTTCACCGGAATGGCGCAACGGCGCAATCGGCGGCTCCCTTCCCAACGAAGTTAGGCTAAGTAGGCCGCTTGACGGCGCCCCGGCGCGAGGAGCTCGAGACCACGGTGATGAGCGGCCAAGAAAACACGACGGCGTCCGCGGCGGCGCACACGAGTCCCGGGACGCAGTCCGCATCCACAACGGCCTCGGGTCCCCGGCGTCCGCAGGATCAGCTCGTGACGATCTACGGCGGCTCCGGCTTCCTGGGTCGGCACGTGGTCCGTGCGCTGGCCAAGCGCGGCTACCGGATCCGCGTCGCGGTGCGACGGCCGGACCTCGCGCTGTTCCTGCAGCCACTGGGGAAGGTCAACCAGATCGTCGCCGTGCAGGCCAACCTGCGCTACCCGGATTCGGTGGCGCGGGCTGCCGAGCGGTCGGACGTGTTGATCAACCTCGTCGGCATCCTACAGGAGACCGGCTCCCAGAGCTTCGCGCGGCTGCAGGTCGACGGCGCGGACGCGATCGCCCGCGCCGCGGCACGCCAGGGCGCCCGGATGATCCACGTCTCGGCGATCGGGGCGGATCCCGCCTCTCCATCGGTCTATGCGCGCACCAAGGCGGAGGGCGAGGCGCGGGTCTTCGCCGCCTGCCCGGACGCGGTCGTGTTCCGACCCTCGCTGATCTTCGGGCCCGGCGACAGCTTCTTCAACCGCTTCGCCAGCCTTGCCCGGGCGCTTCCGGTCTTGCCGCTCGCCGGCGGCCAGTCGCGCTTCCAGCCGGCTTTCGTGGGTGATGTCGCCGAAGCGATCGCCCGTGCCGTCGACGGCACCGTGGCGCCCGGCAAGGTCTATGAACTCGGCGGCCCGGAGGTGGGCACGCTGGAGCATTTCGTCCGCTACATGCTGAAGACGATCCGGCGGAAGCGCGCGGTCGTGGATCTGCCCATGCCGGCGGCCAAGCTCCAGGCCCGCATGCTCGAGATCGCCGATACCCTGACTTTCGGACTCCTGCCCGACACGCTGAAGCTGACGCGGGATCAAGTGATCCTGCTCCAGAACGACAACATCGTCTCGGAGGCCGCCAAGGCCGAGGGCCGGACCTTCGAGGGGATCGGGATCACGCCGACCGCCGCGGAGGCGGTGGTACCGGGCTATCTGTGGACGTTCCGCAAGGCGGGGCAGTTCGCCACGGAGCGCGACGAGGAGCGGCTGTCCGAGGTGCCCGACACGCTGGCGTCGAAGCCCCTGGCGGCCGGCTCTCAGCACCGGCCGAAGACGGCTTCCGGCCCGGCGATCGGCGCGGATGCCGGCAGCTCGCCGGGCGCCGGCCAGGGCAGCATGGGCGTGCGCTGGGGAACCCGGAACCGAGGCTAGGTGACGGTCCCCGCCCGGATCGCGCCATGAGCGCGCCCTCTCCCCACGGATCCGGCGGCCCGGTCGCGCGGCGCATCCTCGTAACCGGGGCGGCCGGCTTCGTCGGCGGCCACGTCCTGCCGCTCCTCGCGGCGGCAGGCGCGGGTGCGGGCGATTGCGTGGCGGGGATCGGGCGAGGGCAGTCGCCCCGCCTGCCGGAGGGCGTCACCTACGAGGCCATCGACCTCCTCGACGAGGTCGCACTGAGTGCCTTCGTGGCGCGCTTCCGGCCGACCGCGATCCTCCATCTGGCGGGCCTTGCCTCGGTTGCCGACTCCGCCAGCGGTCCGGGGCAGACCTGGCGAGTGAACGTCAACGGCCTGATGAACCTCGTCGCGGCGGTGGAGGCGGTGCCGGGCTGCACCTTCTTCTTCGTGAGTTCCGGCGAGGTCTACGGCAGCGCCTTCCTGGCGGGCCACGCCCTCAGCGAGGCGGTCGAGCCCCTCCCGCGCAACACCTACGCCCGGTCGAAATGGGTGGGCGAGCAGCTGCTCCGCGACCTGCTGCCCCGCATCGGCGTGAAGCTCGTCGTGCTGCGGCCGTTCAACCATATCGGTCCGGGCCAGGACGAGCGCTTCGTCGTGGCCTCCTTCGCGGGCCAGATCGCCCGGATCGAGGCCGGCCTCGTGCCGCCCTGCCTGGAGGTCGGCAACCTCTCCTCCTATCGCGACTTCCTCGACGTCGCCGATGTGGCGAGCGCCTATGCCGACCTGATCGGCCGGACGGAATCCCTGGCGGACGGGAGCGTGTTCAACATCAGCTCCGGCCAGCCGCGGACGATCGCCAGCGTGCTCGAGGACCTGCGCGTCCGGGCGCGGGTGCCGTTCGAGATCCGCATCGCACCGGAGCGGGTGCGGCCGACCGAGATTCCCCTGGCCGCGGGCGATGCCGGCCGCCTCCAGGCCGCCACCGGCTGGCAGCCGCGGGTCTCGTGGGACGCGGCCCTGACCCGCGTTCTGGACGACGCCCGGGCGCGACTGGCACAGGCGCGCAGGTCCGGCTGAGGCGCGGGGCCTCACGTCCGGCAGGTCGAGGGCGGACCGGGATCAGCCCGGCGGCATGGACAGCCGCTACGTTTGGGACGCGCCCGCTCCACGTCCGGAAGGCGGGTCGCCGGCCCCATGCCGCGCGGCCGCGGCGATGGTCTGCGTCTGAGCGGCCAACCGGCTGAAGCAGCGAGATCCGGGGACGATCGAAAGACATCACATCGTGGTTGCGGGTCCGTCCAGACTGATCTGCGGGTCAATTCCCACCGCTCCTCAACCGTTTACAGATCCGCGACCGCAACGGATCGGCGCAGGACGGCCGCAGCTCTGTATTCGCGCGGCGTCAGGCCATGACGTTCTTTGAAACGCCGGGAAAAATGAGCCTGGGTGGTGAAGCCGCAACTATACGCCACCACGCCAATCGACAAGTGGAGGCTGGCCGAATCGGCCAAGCGCTCGGCAGCGACCGTGAGGCGGCGCTCCCAGATATAGTCCGAGACGTTTCGGTCACGCTCGTGGAACAGCTCCTGAAGCCGGCGTAGCGAGATGCCTACCGCGCCTGCAAGCTGAGGTGGGTCGAGGCTCGGATCGCCGAGATGGGCTTCGACGTAAGCCTTGGCACGCTGGACCGTGGCGTTGCCGTGAATAGAGCGGGGCGGCTCCTGCGCGAGTCGTTCCGCAACACTGGCTACGATCAGGTCCATGCCGATGCCGGCCATGCGGGTGGCCGCGTCCGCGTCGAGGCGGTCGCTTACATTGAGCAATTCGCGGAAAAAGGTCTGGGTCAGGGCTGTAGAGGCGAGATCGGCGCTGAGGGTCAGCGCGGTGTAGAGCCGGGTCGGGCCGACCACACTCTCCAGGCACGCACGGGGCAGCTCTAAGAACAGGTACTCGCTGTTGGCGTCCGACGCGACGACGCCGGGCCGTTGATCGAGCACGACGATATCGCCCGGTCCCTGTACCGAGCACCGATCGTCCTGAAGGCTCGTCGTGCGGCCGGCGAGCGCGAAGGCGACACAGACCATACCGTCCGACCGCCGGCGCCGGAGCGTGCTGGGCGTCGCCTCGCTGCGGACCGATCTCTGCGCGATTCGGCTGATGAGGAGAGGTCCAACCTGGGCGACGTCCAGGCGCGCCGCAAAGGGGCTGTCGTCCAGGCGCTTCTGTTCGATCGGTTCGCACTGATCGAACAGTGTCTCCCGCCAGCGTCTGAAGCTGTCTCGCGGGTGGAGATCGGCAGTTGTGAATAATGGTTGCATCGGCAGTCTCGACCCCAAGGGTCCGATCGGAGGGCCGCACACGGACGGTTTTTACAGATTGTATATAATCGCCACTGGGAATAGCACCTCTTGCCCGATTCCCGGTGGGCGATGATCACGAAAGCTTGTGGTGGGCCAGTCCTGGAGGCCGACGTTTGGCGCGGCCTCTCCCGAAGGCGGATCTGCGCACGGGTCAGGGACGCCAATGAGGATGCGCGCTAATCCCGGCCGGTCGCAGGGCGCTTCATGGTCAGCCCGGCCCGCGTTGCCGCACCCACGGCGAGGCGGCATGCTCCGCGTCGACGCGGAACAAGACGAGATTGTCGCCCATGGGCCTGCTGGACGGATTGCTCGGACACGGCTCGGCCGTCGACGCGGCCTCGCTCGAGCGACGGCTCGAAGGTATCCTGATCGAGGGCGAGACGGCGCGGCTCGCCTTCAGGATCATCCGGGACGTGTTCGTATTCACCGAGCGCCGCGTGATCCTGATCGACGTCCAGGGTGTGACCGGCAGCAAGGTCACGTTCCTGTCGGTGCCGTACCGCGCGATCGTGCGCTTCTCGGTCGAGACCGCCGGCACGTTCGACCTCGACGCCGAGTTGAAGATCTGGGTCTCGGGCGCGGCGGAGCCGATCCAGCGAACCTTGAAAAGGGGTGCGGATGTCCGGGGCATCCAGCGGGCCCTCGCCGAAGGCGTGCTGCGCTAATCCACCCCTCGACCGCCCGGACGATGGCCGACCTTGAAGCGCGCCGACGCCGTCCAGGACACGACCGGCCGGGGCCTTCCTACCGGACCACACCCTTGGCCCGCAGCGCGTCGCGCGCGTCTTGCGGATACTCCAGCTGTTCCGCCAGGATCTCGGCGCTCGAATCCCCGAGGCCCGGCGGCATGCGCCGCACCGGCAGCCGGCGGCCGTCGAGCCGGTAGGGCGGGGCGAGGACGTGGGCGTTCTCGGGCGCCGCGACCACCAGCCCGGCCTCCCGGGCGCGGTCACAGGTGAGCGCCTCGCGCAGGCCCATCACCTCGCCGCAGGGGATGCCCGCGGCCCTGAGCCGCGCGATCAGCGGCGCCCGTTCCCACTTGGCGAGTTCGGCCTCCAGGACCGGGATGAAGGCGGCGCGGTTGCGCGACCGGTCGAGGTTGGTGGCGAAGCGCGGATCGGCGACCCAGTCCGGACGCTCCAGCACCTGCTCGCAGAAGCGGCGGTACTGCCCGTTGTTGCCGACCGTGATCACCACCGGCCCGTCGCCGGCCTCGAACACGCCGTAGGGCACGATCGACGGATGGGCGTTGCCGTAGCGGGGCGGATCGATCCCCCGGGCGAGCGCCTCCAGGCCGTAATAGGAGGTCAGCGCCACCCCGCAATCGAACAGGGCGAGGTCGACCGTCCGGCCGCGCCCGGTCCGCTCCCGCTGGTACAGGGCCGCCAGCACGGCCTGGGCGGCGAACTGGCCGGTGAACAGGTCGACCGCCGCGACCCCGAACTTGAGCGGCGGTCCTCCGGCCTCGCCGTTGAGGGCCATCACGCCGGATTCGCCCTGGACCACGAGGTCGTAGCCGGGCCGGCCGGCCTCCGAGCCGTCCGAGCTGTAGCCGGCAATCGAGCAGTAGATCAGGCCGGGATTCTCCGCCGCGAGCGCCGCGTAGCCGAGACCGAGCTTCTCGGCCCCGCCGGTCTTGAAGTTCTGGACCAGCACGTCGCTGTCGCGGGCCAGAGCCCTCACGATCGCCAGCCCCTCCGGCGTGGCGAGGTCGACGCCGATCGAGCGCTTGTTGCGGTTCACGCTGTCGAAATACGAGGTGTTGCCGGGGCTCGTCGGCACGCCCCAGTCGCGGGTGTCGTCGCCGCGCTCCGGGTGTTCGACCTTGATCACGTCGGCGCCGAGATCGCCCAGCACCTGCGCGCACCAGGGCCCGGCGAGCACCCGGGACAGATCGAGGACGCGGATCCCGGACAGGGGCAGGTCGGCAACGGCATCCATCGCGAAAGGTCCTCAGGCTCCCATCACGCCGTCGAGACTGCGGACGGCTTCGATGAGCTTGGGACGCGCTACCTCCATGAGGAAGCGCGCGTCGGTGATGACGGCGGGGGCGCCGCAATTGACCGACATGAGCGGCAGGCCGCCGCCGGGATGGAATCCCACCGCGATGGCGCAGACCGTCTCCTGCCACTCGCCGAATGAGGTGCAGCAGCCGAGTTCCCGGTGCTCCTCCACCGCCCGGTCGAGGCCTGCGCGCAGCGCGGGCCAGGCCACGGGATCCAGCGCCTTCAGATCTTCGTAGATGCCCGCGCGCTCCCGGTCCGGGCAGACCGCCACGTAGGCGCGGCCCATGGCGCTGCGGGCCAGCGAGATGCGCGAGCCGGTATCCAAGTTGAGCGAGATCGCCGCCGGGCCGCGCTGGCAGTCGACGTAGCGCATGCTGAGCCGGTCGCGCACCCCGAGTCCCACAGAGGCGTTGGCCGCCTCCGCGACGGCGCGCAGCGCCGGCCGGGCGATGGCGCGGACGTCGAGTCCCCCCAGAGCGGCCGAGCTGAGCGCGATGGTGGCGGTGCCGAGCCGGTAGCGGCCGAGTTCGGGCATGTGCTGCAGGTAGCCGAGCTTGGTCAGCGTGTACGTGAGCCGCGACACGGTGGAGCGCGGCAGCCCGCAGGCCTCCGCGATGTCGTGGTTGGCGAGGCTCGTGCGCCCTGGCCCGAAACAGGCCAGCACCGACAGGCCCCGGGCCAGCGCCGTGACGAAGTGGCGGTCCTCCTTCGCGCCGGACCCGGCAGCGTCGAGCTCGGCCAGAAGGGTCGCGTCCGTCTCCATCCGCGCGCTCATCGGCGCAGGAACGCGGCGAAGGCCGCCTGCGCCTCCGGGCCGCGGCGGAGCGCGTGGAAGACCTCCGCCTCCGCGTCGAGGGCGCGGGCGACGCTGTCGTCGTAGCCGCGCCGGAGGGCCTGCTTGGTGGCGGCGATCGAGATCCGGGGCAGGGCGGCGAGCGCGCGCGCCTTGGCGAGCGCGGTCTCCAGTGCTGTCCCCGCCGGGACGGCGGCGTTGACGAGGCCGGCCGCGGCCGCCTCCTCCGCCGTGAAGGGTTCTCCGAGCATCAGCAACTCGGCTGCGCGCTTCGCGCCCGCCACCAGGGGCAGCAGGTAGCTCGATCCGCCCTCCGGGCTGAGACCCAAAGCCGTGAAGGGCAGGCGGAACCGGGCGCCACCACCCGCATAGGCGAGGTCGCAGTGGAGCAGCAGCGTCGTGCCGATGCCGACCGCGTGGCCCTCCACGGCCGCCACGACCGGAATCGGGCAGGCGCGCAGGGTCCTGAGGAAGGTCAGGCCGGGGCTGGCGCCGCCGGTCTCGACATCCTGGAAATCCTTAAGGTCGTTGCCGGCGGTGAAGCACTCGCCCGCGCCGGTGAGCACCAGGGCGCGCACGCTCGCGTCTCGGCCCGCCGTCTCGAAGGCGGCGGTCAGGCTCGCATAGGTCACCCGGTCGAGGGCGTTGCGCCGCTCCAGCCGGTCGATGGTGACGAGCCGGATCCCGGGCTCCGGATCAGCGACGCGGATGCTCACCGGGCGGTCTCGCAGGCGTAATCCGCCGACAGGCCGGCGATCCGCGCCCGCGCCGCCGCGTATTCCCGGGCGAGCCGGGCCACGAGGTCAGCAGTGGCAGGCGCATCCGCGATGGTGCCGACCCCCTGACCAGCGCCCCAGACGTCCCGCCACGCCTTCACGCTGGCGCTGCCGAAGTTCATCGCGGTCTTGTCGCGGACGGGCAGCGCGTCGGGATCGAGCCCGGCGGCGCGGATGCTGGGCGTCAGGTAGTTGCCTGGGACGCCCGTGAAGTAGGGGGTGTAGACGATGTCGGCCGCCGCGCTGCCGGCGATCATGTCCTTGTAGGCGGGAACTGCGTTTGCCTCACGGGTGGCGATGAACCGGGTGCCCATATAGGCGAGGTCGGCGCCCATGGCCTGGGCCGCCAGGATCGCCGAGCCTGAGGTGATCGCCCCCGACAGGATCAGCGGCCCGTCGTAGAACCGCCGGATCTCGCCGACGAGGGCGAAGGGGCTCAGGGTCCCCGCATGCCCGCCCGCGCCGGCACAGACCAGGATCAGCCCGTCGACCCCCGCCTCCAGGGCCTTCTCGGCGTGGCGCACGGTGGTGACGTCGTGGAACACGACGCCGCCATAGGCGTGGACCGGGCGGATCACCGCGTCCGGCGCCCGCAGCGAGGTGATGATGATCGGCACTTGGTGCCGGACGCAGGCCTCGACATCCTGCGCCAGCCGGTCGTTGGAGGCGTGGACGATCTGGTTCACCGCGAAGGGCGCGATCTTTCGCGCGGGATCCGCCGCCCGGGCCTCGGCCAGTGTGCGGGTGATCCGGGTGAGCCACTGGTCCAGCAGGTCGGCCGGCCGTGCGTTCAGCGCCGGAAACGAGCCGACCACACCGGCAAGGCATTGGGCGATCACCAGCTCCGGCCCGGAGACGATGAACATCGGCGCGCAGATCACCGGCAGGGCGAGCCGGCCGCGCAGAGCCTCGGGCAGGCGCCCGCCCGAGATCCGTTCGGGACCGTCGCTCACTGCGCGCTCCCCGCCGCTTGGCCCTGCGCCGGACAGGCGCTCCCGAGCCGCTGGCCCCGATCGATGCCGCGCACCGTGATCCTCCCCCGCCTGAAGGCGGTCCGGCCTATGATGCCCCGGCGGCGACCGCGGCCGAGCCTTGCCCGGGGCCGTTTTGATGGCACGGCCCAGGGGCGCCGGTCAAACGCTCAAGACAAAATGATTCTGCAGTGCAGAACCAAAACGTCGAGACCGACAGCGGTCCCGATCCGTCCTTGACGATGCCTCGCAGGCAGACCACCATTCCACCAACGTGCAGACACTTGTTCTGCAGTGCAGAATACAAGGGAGTTCTGAGTGGTTCGTCAGGAGGTCGACGGTGGTGTGGCCGTGCTCACGCTCGCCAACCCGCCGGTCAACGCGCTGGGCGCCGCGCTGCGAGCGGCCCTCGACGACGCCCTGACGGCGGCCATCGCGGACGAATCGGTCCGCGCAATCGTGGTAGCGGCCGAGGGCAAGGTCTTCATCGGCGGCGCCGACATCGGCGAGTTCGGCAAGCCGCAGCATCCGCCGAGCCTGCCCGACGTGCTAGACCGCCTCGACGCGAGCCCGAAGCCCGTCGTGGCGGCCATCGGCGGCGCGGCGCTCGGCGGCGGCCTTGAACTGGCGATGGCCTGCCACGGCCGGGTCGCAGCGCCGTCCGCCAAGATCGGCCTGCCGGAGATCAAGCTCGGAATCATCCCGGGGGCGGGCGGCACGCAGCGCCTGCCGCGCCTGATCGGACCCGACGTCGCCTTCGCAATGATGCTCACCGGTGAGCCGGTCTCCGCCGAAAAGGCAGCGTCGCTGGGCATCGTGGATGCCGTGGTGCTCGGCGACCTCGTGGCCGAGGCCCGGACCCGCGCCCTGGAACTCGCCGATGCGGGCACCCTGCCGCGGGCCCGCGACCGGTCCGACGCGCTGACCCCGGAGGCCCGCGAGCGGTTCGAGGCGCAGGCCGCCGAGGCGGTGAAGCGCGATCCCGAGGCCACCAACGTCCACGCCCTGGCGCGGGCGGTGCGCGCCGGCCTGGAGCAGGATTTCGACGCCGCGGTGGCGGTGGAGCGGGCCGAGTTCCGCGCCCTGGTGGAGGATCCGCGCTCCAAGGCCTTGCGCTACGCCTTCTTCGCCGAGCGCGAGGCCGCCCGGGTGCCCGGCCTGCCGAAGGACACGCCCCGCCGCACCATCAAGACCGCGGCGGTGATCGGCGCCGGCACGATGGGCGGCGGTATCGCGATGTGCTTCGCCAATGCCGGGATCCCCGTGACGGTGATCGAGACGGAGGAGGGCGCCCTGGCGCGCGGCCTCGATCGGGTGAAGGGGCTCTACGCCGGCTCGGCCAAGCGCGGCTCGATTACCGAGGCCCATCGCGACGAGCGGATCGGCCGGATCAGCAGCGCGATCGGTCTGGAACACGCCAAGGAAGCCGACATCATCGTCGAGGCGGCGTTCGAGGATATGGGCGTCAAGCGCGAGATCTTCTCGAAGCTCGATTCCATCGCCAAGCCCGGCGCGATCCTGGCGACCAACACCTCCTACCTCGACGTGAACGCCATCGCGGCGATGACGGGCCGCCCGCAGGACGTGCTCGGCCTGCACTTCTTCAGCCCGGCCAACGTCATGCGCCTCGTCGAGGTGGTCCGCGCCGAGAAGACCGCCCCGGACGTGCTCGCCACAGCCCTCGATCTCGGCAAGCGCCTCAACAAGCTGCCGGTGACGGTCGGCGTCTGCTTCGGCTTCGTCGGCAACCGGATGCTGGAGCGCCGCAGCCGGGCCGGCGAGCGGCTGCTGCTCGAGGGGGCGCTGCCCCACGAGGTCGACGCGGCGGTCACCGGCTTCGGCTTCCGGATGGGCCCCTTCGCCATGGCCGATTTGGCGGGGCTCGATATCGGTTGGCGCTCGCGCAAGGATTTCGGCGGTCGGGCGCCGGTCGCGGACTCGCTCGCCGAGCAGGGACGCTTCGGCCAGAAGACCGGCCGCGGCTTCTACCTCTACCCGGACGGCGCCCGCACCGGCACGCGCGACCCGGAGGTGGAGGCGCTGATCGCGCGGGTCGCCGCCGAGCACGGCGTCGCGCGCCGAAGCTTCACGGCCGACGAGATCGTCGCGCGGCTGATGTACCCGATGGTCAACGAGGGCGCGCGGATCCTGGAAGAGCGGATCGCGGCCCGGCCCGGCGACATCGATACGATCTGGATTAACGGCTACAACTGGCCGGCCTGGCGCGGCGGGCCGATGCACTGGGCCGACACGGTCGGGCTGAGGACGATCGCGGAGGCGCTGTCGCGCTTCGCCGCGGAGACCGGCGACGACAGCCAGGAGCCGGCGCCGCTCCTGAAGCGCCTCGCCGCCGAGGGCGGCAGCTTCGCCGGCCTGAAGTACGCCTGAGCGGGAGAGAGATCATGACCGACGCGGTGATCGTCGCGACCGCCCGCACGCCCATCGGCAAGGCGCATCGCGGCGCCCTGAACCTCACCCGCGGCGCCGACCTCGCCGCCCACGCGATCCGGAGCGCCCTGGACCGGGCCCGCCTGGAGCCGGAGGCGGTCGAGGAGGTGGTGCTCGGCTGCGGCTATCCGGAGAACGCCACCGGCGGCAACGTCGCCCGGCACGCGGCCCTGGTGGCGGGGATCCCGGTCGAGTCGGCGGGCGTCACCGTCTCGCGCTTCTGCGCCTCGGGCCTGGAGGCGATCGCCAGCGCGGCCCGGCGGATCATCCTCGACGGCGTGCCGGTGGCGGTGGCGGGCGGCGTCGAGTCGATCAGCCTCGTCCAGCCGAAGGTCCAGCGGGAGCTGACCCGCAACGCTTGGCTGGAGGCGCACCTGCCGGCGATCTACATGCCGATGATCGAGACCGCCGACATCGTGGCGGAACGCTACGGCATCTCCCGGGAGGCCCAGGATCTCTTTGCTCTTGAGAGCCAGCGCCGCACGGCGGACGCGCAAGGACGCGGGCTGTTCGACGACGAGATCGTCCCGATGAGCGCCGTCATGGCGGTGACCGACAAGGCCACCGGCGAGACCCGGGAGGTCGAGACCCGGCTTTCCAAGGACGAGGGCAACCGGCCCGACACGACCCTCGAGGGCCTCGCCAAGCTCAAGCCCGTGCGCGGGGAGGGGGCCTTCATCACGGCGGGCAATGCCAGCCAGCTCTCGGACGGCGCCTCGGCCAGCGTGCTGATGTCGGCCGAGGAGGCGGCGCGGCGCGGCCTCACGCCGCTCGGCACCTTCCGGGGCTTCGCCTCGGCGGGCTGCGGGCCGGACGAGATGGGCATCGGCCCGGTCTTCGCGGTGCCGCGGCTCCTGGAGCGGCAGGGCCTGCGGGTCTCCGATATCGACCTGTGGGAGCTGAACGAGGCCTTCGCGTCCCAGTCGGTCTATTGCCGCGACCGGCTCGGGATCGACCCGGACAAAGTCAACGTCAACGGCGGCGCCATCGCGGTCGGCCACCCGTTCGGCATGTCAGGGGCGCGGCTTGTGGGCCACGCCCTGCTGGAGGGCCGCCGCCGCGGCGCGCGCTACGCCGTCGTGACCATGTGCGTCGCCGGCGGCCAGGGCTGCGCCGGCCTGTTTGAGATCGGGGGCTGACGATGGATCTCCGCTTTACGCCGGAAGAGATCGCGTTCCGCGACGAGGTCCGGAGCTTCTGCCGGACGGAGATCCCGGCCGAGATCCGGAAGAAAGTCTCGGAGGGCCGCAGCCTCGCGAAGGAGGACTACGTCACGAGCCAGCGGATCCTCAACGCCAAGGGCTGGGCGGTGCCGCACTGGCCGCAGGAATGGGGTGGCCGGGACTGGACCCCGATCCAGCGCTACATCTACACCGAGGAGCTGTTCCAGGCGGCGGTGCCGCTGCCGCAGCAGTTCAACTGCTACATGTTCGGCCCGGTGCTGGCGACCTTCGGCCGGCAGGATCAGAAGGCGCGCTTCCTGCCCCGCGCCGCCAACCTCGACGATTGGTGGTGCCAGGGCTTCTCCGAGCCCGGCGCCGGCTCCGACCTCGCCTCGCTGAAGACCAAGGCGGTGCGCGACGGCGATCACTACGTCGTGGACGGCCAGAAGACCTGGACGACGCTCGGCCAGCACGCCGACTGGATCTTCTGCCTCGTCCGCACCGACTTCGAGGCCAAGAAGCAGCGCGGCATCTCCTTCCTCCTCATCGACATGAAGACGCCGGGGATCACCGTGCGGCCGATCCTGACCCTGGAAGGCCGGCACGAGGTCAACGAGGTCTTCTTCGACGCCGTGCGCGTGCCCGTCGAGAACCTCGTGGGCGAGGAGAACAGGGGCTGGGACTACGCGAAATTCCTGCTCGCCAACGAGCGCACCGGCATCGCCCGGATCGGCCTCACCAAAGAGCGGATCGCCCGGATCAAGCGGCTCGCCCGCGAGATGCCGGCGGGGCCCGGGACCATGTGGGACGATCCCGCCTTCCGCGGCCGCGTCGCGGAGGTCGAGGTCGAGCTGAAGGCCCTGGAGATCACCCAGATGCGAGTGGCGGCCAAGCAGGGAAGGGCGGATTCGGCGGAGCCGGACCCGGCCTCCTCGCTCCTCAAGATCCGCGGCTCGCAGCTCCAGCAGGCGGCGACGGAGCTGCTGGTGGAACTCGCCGGGCCCTTCGCGCTCGCCGCGCCTGCCCGGGGCGCAGGCGCCAACAACCTGCCCGGCGGTTTCGACTGGGTCGACGCCGCCGCGCCGAGCTACTTCAACAACCGCAAGGTCTCGATCTACGGCGGCTCGAACGAGATCCAGCACAACGTCATCGCCAAGAGCATTCTGGGGTTGTGAGCGGCATTTTCCCTCCCCCTTGTGGGGAGGGGTCAGGGGTGGGGGTGGCCCAGGATTGAGCGCCGCGGTGCCTTCTGGCCCCCCACCTCCGGCTCCTCCCCACAAAGGGAGAGGAGAGGGGGGCAGAGGACACCACCATGGATTTCGACCTGAACGAGGACCAGTCGCTCCTGCGCGACAGCGTCGAGCGGCTGGCCGCCGACCTCTACCCGTCCCTGGAGAGCCGGCAGGCGCGGCTGAAGGCGCCGCTCGGCTTCCCCGCGGAGGGGTGGGCAGCCTTCGCGGAACTCGGCGTCGCCGGCCTGCCCTTCTCCGAGGAGGAGGGCGGCCTCGGCGGCGGCCCGGTGGAGACCATGCTGGTCATGGAGGCGGTCGGCCGCAACCTCGTGGTCGAACCCCTTCTCGCGAGCCTCGTGCTCGGGTCCACCGCCCTGCGCCTCGGCGGCAGCCCCACGCAGAAGGAACGCCTCGTCCCCGGCCTCGTCGCGGGCGATCTGCGCCTCACCCTCGCCCATACCGAGCGCCAGTCCCGCTACGACCTCGCCGACGTGGCGACCACGGCCCGGCGCAGCGGCGATGGCTTCGTGCTGAGCGGCGCCAAGAGCGTCGTGCCCAACGCCGACGCGGCCGGCCCGATGGTGGTCTCCGCCCGGGTCTCGGGTGAGCGGCGCGATCCGCACGGGATCGGCCTGTTCCTCGTCCCGACCAACGCCGCGGGCGTCGCCATCGAGGCCTATCCGACCCAGGATGGCGGCCGGGCCGCGGAAGTGTCCTTCTCGGAGGTGCAGATCCCCGCCGACTCAGCCCTGGGCGATCCCGAAGGCGGCCTGCCGCTCCTCGAGCGGGTGGTGGAGCACGGGATCGCGGCGCTCGCCGCCGAGGCGGTGGGCTCGATGGACGCGCTCCACAAGCTCACGGTCGAGTATCTCAAGACCCGCAAGCAGTTCGGCGTCAGCGTCGGCTCCTTCCAGGCCCTGCAGCATCGGGCCGTGGACATGCTGATTCAGCTGGAGCAGGCCCGCTCGATGGCGCTTTACGCCGCCATGATGGTGGACACGCAGGATGCCAAAGCGCGGGCCGCGGCCCTGTCGGCCGTGAAGGTGCAGATCAACAAGGCCTGCCGCTATGTCGGCCAGGAGGCGGTCCAGCTCCACGGCGGCATCGGCATGACGCTCGAGTATATCGGCGCCCACCATTTCAAGCGGCTCGCCATGATCGAGTACCAGCTCGGCGACACCGCCCACCACTTGCGCCGGATCACGCAGGACGAGAACGGGCTGCTGGCGGCCTGAGGGCGGTTCACCCGACCGCCGCCTCATCCTGAGGTGCCGGAGCGCCGCGGAGTCCTCGGAGGAGGCCTCCGGCCGACCGCGCGATCCCTGCAGCCCGCCTTCGAGGCCCGCTGGCGCGGAAACCTCAGGATGAGGGCGTGTTCGGGATAGCCGCGATCAGTTGAACAGCGAGCCGACCCCACCTTGCACCCGGCCGAGGCCGGCGCGGGCGACGGAATTGTTCGGGTCGATCGTCGCGGCGCGCTGATAGTTCTCCATCGCCTCCTTGCGCTGGCCCGACTTCTCGTAGGCCAGGCCGCGATAGGCCCAGGAGGTGGCGTCCTTGTTGTTGACGTTGAGGGCGGCGTTGTAGTCCTCGATCGCCTTCGGGTACTGGTTCGTGGCGATCAGGCTCTGGCCCCGGGCCGCGTAGGGCGCGGACTTGAAGGGGTCGCGATCGATGGCGGCGTCGAAATCGGCGATCGCCTGGGTGTCCTGACCCTGCTTCTGCCGCACGAGGCCGCGGGCATGGTAGGCCTCGGCCGATTCGGGCATCAGCCGGATCGCGACGTTGAGATCACCGAGCGCCTGGTCGAGGTTGCCCTGGGCGCGCTCGACATTGGCGCGGCCGATATAGGCAGGGCCGTAATTCGGATCGAGCTGGATCGCCTTGGTGAAGTCCTGCAGCGCCGGGCCGTCGCGGCCGATCTGGCGGCTCGCCAGGGCGCGGTTGTTGTAGGCGGAGGCAGAGTTCGGATCGAGCTGGATCGCCTTCGTGAAGTCGGCGATGGCATCGTTGAACTGGCCGGCCCGGGCATAGGCGGCGCCGCGGGTGTTGTAGGCGGCCGCATCGTTCGGATTGCGCTGCACGACCTCGGTCAGGGAGGCGATGTTGACGTTCGTGGCGCCCGTGGTGTCCTTCTCGAGGACCGCGTATTGCCGCGGGCCGGCCGCGCTCCCGACGGTCTCGCAGCCCGCGAGGCCGGCAGCCGAGACCAAGGCCGCGCCGATCAGTGCCGTCTTTCGTCCCAGCCCGTTGCGTACGTTCATTGCCCCACTCTCCCCGAGGCGTCGCCCGCCTCGCGCGTGCCCGCCTCGCCCCTCACAGTCCAAGAGCCCGCGCCGTGCGCCGGGCACGCCCGAATCCGGGGCACCGTCGCGCATCACGGTGAAGGCCGGCTTAAGAAGCGCCGCATCGCCATCCGGACCCCGCCCGTCCCGGGAGACGAAGGCGGTGCGGGCGGAATCGATCGACAGCATTCGGAACCGACCACGTCCTCGTGGAAGCGGCGGGATGTGGCGAAGGTATGGCTCGACGGATGCGCGGAGCCGCCTGCGCGCTTTCCAGCGCCATGCGGCGGCGCAGGTGTGCCTTCGAAGCCTCAGGAACCGGTCGGGACGGGTCCGAGGCGCGTCACGTGACCCATCTTGCGACCGGCGCGCGCCTCGCCTTTGCCGTAGAGGTGCAGATGGGCGCCGGGCTCGGCCAGCAGGGCGTGCCAGTCGTCGGCCTGGGCGCCGATCAGGTTGCGCATCTCCACGGGGAGGCCGCCGACGCGGTCCGGGGCGCCGAGCGGCCAGCCGCAGACCGCGCGGACGTGCTGGGCGAATTGCGAGGTCAGCGCGCCCTCGCTGGTCCAGTGGCCGGAATTGTGGACCCGTGGCGCGATCTCGTTGACCACTAGCCGCTCCGCCCCGTCCTCGCGGACGAGGAACATCTCGACGGCGAGAACGCCGACATAGTCGAGGGCGTCGGCGATCCGCTGGGCGATCTCGACGGCATTGCGGCCCGTCTCGGCGGACACGCCGGGCGCCGGCACCCGGGTCAGCGCCAGGATGTGGTCGCGGTGTTCGTTCTCGCAGAGGTCGTAGGCCGCGAAGCTGCCGTCGCGCCCGCGCGCGCCCACCACCGAGACCTCGCGCTCGAACGGCACGAAGCCCTCCAGGATCAGCGGCGCGCCGCCGAACTCGGCGAAGAGGGCGTTGCGGTCGCCCTCGGCCCGCTCGCGGAGCATGCGCTGCCCCTTGCCGTCGTAGCCGAAGCGGCGGGTCTTGAGCACGGCCGGAAGGCCGATCACCTCGATCGCCCGGTCGAGGTCGTCGGGCGTGTCCACCGCCCGGAACGGCGCCGTCGGGATGCCCAGGCCGTTGATGAAGTCCTTCTCGGAGAGGCGGTCCTGCGTGGTCGAGAGCGCCCGCGCATTCGGATGCAGGGCAGCGTGCCGGGCCAGGATGTCGGCGGTGGCGTGCGGGATGTTCTCGAACTCGTAGGTCACGACATCGACGCTGCGGGCAAAGGCGGCCAGCGCCTCGGGATCGTCGTAGGCCGCGCAGGTGGTCCGGGCAGCCACGTCGAAGGCGGGGCTGTCCGCGTCGGGCGCGTAGACGTGCACCTTGAGGCCATAATCGGCCGCCGCGAGCGCGATCATGCGCCCGAGCTGGCCGCCGCCGACGACTCCGAGGATAGAGCCGGGGCCGAGATTCTTGTCCGTCACGCGTTCGCTTCCGTCACCGGCCGTTCGGCCACCGAGGCGGTCTGGGCCGCACGCCACGCCTCCAGGCGCTCCGCGAGATCCGGATCGGAAAGCGCCAGGACGGAGGCGGCGAGCAGGGCCGCGTTGATGGCCCCGGCCCGGCCGATCGCGAGGGTCCCCACCGGGATGCCGGCCGGCATCTGGACGATGGAGAGGAGGCTGTCCTGCCCGGACAGGGCCTTGGACTCCACCGGCACCCCGAAGACCGGCAGGCGGGTCATCGCGGCCGCCATGCCGGGCAGGTGCGCGGCGCCGCCCGCTCCGGCGATGACGACCTTGAGACCGGCGGCGACCGCGCCCTTGGCGAAGGCCACGAGCCGGTCCGGCGTGCGGTGGGCCGACACGATGCGCGCGTCATAGGGTACCCCGAGCGCGTCGAGCGTCTCGGCGGCATGCCGCATGGTCGCCCAGTCGGACTGGCTGCCCATGATGATCGCGACCGGAGGCGACACCATCGTTGATCCCGGCAAAAGAGGGCGCTTACAGGCGGTGCGGGCCCGCGGCAAGGCGCGCCCCGAAGACGTCCACCGGCATCAGGCGATGATGTCCGGCGTGAGCGCGTCCTCGATGTGGAAGATCCGGTCGCGCAGCGTGAGCTTGCGCTTCTTCAGGCGCTGGATCTGGAGCTGATCCCCGGCGACGCTGCGCTCCAGCGCCTCGATGGCGCCGTCGAGATCCCGGTGCTCCTCGCGCAGCCGCGCCAGCTCACCCTGGAGGTCCGACTGCGCACTCTCACCTGCCTCGTCCGCCATCGTCACCTGAGGACCCGAAGACCGTTCATTGCCCGAGAGCATGCGTTACGCTCCGGCGCCGGACAAGTCGGCGCGGTAAGCAATCATCAGACTTAGCAGCAGAAAACGCTTCGACAGGTCCGGCATCCTGTGCCAATCTCGGTGTGTCGAAACGATGACAGGAGATTCGACTCATGTCGCTGCAGACGCATCTGAACCAACTCGCCCGGAAGCACGAAGCCCTCGAGCGCGAGATTCAGGAAGCGATCCACAGGCCTTCGGCGAACGACCTTCACATCGCCGAGCTGAAGCGACGGAAACTCCTCCTCAAGGACGAGATCAATAGGCTCCAGGCGGGCAACGACACGTTGCACTGACGCCTGCCACGTCCAAACAGACAGTAAAGTCCGGATGACAGCCGCCGCATCGGGAGCCCCGATGCGGCGGTTTTCTTGTGACACGCCATGCGCCGGTGGCGCGGTGTACGTCATCGTGCGAGGCCGCGCCTCTCCCGTGCGCGCGAGAATGGGCTATCCTGCGCCGGCCGCCGGAGAGTGGCCCGCGAGGAAACGCCGAACCGATGACGAGAGCCAGCCTGCCGGGCCGCTACCCGGAGATCTACGAATCAGCCCGCCGCGACCCGGAGGCGTTCTGGCTCGGCGCGGCGCAGGCGCTCGACTGGGCGCGCATGCCGGAGCGGGCCTTCGCGCCGGATACCGGTCCCTACGGCCGCTGGTTCCCCGACGGCACCCTGAACGCCTGCTACAATGCGGTGGACCGCCACGCCGACGGGGGACGGGCGGACCAGGTGGCGATCCGTTACGACTCACCTGTCACCGGGACCAAGCGCAGCATCACCTACGCGGAGTTGCGCGACCAGGTGGCGGTGCTGGCCGGCGTGCTCGCCGACCTCGGCGTCGGCAAGGGCGACCGGGTCATCCTGTACATGCCGATGGTGCCCGAGGCGCTGTTCGGCATGCTCGCCTGCGCGCGGCTCGGCGCGGTTCATTCCGTCGTGTTCGGCGGCTTTGCGGCCAACGAGCTGGCGGTGCGGATCGAGGACGCGGCACCGAAGGTGGTGCTCGCCGCCTCCTGCGGGATCGAGCCGAACCGGGTGGTCGCCTACAAGCCGCTCCTCGACGCGGCGATCGGAGCCTCCCGCCACAAGCCGGAAGCCTGCCTCATCCTCCAGCGCCCGCAAGGGCGCGCGACGCTGGTCGCAGGCCGGGATCGCGACTGGGCCGAGAGTGTCGCGGCGGCCCGGGCGGCGGGGCAGAGGGCGGCGTGCGTGCCGGTCGCGGCCACCGATCCGCTCTACATCCTCTACACCTCCGGCACGACCGGGAAGCCGAAGGGCGTGGTCCGCGACACCGGCGGCTACCTCGTCGCGCTCGCGTGGTCGATGCCGAACCTCTACGGCGTCCAGCCCGGCGAGACCTATTTCTGCGCCTCCGACATCGGCTGGGTCGTCGGCCATTCCTACATCGTCTACGCCCCCCTGCTGCACGGCTGCACCACGGTCCTGTACGAGGGCAAGCCGGTGGGCACGCCGGATGCCGGCGCGTTCTGGCGGGTCGTCGCCGAGTACGGGGTCGTCTGCCTGTTCACCGCGCCGACGGCTCTGCGGGCGATCAAGAAGGAGGATTCCGCTGGCGTCCGGATCGCCGATTACGACCTCTCGGCCTTCCGCAGCCTGTTTCTCGCGGGCGAGCGCGCCGACCCCGATTCGGTCGCCTGGGCCGAGCGCGTGCTGAACCGGCCGGTGATCGACCATTGGTGGCAGACCGAGACCGGCTGGCCGATCGCCGGCAATCCGATCGGCCTCGGCCTCCTGCAGGTGAAGCACGGCAGCACCTGCGTGCCGATGCCGGGCTACCGGGTCGAGGTGCTGGACGAGGGCGGCAGGCCGGTTCCGGTGGGGACCATGGGCACCATCGCGATCCGCCTGCCCCTGCCGCCGGGCTGCCTGCCGACCCTCTGGGGCTCGGACGAGCGCATGCGGTCGAGCTACCTCGCCACCTTTCCGGGCTACTACGATACCTCGGATGCCGGAGTGATCGACGCGGACGGCTACATCACCGTCCTGGGACGGACCGACGACATCATCAACGTCGCGGGCCACCGCCTGTCCACCGGCGGTATGGAGGCGGTGCTGGCGAGCCACCCGGACGTGGCGGAATGCGCGGTGATCGGCATCCACGATTCCCTGAAGGGTGAGGTACCCTGCGGGTTCGTGGTGCTGAAGGCCGGCGTCGCCCGGCCGACCGAGGCGATCGAGCGGGAACTCGTCGCCAAGGTGCGCGACGAGATCGGCCCGGTGGCGGCCTTCAAGCTGGCGCTCACCGTGCCGCGGCTGCCCAAGACCCGCTCGGGCAAGATCCTGCGCGCCACCATGAAGCGCATCGCCGATCATGAGCCCTGGACGATGCCGGCGACGATCGATGATGCGACGGCCCTCGACGAGATCGACAAGAGCCTGAAGGACCGGGGTATCGGCGCGGCCTAGCAGGCCGCCGAACCGCGCCGACGGAACGCTGATCGGTTGTCCCGATCCGCCCTAGTCGGCGTCGGCACCGTCCTCGTCGGTGTCGATATCGATGGCCGGCGGCGCCTGCGTCACGGCTGGCGCATAGGTGCCCGAAGCCGGGCCCGTGGTGACCGATGCCGGCACGCGCCGCGCGTTCGGCTCGGACGGGATCAGGATCGCGGTGGCGGCCACGAGGCCGGCGAGCGACCGGAGATCCTGCGGCTGACGCGGATCACGCGAGATCAGCGTCGCTTCCTGCTGAAGGCGGAGATTGCAGGCCTGCGAGGGGAGGCCGCCGTCCGGCGTACAGGCATCATGCCGGGCGCAGGCGGCATCGAGCGCGTCGACCGGCGGAAGGGGCGCGTTGTTGCCCGGCCCACAGTAATTCCCGTGGATGAGCATCTTGGGTCCGCCGAAGGCGGCGGGCTGAGCCTGGGCCGACGCCGCGAGGGCGGCGCAGCCAGCGGCCAGGACGAATGGGGCGGCAAGTTTCGTGAGCATCATCTGGACCTCGGGCGATCTCGCCCCCTCAGGCGGTTCGCGTCGATTGCCGCGATGCGGCGACAGGCCAGGAAACGGCCTGTCACATCGGCAAGTTCCAACAGCCCCCGTCCGCAGGGGTGCTCTGCCGCACCGCACTGACGCATCGCACTGGTCGCAGCGTCCATCCTCAGCCAGAGTGGTCTCTCCACCAGGAGTTGCCGATGACCGCTCGCCTGTTCGAACCGCTGACGCTCGACGCGCTCACGCTCGAGAACCGCATCCTCATCGCGCCGATGTGCCAGTATTCGGCACGGGACGGCGAAGCGACCGACTGGCACATGATGCATCTCGGGCAGCTCGCCATGTCGGGAGCCGGCCTGCTGACCCTGGAAGCCACCGCTGTCTCCCCGGAAGCGCGGATCACCGCCTGGGATCTTGGCCTCTACAACGACGCCTGTGAGCGGGCCCTGGCCCGCGTGCTCGACGCGGTGCGCGAATACGCGCCGATCCCGGTCTGCATCCAGATCGCCCATGCCGGCCGCAAGGCGTCGAGCGAGGCCCCCTGGGCCGGCGGCCACCAGATCCCGCCGGAGCACGCTTACGGCTGGCGCACCGAAGCGCCCTCGGCGGTGGCCCACGCGGAGGGCGAGGTCCCGCCCCACGCCCTCGACGCCGCCGACCTGAAGCGCGTCCGGGAGCAGTTCGTGGCCACCGCCAAGCGTGCCGCGCGCCTCGGGATCGAGGCCGTGGAACTGCATGGTGCCCACGGCTACCTGCTGCACCAGTTCCTGTCGCCGATCGCCAACAAGCGGACGGACGCATACGGCGGCAGCCTCGCGAACCGCATGCGCTTCCCCCTGGAGATCTACGATGCGGTGCGCGATGTCGTGCCGGCGGGCAGCCCGGTCTGGCTGCGGGTCTCGGCCACCGACTGGGTCGAGGATGGCTGGGATCTCGACGAGACCGTGGAACTCGCCCAGGCTTTGAAGCGGGCGGGCTCGCCGGCGATTCACGTCTCCACGGGCGGCGTCTCGCCCAAGCAGGCGATCAAGCTGGGGCCGGGGTATCAGGTGCCCTACGCCGAGCGGATCAAGGCCGAGACGGGGCTCACCACCATCGCGGTCGGACTGATCACCGAGGCGAGCCAAGCGGAAACGATCCTGCAGGAGGGCAGAGCCGACGCGATCTCGCTGGCCCGTGCCATGTTGTACGATCCGCGCTGGCCCTGGCACGCGGCCGCCGAACTCGGAGCCCGGGTGCGGGCGCCCAAGCAGTACTGGCGGTCGCAGCCGCGGGCGTACAAGGACCTCTTCAAGGACACGGCCTTCGGGCAGCGCTGAGGGCGACCGCCGCGTCAGACGTCCGGGCGGCGGACAAGCCGCTGTGGATGCCCCGTCCTCGGCTGACCGCACCGTCCTTCCGGGAGCCGCGGGCGCGCCCGGAATCCGGAATGACCCCGGGTGCCGAAACGTGGCGCCTCGGCGGCTCTGGATCCCGGGTTCCGCTGCGCGGGCCCGGGATGACGACGGCAGCTCTGAACCGTCCCTCAGCGCGGCAGAGCCCCGACCAGCGGCCCGAGCGGGCGGCTGATATCGGAGCGGCCGAGATTCGGCGCGTAGAGGCTCGAGACCGAGCCGTCGAGGAACAGCGCGTTGCGGCAGCCGAGATCGTCGCGGAACAGCCGCGCGAAGGCCCCGAAGGTCACCGGGCGCTCCGAGATGGCGAAGATGGCGACCGGCCCGTCGCCGGGGACGCCGACGCCGTTGCGGATCTTCTGGCTCGGCCCGTCGGCGGCGATCTTCGGGTGGATCTGGCCGTCGATCACCAGCATCGGCCCGGATTGCGTGGCGAAGTCCGGGCGGATCTTCGCGCGCAGATAGCGGGCCGTGTCGATCACCCCGGCGCGCTCGCCCTTTACCCAGAAGATCCCGTTGGGCTTGAGGTGGAAATTGCCCGGCCCGTCCGCCGTGGAGACGCGCTTCCGCTCGTGCCCGTCCTCGATATAGAGGCCGACCGGCGCCTGGTCCTTGTCGTACATGCCGGCATTCATCGCGAAGGCGAGGCCGCCCTGCTTCTCGGCGAGCGTGCCGAGGGCACCGTAGGGCTTGCCGTCGTCCTGAAGCCAGAACAGCCGCAGCCGCTGCCGCCGCAGGTCGATGGTACAGACCGTGAAGGCCTCGCCCTGCGCCTCCACCGCCCGGCACGGCTCCGTCGCGGCCGGGGCCGCGGCCTGGGCCGGGGCCGCCAAGGCGAGCAGCACGATCAACAGGGCGTGAGCCGGGCGCAACATCATCATTCGTTCCATGCAGCTCGGAGCCGGCGCGTCGGGGACGGCGAAGCTCTGTCAGCGGGCCTCTCGCTCTGGAAAGCGGCGAATTTCGTGTCCGAAGCGCGGCCGGGCCGAGCCGGTGCGTCTCGCGGCTGCGCGCCGCGGGCAGGGGCTGGACCGTTTTGCCGATTCGGACGTTCTTAGCCGTAGAGGGCGTTTTTCCACGGAGATGACGTGATGAAGGGTGCAGTGCTCGGCTCGGCCCTGCTGGCGGCGGGTGCCCTGGTGTTGGCGCCGGCCAGCGCGGACGCGCGCGGCTTCGGCGGCGGCGGCTTCCACGGCGGCGGCTTCGGCGGCGGATTCCACGGAGGTGGTTTCGGCGGCGGCTTCCGCGGCGGCGGGTTCGGTGGATTTCGCAACGGCGGCTTCGGTGGCGGATTCCGCGGCGCCGGCTTCCGCCCGGGCGGCTTCGGCTACGGCCGCGGCTTCTACGGTCGCGGCTATGGCTATCGCGGTGGCTACGGCTACGGCCTCGGCGGCCTGGGTCTGGGCGTCGGCCTGGGTCTCGCGGCCGGCAGCCTCTACGGCGGCTACGGGTATGGCTATCCGGGCTACGGCTACGGTGGCTACTACGCGCCCGCAGCCTACGGCTACGGCGATTACGGCTACGGCGGGGGCTGCTACACGGTCCCGCGTGTGCGCTGGACTCCCTATGGCTACCGCCGGGTTCTGGTCGAGCGCTGCTACTGAGCGTCGATCGGACAGCGAAAAGACGGGGAGAGGCCGCCTGCGGGCGGCCTTTTCCTTGCGCGGACCGCACCGACGTTGGACAGCTCAGCCTGGGACGCTGATACTGGTATCGGGCGGCGGGAGGCGGTGATGAGTACAGCAACCGGGCAGGGGCGCACCGGCGTGGATTCGGTCGAGATTCGCGACGCCAGCCTGACCGCCTTCTACCGATCGATGACGCCGCCGGAGCGGCACACCTTCTGGGCCTGCGCCGCCGGGTGGTGCCTCGACGGCATGGACTTCATGATCTACCCGCTGGTGATCGGGACGATCATGGCCCTGTGGCACGTCGATTCCGGCACGGCCGGGCTCGCCGCGACGGTGACGCTGCTGGCCTCGGCGCTCGGCGGCTGGCTCGCGGGCTTCATCGCCGACCGGATCGGCCGGGTGCTGACCCTGCAGATCACGATCCTCTGGTTCTCGCTGTTCTCCCTGCTCTGCGCCTTCGTGCAGAATTTCGAGCAGTTGCTCGTCGCCCGTGCGATCCTGGGCCTCGGCTTCGGCGGCGAGTGGGCGGCGGGCGCCGTTCTGATCGGCGAGACGATCCGGGCCGAGTATCGCGGCCGGGCGGTCGGCTCAGTCCAGTCCGGCTGGGCGATCGGCTGGGGGCTCGCGGTCCTCTCGCAGGCGGTTTTGTTCTCGATCCTGCCGCCCGAGACCGCGTGGCGCTGGATGTTCGCGGTGGGCGCCCTGCCGGCGCTGCTGATCTTCTATCTGCGCCGCTACGTCGAGGAACCGAAGGTCGCCGCCGAAACCCGGGCCCGGGCCGCCGCCACGGGCGATCGGCCGCAGATCTGGGAGATCTTTTCGGGGCCGATCCTCAAGACGACGCTGCTCGCCTCAATGGCTGCGGCGGGCTGCCAGGGCGGCTACTACGCGATCACCACCTGGGTGCCGCGCTTTCTCACCACCGAACGCCACCTGTCGATCGTGTCCTCCACGGGCTACCTCGCGGCCCTGATCATCGGCTCGTTTGCCGGCTACCTCGTAGGCGCCTGGCTTGCCGACCGGCTCGGGCGCCGGCCGCTGTTCCTGATCTTCTCGCTGGGCGCCATCGCGGTGGTCGTCGCCTACACGCAGATCCCGCTGTCGAACGGCGTGCTCTGGGTGCTGGGCTTCCCGCTAGGCTTCTTCGCCTCCGGCTACTTCTCCGGCATGGGCGCCTTCCTGACCGAGCTGTACCCGACCCGCCTGCGAGGCTCGGGGCAGGGGTTCTGCTACAATTTCGGCCGGGGCATCGGCGCCCTGTTCCCGGCGCTGGTCGGCTACCTCGCCGAGCGCGCCGGCCTCGCCTCCGCCATCGCGATCTTCGCGGCCGTGGCCTACGGGATCTTCTTCCTGGCGGCCTTCGCGCTGCCCGAGACGCGCGGCAAGGTCCTGCACGCGGATTCCTGATCATGCCCGAGATCCGAGACTGCCCCGCCCCGGACCCACATCCGGGCGGGCCGACCCGCTACGCCGTACCGGACGGCGCGGTCGACACCCACGCCCACGTCATCGGCCTGCCGCCGGATTATCCGCTGGTGGCAGACCGCAGCTACACGCCCCCGGCGGCGCCGGCCGAGCGGTATCTCGCGATGCTCGACGGGACCGGCATGGCCAACGGCGTTCTCGTCCAGGTCAGCGTGCACGGCACCGACAACCGTCTGATGATCGAGACGCTGCGCGCCAACCGGCAGCGCCTGCGCGGCATCGCGGTGATCCCGCTCGGACTGCCCGAGGGGGACCTCGCCGCCCTGAAGGAGGCCGGGGTGGTCGGCCTGCGGCTCAACGTGCTGTTCGGCGGCGGGGTCGGGCTGGAGCAGGTCGAGTCCTACGGGGCCCTCGCCCGCGAGATGGGCTGGCATCTGCAATTCCTGCTCGACGCGCGGGACTTGCCGCCGATCGCCGGCCGCCTGTCGCGGCTGCCCGTGCCGCTGGTCTTCGACCATATGGGCCACATGCCGACCTCGGCGGGCCTGGACCATCCGGGATTCCAGGCGCTGCTCGGCCTCGTCGCCGACGGCCATTGGGTGAAGCTCTCGGGCGCCTTCCGGGATTCCGTCGCCGGGCCGCCCTACGCCGACACGATCCCCTTCGCCCGGGCGCTCAACGACGCCGCGCCGGAACGCTGCCTCTGGGGCTCGGACTGGCCGCACGTAGCCGCCTGGGACGGCCCGCCGCGGACGCGGGAGCTCCTCGACCTGATGGCCGACTGGGTGCCCGACGCGGGCAGACGCCGGATGGTGTTCGTCGACAACCCGCGACGGCTCTACGGATTTGGATAGAGCGGGGATTCAGCGCAGGCCGGAGCACAGGCCGTCATCGCGCGCAGCGACCACCGATGCCGCTCCAGGCCGGATAGGCCTTGCGCGACCTGGATTGCCGCGCGCGTGAAACGACGGGCGATCCTGTCAGACCCGCAGATCGACGCTCAGACCCTGCCCGGCAGGGGCCGGCGGACCGGCGCTCGCCGCGCTCTGGGCGCTTTCCGCAACGAGCCCGGCGACGGCCTTGTCGGCCGCGAGCTGCTGCTTGGCGACGGCGATGCCGATCTGCTGGTTCTGGGATGAGCCCAGCATCTGAACGGCGGTGGCGGCCAGCGTTTCCATGGCGCGACCCTAGCAGCCCCGGCTGAATCGGGCGTTACCCGGATCCAGCGCCTTTGATCGGTTCGCGGTCACCCGTCCAGGAAGCCCCGCTGCCGCGCCCGGTAGCCGCCGATCGCCGTGACGCACAGGAACGACACGCCGGCCAGCGCCGTGCCGAACACCGCGATCGGCCACCAATGGCCCTGAAAGCGCTCGGCCAGAACCGTGCCGATGATCGGGGTCAGCCCGCCGGCGAGCGCGCCGCAGAACTGATAGGCGATGGAGATCGCCGTATAGCGGATCCGCGTCGGAAACGCCCCGGCAAGGTAGCCGGCGATCACCGCGTAGAAGGTCGCGGTGCCGATCACGTTGAGGGCGAGGCCCAGCACACTCAGAGGCGGGGCATCCCTATCTGGGACTTTGCCAAGAAGAACGCTCGTCCCCGCTCGGAATTTCTAGTGCTCAGAAATGGGCATATTTATCCATTTTCCCGCCCTTTTCACCTCCTTTGAAAGTTCAATTCTGATAGCGCACTTACGATTGCTGAAAAAGACATCATATCCGTTGCCTGAGGTGGAGTATCCTGCACGAACCTCGAACCAATTGTCGTCAGGTCGTTCGGTTGGAGGGTTCGCGACATATGCCAAACTCGGATTGACCCCGGAAAAATCGATGTGGCCGCTACCGAAGAAACACTCCTTAGATGCTGGAGAATTCGAGGAGAAATACGATACATTATCGGACATTCCCCGTGTTTTTAAACTAGCTTTATTTGAGATCTGATCGCCACTGAAGCCTTTTGAAGCGAGTGCTTTTTTGAAGCGATCTTCATCATCGCCGAATTTCTTCTCTATTTCGGCTTCTAGCCGTTTGCGTTCGGCTATCAGCTTCGACCTCTCAGTATCGGAGATATTTTCGTCTCGGAGTTTCCCTAAAATCTGCACTATAGCTCTCTCGACGAGGTGAGACTGCCCAGTACTTTTTGCCTGCCAGTGGCCACCAATGATTTCAAAGGTCTGAACAGCTATCTTGAAATGACAGATTTGTGATCCAGCAGTCAATGTAAATGTATTTGTCTGTTTTGTTTCATATTCGGTAGGATATTGGCGTCCATAGAAAATGGTGTTTTCGGACGTGTTCGGGTATAATGTAATATTTCCGTCGGCGATCTGGAAAGATATGAAGTTCGAATAACAGGCATACGGTACAGGCTCAAATCCCAATATCATATTCATCGGCCTGTATGCATTCCATGCCATAGCCTCTGACGGTCGATCATCGTTCCAACCAGGGACTTCCACCCGTTGATATTCATCATATGGAATGATATGGTAGTTGGGTAGTGATTGGGCAGATAGCGATGTGGCCGTCAATATATAATTCGACGCTGCAAATATAGTTACTGCATGCATTCTTTTGAGCACCGTAATACCTGCAGAATTGAGAGGTGAAGGCCCGCCTCGTGACGGACCTTTCGGGATTTGTTGATTAAAGTGCTCGAGCAGACGCACTACTGCTGTTTAAATTTCCGTCTTGATATGAGATGGAAAGATAATGATCGGCAGCAGGCGAAACCCATAGGATTTTTCCTCAGGAGTGGACATAAGCACCCTGTCCTGTACTCAGCAAATTCGGATTGAGCCTTTGGGCCGTTTTATCTTCGGCTAACGGTAGAGCTCCGTTATCCGAAGTTCCAACACTAGTATCTTTTCGATTTTCCCAATTAAGAAGGAAGTCCGCTTCGGTTTTGGCACTCTGCTCGACTCGAACGTCCTCCGCGATCGTTACGGTACCAGTGGTGGACCTACCTGGGCTGCTTCCTTGGACTGGGGTGATAGTACCACTTTCAGGAGGTGCCGTTCCGCCGCCGCCTCCGTCCGAAGGTGCTACGGGCGCTGAGCCGTCCCCGTCAGTCGAGCCACCAGGACCAACAGAGATTCCAGGTAAATTGACTTCGCCGTCGTCATTTTCGTAAAGCGCGCTCCTGAATGTGTCTTGATACGAGCGATGAGCGGCCGGAACGTTCAACGTAAGAATTTTCAAGAGACGTATCCTACGCCTTCTATGTTCAGGGTCCCTCTCCCTTGCTTCCAGGCTCACGCTACGGCGGCGCCGCTTCCGGGGGCATTCCGGTTCCTTGCCGACATGGCCGAGGTCGAGCGCGAAATGTTCCTGACCTGCACCGTCGAGGGGCGGGCTCGCGTGAAAGCGGCCGGCGGCCGAGCTGGCGGTCCAAAACCCAAGCTTACTTCCTGCTCAGCAGAAGGAGATCCGCCAACGGTTGGTAGACCGTGAAATGGCCACCACTTTGGTCGTCTTGCGCCGAACCGGTATCCACTTCGGCGAAGCGCGCTCAAAAGCTCGGCGGCGTGCAGGCGCTCACCACCTCGCACGGGTTTGGCCCGACGCAGCGGAACCGGTGCGGGCGGCGGCTGTCGAAGCTGTAGGCGTCGCCGGGGCCGAGGATCCGGCGCTCGGCGTCCACCGTCACCTCCAGGCGGCCGGAGAGCACGATCCCGCCCTCCTCGCCCTCGTGGGAGAGCGGCACCCGGCCGGTATCGGCGCCGGGCTCGTAGCGCTCCTTGAGGATCTGGAGCTTGCGCCCGAACAGGCTGTCGCCGACCTGCCGGTACGAGATCGCCCCCTTGGCGGCCCGGCGGCCGATCTCGGTGAGGTCCTCGGCGGCGAAGAACGCCTTGCGCTCCGGCTCCGGCTCCAGGGCGAAGAACTCGGCCATGCCGATCGGCACCCCGTCGAGGATCCGCTTCAGGGCGCCCACCGACGGGTTCACCCGGTTGGCCTCGATCAGCGAGATCGCGGAGTTCGTCACCCCGGCGCGCTTGGCGAGCGTCCGCTGCGACAGGCCGTGGCGGGCCCGAACGAAGCGCAGGCGCGCGCCGACATCGATGCTCATCCGGCTGAAGGCCCGTTTCAGGTGTTGCGGATCCCGCAACGGTGCCACCCGCGGCCCCGATCCTGCAAGGGGTTGGCGGCGACCAGAAAAGGACTTGTTGCCCGATCGGCGAAGGTGTCCCCTGGTCCCACCGCCCGATCCGCGCCGCCTGCCCCGGAGTACCGCCCCATGACCGACCATCCGCTCCGCAACACGCCCGCGATGGACGCCTTCTGGATGCCGTTCACCGCCAACCGCCAGTTCAAGGCGGCGCCGCGCCTGCTCGTCTCGGCCGAGGGCATGCACTACACCGCCGATGACGGCCGCAAGATCCTCGACGGCTCCGCGGGCCTCTGGTGCGTCAATGCCGGCCACGGGCGGCGGGGCATCGCGGCGGCGGTGGAGCGGCAGCTCGCGACCCTCGACTTCGCCCCGACCTTCCAGATGGGCCACCCCATCGCCTTCGAGTTCGCCGAGCGGCTGGCCGAGATCGCCCCGGGCGGCCCCGACAAGCGCCTCGACCGGGTGTTCTTCACCAATTCCGGCTCGGAATCGGTCGACACCGCCCTCAAGATCGCGCTCGCCTACCAGCGGGCGATCGGGCAGGGGACGCGGACCCGGCTGATCGGCCGCGAGCGCGGCTATCATGGCGTCGGCTTCGGCGGCCTGTCGGTCGGCGGCATCGTGTCGAACCGCCGTGTCTTCCCGCAGCTCAACGGCACCGACCACCTGCGCCACACCCACGATCCGGCCCGCAACGCCTTCGTGAAGGGCCAGCCCGAGCACGGCGCGGAGCTCGCCGAGGATCTGGAGCGGCTGGTGGCGCTCCACGGGGCCGAGACCATCGCGGCCTGCATCGTCGAGCCGGTGGCGGGCTCCACGGGCGTGCTGATCCCGCCGAAGGGTTATCTCGAGCGCCTGCGCGAGATCTGCACCAAGCACGGAATCCTGCTGATCTTCGACGAGGTGATTTCCGGCTTCGGCCGCCTCGGCGCGCCGTTCGCGACCGACTTCTTCGGCGTGGTCCCGGACCTCGTGACCAGCGCCAAGGGCCTGACCAACGGCACGGTGCCGATGGGCGCGGTCTTCGCGAGCCGCGCGGTCCACGACGCGCTGATGCAGGGTCCGGACGGGATCGAGCTGTTCCACGGCTACACCTATTCCGGCCACCCGATCGCCTGCGCGGCCGGGATCGCGACGCTGGACATCTACCGGGAGGAGGGCCTTCTCACCCGCGTCGCCGACATCGCCGACGATTGGGCGGCGGCGATGCACGACCTGCGCAGGCGCAAGGGCGTCATCGACATCCGCACGATCGGGCTGGTCGCCGGCATCGAGCTGGCGCCGCGTCCGGACGCGCCGGGCAAGCGTGCCTACGACGTGTTCGTGGACTGCTTCGAGCGCGGCCTGCTGACCCGGGTGACCGGCGACATCATCGCGCTGTCGCCGCCGCTGATCATCGAGCGCGGCCAGATCGGCGAGATCGTGGACATCCTGGGCGCCGCGATCGACCGGGTCGCCTGAGCCCTGCGCAGGCAAGCCCGGCGCCGGGCGCCCTTGCGGTGAGCGCCGCCCCGCCGCATCTCCCCGGGCCCGGCCTCAGGCCGGGTCGCGGGGGCGAGGGTTTGCAGCGAGGGTTTCCATGTCGAACACCGCCCTGATCGTCGGCGCCAGCGGGATCGTCGGCAGCGCCACCGCGGCGCTGCTCCACCGGGAAGGCTGGCGGGTGGCCGGTCTCGCGCGTCACCCGGTGCAGCAGGACGGTGTCGAGCCGGTGGCCGGCGACCTGCAGGATCCGGCCTCGCTGGAGCGGGCGCTGGCCGACCTCGCCCCGAGCCACGTGTTCCTCGCGACCTGGCAGCGGCGCCCGACCGAGGCGGAGATGATCCGGGTCAACCGGGCCATGGTCGAGAACCTGCTCGACGCGCTCCGCCCGAAGAAGAGCGTGCGCCACGTCGCCCTGGTGACCGGGCTGAAGCACTATCTCGGCCCGTTCGAGGCCTACGGCAAAGGCACCCTGCCGCAGACGCCGTTCCGCGAGGACCAGGGCCGCCTCGACATCGAGAATTTCTACTACGCGCAGGAGGATGCCGTCTTCGCGGCCGCCGCCCGCAACGGCTTCACCTGGAGCGTGCACCGCCCGCACACGATCATCGGCAAGGCGGTGGGCAACGCCATGAACATGGGCACGACGCTCGCCTGCTACGCCACGCTGTGCCGGGAGCTGGAGCGGCCCTTCATCTTCCCGGGCTCGGCCGCGCAGTGGAACGGCCTCACCGACATGACCGACGCGCGGCTGCTCGCCCGCCAGCTGCTCTGGGCCTCGACCGAGCCGAGGGCCGCCAACGAGGCGTTCAACGTCGTCAACGGTGACGTCTTCCGCTGGAGCTGGATGTGGGGCCGGATCGCCGACTGGTTCGGGATCGCGGCGGTGCCGTTCGACGGCACGCACCGGCCGCTGGAGCCGCGGATGGCGCAGGACTGTCCGGCCTGGGCGGAGATCGCGCAGCGATACGGACTGGCCGAGCCGAACCTCGAAAAACTCGCCTCGGCCTGGCACACGGACGCCGATCTCGGTCGGCCGATCGAGGTCGTCACCGACATGAGCAAGAGCCGGCGATTGGGCTTCACGGCCTACCAGCCGACGGACGACGCGTTCTTCGACCTGTTCGCCCAGCTCCGCGCGGACCGGCTGATCCCCTGACGGAGATCACCGCCGTCATCGCGAGCGCAGCGACGCGACCCAGGGCGGCGCAACATCTGTAAGCGCGGCGCTACGCTGGATTGCTCCGCTCCGCTCGCAAGGACGGTGGTGGCTCACCTGGCCTTGCGCTCGGTCCCGCACCACTCGGCCACGAACAGCGCCATGGCGGTGGTGCAGCGCTTCACCGAGGCGAGGTTCACGCGCTCGTCGAAGCCGTGGATGTTCTGGGAGGTCGGCCCGTAGCAGAGGGCCGGTACCCGGTCGTAGAGAGCGTGGACCCGGGTATCGAGGTAACCCGCGGTCATGAAGCTCTGGAGCGGCGCGCCGACCGCCCGCTCGTGGGCACGGCCGAGCACCGCCTCGGCCTCCGAGCCCTCCTCCAGCACGTAGCCCTCGGCGAAGAAGCCGTTGAACACCACGCGCGGCGGGCTGTTGGCGAGGAACGGGTCGGTGCGGGAAAAACTCGCGACGGCGGCCTCGATCTCGGCGGCGGCCTGCGCGGCGCTCACGCCCGGGTAGAGCGCGACCCGGCAGTGGATCCGGCACCACGCCGGGACCGAGGAGGCCCAGTCACCGCCCTCGATCTTGCCGATATTGAGGTTGATCGGGTGGTCCTCGGCCTCGAAGTGGGGATGCGACGCCTTCTCGGCATTCCAGCGGGCCTCGACCTCGCGCAGCGCGCCGATCACCCGGTAGGTGGCGTCGATGGCGTTGGCGCCGGCGCCCATCTCGCGGACATGGACCGGCACGCCCCGCACCTCGACGGTGAACCACAGCACGCCGGTATTGGCGCGCACGAGCTTCTCGTCCTCGGGTTCCGGGATCAGCACGGCGTCGGCCCGGTAGCCGCGCAGGTGGGTCATCAGGGCGCCGTTGCCGGTGGATTCCTCCTCGACGACCGACTGCACCGTCACGGAGGCCGCCGGCTGGAGGCCCAGGCGGGCCAGGGCATCGAGGGCGAACAGGTTGGCGGCGTGGCCGGCCTTCATGTCGCCGGCGCCGCGGCCGTACATCCAGTCGCCCTGGATCACCGGATCGAAGGGCCGGTGGGTCCAGAGGTCGAGCGGGCCCGGCGGCACCACGTCGAGATGGGCCTGCAGGATCAGCGAGCGACCGGTCTCGGTGCTCGGCCGGTGGTGGCAGACCACGATCGGGGCGTCCGAATGGAGCGCGTCGTCGATCTTCGAGCCGCCGGGATGGGCCGCGATGGCGGCGCGGTCCATGGCGAAGCGCTCGGTGGCGTAACCGCGGGCGCGGAACTGGTCGAAGACGTAGTCCTGGCAGGCATGCTCCTCCCCGCGCAGGGAGGCGAACCGCACCAGAGCCTGCGTGTGGACGACCTGATCGGCAAAGCCCTCCGCCACGGAAGCTTCGATCTCGGCGGCGAGGGTGGGGTCGAGGGCCATGGGAACTCCAAACCTTCTGCGGCCGGGAGGAAGCGCCCGGGCTCGGGCCGCTGTCAACCGGCGGTTGCCGAGGGCATGGTCCGTGCCGAAACCGGTGATCCTACGGTGAATCCGGGAAGGCCGTCCGGATCTGCTCGACGAACCGCGCGAAGGCCGCGCTCGGCTGACCGTCACCGCGATGGACCAGCAGGGTGCGGGCGTGCCCGTCGCCGTCCGGCAGGGAGTGGACCGAGACGCGGCCGGCGCGGTGCGCCGGGTCTGCGACGGCACGGGGGACGAGGGTCACGCCCATCCCGGCCGCCACGCAGCCGAGGATGCCGTCGAGAGTCCCGAACTCCATGCGGCGCACATGCACGAGGCCCTGGCGCCCCAGAAAGTCCTCCAGGCGCCTCCGGTATGAGCAGCCGGTTCGGAACACGAGCACCTTCGCGTCCCGCGCGCGAGCCAGCCGGTCGAGCAGCGCCGCCAGATCACCGACGGCCGGATGGGCCACCAGCACCAGTTCCTCGGTGAAGGCCGGGATTCCGACGAGTTCGGCCTGCGTGACCGGGCCGGCCACGAAGGCCCCCTCGAGGGTCCTGTCGAGGACCCGGGCGATCAGCAGCTCGGTCGGCCCGGTTTCCAGTTCGATGTCCACCTCCGGGTGGCGCGCGGCGAAGTCGGCGAGCGGGCCGGGCAGGCGCAGGGCCGCGGTCGTCTCCATAGCGCCGATCCGCAGGGGGCCGCGGGGCTCGCCCTCGGCCAGCAGGGCGTGCTGCGCCTCCGCGAGCAGCTGCCCGACCTGGAGGGCGTAGGGCAGGAGCCGCTCCCCGGCCCGGGTCAGGGTCACCCCGCGGCTGCCGCGGTGGAACAGCGGCACGCGCAGAGCCTGCTCCAGCGTGCGGATCCGTCCGGTGACGTTGGACTGGACGGTGTTGAGCCGCGCCGCCGCCCGCCCGATGCCGCCGGTCTCCGCCACGGCCGCGAAGAACATCAGGTCGGTGCTGTTCATGCCATCTGCTTTTCTGATGCCTTCCTTCTGAAGGAATCATTTTTTCCGCATAGAGCCGACGGTTAAGCCCGGATGGGCGGCGCGCGCAACCGTCCGACCGAAAAGCTCCGCGGGGAGGGGACCCATGGCCTTGAGGACCAGACTGACCGACGCCTTCGGGCTGCGCCATCCGATCGTCCTGGCGCCCATGGACCCGGCCTCAGGGGGCGCCCTCGCGGCGGCGGTGAGTGCCGCCGGCGGCCTCGGCTTGATCGGCGGCGGCTACGGCGACCACGCGACGCTCGACCGGGAATTCGCCCGCGCGGGCAATCAGCGGGTCGGCTGCGGCTTCATCACGTGGTCCATGGCCCGGGACCCGTCGCTCCTCGACGCGGCGCTCGCCCGGTCGCCCGCCGCCCTGATGTTGTCCTTCGCGGATCCGGCCCCGTTCGCGGAACGGATCCACGCCGCCGCCGTGCCCCTGATCTGTCAGGTGCACACCCTGGCCCAGGCCCGGCGCGCCCTGGAGGTCGGCGCGGCCGTGGTGGTGGCGCAGGGCACGGAGGCCGGCGGCCACGGGCTCACCGCCCGCGGCACCCTGGCATTCGTGCCGGCGGTCGCCGACCTGGTCGCCCGGGAGCGCCCCGAGACGCTGCTGCTCGCGGCCGGCGGCATCGCGGATGGGCGCGGTCTCGCCGCCGCCCTGGCGCTGGGCGCCGACGGTGTCCTGATGGGGACGCGGTTCTGGGCCACCCAGGAGGCCCTGATCCACCCGGCCGCGAAGCAGCGGGTTCTCGCCGCCACCGGCGACGACACCGTCCGCACGCAGGTCTACGACATCGCCCGCCAGCGGGCTTGGCCAGCGCCCTATACCGGCCGGCTCCTGCGCAACGCCTTCATCGAGACCTGGCACGGCCGCGAGGACGCGTTGCGCGCGGCCGCCGCCGAGCGCCGACGGGACGTGGAGGGCGCCGATGCCGCGGGCGACTACGATGTCGCCAATGTCACGGTCGGCGAAGCCGTCGGTCTGATCGACGATCTGCCGGGGGCAGGCGATCTGGTTCTGCGCATCGCCGAGGAGGCGGAGACCGCGATCCGCCGGACTTCCGGCGCGGTCGCGGCGGCGCCGTGACGGCGCTCGACAAAGCGTGACTACGCAGGATCGCGGCGGGCCGGAACCTCGGTGCTGCGGACGATTTAGCGTGACGGCAAACCGTTGCGGTGTCTCGAGCCGGGGTCGTTCATGCGTATCGGTCTGATCTCCGTCCTGTCCGGTCTTCTCCTGTGGGCAGCAATTCCGGGCACGGCCAACGCGGACGTGCTCGTCGCTGTCGACAAGACCACCCAGCGCATGGAGGTCACGGTCGACGGGCAGCCCCGCTATTCGTGGCCCGTCTCGACCGGTGTCGCGAGCTACGACACCCCGTCCGGCTCCTACCGACCGTTCCGGATGGAGCGCACGCATTTCTCGAAGGAATGGGACGATGCGCCGATGCCCTTCGCGATGTTCTTCACGAACCAGGGCCACGCCATCCACGGGACCAACCACGTCCGCAGCCTCGGACGGGCGGCCTCGCATGGCTGCGTGCGCCTCTCGGTCCGCAACGCCGCCACGCTGTTCAACCTCGTGAAGAGCCAGGGGATGGGCCGAACCCGCGTGGTGATCGAGGGCGCGGACGTCCCGATGGCCGATCGCGGCCGGCGCGGTCCACGCGTCGCCCGGAGCCGCAGCCCTTACGGGTCGGACGATCTGCTGGCGGATAGCGACCAGATGGGCCGCCAAGTCGGGTTCCCGATCGACGACGCGTGGTAGCGGACTTACGCCGGACCCATCGACCGCCTGATCGTTGGTCCGTCGTCGCGCGTTGTCCGTAACGCAGAGAAGTCCAGCCGTTCTACGTGCAATCGGCCAGGAGGCGGACGCACGACGACATCACAGCTGCATCTGGCGTGTGCAGAACCACCGCGTGGCGGCGTTATCGTCGATGGGAGCAATGTGCGGAGCGCTGCGATAGGCCGGGCTCGGCTTGTGTTGAATAAAGGCCTCACCCAGTATCTGTGAAACGATGTGGTTCGCAATGGTCTCGCTTTCCCAGGCGAGGCTTCTTCCGGACGCGAAGTTTCTCGCCTTTTCCCGTCGACGCCCGAGTTCGGAGCTATCAGCCCGCAGGAGCGTCACCACCGCATCCGCAATGGATTCCGCCGACTGATAGGCTAGGAGGGCAGAATCGTCGACATAATCGAAGAGGTTGTTGTTTCGATAGAGATCAACAGGGAGACAGCCGGCAGCCATCATCTCGAAGGGAATGCGCGAGGGATTTGACATGCTCAGACACAAGCCCACTTCGCATGTATTGTACAGGCGGTTCAATTCTTTCAGATCATTAATCAGGCCGAGGTTCTCGACCCGAAAACCCGGATTGATTCGGGCATCACTACCGAACATATAAATTTTTGCGTCGGGAACCGCCTTGCTCACAATCGTCAAGGCGTCCAACGTCACCTGCGGCAGACGACGCCATTTGTCAGGTTGATACAGGAAGCAGACCGCCTTTTCCCGGACCGCAGAGGCATCAATGCGATAGATATCGGTATCGACACCGAGGCCCGCAGGGACAGTCTGGCTGGAATATTCCTGATATAAGCGGTGGGAGAGCCAATTTCCGACGGTATAATGACGAAGACCGTACTGATAACTATTTTCAGCTATCAGATAGCGGTCGCTCACGGGATTGAACAAGCTCTCAAGGTCCTGGACAAGATAACCCTTATGCCTGGCATGCGGCAACTCGGCGACAAATTTTGCAGAATGCGCGACCGTCGCCAAAGCGAAATCCGCACGGACGTGACCGTGCCATTGGGAATGGAGATGCGCTGTCGTTCCATCCAGCCATTCCTCGATAAGTGCCAAACCGTCTCCCGTGCCGTCGGCAAAGCACTGAATATTCAGGCCGAACTGTGCCAGCGATCGAACCACATTGAAGATCGTTCGGTGTCCGCCCGAGCCTGCGAGCGGCGGCGGGCAGTAGACGCTGACGCTCTGTCCCCGCAGGGCTACGGTTCGCGGGGTACGAGCCATGTAGAAGCTGGACGGCAGGGACAAGCGGCGGCGTGCATCGGCCTCATCCCATAGGCGAGCCAGTCTCGAGGTAGCGAACAAGCCGTTTTTCCAACGCGATCCGGACGCGACTGCACTGACTGTCTGATAAACTTCCGATGAACCAAGCGCGTTGATCGGAATGTCATCGCGCAACTGCTCCAAAGCCAAGCCCAAATCCTGAACTTGGCCGGCACCGAAGGACTCGTTATGCTTCAGTTCGAAGAACGCGTCAGCGAGCTCAGTGGGCGGTTGCGCACACAGAGACGCGGCTGTCGACTGCGCGAGGTTCAGAAGGTCCTTCGACGTCAGTCCATGCAACTTGATATACTTGCAAATGATTTCTGCACAGCTGAGCATTCCCTCCTGCATATGCGAGACATATTCAGCAACAATCCGCTCTTCTCCGGGCTCGACGCGGCGCCTTGGAGTGCAGATCCCGCCCTCGTCATCGTATTCCAGCACCGATCCGCCTAACGTATTATAGATCATCTCGAGCGGCGCGACTTCGTCGACAATTCCTCTATGCGAGCGTCCACCGTTCTCGTCGAACAAATATCCAATCTTGTGCGAGAATTTGGGTTGTGGATTCAGGAAGCGGAACAAGCCGAGGTAATGTCCACGGATCGCCACTGATGTAAGATGCGCGAGGTTGTCCTGGATGGTTCCGCGCCATCCGACATCAACGATCATTTCGGCCGCTGCAGGCGTCTTGCCAAAATCCTGAGTCGCGAGATAATTCTTCAGCGCGCCGCCCTGTTTGCGCACTCTATTCGTAATGAGAGCGTTGAACGTTTTATCCGAAAGCAAAGCCTTGAATTTATTATCGCGCCAGGGATACTGTATCGGCTCGAACCAATCGATCGAATGACGTCGGCCGAGATTTTGCATCGCACCTTCGTCGAGACCCAGAGAAATTGAAAAATCTCGAAGCGACTGTGTGCTGTATTGACGCCACAGCCTCATCAGATCTTCCTGCTCGTTCATGCACAACGAGGCCGCGAACGTTGCGACGCGACTGACTTTCAGAAGCTCAAGCTCAGGATAGTTTACATTATAAGGGTCGTTTTGGACTATCACCTGCGCAAGCCGCCGGAAAAACGCCCCTTCGCGTGTAAAGAAGTATATACGCTTGAAATCATGTACCACCGCGTCTTCGAGTACAGATAAGATAAACCCGACAGCGATCATCGCGAACTGTGCGCCGACTTGCTCGAAACGCCCGTGCTCTTTATCCGGGCGGACAAGAGAATTGGCATGCTCGCAGATCAGAGATGCGATGCGCTTCTCGTGCAGCGATAGATTTCTACTTCTGTATTTTTCAAACGCCTGAGCGAACCAGCGCGATCTTTCAAGTTCTCTGTTGTTCGTATAGAGGCGCGATAGAATACCCGCCGACCGGGGGGAAACGTGATCAGAGACCTCGTTGTCGCCGATGTGAGCCCATCGTTCAGGTATAATCCGCAAATCCTGCCTAACTACTTCAAATAGTTTTCCACTTCGCTTGGTTTGATGATAGTCGCTCGAAACATATCCGCCGAGCATATATCTTCCCACGCCGTGGAATTCGAGCAGATTCTTGACAAACTGCCGATCGGCGTAAAAATCGGATACAAATACTACTGGTGCGCACTGCTGGCGCAAGAACTGTCCGGCAGGCTGGTCCAGCCGCGTCGAGCGCTTCTCCGCCACAAGTTCGTGTTCGAGAAGCTGCTGGACGAGCGCGCTGATCGTGTCTCTATTAACGCTGGTGTCGAGTGTAAGGTTGAGCCAGTACCTGAAAGCGGCGGCCAGCTGGAATTCTCGATCTTCCCCTGAAGATGTTGCGGCTTCGGATTGGAGTCGTGCCGTGAGGAGGCGATTGACGTCCTTGAAGAACGGTTTTAGCAGGGTCATCGCGCGAAGGTATAGAAATCTGGCCGATTGCAATTTGATCTCGTCGGGATGACAATCCCGTCGAAGGATCGTGTCCCAGACATCCAGCGTAATCAGTTCGAAATTGACAATATCGGAAAACGCGTCGGCGTGGCTGCCGTCCGGAACTGCGGGCGCCAAATCTAGGAGATCCGATGCTTCGCTGTTGCCCAAGAAAATGAGGCTCAGCTCTGCTCCTGAGATGTTAGCGGCAGGTGCTTGACAGCGTGAGTGATAATCCAACTCCGACACCGCACGTTTCGGATATGACTCGACCATACTGGCGTACGCGGATGGCTTGTCGTTTGGATCCAAGTCATACTTATTGATGTACCAATCCACATCGACGTCCCGTGCGGGCAGCCTACCCTCGTTCAGTCCGCGGGTTGCAAAATGATAAAGAGGGCAAAGGCTCACGCCGGGAGCGTCCCGGTTAGTCTCGACATACCAGGAGGTCGAGAAGAAGCGGGAGGGATCCAGGCCCGCCTTCCAGCCCACCGTCAGGTAATGCAGGAAATCGGAGCCTCCTGCCGCGTCATCGCTGCTTACCGAATCGGATCTTTCTCGTTCCTGCATGTAAAAATCGGGATCAAAATAAATGGACGGTCGGCGTCCCTCGAACTGTCCGTGCATTGCAAAGTGCATGAGAGCGTATTTATCATCGCCAACGATGTCTGTATATTTATTTTTATAGTAAATAGGATCAAATAACTTACATGACACCAATTTATCGACCTCGATGCCGCGAAATATTTGATTTTCTCGCCTCGAGGCCGCCGAATCTGAGCGCCCATCCGTGATGCGGGACAATGTCTCGATCAGACGTCGCGCAGTGCGTCTCATTTCGGACGGAACGGATCCCCGAGCTAACCGCTTCCCTCGATGTCGACTCCACCCTCCCCCGCCGATTAGGTTCGGAAGCAATATTGTCGCTTGTCTTAGCTTTGAACGCACTGTTTACATCCTGCCTGGGTCACACTCTGCCGCACGTCGCGATCAAGGGCTGTCTTCACTAGTTCTCTGGCAGATCTGATAAAAGACACTCTGCCGACTCGAACATAGTTCAAGGCGAAACAAAATGTGACATAAGGTTGTTTCTGCGCGTCAATAGACATATTTTACCAATACACTTACAACTACGCGGCGAAACATCTAAAACCGTTGTGGATCCGCAGAATCATCCTGCCGAGATCTAGCCAAATAAGCAACCTATGTCCAGATGAAGACAATTACGTGAATGTCCAAAATATAGTTTGCAATTTATATTTATAGTTCGCAGTAATATTTTGAGCGCTCAAGAGTCATTCCGCGATAGACAGCGAATCTATTGAACATCGTGGTCAAAGGGTGCGTTGCCTGTGCATCTCTCACGTCGAGGATTTGCAGTCCGTGAGATGCCCGCCATCCGCACCGGCAGGAATATTTGAGCTGATACTGCTTGCATTCGAGATTCGATTGGTTTCGATCGACAAGTGCGACAAGCGCAGCGGCGCTGGGCTCACTTCGGTGGTCGCTGCATCGCTTCAGCGTCGAGACCTATTGCCGAACGAGTGACTTCGGCCTAGCTCCTGCGCGGCCATCAGAGCCTGCGCGGTCCCTGCCGCGACCTGAGACGGACGGAGACACCCCAAGATGCCTTTCGCTTTCTGCCGGTCCCTTCCCCTTGCCGCCCTGGCGCTCGCCGCGGCCACCGTGCCCGGCTACGCCGTGGAAGTGACGCGCTCGGCCGACATCGCCGCCCCGCCGGCCAAGGTGTGGCAGACCATCGGCGAGTTCTGCGGCATCGGCGACTGGCATCCCGCCATCGAGAAATGCGCCCTGTCCGACAAGGACGGCATGAAGGTCCGCACCCTCAGCCTGAAGGGCGGCGGCACCATCAAGGAGGAGCAGGTCTCCCGCGACGACAAGGTGATGAGCTACACCTACACGATCCTGGAGAGCCCGCTGCCGGTCTCGGACTACAAGTCGACCCTCTCGGTCGCCCCGGCCGGCTCAGGCTCGAAGGTGACCTGGACCGGGACCTTCAACGCCAAGGGCGCGCCGGACACGGTCGCCACCGACGCGATCCAGGGCATCTACGATTCCGGCCTGAAGGCGCTGGCCGACAAGGCGAAGTAGGCGTCGTCACGATTCGGAGCGCGCTGCCGAGGCCCAACGCAGGCGGCGCGCTCCAAACCACTCTGACGACAGCGGAATTTCACGGCTCCGGCCTTCGCCGTCCCGCGTCCCACACCCCTGCGGCATGTGACCGGAGCGATTGACCCACTGCCAAGCTCGGCACAAAACCTCGGCGGCGCAGCCCCTGCGCCCCAACAGGATGATCGCCGTGCCCGCGTCCCGTCTTCCGATGCGTCTCAGCCTCGCCGCCCTTGCCGCCGCCGCACTGGGCGCCTGCCAGCAGCGCGCCACGCCCGCGGTCATGGAACCTTCGCCGATCGTCCCGGCGCCTCTGGCCCTGCCCACGGGCAGTGGCTGCGGCCCGGAGATCGCGCGCACCAAGGCGATCGTCGACAGCGACGTGGCGACCGGCAATCTCAACAAGCCGGTGGGCGACCGGTTCAGCGCCGACCTCGCCCAAGCCGCAGCAGAATGCGCGGCCGGCAAATCGGGCGAGGCCCTGCACCTGCTCGCCGCCGCCAAGAGCCGGTACGGGTATCGCTGAGCGGGCAGAGCGGCCGATCCCGATCCGGGATGAGCGGGATCGGCACCATCTGCGCGGCGAGGTGAAGCGTTCGGCTCTCCAAGCGACGCCGGTCCGCACCCGGCATCCCGGGATGCCGGGTGCGGCGCTGAACCGAGATGCGGAGACCGATTAGATCACGAACAGCACCTGACTCCAGCCGTCCTGGGCACTGCGCGACTTGTCGCCCATCGCGTCGATGCCCTTGATCTCGCCGGGCTTCGTCTGCGCGACGCAGGGCGCGCCCGCCGTCACCGTCCCGAGGACCACCAACATCATCAAGGGAATTGAGCGGGACACAGGGCGGCTCCGAGCTGTGGAGGGGGGATGCGCCGGCAACGTGCCCTTCGCCGCGCCAGTTCCGATCTGCGACACCGCTCCGGCGCCGGGTTGAGACGGGACGGTGACGGCTCCTTAACCAAACCTTGCAACCGTACATCCAGGCCGGTGCGAGGATCTCCCGTCATGTCGAAGCCGCATCCAGAGCGCGTCTGCGAGACGGAACGGTCCACCGAGGCGGCACCGCTGAGCCCCAATATCCGTCGTCATCTCGGTCAGCATCTGCGCACGCTGTTCACGGACGCCCTCTCGGCACCCGTCGATCCGCGGCTCGAAGCCCTGATCGCCCGGCTCAACAAGCCGAAGCGCTGAGCGACCGCGCATCGCGCCGCGGGACAGATCTCAGTGCCGCGCGGCGTCCGACAGGTGGCCGCGACGGGAGCGAAGTTCATCCTGGCCCGCAGAGCGGGCTTCGCTCCGGCCCGCTGAGGCCCGGCACCGCACGCGTGATGCCGCCGCCCTGAACCCGACGCCCGGCCCCGCGTCACCCGCATCCAACGTAGGTAGCGCGTCATGAAGTCCGCGCTCGGCGCTCCCGCGCGACGGACGGCAGCTTCTTATGTGCGCTGACGCACACGAGATCGTTCGTTCTACAAAACCAGCCGCGCGGCCGATATTCTTCCCCGACGCCTCGTTTTCGGAGAAGATCCATACCTTCTGACCGGCTAATGCTCTGAAGACGCTTGCCTTATCGGGGCGTTCGGTGATGTTGCCGGCGGGGCGGGATCACGCTCCCGCGCGGTCCCGGCTTGACTTCGTTCGATAAAAAGAACGATTGGCCTGTTATCGGGGGCGAGCCGTCCCTGGGTCGCAGGCGCCAGGCTGGGAATCGGACGCGATGAAGAACGCTTCAGGTCGGGAGTGGGTGGCTCGGGCCATCGGTCTTTCCCTTCTGGCCGGCGCAGGCCTGTGGGCCTGCGCGCTGCCGGCCGTGGCCGAGACCGCGCTCCTCAACGTCTCGTACGATCCGACCCGCGAACTCTATCGGGAGATCAACGCCGCCTTCGCGGAGGCGTGGAAGGCCAAGACCGGCGAGGCCATCACGGTTCGCGCCTCGCATGGCGGCTCCGGCGCGCAGGCGCGGACGGTGATCGACGGCGTCGACGCCGACGTCGTGACCCTTGGCATCCCGTCCGACATCGATGCGATCGCCAAGCTCACCCACAAGGTCCCGGAGGATTGGCGCAGCAAGCTGCCGAACCAGGCGACGCCCTACACGTCGACGGTGGTGTTCCTCGTCCGCAAGGGCAACCCGAAGGGCATCAAGGACTGGGCCGACCTCACCAAATCCGACGTGAAGGTGATCACCCCGAACCCGAAGACCTCGGCGGGCGGACGCTGGAACTTCCTGGCCGCCTGGGGCTACGCCTACGGCCAGGACAAGGACGCCGCCAAGGCCGACGCCTTCGTCGGTCAGATCTACAAGAACGTGCCGGTGCTCGATACCGGCGCCCGCGGCTCCACCGTGACCTTCGCGCAGCGCGGCCTCGGCGACGTGCTGCCGACTTGGGAGAACGAGGCCTATCTCGTCCTCCAGGAATTCGGCGCCGACAAGTTCGACATCGTCTCGCCGCCGACTTCGATCTATGCCGAGCCGCCGGTGGCCCTCGTTGCGGCCAACGCCGAGCGCAAGGGAACGACGAAGGCCGCGCAGGCCTATCTCGACTTCCTCTACACCGACCGCGCCCAGGCGATCTTCGCCAAGCATCATTACCGCCCGATCCGCCGGGAAGCGGCCGCTCAGGCCGACCTCGCGCAGCTCCCGGACATCAAGCTGTTCAAGATCGAGGACCTGCAAGGCTCCTGGGACGAGATCCAGAAGCGGAACTTCGACGCCGGCGGCTTGTTCGATCGTTTGAGCCGGGCCGGCCGCTGAGGCGGGAACCATGGTCGAAACGCCCCGCCTCCGACGGACCTTCCGACGGCCGAGCGTGATCCCGGGCTTCGGGATCAGCTTCGGCTACACGCTGACCTGCCTCGGGCTGATCGTCCTGCTGCCGCTGGCCGGGCTGGTGGTGAAGGCCTCGGGGCTCGGCCTGTCGGGCATCTGGGAGGTCGCCACCGATCCGCGGGTGGCGAGCGCCCTGCGGATCAGCTTCGGCGTCTCGGCCGTCGCGGCGCTCGTGGCCTCCCTGTTCGGCTTCCTCGTGGCCTGGGTGCTGACCCGCTACCGATTCCCGGGCCGCAAGCTCGTCGATGCCGCGGTCGACCTGCCCTTCGCGTTGCCGACCGCGGTCGCCGGCATCGCGCTGGCCGCGCTCTATGCGCCGGACGGGCTGCTGGGCGCCCCGCTCGCGCGGCTCGGCATCCAGGCGGCCTACACGCCGGTGGGCATCTTCATCGCCATGGTGTTCATCGGGCTGCCCTTCGCGGTGCGGACCGTGCAGCCGCTGATCGCCGAGATCGACAAGGAGATCGAGGAGGCCTCCGCCACCCTCGGCGCGACGCGCCTCGTCACCCTCACCAGGGTGGTGCTGCCGCCGCTGATCCCGGCGGTGCTCACCGGCTTCGCGCTCGCCTTCGCCCGGGGCGTCGGCGAGTACGGCTCGATCATCTTCATCGCCGGCAACCTGCCCTACGTGTCGGAGATCGCGCCGCTGCTCATCGTCATCAAGCTCTCGGAGTTCGATTACGGCGGCGCGGCCGCCATCGCCACGATCATGCTCGGGATCTCGTTCCTGACGCTGCTCGCCATCAACCTCATCCAGACCTGGTCACGGCGGCGGTTCGGCTATGTCTGAGGGTGTCTTCCCCGCCATCGTGCCGTCCGCCAAGCCGGCCCCGGTCGCCTCCGAAGGCGCCGCCACCCGCGTCGTCCTGATCGGCATCGCGGTGGCGTTCCTGGCGCTGTTCCTGGTTCTGCCGCTGATCGCGGTGTTCACCCAGGCCTTCTCGAAGGGGATCGGCGCCTTCCTGGACGCGTTCCGGGAGCCCGACGCCTGGAGCGCGATCCGCCTGACGCTGACGGTGGCGGCGATCGCGGTGCCGTTCAACGTCGTGTTCGGGCTGGCCGCCTCCTGGGCCATCGCCAAGTTCGAGTTCCCCGGCAAGTCGCTGCTGATCACCCTGATCGACCTGCCCTTCTCGGTCTCGCCGGTGGTCTCGGGGATGATCTACGTGCTGCTGTTCGGCTCCCAGGGGCTGTTCGGCTCCTGGCTCATCGATCACGGCATCCAGATCCTGTTCGCGCTGCCGGGCATCGTGCTGGCGACGGTGTTCGTGACCTTCCCGTTCGTCGCCCGCGAGCTGATCCCGCTGATGCAGGAGCAGGGCACCGCCGAGGAGGAGGCGGCGCTCACCCTCGGCGCCTCGGGCCTGCACGCGTTCCGGACGGTCACGCTGCCCAATATCCGCTGGGGCCTGCTCTACAGCGTGCTCCTCTGCAATGCCCGGGCGATGGGCGAATTCGGAGCGGTGTCGGTGGTGTCGGGCCACATCCGCGGCCTGACCAACACCATCCCACTTCACGTGGAGATCCTCTACAATGAGTACAATTTCGTCGCCGCATTCGCCGTCGCTTCGCTCCTCGCCGTCCTTGCCCTCATCACCCTCGTTCTCAAGTCCGTTCTCGAATGGCGCTTCGCGGGGGAGCTCGCGGCCGGCCGGGCTCACTGACGGCCCCTTGGACCGGCCCTCCACGGCGATCCGGATCGAGAACGTCTCGAAGACTTTCGACACGGCGGCGGTGCTGCACGACCTGTCCCTCGACGTGCGGGCGGGCGAGCTGATCGGGCTTCTGGGCCCCTCGGGCTCGGGCAAGACGACGCTGCTGCGGATCATCGCCGGGCTCGACGCGCCGGACCGGGGCCGGATTCTGTTCGGCGGCGACGACGCCACGAGTCTGCCCGTGCAGGAACGGGCCGTGGGCTTCGTGTTCCAGCACTACGCCCTGTTCAAGCACATGAGCGTGGCCGACAACATCGCCTACGGGCTGAACGCGCGGCGGCGCGCCGACCGGCCGGCCAAGGCCGAGATCAAGCGCCGGGTCGGCGACCTGCTCGACCTGATCCGGCTCTCCGGCTTCGGCGACCGCTACCCGTCGCAGCTCTCGGGCGGCCAGCGCCAGCGGGTGGCGCTCGCCCGGGCGCTCGCCGTCGAGCCGCGGGTGCTGCTGCTCGACGAGCCCTTCGGCGCGCTGGACGCCCAGGTCCGCAAGGACCTGCGCCGCTGGCTGCGTGAGATCCACGACCGCACCGGCCAGACCACGATCTTCGTGACCCACGACCAGGACGAGGCCCTGGAGCTGTCCGACCGCGTCGCGGTGCTCGACCGCGGCCGGCTGGAGCAGGTCGGCACGCCGGACGAGGTGCAGGAGAACCCGGCCTCCGCCACCGTGATGAAGTTCCTGGGCGATTCCGTCGAGGTGGAGGCGATCGCCGAGGGCGGCCGGGTGCTGGTCCGGGGCCGGGAGACGCCGGTGATAGCGCCCGCCAGCCTGTTCGGTCCGGTCAAGCTCTACGTGCGGCCCTGGCAGCTGCAGCTCGCCGAGCCCGAGGCGGCGCACCTGTCCGGCACGGTGCGCAGCTCGTACCGGACACAGGGCCGCCAGCGGATCGAGGTGGCGGATGCCGAGGGGCGGGTGTTGGCCGTGGAGGATTTTGACGGCGTGCGCTACGCCGCCGGGCATCCGGTGGGGCTGCGGATCAATGGCGGGCACGTGTTCGGGTGAGGCTCGCCAGCGGCCGCGCCGCATCCTAGGCTCCTGACCATGATTGTACCGAGTCGCGAACCCGCTCCCGACGTCCTGGCCGCCATCGGCAGCACCCCGCTGATCCGTCTGCGCCGCGCCTCCGAGGAGACCGGCTGCACCATCTACGGCAAGGCCGAGTTCCTGAATCCGGGGCTATCGGTGAAGGACCGTGCCGCGCTCTCCATCGTGCGGGACGCGGAGGCGAAGGGCCTGATCCGTCCGGGCGGCACCATCGTGGAGGGCACCGCCGGCAATACCGGCATCGGCCTCGCCCTGGTGGCCTCGGTGCGCGGCTACCGGACGCTGATCGTCATCCCGGTCACCCAGTCCGAGGAGAAGAAGCAGACCCTGCGGCTCGCGGGCGCCCGGCTGGTGGAGGTCCCGGCCGTGCCCTTCGCCAACCCGAACAATTACGTCCACGTGGCCCGGCGCCTTGCGGAAAAGCTCGCCGCCACCGAGCCGGCCGGCGCCTTCTTCGCCGACCAGTTCGACAACGTCGCCAACCGGCAGGCCCATGTCGACGGCACCGGCCCGGAGATCTGGGCGCAGACCGGCGGCCGGGTCGACGGCTTCGTCTGCGCGGCCGGGACCGGCGGCACGCTCGCCGGCACCGCCGAGGCCCTGCGCGCCCGCAACCCGCAGGTGAAGATCGCGCTCTCCGATCCGGAGGGCTCGGCCCTCTACGCGCATTACACCACCGGCACCCTGAAGGCCGAGGGCTCCTCGATCACCGAGGGGATCGGCCAGGGGCGCATCACCGGCAACCTCGCGGGCTTCACCCCCGATCGCGCCTTCCGCATCCCGGACCGCGAAGCCCTCGACATCGTCTTCGGGCTGATGCGGGAGGAGGGGCTGTCGCTGGGCGGCTCCTCGGGCATCAACGTCGCCGGGGCGATCCGGCTGGCCCGGGACCTCGGGCCCGGCCACACCATCGTGACCATCCTGTGCGACGGGGCGGCGCGCTACGCCTCCAAGCTGTTCAACCCGGCCTTCCTCACCGAGCGCAACCTGCCGGTGCCAGGCTGGCTCGACGCGCCGGAGGAGGCGCTGCCGGACTGGCACGCCTGAGCGCCGGGGCTGCATCCGGAATTTTCCTCACAAAAGCGTAGCTTGGCGTTGAACGGAACGGAATGTCGCAGCGTTTGAACGGTCACGCTCGCACCAGCGCGACCGTCCGGAGAACGCGACCGATGTCCCTCGTCACCATTCTACTCATCATCCTGATCATCCTGGCCTTCGGCGGCGGCGGCTTCCTCGGCGGCGGTGCGTATCGCGGTCCCGGCTTCGGCCTCGGCGGCATCCTGCTGATCGTGCTGATCGTCCTGCTGGTGACCGGCCGGCTCTGAGCCGGAGGATCGGCCTGAGCGGACGCGTCGTCCGCCCAGGCCCCTGGAGGGCGCGCAGGCCCAGGCCGAAAGGCGGCGGCCATCTCCGGCGCGCGCCCTCCTATCGGCAGGTGATCGCCACCACGGCGGGCGCGAGCGCGGCGGGTCCGACACCCGGATGCGGCGTCGCCGCGGGAAGGCCCTGGGCGGCCAGGAAGGCCGTGATCGCCCGCCCCGGCACCAGCGGCAAGCGCGCGGGCGGCACCACCCCGGCGACCCGGCGCGGTGCCGCGGGATAGCGGGCGACGATCCCGACGAGAGCACCCGACCGGTCGAGCACCGGCGCGCCGCCGGATCCCGGCTGGAGTGCCGCTATGACGTCGCCTCCCCGCGCCTCGCCCGGTGCGGCCTGGATCCCCTCCGGACCCGGCGCGAGGGCGATCAGGCTCTCCTCGGCGCCGACGGGCTCGGTCCGCGTTGCGGGCCGGAGCGGGGCAGCAGCCCCGGGCACATCCAGGAGTGCGAGACCGGCCGGATCGGTGGCGAGCACACGGGCCGGCGCAGACCCGACGCGCGGCTGGGCGCAGCCCTCCAGCACGGCGACGGCGGTCAGCACGCGCCCCGGCGCCACCGCCAGACCCGCGCCCGCCGCCGATGAGGCCGAGAGGCTCACCGGCGCCAGGGCTGCGCCCGGCGGATGGGGCGCCGGCGTGCCGGCGGCGCGGGTCGCCGGCAGAGGCGCCGGACTTGCCGGCCTCTGGGCGGCCGGCGCTGCTGCGGAATCCGGAAACGGCACGAAGGCGTTCGCCACGGCGATGACGAGCCGGTCGACCTCCGGTGCCAGGGCGCGGTCGTAGCCGAGCAGGAAGCCGCGCACGCCCTCCGGTCCCGAGGCGTAGCGGATATAGGACAGTCCCGGCCCGGTCTCGGCGGTGACCACCACGGTGTCGGGTCGTCGCAGCTTGTAGGTCACCTTGCGGCCGGGCAGCGGCGCGGTGGCCTTCTCGAACAGCGCGTCCAGGGTCTCTGTCCCGGGCGGGAAGGCGCGGGATTCCAGGGTCACCCGGCCGTCCTGGCTCTGCCAGCGGGTTCCGGAGGGCAGGGCGGTGCGCTTCGCCAGCAGGCGCTCGGGAACCCCCATCACGGCGCCGGTACCGGGATCGACCGCAACCCGGAAGCGCGCCGCATTCCGCGCCGCAGCGCCGGCGGAGAGCAGCGCTGCCCGCCCGCGCGGATCGAGGGGATCGGCGCCGCCGGCCCGGGCGCCGTAGGCGTTCAGCGCCTCGAAGGTCCGGCGCCCGAAGGCTCCCGACACCACGGCGTTGAAATCGCCGGTCCAGACCAGGGCGTCCTGGACCGCCTTGCGGTCGGCCTCCGGCAGGGCCTCGAAGGTCGCCCTCGCGGCCTCGAAGGCGGGATCGGCCGTCGGTGCCGGTCTCGGCGCGGGCCGGGCCGGCGCCGGCCGGTCCTGCGCCTGAACCGGCAGGCTGCCGAGGGCGATCAGGATCGCGAGCGAGGCCCCGCACCGGGAGCGGCCGCGCGCCGCGCCCGGACGCCGAAACCGCGACGAGTCACGCACATCCATCTCCGCCCCCGACCGTCATCGTTTCGATCCTGGCAGAGGCCGCAGCGGCAGGCCAGATCAATCCGTCCCGGGCCACCGTGCGTCCGGGGCGGCGATGCGCTACAGGGCGGATGTCCGGCCTGGGCGGCGGCCGGATCGCCGGCTCGGTCGACCGGCCACGCGATGCCGCCACGGTTCGACGCGGGGCCCGGCATGAGCGACACGAACAACACCTTCAAGAAGGCGCCCAAGCGCAAGCCCGCCAAGGGCAAGAGCATCAGCGTCTCTCCGGAGATGCGGCAGGCCTATGCCGACCTGATCCAGCAGCGCGCGGACAAGGAGGAGATCTACGGCCGCCACCTGCCGCAGGACGAGCCGCGCCGGCGGTAGCCGGTGCCGGGATGCAGCGTCGCCGCGAATCGTCTTCGCGATCGGAGCGCAGCCATCCCCTCGGCGCCACGATCGACGACGCCGCGCGCTGCACTGAGTCGCCGCGCCCGCGACGACGCCGAGCGTGCGGTCCGGCGGCGCGATCGGGACCGCACCGGCAGCCGGTGATCGTCCCGACAAGGCCGCCCGTTCAGCGCTTGCGCACGAATTCGGTGCGCAGGACGAGACCCTTGATGGTGTCGTGGCGGCAGTCGATCTCCTCCGGGTCGTCCGTGAGCCGGATCGACCGGATGACCGTGCCCTGCTTCAGGGTCTGGTTCGCGCCCTTGACCTTCAGGTCCTTGATCAGCGTGACCGAATCGCCGTCGGCCAGGACATTGCCGGCCGCGTCACGGACCGCAGCTTTCTCAGGGGGCGCGGCCGCGCGTCCGGGCGGGATCCATTCGCCCGTCGCCTCGTCGTAGACGTAAGCCTCGTCGTCGCCGTTCAAATCCATGCCCCCGATGAGGATCGGGGCCGGGTCCTGTCAGGATCTCGCAGGCCCGTCATCCGCGCGTCCCGGCACACCGAACCGGTCGCCGATTCGGCGCGGGACGCCCCGAGCTTAGCCGATCGGGCCGGTCCCGCGCGAGTGCGCAGAGCCGGCCCGGCGCGTCGGCCTTACCGCTTCAGCGGACCGGCCTCGATCACGTCCTCGACCGTGCGCAGGCCGGCACGTGGGGAATTGACGAGGCAGGCCATGTTGCCCGGCGGGTGCTGGTTCTTCCACATCTTGGTGTGGGCCTGGGGGATCTTGTCCCAGGGGAAGACCTCGCTCATGCACGGGTCGATCCGCTGATCCAGCACGAACTGGTTCGCCGCCGAGGCCTGCTTAAGATGGGCGAAGTGCGAGCCCTGGATGCGCTTCTGCCGCATCCAGACGTAGCGGGCGTCGAAGGTGATGTTGAAGCCGGTCGTGCCCGCGCAGAACACCACCATGCCGCCGCGCTTCACCACGAGGGCCGAGACCGGGAAGGTCGCCTCGCCCGGATGCTCGAACACGATGTCGACATCCTGCTTTCCGGTGATGTCCCAGATTGCCTTGCCGAACTTCCGCGCTTCCTTGGTCCAGGCGTGGAACTCAGGCGAGTTCACCTTCGGGAGCTGGCCCCAGCAATCGAAGTCCTTGCGGTTGATGACGCCCTTGGCGCCGAGGCTCATCACGTAATCGCGCTTCGACTCGTCCGAGATCACCGCGATGGCGTTGGCGCCCGACGCCGCGCAGAGCTGCACGCCGAACACGCCGAGACCGCCCGAGGCGCCCCAGATCAGCACGTTCTGGCCCGGACGGACCGTGTGCGGCGCGTGGCCGAACAGCATCCGGTAGGCGGTGGCCAGTGTCAGCGTGTAGCAGGCCGCCTCCTCCCAGGTGAGGTGCTTCGGCCGGTGCATCAGCTGGCGCGACTGCACCCGGCAGAACTGCGCGAAGGAGCCGTCGCCAGTCTCGTAGCCCCAGATCCGCTGGGTCGGCGAGAACATCGGGTCGCCCCCGTTGCACTCCTCGTCGTCGCCGTCATCCTGGTTGCAGTGGACGATGACCTCGTCGCCGACCTTCCAGCGCTTCACCTTGGCGCCGACCTTCCAGACGATGCCGGAGGCGTCGGAGCCGGCGATGTGGTACTCGCCCTTGTGCACGTCGAAGGGCGAGATCGGCTCGCCGAGACCGGCCCAGACGCCGTTGTAGTTCACGCCCGCCGCCATGACGTAGACCAGCACCTCGTCGTCGCCGATCTCCCAGACCGGCAGCACTTCGAGCTGGTGGGATTGTTCCGGGGGCCCGTGACGCTCGCGCCGGATCGCCCAGGCATACATCTTGGCCGGCACATGACCCAGCGGCGGGATTTCACCCATCTCGTAGAGGTCCTTGACCTCCCCGCCCGTCGGACTGATCGCAGCGCTCGCCGCCATCTCGCTCTCCTCTCGTCCCGCGTGTTTCTCACGGCCGCGGTTCTCCATCGCGCTATAGCGGTGATGACGGAGGCGTCCAAGTGGGCCGAAAGTCGAATCCCGATGGTTTCCGGCATGAAAAAAGCGCCGGCACAGGGCAGGCAGCCACGTATTCAAAATCGGCTTTCCGGGTGACCAAGTATTATTCGGCAGTGGCCTTGCCGGCGCCGGTCCCGAGACCTTCCGCGGAAGCGCGGCCACAGGCCTGAGCTGCTCAAGCGCGCGCGGCAAGCCTGGTCAGCTCTAAGTCGTTGTTCCGGCGTGCTGTCTCGCGCCAGACCAGCGGCCGTTCCCGCGAAGAACAGATTGGGTAGACTTTATACCAGCTCTGAGGATGCTGTTCCGGACCGGTCCGCGGACCCTCTCCGCCGGCGCCGAGCGGGGCTCGGCGGGTGCCTCGGCCGGCGACGCCCTCAAATCGCGCTGTTCCGCCGGGCAAGTTTTTTCATGGGCCAGGGGCGCCCAGGAAAGGCCTCTTGCACTTCCGTCCCGGATGACGCGTGCCCAAGCCTTCGCTACGGTGGCCGCAAGGCCGCGCCCTGCGCGGATACAAAGATGACACGGAGGCGAGGAATGGGCGCGAGCGTCGCCGAGACCAAGAGCGACAAGTCTAGCCGCGACAAGCCCTGGATCATCCGCACCTATGCGGGGCACTCGACCGCGGCGGAATCCAACAAGCTCTATCGGGGCAACCTCGCCAAGGGCCAGACCGGCCTGTCGGTGGCCTTCGACCTCCCGACCCAGACTGGCTACGACCCCGACCACGAACTCTCCCGCGGCGAGGTCGGCAAGGTCGGCGTCTCGATCGCGCATCTCGGCGACATGCGGACCCTGTTCCAGGACATCCCGCTCGCCCAGATGAACACCTCGATGACCATCAACGCCACGGCCCCGTGGCTGCTGGCGCTCTATCTCGCGGTGGCCGAGGAGCAGGGCGCGCCGATCGCCGCCCTCCAGGGCACGACCCAGAACGACATCATCAAGGAATACCTGTCGCGCGGCACCTACGTGTTCCCGCCCGCGCCGTCCCTCCGGCTCACCAAGGACGTGATCCTGTTCACGACCAAGAACGTGCCGAAGTGGAACCCGATGAACGTCTGCTCCTACCACCTGCAGGAAGCGGGGGCGACGCCGGTCCAGGAATTGTCCTACGCCCTCGCCATCGCCATCGCGGTTCTCGACACGGTGCGCGACGACCCGGAATTCGACGCGGAGAGTTTTTCTGACGTGTTCGGCCGGATTTCGTTCTTCGTGAATGCGGGTTTGCGGTTCATCACCGAGATCTGCAAGATGCGGGCGTTCGCCGAACTCTGGGACGAGATCGCCCGGGAGCGCTACGGCATCGACGACCCGAAGAAGCGCATCTTCCGCTACGGCGTGCAGGTGAACTCCCTTGGGCTCACCGAGCAGCAGCCCGAGAACAACGTCCACCGCATCCTGATCGAGATGCTGGCGGTGACGCTCTCGAAGCGCGCCCGCGCCCGGGCGGTGCAGCTGCCGGCCTGGAACGAGGCGCTCGGCCTGCCGCGGCCCTGGGACCAGCAATGGTCCATGCGGATGCAGCAGATCCTGGCCTTCGAGACCGATCTCCTGGAATACGACGACATCTTCGACGGCAGTCACGTGATCGAGGCCAAGGTCGAGGCGCTGAAGGTCGAGACCCGGGCCGAGCTGGAGCGGATCGGCGGCATCGGCGGTGCGGTCGCGGCGGTGGAGACCGGGGCGCTCAAGCGCGCGCTGGTCGAATCGAATGCCCGCCGGATCTCGGCGATCGAGGCCGGAGACCAGATCGTCGTCGGCGTGAACAAGTGGCAGCAGGGCGAGCCGTCGCCGCTCACCGCCGGGGAGGGGGCGATCTTCTCCGTCTCCGAGACCGTCGAGATGGAGGCGCAGAGCCGGATCCGGGAGTGGCGCGGCCGCCGCGACGAGAACGCCGTGGGCCAGGCCCTCGACGCCCTGGAGCAGGCGGCGCGCTCCGGCGCCAACATCATGCCGCCCTCGATCGAAGCCGCGAAGGCCGGCGTCACCACCGGCGAGTGGGGCGAGCGCCTGCGCGCGGTCTTCGGCGAGTATCGCGCGCCCACCGGCGTGACCCTGGAGACGGTCTCGGCCGGGGCCGCCGAGGAGGCCAAGCTGCTGATCGCCGATCTCGGCGAGCGGCTGGGCGAGACGCCGAAGCTCGTGGTCGGCAAGCCCGGACTCGACGGCCATTCCAACGGCGCCGAGCAGATCGCGCTCCGCGCCCGGGATGTCGGCTTCGACGTCACCTACGACGGCATCCGCCAGACGCCGGCCGAGATCGTCGCGAAGGCCAAGGAGACCGGCGCCCACGTGGTCGGCCTGTCGATCCTGTCCGGCTCCCACGTGCCGCTGGTGCGGGAGGTCCGCGCCAAGATGCGGGAGGCGGGGCTCGACCATATTCCGGTGGTGGTCGGCGGCATCATCTCGCCCGAGGACGAGCTGGTCCTCAAGAACATGGGCGTGCGCGCCGTCTACACGCCGAAGGACTACGCCATCGACCAGATCATGGTCGGGCTCGCCAAGGTCGTCGAGAAGGGTCTGGAGCGCCGGGACGGCCCGTCGAACCAGCCGCGCGCGGAGGCTCAGGTCTACTAGCGGACCGATCCTGCCCGGACGTCGGGTAATCCGGGCGGGATCCAAACAACCTTAACGTTTCTCGTACATGCATTGGCCCCGATCCCAGACACGGGATCGGGGACCAATTCCTATGCGCGCCGGTATTTCCATCGCGGCCAAGCTCGGCCTGTGTCTCGCAGCCCTGGTGGTACTGATCGCCGCGACGAGCGGCCTCTCGCTGGCCGAACTGGGCCGCATCGAATCCGCCGCCGCGCAGTTGCGCGACACGCGCATCCCGGCCACCGACGCGCTCGGCCGGATCGGCATCAACTTCATGCGCCAGCGGGTCAACGCCGTTCGATTGATCACCGCCGACACGCCCGAATTGCGCGCGGAGGTCGCGGATCAGATCGCCAAGCGCGACGCGCTGCTCGCGGCCCAGTACGCCCGGTACGAGGCCCTGCCGCTGACCCAATCCGAGCGCGAGGCCTACGCGGCCTTCCGCCAGCACGTGGCCACCTACGCCGAGCAGCAGCGGGAGGCAGTGGCCAAGGCCGAGGCGGGCGACGTCGCCGGCGGGCAGCGGATCTACAACACGACCATGTCGGCGAGCATCGGCGCCATCATGGCCGATTGGGAGAAACTCGTCGCCCTGAACAGCGACGGATCGCAGGCGAGCGGCACGCTGATCGCGCAGACCTACGACGCCGCCAAGCGGAACGTGCTGGCGCTCGCCGGCCTCGCCCTCCTGATCGCGATCGGAGCCTTCGTGCTGGTGACCCGCGGCGTCAGCGGGCCCCTCCGGAAGATCGCCGCCGTGACGCAGCGCCTCGCCGCGGGCGACGCGGAGGTGGCGATCCCGGGGCAGGAGCGCCGCGACGAGATCGGCGACCTCGCGGGCTCCGTCGTGGTTTTCCGCGACAACCTCGTCCGTTCGCGCGCCCTCGAGGCGGAGACGGCGCTGGCCCGCACCGATGCCGAGACGCAGCGCCGGGTCGCGACCCATGCCATGGCCGACGCCTTCGAGCAGGCGGTGGGCGGCATCGTCGGCGGCGTGTCGTCGGCGGCCACCGAGCTTGAGGCCACCGCCCGGTCCCTGACCGGCAGTGCGGCGGATGCAGCCGGGCAGTCCGGCACCGTCGCGGTCGCCGCCGGCGAGGCTGCCGCCAACGTCAACACCGTCGCGGCGGCCGCCGAGGAGCTGGGCTCGTCCGTGCAGGAGATCGGCCGGCAGGTCAGCGGCTCGGCGGAGCTCGCGCGGGTGGCGGTCGCGGAGGCGACCAACACGGTGGCGCTGGTGCAGGATCTGAGCGCCGCAGCCGCGAAGGTCGGCGACGTGGTGGCGCTGATCTCCGGGATCGCCGCTCAGACCAATCTGCTGGCCCTCAACGCCACGATCGAGGCCGCCCGGGCCGGCACCGCGGGACGCGGCTTCGCGGTGGTGGCGTCCGAGGTGAAGGCGCTCGCCGAGCAGACCGCCCGGGCCACCGAGGAGATCACTGGTCAGATCGGCCGGATCCAGTCCTCCACCGGGCAGGCCGCGTCGGCGATCGACGGGATCGGTCGGCGCATCCGCGAAATCGACGACGTCGCCTCGAACATCGCGGCGGCCGTGGAGCAGCAGGGCGCGGCGACCCAGGAGATCGTCCGCAACGTCGCCGAGGCGGCGGCCGGCACCGGTGCGGTGACCGGAACCATCGCGAGCCTCGCCCAGTCGGCCGAGGAGACGGGTGCGGCCGCGGCCCAGGTGCTCGGGGCCGCGAGCGAGATGTCGCGCCAGTCCGAGCATCTCGGGGCCGAGGTCGCGCGCTTCCTCGCGACGGTTCGGGCGGCGTAGCGCGCCCCCTGACGGACGGGCGGCGGATCGCGTAGGACGGCGCTATGCCGCCCGACACCCCGCCCGCCCTCCTGTCCGCCCTGTCTACCATCCTCCTCCTCGCGGTCCCCCTCGCGGCCGCGCTCTCGGCCGGACTGATCCTGCGCCTGCGCCCGCTGCTGCAGCGCTACGCCCTGGCCCGGCCGAACGCCCGCTCCAGCCACACCGTGCCGACCCCGCAGGGGGGCGGAATCGCCGTGGTGACGGCGCTGGTCACGATCTCGGGCCTGCTGATCGCGGCGCCGGAGATCGGCGGCCGGCCGGACTGGATCTGGCTCGCCGGGGGCGCCCTGGCCCTGGCACTTCTCGGCGCCGTGGACGATGTCCGGCCGCTGCCGGCTGCCCTGCGACTCGCCGTGCAGGCCATCGTGGTAGGCGTTCTGGTCTGGCACCTGGAAGGGCGCCTGCTGCCCACCCTGCCGCTCTGGCTGGAGCGCGGCCTCGCGCTGCTGGCGGCCCTGTGGTTCGTCAACCTGACGAACTTCATGGACGGGCTCGACTGGATGACGGTTGCGGAGATCGTCCCGGTTTCGGGGGCGCTCCTGCTGCTCGGCCTCGCCGGGCGCCTGCCGCCGCTGCCGACGCTGGTGGCGGCGAGCCTCCTGGGCGCGGTGCTGGGCTTCGCGCCGTTCAACCGGCCGGTCGCAAAACTCTTCCTCGGGGATGTCGGCTCGCTGCCGATCGGGCTCGTCACCGCGTGGCTGCTGTGCCAGCTGGCCCTGACGGGCGGCCTCGCCGCCGCCCTGCTGCTGCCGCTCGTCTACCTCGCGGATGCCAGCCTGACCCTCGCCGCCCGCGCGGCGCGGGGCGAGCGGGTCTGGGAGGCCCATCGCGGGCACTATTACCAGCGGGCCACCGTCAACGGGCTCGGCGTCCCCGGCGTGGTGGGCCGTGTGTTCGCGGCCAATCTCGCTCTGGCTTCGCTCGCGGCCGCGACCTTGCTTTGGCCGTCCCGGCCGGTCACGCTCGCCGCGTCGGCGGCCGGGCTCGCCCTGGTCGCCGCCCTGCTCCGCCGCTTCGCCCGCGCCCCGGCGCCGGCTCCAGCCGAAGGTGCCGCCCAGCCGTGACCGGACTCATCGCGCTCACCGGGGCGACCGGCTTCATCGGCCGCCACCTGCTCGCCGACCTCACCGCGCGCGGCTACCGGGTCCGCGTGCTGCTGCGCCGGCCCACGACCGTGCCGGAGGGCGCCGCGAGCGCGGTCGTCGGCGACCTGACCCGCCCGATCAACATGGCGGCGGCCCTCAGCGGCGTCGACGCGATCGTGCACTCGGCCGGGCTCGCCCATGCCATGTCGGGCGCCCCGGAGGACGACTATCGCACGCTCAACACCGAGGCGACGCGCAGGCTCGCCGAAGCCGCGGTGCGCGCGAAGGTGCGCCGCTTCGTGTTCCTGTCGTCGATCCGCGCGCAGGTGGGGGCGAGCGCGCCGGGCGTGATCGGGGAGGGCGATCCGCCCCGGCCCACCGACGCCTACGGCCGCTCCAAGCTGGAGGCCGAGCGGGCGCTCGCCGAGACAGGCCTTGACTGGGTCGCGCTGCGGCCGGTCCTCGTCTACGGGGCCGGCGTGAAGGGCAACATGGCCGCGCTCCTGCGGCTGGCGCGCAGCCCCTACCCGCTGCCCCTGGGCGGCCTCGCGGCGCGGCGCTCCCTGATCTCGCTGGAGAGCCTGTCGGGCGCCGTGCACGCAGTGCTGGCGGCGCCGGCCCCCCTGAACTGCGCCCTCGTCGCGGCCGACCCGGACCCGCTCAGCCTGCCCGAGATGATCACGTCGCTGCGCCAGGGTCTCGGCCGCGGCCCGGGCCTCGTCCCGGTCCCGGCCGGGCTCATCCGGCTGGCCTGCCGGATGACCGGCCGGGATGCGCAGTTCGCCCGCGTCGCCGAAGGGCTCGTCGCCCGCGCCGAGGGGCTCGTGGCCCTCGGCTGGCGGCCGGCCGGGTCGACACGCGACGGGCTCGCCCGGCTGGCTCGCGATGGCGGTTGACGGTCCCGTTCATCGGCCCGCGTAGATGTCGGTGATCTTGCCGAGCAGCGACAGCGCGTCCGCCTTCGAGCGCTGGAAGGCGTTGCGGCCCACGATCGAGCCGAACCCGCCGCCCGCCTGGATGGCGCGGATCTCGTCGAGGAAGGTGGCCTCCTCAGCCTGGGCCCCGCCGGAGAAGATCACGATCCGCCGCCCGTTGAAGGCGCATTGTACCACGTGGCGGACGCGCTCGGCCGCCGTGCCGATCGGGATGCCGGTCGACTCGTAGACCTTCTTAGCCGCCGGCTGCTCGATATGGGCAGTGGGCAGCTTCACCTTGATGATGTGGGCGCCGAGTTGCGCGGCGATCTGGGCCGCGTAGCCGATCACGTCGATGGCGGTCTCGCCCTGCTTCGACAGCGCCGAGCCGCGGGCGTAGGACCAGATCACCACGGCGAGGCCGACGCTCTTGGCCTCCTCGGCGATTTCTCGGATCTGGCCGTACATGGCGTTGCGGTGGGCGGAGCCCGGGTAGATCGTGAAGCCGACGGCGCAGGCGCCGAGCCGCAGGGCGTCCGCCACCGAGCCGGTGATCGCCTGCTCGGGATCCTCCTCGTCGGCCAGGAGGTCGTGGTCGTTGAGCTTGAGGATCAGCGGGATGCGCCCGGCATAGTCGCGCGCGCCGGCCTCGAGGAAGCCGAGCGGCGCCGCGTAGGCGTTGCACCCCGCCGCCAGGGCCAGCTCGAAATGGTAGTGCGGGTCATAGGCCGGCGGATTCGGGCCGAAGCTGCGGGCGGGCCCGTGCTCGAAGCCCTGGTCGACCGGCAGGATCAACATCTTGCCGGTGCCGCCGAGCGTCCCGTGCTCCAGCATCCGGGCGAGGTTGGTGAGGGTCCCGGGGCTGTCAGCCCCGTACCACGACAGGATCTCGGTGACGCGGGCGGATCGGTCCATCGGGCAGCCTCCTGGCCAGAGACCGTCGCGCCGCGGATCGGGCCGCGGGCCGTGCGCGGACGGCTCGCGGTCGGAACGGTGAGGGCAAAGCCGAGGTTCCCGCACGCGGCGCTTTCGGCTAACCGGGCGGGAGCGGGCGCCGCCCGGTTCGGCCGCGCGCGCCCGAACCGGGAGCCCCGAGGCCGGCCCACGATTCGCGTCAGAGGTTCGCTCATGCGCAGGCTGATCCTGCTGCGGCACGCCAAGTCCGACCGCCCGCCGGGCGGGGCCGACCACGAGCGCTCGCTCAACGACCGCGGGAAACGGGCCGCCCCGGCGGTGGGCGCCCACCTCGCCCGCGAGGGCCTGTGCCCGGATCTCGCCCTGGTCTCCACTGCTTCGCGGACCCGCGAGACCTGGGCCGCGATGGAGGCCGCCCTCGGCAGCCCCGAGACGCGCTGGCAATCCGAAATCTACGAGGCGCCGACGAATCGGATCCTCGGGGTGATCCGGCAGGCGCCCGATTCAGCCGCCACGCTGATCGTGGTCGGCCACAATCCGGGCCTCGGCGACCTCGCGGTGGCGCTCGCGGGGTCGGGGCCGCGGGCGGCCCGGGACCGGCTGGCCCTGGAATTCCCGACGGCGGCCTTCGCGGTGATCGACTTCGACGGCGACCACTGGGCGGAGCTCGCGCCGGGCCGCGGACGCCTCGACCGGTACGTGCGCCCCCGGGACATCGACCCGGGTCTCGGAGGCTGACGCCTCAGGCGACCGGCACCGCGACGGCGTGCGTCTCGACCTCCGCGTGGGTCGGCAGGGGCGAGCCCGGTACGAAGGCCTCGAAAGCGGCCCAGAAATCCTGCCGGATCGCGTCGCGCTCGGTCAGGATCTCGTGCCGGGAATCCGGCAGGACCAGGATATGGCCGGCCTTCAGCCGGGCGGCGAAGCGCTCGATGTCCGTGGTTCCGCAGACCGGATCGGCGCCCGCCGCGACGATCAGGGTCGGCAGCGTGATCCGCGGCGCCGCCCGCGGGTCACGCAGCCGCGCCATCGCCCGGAAGGCCTCGGCGAGCCACGCGATCGTCGGGTCGCCGACCGCGCCGGCGCCGACCTGCCGGGCCGCCGCGGCGTTGCGGGCGTAGCGGACTGGGTCGCGCGACAGGCGGTTGCCCGCGTACGGGTTGGTGGCGATCGAGACCGGCTTGCCGAACGGGATGTAGCGGCTCCCGAGGCCGAGCCGCTGCAGACCTCGCGACAGGATCGCGGCGCCGGCCGGCCAGCGCACCATCCGGATCGACAGCATCGGCGCCAGGGCTACGAGCCGCCGGAATGGCAGCGAGCCGTCGAGGGCCGCGAGGAGGGCGACGCACCCGCCCATGGAGTGCGCGAGGCCGACATGGGGCTCGGGCATCAGCGGCACCAGGATCGTCTCGGTCACGGCTCGCAGGTCGAGGCGGTAATCGTCGAACCGGGCGACGTGGCCCTTGTGCGGATCGTCCACCCGCCGGTCCGATTCGCCCTGGCCGCGCCAGTCGAAGGCCACGACCGCGAAGCCCCGGGCGCGCAGCTCGTGGATCGTCTCGTAGTACTTCTCGATGAACTCGGCCCGGCCCTGGAGCAGGCAGACCGTTCCCCGGCAGGTGCGCGCCGTCGTCTGCCAGTAGGCCGCCCGCAGGGTGCAGTCGTCGCGCGTCCCGACCGCGATCAGCGTGCCGCCCGGCGGGACCGGATTGTCGGGCGTGCCGCGCAGGGTCAGGAGCGGCGGCTCGCGCCCGGTGTCACCGTCGAAGCGTCTCACTGGCCTCACCTCAGCGCCTCCGTGCACCGCCCGATCCACCTTCCGACCGTAGCGAAAAAATCTGGTTTCCCACCATCGCTCGGGGTCTTGAAGCGCGATTTTCCCCCTCCGATATCTCGTCTGTGCCGGCCGTCAGGCGGCACGAAAGACGGGTCCGGCCCATCGGGCGGACCGGAATTGCATGTTGCTCAGACGAGGATATGTCATGCGTCAGTTCGATCTCGCTCCCCTGTACCGTTCCACCGTCGGCTTCGATCGCCTGTTCTCCGCCCTCGACCAGTTCGCGAGCGCCGAGGCAGCCCCGACCTACCCGCCCTACAACATCGAGCGGACCGGCGAGAACGCCTACCGCATCACCGTCGCGGTCGCCGGCTTCACCGAGTCCGACCTGTCGATCGAGGTGCGGGAGAACGCGCTCACGCTGAAGGGCGAGCGCAAGGCCGAGGGCAAGGCGGAGTTCCTGCACCAGGGCATCGCGGCCCGCGCCTTCGAGCGCCGGTTCCAGCTCGCCGACCACGTCCAGGTGACGGGCGCGGCGCTTGAGAACGGCCTCCTCCACATCGACCTCGTCCGCGAGGTCCCGGAGGCGAAGAAGCCCCGTCGCATCGAGATCGCCTCGGCGGCGCGCCCCAGCGCCCCGGTGATCGAGGGCGACGTCCGCAAGGACGCGGTCCAGCAGGCCGCCTGATCCCGCCCCGCGCGGAACAAGCAGGTCCACATCAGGCCCTTGGAGCGCCCCGGCCCCGGCCGGGGCGCTTTCTCGCGTCGGCTGTCATAATGGCGTGTGGCCTTCGTGCTCTCTGTCGGATTCGACGGTGCACGGACGCGCACCCGGAGTGAACCCGACCATGGTCGCCAATCTCGCCCGCGGAGCCTACAGCGCGCTCGGAGCCGGCTGGCACAAGGGCGTGCAATGGGGCGTCGGCGCGCCGATCGCCAAGCTGCGCCGCCGGTCGATCCCGCTGCCGGGCGTCGAGGGCGCGGGCGGAATCGACGACGTGCTCTCGGCGGAGCGGGCGATCCGCCTGCCCGAGCCGTTCGAAGGGCGCAGCCTCGGCCGCATCGGCAGCCTGGAGGTCCGGCTGGCGACACGGAAATCCGAGATCCGGCGGGCCCAGCGGCTGCGCTACAAGGTCTTCTACGAGGAGATGTCGGCGGTGCCCTCCGGGCTCGCCGCCCTGTCCCGCCGCGACGTCGACGGCTACGACGCGGTCTGCGACCACCTCCTCGTCCTCGACCACGCGGCGAAGCGGAAGAAGCCTTTCGTCGAGCCGCGCCCGAAGGTCGTCGGCACCTACCGGCTGCTGCGCGGCGAGGTGGCCGAGCGGCACAGCGGCTTCTATTCCGAGGGCGAGTACGACCTCGCGCCGCTCATGGCCGCGCAGGGGCACCGGCGGCTCTTGGAGCTCGGCCGGTCCTGCGTGCTCAAGCCCTACCGGGGCAAGCGCACCGTCGAGCTGCTGTGGCAGGGGATCTACGCCTACGTCCTGCACCACCGGATCGACGCGCTGATCGGCTGCGCCAGTCTGGAGGGCACCGATCCGGACCGGCTGGCGCTGCCGCTCGCCTTCCTGCACCACCACGCCCGCGCGCCGGAGGGCTGGCGGGCCCGGGCGCTGCCGGAGCGGGCGGTGGCGATGGACCGGATGTCGCGCGAGGCGGTGGACGCCAAGGCCGCCCTGCAGGCGCTGCCGCCCCTGATCAAGGGCTACCTGCGCCTCGGCGCCACCTTCGGCGACGGCGCGGTGATCGACCGTCAGTTCGGCACGACGGACGTGTTCGTCGCGCTGCCGGTCGAGGTGATCGGCGCGCGCTACCGGGGCCATTTCGCGCCGGCGGGGTGAGAGCCAGGCAATCGGGATCGAGGGGCCGCCTCGTCTTCGCGAGCGGAGCGAAGCAACCCAGGGCCGCGAGACCTCGCTGAGCGTGGCGACGCTGGATTGCTTCGCTCCGCTCGCAAGGACGGGCGCCGCGGCAGCCCCTCAGAGATCCCCCAGCGCCAGCTGACCCTGGTTGCGCGCCTTGGGCGGCGCGGCCTTGCGCTCCTTGGCGCGCGCGGAGGCGGGGCGGGCAGCGGCGGCCTTCTTGGGCTTCGGGTCGCCGCGCATCCGGGCCACCGCCTTGTCGCGGGCCACAGCCTCCGGGGCGTTCGGGTCGTCGGTCAACCACTTGCCGCGCTTGATCACCTCGTTCACGCGGCCCTGGTTGACGCCGACCTTGAAGGCGATCTCCTGCTGGGTCATGCCGGTCGTAGCGTGCAGGTCCAGGATCGCCCGGGCGAGTTCCGGCGTCATCTTCTGGCCGGTCAGCCGCCGGGCGGGCTTCACCGTCCGGGTCGCGCGGTCGCGCTCGCGCAGGCGCTCCAGGAGCGCCAGCGCCATGTTCATGCCGTGCTCGCGCAGGGCTTCCTCGAATTCCTTCAACGTCGCCATCGGCGCAATCCTCCGCCGGGCTCTCGGGCCGGGTACTGGCCGAGGAACGTGCCGGGAACGAAGCGGTTGCGCAAGCCGATCGGGTCGGCGCCTTCCGCCGAGCCGGTGGATGACACCGGTCGTCCACCGGAAATGCGCGGCGCTGGCCTCCCCCCGGCGGCTCCGCTACAGGGAGCCGCATCGTGACGGCAGCCGGCGCGCAGACGATGATCAGTCCGATCCGCAGAATTGCCCCCGGCGAGACGCCCGGCTCCCTGGCGCGGGAACTCGAAGCCGGGGCGGTTCTGCTATTCCCGGACCTGCCGTTTCCGTTCAGCGACTTCGAGCGCCGGTTCACCGAGCGGCCCTTCGCGGACGGCAGGGCCAAGAACGTCAACATCCGCGGTGAAGCCGCGGAGCTGCGCGGCGCGGCCGGCACGCCGGAGGAGCAGGAGGCCCTGCGCCAGCTCCTGATCCGCTACCGCGCCTTCGCCCGGGACCTGATCGGCACGTACCTGCCCGAATATCGCGATCGCGTGACGCTTGCCGGCACCTCCTACCGGCCCTTCGACGTCGACCGGCGTAAGCTGAGCTGGCGGCGCGACGACACGCGCCTGCACGTCGACGCCTTCCCGTCGAACCCGATCGGCGAGAGGCGGATCCTGCGGGTGTTCCGCAACATCAACCCCGCGGGCGAGCCGCGCCGCTGGCGGGTCGGCGAGGATTTCGGGTCGATGGCGGAGAAGTTTCTGCCGCGGCTGCCGGGCTACGCGCCGCTCTCGGCGCGCCTGCTCGCGGCTTTGCGCATCACCAAGGCCCGCCGCTCGGAGTACGACCACCTGATGCTGCACCTGCATGACGCCCTCAAGCGGGACGAGACCTATCAGGCGTCGGCCCCCCAGGCCGACGTGGAGTTCCGCCCGGGCGAGACCTGGGTGACCTTCTCGGACCTTGTGATGCACGGGGCCATGGGCGGCCGCTACATGCTGGAGCAGACCGCCTACCTGCCGGTCGCCGCCCAGGCCGACCCCACCTTAAGCCCGCAGCGCATTCTGGCGGCCAAGCTCGGCCGCGCCCTTCGCACCTGAGACAGGAACCGCACCGATGATCCTCGAAATCGCGCAGATCGAGATCAAGCCCGGCCTGGAGGCCGAGTTCGAGAAGGGCATCGCCGAGGCCTCGGCGATCTTCAAGCAGGCCAAGGGCTGCCGGCACTTCGAGGTCCGGCGCTCCATCGAGCACCCGCAGCGCTACCGGCTGCTGATCCACTGGGACACGCTGGAGGCCCACACCAAAGACTTCACCGGCTCGCAGCCCTGGCAGGATTACCGCGCCCTGGTCTCTCACTGTTTCGCGGGACCGGTCGCCGTCGAGCACGCCGAGCAGGTGCTGAAGGCGTTCTGAACCTCGGCGCGAGGCCGGGCAGAGCCTCGCGGCCTGGAGCGTTGCGACACCGACCGCCGGTGCTAGGCTCCCGCGCGACGGGACCCGAGGCGAATCATTGGGGTTAAGGCGGGTGAGGAACAGGCTGATGGCGCGGCTCGGACGGCTCGCGGGTGCCCTGGCGCTCCTCGGAGGGATCGCGGGAAATCCGGCCCTCGCCCAGACCCCGCTCGCCCAGTCCCCGCCGACAGCCCGCACCGCGCCCCGGCCGGTCACGGCCGTCGCCGCGCCGTTCACCAGGACCTTCGTCCGGCCCGATCTCGCCAGCGCGGCGGTCCGCCTGGAGACCGCGCTTAAGGCGGAGGCCAGGGGCCCGCTCCGGCCCGCCGGCCAGTCCCGCGCCACCGGGCTGGCCCTGCTCGCGGCCGACAAGCCGGACGAGGCGTTGGCGCCGCTCACCGCCGCGGTGGCGGCCGACCCGGGCGACGGGCGCAACTGGCAGGCCTACGCCCGCGGGACCGCGGCGGCCCTGGGGGCGCTCGAGGACAACGACTACCAGGGCCGGTCGCGCCTGCGCGGGCGGGTGACGGCCGCCGCCTACCGCGCCTACGAGCGCGCCGGCACGGCCGCCGACGCCGCGGCGGCGCTGGCCGCGCTCGGCGCCGCGGAGGCCGAGCAGGAATCCTGGCGGCCGGCGCTCGACGCCTACGCGGCGAGCCTCGCTTTGGCCGAGACCGGTGCGGTCCGCGAGACCTACGAGACCCTGCGGGCGGAGCACGGCTTCCGCATCCTCGACTACAAGGTCGATTCCGACGCGGCCGCCCCGCGGGCCTGCTTCACCTTCTCGGACGCGATCAAGCCCAAGACCGACTACGCGCCCTTCGTCGCCGTGTCGGGCAGCAGCGCGGCCGCCGTGACCGGGGAGGGCTCCCAGGTCTGCGTCGACGGGCTCAAGCACGGCGGCCGCTACGCCATCGTGGTCCGCCAGGGCCTGCCTTCGGCCGTCGGCGAGAGCCTGCTCAAGGCCGCCGATTACGAGATCTACGTCCGCGACCGCGCTCCCCAGGTGCGCTTCACCGGCCGCAACTACGTCCTGCCCCGGACCGGGCAGGCAGGCGTGCCCCTGGTCTCGGTGAACGCGCCGAAGCTCGACGTCGAGGTGCTGCGGATCGGCGACCGCGGCCTGCTGCCGACCCTGCGCTCCGAGGATTTCCTGGGCCAGCTCAGCGGTTCCACCGCCCGGACGATCGCGTCCGAGAAGGGCCAGCGCGTCTGGAAGGGCACCCTCGACACCGCCAAGGCCGACGTGAACCAGGAGGCCGTCACCGCCTTCCCGGTGCTGCAGGCCGTGGGCAAGCTGGAGCCCGGCCTCTACGTGATGCTGGCCCGCCCCTCGGGCGTGGCCGCGTCCGACGAGGAGTACGACACCCAGGCGACCCAATGGTTCGTGGTCTCGGACCTCGGGCTCACCGCCACAAAGGGCCGGGACGGGGTCAACGTGGTCCTGCGCTCGCTCGCCTCCGCGCAGGTGATGGCGGGCGCCGAGATCCGGCTGATCGCCCGCAACAACGAGGTGCTGGGCACGCGGACCACGGATTCGCAGGGACATGCCGCCTTCGATCCGGGGCTGGCCCGCGGGGAGGGCGGCCTGGCGCCGAGCCTCGTGGTCGCCCAGGCGGGCGGCGATTACGGCTTCCTCGACCTCAACCTCGGCGCCTTCGACCTCACCGACCGCGGCGTGAAGGGACGGCCCGAGACCGGCGGCCTCGACGCCTACCTGTTCCCGGAGCGCGGGGTCTACCGCACGGGCGAGACCGTCCAGCTCACCGCCCTGCTGCGCGATCCCCGCGGCGCCGCCGTGCCGGATCTGCCGCTGACCCTGGTGGTCAAGCGGCCGGACGGCGTCGAGTACCGGCGCGTCTCGGTGCCCGACCAGGGGCTCGGCGGGCGGGCCCTGCCGCTGCCGCTCCTGTCGGGGGCGATGCACGGCACGTGGCGGGTCTCCGCCTACACGGACCCGAAGGCGCCCGCGATCGGCGAGACCAGCTTCCTCGTGGAGGATTACGTCCCCGAGCGGCTGGAGGTGACCCTCAAGGCCCGGCAGGCGGCCCTGAACCGGGGCGAGGCCGCGCAGGTCGACGTCGCCGCCCGCTACCTCTACGGCGCCTCGGGCGCCGATCTCGACGTGTCGGGCAGCGTGACCGTGCAGGCGGCCGCGACGAGCGGCATCAAGGGTCTGGAGGCCTACGCCATCGGTCTCGACGACGAGGCGATGGAGCCGGCGACGCAGGAGCTGCAGGACCACGCCACCACGAACGCGCAGGGCAACGCCACCGTCACGGTGCCGGTGCCCCAGGTCGCGGCCCCGCGGTCGCTGGAGGCGAAGATCACGCTGGCGGTCGGCGAGCCCGGCGGCCGGGCGCTGTCGCGCAGCCTGACCCTGCCGATCCTCCCGGCCAACCCGGTCCTCGCCCTGCGCAAAGGCTTCACCGACCTGAAGGAGGGCGGGATCGCGGGCTTCGACGTGGTGTTCGCGAGCCCCGACGGGGCGCTCCTCGCCCGGCCGGGCGTGAGCTGGACCCTGTCGCGGATCGACTCTTCCTACCAGTGGTACCGGGCGGACGGGCGCTGGTCGTTCGAGGCGGTCAAGTCCGCCCGGCGCATCGCCAGCGGCACCGTCGACCTCAAGGCCGCCGGCCCGAGCCGGATCGAGGCGCCAGTCGGCCTCGGTCGCTACCGGCTGGAGGTCTCGACCGCGGGTGCCCCGGAGGCGACCGCGAGCCTCGGCTTCGAGGTGGGCTGGGGCGGCTCCGAGACCGCGGAGGCGCCCGACCTCCTCGACCTGACCCTCGACAAGGCCGCCTACGCGGCCGGCGACACGCTGCGGGCCAAGCTCAGCCCGAAGTTCAAGGGCCAGGCCAGCCTGATGGTCGTCAGCGACCGCGTGCAACAGACCCTGGAGGTCAGCGTGCCGGAGGGCGGCACCACGGTCAGCATCCCGGTGAAGGCCGAGTGGGGCGCCGGCGCTTACCTGGTGGCCACCGCCTACCGGCCCCTCGACCAGGCTGCCAAGCGCCTGCCGGGCCGGGCGCTGGGTCTGGCGTGGTTCTCGGTCGACCGGGAGCGCCGCAGCCTCGGGGTCGCCCTGAAGGCGCCGGAGCGGGCGCGCCCGCGCCAGGACCTGCCTCTGCCGGTCCAGCTCACCGGGCTGAAGGCCGGCGAGCCGGCGCGGATCACCGTGGCGCTGGTCGATGTCGGCATCCTCAACCTGACCCGCTACGCGGCGCCGGACCCGACCCAGTACTTCCTCGGCCAGCGGGCGCTCGGGCCGGAGGTCCGCGACCTCTACGGCTACCTGATCGACGGCATGCAGGGCTCGGCCGGGGCCATCCGCTCCGGCGGCGACGCGGGCGGCGGCGAGCTCGCCGACTCCCCGCCGACCCAGGCACCGCTGGCGCTCTATTCGGGCGTCGTCACCGTGGGGCCGGACGGCACGGCCAGCGTCACCTTCCCGATCCCGGCCTTCAACGGCACCGGGCGCGTCATGGTCACCGCCTGGAGCGGCGACCGGGTCGGGCAGGCGCAGGCCGACGTGATCATCCGCGACCCGGTCGTGCTCAGCGCCACGCTGCCGCGCTTCCTCGACACCGGCGACCGCTCACGTCTGTTCGTGGCCCTCGACAACGTCGAGGGACAGGCGGGCGAGTACACGGTCAACCTGAGCCCGAGCGGCCCGGTCGTGGTCGGCGCCAGCGCGCTGCGCCAGACGCTGCGGCTGGAGGCCGGCGCCAAGGGCCAGTTCGCGATCCCGCTCACCGCCGCAGGACCCGGCACGGCCCGCCTCGACCTCGCCCTGTCGGGACCCGGCCTCCCGGCCGCCCTGAACCAGAGTTTCGCCCTGGGGATCTCGCCGGGGACCGGCGCCCTGCTGCGCCGCTCGGTGCGCAGCCTCGCCCCCGGGGCGGGCCTGACGCTGACCTCGGACCTCCTCGCCGACCTTCAGCCGGGGACCGGCAGCGTCTCGCTCTCGGCCACGGCCCTGCCGGGGGTCGACGTGGCGGCGCTGCTCCGGGCGCTCGACCGCTACCCCTACGGCTGCTCCGAGCAGGTGGTGAGCCGGGCGATGCCGCTGCTCTACGTCAACAAGCTCGCGGCCCTGGAGAAGCTCGCCCTCGACAACGGCGCGGACGATCGGGTGCGCGAATCGATCGAGCGCCTACTCGCCCGCCAGGATTCGAGCGGCGATTTCGGCCTGTGGTCGGCGCAGGGATCGAGCGACCTCTGGCTCGACGCCTACGTGACCGACTTCCTGACCCGGGCCCGCGAGCGCAACTTCGCGGTGCCGCAGAAGGCTTTCGCCCAGGCACTCGACTACCTGCGCAACGCGGTGGCCAACGCCACCGAGGTGCGCAACGGCGGCGCCGACCTCGCCTACGCGGCCTACGTGCTCGCCCGGAACGGCCGGCCGGTGATGGGCGACCTGCGCTACCTCGCCGACACCAAGATCGGCGACTTCTCCTCCGCCCTCGGGCGGGCGCAGCTCGCCGCCGCCCTGGCGCTGCTCGGCGACCGCGGCCGGGCCGCCAAGACGATGGACTCGGCGCTCACCGTGCTGCGCGCCGAGCGCGACAAGGGCCTGTACCGCGCCGATTACGGCTCCCGCCTGCGCGACGGGGCCGGGCTGATCACGCTCGCCGCCGAGAGCGGGCTGGCGCAGGGGGCGCTGGGCCCCGTCGCGGCCGTGCTCGGCGAGGAGCAGCAGGCCGACCGGTCGACGAGCACGCAGGAGAATGCCTGGATGGTGCTCGCCGCCGAGAGCCTGTCGAACGAGGCGGGCGCCCTCTCGTTCACCGTGGACGGCGCCCCGCAGACCGGAATGCTGGCCCGGGTCTACCGGGAGACGGCCCTGGGCGACCGGGGCGTTCAGCTCACCAATACCGGCCGCAGCCCCGTGCAGGTGGCCGTGACCGTCAACGGCAGCCCCCTGGTGCCGGAGCCGGCGGCGCAGCAGGGCTACACGATCGAGCGGAGCTTCCGGCGGCTGGATGGCAGCACCGTCGACCCGGCGGGCGGCCTGCGCCAGAACGACCGGCTGGTGGTGGTGCTCAAGGTCACGGAGGCCAAGGCGGAAGCGGCGCGGCTCCTGCTGGTCGATCCGCTGCCGGCGGGGCTGGAGATCGACAATCCGAAGCTCCTCGACGCCGACGCGCTCCAGGGGCTCGCCTTCGCCAAGTCCGACGTGCAGCCGGTCCACACCGAGTTCCGGGACGACCGGTTCGTGGCGGCCTACGACCGCGACCCGAGCCAGTCGGCCTTCTTCACGGTCGCCTACACGGTGCGGGCGGTCTCCCCCGGGACCTACGTCCATCCGGGCGCCACCGTGGAGGACATGTACCGGCCGGCGCGGTTCGGCCGGACCGCCTCGGGCAGCGTGACGGTCGGGGCGGCTAAGTAGGGCGAGCGTTCGGACGCTCCTCCCGTCATCGCGAGGGCAGCGAAGCGACCCAGGGTAGCGCGCCATCGGTGAGCGTGGCGCTGCCCTGGATTGCTTTGCTCCGCTCGCAAGAACGGTGGTGCTGAAGCCATCGTCCAGACCCAGCCTCGAACGCGACGGCGCAACTCGCCGCGCCGGGCCGCTGCATTGCGGCAGGCACATGGTGCATTGCGGAACCCCCGCGAGCGCCCGCCCATTGCCACAGGTCCCGTTCGGAACCCGTGGAGGCCATCCCCGATGCCGGACCTCGACGCGCTCGCCGGCTCCGCCGCCCGCGTTCTGGCCTACCTGCCGTGGTGGGCCGAGAGCCTGATCCTCATCGTCGCCTGCTGCGCCGTGGTGATGCCCCTGCACGGGATCGTCTACCGGGCGATGAAGCGGGCGGTCGCGACCAAGAGTCTGTTCTGGCGCTCGCTGGTGTCGCGCACCCGCGGGCCGAGCCGCCTCGGCTTGATCGTGGTGGCGATCAGCCTCGCCTCGACCACCGTGCACTTGTCCTGGGAGGTGCGGATCGCCCTCAACCAGATCCTGCTGGTCGCCTTCGTGACGCTGACCGGCTGGTGCTGCGCCACCGCGCTCCACATCGCCACAGTGATCTACCTGCGCCGGTTCAAGCTCGACGCCGAGGACAACCTGCTGGCGCGCAAGCACTTCACCCAGATGCGCATCCTGGAGCGCGCCGGCGTGACGCTGGTGGCCCTCGTCACCCTGTCGGTGGCGCTGATGACCTTCGAGCCGGTGCGCCAGTACGGCGTCAGCCTGCTGGCCTCGGCGGGGGCGGCGGGCCTCGTCCTCGGTCTCGCCATGCAGCCGGTCCTGTCGAACCTCGTGGCCGGCATCCAGATCGCCATCACGCAGCCGATCCGGATCGAGGACGCGATCATCGTGGAGAACGAGTGGGGCTGGGTCGAGGAGATCACCGCGACCTACGTGGTGGTCCGCCTCTGGGACTGGCGCCGGCTGGTGCTGCCGCTGACCTACTTCATCCAGAAGCCGTTCCAGAACTGGACCCGCGACGGCGCCTCGCTGATCGGCAGCGTCTTCCTCTACGTCGACCACCGCGCGCCGGTGGCGGCGATGCGCGAGAAGCTCGCCGAGATCGCCAGGGCCACGCCCCTGTGGGACGGCAAGGTGGTGAACCTGCAGGTGTCGGACGCGAAGGAGTCGACGATCGAGATCCGGATGCTGGTCAGCGCCCGCAACGCGCCCCAGGCCTGGGACCTGCGCTGCGTCGTCCGCGAAGCGATGATCACGTGGCTCCAGGCCGAGCACCCGGAGGCCCTGCCGCGGCACCGCACGGAATGGGTCGGCGCCGAGGAGCCGGCCCTGCGCCGGGCGGAGGCGCGGCGGTTCGCGGCGTGAGCCAAGCCGTCATCGCGAGCGCAGCGAAGCGACCCAGGGCAGCGCGACATCAGTGCGCGTGGCGCGGCTGGATTGCTTCGCTGCGCTCGCAAAGACGGCTGTCAGTCGTCGGCGCCGGCGTAAAAACTCTCCACGCCGATGCCCTCCTCCTGCATCATCCGGGCCCGCGCGCGCAGCTTCTCGGTCTCGCTCTTGAGCTGGCCGCAGGCCGCCAGGATGTCCCGGCCGCGGGGCGTGCGCACCGGCGAGGCGTAGCCGGCGTTGAACACGATCTCGGAGAAGCGCTCGATCCGGTCCCAGTCCGAGCACTCGTAGCGGCTGCCCGGCCAGGGGTTGAACGGGATCAGGTTGATCTTGGCCGGGATGCCCTTGAGCAGGCGCACCAGCTCCCGCGCGTCCGCGTCCGAATCGTTGACGCCCTTCAGCATCACGTACTCGAAGGTGATCCGGCGGGCGTTGCTCAGGCCCGGATAGGCCCGGCAGGCCGCGAGCAGCTCGGCGATCGGGTATTTCCGATTGAGCGGCACCAGCTCGTTGCGCAGTTCGTCGCGCACCGCGTGCAGCGAGATGGCCAGCATGGCGTTGGCCTGCTCGCCCAGCCGCGGGATCTGCGGCACGACCCCGGACGTCGAGACCGTGATCCGCCGCCGGGACAGGCCGAGGCCCTCCTGGTCGGACATCACGCCGACCGCGTCGACCACCGCGTCGAGATTGTAGAGGGGCTCGCCCATGCCCATGAACACGATGTTGGTCACGAGCCGGCCGACCTCGCCGGAGCCGCCGGCGTCGCGGCTCGGCATCTGGCCCGGCCAGTCGCCGAGCTCGTCCCGGGCGGTGACAAGCTGCTGGACGATCTCGGCCGCCGAGAGGTTGCGCACGAGGCGCTGCGTTCCGGTGTGGCAGAACGAGCAGGTCAGGGTGCAGCCGACCTGGCTCGAGACGCAGAGGGTGCCCCGGTCCGGGCCGGGGATGTAGACGCACTCGATCTCGGCGCCGCGATTGTGTTCCTGCGGGTTGGTCGGCGCCATGCGCAGCAGCCACTTGCGGGTGCCGTCGCGGGAGACCTGCCGGCTCGCCACCTCGGGCCGCTCCAGGGTGAAGCGCTCGGCGAGCTGCGCCTTCAGCGCCTTGCCGACATTGGTCATCTCCGCGAAGTCGGACGCCCCGCGGAAATTGACCCAGTGCCAGACCTGACCGGCGCGCATCCGGCTCTCGCGCTCGGGCACGCCCATGCCGACGAGCTGCGCCTTGAGGGCGTCGCGGGTCAGGCCGACCAGCGACGGCCGGCGGCCGGGCAGCGCCTCGGGGAGGAGATCCGGCGCCTTCTCGATCGCGGCATCGGCCGCGCGGGCGCTGTCGAGCGACGGCGTCGCCATGGCGTTCAAACGATCCATACGATTGGAAAGGGTCTGATATAGGCGATCGCGGCGGCGAATGCGAATGCGCGCCGCCCACAGGGGGCCTGACGGAGAGCCATGGCGACCGACACCCGAGCCGGGCAGGCGATCTACAACCCGCGGACGCTGCAGATCTACGACCTCGTCGTGCTGCGCCTGTCGAACCCGCTGATCTGGCGCTGCCCCACGGCGCGGATCCTGGACCTCTACGACCGGCACGTCGGCCTCGCGCATCTCGACGTCGGGGTCGGGACCGGCTGGTATCTCGACCGGTGCCGCTTCCCCGCGCCAGCGCCGCGCGTCGGCCTGATGGACCTCAACGCCGACAGCCTCGCCTTCGCCGCCGACCGGATCGCGCGCTACCGGCCCGAGACCTACCGGGTCGACGTGCTCGGCGCCCCGGCCACCGCCATCGCGCCGTTCGACTCGATCGGGATGACCTACCTGCTGCACTGCCTGCCGGGCGACATCGCCGCGAAGGCCAAGGCCTTCGACACGGTGCGTCCGTGCCTGGCCGACGACGGCGTGGTGTTCGGCGCCACGATCCTGTCCGGTGGGGTGCCGACCAGTGCCGCGGCGCGGGCGCTGATGCGAGTCTACAACCGCAAGGGGGTGTTCTCGAACGCCACCGACACCCTGCCGGACCTGCGCGCGGCGCTGGACCGCCGCTTCCGGTCGGTGGAGATCACGGTCGTCGGCTGCGTCGCCCTGTTCGTGGCGCGGGAGCCGCGCTGAGCCGGCCACCGTCCTTGCGAGCGCAGCGCAGCAATCCAGGGCAGCGCGAGCTCGGCAGGCGTAGCGCCGCTGGGTTGCTTCGCGCCGCTCGCGAGGACGGAGCCACGAAAAAGGGCGCCCGCGGGCGCCCCGATCCGTCCGTCAAGAGTCCCGAGACAATCAGGCGGCGGCGGTCTTCACCGGCACGCCCTTCTCGGACAGGAAGGTCTGCAGCTCGCCCGACTGGAACATCTCACGGGTGATGTCGCAGCCGCCGACGAACTCGCCCTTCACATAGATCTGCGGGATGGTCGGCCAGTTGGAGAAGGCCTTGATGCCCTCGCGGATCTCCTGGTCGGCCAGGACGTTCACGCCCTTGAACGGCACGCCGAGGTAGTTGAGGATCTGCACCACCTGCCCCGAGAAGCCGCATTGCGGCATCTGCGGCGTGCCCTTCATGAACACCACCACGTCCTGGGAGGCGATCTCATTCTGGATGGTCGTGTTGACGTCGGTCATCGCTCTGTCCTTGTTCGTCGGTCGTATGTGAGGTCTGAGTCAGCGGCGCGCAACCGATGTAGCGATCGTGCGAAGGGCGCGCTCGATATCGAAAGTCTCGGTCAGCAGATCCTCAGGACGGATCGGGCAGGCTTCCGGCAGCCCCGGGAGCAGCGCGTTCCCATAGGCACCGAGACCAGCCTCGGCAGCCGTGACGGCCGATTTCCAGATCCTGCTCCAGTTCAGCCTTTGCCGCATCGACGCTTCGTAGGCGTTCCAGGCGGTGATCTGGAAGGTCGCGATCTCCTCCCGCCAGTGCAAGTTGGCCGGCGCGAGCGGGGCGGACGCGCGCTTGAGGAGGTGGGCAAGCGTCTGGATCAACAGCCCCTCGACGGCCCGGAGATGCGAACGCCCCTTGCTCTCGATCTCCTCGGCAACGTTCTCCCAATCGACCGCGTTCGACAGCTCAGGCCGTTCGGCCAGCGCGCGCAGGGCTGCGGCCTGCTCCTCGGCCCAGGTCACGATGTCGTCGTCGTAGAGACTCGGTCGGTCCATCGGGAGCGCTCCCGCCAGAAGGCTCAATCCTGCGGGACACCCGTGGTCAGCGCAAGGGCGTGGAGCACGCCGCCCATCCGACCCTGGAGGGCGCCGTAGACCATCTGGTGTTGCGCCACCCGGGTCTTGCCCTTGAAGGCCGCCGACAGGACGGTGGCGGCGTAGTGGTCGCCGTCGCCCGCGAGGTCGCGGATCTCCACCTGCGCGTCCGGCAGGGCCTCGCGGATCATGCGCTCGATCTCGCCCGCATCCATCGGCATCGGGAAACTCCTTAACAGGAACGGGACTCAGGCGGCCGGCGCGGCCGGCTGGCTCGCCATGTAGTCGGGCAGCCAGCCCTCGTGGGCTGCGGACAGGTCGGCGAGCGATATGGTCTCGCCGCCCGGCAGGGTCAAACGGTCGGAGCCCGCGACGCCGACCGAGGCCGCCGCCACGCCCTGGGCCGCGGCGGCCGCGAGGAGGTCGGTGGCCGCCTCGGGACGCACCGCCAGCAGGTAGCGGCCCTGGTCCTCACCGAACAGGTAGGCGTGGGGCGGCAGGTCCACCGGCACGTCGGAGAGCGCCGCGCCGGTACCGCCCGCCATGGCCATCTCGGCGAGCGCGACGGCAAGGCCGCCATCCGCGAGGTCGTGGACCGTGTCGACGGTGCCCGCCTGGATCAGCCCGCGGACGAAGTCGCCGTTGCGGCGCTCCAGGGCGAGGTCGACGGGCGGCGGCGCGCCCTCCTCGCGGCCCTCGATCACCGACAGGTACGCTGACTGGCCGAGCCAGCCCTCGCTCGCTCCGATCAGCACCAGCACGTCGCCTTCGCGCTTCAGGGCGATCGTGGCGTGGCGCGCCACGTCGTCCAGCACGCCGACGCCGCCAATGGTCGGGGTCGGCAGGATGCCGACGCCGTTGGTCTCGTTGTAGAGCGAGACGTTGCCCGACACGACCGGGAAGTCGAGCGCCCGGCAGGCCTCGCCGATGCCCTGGAGGCAGCCGACGAGCTGGCCCATCACCTCGGGTTTTTCCGGGTTGCCGAAGTTCAGGTTGTCGGTGATGGCGAGCGGCCTGGCGCCGACCGCCGTGATGTTGCGCCACGCCTCGGCCACGGCCTGCCGGCCGCCCTCGACCGGATCAGCCTCGCAGTAGCGCGGGGTGACGTCGCAGGTCAGCGCGAGGCCCTTCGGCCCGTCCTCGACCCGCACGATGGCGGCGTCGCCGCCGGGCTTCTGGACGGTGTTGCCCAGGATGAAGTGGTCGTACTGCTCGAAGACCCAGCGCTTGGAGGCGAGATCGGGGGAGCCGACGAGGCGCTTCAGCGCGTCGGTCAGCGAGGCCGGGGCCGGCACCTCCGAGGCCGCGATCACCGGCTGATGCGTGTTGGCCAGATGCGGCCGGTCGTAGAGCGGCGCCTCGTCGCCCAGCTCCTTGATCGGCAGGTCGGCGACGGTCTCGCCGTGCCACTTGATCACGAAGCGCAGCGTGTCGGTGGTCCGGCCGATCACCGCGAAGTCGAGGCCCCACTTCACGAAGATGGCCTCGGCCTCCGCCTCCATGCCGGGCTTGAGCACCATGAGCATGCGCTCCTGGCTCTCCGAGAGCATCATCTCGTAAGGGGTCATGCCGGCTTCGCGGGCCGGCACCTTGTCGATGTCGAGCTCGACGCCGAGGTCGCCCTTGGCGCCCATCTCCACCGCCGAACAGGTCAGGCCCGCCGCGCCCATATCCTGGATGGCGATGACCGCGCCCGAGGCCATCAGCTCCAGGCAGGCTTCCAGCAGCAGCTTCTCGGCGAAGGGGTCGCCGACCTGCACGGTCGGACGCTTCGATTCGGAGGCCTCGTCGAACTCGGCCGACGCCATGGTGGCGCCGTGGATGCCGTCGCGGCCGGTCTTGGAGCCGAGATAGACGATCGGGTTCCCGACTCCGGCGGCGGCCGCGTAGAAGATGCCGTCGGTGCGGGCGAGCCCCACCGCCATGGCGTTGACCAGGATGTTGCCGTCGTAGCGCTTGTGGAAGCCGGTCAGGCCGCCGACGGTCGGCACGCCGAAGGAATTGCCGTAGCCGCCGACGCCCGCGACCACGCCCGAGACGAGGCTGCGGGTGCGCGGATGATCGGGGGAGCCGAAGCGCAGGGCGTTGAGCGCCGCGATCGGCCGCGCGCCCATGGTGAAGACGTCGCGCAGGATGCCGCCCACCCCCGTCGCCGCGCCCTGGTAGGGCTCGATGTAGCTCGGGTGGTTGTGGCTCTCCATCTTGAAGACGCAGGCGTGGCCGTCGCCGATGTCGATGACGCCCGCGTTCTCGCCCGGCCCCTGGATCACCCACGGCGCCGAGGTCGGCAGCCCGCGCAGGTGCTTGCGGGAGGACTTGTAGGAACAATGCTCGTTCCACATGGCCGAGACGATGCCGAGCTCGGTCAGCGTCGGGTCGCGCCCGATCAGGCCGCGGAAGCGCTCGTACTCATCCGGCGTCAGGCCGTGCTGGGCCACGAGCTCGGGGGTGATCGGAACGTCGTTGCGGAACATGCGAAGGGTCTCGGCAGAGAGCGGGCCGTGCCGCAGGCCGGGGCCGCGGCGAGCCCGAACCGGGCGGGGATCCAGGCTGCCCCGGCTCTAGAGCGGAAGCGCCTGCCCTGGCAACATCCGCAGGTATTCCGATGCCGCGGCCCCACCATCCGCGCAGGAGACATCCGGGGAGCTGCCCATCCCTCGCCCCGACGTGGCCGGGCGTACGGTTCGGCGAGGTGAAGTCGCTCAGAGTGCCGATTCGTCGGCGGCGGCGCAAGCCGGCCCCCGGGCGAGGTCGCTCTCCCGGAAGCGCGACACCAGGGCGTGCACAGGCTCGGGGCCGGTTATCACGTCGAGATAATCGAAGCCGTCCGCGCTCTGGCTCGCCATGAGCAGCTGGAAATGCATCTGGAACAGGTTCCACTGGCGCCGCCCCACATCGGTGCCCGTGATCAGATCGCCGATCATCACCCCGAGCGTGGCCGGGCGCTCCGGGTCCGGCGCGACGAGATCGCAGGAGGCAAGCGGAATCTGTCCGGGAATGGACAGCCAGTCCCAGGGCGCACGCACGTCGATCCAGCGGATCTGTCGTGCACGCCCGAAGCGCCGGAGCGCTTCACGGAATCCTTTGGCGTCCGGGTCGAGGCTGAGCCAGGGGATGACGCTGCCGATGCTCACGAACGAGACCGGGGTGCCCCGGTCGCCGAAGCGAGGGTCGCGGGCGAGCACACGGTCCAACACCTCGATCCCGAGGAAGCTCGAGGAGGAATGCCCGACCACGACAACCTCGTCGGCTTCGCCCTCCGCCGCACGGATGCGAGCCGCGAAGGCGTCGAGGCGGGGGGAAACCTCGGGTGCCTGTCCCGCCGCGTAGGCGTGCGTGAAGGCCGTGTCGTCCACGAGGTGGGAGACGTAGAGCGGCTTGCCGCGGGTCGCCCGCATCAGCCCGGCGAGGATCGGGTAGGCGAGCACCGGCACCGCCAGAAGGGGCCAGGGCTGCAGGACGGCGGGCGCCAGGGCCGCGAGGCTCCCCGCCAGCGTCAGGCTGAGGAGAACGAGCGCCAGATAGATCACGTGGACGCCGAAGATCACTGTGGAGAAGCGCCAGCCCTCCCGCCACAGGTCCGCTACGTAGCCCGAGCGCCACAGCCGCCAGAGCAGGATCGGGACACCCCGGAGGCGGGCGCGGCCGCATTGCGGGAAGCGCGCGCGCACGATGTCCTCCCAGCGCAGGAGGACGTAGCGCGTGGTGACGCCGCGCGATTGTGCGGTCCAGGCGAGTTCAAGCCCGTCCGCCGAGCGGACCGGATCGCTCACAGCGATCTCGGCGCCGCGGCGGGCGGCTGTGAGACGGGCCTCGCGGCGGAACAGGCCCCAGTAGGTCTCGGGATCCCGCGGGTCGAAGCCGGGTAGGTAGAACACGATGCGGGAAGTCAGATTCCGCGACCGAGATGGGCCAGATCGGGAAGTGGCTTCGTCCGGAAGATCTTGGAGCGTGGCATCGGCGTTGGGCGCGGAAACTGAAATGATGTGTCCGATCGATTGGGTTGGGGCGATCTGCCTACACGAACCAGCGTGATACGCCGAGGATGAGATCCCTCGTCCCGCGGCTCACGCAGCCGGGGGATGCGCCAGGAAATCAGCGATGGCCGCGACGAACTTGTCGCCGTAGGCCTCGCGCTTGCGCTCGCCGACCCCATGCACGGTGCGCAAGGCCCAGAGATCGACGGGCTTCTGGCGAGCCATCTCGATCAGCGTCCGGTCGGGGAAGACCATGAAGGCTGCGATCCCCTCGGCCCGGGCGAGGGTGGCGCGCAGGCCCCGCAGATGCTGGAACAGGGCCTCGTCTGCCTCGGAGAGGGCGATCTCGCCATCCTCCCGGGAGGCAGGCCGCCGGCGCTCGCGGGATTCGGCCTTCGGCTCCGGATCGGGCCGGAGCTGGACCGGCTCCCGACCGAACAGGATCGCCTCGCCCTTTTCGGTCATGGACAGGCCGCCGTAGCCGTCCGCGTTCTCGGCAATGGCGCCGGCAGCGAAGAGCTGGCGCAGGATCGCCCGCCAGGCCGCCACCGGCTTGTCGGATCCGACCCCGAAGGTCTTGAGGTTCGCGTGGCCGTTGCGGCGGATCTGCTCGCTCTCCTTCCCGTGGACTACGTCGCAGATATAGGCCGCGCCGAAGCGCTGGCCGGTGCGCACGATCGCCGAGAGGATCTTCTGGGCCGAGACCGTCCCGTCCACCAGGGTGACGCCGCCGCGGCACAGGTCGCAACGACCGCAAGCGCCGCTCGCCTCGCCGAAATAGGCGAGCAGCGACTGGCGGCGGCAGGTGGCGCCCTCGCACAGGGTGATCATCGCCTCGAGCTTGCGCCGCTCGACCCGGCGACGGTCGTCCGAGATCTCCTTCTCGTCGATCTGGCGGCGGCGGAGCGCCATGTCGTCGAGGCCGTAGAGCGTCAGCGTGTCGGCGGGCAGCCCGTCGCGGCCGGCGCGGCCGATCTCCTGATAATAGCCCTCGACGTTGTTCGGCATGTCGGCGTGGCAGACGAAGCGCACGTCGGGCTTGTTGATGCCCATGCCGAAGGCCACCGTGGCGGTCATCACCACCCCGTCCTCCTGCAGGAACCGGTCCTGGTTTGCCATCCGCGTCGCCTGGTCGAGCCCGGCATGGTAGGGCAGGGCGTCGAACCCGTCCTTCTTGAGGGTCTCGGCGAGCTGCTCGGTGCGCTTGCGCGACGAGCAGTAGATGATCCCGCTCTCCGAACGCCGGTGCTTCAGGAACCGCTCGATCTGCCGGGCCGGGTTGTCCTTGGGCTGGAAGGTCAGCCGGATGTTCGGCCGGTCGAAGGAGTGGACGAAGATCTTCGGCGGCCGGTCCTGCGGGAACAGGCGCTCGGCGATCTCGGCGCGGGTCGCGGCGTCGGCGGTGGCGGTGAGCGCCAGGGTCTGGACGTTGCCCAGCGCCGTCCGGGCGCGGGCGATCTCCCGGTACTCGGGCCGGAAATCGTGACCCCATTGCGAGACGCAGTGGGCCTCGTCGACGGCGAGCCGCCGGACGCCGGCGCCGCGCAGGGCGTCCATGCAGCCGTCCATCAGCAGGCGCTCAGGGGAGACGAACAGCAGCCTCAGGTCGCCGGAGCGCAGGCTGCGCCAGGTCTCGCGGGACTCGGAGTCCGACACCGACGAGTTCAGGGTCGCGGCGTGGATGCCGACGCTCCTCATCTGCTGCACCTGATCGTGCATCAGCGCGATCAGCGGCGAGACCACCACGGTGAGCCCCGGATCGACCAGGGCCGGGAGCTGGTAGGTCATCGACTTGCCCGACCCCGTGGGCATCACGGCGAACACGTCGGTACCGTCGAGCACCGCGCCGATCACCTCGTCCTGGCCGGGTCGGAAATCCTCGTAGCCGAACGTCTTCTTCAGCGCGGCGCGGGCCTCGTCGAGGCGGGTCATCGGGATCCTTGATCGGGGTTCTGGCCGCCCTTGCGGCAGGGGTGTGTAGACACTAGCCTTCCCGCGTCTACACGGGCGCCGCCATGCCGCTCAACATCCGCAGCGAAGAGGTGAATCAGCTCGCCGAGAAGCTGGCATCACGGGCCGGCGTGAGCAAGACCGAGGCGGTGCGACTCGCGCTCACGAACGAGCTGGAGCGTCGGGAGCCGCGCGTGCCGCTCGCGGGACGGCTGAAGCCCCTCCTCGACAGGATGGATGCCGTGCCGCGCACGGGCCTCAAGGCCGACAAGGCGTTCTACGACAGCCTGAACGACGTGTGATGTTCGTCGACGCCTCGGCCCTGGTGGCAATCCTGACCGCGGAACCGGAGCGTTCTACCCTGCTGAGCCGCCTCGACGGTGCTGTGGCCCCCCTTACCTAGGGCCTCGCCGTCTTCGAAACGGCGATCGCGGTGGCCCGCAAGACGGCGATGTCCGTGGTCGATGTCGAGGCGGAGGTCGCGGAATTCATCCGCGTCGCAGGTCTGCGAATCGTCCCCATCGCCGAGGCCGAGACCGCCCTGGCCCTCGCGGCCCACGGCCGCTACGGCAAGGGCCGCCACCCGGCGCGCCTGAACCTCGGCGACTGCTTCGCCTATGCCTGCGCGCAGGTACACGGCGTGCCGCTGCTCTACGTCGGCGACGACTTCCCGCAGACCGACATCCGCTCGGCCCTCGGCTGAGCCTCAGCCGCCGTGGAACTCGGCCACGTGCTGCGACACGATCGCGTCGAAGGAATCGTCCGCCCGGAAGCCCAGGGCCAGCGCGGCCTCCGGCTCGAACGCCTCCGGCCAGGAGCCGACGATCCGCGCGATGGTGGCGTCGGGCGCGCGCCGGATCAGCGCCACCGCCTTGTCGCCCGCCGCGCGGCGCAGGGCCTCGATCTCCTCGGCGACGGTCGCCGAGACCCCCGGCATGGTCAAGCTGATCCGCGGGCCGATCGCCGCGAGGTCGAGCCCGGCCGCGTGGGTGAGGAAGCCCACCGCCGCCGCGGGGCTGGCGAACCAGTGCCGGACGGTGTCGGGCACCGGCAGGACCGCCTCCTGGCCGGCCAGCGGCTCGCGGATGATCCCCGAGAAGAAGCCCGAGGCCGCCTTGTTGGGCTTGCCCGGCCGCACGCAGATCGTCGGCAGGCGCAGGCCGATACCGTCGAGGAAGCCGCGGCGCGCATAGTCGGCGAGCATCAGCTCGCCCATGGCCTTCTGGACCCCGTACGAGGAGGCCGGGCGCAGGATGTGGTCGTCCGGGATGACCTTCGGGAAGGGCGGCCCGAACACGGCGAGGGAGGAGGTGAAGACCAGCTTCGGCCGGTAGCCGTCCGGCGCGTTGGCCGTCCGGATCGCGTCGAGGAGCAGCCGGGTGCCGTCGAGGTTGACCCGGTAGCCGAGTTCGAGATTCGCCTCGGCCTCGCCCGAGACCACGGCGGCGAGGTGGAAGATCACCCCCGGCCGCTCGGCGATGGCGGCCTCGGCGGCGCCGGGCGCCGTGAGGTCGGCGGCCTCGGCGCGGACCGGGCCCGAGAAGCCCTCCGGCACCGTGGGCGGCACGACGTCGAGCAGGGTGAGGGCGCTGAGCGGCTGCCCGCCGACCCGGCCGTCCTTCACCAGGGCGTCCACGAGGCGGCGGCCGATCATGCCGGCGGCGCCGAGAATCAGGGCGTGCATGGAAAACCTCCCGTCGGGTTGTGGCGTCAGGCCATCATGTCGAGGGCGCGGCCGAAGAAGTCGGCGCCGCCGAAATTGCCGGATTTCAGGGCAAGCAGCATCGGCTCGGGCCGTCCCGCGGTGCGCAGGACCGGGACGCCCGCGGCGATCTCCGGCCCGAGCAGGAAGGCTGTGAGGCCGAGCCGGTCGACCACCGCGCCGGAGGTCTCGCCACCGGCCACCACGAGCCGGCGCACCCCGCGGGCGACGAGGCCCTCGGCGATGGCGGCCAGCGCCGCCTCGATGGCGTGGCCGGCGGCATCGACCCCGTGCGCGGCCTGAAGCGCACGCACCGCCTCGGGCGGGGCCGAGGTAGCGATCAGAACCGGGCCGGCGCCGAGGCGCTCCTCTGCGAAGGCGAGGGCCTCTTCCACCACGTCATCGCCCGCCAGCAGCCGCGCCGGATCGAGGCGCAACACCGGCATGATTGCCTCCGCGGCGGCGACCTGCTGGAGCGTCGCCTGCGAGCAACTACCGGCGAGGCACGCGGAGGTCCCGCCCACCGGCTCGCCGATGGCCGCCCCGGCGGCATCCGTCGTTCCGCGCCCGTCGGCCACCAGGGTGCGGGCGAGTCCGAGCCCGAGCCCCGAGGCACCCACCGAGAACTTATGGCCGACGATCGCCCGGCCGAGCACTTCGAGGTCGCTGTCGAAGATCGCGTCCGCGATCGCGGCCCCTTTGCCTTCCTTTGCCAGCGCCTCGAGGCGAGCCGCCACGGCCTCCGGGCCCCGGGCCACGGTCGCGGTATCGACGAGGCCGACCGGGCTGGCACTCTGGCGCCCGAGGACGCGCACGAGGTTGGCGTCGCGCATCGGGTTGAGCGGGTGGTCCTTCAGCGGGCTCTCGTTCAGCGGCACGGCGCCGACGAACAGGTTGCCCTGGTAGACGCTGCGCCCCGTCTCCGGGAAAGCCGGCGTGACGAGCGCGATGGCCTCGCCGGCCTCCGCCCGCAGGGCGTCCATGACCGGGCCAATATTGCCCGCATCGGTCGAATCGAAGGTTGAGCAGACCTTGAACATCACGTGGGCGGCCCCGCGCGCGCGCAGCCAGCCCTCGGCTTCGCGGGAGCGGGCCACGGCCTGGTCGGCCGGAATCGAGCGGCTCTTGAGCGCTACCACCACAGCGTCGGCTTCCGGCAGGACACGGTCATCCGCCGGCACGCCAATGGTCTGGATCGTGCGCAGGCCCGCCTTGGTCAGCGTGTTGGCGAGGTCCGAAGCGCCCGTGTAATCGTCGGCGACGCATCCCAACGCGAGGCTCATCGGGCGCTCTCCTTGTAGGCCGCAAGCCAGCTGAGGCCCGCGACGGTGTCGGCGGCCGGGATGTACTCGCAGCCGACGAAGCCGCGGTAGCCGAGCCGGTCCAGCTCGTCGAACAGGAAGAAGTCGGCCATCTCGCCGGTTCCGGGCTCGTGCCGCTCGGGCACGCTCGCGGTCTGAACGTGACCGATGATCGGCATCAGGGCGCGCAGCCGCATGGTCACGTCGCCGTGCAGGATCTGGCAATGGTAGAGGTCGAACTGCAGCTTCAGGTTCGGCAGGGCGAGGTCGCGGATCAGGTCCGCGGCCCGGCCGAAATCGTTGAGGAAGTAGCCCGGCATGTTGCGGCCGTTGATCGGCTCCAGGACCAGGTCGAGGCCGGCCGACGCCAGCCGCTCGGCCGTCCAAGTGACGGCCCGGCGGTAGGACTCAGCAGCCGTGGCGTCGTCCCAGGGCGCGAGACCCGCCATCAGGTGGAGCCGCCCGACGCCGGTCGCCTCGGCGTAGCGGAGCGCGGTGCCGACACCGGCCTTCAGCTCGTCGAACCGCTCGGGGAAGGCCGCGATCCCGCGCTCGCCCTTGGCGAAGTCGCCCGGCGGCAGGTTGAACAGGGCCTGGGTCAGGCCGTTCGCCCGGAGCCGCGCGCCGATGTCTGCCGGCGAATGCTCATAGGGGAACAGGAACTCGACGGCGTCGAACCCGGCTTTGGCGGCGGCCTCGAACCGGTCAAGGAACGGCACCTCGTTGAACATCAGGCTCAGGTTGGCGGCAAAGCGCGGCATGGTTCTCGCTCCCTCAAGCCTGGCCCGGGAGCTTCGCCCCCGATACCTGCGCGTAGAGCCGCGCCACCGAGGCGTCGTCGTCGCGGCCCATGCCGGCGCCGGACGCCATCAGGAACATCTGCAGCGCCGCCGCCGCCACCGGGACCGGGTACTTCTCCGCCCGGGCCATGTCCTGCACGATGCCGAGATCCTTGACGAAGATGTCGACCGCGCTCTTCGGGCTGTAGTCGGCGTCGAGAATGTGCGGCACCCGGTTCTCGAACATCCAGGAATTGCCGGCCGACTTGGTGATCACCTCGTAGACGCGCCGGAGGTCGAGCCCCTGCTTGGCCGCGAAGGCCATGGCTTCGGCGGCGGCGGCGATGTGGACGCCGGCGAGCAGCTGGTTGATCATCTTGAAGGCCGCGCCCTGGCCGGCCGCGTCGCCGAGCTCGTAGAGCGTGCCCGCCATAGCATCGAGGGCGGGCCGCGCCTTGGCGAAGGCCGCCGCCGAGCCCGAGGCCAGGAAGGTCAGCCCGCCCTCGGCTGCGCGGGCGGCGCCGCCGCTCATCGGGGCGTCGAGGTAGTGGCGGCCGGTGGCCTCGAGCCGCGCCGCCAGCGCCCGGGCGACGGCCGGGTCCATGGTGGCGGAGGAGACGAACACCGCGCCCTCCGGCATCGCGGCGGCGGCGCCGTTCTCACCGAACAGGACCGCCTCGGTCTGGGCGGCGTTGACCACCACGCTCACCACCACGTCGGCGTCCCGCGCGGCCTCGGCGGGGTTCGTGGCTCCCCGTCCACCGGCCGCTTCAAAGCGCGCCACCGCCTCCGGGTTCACGTCGCAGGCGGCGACGGCGAAGCCCGCGCGCAGGAGCGAGCCGGCCATGCCGGAGCCCATGGAGCCCAGGCCGATCACCGCGGCGCGGTCTGTTGCGTTGGTCATCGGGGGCGGCTCCTGCGTGAAGGGGAGGGCGCCTCTGCATCACCGCGTGAGGCGCGGGCCCCCTCTCCCGCACGGGAGAGGGGGCAGGTTGCGGTCGGACCGAAGGTCAGCGGTTCACCATGCGGGCGGGCGTGACGAACACGCAGACCGAGCCGACCACCAGCATGGCGGCCAGCGCGTAGAGGCCCGTGGCGGTGCTGCCGGTGGCGTCGCGCAGCGCGCCGATCACGTAGGGGCTGACGAAGCCCGCGAGGTTCCCCACCGAGTTGATCAGCGCGATGCCGGCCGCCGCGCCGGCGCCGCTGAGGAACGCCGTGGGCAGCGACCAGAACAGGGGCGAGCAGGTCAGCACGCCAGCCGCCGCCACCGACAGCGCCGCGATGGCGAGCGTCGTCGAGCCGGCATTGGCCGAGACCACGAAGGCGACCGCGCCGATCAGCGCCGGGATGATCAGGTGCCAGCGGCGCTCGCGCATCCGGTCGGCGGAGCGGCCGAGCAGGACCATCACGATCGCCGCGCAGACGAAGGGGATCGCGCTGATCAGGCCGATGTTGAGGTTGCCCTGCACGCCCGACGCCTTGACGATGGTCGGCATCCAGAAGGTCAGGCCGTACTGGCCGGTGACGAAGGCGAAGTAGATCAGGCTCATGAACCACACGCGGCCGTTGCGGAACACCGTGGCGATCGAGTGCGGGCTCGCTTCCTTGCCGTGGTTGTCGGCGGCGATGTCGCGCTCCAGGAGCTGCTTCTCGGAATCGGTCAGCCACTTGGCCTCGGCGGGGCGGTTGTCGAGATAGAAGAACACCGCGAGGCCGATCAGCACCGCAGGCACCGCCTCGATCAGGAACATCCACTGCCAGCCGGACAGGCCGTGGGCGCCGTTGAACGCGTCCATGATCCAGCCGGAGAGCGGGTTGCCGAAGATGCCGGAGATCGGGATCGCCGCCATGAACACGGCGATCACCCGGGCCCGGCGATGGGCCGGGAACCACGAGGTCGTGTAGAGGATCACGCCCGGATAGAACCCGGCCTCGGCTAGCCCGAGCAGGAAGCGCATCCCATAGAAGCTCCACTCGGAGTTCACGAAGAGGAACGCCCCGGAGATCACCCCCCAGGTGATCATGATCCGGGCGATCCAGACCCGGGCGCCGACCCGGTGCAGGATCACGTTCGAGGGAACCTCGAACAGGAAGTAGCCGAGGAAGAAGATCCCGGCGCCGAGCCCGTAGACCGTCTCGGAGAATTTCAGCTCCTGGGACATCTGGAGCTTGGCGAAGCCGACATTCACCCGGTCGAGATACGCCACTACGTAGCAAAGCATCAGGAACGGCACGAGCCGCCAGAACACCTTCGCGTAGGTGCGATCGGCAAAGGATTCTTGATCCGCGGCTGCGGTGGCGCCCCCCAGCGGGGCGGCTTGGACCGGCATGGCGTACTCCCTGGTCCGGGCCGTACGGCCGCCGGACACTCGTCTTCACCGCTCGTCGGGCGGCGCTGGGGCGGTGCCATATCGCCTTTTGGCAGCGCTGCCAATCCGGTTGTGCGAGATAATGCAGGCGGCTATGTCAGTCGTGGATTGCCGAGGACGGTCTTCCCATCCCCCCTCATCCTGAGATGCTGGAGCGCAGCCGAGACTTCGCAGGGACCTCTAGAGATCGCAGCGGTTTCTAGAGTTCTCCTTCGAAGCCCGCTTCGCGGTCACCTCAGGATGAGGGAGATGGGAGATGCGACGGGCGCCATAAGAAGATCCGCGCCGGGAGAGCGGGGCCATGGACGACATCCAGACGCCGGGGCGGCTCGTGACCCTCACCGACGTCGCCCGCGCGGCCGGACTCGGCGAGAGCACGGTCTCGCGGGTCCTGCGCAATCACGGCTCCTACTCCAAGCGCGCCGGCGAGCGGGTGGCGGAGGCGGTGGCCCGGCTCGGCTACGTGCCGAATCGCCTCGCCGGCAGCCTCGCGGGACAGGGGGCGAGCGCGCGGCTCGTGGGGGTCGTGATCCCGTCGCTCGCCAACGTGGTCTTTCCCGACCTGCTGCGCGGCCTGACCGCCGCCCTCGATGCCGCGGGCATCCCCTGCGTGATCGGGGTGAGCGACTACGACCCCGACCGGGAGGAGGCGCTGGCCGCCGCGCTCCTATCCTGGCGGCCAGCAGCGCTACTGCTCACCGGGCTGGAGCACAATCCCGGGACGGTCGCCCTGGCCAGGGCCAGCAGCGTGCGTGTGGTCGAGATGATCGACACGGACGGGGAGGGGATCGACGCCGTGGTCGGCTTCTCCAACCGGGCCGTGGGGGCGGCGAGCGCCCGCCACCTCGTCGCGCGCGGCTACCGCCGGATCGCCTATCTCGGCCACGATCTCGCGGTCGACCTGCGCGCGGCCAAGCGGCTCGCCGGGTTCGAGGCCGCCCTGGGCGAGGCGGGGCTGGCGCTCTACGGCAAAGAAATCCGGCTGGGGCCGTCCTCGCCGGCTTCGGGACGGGCTGGGCTCGAGGCGCTGCTGGCGCGCGTGCCCGATCTCGACGCGGTCTACTTCTCTAACGACGACATGGCGCTCGGCGGCTACTTCGCCTGCCTGTCGGCGGGGCTGGCGGTGCCCGGACGGATCGCGCTGTTCGGCTTCAACGGGCTCGACTTCGCGGCGGCGATGCCCCAGCCGCTGTCCACGGTGCGCACGCCGCGCCTGGAAATCGGCCGGCAGGCCGCCGCCTGCCTGATGGGCGATGGCCCGAAAAGAATCGATCTCGGGTTCGAACTGATCGAGGGAGCGACCGCATGAGCGACGAGAGCCGGCTGCGTGAGGAGATCTGCCGCTACGGCCGCTCGCTGTTCGAGCGCGGCCTGACGCCGGGCTCGTCCGGCAACATCTCACTGCGCCTGCCCGACGGCGGCTGGCTGGTGACGCCGACCAACGCCTCGCTCGGCTTCCTCGACCCGGCGCGGATCTCGCGGCTGGACGATGCGGGGCGGCTGGTGTCGGGCGACAAGCCCACCAAGGAGATCCCGCTGCACAGCGCCCTCTACGAGAGCCGCAGCGGCGCCAAGGCTATCGTTCACCTGCACTCGACCCACGCGGTGGCGGTGTCGATGCTGCCGGAGATCGACCCGCGTCAGGTGCTGCCGCCGCTGACGCCCTACTACCTGATGCGCACCGGCGGCACGGCGCTCGTGCCGTATTACCGCCCGGGCGATCCGGCCGTGGCGGACGCGATCCGGGGACTGGCGGGGAAGTACAGCTCGGTGCTGCTCGCCAATCACGGCCCGGTGGTGGCCGGCGACAGCCTGGAGGGCGCGGTCTTCGCCACCGAGGAGCTGGAGGAGACCGCCAAGCTTTATTTGTTGCTCCGCAACCTCAACCCGCGGCAGCTGAGCCCCGGGCAGGTGGCCGATCTGGTGAGCCATTTCGGACTGACCTTGCCGGAGCCGGAGGATCATGCCGGGCACGATCACGGGTGAGGGGCCCTCAAAAGGGTCCGTGCAAAGCGCAACGCGCCCCCTCTCCCGTGCGGGAGAGGGTTGGGGTGAGGGTCGAGAACTGTCCGGAGAGGTCGCACCCCTCACCCTGCCCCTCTCCCGCACGGGAGAGGGAACCCGCGCTCCGTTCCGAAGTCGGTGATGCGCGGGGAAGGCTCGGCCTCACCCCTCGATCTTCGCGAACTCCGCAACCTCTCGCGTCGCGGCGCGCAGCGCGTTGAGCAGCAGCAGGCGGTTCTCGCGGAGCTTCGGATCAGGGGCGTTGACGGTCACGTCCTGGAAGAACGCGTCCACCGGCGCGCGCAGCGTCGAGAGCGCCTGCATGGCCCCGGCGAAGTCCTCCCGGGCAATGGCCGCCGAGGCCGTCTCCCGCGCCTTCGCCAAGGCCTCGGCGAGCGCCCGCTCGGCGGGCTCACCCGCGGCGGCGAGGCCTGAATCGGGCGCGGCGTCGTAGGCGCGGCCGTCCTTCTTTTCCTCGATGCGCAGGATGTTGGCCGCGCGCTTGTAGCCCGCGAGCAGGTTCTTCCCGTCCTCGGTGTCCAGAAACTTGGCGAGCGCCTCGACCCGGCGGACCACCATGAGCAGGTCGTCCTGGCCGGGCAGGGCAAAGACGGCGTCGATCAGATCGTGGCGGGCGCCCTGATCGCGAAGATAAACCTTCAGGCGGTCGGCGAAGAAGGCGAGAAGGTCGAGGCTATTCGATCTAACTTGGCGTCCACCCCATGCAATCGGGCTAAACGCTTGACCAAACGATACAAGCCCAGGGCCTGCGCTGGCGAGATGAGCCTTCTTGATCGACTCGTCGACACGCTCAGCATGCCCATCGAGTACCATGACGAGGTTGAAGCGCCCCCCCTCCAGCAGGTAGCGGATCACGCCCAGCGCCGCCCGTCTCAAGGCAAACGGATCCTTGCTCCCCGTGGGCTTCTCATTGATGGCCCAGAAACCCACCAGCGTGTCGAGCTTGTCGGCGAGCGCCACCGCGATCGAGACCGGATCGCTCGGCACCCGGTCGGAGGGGCCGACCGGCTTGTAATGCTCCTCGATGGCCGCACAGACGCTGTCGTGCTCGCCCTGGAGCGCCGCGTATTTCCGCCCCATCAGCCCCTGAAGCTCGGGGAACTCACCGACCATCTCGGTGACGAGGTCGGCCTTGGCGAGGCGCGCCGCCCGCTCGGCGAGCGCCGGGTCGGCGCCCACCAGCGGCGCGAGCGCCCTCGCCAGCGCGGCGATGCGGGCGATCCGCTCCCCCTGCGTGCCGAGCTTCTCGTGGAAGACGATGGCGTCGAGCTTCGGCAGTCGGTCTTCCAGGCGGATCGCCCTGTCGGTCTCCCAGAAGAACTTCGCGTCCGAGAGGCGCGCCCGCACCACCCGCTCGTTGCCGGCGGTGATCGCCTGACCGCCATCCGAGGCCACGAGGTTCGAGACCAAGATGAAGGCCGGCGCCAGATCCTCCGAGCCGCCCTTGCGCAGCACGAAGCACTTCTGGTTCGCCCGGATGGTGGCCCGGATCGCCTCGGCGGGGATATCGAGGAATGACTCGTCGAACGAGCCCATCAGAACCACCGGCCATTCGACGAGGCCCGACACCTCCTCCAGCAGGCCCTCATCCTCCACGAGGTCGAGGCCGCGGGCAAAGGCGAGGTCGCGGGCATCGTGCAGGATCACGTCCTTGCGCCGCTCAGGATCGAGGATGACCTTCGCGCGCTCCAGCGCCTGGATGTAATCGTCGAACCGGCGAACCTCGATCGGGTCCGGCGCGAGGAAGCGGTGGCCGTAGGTCACCGTGCCGGCCGCGATCCCGCCGATTGAGAACGGCACGATCTCAGGCGTCTCGGTCTCCGGCCCGAAGGTCGCGACGATCGACTGCAGCGGACGCACCCAGCGCAGGGCGCCGGGTTCGGCCGAGGCCGCGCCCCAGCGCATGGATTTCGGCCAAGGGAAGGTCCGGATGATCTCCGGCAGGATCTCGGCCAGGACGTCCAGCGTCTCGCGGCCGGGCCGCTCGATCACCGCGAGGTAGAACTCGCCCTTCTTCGGATCGGTCACGGTCTTGGCTTGATCCAGGCTCGTCAGCCCCGCGCCCTTCAGAAACCCCTGGACGGCCGCATCGGGCGCGCCGACCCGCGGGCCGCGACGCTCTTCCCGGACAGCCTCGCCCCGGGCGGGCAGGCCGGCGATGTGCAGGGCCAGTCGGCGCGGCGTCGAGAACGCCCGGGCGCCCTCGTACAGGAAGCCGCGCTCCACCAGGGCGTCGGTGACGAGCTTCTTGAGATCCTCCGCCGCGCGCCGCTGCATGCGGGCGGGGATCTCTTCCGAGCGGAGTTCGAGCAGGAGGTCGGGCATGGCGCGGCCATATCGCCGCGCCGCACACCTGTCGAGGGTCGAAGCTCCGGGATCAGCGCGCCTCGCCCTTGAGGATGGTCGAGAGCTGCCACTTGCGGTCGCCGATCGCGTGGGCGTCGGAGACCTTCCAGCCGCCGTCCTCGCGCACGAGGTCGTAGACGATCGCCTTCGAGCCGTCGCCGCCCTTGCGCTCCACCGTGACCTTCGCCTGGTCCTTGCCCTCGGTGGCTTCCTTGAAGGTCAGGCTCTTCACCGTGTCGGGCTTCAGGGGCTCGCCGTTGAGACGGTAGTCGAAATCGAGGTTGCCGGTTGCGCCGTTGGCCTGCTTGGCGTCAGCGTCGAACAGGCCCTGCAGCCGCTTCGAGTAGACCGCGGAGTGATTCGGGTGCGGCTCGGCGTAGAGCTTCTTGACCACGGCCTCCGGGCCTGGATCGGCCGCCAGCGCGGGGGCGAGGCCGAAACCGAGGAGGCTGAGGGCGAGGATCGTCTTCTTCATCACGAGGTTCCCGCGTCTGCGGACGCGCCGAAGCGCGCCGGTTGGCGGGGGTTGCAACGCACGAGCGGGCAAGGGGCTCCGCTCCGTCATCGCGAGCGCAGCGAAGCGACCCAGGGCAGCGCAACGTCGGGAGTTGTCGCGCCCGCCGGATCGCTTCGCTACGGTCACGGCTCGGAAAACCTGCGGCAGCGTCTCACGCGCCTCCGGCCGCGGTCTTCAGCCACGCCGCGCCGCAGGCCTTGGCGAGATCCCGCACCCGCAGGATGTAGCTCTGGCGCTCCGTCACCGAGATCACGCCGCGCGCGTCGAGCAGGTTGAAGACGTGGCTGGCCTTGATGCACTGATCATAGGCCGGCTGCGCCATGCGGTGGCGCTCGCCCTCCGCTTCCGGCGCGCCCGCCGCGAGGTAGGTCCGGCAGGCGGCCTCCGCGTCGGTGAACTGGCGGAACAGCATGGCGGTGTCGGCCGCCTCGAAATTGTGGCGGGAATATTCCTGCTCGGCCTGCAGGAACACGTCGCCGTAGGTGATACGATCCGGACCCTCGGCGCCGTTGAAGTCGAGATCGTAGACGTTCTCGACGCCCTGGACGTACATGGCGAGCCGCTCCAGCCCGTAGGTGAGCTCGCCCGCCACGGGTGCGCATTCGAAGCCCGCAACCTGTTGGAAATAGGTGAACTGGGACACCTCCATCCCGTCACACCAGCATTCCCAGCCGAGCCCCCATGCACCCAGCGTCGGGCTCTCCCAATCGTCCTCGACGAAGCGGATGTCGTGCAGCTTCAGGTCGACGCCGATGGCGGCCAGTGAGGCAAGGTAGAGTTCCTGCAGGTTCGGCGGATTCGGCTTCAGGATCACCTGGAACTGGTAATAGTGCTGGAGCCGGTTGGGGTTCTCGCCGTAGCGGCCGTCCTTGGGCCGGCGCGAGGGCTGGACGTAGGCCGCCTTCCAGGGCTTCGGGCCCAGAGCCCGCAGGGTCGTGGCCGGGTGGAACGTGCCGGCGCCGACCTCCATGTCGTAGGGCTGGAGGATCACGCAGCCCTGCGCCGCCCAGAATTCCTGAAGCGTCAGGATCAGACCCTGGAAGGATTTTTTCTGGGACATGGGTGTCGGAGACTCGGGCTCGCGCGGCGGCTCGGGCCGCTGGCGGGCCGGTTTAGGTGCGGGCGGGCAGGGGTGCAAGGCGGGGCGGCTTGCGCGTTCGAGCCGAATGGTGGTCCGATCGGACTGAACTACACCCGGAGACCATCATGAACGCTGACACGGCCGCCCTTGCGATCCGCCCGATCGGCGCCGGGGACCGCGATGCCTGGCTGCCGCTCTGGCAGGGCTATCAGGCGTTCTACAAGGTCCACCTGTCGAACGCCGTCACCGATACCACCTGGCAGCGCCTCAACGACCCCGCCGAGCCGGTCGACGGCGCGCTGGCCTGGCGCGGCGCCGAGGCGGTCGGCCTCGTCCACCACATCCGCCACCGCTCGGCCTGGACGGTCGGCGACTATTGCTACCTCCAGGATCTGTTCGTGGCAGACAATGCCCGGGGGCTCGGAATCGGACGGCGGCTGATCGAGCACGTCTACGCGGCGGCCAAGGCGGCCGGCTGCTCCCGCGTCCACTGGCTGACGCACGAGACCAACACCGACGCGATGCAGCTTTACGATCGGATCGCCGAGAAGTCGGGCTTCGTGCAGTACCGCAGGATCCTCTGAGCGCCGGTGTCCCACGTGCGCCCCGACACCCAAGCGTGGCGGTTTTTGGGCAATAAACCGGAACCGCCGAGCTGACGGCCAAGTTATCAGCGCAACAGGGGATCTCGGCACCTCAGCGCTGCCGAACACAAGATGTCGGACGACCGGTCATGTTCAATGCTCGCAACCGCAACACCTTCGGCCGCAAGAATATCGCCGTCTTCGCCGCGCTCGCCATCTCGTCGCTGGCGGCCACGCCCTTCGTGATGAGCGCCAGCCGCGCGCTCGCCACCTCCGAGGACCAGCCGGTGGCCGCGACCCTGCGGGTCGAGCCCGTGGAGGTTGCCCCGGTGGCGGCCGCAACGTCCGAGGGGATCTGCCGGCACAAGGTGCGGGTCGTCTACAGCGGCTACGGCCGGTCGGCGGACGGCTGCGCCGCCCATTGAGGGCCGCGCCCCGGTCCGGCCGTGACCTAACCGTGGGCCGGCGCGGTCCCGGCCAGACGCTTGAGATGGAGTTCCTCCAGATCGATCTCCGTCTCCAGCTGCCGAAGCACCGAGCTGTGGATCCGGTTCTGCCGGTGCAGGTCGATCAGCGCCGACCGGCCTGACCGCACGGCGAGCAGCGCGGCCGCGAAATGCTCGTTCTTCTCGGTCTCCAGGGCCTTGCGCTCGTCGCGGTCCCGGGACGTGGCCCGCACCCGGCGGCGGTACTCCTCGACGAGGCGCGGGTGCTGCAGCGCCCCGGTCTCCGGGAACACCAAGCCCTCCAAGGCGGTGAGCCCGGCCTCGTTCACCACCACGCGAGCCATTGGCGCGTCGAGATGGCCGTCGGGGAGGTGCGCCACGGGGTCGAGGCGGAGCCGGCGGATCAGCGGTCCCAGAGTCGTGCCCTGCACCAGCACGGTGAACAGGATCACCGCAAAGGCCGCCACCAGGATCGCGTCGCGGCCGGGAAAGTCCACCGGCAGCGCCAGGGCGGCCGCCAGGGTCACGACCCCGCGCATGCCGGCCCAGCCAACGATCAGCGGCACGGCCGGGCTCTGGGCCGGTTCCTGCGCGCGGAACCGCGGCGACAGGAGCCGGCGCAGGTAAACGGCGGGAAACACCCAGAGCAGGCGGGCGACGACGCAGGTCGCCGTGACGGCGAGCGCCAGCGGCAGTTCCGCCGGGAGCGACCCCAGCTGGCCGCCGGTCCGCGCCAGCACGCCGCGGAGCGCCAGCCCGATCAGCACGAAGACCAGCGCCTCCAGCACGAACACCACGAATTCCCACACCGCCACGGAATGGCGACGGGCATGCGCGTCGAAGGTGTCGTGCTCCCGGCCGCCCATCGTCAGGCCACAGGCGACCACGGCCAGCACGCCGGAGGCGTGGATCTCCTCGGCCGCGAGGTAGGCGACGTAGGCGGCGAGGAAGCTCAGCACCGTGATGGCGTTGGCATCGTGCATCCGCTGGATCACGGCGGTCACAGCCAGCCCGCAGGCGATCCCGACCGCGACGCCCGCCACCGCGAGCCACGCGAAGCTGCCGGCCGCCGCCCAGGCGTTGAAGGTGCCGGTCAGCGCGGCCGCCACCGCGAAGCGATAGAGCACGAGGCCCGAGGCGTCGTTCACGAGGCTCTCGCCCTCCAGGACGGTGATCATCCGCCGGGGCAGGGCGACGCGAGCCAGCACCGCCTTGGCGGCCACCGCGTCCGGCGGCGAGACGATGGCGCCGAGGGCGAAACAGGCCGCCCAGGGCAGCGAAGGCGCCACCGCGTGGGTGACGAGCCCGACCACGAGAGTCGTGAACAGGACCGCGCCGAGGGACAGGGACAGGATCGGCCCGAGGCTCGCCCGGAAGTCGCGCCAGACGGTGAAGTAGGCGGATTCGAGCAGGAGCGGCGGCAAGAACAGGACCATGATCAGGTCCGGATCAAGATCGAAGGCCGGCAGGCCTGGCACCACCGCCAGCGCCATGCCGCCGATGACGAGGGCCGCGGCCGGCGGGAAGCCCAGGCGCCCGGCCGCCAGCGACAGCAGCAGGGCCGCGCCGAGAAGGCCGAGGATCAATTCGAACAGGGCGACGGATGTCATCGATGAACCGGGCTCGGCGCCGGAACTCCGGCAAGCGCGGCCGTTCTAGGACGTTTCCTGGTCGGATGAATACCGGTTCGGCCGAGGGTTGCGGTGTGGCCGCGACCTAGAGTGCCCCCTCGCGCACCGCGCCCGGATCGGCCAGCGCATGCAGGATGCGCGCGGCGCTGTGGGCGAAGCGGAGCGTGACGGCCTTGCGGCGGGCCCCACTCAGCGGGTGCTCGGGGGGCTCGCGCAGGATCCCTGCACCGTAGGCGTCGGCTACGATCAGGCCGCATTCCTCCGGGATCAGCGACTCGGGCACGTCCTCGGGGATGGCGAAGAAGAACCGGTCGCAGAAGTCGCGGTAATCCGGCCATTTCCGGTCGGCGCGGAAATCGGCCACGCTCGACTTGATCTCCACGATGGTGAGCTTGCCGGCGCCGCAGAGGGCGATCACGTCGGCGCGGCGGCCGTTGACGAGTGAGAATTCCGGCAGGGTGACGCATCCCATCTCGGAGAACAGCCGGCGCACGCCGCGCTGGATCCGCAGGGCCGTGGGCGATTGCCGCCGGTCGGGCGGCAGCAGCGCCTCGACGGACGGGGGCGCGGAATCGGGAAGGCCGGGGGAAGCGGACATCGATCTCGGGGGATGCGTCTGTGGGTGCGTCTGTACCGAATCGGGACATCCTGCCAAGTCGCGCCCGGTCCGTCACCTGCGGCGCGGCATCACCCCGGGGCGATTACCCGAGGCAGGCCCGGATCGCGTCGAACCCGTCGGTGAGCGCGGCCGGGCCGGGCTGCAGAATCAGTGGCGACTTGATCTCGTGGATGCGCCCGTCGCGCACCGCCGGGATCGCCGCCCAGCCGGGCCGGGACCGGATGCGCTCGACATTGACCCGCTTGCCGCACCACGAGGCGAGGATCACGTCGGGCGCGGCCGCGATCACCTGCTCGGCGGTGACGATCCGGTCCTTCGCGGCCGGCTGACGGCTCAACTCCGGAAACACGTCCCGGCCGCCCGCGAGGCCGATCAGGTCCGAGACCCAGCCGATGCCGGAGATCATCGGCGCGTCCCACTCCTCGAAGTAGACGCGCAGGGTCGGCCGGTCCCGCACCGCCGCGGCGGCCTCCGCCAGCCGCGCCTCGAAACCCGCCGCCAGGGATTCGGCCCGCTCCGGCAGGCCGACGAGGGCGCCGAGCGTCCGCACCATGGCGAGGCAGCCCGCTACGTCGCGCTGGTTGAACAGGTGCACCGCCAAGCCCGCGCGGGCGAGGTCGGCGACGATGCCGGCCTGGAGGTCCGAGAAGGCCAGGACGAGATCCGGCGCCAGCGCCAGGATCTTCGGGATGTCCGCGCTGGTGAAGGCGGAGACGCGCGGCTTCTCCCGGCGGACCCGGGGCGGGCGCACCGCGTAGCCCGAGACGCCGACGATCCTGTCCTCTGCGCCCAGGAGGTACAGGGTCTCGACCGTCTCCTCGGTGAGGCAGACGATCCGCTCGGGCGGGAAGCGGCGCATCAGCGGTCGAGCCGGGTGATCGATCGAGCCGGTTTCATCGGTCGAGCCGGGTCATCGGTCGAGCCATGTGAGTAGCCCGGCCCCGGGGGCCAGCAGCACGAAGGCCCAGACCAGGGCGGAGGCGACATTGGCCAGCTGGAACGGCAGCCGCGCCAGGCCGAGGATCCCGGCGAAGAGCGGGACCAGGGCGCGGGCCGGGCCGAAGAACCGCCCGAGTGCGACCGCGGCGATACCCCAGCGGCCGATGAAGGCCTCGGCCTTGGCCATGAGTTCGGGATAGCGCCGCAGCGGCCACTTGGTCTTCGCCCCCGGCCCGAGCCAGCGCCCGGCCTCGTAGGAGATCCAGTCCCCGAGGGCGGCGCCGAGCGCCGCGGCGATCACCACGGGCCAGAACGGGATGTCGGCGCCGCCGACGAGGGCCCCGATGCCGACCAGGATGACGGTCGCCGGCACGAACAGCGACAGGACCGCGATCGATTCGCAGAAGGCGAGGCCGCCGGCGATGACGGGGGTCCAGGCCTTGTGCGCCTCCACGAAGGCAAGGGTCGTGGTGCGGAGGGCTTCGAGGTCCATGGGCTCTGGATGGGGCTCTGGGGCAAGGAGGGTCGGTCCCATCTGAGGCGCGCGGGGGAGGGCGGCAAGGGACGGGGGTGCAGGCGGCGCCGGAACCGGCTAACCGTAGCGGGACGACGAGCGAGTCCTGCGTTGAACGTCCTATCGATCCAGTCCCACGTCGCCTACGGCCATGTCGGCAACGCCTCGGCGGTGTTTCCGATGCAGCGGCTCGGGGTCGAAGTCTGGCCGGTCCATACGGTTCAGTTCTCCAACCACACCGGTTACGGGGCGTGGCGTGGCCCCGTTTTCGACGCGGCGATGATCCGCGCGGTGGTGCAGGGCATCGGCGAGCGCGGGGTGCTCTCCACCTGCGACGCGGTGCTGTCGGGCTACATGGGCTCGGCCGAGATCGGTGCGGCGATTCTGGAGGCGGTGGACGCCGTGCGGGCGGCGAACCCGGGGGCGCTCTACTGCTGCGACCCGGTGATCGGCGACGTCGAGGAGGGCGTCTACGTGCGGCCCGGCATCGAGGCGTTCCTGCGCGAGCGCGCGGTCCCGGCCGCCGACATCCTCACTCCCAACCAGTTCGAACTCGGCCTTCTCACCGGGCTGCCGAGCGTCACCCTGGCGGAGGCTGCAGCCGCGATCGCGGCGCTCCAGGCGCGCGGGCCGCGGGTGGTCTTGGTCACCTCGGCGCTCTGCACCGATACGCCCTCCGACAGCATCGACCTGCTCGCGGGGTCGGAGGGGCGAGTGTTCCGCGTCCGCACCCCGCGGCTCGCCATCGCGGTGAACGGGGCGGGCGACTGCATCGCGGCCCTGTTTCTGGTGCACTACGCCCGGACCCGCTCGGCCGAGGCAGCGCTCGGCGCGGCGGCGGCCTCGATCTACGGTCTGCTCAAGCGCACCGCCGAGGCGGGGTCCCGGGAGATCCTGACGGTGGCCGCGCAGGAGGAATACGTGAACCCGAGCGCGCGGTTTCCGGTCGAGGCGGTCTGAACGCGACGGCATCGCGCGATCGATCTCCTGCCTCGGTCCAGGCGCCCCGTCGCTATGCGCACTGCCGCGCGCATCCCGCACCGTCGGGCGTTGACGCCTGCCCCAACACCGAAGCCGCGTCTGCCCCCGGCGACGCAGCGTCAACCTTAAGGCAATTACTGGGGAAAATTCAATCTTAACGAGAATAACACGTAGTGCATGCCGGTACGCGCGTGGCAGAAGCCGCAGATACGGTTCTTCGTCGATGGCCGCTCGCCCGTGCTCAGATTTCAAACGCAGATCAGCGAAACGATCAGCGCCCCAGCTCTCATTAAAGCTGCAGGAAAACTGTACGCCTCGCTGACACTGGCCTGCGCCGGGGCGCTGCTCATGATGATCGGGCCCGTCCGAGCCTACGACGAGGGCGACTGCGTTCGGCAGGAGACCGTTCCGGTCACCGTCGAGGAAGCTTACGGCACGTGGTCCGATATGGACGCGGCCCGCAAGCGGGCCTTGGACCGCATCAATCAGGTCGCCATCGGCCAAGTGATCGGCTTCGAGGTCAAGTCGTCGCGGGAGAATCGCGCGGAGATCGTGAACAGCGACGCCGAGCAGCGCTTCAAGCAATTCGAACAAATCAATCTCGCCGGGTTCGTCCGGGTCAAGGTCCTCGAAGAGACCCGCAAGGAGGCGGATGCCGGCGGCTCGCTCTCGATCAAGTCCGAGGTGACGGTCTGCGTGCCGAAGTCGCAGGCTGTGCGGAAGGAAGAGCAGGAGCGCGCGGATCGGCGCCTGCGGCCGCCGAAGCCTGTCGATCCGGCGAGCGCGGCCTGGTTCGATCCCGTTACCGGGCAACCGCGGGTCTGGTACTGGCGCGACGGCCTGAGCTACGAGTTCTTCGACAATTCCGGATTCCACCCGAGAACCGGCGACAAGCTGCTGATCGTCGATCGTAAGGTCGTGACCGAGTGGCGGCAGAGCGTCGAACGGGCGAAGCGGGAAGCCGTGGAGCGCGCCCAACGGGACGCGGCCCAGCGGGAGGCCGAGGCTCAGCGCCAGGCGAAGATCGCGCGTGCGGGCGATCTGTGCGACCAGTCGGCGGCCGGCCTGTACGATCCCGATCGCCCGAAGGCGCTGCCCGGTGTCCCATGGGACGTCCTGAAAGGGGCGGGAATCGAGGCGATCGAGGCCTGCGAGATCGCCGTTCGGCAATACCCGGAGGAGCGGCGTTACCGCTACCAACTCGCTCGGGCGTACCAGACGTCGGATCCGAAGCGGGCGCTGCCACTGCTGCAGGTGCTGATGCGGCAGAACTACCGCGCCGCCTACGACAATTTCGGTTGGGCTCTCTTGGACACCCGAGTCGGCCGTAACGATCTGGCAGGGGCCATCGCGAGCTTCCGGCAGGGCGCCACCCTCGGCGATCCGGACGCGATGGTCAGCCTCGCGACGATGATCTCGAAGGGCCGCGTCGAGGGAGCCGGGCCGGATGATGCATATCGGCTATTCAAACGTGCGGCATCGATGGGACACCGCGATGCGGCGGACGCAGTCGAACGCTTGATGGAAGGTCAGCGTCAGGCCGAGCAGCAGCGCCTTCAGAACGAGCAGGCGGCGCGCGCCTTCATGGGAATTGTCGGTGGTGCCCTGGGCGGCATCGGCCGGCGCTGATGGGAGTAACCGGATGACCGCGATCCGCAGCCGTTTCTTAGGTCTGGCCACCCTGATGCTGGCCGGCATGAGCGGGGCCGCCGCGCAGTCGCTCGCGCCGACCGGCACCGCGGAAGCGTCGGCCGGGCTCAATGGTGGCGCCCATCTGACCGCCGGCGCACAGCCCGCGTCGGTGGAGACGTGCTGGGCGGACTGGAAGGCGAAGGAGAAGCTTGAGGACGGTAAGAACGAGAAGACGAACGGTTACTTCGTCTACGTCGCCCACAGACAGGCTTCGGTCGACGAGCCCCCGGGTTCGCGGAACTGGCTCGTGGGCCGCAACGCGGCCTTTACCTATGCGGAGATCAGCACGCGGCAGGCGCTCGCTGAGGCGATGCGCTCGAACATGCGGTCGAGCCGGTCCGCGGCGATCAGGACCTTCGGCGGCGACGAGGCGCCGCCGTCGCTGCGGCCGGTCGTGGAGCGCCTCTCGATCGTCGACAAGTCGCGCGTGCTGGCCGACAAGGCTCTCGATGCCGAGATCAAGAAGTTCGATCCTCAATGGTCGGGGGGCACCGAGGCGCAGCGGCACGCGGCGATCGCCAGCGAGCAGTTGCGGATCGACCAGAGCGTCGAGCGCAGCGCCGAAATGTTTGCCTCCGGCGCCTTCACGGTGGTTCAATGCGAGGGCCCGAGTCAGGAGGACGGCGGCAAATACCATGTGCTGACCGGCCTGATCTGGACGCCGAAGCTCGCCGGGATCGCCGAGACGATCTGGAATCCGACATTGACGCTCCAGAAAGAGACGCCGCAGGCCCCCCTTCGGCAGCAATTCGAGGCGATCAAGGCCACGAATCCGGATTGGCTTGCCTATACGCTCGGTGCACGGGTCTTCACCGACGAGAATGGCGAACGCGTCGTGGTGGGTTTCGGCGTCGCGCCTCAGACCAGCCTGATGCCCGCCGATCAGAGCCGCGCGAGCTTGACGGCCATGGCGGCGATCCAGCGCTTCGTCAGCGAGCGGGTGGTCGCGAAGGCGAAGACCGATGAGGCCTACGAGAAGCGCGGGATGAGCGACGGCTCGACCCAGAGCTTCAACCTCGACGCCTTCAACCAGGAAGTCAGGGCCCAGGCCGCGGACCTTCAGCTGAAGGGTGCCACCGAAATTCTCTCATGGCGCGGGGAGCATCCCTGGTCGAAGGCGAAGATGCAGGTCGTGGCCGTCGCCTGGAGCCAGCGTTGGGCGGCGGATGCCGGTGCGGTCGGCCGGGCCATGGGCGCGGCTGAGCAACGCATGAGGCAGCAGGGCGGAGTGCCTAAGGCACCCGCCGCCGAAGAGGCGGTCGGCGGCACACCGGCCGCCGCTCCCGTGAAATCGGGCGCGGCCGTCTCGACCTCGGATTTCTGAAGCCCCCGCGAGCGGCACGAAGGCGGACCGCCTGATCGCCTGCCGATCAGGTGACCTGCTCCCGGCACCGAACGGGTGATAGCCGGCGGCTGCCAGACGTGACCTGAACCGGACCGTCGGCTACGACTCGCGCCGCCGACCCTTGCCGGCCGCGCGGCAGGCAGGTGGCAGCCAGAGCAGGAAGATCCGACACGATGGCGCGCCGCTTCGTCACCCTCGACGTGTTCACCGAGCAGAGGCTCGCCGGCAATCCCCTCGCCGTCGTCCTCGACGCGGAGGGGCTCGACACCGCCGCCATGCAGGCCGTCGCGCGGGAGTTCAACCTGTCGGAGACGGTCTTCGTCCTGCCGCCCCGGGAGGCCCGGCACCGGGCGTCGCTGCGCATCTTCACCCCCGCCCGGGAGCTGCCCTTCGCCGGGCACCCGACGGTGGGCACCGCCGTGCTGCTGGCGCTGCAGGACCCGACCCGGGGCGATGCCCGGGCCTTCGGCTTGGAGGAGGGGATCGGCATCGTCCCCTGTGTGGTCGAGACCCTGGCGGACGGGACCGGCGGCCGGGCCCGGTTCCGGCTCCCTCTCCTGCCGGACTATCTCGGTCCCGGCCCCGACCCCGCCGCGCTGGCGCGGCTGCTCGGCCTCGAGCCCGGCGATATCGGCACCGGCCGGCACGCGCCGAGCCGCCACGGCGTGGGGCCGACCTTCACCTGCGTGCCGGTGGCCTCGATCGCCGCCCTCGACGCGGCCCGGCCGGCCCAGGCGCCCGATCCGGCCGACGGGCTCTACCTCTACACCCCGGATCCCGAAGGCACCGGCCAGAGCTGGCGCGTCCGCATGTTCGCGCCGAATCTCGGTGTGTCGGAGGATCCCGCCACCGGCTCGGCAGCCTCCGCCTTCGCGGGGGTGCTGATGCAGTTCGAGGCGCTGGGCGACGGCACCCACGACGTGGCGATCCGCCAGGGCGAGGCGATGGGGCGGCCGAGCGACATCGCGCTCCAGCTCACGATCGCGGCCGGCGCCCTGCAGGGCGTCGAGATCGGCGGCGCCGCCGTGATCCTGTCGGACGGCACCCTGCATGTCTGAGGGCTTCCGGATCACCGGGGTCGCGGACGTGGCGGCGCGGTTCGTGGATCACGACTGGGCCTTCCCCCGCGCGCACGAAGCCGCCATCGCAGCCCACTGGCAGACCCGGCTGCAACGCAGCCCGGGCATGTTCGACGGCACCGTCCTGCTGTGCTGCGACCACACCGTCGCGGATGGGGTCGCCCGCCTCGACCTGTTCGCGACGCGCTACTCCACCTTCACCTACTACCGCGACATGCCCCACGCCGAGGCCGGCATCGCCAACGCCTTCGCGGCGATCGTGCCCTGGACGGCAGACGGCGCCGTCCTGCTCGGCGAGATGGGGGCCCACACGGCCAATGGCGGCCAGCTCTACTTCCCCTGCGGCACCCCGGACCCGGACGACGTGCGCGGCGCCCGTGTCGATCTCACCGGCAGCGCTGCCCGGGAACTCGCCGAGGAGACGGGTCTCGCGCTCCCAGCGGGGGCTGAAACCGCGTGGGTTCTGCTGGAGGGGGAGGGCCAGCTCGCCTTCCTGCGGCCGGTGCGCTTCCCCGAACCGGCCGAGCGGATCGTCGCCCGCATCGCCGACCATCTCGGCGGTGAGAGCGAGCCGGAACTCGCCGGGATGCACGTGGTGCGGGGCCTCGCCGACATCGATGACGCGCGGATGCCAGGCTTCGTGCGGGCCTATCTGGCGGACGCGTTTCCGCCCGCCCGCTGATCAACGCGGCACGCGGGGAAAGACGTTCGTCTCTCCGCGCGGCTATATCAGATGTCATTTTCCGCGTCGGCCGCAGATAATACAGATTTTCTTTTCATTGACCGCCTTCGCCGCAAGCATAAACTCGGCCTTCCACCGAACAGCCACGCATCGGGCGGGCAGCATATCGCGGCAGGCCCCATGCTCATCGGATCGCATCCGCGCCCCGCCGCTCCCCGGCTCGCCAGGGCGCTGCTCGCCGCACTGACGCTGGCCTCGGCGGTGGCCGCCCGCGCGGACGAGATCGTCCTGCGGGTCGGCGACCAGAAGGGCGGGAACCGGTCGCTCCTCGAGATCGCCGGCTACGCGAAGGATCTGCCCTACCGGAACGCGTGGTCGGAATTCCCCGCCGCCGCGCCGATCCTGGAAGCGCTCAACGCCGGCGCCCTCGATGTCGGCTATACCGGCGACCTCTCCTTCCTCACGGTCTATGCGGCCGGGGCACCGATCAAGGCGATCGGCGGCACCCGGTCTGACGCCCGGACGCAGGCCATCCTGGTCCGCCAGGACTCGCCGATCCAGTCGACCGCGGATCTCAAGGGGAAGCGGCTCGCCGGCACCCGCGGCGGCTGGGGCCAATTCCTGATCAGCGCGACCCTGGAGAAAGCCGGGATCGCACCATCCGAGGCTACCTTCGCGCCACTCAACCCGGTCGACGCCAAGGTCGCGCTGATGGCCGGCTCGGTGGATGCCTGGGCGGTCTGGGAGCCCTACGTCTCGTTCGCGACGCTCAAGGACAAGGCGCGCCCGATTGCGGACGGCGCGGGCCTGACGCCGACCCTCACCTTCATCGTCGCCTCGGACAGCGCCATCGCCACCAAGAGGGCGGCCCTGCAGGACTTCCTGAGCCGCCTGAACAAGGCCCGGCTCTGGTCGCTGGACCATCTCGATGCTTACGCCCGGAACACGGCCAGCCTGACCAAGCTGCCCGAGGATGTCCTGCGCGCGGCCTACACGGCGCAGCGGACCAGCCCGATCGCGCTCGACAACGGCGTCGTGAAGGAGGTTCAGGAGGCTTCGGACCGGGCGACGCGGTACGGCATACTGCCAAGGCCCCTCGACGTCGGGCGGGCCGTGGACCGGAGCTTCACGGCCGCGGCCTCGAACTGAAGGGCGGCCGCAAGGCACCCGTGATTTTTGCGGCAATGCGGGAGCTTCGCTGTTTGCAGCACGTTCTCCAGAGGCTCCCCGTCGCGGCACGTGCCCGGGCGGGTCGCGTTCCGGAGTGTTCATGTCCGATTCCCGACGTCCCGCATCGCAGGCCCGCGCGACCCGCTCGCGCATCCAGGAAGGCCAACCCTACCCGCTCGGCGCCACCTGGGACGGGCTCGGCGTCAACTTCGCCCTGTTCTCGGCCCACGCCACCAAGGTCGAGCTCTGCCTGTTCGACGATCAGGGCGAGCAGGAGATCGAGCGGATCGAGCTGCCCGAATACACGGATGAGATTTGGCACGGCTACCTGCCGGACGCCCGCCCGGGCACAATCTACGGCTATCGGGTCCACGGCCCCTACGAGCCGAAGGCCGGCCACCGGTTCAACCCCAACAAGCTGCTGATCGACCCCTACGCCAAGGGGCTCGTCGGCTCGATCACCTGGAACCCGGCCCTGTTCGGCTACCAGATGGAGACGGGCGACGACCTGACCTTCGACGAGCGCGACAGCGCACCCTACACCCGCCGCTCGCGGGTGATCGATCCCGCCTTCACCTGGGGGCGGCACCAGAAGCCGCTGGTGCCGTGGGAGAAGACCATCGTCTACGAGACCCACGTCAAGGGCATGACCAAGCTCGACCCGCGGGTGCCGGAAAAACTGCGCGGCACCTATGCGGGCCTCGGCACCCGGGACGTGCTCGACTACATCAAGAGCCTCGGCGTCACCTCCGTGGAACTGCTGCCGGTCCATGCCTTCGTGCAGGACGACTACCTCGAGCAGAAGGGGCTGGTGAACTACTGGGGCTACAACACGATCTCGTTCTTCACCCCCGCGCGGCGCTACGCGGCGGTACCGGACTTCGCCTTCTCCGAGTTCAAGGAGATGGTCTCGCGCTTCCACGGCGCCGGCCTCGAGGTGATCCTCGACGTGGTCTACAACCACACCGCCGAGGGCAACGAGAAGGGCCCGACCCTGTCGTTCAAGGGCGTCGACAACGCCTCCTACTACCGGCTGCTGCCGAACGATCCGCGCTACTACATCAACGACACCGGCACCGGGAACACCTTCAACCTGTCGCATCCGCGGGTGCTGCAGCTCGTCACCGACTCCCTGCGCTACTGGGCGCAGGAGATGCAGGTGGACGGGTTCCGCTTCGACCTCGCCACGATCCTGGGCCGCGAGCCCTACGGGTTCGACGAGGGCGGCGGCTTCCTCGACACCTGCCGGCAGGATCCGGTGCTCAACAACGTGAAGCTCATCGCCGAGCCGTGGGATTGCGGCCCCGGCGGCTACCAGGTCGGCGGCTTCCCGCCAGGCTGGGCCGAGTGGAACGACCGGTTCCGCGACGACGTCCGCGCCTACTGGAAGGGCGACGGCGGGCTGCTGCCGGATCTGGCGGCGCGCATCACGGGCTCGGCCGACAAGTTCAACAAGCGCGGGCGCAAGCCCTGGGCCTCGGTGAACTTCCTCACCGCCCATGACGGCTTCACCCTGCACGACACGGTCTCGTACAACGACAAGCACAACGAGGCGAACGGTGAGGGCAACCGCGACGGCCACTCGCACAACCTCTCGTACAATTACGGCGTCGAGGGTCCGACCGACGATCCCGAGATCCGGGCGGTGCGCCTGCGCCAGATGCGCAACATGCTGGCGACCCTGTTCCTGTCTCGCGGCACGCCGATGCTGCTCGCCGGCGACGAGTTCGCCAGGACCCAGAAGGGCAACAACAACGCCTATTGCCAGGACAACGAGGTCTCCTGGCTCGACTGGGGGGCGATCGGCGACGAGCAGCGGGATCTGGCCGAGTTCACCCAGCGCCTGATCATCCTGCGCAACGCCCTGCCGATCCTGAGCCGCGGGCGGTTCCTCACCGGCCAGTACGACGAGGAGTTCGGCGTCAAGGACGTGACGTGGCTGCGGCCGGACGGCAGCGAGATGGCGGGCGAGAACTGGTCGGACGGCGAGGCCCGGGCCTTCGCGGTCCAGCTCGACGGGCGCGCCCAGGCCACCGGCCTGCACCGCCGCGGCGGCGACGCGACGCTGCTGATTATGTTCAACGCCTATCACGACCTTGTCACGTTCACGCTGCCGGAATCGGTCGGCGGCGTGGCCTGGACGCGGCTTCTCGACACGAATCTGCCCGACAGTCAGGACGTGGAGAGCTTCAAGTTCGGCTCCGGCTACGACGTGACCGGGCGCTCGCTCCTGATGTTCGTCCTGAAGCCCGAGGACAGCCCGGGCGTCGAGGACAACGCCATGGAGCGCTCCTACCAGCACGTGATGCAGGCCTTCGAGCGGGCGAACGTGGAGCATGTCCGCTTCCACCTCGAGGACGCTGAGGGGTGAGGGACGCGGCCGGGCGGTTTTCTCAGCCCCCGGCCGTCTGCGCCTTGCGCCGGACCGCGCACCCGGCTAACAGCACGGCACCGCGCGGCCCTGGCCGCGCCCGGCGCGCCGCGGGCGCGCCCGGGTGCCCGGTTCGCGGACGGAGGGGTGGCCGAGTGGTTGAAGGCGCACGCCTGGAAAGTGTGTATACCGGAAACGGTATCGCGGGTTCGAATCCCGCTCCCTCCGCCAGCTACCTGTTCGTAGCCATTCGCCACAGACCACTAAAGCACTCAAAAAGCTAAGTAATCCACTGCTCGCCTTCCGCAGCGGTTCGCTGGCGTTCGCCCAAATCCGCGTTTATGATGTGGATAGCATCATGGGTGCGAATGCCATGCTGGGTAAGCTCACCGCCCTCGGAGTCGCCAAGCTGAAGGCCCCCGGCATGTACGGGGACGGCGGCGGCCTGTGGCTTCAGGTCTCCGGCAAGGGCGGTAAGAGCTGGGTCTTCCGGTATACGCTTCGCGGCAAATCCCGAGAGATGGGGCTTGGCCCGGTGAGCACGTTCTCGCTGGCTGAGGCCCGCGACAAGGCGCTGACCTGCCGGAAGCTCTGCTACGAAGGCATCGACCCGATTGAGATGCGGCGTGGGCAACGCCAGGAAGCAGCCGTAGAGGCCGCGAAGGCGATCACCTTCCGCACCTGCGCCGAAGGCTACATCGAGTCTCACAAGGCTGGATGGCGCAACGACAAGCACGCCGCGCAGTGGACGGCCACGCTGGCGACCTACGCCTACCCGGCGTTCGGCGACCTGTCGGTGCAGGCGGTTGACACCGACTTGGTGCTCAAAGCCCTGGAGGCGATCTGGACCACGAAGCCCGAGACGGCGACACGGGTGAGGGGGCGGATTGAGTCCGTGCTGGATTGGGCCGCGACGCGCGACTACCGGCGCGGAGAGAACCCGGCACGGTGGAAGGGCCACCTCCAGAACCTGCTGCCGAAGCGGTCGAAGGTCCGGAAGGTCGAACATCACGCCGCTCTGCCGTTCAAGGACGTTCCTGCGTTCATGAAGACGGTGGCGGCGCAGCCAGGCGTCGCCGCGAAGTTGATGGCCTTCACGATCCTGACGGCCGCGCGCACGGGCGAGGCGCTAGGCGCTCGCTGGCATGAGATCGACTCGGAGGCCGCGGTCTGGGTCATCCCGGCCGAGAGGATGAAGGCCGGCGCTGAGCACCGCGTACCGTTGTCAGCGGCGGCGACGACGCTCCTGGCTGAGATGCGGGGCCTTGACGACACGTTCGTGTTCCCGGGCGGGCGGCGCGGCAAACCGCTCTCCAACATGGCCATGCTGGTGCTGCTCCGGCGGATGGAGCGTACCGACATCACGACCCATGGCTTCCGCAGCTCGTTTCGGGACTGGGCCTCTGAGATCACGGACTTCCCGTCCGAGGTGGTGGAGATGGCGCTCGCCCACACCGTCGAGTCCAAGGTGGAGCGGGCGTACCGGCGCGGCGACCTGTTCGAGAAGCGGCGCGAGCTGATGAAAGCTTGGGCCACCCATTGCTTAGCCCAGCTCACATCCGGCTAACAGGTATGCGGCAAGCTCCTTCACTAGCTCAGCGCACGCACGACTGGATCGCTGGCGTCCTCGACGCGGTAGAAGCCAAGGTTGAAGAGCTTACGCCTGCAGCGGACTCAGTTGCTGAACGCTCGACTTGGTCGTCAGTGTCTGAGGCGGGACGGCGGCTTCTCCAAACTGCAGATCGATTAATGCAGTCAGATCCAGAGACCGCCGAGGCCATCGTGTTTGACCTCGCCCAGATGCTGAGGGGCCTGCTGGAAGGATCTCGCTTCCTTGCCGAGGCTCAGATTGAGATGTCCGCACCGACTGTCCAGGCAGCCAAGGCTCGTGAGGCGCGCGAGGATAAGCGCAACAAGGATCCCCAGGTCCAAGCCTTTCATCGCGCGTTCGACGATGCACTCGTAGGCAAGACGCCTGAGAAGATTGCTTCTCGAGAATTTGTGGGCTCCATCCGGAAGACGATCAATAATGCGCTGACCGATGCCGGCTTCAAAGCGGTCAGCGACGACGCGGTTCGACGCCGGCTCAAGAAACTGCGCTCTTAAGATCGCGGAATGATTTAGCGCGGTCTTAAGAGCGCGGAAACTTGACTATTGAGCAAATAAGCTCTTAGCGCCAGTATTCGCCTGTCTTCGCTGGCAACCCGGCGAAATTAGAGGACAGCAGCCATGAACACCGAGAGGTTTCAGGCGGCGCAGGCAGACCTGCGTCCGTCAACGCTGAAGCTTTTGCATCGGCCGAACGAGGTCCGCGAAGCGCTCGGCATTGGTACTACCACGCTCTACCGCCTGATCGGCGAGGGCAAGTTGAAGGCGGTCAAGATCGGGAGCGCCACACGGATCACCGATGAGTCCCTACGCGCCTTCACGGCCGCGCTTGAGATGGAGGCCGCTTAGCACGATGGCCTATAGAAAAGGTGAAGCCCGCACGGCTCTGGCAAGCCGGCGGGCCTCGGAATTCTCGGTGGGCACCGATGGTTCTGAGATAGCACCCACCCCGCTCGAAATCCAGACCGCGCGCATCCGGGCTCGGTACGATTTCAGTCCCAGCCTCGCCGCGGCAATCGCGGAACTGGCGTTCACCTCCTCCGGCTCATGGAGGGCGACGCGGTGATTGAGCGCGCGACCCCAATCCACGCAGCCGAGATCAACAGCACGTTGGTTCGCTTCTTCTGCGGGCCGGCCACTGGTCCTGATATGCCGTGGCACGCCCATGAGGATTTGCTGGCGGCGCTTGCGCTGCCACGCGACCTGCGCCGCGCCCTGAAGGCGGCCCTTCTGAAGAGTTGGAAGGAGGTTTGCCACACCGTCGAGGTCGACGGCGAGCCGGTGCTGATCGCGCCGCACTTTGTCGCTCAAGGCCTCATCGGCATGGCCCAGGAGATCGGGAAAGGCGTCACCACGACGCCCGACATCGTCGACCGTGAATATGCTCGGGCTGGTGTTGCCGCGATGAACGCGCTCACCGCGCACCTGCCGGCGGCAGGAGATCGTTTCACCTGGGCGATGCAGGCCTTCCACAATCAGGGAGGCACAGAATGACATCGCCTCTCCACCACTCGCGCGCCTGGACTGGCGCGCCTCTCGTCCAAGACGCCGTTGCCGAGCGGTGCAACGTGGCCGCCGCCTACGCAGTAGCGGCTGCGAACCTTGCGGCGGTCGGCGACACTCCCGGCATGGTGCACAGCTTGGCGTGTGCCGGCCGCGCTATCTTGGCCGCCACTGAGGCCGCAGCAATCCTCCGCCCCGCTGCAGCGGAGGCGCCACGATGATAAACCTTCGCTCCGTAGCGCGTGCGCTCGGCGGCGAGGTGGTCGGCCGGGGCATCATCTGTCCCGGTCCGCACCACAGCCACCAGGATCGCTCTCTTAGCATCCTGTTCGACGCCTCGGCGCCGGGCGGGTTCACCCTGCACTCTCACGCAGGCGATGACTTCGGCGCCTGCCGTGATCACGTTCGCGACCGGCTCGGGCTCGAAAGCTTGCACAATGTGCAGACTTTCAGACGCGCTCCGCAGACGATCAATCCTGACAATGTCGGCCATGATCCAAGTTTGGATCGTGCAGCGCTCGCCCTACGGATCTGGCGGGAGGCTCAGCCAGCAGCCGGCTCGCCCGTCGAGGCCTACCTCGCCAGTCGGGGCCTCAGCCTACCCGCCGACGCGCATGACGTGATCCGGTACACGCCGGCCTGCCCCTTCGCGGGCAGCCGGACCCCGGCGATGGTCGCTCTCGTCCGGAACGTCGTGACTGACGTACCGCAGGCGATCCACCGCACGGCACTCACCCTCGAAGGTCAGAAGGCTGTCGTGAACGGCCGCGACCGCCTCGCCCTCGGGAGCTTTCGCGGCGCCGCCGTAAAACTCACCGCCGACGCCGAGGTGACGATCTGCTTAGGCGTCGGTGAGGGGATCGAGAGCACCATGTCCCTTCGAGGTGTCCCCGAATTTGGGGACACCCCTGTCTGGGCCCTGCTGAACACGGCGGGCGTCTCCGGCTTCATGCCCCTGCCGGGCATCGAGTCCTTGTGGCTGGCCGTCGACCATGATCCCGGCGGGGAGAAGGCCGCCAATACCTGCGCCGGCCGCTGGCGGTTCGCCGGCAAGGAGACGTTCTTGGTTAAGGCCAAAGTGCGTGGCGCCGACATCAACGACGTCACCAGGGAGGTGCGGCATGGTTGAGGCCGCTTACACGATCGAGCACTTCGCGCCGGATCACGGCCGCGCCAGTGAGCCCGACGGTGAAGACCTGAACTTTGAGACCGTCACCCTCGCGGGCCTGTTGCGCGAGACGCTGCCACGACGCGAGTTGATCCTCGCGCCTATCATCCCAGTCCGCGGCCTCGCCATGCTGTTCGCCGGCCGCGGCACCGGCAAGACCCACGTCGGCATGGGGATGGGCTATGCCATTGCGTCCGGCGCTACCTTCCTCCGGTGGCACGCCGCCCGGCCGCGGCGGGTGCTCTATGTTGACGGAGAGATGCCGCAGGAGGCCTTGCAGGAGCGTGCGCGCTCCCTGGCCGCCGCGACTCCGTACAGCCCGCCGGACGAGAGCTACTTCACGATCCTGCCGATGGACCGGCAGAAGCTCGGCGTGTCTATCAACCTGTCGAAGCCGGAGCACCAGGCCGCGCTGGAGAAACACCTCGACGGCGTCGAGTTCATGGTGATCGACAACATCTCAACGCTCGTGAACGGCGGCCGGGAGAACGACGCCGACTCCTGGGACGCGATGCAGGCGTGGCTGCTGCAGCTGCGCCGCCGCGGGGTGAGCGTACTGCTGATCCACCATGCCGGTCGCGGCGACAACGCCCGTGGCACCTCGAAGCGGGAGGACGTGCTGGACACCGTGATCCAGCTCAAGCGCCCCGAAGATTACGACATGGAAGAAGGTGCCCGCTTCGAGGTGCACCTCACTAAGGCCCGCGGTGTTGTCGGCGACGATGCGCAGCCGTTCGAGGCCAAGCTCGATGTGGTCGACGGCGTCGATTGCTGGACCTGCCAGGTGTTGCGCGACCGCGAACTTGACCGCGTGGCCGACTTGTCGGGCGAGGGCATGAGCGTCCGGGACATCAGCGCGGAGCTGAACCTCAGCAAGTCGAGGGTGCAGCGGATGCAAGCCAAGCTGCGCGCCGAGGGGCGGTTATGAGCCCGTTTCGAGGTGTCCCACTGTCCCACGCACTAGGGATGGGACGAGTGGGACACTTTCAGCGCACGCTTGATGGGACGGCTGGGACACGTGGGACAGTTGGGACAGCAGGGAGAGATTGAGATGACGCATTCCAATATCGCCGGAGCCATCAACGCCGCCCATGCCGGTGTCGAGGCCGCCAAACGCGAGGGCGCCCGCTACGCCGTCGAGTGCGGTCGGCTCCTCGCCCAGGCCAAGGAGACCGTTCCGCACGGAGGCTGGGACACCTGGCTCCGACTGAACACCACGGTCTCGCCCCGCACGGCGCAGCTCTATATGCGGATCGCCCGGCACGTCGAAGGTGACCCGGCAAAAGCGCAACGCGTTGCGGGTTTGAGCGTGCGTGAGGCGGCGGCCGAGGCGACTGGGCCGAAGCGGGCTGCGGCATCTCGGAAGCCGCTATCGCCCGAGGTCGAGCATGACTTCAGTGAGTTGAAGCAGGTCTGGGACGAGGCGAAGGACAACCCTGATTGGCAGGAGGGAGCGGCCCGCGAGCTATTCCGCATCGGCTACATCACCAAGCCGCAGCGGAACGACATCATCCGCGGGGTTTGGGCAAAGCACTACGCTCATCTGACCGATGCGGATCGGAAGGAAGCTGCGAAGCGCGTGGCTGAGATGCTGGTCGAAAAGATCCCGCGGGAGACGCTGCTTAAACTCATTCCCAGGCTCAAGAACGTGCCGGCCAGCGATATCGCGATTGCTATGGGGGACGTGCAGGAGGCTCGAAGGGAACAGAAGGCGCTGCGGCGGCCGGGTTGAAGAGCCGGATCCGAAACTTGGGCTAGGGGGAGACTGGCGCTGACCGGGAGGTTGCCCGGCTCCTACGCGCCTCGCATCGCGTTGCCGCTTTCTGCCAGCGCAGCGGCTTCCAGATGGTCGACCGCAACCGGCTTCATCGCGTGGTCGAGGACGCTTACTGTCCAGCCTTGTCGGACCAAGCGGTCACGCTGCTCATAGGCCACCCAGGCCGAAGCGCAGCGTAGGGTCTTCCGCCCCCGGCCTTTCAGTGCCGCGTCGATTTTGTAGGTCTGCAGCACGTGCGCCTCCTACTCAATTCTGAGCCAACCCTAGCACCGGGCCTCAGACCCGGTTTTCGGACGTGCAGATGCACATTCCGCGAGGTCGGTTAACGCACGATTAACCATAGAGGCCGCTTGTATTAATCAGGGCTCGGCAATTGCATTGGAGCGTTTCTAAGCCCGCATGTTCCAAGGTATATTCTGATGTCGGACGAGTTCACCCCCTTTTGGACATTGCTCGCGGTTGCTGAAAATCAGCTTCAATGGGGCACGGAGCCCGACACGATGGAAGCGGCGGCGCGCGCCCTCGCCAAGCGGAGGCCAGGCAGCATCGTTGCCGAAAGCCTGACCGAGCGGGCGGATTACCTCAGGATGATGCGTTGCCAGTCCTCCAAGGCAAGAGCCGAGTTCCTGGGCATCAACATCCCCCACACCGGTCCCATGCAAGCCATGGCCTTCTTCAACAATTAGATGTGCGACAGAACAACGCGGTTCTGATGTAACAAAACACAACAGCGAACAACTAGGCATAACAGCGAACGACGGCGGACGACTGAACGACACAAGTCGTGTGCTTGCTTTTATGGACCGCCTTGTACCACATCTTAGGGTATCACTTGCACACGGAGTGCGCCCGAGATGTCCGCCGACCGTATCGAGTTCTCCGAGCCCGTCCGCTTCAGGGCTGAGCCCGGCCTGAACCATGCCGTTGCCCGCGCTGCCCGTCAGGCTCGTACCTCGTCCGCCGAGTGGATGCGCCGCGCGCTCCGCGAGCGCCTTGCCGCTGACGGTGTAGCTCTGCCTGCCCTGGACGGTGGCGACGGACCGCGCACCCCTCCCGCCGCTCCGGCCATGCGCCAGGCTGCTTGAGGGAGATCGGCATGAACCTCCCGATCGCCAACATCCGCCAAGACCGGCACGTCGCTTCCTACGTCAGCCTCGGCCGCAGTCGTCCTGACCTGAAGACCGTTCTGCCAGCCTCACCGAGAACCGCCGCTCAGATCCTCGCCGAATGTGATGCCACACAGGTCGAGCGTGAGGCTCTGGAAGCCAGTCGGCCCGACGTGCTCCTGAACGGCACCTCCGACAACGTGGCCAACCTCGACCACCGCATCGCCGTCACCAAGGTCCGGCTCGACCAACTGCAGGTTCAGCACGCGGCTGCGGTGATCGCCGAGGCCGAGGCCCAAGCTGCGCACGAGACTGAGCAGAAGCGCCGCAAGGATCTTTACGGCAAGGCCATGAAGGCCAGCGCTGAGGTCGAGAAGCTGGCCGCCGAGTACGTCATCGAGGCAGAGCGTCTGGTGCCGCTGTTGGCGAAGATCCGTGAGCGCGCCGCTTTGATCGAGGCTGCCAACTTCGCCTTGCCTGACGGCGCCGAGCCGGTTCCACCCGGCGAGCCCCGCTGCAGTTGGAACGGCAGGTCTGACCAGCCGCACAGCACAATCGCCAGCCGCGTGAAGCTGCCCGCTCTCGGGACCGACGCCGGCTTCATCTGGGGCGAGGTCGTCCCGCTTCCTGGGAGGATCACCTATGACCCGCACTGAGATCGAGGACGGCGCTGCCTGGGCCTGCCGTGTCCTCCGGAAGCCTGAGCCGGCAATCGCCGAACGCAAGCCCACTCAGGCCGAGCGCATCGCCGCCTGGTCGGCTCGCAACCGCGAGGCTGAGTCCACGGCCACTCAGACCCGCTCGGCCGTCGAGCAGACCCGTCGCGATCTGCACGTGCCCGGCTCGGCCTTCACGGTTGGCGCTGAGCGCTATGCCGCTGACGGCTCCCGCTGGCAGCGCGTCGCCTGAATGGAATTGCGTGGGTCCAGCCCGCAAGGGCCTCCTACCCACGCCATTGAGGGCGATGCAGTCAGTCCAACATCGGAAAGCCAGCCTGTCCCTCACACCCATGGCCATGGAGAGGGATGCCAAGGCCGGCAGGACTGCACTCCCTGACCAAGCAGGGACCATCGGAGATCGCGGCGGTGGGGTCACCCCGCCGCGGTCTCTCCCGAGATCGAGGACGTCACCATGACCACCGGCACGTCACTCCATCTGCTGACGGTCTTCGTGATCATCGCCGTATTGCTGGTCCATCGCACCTCTCCTTTGCTGAGAACTGCAACTTCCGCGCCGACACAAACATGCCGGGCCGACTCGCCCAATCAATGGAGGCCGTCGTGGTTAAAGAAACCTTGCCACGGGACCGGGCCGACATCCGTGATGTGCTTCACGCTCGCCGTCTTGGAGTGGGGCTGCATCGCTTGAGGAAGGTGGGACCCAACAGGGATCTCTGCACGGAGGGTGCCCTGATGCGAGTCCCCGGGTCCTTGTCTGGGGTGGTCAGGCCCGAGGGTCGGCGCGAGCGCAGCTTGTCTCTAGGTCCAGAGTTTCAAAACCACTTTATGTTATTTATTCCGAGGCCTGACGCATGACCGAAGTCGTCTCGCGCAATGATCTAGCCAATCAGCTTGGCGTCAGCTTGCCGACAGTCGACTCTTGGGTTCGACGCGGCTGCCCGATCTTGAAACCTGGTCGCCGTGGCGTCGCTGCGCAGTTCGATCTGCGCGCCGTCCGTGGATGGGTCGAGCGGTACATCTCGACGGGGCGGGTTGTCCGGCACGAAGGGCAGACTTTCCAGCTGCCGTCGAACGAGCAAGCGCTACTTGTCAAAGCATTCGGCCACCTCATCAAGGAACATTACAGCCGCATAGCAGAGGCCGCCTTCGCGATGGGCTTAACCTCGAAGCAAATTTTCGCACTTGAATATGTGTCCGCCACTCACATCGGCGAATGCATGGCCGACTATCTCGCTGAAAATGGCATCAGCGATTTCGTGATGGACCGGTATAACAAGCCGAACACAGAGCCCGATTGGGATCGAGTCGCTGCCATGCGTGGCGAAGCCTACGATCACGATGATTTCGAGCGCTATTTCAACGAAGTCCAGGAGCGCATCGTTCGTCTGCCTCGAACCGGAGAGGCCTGACATGCCCAAGCCGCAAGAAGTCGCCTCCATCAAGGTGAAGGGCAAGAGCTACCTGAACTGGCAGACGGTGTCGGTCACCAGGAGCGGCGTCGAGCTGTTCCCGAAGTTCGCCTTCACCGCGGCGGCGCCGGCCGAGAGCGCTCCGGACTTCGCCTCCATGAAGCTCGGGATTGGTGATGCTTGCGAAGTGCTTTTGGGCGGCCGCCAAGCCGTCTCCGAGGGCCGCATCACCGGCCGGCAACCGGCATACGATGCCCGCGAGCACGGCCTGCAGATCACCGGCACGACCCGCTCGCAGGTGATCGCCCGCGCCACCGTCGACCACAACCAGGGCGAATTCAAAGGCTACACGTTGGCCCAGATCGCGAACTCGGTGCTCAAGCCCTACGGCATCAAGTTCAGCCTGAAGGGCGACACGTCCGATGCGGACAAAGTTTTTTCGAAGATCAACGTGCAGGCTGGCGAGAGCGTGTTCGCCTTCATCGAGCGCTTGTGCCGATTTCGGAACATCTACCTGCTGCCGGGCGAGGGTGCGGACATCGTCGGCTACCGGCTGAAGCCTAAGGCCGGTGCCATCGCCGAGCTTGAGGAAGGCAGAAATGTCTTAGCGGCCAGCGCTGTGTTCGACTATGCGGACGCCTTCTCCGAGATCCAGTCCATCGGCCAGCAGCCCGGCAACGATCAGACCTTCGGCGATGCGTCCAGGGACGTGACCGGTCTGGTGAAAAACTCGGCTGTCACCGAGCACGCGCCATTCCACTTCATCGCCGAGATGCCGGGCGATCAGGCCGACATGAGAATGAGAGCCGCACACGAGAACGGCTTCAATCTCGCCAACCAGATCAACGTGAACATCAAGGTCCAGGGCTGGTTCAAGGACCAGAACACTCTCTGGCTAGAGCACATCGGCGATGTCGTGTCGGTCTACTCGCCAATGCTGTTCACCAAGGACCGCATGTCGCTGGCGATCCAGGCGGTGACGTCATCGCAAGGGCCGCAGGGCACCACCACCGACATCAACCTCGTCTTGCCGGAAGCGTACAACGGCGGCGGTCAGACTCAGTCCAGCGGTGCACAAGGCTCCGGCGGCACCCCTGCAGGGCTCTACACCTGAGCGCCCTCACAGACATAGGAGGCCGGCATGGCCGATGAGACCCTGCGGATGCAGGCCGAGGTGGTTGACCGGTTCAGCGGCCCGCTGAAGAGCCTTCGAGCGCAGCTGCTCGACGTCTCCCGACAGGGGGCCAGCCACGGCGAGACCCTAGCCAAGGGCATGGGCAAGGCCGAGGCGGCGATCCAGTCCACCGCACGCTCGGCGACGACGGTCCTGAACCCCGCGCTGGCGACGGTCGGCGTCACCGGTCTGACGGCGGGCGCGGCGGTGGCCGGCGTGGCGATGTCGCTGAGCAAGTTGTCCAGCAACCTGTCGAGCCTCGGCGCACTGTCGCGCGAGACCGGCGTAGCAGCCGGCACGCTGCAGACCTTCGGCGCAGTCGCCCGCAAGTTCGGACTGGAACAGGACGCGGTTGCCGCCGGCACCAAGACGTTCGCCGGGAACATGCGCGAGTTCTCTCGCGGCATCGGCGACACCTACCAGTGGATCAACCGGCAGGGCACGGACGCGGCCGGGCGGAAAGCCTTTCAGGACTTCGCCCAGGACATCCGTGGCACCACGGACGAGGGCGAAAAGCTCCGCAAGAGCCTCACCTTCATGGAGTCCATAAAGAACCCGATTGAACGCGGAATTTTCGCCCAGCACGTGTTCGGTAACTCGGATTTCGGGCGGCTCGCGGATGAGCACCTCGGCAAGATCGCCGATGTCTGGAGCGCGCAGAAGGAACGGCTCGGGCCGCTCGATCCGAAGGCCATCCTCCAGGCCGAGAAGTTCGAGCAGGCCATCGCTGACCTGCGCACCTCCATGCAGACGATCGGCACGACGATCGCAAAGGAGGTGCTGCCGTTCGCGTCCGAGTTCACCCAGTGGATCGACGGCATCGCCAAGGACCAGCGCGGCGACTTCGTGAAGGGCCTGCGGGGTGGACTGCAGGACATCAGCCGCGAACTCAGGGCTATCGACTGGAAGGGCGCTGGCGACTCCGCGAAGGAGATGCTGTTGGCGACCACGGCGCTGGTGAAGCCGCTGGCCGACGACATCAAGGAAATCGCGGCGGCGATCCGCTCGTTCGGCGAAGGCAAGTACGTTGAGTCGTTCCGGCACTTGGACGGCGGTAGTGGCCCGCTCGCGCGCCGGCTCGCGCCTATGAAGGGTGACGACGAGATCGCGGCCCAGGAGGACGTTGATCGCCTTCGGAAGCTGCGGGACGTGGCGAAGGAAGCCTCGGACCACCTGATCGGTCGGACGCAGCAGCGCATGGGCCTGATCGACACCCCGGAGGCTGCGCAGCAGAAGCTGACGGCCGCTGAGGCTGAACTGAACCGCCTCAAGGCCCGCACGCCCGAGCAGCGCGACCGCGACTTCAAGGAGTCCTCGGAGAAGCTGCGCCGCTCAATCGACGGCTTGTCGGAGACGATCAAGCAGCAGCAGGGGGCGACGAAGCAGAACTCGTCGGCCGAGGGAGACAGTCCGTTCGCGGGCGCTCGGGTCCAGACTGCCGCGTTCGGAGGCGGTGGCGGCTTCGGGCGCCTGTCTGGGCTCGGCCGTGGTGCGAACCTGCCCGGCGGCGGTTCGGGGCCGGGTTATGTCGGCGAGGCCGGTCCTGCTGGTCCAGGTGCCGGCCGTGGTTTCGGCGGCGGTCGCCTAAATGGCCTTGGCCGTGCAGCCCCGAGGGTGCCGCCCGCCAGCATGCCGCCCGGGGCGACGGGAGGCGTCCCGACTGGCAGCGATGCGGGCAACCTAACGGCACTCATCGAGCGTGAGGCTCGGGCGGCTGGCGTCGATCCGCGGATCATGTTCGGCATCCGAGCCGGCGAGAGCGGCAAGCGCCAGAACCGGAACAACCCGGATGCCGCCTATGACAAAAAGGACGACGCTCTCGAAAGCTCGTGGGGGCCTTTCCAGCTCAACCGGCGGCGGGGCCTCGGCGTCCAGTTCGAGAAAGAGACTGGTCTGGACGTTCGGGATCGCAACACCATCCCGGATCAGGTGCGCTGGGTTGCCCGCGGACTGGCTAAGAACGGCCGCCGCTGGCTCCGGAACTGGATGGGCTATCACGGCGACCGAGACGCGGATCCCCGCTGGGGCGACTCAGGCTACGTGCCACAGGGCGGTGGACGGACTGCTCGCCTGCCCAGTGCGAGCAGCGGCGACTTCCTGCCGAACGGCGCTCCCCGCGTCCTCAAGCCCAACAGCATGAAGGATGCACCCGGCATCACGATGGAAGAGGCTGATCGGCTCCGCAGTGGCAAGGCCGACGGAGAGGCCTGGGCAGCCCGGGAGAAGGCCAGGAAAGCCTTCGAGGCGATGCGGCAGGGCGAGGGCCGGCTCGACGCCTCAGCCGGGAGGGCTGGCATCGTGGCCACTCCGAAGGTCGAGAACAACGGCTCCGTGGTGGTCAATGTGCAGAAGGCTGGCCCCGACGCTCGGGTCACCACCTCGGCCACCGGGAACCTGTTCCGCGACGTGGTTCAGAACCACGGGCGGCAGATGGCGAAGGCGGATTGAGACTCGCTATCTCAAAAAGCGATTTGGATGTTCTGCAGCGACGCCAAAGGAGCCTTGTCATCCTGGGTGCGCTGGTCCTGCTGCCGGCCCTCGTCAAATTTGACGGTGAAGCTGCCGGTGGCAGGCTTTTGATAATCGTACTGCGGAAGCGGCAGATCCTTCGGAACGACGCGCACCGGCTGTTCCTTTTTGCCCTCAGGCATGGTCTGTCTCCAGCGGGTTAAGCGAGGCAGGATAAAAGTGCTTCCGTCTGATCCACTTAAAGCCTTCATATCGGGTTACCACCGCCACGTCGGTATCGCCGCCAACGATGTCGGCACCCGGCAGAAACCGGAAATAGCGCTTGGTGGTTTCCACCAGGAAGTCGGCTAGGTCAATCGCATCCCGAACAGGCATCGTTGGCCAGACGAACGCGCTCTCCAGGCGCTGCCGCAGGAATGCCTCCATCTGTGCGCTCGCGTTCGGATCGACGCCACCCGAAATAAGGGTTTCGCGTAGTGCGTGATCGAAGCCAACGACCAATCGATTGATCGGGCCTGGTTGTCCCCCATAAAAGAGTCCGGCATTGCCATCGCTCACTACCTGTTCGGGCTGAGGGCAAACACCGTTTTCAATCACAAGTTTCCAGACTTCGTGGCCCGCCTCGAAACTTGAGGAATAACCGCCGATCCAGAACTCAAAAGAATGTGGCGCCGGCGGCTGCGGATCGAGGGACGAATACTTTTCTTCAAAAAATATCCGCCGCGCTTTGTGCGCAATTTCCTCTAGCGTATAGTTGGCTTTATCTATATGCCAAGCAGGATCGTTGCCGGCCATTCTGAGCCGCAAATTTTTAGCAATTGTCCCGATCGAGTCTGTGCCTACATTGCCCATGCCACATGTCATGGCGACAACTGGCAGGCCTTTGAATAAATTGAATACCTTTTCTCCATGAGCAAATACATTCAGTATTCGACTTTGACCAGTTGCCTGATCTGTGGTGACTAATGACGACGCACTGTCTGCTGCAAATACTAGACAGTCATTGACCGCAACGCCAACGCAAACCGTCATGACAGCTCATCGCCTATTTATGGGGAGAAGGGCGTCCAAGCATCAGCAGATGCGGCCGTTGCAACCTAACGCTTAGCTTGCGGGTGCGCCAGTGCGCTGACGCCCCCACCTTCAACGCCTCTTCCACGAGGTGGAGAGCATGGTGAGCCTGGCAGGACTCGAACCTGCAACCAGACCGTTATGAGCGGTCGGCTCTAACCATTGAGCTACAGGCCCCTGCGTTCGCATAGCCGTCGCTGCCCTGCAGGCGCAACATACAAGCTCGGCGCTCTTTCTCCGCCTTCGCAAGAGCCGACAAAAGGCGGTTCGCGGCCTTGCAATCCCCATTGCAAGCAAGTGTGGTCGGGGCCTAGAATGATCGCGGATCGTTAAGCACTCAGGTCAACTGAGGCTGCGTTCGATCCGCGATAGGGAGGTGGTTATGCTTGCATTCGCATGCCTCTTCACAGTGCTCGCCGTGCTCGGGTCGCTTGTTGGCGCCGGCACAGTCGGGACCTCAATCGGCACACATCACCTGACAAGCTACGGCTGGGCGTTGTGCATCAACGCGACCTCACTCGCGCTGCTGTTCCTCTACATACGCTCCCATCGGAAGAAGTCGCCTTACCTATAAGCCTTACGGCTAGCGCCTCTTCCACGAGGCGGGAGACGGGATCATAAGCCCTACTGAGGCGCGAAGATCGTCACGTTGTTGTTGATCTGGTACGCGGCCGTTGGCGGGGTGTTGACGAACCGAAGGTAGATCGGGCTTTCGCCGAGGATTGCGCCAAACGCTGGCGTCACCTTCAGGGGAAAGCAGCGCGATAACGCAGCGGATGCTGCCTCCTCATAGCGACGTCGCGCGTCATGGTCGCCGACTAGCTGGCGTGCGGTGGTGAGCGGCTTGCCACGGATGGCACCCGTCTTATCGAGGCCAAATCGGTAAGCGATCAAAGACCCCTCAGTGCCGGGCGGCACCGTCCAGCACGCGGCCACCGCGTTGCGGAATTCAGCCCAATTGTTGACGAACGCTGGCTGAGATCGCGCCGGCAGATCTGACAGAACAGCGATTAATGCGGCGAGAAGCAGCGGGGCAAATCGGTTTGCCAAGGGCACCTCCGCGACGATTGCTTTGCCTTCGAGGCTTCCTCAACGAAAAAGTTGACGGTGTCAGTGCCGTAGCTCCGGCCCCCTGCTGGCAAAGGAGCCTATGCCGTCAACCTCGACGACCGCGACAAAAGCCTCGAAAGCCTCCTGTTCGGCAGCAAACCACTCGTGCCAGCGCGTGCAGCCGCCGTTCTGATCCGCGACCTCTAACCGCCACGGATCCTGGGTTCCAGCAGCCCGGTAGATCTCGACCTCGACCGTGATGCCGTCGCGGGTGAACCGCCCTGACAGCGGCGAGTGCTCGAAGTCGCGGTCCTCAAAGTCCACGGATCGCTTCCATGCGTTCTGCGGCCTTGCCCACGGCCTCACGCAGGACAGGCGGCCAAGACACACCTTGGTCATGGAGGAACTGAGCGGAGCTGATGAGAGCCTTGAGCCTCTCAGGATGGGCGGCGTCCTCTGCAGCCTCTGACTGCATAAACTGCTCTGCCAGAGCCGTTGCAAGCCGAAGGATCTCGCGCAACTCCTCAGGCTGGGCGTCAGCGTCGCTCACTTCAGATAGCCCTTCGCTCTCAGGTGCTCAGTGAGGAGCATCAGTTCGCCCCTTCGTTCCTTCACATTGCCGCACGTAGCCCTAGCCGGGGAGCCAATCCATCACACGGCTTCCCAAAGCCAAGCCGCAGCCACCATTGCGGCGCCGCCGCACACCAACGCTAGCACGACGTAGCGGTGCAGACGGTCGTTGCGAGAAATCGGCATGGACGGTGCCCGCAGAAGCGAGGCTACTGATGCGCATAGGCAGCTTCCGGCCGCCAGCGATAAATCTTAACGGTTCGTCAATTCAGAATTTGCGTGGTTCACAGGCCACAGCACCTGAGGGTCAGTCCTTGAGTTGGCTCGCGAGTCCGCCGAGGACTACAATGGCGACAACGGCGAGCGCGAATGCGGCGGCGATGAGGATGGTGCGCATTTGCCCGCTCCGTGGTTCGCGACGGACGTCATCCTCACTTCAGATAGCCCTTCGCCTTCAGGTGCTCGGTGAGGGCTTTGCGGATCAATTGAGGTCGAGTCGACTTCGGGTCAGGCATCATCATCTTCGGCGCCGCCATCCTCGAAGCCATCGAACCCTTCCAGCGGTACGCCGGTTCGGTACACATCGAACTTGCGGCCCAACGCATCCAATTGCTTGCCCGACGCCCCGATCACATGGTCTCGAGCACCTTCAGGCACCTCCCGCAGCAGGCGCTCGCGGAATTCGGTGTCAGACTCGGGACCGCTCATGCGTCACCTATGATCGCTTGGCCTTCAGGGCTTCCTCGACAAGACGGCGGATGGCTTCGGAGCGCTTGGGCCGGTCGGGCTGCTGCTCGCACCAAGCGTCGATTTCAGCGCGCAGCTCTGGCGACAGCCGAATTGAGGTGGCGGGGTCCTTGCCGGTGGCAGGACGACCACGCTTTTTAGGTGTGACCTCAATTGACATCAGCATTCTATAAAGGTACGACAGAAAACGAGCCGGAGCAAGGCTGGACCCCTCGCTCACGGCTCTAACCACCAACCGCACCAGGAGTGCTGTTCATGGCTATCCACCACCCTACACCGCCCCTCGGCGGCGGTGAACGCCCGCGCTTGCCTTCAGCACAGGTAGGACCGGTCACGCAGGCCATCCGCGCGATGCGATCGGCTGACGTGAGCGCAAACTTTGCGCCCACGTTCGTTGCGGCCGGGCCCTCCACCAACGGAGGCCGGGCATGAGTGAGCCCAATCCCGCCCTGGGCCACGTCCTGGCCATGGAACATGACATCCGCACCGTCGAGCGCATCGGCCGCTTGCTGATGTATCTCGGTGAACGCGACGGCGAGATCGAGGCTGAGGTGCTCAACGCCTTGGTCGGACCACTGATTGAAGCGGGTCGCGAACTCAAGGAGCAGTTCGACTTCGCCTGTGCGGCTGCGCGAGGTGACCAATGACCCCCTCCACCCGCCGCGCCGCGCTCGGCGCTATCCTCGCGGCACCGTTGGCCTCCGTGCCCTCTGTCGCCGCTCCGACCTCCGACCTCGCTGCGGCTTGCAACGCTGCGGCCAAGAGGTGGGCTTTGGTCACAGACCAGAGCCTTCCCGCCGAAGCTTTCACTGATGAACAGGTGGACGCGGAGATCGACCACTGCACCGCTGTCTTAGAGCGGTGCGTCAAAGAGCCGAGCCAAAGCGCGCAAGACCTCGCCGCGAAGGCGCGTCTCTTGATTGCGGAGCACGACGACGGTGACGAGTTTGTCGGGCATCGCGCGCTCATCGCACTCTTGAACGAGGTGGTGGCGCTATGCGGCTGATCTACGCCTTCCTTGCAGTCCGGATGCTCCGGCTGGCCCGCTTCGACCTGTTCCGGCACGAGCTGCTGATGGCTGACGCGGATGCGGCTCTAGCCCGGTCCAGGCAGCGGGTACGGATCGCCGAAGCCCTGGCAGCTCGGGCGGATCTGCCGTCGCTGGCAGCGATGCGCTGACGATGTGCGTCAGCTCGCAAAAGAAAGGCCCGGCTGCGGATGATACCGCGGCCGAGCCTCCAGCAGGGTCGCCGGTAGCGACTGCCTGGCTGCTACCTGCGGTGGCGGAAGTGCCGATGCATAAAGCGACGTTCCGCGCGATGCATGCGGCGGATCGGGTGCCAGCGAACGTTGGTGATGCTGTCCTGGGCGCCAGTGACAGCCGCGGCTGGGACCGGGCTGAGAGGCGCGGCCGAGGCCGGCATGGTGAGGGCGGCGGTGCCGAGCGCGGCCAGCAGAGCCGCGGTGATCATCGATGTGCGCAAGGGGTAGTTCCTCTCGTGCCGCCACCGGGAACAGTGGCGTCTCACGAAGCCGCGGTGCCGATCGATGGTTCCGGCGTCGGGGTTACGAAATGGTCAGGCTTGAACGCCGCTCGCGCATCCGTGGCTATGGCAGGAACTCGTCAGCATCCACGCCCGCCCGTCGGAAGGGGGGACGAACGTCGGGGCGGGCGTGGCGGTCGGGAGAAGGCCCGACGCGGAGCCAACGCAAAAATTATGCATCCACGCCCACCATTCAGGGGCTTGAGGGGTCCACCAGGCGGCGGGCGTGGAGATCGACCGATGTCGACGAGCCCGAAATGTTGAACTCAATCGAAGCGTTCGATCACGTTCCCGTGTCCCGCACGCATCCGGTGCGGACGGCAATCGATCAACGCATCCACGCCCGCCGTGACAGCTGAGGGGCATATCTGTGGGCGGGCGTGGATGTGCCGTGAGACGGTCGAAAACTCACTGGCATGGCAAGTAAGCACGGCGAGGCTTGCCAAACCGTGACTGCCCTTCACGAACCCCGCTCGCGCATCCGGTGCGGGCGGCAGTGTCCGCAGCCGTTCGCCGTTGCATGCAGAGATCCGCGCGTGAGATGTGGATCAGAACGTGGGTAGACCAATCCAGTATGGAGCCAAGCGCATGATTTTTAATAATAAAATCGCCTGTGTTGGCGGACGCTCCCTCCGCCAGCCACCTGTAAGACACCGTCAATAAACGGTTTTTAGCGCTCGCTTCGAGCCCGCGCGGTGACACAGTGTCCCCGTGGCCATGAAGGAGCGAGGCCAGCGGTGCAGCTCGCCGAGTACCTGCAACGTCGTCGCGGGCGCTGGTACGTCCGACTCAGGGTTCCGGCCAACCATGTGGCCACGGTCGGTCAGCAAGCTGGAGCGCGGCGTTGGCGGCGATCAACATGCGCCCCGAATTCTGGCTGCGCTTTCGGCAGAGGCTCAAAAGGCACCCGCGCAGCCTTCGTGACATGGTCGATGATACTGATCCGGTCCTGGAAGCTGCCGAGGCCCTGCGCGCCGGCATCCCCGCCGGGAACGCGCCATGCAGGCGACCCGCGCCCTGAGCCTCTGGAAGCGGGGGGCTTGGCGCTCAGCGTGATCCTCCGGACAGAGACGCGGTCGCGCTCCGCGGCAGCCGCTCCCGCCTCTCGATGATCCGGGCCCTGCCCCGCAAGGTGACCTCGTGCGTAGGCCATTCCAGGCACGCCACCTCAAACGCCGCCATGGCCAGCGACAACGGGTAGATCTTGATGAGATGCAACTCGATGCCGCCGCCGGTCTCGCGCCACACCTCGATCGTGTAGGGGTTGCCCGGTGGCACCGGCGGGGCCTGCTTGGCGGGCGGCGGTAGCGTGATCGCGGCGAGGCAGAGGTGCTCGTACTTCCGCGCTGCTGCGTGATCCAAGGCGATCAGGGCTGGATGAAGGACAGTGTCCACTCACATCTCGCGCGCATCCCGATCGCCGCTGCCGGGTCATTCGCACAATCCGCGCCGGGCCTACGACATCAACGGCTTTGAGATCGCGCCGATGACGCTCCAGCAGCCGATGGACAAAGGGGTGCGGGCCGTCCGTGCAACCTGCGACTGCGGGCACGTCGAGGAGCTGCCGATATACGTTGGGGCTTGGTCGTCCGCGAGCTTCCTGCCGGATGCGGGAAAGACGCTCCGTTGCAGCGCATGCTCGAAGTCAAATCCGCGGACGGAGCCTGCGTGGCCCAAACGGGGCGGAAACTAAAGCAGGCCATCCGCCATTGGCGCGGTCAGCGCCTAACCGGCCGGGGTCACCAGCTTCGAGAAGGCCAAAGCCTGCGCCTCGGATGGAGAGGTTCGATCCGATTCCATCACCTTCATTTGCGTGGCATGAAGCAGCACCCAGCTCCAGAGGTGGCGTCCGGTGGATCGGATCTCGAAATGCATGGCTGGCGCAGTTTGTGAGTGGACATACCGGCACGTTGCGCTTCGAAAAGGCTCGTTGCTTTAAAGGCTAGCCTGGCGCAACACCCTACGCCGGCTCATATTGCGACTGCTCCCGACATCCTCGCAGTTCGCGAGGGAAGTAGTCGGCCGCAGCGACAGGAAGCGGAGTTCAGCGCTTCATCCCCATGGGTGTCGGTTCAGCAATAGGACATCTCTCTGAAAGACTTCAACAATTTCGAAATTTGGCAGCAGGTCCAAGATGCCTTGCAAACCTATGGAATTTTCGTAAATCTCCCGGTCGGAGAATTCAGTATAAAAATATTTTGTGGTTTTCAGTGCCTGCATTCCGCCCCTTATCAAGTCCTCTTCGGCCCCCTGCACATCGGCCCATATGAAATCGATGTATTTTATCTTCTGATCTGCGCACCACGCATCAAGCGTGGTCACCTCGACCTCAATCTTATTCTCGAATGAGATCCATGGAAATAATTCGAGGTGGTCCTTCGGCGCCCTCAAGGATCCAGACTGATCCCATTCCTCAATAAGCCCAGTCTCCCTATCAACAACCCCAGCACCGAGATCCTTTCCGGCGCTCTGGTGGAACGTCGCCGTTCCAACGCTCTGCCCTAGAGCTTTCTCGAATAGATGTATCCGAGTGCTCAGATTCCGGGCCTGCATTTTTTTGACCGCGCGAGGATCTGGTTCGAAAGAAAAAATTTGCGCGTAGGCAAACCATTTTGAAAAATTGTCACTCATATCTCCATTATTCGTTCCAATATCAAGAATTGTCGCGTTCGAACGCTCAACGAGCCGCTTGATGTCGACTTCTTCCAACCCTTCACGCGGCATACACGCATACCCTATTCTGTGCCGCCGAGCGTGGCGCGCAGCGAGATCAAACCGAAGACCCTTGTTGAGCATCATTCGCTTGAATGCACAATGGTGCGAGGGATGTTACTGCTTTCGCAGCTGCCCAATTACCGAGCACGCCGAAGGCCTCGCCTGCCAATCCATTGATCGATCGAGCTGAAGCAGCCGCGAACTTCCAGATAGGGTATCTCCAGGTCTGCCCAGGCTTCGTCCGGTAGCCAAAGAATCGATCGAACACGATTCGATCCGGCTCCGCACCGACGACCCGGCCGTCGGCGACCATCAGTGCGCCGGCATATTCTCAAAGCAAAAATCCCTGCCCGAAGCCGAATCTAGGAGCCGGACTGATGTGGCCTGAACGGGAACTTGGACAGTCCGTCCGTCAACGCGCATCATCGAGTTCGGTGGGCCTAATTTGTGCTTTATCCCAGTCGGTCGCGACAGCCAGCGGGCCGACGGTGAGGCACGCGGCCACTCAACGTGACGTTGTAGCAACACAACCAATCACGATTTCGTGTCATCCTGCCTCCGCACATGACCGGAGGGCGAGACTTGAGACGACGAGCGAACCAACTCGCAGATCGCAATCTGACTTGGCAGCAGCTACAACCTCGCGAGCATCGTTGGCGGGTACTTGGCCAACGGCCTGTCATTGCGTGGCTGACCGGTCTTTCCGGAGCGGGAAAATCCACCATTGCGAGCGAAGTCGACCGTGCGCTGACTCGGGCCGGCCGCGCTACAATGGTGTTGGACGGGGACAACCTGCGCCACGGCCTCAACAGCGATCTGCATTTTACTGAGCGTGACAGAGCCGAGAATGTCCGCCGTGCTGCTGAAACCGGCAAGCTTATGGCAGACGCCGGTCTTATTACGATCGTATCATTGATCTCACCCTCTCGTGCGACGCGGGAATTGGCTCGAATCATCGCAGGTGACATCACATTTCTTGAGGTCTTCGTGGACACTCCTCTTAGGATCTGTGAAGCACGCGATCCCAAAGGCCTTTACGGTCGCGCGCGGTCAGGCGCCATCCCAAATTTCACTGGCATCTCGGCTCCATACGAAGTGCCGCTCAAGCCGGATCTGACACTCGCGACAGCCGGAGAAACCATCGCGACCTCAGCACAGCCCCTGATCGACGTGCTGATGCGCCTCAGCATCCCGAGTTCTCAACGGGCCGGGTCGTTATCCTTCAATCCGCTTAGGGCTGCGAGACCTGATCTGCACTGTTAACTGGATTGATATGTGAAATTACCCCGGCAATGGTTGACAGATTAGTATTCCACATTGGCCCGCATAAAACTGGAACAACATCCATCCAGAAGATGTTGTACGATGCGTCCACGTCTGAAAATGCCGAATTTATTTATCCGTTCACAAATCCGAATGAAATCGGGCAGCACACGTTCGCGCAAAGGGCAGGCGAACCGCAGGATCCCACCTTCAAAGAAATGCTTTCGGAGCTGAAAAAGGCGAATAAGACCTGCGTACTGTCGAGCGAGGAACTTTGTTATCTGAGCGAGGATGCGCTGGCGAGCATTCGAGAAGCTTTCCCGCAAGCCGACGTCTCAATTATCTTTTACCAAAGAAATATCCTGACGTTGATGCATCCGTGGTGGCAGGAGAAATTAAAACACGGAAGTGAGCAGTCCTTTTTGGAATTCGCTCTTGATTGCCTAATAATGCCGCAGCATCTACATTTGCTTGTTCCGAATGTGCTTCTTGATGCCTGGTCTAAGTATTTCGGCCGAGACGCAGTCCAGATTTTCTTATTTGATCAGATTCCCGACGTGGCGGCTCAGTTTGCAGCTGACGTGCTAGAGCTTGATTCCTCTAAAAGTGGTACAAGCGTTAGCAATCGGTCCTATAGCTATGTAGATTGTGAACTGATACGATTCTGGAATCTGCACGGGTTTTGGGGCGCCGGCGTCATTCAATCGCCGGAAGTTCATCAAATACACTCGGATTTCACCGAATTGTCGACCCACTTCCTAGGTGAATTTCACCTCAGCTATGAGATTCAAGAGTTCGCTCGTATCGAGCAGCATTTGCTCTCTTGTTGGAGAGATCGCATCAAAGGCGCTAACGGAAACCAGCTATTTACGTTGAGGCATAAATTTTTTCCCTATATTCGTTCTGATATTTGGGTTACTCACCGAGAATTCGCAGAACGCGTCCGCATGTTTGCGGACCAACGGCCGGAATACAGCTCCTGGAGATAAATTATTCGCGCTTCTCAGGAGTCCGATCGGCTGACCGGTGGCTGACGAAGATAGTGCAATCAACGCCGGGAAGGCATGCTGAGCGAACGGTGCGTGGCAGTGGACCGTGGCTACGAATCTCCGGATCGGATTGCCCCGTTCTTGGCCTTATTGGTTGAGGTAGACGGGGGTTCGGCTGAACATCACGCAGTGCGCTATGCTTGTAGTAAAGGGCGCAGATCAGCGGCTCGGCTGCGCCCCGATCTGCTCACAGGGCGGTGGAACGCCTGATCTCACCAGCGAGTGAGCCGAGCCGATACGCGACGCGGCTTGGGAGAAGGAGGGGAAGCGGTCGCCAGCGCAGGTCGGCTGCGGCTCAGACGGTGAGCATAAGTACATAAACGGATTGTCACCGAGGTCGCACGAGCCTTCTTTGTCGTCAGGCACCCACGTGGAGGTACGATGTGTCGCGCAGACATTATGTATTCGCGAACGAAGCCGAAGCCACGAAATGCGCTGCGGAATATGCCGGAAAGGCTAGGGTCCTCTATCGCGGCGACTAACGCGAGGACTGGCTCGTTTCAGTCGAAGAATAGTCCGCACTGCAACGTCGAGCCACGGTCCCATGATGCGTTGGTCAAACGAGGAAGCCCCACGCAGCGGTCCCGGCGGAACTGATTGAATCCTGAGGAGAAATGTCGGGCCATCGCAAGTCGCGGGCCGGCGCGGGGCGCAGAAGAACCCGCGCAAGCGGACCGGTCAGCACTTGCAACACGGCTCAGAATGATGGATCGAGCGGGCGTTTCAGGCTCGGGGATCTATCATGAAGTTGCGTATGCTGAGGCCGTTCAGGCGCCCTCCGTCGTTCGTCAAAGTCCGGTTGCCGGGCTTCGATCCGGTCTACTATCTGAACGCGTACCCGGACGTGCAGGTGGCTGGGCTCAACCCGCTCGACCACTACCTGCGACACGGCTGGAAGGAAGGCCGGGATCCGAGCGCGGGCTTTAGCACGGACGGCTATCTGGCCGCGAACCCCGATGTGGCCGCCTCCGGTCACAACCCACTAGTACACTTCGTGAACACCGGGTTGGCTGAGGGTCGGAGCGGATTCTTCAAGGACCCGAAGTCGCCGGCTCCGAAGCCACGCTGACGGACGGGGACGAAAATGCCTGCACCCGCGGACCGGTCGGGCTACTCAGATTCGGCACACTGGGGGGAGAAAGCCGAGCTTGATCCTAGAGATATACCGGCAGTTGCCAAAGAAAAGCCCCGCGCGTCGGTGCGGGCGGGGCTGAAGTGACGGCGGCCGTCCAAGCTGCCGATGTCAGGATGATAGTCGATCAACGCAAACGAGAACACCTGCGTCCGCGGACCGGGAGAGAGCGTCCGATCTCACCAGCGTGTGAGCTGTGCCTATACGAAGTTGGCGTGACACGCGCTCGAATTAGACGTGGGTCGCGCATGACTTTCGCCATCGATTTAGTCCGGCGTGAGTGCGAGTTTTCCGGTTTTGTGAGACCCTGACGCTGCTCCGCGCGGGACTGTCAGGAATTTCGTGTGCGGGCGGCCATAGTGGATCCGAAGGAGGTTCCCGATGGCACGACGCAAAGCACCCCGCATCCCTGACGCGATCCTGGACCAGCTCCTGGCCGGGGCCGATCCGAAGACGGCCTTCGAGGCCGATGGTCTGCTGGACGAGCTGAAGAAGGCCCTGGCCGAGCGGGCGCTCAACGCCGAGATGGACCACCATCTGGCGGGCGAGGACGCCGGCAACACGCGCAACGGCTATGGCCGCAAGACGGTCACGACCGAGACAGGCCGGATCGAGCTTTCGATCCCGCGCGATCGGCAGGCGACGTTCGATCCGCAGCTGATCGCCCGCTATCAGCGCCGCTTTCCCGGCTTCGACGACAAGATCGTGTCGATGTACGCCCGCGGCATGAGCACCCGGGAGATCGTCGCGCACCTGCGCGAGCTCTGCGGGATCGAGGTCTCACCCGACCTGATCAGCGCGGTGACCGACGCGGTCCTGAAGGAGGTCGCCGCCTGGCAAGCCCGGCCGCTGGAGCCGGTTTACCCGATCGTGTTCTTCGACGCCCTGCGGATCAAGGTGCGTGACGAGGGCGTGGTCCGCAAAGGCCGTCCACATCGCGCTGGGCGTGCGCGCCGACGGCGCCAAGGAAATCCTCGGCCTGTGGCTGGAGCAGAACGAGGGCGCCAAGTTCTGGCTACGGGTCATGAACGAGCTGAGGAACCGCGGCGTCGAGGACGTGCTGCTGGCCGTGGTCGATGGCCTGAAGGGCTTCCCCGATGCGATCCGGGCGGTGTTCCCCGAAGCGCTGGTCCAAACCTGCATCGTCCACCTCCTGCGCCACAGCCTCGACTTCGTCTCCTACAAGGACCGCAAGCTCGTGGCCGCGGCGCTGAAGGACATCTACCGCGCGCTCGATGCCGCCGCCGGCGAGGCGGCGTTAGCGGCCTTCGAGACGAGCGAATGGGGCCGGCGCTACCCGGCCATCGCCCAGAGCTGGCGACGGGCCTGGGTCGAGGTGATCCCGTTTTACGCCTTCCCCGGCGAGAGTCGGCGGATCCTGTACACGACGAACGCCATCGAGGCCCTGAACGCCACGCTGCGCCGGGCCGTGCGCGCCCGCGGGCACTTCCCGACGGACGAGGCCGCGCTGAAGCTGCTCTACTTGGTCTTGAACCGCTCCGAGAAGGCGTGGAAGATGGGACCGCGTGAGTGGGTCATGGCCAAGGCGCAGTTCGCCGTCATCTTCGGCGAGCGCTTCACCCGCGCCATGGCGGCCTGATGTTCAACCCGCCGCCCGCACACGGAATTCCTGACAGTCCCCTCCGCGCTCGTCTTCTGACCTCGCCGCATGTCCGAGTCCTCCAGTCCTGGCTGATCCTCTCAATCAGCCCGGTCTAAAGCCAGCCGGTCAGGGTCAGCTACATGGGAACGGCCATATGGCCAAGCTCGGAATTACGGACAACTTGTGGATTGTCGCATGAGCCAAGCTCCGACGCTCCGAAGCCCTCCCGACGAAGAGGGGGTATGAAGGCTCAGCCCTCCCTTGAAGCGGCGCGATCAGCCCGCCCGTCGACCCTTTTCATCGCGCTGATCACGCCCACTTGTGAACGCGCCCAACCGTTCGCCGGTGATGCGCGCGGCGTTCGCTCGCGCCCACCGATCGCCATCCGGCTCGGCTCTGCCCATGGCGGCCGCTCCAGCTGAAATGAGGGGCCTCCCATAGCTCGGGCTTTTGCCCGACACGACCTCCTCCAGGCGCTCGGCATCATCGGCGGACAGCGACAGGCCCGGCGTGCTCACCAGTGCGTCCTCCGGCTCCGCGCGGGCACGTGCAAACCACCCCGCCAGGTCGTTTCTGATCTCGTCGATGAAGGACATCGGCCATTCCCTAGATGAACTATCATCAACGCCGAACTCAGCCACGGGTTCTATTTCTATCACGAGCAGTCCTGAGCGGCGAACGAATGCGGCGTGCGCAGTCCTTCATGGCCATGCATCACCGCTCCGCCTCATCGAGTGGAGATCTCAGCCAGCAGCTGGTTCGTCCGAACCAGCCGTGTTCGCCGGGATCGCCTCGTCAGCCTGCTCGCGCAGCGTCTTCACGATGCCCTCAAAAAGGCTATGTGCCGCCTCCGGCTTGAAGCCGAACGCGAGTGACCGACCCATCGTGACGAGGCTGACCACGAGTTCGCTCCCGTCCCAGCGCACCCAGTTCACACGCTCAATCGGTACCTTCTGCAAGTCGTCGGACATTTGGCTCGCCGGGGTCCCATTTCGACATCAGCGTCGTCATCGGCCATGCTGCCCTGGAAGCCAAGCCTAGCGCGACTTCGACGTCTGCGCGCATCGCCGCAGACCCACTACCGAACGAAGCAGCATTACTGCGCGCGCACCGATCCTGCTCGGTCACCAGCAGTACCAACTGAGGCCTCCCCGAAAACCAAGCACGGCTCACTGCGGCAGGCTCTTCTTCGTGCGCATCGCCCCCGGCTTCGACAGCGTGACGGGTTTTCCGACACGGGATGGATTATCGCGCCTCGGCGCACGTCAACATCCCGACATGCGAAACTTGGAAGAATTCTCAGGTTTGCCGGCTCCGACTAGTCCGCGCCCCTCCGCGGGCGCGACGGGCTGTGCGCGGGCGTCGCGCCCGCCACCGGGCGGCGACCGGCCACCGAAGACCTGTCATCGCGGCCGGCACGAGCTTCGAGATGATCTGAGGCAGCGCACAATATAATCTGCGCGCAGTCTCAGATTTTTTCGCTTGCATTGCGCGTTTTTTCTGCCAGAAACGCGAAGCTTATCTTCTGGATTGGGGTTAATACATGCGTATACTCGCAATCGGCGCAGTTCTCGCCGTTGTCATGCCTCTCGCGGCGCAGGCCCAGGACGCCGGCGATGCCGCGGCCGGTGAGAAGGCGTTCGCGCCCTGCAAGGCGTGCCACAACTTCCAGAAGAACGGCGTGGGTCCGGACCTGAAGGGCGTCGTCGGCCGCAAGGCGGGCACCTACGAGGGCTACAACTACTCCGCCGCTCTCAAGAACTCCGGCATCACCTGGGACGAGGCCAATCTGCACGAGTGGCTGAAAAACCCGAAGACGAAAGTGCCCGGCAACAAGATGATCTTCCAGGGCATCGCGGACGACAAGAAGATCAACGACCTCATCGCCTATCTGAAGACCCAGTCCTAGTTCGAACAGGTCCCAGACCAAGGATACGCGCGGTCTCTCGCCGCGCTTCCGCTGCGATCAACCTCGCCCGGCCCGGCCGAGCGGGGGATTTGTCGTTGTTTTAAGAGCGGCCGGCAAAATTAACCTTGGTTTCTCTTCGCGAGAGCTTCCCAACGCGCGGGATCATGCTACTCTGGGCGCAGTCGCTCGGCGTAACGCACCGGGCGTCCTCAACCTTCAGCCCCGCCGGCACTCGCCGCGCGGGGCTTTTTCGCGGCTCAGCGCCCGCTGCCTGAGAGCGAGCTCGATCCGCCGCCAGAGGATAAGCTCGACCCCACGCTACCGGAGAGCTGGCTCGGCGTTCCGAGCTGGGTGCCATTCGGGTTGGTGTCTAGGCTGAGATCGGGCGACACGAGGCCCCCCGGCGCAGGGTTGGTGGACTGGGCCGGCTCGAAGGCCTGCCGGCCGCCGGCCAGCGGGATGACGACCCGGTCCTGCCGGATCGTGGTCTCGCAGAGTCCCTGGCAGATCGGGACCGTGAGGTCGGTCTCCTGGCAGATCGCCTTCATCTCGCCCCGGATGCACGTGCAGCGGCACAGCGCCGAGGCGGGAGCGGGCAGCGCCAGCAGGGCGGCGGCGAGGATGAACAGGCGCATGATGATCGACCTCATTGCCCGCGACTGGGCGATCGGGGCTCGGCGGACCTCATAGCACGGTGCGCCCCGGAGCCCGAACGCGCCGGCGCTACGGGAGGCCGCCCCGCGGGCCGGAAAGGCCCGTCGCTCAGCCGGCCGTGACGCGGCGGTAGCTTGCCGCGAAGGCCTCGGCGGCCTCGCGCGTCAGATCGGTCACTACCAGTCCGGCGGTGTAGACGGTCCACCGTCCGTTCTGGTTTTCCATGATGCAGATTTCGGCCATCGCGCGCCTCCACTCCACGCCACAACAAAGCCGAGCGAACCTGACGAGTTCCTGAACCGCGCCAGGCGATCAGGCCTCCGGCGCGCCGTCCTCCCGGGCAACGTCCTCCCGGAGGATGCGGATGGGCCGGAAGGCGCGCGCGGCGACCTCGGCCTCGACCCAGGCGCGGGCCGCCGCGGCCGCGGAGTGATCGGTGAAGGCGGCCGGGCGCGGCGGCCATTCCGACCCGGACTGGACGACGTAGCCGCGTGTGCCCGCGGCGCACGGGCCGACGTAGCCGAAGACCTTGCCGGTCCCGTCGACGAGGTCGGTGCAGTGGACCGGCCCCTCGGTCCAGCGGAGATCAGGCATTGTCACGCCCCATGGTCTCACCCCGTGCGCAGTCCGGGCCAGCGCTCCGCGCGGGCCGATGTGAGTCGACGCCGGCGCGGGCCGCCCCTATACGCGCCCGGCGGCCGGATCGTCATTGGCGCCTTCTGAGCCCGCAGAGGGATCCGGCGTGGCGGACAGCGTGGCAATCGTCGGCCTGGGCTATGTCGGGCTCCCGCTCGCCCTGGCGTTCGGCCGGGGGCGGGTCACGATCGGCTACGAGCGCGACGCCGACAAGGTGGCGGCCTACCGGGCCGGGCGCGACCCGGCCGGCGAGATCGACGCGGAGGCGTTCCGGGCCGCCGCGCACCTCGCGATCACCGACGACCCGGCCGCGCTGGGCGCGGCGGACGTGATCGTCGTCACGGTCCCGACCCCGGTCGATGCGGCCCAGAGTCCCGATTTCGACCTGCTGATCCGGGCCTCCGACCTCGTCGGGCGGCACATGCGGCCGGGCGCGACCGTGGTGTTCGAATCCACCGTCTATCCCGGCGCCACCGAGGAGGTCTGCATCCCCGTCCTGGAGCGGTCCTCGGGCCTGCGCTGGAAGAGGGATTTCTTCGTCGGCTACTCGCCGGAGCGGATCAATCCGGGCGACCGGGAGCACGGCCTCGCCAAGGTGGTGAAGATCGTCGCGGGCGACACACCCGAGACCCTGGAGCGGCTGAAGGCCCTCTACGGGTCGATCATCGAGGCGGGGCTCCACGCCGCCTCGTCCATCCGGGTGGCGGAGGCCGCCAAGGTCATCGAGAACACCCAGCGCGACCTGAACATCGCGCTCATGAACGAGCTGTCGCTCATCTTCGACAAGCTCGACCTCGACACGCAGGAGGTCCTCGCGGCGGCCGGGACCAAGTGGAACTTCCTGCCATTCCGCCCCGGGTTGGTCGGCGGCCACTGCATCGGCGTCGACCCCTATTACCTCACCCACAAGGCCGCGATGATCGGCTACCACCCGCAGGTGATCCTGGCCGGGCGGCGGATCAACGACAGCATGGCGGCCCACGTCGCCCGCAGCACGGTGAAGCGGATCGTCCGGCGCGGCGGGACGGGGCGGGCGCGGGTCATCGTCCTCGGTCTGACCTTCAAGGAGAACTGCGCGGACCTGCGCAACTCGAAGGTCGCCGACCTCGTGCGGGAGCTCCAGGAATTCGGCTGCGCCGTGTCGGTCCACGATCCCCGCGCCAGCGAGGCGGAGGCCCGGGCCGAGTACGGCATCGACCTCGTCGACTGGGCCGACCTGCCCGCCGACGCGGACGCGGCCGTGATCGCCGTCCCGCACCGCGACTATGCCGGCCTCGGCCCGGAGGCGATCGCTGCCCGGGTGAAGCCCGGCGGCCTGATCGTGGACGTGAAGGCGCTCTTCGAGAAGGCGCCGTTCGCGCGGCTGGGCTACGAGGTCTGGCGGCTGTGACGGCGGCCGCGCCGAGGCCGGGACAGCGACGAGACGCGCGGCCATAGACTCGGCAAGAAGCGCGGCACGGAACGCGGCGATAAACGCCGCACGACCCGCGATCATCCGGACGACGAGGGAACACGCCATGGACGAGACGGGCCACGACAACCGGCCGCCCGCGCCCAGCGATGCGGCGGCGCTCGCGGAGCGGCACGCCCGCTACCCGGACGCGCAGATCCGCACCATCCTGAACGGCACGCGCACGATCGCGCTGGTCGGCGCCTCGGCGAACCCCGCGCGCCCGAGCTGGATCGTCCTGAAATATCTGCTCGACCGCGGCTACGCAGTGACACCGGTCAATCCGGGTCTCGCCGGCCAGGATCTGCTCGGACGCCGGGTGATGGCCTCCCTGGCCGAGGTCCAGGCCGCGCAGGGCGACCAGCCGATCGACATGGTCGAGATCTTCCGCAACTCCGCCGCGGCCGGGCCGCTGGTCGACGAGGCGCTGGCGCTGACGCCGCTGCCGAAGGTGATCTGGATGCAGCTCGGCGTGCGCGACGATGCCGCCGCCGCCCGGGCCGAAGCATGTGGGCTCACGGTGATCATGAACCGCTGTCCAAAGATCGAGTATGGCCGCCTCTCCGGCGAGATCGGCTGGACCGGGGTGAATTCCCGGATCCTCAGTGCGAAGAAGCCGGTGCTCGCTGCCCGTGGCGTCCAGAAGCTCACCATCGCGGAGCGGGGCCGGCGCACCGACAGCTAAAGGTATTCTGATACCTCACCAGTTAAACGGTTCAAAAGTCTAGATTTTTTGCGACTCCGCATTTCGGTGTTGACCGAACCCGCGGGTCCGTCTATGCACCCGGCACCGCCGCCGCGTGTGCCCCACGCGGCGGCTCGTTTTTCGGCACCCCGATGTCCGCGGATCCCGACGCGTCGGGGGCCGGTCCGTCGGAACCCCTGGGATTTGGCTATGAAGACCACCTCGCTGAAGCCCGCCGAGGTCGACAAGAAGTGGATCGTGATCGACGCGGAGGGCCTCGTCGTCGGCCGCCTTGCGTCGATCGTGGCGATGCGCCTGCGCGGCAAGCACAAGGCTGCCTACACGCCCCACGTCGATTGCGGCGACCATGTCATCGTCGTCAATGCGGACAAGGTGAAGTTCACCGGCCGCAAGTACGTCCAGAAGCGCTACTACTATCACACCGGCTATCCGGGTGGGATCAAGGAGCGCACGGCCAAGTTCATCCTCGAGGGGCGCTTCCCCGAGCGCGTGGTGGAGAAGGCCGTCGAGCGCATGCTGCCCCGCGGCCCGCTCTTCCGCCAGATCCTCGGCAACCTCCGCGTCTACAAGGGCTCCGAGCACCCGCATGAGGCCCAGCAGCCGCAGGCGCTCGATGTCGGCGCCCTCAACCGCAAGAACGTGAGCGCTTGATCATGGCGACCCTGCAGTCTCTCGCCGACCTCAACCGGTCGAACACCGGCGCGGTCGATCCGGCCAACGAAGCCCCCGTCCACGTCCAGAAGCTGGACGCGCAGGGCCGGGCTTACGCCACCGGCAAGCGCAAGGACGCGGTCGCCCGCGTCTGGATCAAGCCCGGCAACGGCACCGTCACGGTCAACAAGCGCCCGGTGGAGACCTATTTCGCCCGTCCGGTGCTGCGCATGATCCTGCGCCAGCCGCTGGAGATCGCCGGCCGCGTCGACCAGTACGACATCACTGTCACCGTGGCGGGTGGCGGCCTCTCGGGCCAGGCCGGCGCGGTGCGCCACGGTCTCTCGAAGGCGCTGACCTACTACGAGCCGGAGCTGCGCGGCCCGCTGAAGCGCGAGGGCTTCCTCACGCGCGACGCCCGCGTGGTCGAGCGTAAGAAGTACGGCCGCAAGAAGGCCCGCCGCAGCTTCCAGTTCTCGAAGCGCTGATATCCGGTCACACCGGTGTCACGGAGAGGGCGGTTCCTGCGGGAGCCGCCCTTTCGCGTTTTCAGGCCGCGGCGTGGTCGTTGACAGGCTGTCGCACCGCGCGCACCTGATCCCCGGCCGCGGTGCCCGACTCGGGCGGCAAGGCATGTTTGAGAGAGCGAGACGGACGATGTCTGGCGCAGGCGCGACGAAGCCCACCGTGTTCATCGACGGCGAGGCCGGCACCACCGGTCTCGGCATCCGCGAGCGCCTGGAGCGCGACGGGCGGGTCGCCCTGCGCAGCATCGCGCCGGAGCACCGCAAGGATCCGGCGGCGAAGCGCGCGCTCCTCGCCGAGGTCGACCTCGTCGTGCTCTGCCTGCCGGACGAGGCCGCCAAGGAGACCGTGGCGCTGGCCGACAGCCTGCCCGGCGGTGGCCCCCGCGTCCTCGACGCCAGCACCGCCCACCGGGTCGCGGAGGGCTGGACCTACGGCTTCCCAGAGCTGACCCGGGAGCAGGGGGCGGCGGTGGCCCGCGCCCGGCGGGTCGCCAATCCCGGCTGCTACCCGACCGGCGGCGTCGCGCTCCTGCGCCCGCTGGTGGAGGGCGGCCTGATCCCGGCCGACCACCCGATCAGCGTCAACGCGGTCAGCGGCTATAGCGGCGGCGGCAAGAGCATGATCGAGGCCTACGAGCAGGGCACGGCGCCGCCGTTCCAGCTCTACGGCCTCGGCTTCGCCCACAAGCACCTGCCGGAGCTGCAGCGCTACAGCGGCCTCACCCGGCGGCCGATCTTCGTGCCGTCGGTGGGCAACTTCCGGCAGGGCATGCTGGTGAGCGTGCCGCTGCACCTCGACACCCTGCCGGGCCGGCCCACGGCCTCCAATCTCGAGGCGGCCCTGCGCGACTGGTACGCCGGGCAGAGGCTGGTGGAGGTGGTGCCGGGCGCCGCCACCGGCGCGCACCGCGAGAAGATCGAGCCGGAGGATCTCAACGACACCGACCGGCTGGAGCTGCGCGTGTTCGGCTCGTCCGAGCACGGGCAGGCGGTGCTGGTCGCGCGCCTCGATAATCTCGGCAAGGGCGCCTCCGGGGCAGCCGTGCAAAATCTCGGGCTGATGCTCGGGCTCGACGGCTGAGCGGCGGAACTATAACACTTAAGGCCGTTCTCGGGCCTGCAAAATGGTTGGCTTCATTGATCTCAAAATAGGTGCAGGCTTTAAGTCTGCACGATAGGCGTCTCACGCGACGTCGGAATAGAAGTAGCGGTTCGGCGGCCGGAACCTTGAGCATTCAGACGCGGACGCTTGCCACAGGACGATCTCATCAAGCGCCTATTGTCGCAATAAGATTTTTCATCCGGCGCAAGCATTTTGAACGCTTTTTGCATAAAGCCTCACATCCTCGTCATGAGGTGAAGCGATCGCACCGCACTATAATACCCTAAAGCGCGCTTCTTGGCGCCTTTGCATGACAAAACAAGCCTCTTCGTGTTTAAGGCTGCCTCGTTCCTATTACTCTGAGATGCGGCTAAACCCGGCGTTGAACTTCGAATCCATTTGCCAGACGATCCCAAAGCTCGTCTGGCATGGAGGTCGCCTTCCAATATGCCAACTTGCCTTTAGCGTCGAGATAGTAAATCGTCCGATCAGCGACGTTTACAGCGAGTCCCCGAGGACGCATCTTACCTGGGTCGGGCGCAGATCCAGGTTCAGTTCCACGAAAAAGACGAATGAGCGTCATGACGGCTTCCAAGAGCTCTCTTATCACATCCGACAACTGAGTGGATCTATCGTTTTCATATAGACGCGATCACACGGCGGGAACGCTTAGCATTAGCCGCTAGAATTACTACAAACAGTGCCATCTACAGCTCATACTTCCAGGTCCTTAAATCAGATCGGTGCGCCACGTGACACCGGTACGGATTATTTTAGCCGGCACGCCACCAGCCATTACATTGGGCGGGAAGCTGCCGCGCACCAGCGAATGCGCGCCGATGAAGGATCCATCGCCGATTGTCGTGCCCTTCAGCACAGTCGAGCGAGCGCCGATCCAGACGCGGTGACCAATCATGATTGGCCGTGCAGGATTGATCCGCGCGCCAGTTTCTAGATCGATGACCGAGTGCATGTCACTTACCGAGACGGTCACTTCGTCGGCAATGAGGCAGTTGTGCCCGAACGTGATCTCAGCCGCCTCGTGCGCCGAAATCTGCGCGTTCCCGACGAACGATGTGAATTCTGCCACGATCAGCTTGGTGGGCGCCACGATGTGCATCCTGGCCTTGGCCAGCCGTACGTGATCTCCGACATGGACCGTCGCGTCGGACCCGCAGTGAAGATAAATGTCGTCACTGTTCGAATTTTTTCCGATGATGACGTGATTATTGCTGCGCTCGAAGAAGATGGTTCCATTCTGCGTCTCGAGGAACCCGTCCGCCGCATCGATCTGATTGTTCTGGCCGAAGTCGACGATCTTGATGGGCATGCCTGTTCGATCTCAGCTTCCTGGGCTGGCTGTAAGCCGCATTGACGACGATCGCGCATATACGGACGACGGTGAAACGGCGTTACATATCGCATCGACCGATGCAGCCTGTCCATGCGGAGCGATCGGGTGCGCAACGCAGGTGCGCACTGAAGCTAGCCCTCGACCTCCACGCCGGCCTCTATTAGAGACGGCGCGCGGGTGCGGGAAACGTCGGCGTGCGCGGCGTGGAATTGTCGCCCTGCATCGACCCGCACGATCAGAGGCTGCCGGCGCGGCCGGCGATGTAGCGGGTCGGGACTCGGTCTCGGTCAGCCCGACGAGGGATGTCAGGCGAGACATACGGAACGGGGTCGATGGCAGACGAACAAGCTTCTCATCGCGATCTTGTCGCGCTCGCTCCGAACGGTGCGTGGACGGTCGTCGATCCGAACATCGCCGCGCCATCGTTAGCCACCGAGGCCGGCGTTTGGCGGCAGATCGACCTGGGCCTCCGCTTCCCCGTCCACTCTATCGAGATCGCGCGGGCCGGTGTGGCGGACACACCCGAGGTTCGGATCGCCTTCTCGGACGATGGCGAGACCTGGACGTACCCCGAAATCGTCCCGCGGGCCGACGGTGCGGCCGCGATTGCATCGATCTTGATCGCTCCATCGGAGACGAGCTGGACCCGCTATATCCGCGTTTCCACCTCCGCCCTAGCTGCCGATGACGCCGGTAATACGCGCGTGTGGACCGAGCGTTCCGCCTTCGATTTGATCGTTTGGCGCAATCTCATGAACGCAGATTTTGATTTGGTGTCCGAGCGGCCGGGCATCGATCTCTACCGGGGGTATCGCTTGCTCGGCCATCCGGAGCAGAGGAGCTTGTCGATCGTCGGCATCGACCTCTACGAGAACGGTGCCTTCGGTAATTTCATCATCCAGTGTCTGCTAGCGATTGGCATCTGCGTCGCGCTAAAGCTGAAATACATCAAGCTCCCGGCCCGGGACAGGAGCGAAGTCCTCGATTACGCCGAACCGCGCGAGATCGGCGGCATTACTTTCATCCCGGCCTCCCATCCGCTCCCGACCGACGGATATTTCTTGTCGGGCATGTTCTTCGACGTCCAAATCCAGAAGCTGGCCGGGGATCTGGAGCAAGAGCGCTCGCGCCATATCATCACGAACTACATCCGCCCCCTATTCAACCGGCTTCCGACCCGGTTTCCTACGAAGCCCGACGATCAGCTCCTGATCCACATCCGGTCTGGCGACATCTTCAGCACGTGGGTCGCGCCGCATTATCCGCAGCCGCCGTTGGCGTTCTACAAGCTCGTGATCGAGCGCCTGATTTCGGAGAAGGGCATCGCCTCCATCAAACTGGTGTTCGAAAATCGGCTCAACCCCGTGATCTCCGAACTCGAGGCATATATCGTCGGGCTCGGCATCCCGCTGGAGACGCAAAGCGGGACGCTGGCTGACGACGTCGCCGCCCTGGTGAACGGCCGCTACTTGGTGTTCGGCCTCGGCACATTCGGGCCCGGGGTCTGCCATCTCTCCGAACGTGTCGAGGAGGTGTACTACTTCGCGTCCGGATGGCCTCAGCACTTCAGGGGAATCCCCACTATAGGCAAAATCGTCGAAGTCGTGGACCGTGCGGGCGCGTACACCAAGGTCGGAGAGTGGGACAACTCGCCGGAGCGCCGCCAGATGATGATCGACTACCCGATCGAGCAGCTCGCTTTCGACGATCAGATGTGATTGCCACTTGACTGCGGACCGGAGCCGGCCCGTGGTCATACGGCGCAGGCGCTGCACCTTGGGCCGCACTCGGACGGCGGGACTACAGGCGCGCCGTGAACGCTTCCTTGAGGGTGCCATCGGCCATATGGGCCACGTCGACCCGCAGCTCCGCAAGGACGGTATCGGGATTGACGGCGCCGCGGAACAGGTTCCAGCCGACGGTTCGGCGCGACACCGTCCGGATGTCAATGCTCGCCTCGAACATCAGCGACCGCAGCATCTGGTGCGGCTCCAGGCGCTTCCGGCGCAGGGCACTTTCAGGGTCTACGCCATCGAAGATCCGCCGCGTATACGGCCCGATCCCGGCGATCTCATCCGCGGCTAACCTGTCCGCCAGGATGAAGCGGTCTCCGACGCCCTCCACGACCTGCGCGTAGGCATCCTGGTCCACCACGGCCCAGTTCGACCGACCTCGCATCTGCTGGAAGACGGAGGCGAGCGAGCCGGAGAGGTCGCACAGGTCCGGCCTGATGAACAGGACATGGGTCGGCGCCGGGCGCGACCGGTCGATGGTGGCCAGGATCTGCGTCACCGCGCTGATCCGCGAGATCATCCGCCCCTGATTCATCAGCATCTTGTTGCCGTCGACCGCCTCCGCGATGATCTGGCCCAGCGCGCGCATGTAGCCGGCCTCACTGTCGACATCGAAATACGTCTCTCCCGGGAAGTCGCGGGCGATCCGGCTCTCATCGATCTCCGTGCTGACATGCGCCTGATCGAGGATCTTGCTCACGACGCGCGGGCAATGCGGACGGATATCCGAGATCGTGCAGCAGCCGAGGCCCTTCAGGAGCGCGATGATCGGCGGCGACAGGAACCCGCCGATCGTATCGATGTGATCATCCGGCAAGAACACCTTGCCACCGGTCTCGCGCCAGGTGCAGATCGCGAAGGTCAGGTCGACCTCCGCGGCGTGGGCGGCGAAGTCGTTCAGAATCCAGTCGCGCACGCCCGGCAGAGTCGCCTCGGGAAACCGCATTTGCCCGAAGAACGCGACCAGCAGGCGGGGCTTCGCCGGAGTGTCCGGAGCCTGCGGCGACGCCGCGCGCGGCTGGCGCGCCAACCGAGTCCTGATCTCCACCTTCTGAAGCTCGGCATCGCGCCAAGCCCAGGTCAGGGCGGCGTAGGCGGGATCGATCTGGTCATCCGCCGCCCAGTCGTCCGAGGCGGCGGAGACAGGCCGCGGCGCCAGCCGGCCCTTGATAGACATGGGATGGAGCGGGGCGTTCGGGAGACCGCGGTGCGACTCCTCTAGCGCCTCCGCCTGCGCCTCGAAACCGAACGACACCAGGAAGAAATACGCGATCGCGAAGCCCTCGGCAGAATTCTTGAACTGCGCCACCGCGACGACGGCTGCCAGAGCATCGAGATCGTTGAGCCGATTGAATTTGTCGAACAATATGTATAAGATCGAATATAAAATATTCGGATCGTTCTCGATCTCGATATAGTGCCGGACGATCGATTTATCGAATGGGCCGGCGTCCATCTTCTCCATCACCAATTTGATGAAGAGAACCCGCCAGATGTCGACCAGAATGCCATCGTGCTGGATCGCGTCGAACGTAATCCTCTGAAACTGCTGCGGATCGAACCCTGCCGGGGATGTCTTGTGGACGTAGAAGAGGCGCATGACATTCAGGTCGTCGCGCCGGTCCATGTCGGGGGTCACGCGGGCGAGAAGATGCTCGATCGCGCGCGCGTTGGTGTCGGGATACACGTTCACGCGGAACGTTAGCGCGATGAGGTTCGGATCCCGCGGAAACACGCCGTAAAGGAAGGCCAACCGCCGAAGTTCGCTCTGTGACGGCTGCGTCCCGGCGCGGCTGGCGAATTCGCGACACAGGGTCTGCGTGATCGTCTCAACGACGGGCGCGGGCAGGAGGGCCATGCCCTTGCGCACGGTCGCGTGGCCGACGGCGCGCCCCGTCCGGCCGGCATATGCGTAGATCGCCCGCGCGATCCCATCCGCCACGAGGCTTCGATCCGATCCTGTCTTCAAACCGATACGGTCGGTCATAGCATCCCGTCTCTGCACTTCGGCTCCGACAGCAGCGCCGAGCTCGCGCTGGCATTCGCGCTACGAAACCCGCATGCCAGCTCTATCGTCAAACGCGGCCTCACCGCGGTACAGGGCACGTCCGCATCTCCCGGCCGGACCGGGGTGTTGATCCCGCCGTATATCCAATCTGCCGATCAGGCGAGAGGCGGCCATGGACCGGATCCACGCCACGCCGTTCGACATCCCATCGGCCATGACGTCGGAGACTGCGGAGCCGGGCGCGTGATCCGGTCACCTTGAGCCTCGCGGGCAGATCGCTTATGGCGTCCCGACCTCTTCGAACGCTCTCGACTCCGCCGGCCCATCATGCTCGATATCGTCATACCGATGGCTGGACGGGGGAGCCGGTTCGCGTCCGTCGGATATGCTCAGCCCAAGCCGCTGATCCCAATCCACGAGACCCCGATGATCAAGGTGGTCATCGGCAACCTGCGCCCGACGCGTCCGCACCGCTTCATCTTCATCTGCCAGCGCGAGCATGTCGAAGCCTACGGCCTGGATCGTAAGCTCGCCGACTGGGCGCCGAATGCCGAGCTCGTCGCGATCGACGGCGTCACCGAGGGTGCGGCCTGCACGGTGCTCCTCGCCGAGCGGCATCTTTCCAGCAACCCCCTGATGATCGCCAACAGCGATCAGTTCATCGACTGCGCAATCGACGACTACCTAAGCAAGACCGACGACCCAGAGGTTGACGGCCTGATCATGACCATGACGGCGCACGATCCGAAATGGTCGTTCGTCGGCCTAGACAAGGCCGGTCGGGTGACGCGCGTCGTCGAGAAGCAGCCGATCTCCGACGAGGCCACTGTGGGGATCTACAACTTCCGGCGCGGCGACGACTTCGTCCAGGCGGCCAAGCGCATGATCGCGGCCGACAAGCGCGTCAACGGCGAGTTCTACGTCGCCCCCGTCTACGAGGAGCTGATCAAGGCCGGCGCCCGAATCGCGCACATGAATATTGGCCGGGAGGCGGACGGGATGTACGGGCTGGGCATGCCGGGGGACCTGGACCTATTCCTGAGCCTGCCGATCTCGCGGGACGCCGCGGCCGCATGAGAATCATCAGCCATCGCGGCTGGTGGCATCAGCCGGACGAGAAGAACACCGTCCCGGCCTTCGAGCGCACGATCGCCGCCGGCTACGGCACCGAGACCGACGTCCGAGACCGCGCAGGCCGGCTGGTTGTCTCGCACGATCCCCCGGAGGATGAGCCCCTGCCCTGGGAGGTCCTGCTCGACCTGTTCTCCGGGACCGGGCTGCCGCTCGCCGTCAACGTCAAGGCTGATGGGATCGGGCCTGCGCTCGCACGATCATTCGAGGGACGCGGCATCTCTTGGTTCGCCTTCGACATGTCGGGCCCGGAGACGGTCCGGTACGCGGGCGCCGGCCTGCCGTTCTACACTCGCCACAGCGACGTCGAGCCCGAGCCGATTCTCTACGGCGCGGCGCAGGGGGTGTGGCTCGACGGCTTCCGCGGCGACTGGTTCGACAGGCCGGTGATCGAACGGCATCTGGCGGCCGGCAAGGCCGTCTGCGTGGTCTCGCCGGAACTGCACGGGCGCGACCCGCACCGCGTCTGGGACTGGCTCCTAACGATGCCCGGCGATATCACCCTGTGCACCGATTTCCCTGATCGGGCTCATCGTATGATCAGCCCATGATCAAGGCCGTCATCTTCGACATGGACGGCGTCCTGATCGACGCCAAGGATTGGCATTACGAGGCGCTGAACCGCGCGCTCGGTTTGTTCGGCATGGAGATCAGCCGGACCGATCACTTGACGACTTTTGACGGTCTGCCGACCCGTAGGAAGCTCGAACTCCTGACGGCCACCGAAAACCTGCCGAGCGGCCTCCACGGTTTCCTCAACCGGCTGAAGCAGTCCTACACGCTGGAGATCGTCAGCACCCGGTGCCGGCCGACCTTCGCCCACGAGTTCGCCCTGGCGCGTCTCAAGGCGCGCGGCATCAAGCTCGCGGTGGCTTCGAACTCCGTCCGGGACTCGGTCACCATGATGATGGAGCGCGCCAACCTCAGCACGCACTTGGACCTGATGCTGTCGAACGAGGATGTCTCCCGGGCCAAGCCCGACCCGGAAATCTACCGGACCGCCATGGAGCGCCTTGGCGTCTCGCCGGAGGAGACCCTGATCCTCGAGGACAACGAACACGGCATCAAGGCGGCGCGGCTTTCAGGGGCGCACCTGCTCGTCGTCCGGACACCGGCTGACGTCACGCTTTCGAACGTGGACCGACGGATCGCCGAGATCGAGGCGGCGGCGCCATGAACATCCTCATCTTGGCCGCGGGCGCGAGCGCGCCGACCGAGGACGATCCCTACCCGGTCTGGTTGTCGGAGGTCGACGGCCAGCTCATGCTGGAGCGGCAGATCACGGCACTCGCGCCGTTGGATCCCAATCGCTACATCGTCTGCGTCCGCGCCAGCGACAACGCGCGGCACCACGTCCGG
>NZ_FMWU01000077.1 GCF_900103195.1 Methylobacterium sp. UNC378MF | reverse complement strand
GACACCCGCGCCAGCGTCGCCTGGAAGGTCGAGCGCTCGGCGTCGACCAGACGGGCGAACTGCTTGGGCATGCTCTCCCGCGACGCCGGCCACAGCCGCGTCCCCGTCCCGCCGCACAGAATTACCGGCAGAACTCGTTCGCTCCAATGGCGCACTTAAATCTCCGCAGACTCTCTTACGATCTGATACAGGAAACCCGCATCCGGGCGTCGTCCAAGATCCGGGCCAGAGACGTCATCCTATCGATCTTCGGTGCCCATCCCGTCGCCTGCCGAAGGTGGCGAGCGTCCCCGAAAGCTAACGGCACGTCGGATCTCCGCGTCCGGGCAAGGTCAGGGCGAATCTCGAAGGCGACACGGGACAGCCTACGTAGGGCCATCAGCATGCTCTCGATGCTGCGAGGCTGGCCAGAGCAGATGTTGAAGGTCTGCGGACCGTCGAACGTGTCCGCGCACTGGAAAATCTTGATGTAGGCGTCAACGACATCTGAAACGTCGAGAAAGTCGCGTTGCGCGGAGAGATTGCCTACCTGCACAAAGGGGGGGCACAGCCCGGCTTCGATTAGCGCGATCTGGTGCGCGAAGGAGGCGATCGCAAAAGCCAGATCTTGGCCGGGGCCGATATGATTGAAAGGGCGCAATACGACAGGCTTGAGGCATGTTCCTTCGGTTGATCTGACCAACAGCTGCTCGCCCAGCCACTTGGAATGGGCATAGGCATTCATCGGCTGCGGCACCGTCCGCTCCGTGGCCGGACACTGGTCAAGGAATGCGCGTCCGTAGACTTCGCTCGAGCTAACGAAAGTGAAGGTACAGTTTACCCCGGTCCGCTCGATCGCATCGATTAGGTTATATAATGCCCCGCAGTTAATGCGCCAAGTATGAAACCTCGACCTGTCGGCGCGAACAATTGACGATTCAGCCGCGAGGTGAAGCACCTCGGTCGGCTGGAAGTCGCCGATTCGCTGCGCGACTGCGGCCGGATCAACGAGGTCGAGAGACTCGTAAGAAACCCCATCCGGTACGTTGGAGGAGGCTCGGCGCCCAACGCCCATGATCTCGGCCGAGGAGAAGATGTCACGGAACGCCCGGAGGACGTGGCTGCCCACGAACCCGGATGCTCCGGTGATGAGGATGCGCTTGAGCACGCGGGCTAGGATTGGCGGCGGATGTCCGCGTCGACCATCTCGGTGATCAGTGCCTCGAGGCTCGTCTCGGCCTCCCAGCCGAAGGTCGCCTTCGCCTTGGCTGGATTGCCGAGCAGCACCTC
>NZ_FMWU01000017.1 GCF_900103195.1 Methylobacterium sp. UNC378MF | reverse complement strand
GCTCAAGATGCGCGCCCCGATCATCGGCATCTTCGATGCCGGCGGCGCCCGCATCCAGGAGGGCGTCGCCGCGCTCGGCGGCTACGGCGAGGTCTTCCGCCGCAACGTCATGGCCTCCGGCGTCATCCCGCAGATCTCGGTGATCATGGGACCGTGCGCGGGCGGCGACGTCTACTCGCCGGCCATGACCGACTTCATCTTCATGGTCCGCGACACGAGCTACATGTTCGTGACCGGCCCCGACGTGGTGAAGACGGTCACCAACGAGGTCGTGACCGCCGAGGAACTCGGCGGCGCCAAGGTCCACACGACAAAGTCGTCGATCGCCGACGGCTCCTTCGAGAACGACGTCGAGGCGATCCTGCAGATCCGTCGCCTGCTCGACTTCCTCCCGGCCAACAACATCGACGGCGTGCCGGAGCTCGAGAGCTTCGACGACGTGAACCGGCTCGATGCCTCCCTCGACACGCTGATCCCGGACAATCCGAACAAGCCCTACGACATGGGCGAGTTGATCCGCCGGGTTGTCGACGAGGGCGACTTCTTCGAGATCCAGGCGGCCTATGCGCGCAACATCATCACCGGCTTCGGCCGGATCGAGGGCCGCACGGTCGGCTTCGTGGCCAACCAGCCGCTCGTGCTGGCGGGCGTGCTCGATTCGGATGCCTCGCGCAAGGCCGCCCGCTTCGTGCGCTACTGCGACGCCTTCGGCATCCCGATCGTCACCTTCGTGGACGTGCCGGGCTTCCTGCCGGGCACGGCGCAGGAGTACGGCGGCCTGATCAAGCACGGCGCCAAGCTGCTGTTCGCCTACTCGCAGGCGACCGTGCCGCTGGTGACGATCATCACCCGCAAGGCCTTCGGTGGTGCCTACGACGTCATGGCGTCGAAGCACGTCGGCGCCGACGTGAACTACGCGTGGCCGACGGCGCAGATCGCCGTGATGGGCGCCAAGGGTGCGGTGGAGATCATCTTCCGGAGCGAGCTCGGCGATCCGGAGAAGATCGCGGCGCGCACGGGCGAGTACGAGGACCGGTTCCTGTCGCCGTTCGTGGCGGCAGAGCGGGGCTATATCGACGAGGTGATCATGCCGCACTCGACCCGGCGCCGGATCGCCCGCGCGCTCGGCATGCTGCGCACCAAGAAGATGGAGCAGCCCTGGAAGAAGCACGACAACATCCCGCTCTGACACGGGAGCGCCAGCCGGCGGCAGTCTCCGCCGGCTTAGCTGCGGTTGCTGTGCTCGATCACCGCGCACAGCGTCAGCGGGCCCTTGTCGGGCGAGACCATCGCCGAGCAGGTGACCCGGGCGCCAGCGAGATCGATGTTGCTGTGGCGCAGCTTCGAGGCGGTCGCCTGGGCGCGATGTGCCGCCTCGGTGATCACGGCAGCATCGATGCCGGTCACCACGTGCCCGGCCTGTCCGAACAGGTCGTAATAGCGGTCCGGCGGGTTCGCGCCGCGGAACTGCGCGCCCACGGAGGACAGGTCGGGGCCGCCGCAGGCCAGAGTCAGCGTCATGTCCGGGCCGGCCGTGAAGCTCGCATAATCGCTTCGGCGATCGGCCGTCTTGGCCGCCGTCTCGGCGGCGACCTTGTCGATCAGGGCGTCGCACGATTGCGCCCGGGCCGCTCCAAGGCTCGCCGCGAGGGAGGTGAAGACGAGGAGAGGTAAGAGCGCTCGCATAGCCGCGAGGTAGCGCGACGGCCGGAAAAGGCGAGCGGGCCGTCGTGGCCCCGCCGCGATCCGGATCAGGTGGATTCGCCGCTTCGTTGCACCAGTGCATGCACCTCGCCGGCGAGAAGCCGTCGTTTCAGGCGGGCGATACCCTCGCGCTGCAACTCGCTCGGTGGAGAATGCGCGCCGGCCACCTGTGTCAGCATCGTGATCAACTCCCCCCGCTCCGCCGGCGTCAGCGCGTCGCGCAGCAGCGGAGTCAGTGCATCGGCGACCTGCGAGAACGGAAGCCGCGCCTGCGTATAGCCCCAGGCCCGCTCGAAACTGGCCGAGATCCGGTCCACCTCCAGGGGGTTCTCCATGTATGCGAGGATCCGCGTCTTCTCGCTGGCCGTCAGAGGGCTGCCCGTCCGGACCAGCTGGATCATCAGGATGACCGCCGCGAGGCGCGGATCGCGCACACGTTGCAACGGCGTGCCGACGAAGTCCTCGATGGTCGAAACGGCGCGGCGCTGAAGCCCCTTCGTGTCGCGGTTGACTTCCTGGAGACCCTTGATGGTTCCGTGCGTGCGCAAGATCCAGAACAGTCCCGCCGCGATAAGGCCGATGAGGCCGAGCAGGATCGGCATGAGCATCCCCATATCGAATCGATGCGGGACGGTCTCATGCACCTCTCACAGTGTCAAACTGGAGCGAATGCCTTCCAACTACACGCCGCCGTCATAGTATTAAAGGTATCGAAGGCCGTTTTCTTGTGTGCTGCCGGACTGTATTTCAATCAGTCTCGGCTGCTCGGCGCTCAGGTGGCGGTCGGCGACGTGTCCGCTCTCCCCAGATCGAGGAGGACGATCTCCGGCGGAACGCCCATCCGCACCGGGATCCGGCTCATCCCGAAGCCTCCCGAGACGATCATGTGGCGGCCGTCCTGAATGACGTGGCCGTAGGAGTAGTCGTGTCCTTGCACCTTTCGGATCGCGGGCGCGTGGCCGAATAGGCGGATCTGGCCACCGTGGGTGTGCCCGGCGAGCGTCAGCGAGACGCGGTCGGGCACGGAGACGAAGATATCGGGCTCGTGCGCCATCAGGATCACGGGCGCCGCATCCGTGATCGCCTCCAGCGTCCGCGGCAGATCGGCCAGGCTGAACGTGCTCCAGGCGTTAAAGAATGGCTGCTGGTCGCCGAGACCGGCGAGCCAGAAAGGCCGTCCGTCCTTCACGAGGCGCACCGCGTGGTTTTCCAGAACCGGAATGCCCTGCGCCTCCAGAAGGCGCCGGACCGCCGGCACGCCGCGGCCGGACCTCTGAACGGCATGGTCGTCCCACCAATCGTGGTTGCCGAGGATCGCGTGCGTGCCGAGCGGTGCCTTGAGCTCCGTCATCATCCGGGCGAATTGGTCGAGTGGTAGCTTGCGCCACGCGATCCTGCCGGCCGGATAGTCGCCGAGCAGCAGCACCAGATCGGGCTCGAGGGCGTTCGTCGCCGCGACGATCTCCGCGACCCGGTCGAAGGGCATGTACGGCTCGCAGATGTGGAAATCCGCCAGTACCGCGACCCGCATGCGCAAAGCCGGATCCCAGTGCGGCAGCGCCGGCGCGTAGGACGTCACCACCAGCCGGTGCAGTGGCTCGACATCGAAGGCGTAGACGCCCGTTGCGGCCGTGAGGCCGGCACCCGCACCGAGCCCGGTCAGGAACTGCCGTCGGCTCGGCATGATCAGCATCGCGATGAGACCTGTTGACCCTTCGAATGGTGGGCGTCCCGCTAGGCGCGCAGTCCGGCGAAAGCGGGGCGGAGCGGATTTCACGTCCGCGGGACCGCGTTCCGGAACCGGAAGACCGAGCGTGGCCTGACGCCGCGCTCGGTCTATAAGGCTTTGTCTCGTCCAGCGAAGCGATCCGGAACCAGATGTTGAACCGCCCCCTGCGCATCGGCACCCGCGGCTCCCCGATGGCGCTTGCGCAGACCGGGATGGTCCGCGACCGGATCGTGGCGGCCAATCCGGGCCTGGAGACGGAATTGGTGGTCGTCACCACCGTGGCCGACAAGATCCTGGACCGGCCCCTCTCCGAGATCGGCGGGAAAGGTTTGTTCACCAAGGAACTGGAACAGGCGCTGTTCGCCGGCGAGGTCGACGTCGCCGTGCATTCCATGAAGGATGTGGAGACCTGGCTGCCCGACGGCCTCACCATCGCCTGCATCCTTGAGCGTGATGACCCGCGAGACGCGTTCCTGTCGCCGCACGCCGACGGCCTGGCGGGGCTGCCCACGGGCGCACGGGTCGGGACCTCGTCGCTCCGCCGCGGCGCGCAGGTCCTGATGCGGCGACCCGATCTCCGGGTGGTCCCGCTGCGGGGCAACGCCAACACGCGGATGCGGAAGCTCGAGGCCGGAGAGTGCGACGCCACGCTCCTCGCCCTGGCGGGCCTGCAGCGTCTCGGCCTGGAGAGCATGGCGCGCAGCGTGCTCTCGGTCGAGGAGATGCTACCGGCCGTGGCCCAGGGCGCCCTGGGCATCGAATGCCGCTCGGATGACCCGGTGATCCGCAACCTCCTGGTGCCCATTGCCTGTGAGCGGACCACCATCGCGGTGTCGGCCGAGCGGGCGCTGCTCGCGGAACTCGACGGATCCTGCCGGACTCCGATCGCAGCCCTTGCACAGATCGACGGCGACCTTCTGCGGATCGACGGCTTGCTGTTCCTGCCCGATGGCAGCCGCCACTGGTCGGCCTCCCGACAGGGGCCTGCGACGGATGCGGAGCGGATCGGCCGGGAGGCCGGAGCTGCCCTGAAGGCAGCGGCCGGCGACACGTATACCCGCCACCTGCAGTGAGACCGGGCTTATGCACGCCGTGACGATAGTCGACGTCTTCACGCATGCGGGCGCGGGCGGAAATCCCTGCCCGGTCGTCTCCGACGCGCAGGGGCTCGACGCGGGGGCCATGCGGGACATCGCCCGGCGTTACGGCCACGAATCGGGCTTCGCGCTGCCGCCCGATGATCCGGACCATGACCTGCGCCTGCGCTTCTTCGTCCCGAATCACGAGATGGAGATGTGTGCCCACGCCACCATCGGCGTTCTGTGGGTTCTGGCCCGCGAAGGTCGGCTGCCGAGCTCGCCGGTGCGGATCGCGACCGCAAGTGGCTCGGTGACGGGCTTCCTAACGCCGCGCGGCGCGGAGGCGTGGAGTGTCGCGATCACGCAGCCGGTTGGGCGTGTTCGTCCCCTCGGGGACGCGCAAAGAGCCGACGTCTGCGCGGCGCTTAGAATCGGGCCTGACGCTCTCGCTGCGCGGCCGGTCCACAATGCCGTGACGTCGCGGGTCAAGACCCTCGTGCCGATGCGCGATACGGCCGCGCTCAACGCCCTCGCGCCCACCGGCGACGCTGTCGAGGCGGCATGCGCGCGGATCGGTTCGACCGGGCTCTACCCCTATGCCGTGCTGGACGGGCCGGCGCGCCTGTTCGAGGCGCGGCAATTCCCCCGCGCCTCAGGCTATCCCGAGGATGCCGCCACGGGGATCGCCGCGGCGGCCTTGGCCTTCGGGCTGCTGCAGGACGGTCTCATCGCCGCGGATGACCGCCCGATCCGGATCCTGCAGGGGCGGGCCATGGGCCGCCTGTCGGAAATCCGGGTACGGCTCGGTTTCGCCGAGGGGCGCCCGGTCGGGTGCCTCTTGGAGGGTGACGTTGCTTCAGTGCAGGCCGCTCGCTAGGGGCCGGCGAAGGATCCGATCGGCGCCTGAGATCGGACGCAGACGGAATTGCCCATCTCGGATACGTCAGAGGCCCGGCTCGCCCTGTCCGCAGCAGAGGCTGTTTGTGATGAACGTCGGCCCTGGATCCGCACCAGGCGGTGATTGGCTGATCGCTCAGCGAGACCGCACTCGACCAATCAGGACGGCGCCGAACGGCCGAACGCCTCGCGTTCACGCATCCGCTCGATCAAGTCGAGGACGTGCACGACGCGGCCACTCACGTGCCACCAGGGCCGCAGAGCCGGACGCTGGCGCATCGGCAGGGAGGATTCGCGTGCTACGGCCTCGATCAGGAAGGCCGCCTCGGGAAGCGGCGGCGCGCCGAGGCCCAGCGCTCCCGCAGGCGTGCGGATTGCGCGGGCGATCAGGGCGAACTTCCGCGGGGTTCTGACCCGTGCGCGACGGCGAACCGAATCGTAGCCATGCGCGGCCACCACCAGGCCGATTTCGGCGTAAATCAAACTGGCTGCCCGAATCGAGGCCCGACAGCCGCCGGGCAGCGCCGAGATTCCCGCCTCCGCGCGGGCATAGAGTCGCTCCGCCTCGGCGAGCAGGCGGGCCACCACGTCGGCCAGAGCAGGGCTCGGCCGTGGATCGGCAAGGAACGCATCGGGATCCAGCCCGGCCGCCCGCATCCAATCCAGCGGCAGATAGAGGCGACCCATCCGGGCATCCTCGCCGACATCGCGCGCGATGTTGGTTAACTGCATCGCTGCGCCGAGATCACAGGCGCGGGCCAGGGCGTCGGGTGTGCGGGTGCCCATGACCAGGGCCATCATCGCTCCGACGGAACCCGCCACCCTGGCCGCATACGCGTGCAATGCCCCGAGATCGGCGTAGCGCCGGCCCTCGGCATCCCAGGCGAAGCCCTCGATCAGTGCGCGCGGCAGCGCCTCCGGGATCGCGTAAGTGGCGACGATCTCGGAGAAGGCGCGATCGGCAGGCGCGTCGGCTGGCTGGCCCGCATAGGCTTGGCCGATCCGTGTCTCGAGCCGCACCACTGCGCGGCGACGCTCGGCCGGGTCGGCCGCGTCGTCGACGAGGTCATCCGAGAGGCGGCAGAAGGCGTAGAGGCCGTAGGCGGCCTCGCGCACATCGCCCGGCAGCAGCTGACCGGCCGCGAAGAAGCTCTTCGAGCCGGCCCGGATCGCGACGCGGCAGGCAGTCCGGTCGGCCGCAGCGGCAAATTCAGGCGGTAACGCGGGCATCGGGGACCACGCTGTCGAGGATACGGGCGGAGGAGAGGACCCCGGGCAGGCCTGCGCCCGGATGCGTCCCGGCGCCGACTAAGTAGAGGTTGCGGATGCTGCTCGACCGATTGTGCGGGCGGAACCAAGCCGATTGGGTCAGCACCGGCTCCAGGCCGAAGCCCGAACCCCGGTAGCTGAGGAAATCGTCCTGGAAATCGAGCGGGGTCGTGACCTTCGAGGTCACGATGGCCTCCGACAGGCCGGGCAATACGCTCTCTTCCAGCATGGCGGCGATCCGGCGCCGATATGGTTCGGCGAGGGCGTGCCAATCCTGGCCGCCGGCGAGGTTCGGAACCGGTGCCAGTACGTAGAAGGCGTCGCATCCCGGGGGCGCAAGGCTTGGATCGGTGGCGGTCGGCCGGTGGAGGTACAGACTCGCATCCTCGGCCAGCACCTTGCGGTCGAAGATGTCGGCCAGCAGGTCGCGATATCGCGGCCCGAGCAGGATCGTGTGGTGATCCACCTTCGGAAAGCGCCGGCTGGTGCCGAAGTACCAGACGAACAGCCCCATCGATGAGCGGGCGCGCTGGAACCGGCCCGAACTCCAGCGCTGCGCCTCGGGCAGCAGACGCGCATGCGTCACGGCCGAGTCGGCATTGGAGACCACAAGGTCGGCGGCGATCGTCTCGCCGCTCGTCAGGTCCACGCCCGTGGCCGCGCCCGCCTCCACCCGGATGCGCGTAACCTCGACGCCGAGGCGCAGGCGGCCGCCCTGGGACCGGATCAGCCGCACCAGCCCGTCGACCAGTTGCCCCGTTCCGCCCATCGCGAAGTGGACGCCCCAGCGCCGCTCGAGGTCGGCGATAAGGCAATAGATGGCGCTGGCTCGAAACGGGTTGCCGCCGATCAGCAGCGGATGGAAGCTGAACACTGTCCGCAGCCGCTCGTCGCGGATGAAGCGCGCCACCACGTCGTGGACGGACCGGTGTCCGGAAAGGCGCAGCAGGTCGGGCGCGATCTTCAGCATCGAACCGACACTGCCGAAGGGCACGTGACCGAGTTGCTCGAAGCCGATCCGGCAGACGGCACGGCTGTGGGCCATGAAACGATCGTAGCCCGCGACATCGTCCGGCGCGAAGCGCGCCACCTCGGCACGCATGCGGTCCACGTCGCCGCTATAGGCGAAGGATGTGCCGTCGGCGAAGCGGATCCGGTAGAACGGATCCATCGGCACAAGCATCACATCGTCTGAGAGCCGGCGACCGGCCAACTGCCACAGCTCCTCGAAGAGCTGCGGCGCCGTGACGATGGTCGGACCGGCGTCGAAGGTGAACCCGTCCTGCCGGTGGACTCTCGCACGCCCCCCCGGCTGCGTCAGGCGTTCGAGCACGGTCACACGGTAGCCCCGCGCACCGAGCCGGACTGCCGCGGCAAGGCCGCCGAAGCCCGAGCCGACCACGAGGGCATGCGGGCGCCGATCGATCTTTTGCGCAATCTTTTGGTCGACCGCGAGTGTCAGCATTGCTTGACACTACCGCCTCCCTTTCACGGCGCGCAAGACCGAAATGCGTTTGACGGCGTCTCCTATGTGCGTTGTTCAGAATGCGCCGGCCAGACCGGCCCGAACGTCGCCGTCGCAGGTCTTGGCAACGCCAACGGTCACTCCGTCTCGGGCGCAGGCAGTCCTGAGCCGATGCCCCACGGTGAGACCAACAACCGATTCGAGACGACCCCTAGTCGAACACCGCCGGAAGCGGTGCAGAGCAGTAGTCCGTCCGCCATCGACGTCGCATGCACGACAGGCTGAGACGCCACGGGGCACGTTGCCGACAACGGCAAGGCCACGAATCCGCCGGAGAACGATCCCGATCACCAAAGCTGCACGGCGAAGCGCGTTTCCGGAACAGCCTCGACATCGATTGCTTTGTGAGCAGGAACGCGGTGCGGCGACTGTCCAGGCAACCATATGCAACTTTTAGATGTGCCAACATCGAACTCGCGCTGCAGCGGGATTCGGTCCGCCGGCGACCACTCGGGGAGCCTGTCCCGCCTCACAAAACGCGTGTTTGCCCGGCGATATCGCGCCGCAAAGGGGCTATAGGGGCTTGGAAATCCGAGCTTTCGGCAGGGAACGAACGCGTGATGGACGGTCGAGGTCAGACCATTTTCGTGGCGGGCCATCGGGGCATGGTGGGCTCGGCGATCGTGCGTCGCCTGCGTGAGCTGGGTCACGAGCGGATCCTCACGGCAGACCGCCGGGCTCTCGACCTTCTGGATCAGGCCGCTGTCCGGCGCTTCTTCGCCGAGAACCGCATCGATCAGGTCTACCTCGCCGCCGCGCGTGTCGGCGGCATCCACGCCAACAACACCTACCCGGCCGAGTTCATCCACGAGAACCTGCTGATCCAGTCCAACCTGATCGACGCCGCGCACACGCACGGCGTCGACCGGCTTCTGTTCCTCGGCTCGTCGTGCATCTACCCGAAGCTCGCCCCGCAGCCGATGCGCGAGGATGCCCTGCTGACCGGGGTGCTCGAGCCGACCAACGAGCCCTACGCGATCGCCAAGATCGCGGGGATCAAGATGTGCGAGAGCTACAACCGCCAGTACGGGCGGCGCTATCGCAGCGTCATGCCGACGAACCTTTACGGGCCGAACGACAACTTCCATCCCGAGAACGCCCACGTCCTGCCGGCGCTGATGCGCCGCTTCCACGAGGCGAAGCGGGAGGGTCTGGCGAAGGTCACGGTCTGGGGCACCGGCCGTGCGATGCGCGAGTTCCTGCACGTCGACGACATGGCGCGGGCCAGCGTCTACGTGATGGAGATGGATGATGCGGTCTACGCCGCGAATACGCGTCCCGACCTGTCGCACATCAACGTCGGCACCGGTGAGGATTGCACAATCCGCCAGCTGGCCGAGGCGCTTGCCCAGGTGATCGGCTACGAGGGCCAGCTTGAATTCGACGCCACCAAGCCCGACGGGACGCCGCGCAAGCTGATGGACGTCTCGCGGCTTAAGGCCATGGGCTGGCGGCCCGAGATCGCTCTCGAAGACGGGCTGCGCCAGACCTACGGCTGGTTCCTGGAGAACCACACGACGCTGCGGAGCTGAGCGGGCTCTCCGTCCCGCCGCTCGGTTCAACATCCATCGCACAGCCACCGGGCATCCGCCCGGGGAGGAGACGGATCATGGCCCACCGGCCGCCCGACCACAGCGCGGACGCGCGACGGCGGAAGTTCCTGCAGAGCTTCCAGAACTTCGACGCGAACAGCCGGTTTCCCGCGCCCTACGCGCATTTCGCCGGCAAGCCGCTGACCGAGGCGCCCGGTCAGGGCTGGCGCTACGACGCCCTCGGGTACCGCAACGACGTGCATGCCGATACGCGGCCCCCATCCGAGACGCTGCGGGTCTTCGTCGTCGGCGACAGCACCTTGATCGACGGGCAGGTCTTCGCCGACACCGTGCCTGGACGGCTGGAGACCGGGTTGAAGCGGGCGCACGGTCCGGGCGCGCGGGTCTACAATTTCGGCGCGGTCTCGGCCTGCCTGAACCAGATGATCGCCCTGATCACAACGCGGCTGATGGATCTGCAGCCCGACGTCATCCTGATCGTCGGCGGCGCCACCGACATCTTCCAGCCCTGGAGCTTCGATCCGCGGGCTGGCGTCCCCTACAACCACTTCGCGAACGAGAGCCTGTACGATTACTTCTTCGATCCGAGGAAGTCCGCCGACGACGCGGAGGCCCTGTCGTATGACGGCCTGCAGGCGATGATCTTCAACCGCCTCGAGAACCTGCGCGCGCTCACGAACTGGCAATCCGACATCTGGGAATGGGAGGTGGTGCGGCAGTTCGAACTGGCGCTCAAGCGCCTCGCGCGGCTCGCGCCGGGGATCGGCGCGCCGGTGCGGTTTCTGCTGCAGCCGACGGTCGTCCGCAAGGGGACCCTCGCGGGCGCGGAGGGCGGGGCCGCGTCCGGCGCGTTCCTCGCCTATCTCGACCGCCAGTACGAGCGCTTCGAGAGCATCCTGGGGCGGCTGGACACGGCCGATCGGGCCTTCGCGGCGCGGGATCTGAGCCGGCTGTTCGAGGCCGATAGCCGCGCCCTGTTCACCGACATCGTCCACGTGACCTCGGAGGGCCGCCAGGTGATGGCGGACCGCCTGCAGGCGGAAGTCACCGAGGTGATCGAGGCGGCGACGCCCGCCTGAGCCATGGCCGAACCGATCGTCTTCATCGGGGACTCGATCACGGAGCTCTGGGGCTTCCACCGGGCCGGCACCTTCGAGGCCTACGACCTCATCCCCCGCGGCGGCTCCGGCCAGACGGCACGCTGGATCACGATGCGATTCGCCCGCGATCTCGCGGAGACCGAGGCCTGGGGTGTGCATCTCCTGTGCGGCGTCAACGATATCGGCCGCAACGAGGGCGCCTTCGTCTCGGTCGAGGGGATCTGCCGGACGCTGGCCGGCATGCTTGACGAGGCCCGCGTCCTGGGCGTGAGGGCCTGGATCGGCTCGCTCACGCCGGTGGACGGCATCCCGTGGAACCCGGAGGTGCGGGACGCGCCCGCCATGATCGCGGCGGTCAACGCGTGGCTCCGGGACCACGCCCACGAACACGGCGCGACGTTCATCGACTATCACGCCGTGCTGGCGACCGAGACCGGCGGACTCCGACCTGACTACGGGACGGACGGGCTTCACCTGAGCCCGGCGGGCTACGCGGCGATCGAGCCGCTGATGCTCCGGGCCCTGGGGCGCATCCCGGAGGCCCCGCCCGAGCCCATGTCGTCCGCGAAGGGAACGCCCGCGAAGGCGACGCGGACAACCCGCGCGCGCCTCATCGGCGTCGCGGTGGCGGCGGCAGCCCTGTTCGCCGCCGTCGCAGCCCTGGTTCTCGAACTCCGCTGATCAGACCCGCCGCACCGCGCCGTGCGCCGCGCTCGTCGTGAGCATCGCGTAGGCGCGCAGGGCCGCGCTCACCTTCCGCTTGCGCGGCTTCGCCGGCTGCCAGCCCGCCGCCTCCTGGGCGCTGCGACGCTCGTCGAGCTCCGCCTGGTCCACGTCGAGATGGATGCGGCGGTTCGGGATGTCGATAGCGATCCGGTCGCCGTCGCGCACGAGGCCGATGAGGCCGCCCTCGGCCGCCTCGGGCGAGACGTGCCCGATGGACAGACCCGAGGATCCGCCGGAGAACCGCCCGTCGGTGACGAGGGCGCAGGCCTTCCCGAGCCCCTTCGATTTCAGGTAGCTCGTCGGGTAGAGCATCTCCTGCATGCCGGGACCGCCGCGCGGACCCTCATAGCGGATCAGCACGACCTCACCGGCCGTGACCTTGCCGTTGAGGATGCCGTCGACGGCCGCGTCCTGGCTCTCGAACACGCGGGCGCTGCCCGTGAAAGTCAGGATCGAGGCGTCGACGCCCGCGGTCTTCACGATGCAGCCCTGCTCGGCGAGGTTGCCGTAGAGCACGGCGAGGCCGCCGTCCTGCGAGTAGGCGTGCGCGGCGTCGCGGATCACGCCGCCCTCCCGGTCGACATCGAGCTCGTCGAAGCGGGACTCCTGGCTGAAGGCCACCTGGGTCGGCACGCCGCCGGGGGCCGCGCGGTAGAAGGTCTGGACCGAGGCGGCCGGCGCGCCGCGCACGTCCCAGCGGGCGAGCGCCGCGCCCAGCGTGCCGGCCGAGACGTTGCCGACGCCGGTGTCGATCAGGCCGGCCCGGTCGAGCTCGCCCAGGATGCCCATGATGCCGCCGGCGCGATGAACGTCCTCCATGTGGACGTTGGCCACTGCGGGGGCGACCTTGCACAGCACCGGCACCCGCCGGGACAGCCGGTCGATATCGGCCATGGTGAACGGCACCTCGCCCTCGTGGGCGGCGGCGAGCAGGTGCAGCACCGTGTTGGTCGAGCCGCCCATGGCGATGTCGAGGGTCATGGCGTTCTCGAATGCCCGGAAGCTCGCGACCGCGCGCGGCAGCACGCTGGCGTCGTCCTGCTCGTAGTGGCGGCGGGCCAGATCGACGATCAGGTGGCCGGCCTCGACGAAGAGGCGCCTGCGGTCGGCGTGGGTGGCGAGCACCGAGCCGTTGCCCGGCAGGGCGAGGCCGAGGGCTTCGGTGAGGCAGTTCATGGAATTCGCCGTGAACATGCCCGAGCAGGAGCCGCAGGTCGGGCAGGCCGAGCGCTCGATGACGGCGACGTCCTCGTCGGAGATCCGGTCGTCGGCGGCCGCGATCATCGCGTCGACGAGGTCCACCTTCTTGGCGATGCCGGGCAGCTGGACCTTGCCGGCCTCCATCGGGCCGCCCGAGACGAACACCGTCGGGATGTTGAGGCGCAGCGTCGCCATCAGCATGCCGGGGGTGATCTTGTCGCAATTGGAGATGCACACCATCGCGTCGGCGCAGTGCGCGTTCACCATGTACTCGACGGAATCGGCGATCAGCTCCCGCGACGGCAGCGAGTACAGCATCCCGTCGTGGCCCATGGCGATGCCGTCATCGACCGCGATGGTGTTGAACTCCTTGGCGACGCCGCCGGCCGCCTCGATCTCCCGCGCGACGAGTTGGCCGAGATCCTTGAGGTGGACGTGGCCCGGCACGAACTGCGTGAAGGAGTTCACCACCGCGATGATCGGCTTGCCGAAATCCGAATCCTTCATGCCGGTGGCGCGCCAGAGGCCGCGGGCACCGGCCATGTTGCGGCCGTGGGTGGTGGTGCGTGAGCGATAGGCAGGCATCGAGAGCTTCGACCAGTTCAAAGGTGAGCGGCTTCTGCGCCCGCGCCCGCGCATCCGCAAGCGTCGCGGAAGGGCTGGCACCCGTGGCATGCTTCTGGCGGATGGCAGGACGGAGGGTCGACTCGCGATGACACAGGTGGATTTTCTCCGGCGGGCCATTGCGCAGGGTCAGGGCCGGGCCGAGGCCGATCTCGTCCTGAAAGGCGGCCGTTTCCTCGACCTCGTGACCGGCGACCTCGTGGCGTCCGACATCGCGATCTGCGGCGACCGGATCGTCGGGACCTTCGGCCAGTACCGCGGCGCCCGGGAGATCGACGTCTCCGGCAAGGTCGTGGTGCCGGGCTTCATCGACACGCATTTCCACGTCGAATCGTCGCTGATGCCGCCCCAGGAATTCGAGCGTTGCGTTCTGCCACACGGCGTCACCACCGGGATTTGCGACCCGCACGAGATGGCCAACGTGCTCGGCACCGACGCCTTCACGTGGTTCCTGGGCGCCTCCGAAACCCTGGTGATGGATCTGCGGGTGCAGCTCTCCTCCTGCGTCCCGGCAACCGATCATCTGGAGACATCGGGCGCCAGGATCGAGGCGCACGATCTCCTGCCCTTCGCGGCGCATCCAAAAGTGATCGGGCTTGCGGAATTCATGAACTTCCCGGGCGTGCTGGCGGCGGATCCAGGCGTGCTCGACAAGCTCGCAGCCTTCCAGGGACGGCACATCGACGGCCACGCCCCGCTCCTGCGCGGCCTCGGGCTCAACGGCTACATCGCAGCCGGCATCCGCACCGAGCACGAGGCGACCTCGCCCGAGGAGGCCCGCGAGAAGCTCTCCAAGGGCATGACCGTGCTGATCCGCGAGGGCTCGGTCTGCAAGGACCTGCACGCGCTCGCGCCGATCCTGACCGACCGGTCGGCACCGTTCCTGGCCTTCTGCACCGACGACCGGAATCCCCTCGACATCGCCGAGGAGGGTCACCTCGACTTCGTCATCCGCACCGCCATTGCCCTCGGCGTGCCGCCGCTGGCCGCCTATCGCGCGGCGTCCTGGTCGGCGGCCCGGGCCTTCGGCCTGCACGACCGAGGCCTCGTCGCGCCCGGCCAGCGCGCCGATCTGGTGGTGCTCGACGATCTCGCCGGCTGCACCGTGTCGCGTGTGCTCAGCGCGGGTCGCCCGGTGGACGCGGCGCTCTTCGACGCGCGTCCGGCGATCGAGCCGATCGGCCGCCGGAGCGTGCGGGCGCGGCGGGTGACGGCGGCGGACTTCGCCGCGCCGGGCTCCGGGCCATCGACGCCGGTGATCGGGGTCGTGCCCGGCAAGATCATCACCCTGCGTCACGACCTCACCCTGCCGTTTTCCGGTGGCGAACGCCGGATCGACCTCGATCAGGACGTCATCAAGGTCGCCGTGGTCGAGCGCCACGGCCGGACACCGCCGGGATCGCGCGGCATCGGGGTCGCGTTCGTAAAGGGCTTTGGCCTCAGGCGCGGCGCCATCGCCTCGTCGGTCGGGCATGACAGTCACAACATCACGGTCGTCGGCGCGGACGATGCCGACATGGCGGTGGCGGTGAACCGCCTCGGCGAGATCGAGGGCGGCTTCGTGGTGGTCGAGGACGGTCGCGTGCTGGCCGAGATCGCGCTTCCGATCGCCGGCCTGATGAGCCTGATGCCGTTCGACGCCATCCGCCAGTCGCTCGTAACCCTGCGCGCCGCGGCGCGAAGCCTCGATGTCGTCCTCCCGGAGCCCTTCCTGCAGGTGGCGTTCCTGCCGCTGCCGGTCATTCCCCATCTGAAGATCACCGATCGGGGTCTCGTGGATGTCGATCGCTTCGCGCTGATCGACCCTTGAAATTAGATTGTGCACAATCTAACTGGGGTGTGCGGAAGCCAGTCGGGGCCTACATGCCGGCTTCCTTCCCGAAAATCGGAGATTGCTCATGCCCGTAGACGTGAAGTACCGCACGACCGCCACTGCCACCGGAGGCCGCGACGGCGCCGCTCGGACGGCCGACGGCAGCTTCGAGGTCAAGCTCTCGACCCCGAAGGAGCTCGGTGGCGCAGGTGGTCCGGGCGCGAATCCGGAGCAGCTCTTCGCGTCCGGCTACTCGGCCTGTTTCCTCGGCGCCATGAAAGCCGTCGCGCCTTCGATGCAGCTGAAGGTACCGGCGGACACGACCGTCACCGCCGATGTCGGCATCGGCCCGCGCTCCGAGGGCGGATTCGGCATAACCGCCGACCTGACGATCAGTCTGCCGGGCCTCGACCGCGCGGACGCGCAGAAGCTCGTCGATGCCGCGCACCAGGTATGCCCGTACTCCAATGCGACCCGCGGCAACGTCAATGTCGGTTTGAAGCTGGCCTGAAGGGGCTTTCGAGCGGGCTTCGTCTCGGCGAAGCCCGCCTTCGCTGAGTCCTGAATGCGGCCGCTCCGTCTTCGTTTGCACAGCGGAGCCGTTAAGGCAGCACCTCCAGGCCCCAGGTCGCGCATCGCGGCTCTGCTTCGCTGTTTTCGCGGCGACCGTACTGGCAGAGGGCCTATTTCGGACGCCCTTCCTTTCTCCGGCGTCCACCACGGATCTTCTCGCGCCCGTCTCCCAGGTTCACCTGCTGCCAGTCTCCAGATGGGTCCTGTCAGTACGAGCGCGGAAGGCCGAGGACGTGTTCGGACAGGTAGGCGAGGATCAGGTTCGTGGAGATTGGCGCGACCTGGTAGAGGCGCGTCTCGCGGAACTTGCGCTCCACGTCGTATTCCTCGGCGAAGCCGAAGCCGCCATGGGTCTGAATGCAGGCGTTGGCCGCCTCGAAGGAGGCGTCCGCCGCGAGCATCTTGGCCATGTTTGCCTCGGCCCCGGGATTGGCGCCGCCCTCGTAGAGGGTCAGCGCCTCGCGGACCATCAGCTCGGCCGCGCGCATGTTCGCGTAGGCCTTGGCGATCGGGAATTGCACGCCCTGGTTGGCGCCGATCGGCCGCCCGAAGACGGAGCGCTCGCCGGCATAGGCGCGCGCCCTGTCGATGAACCACTTGGCGTCGCCGATGCACTCGGCGGCGATCAGGATCCGCTCCGCGTTCATGCCGGACAGGATGTAGCGGAAGCCCCTGCCCTCCTCGCCGATGAGGTTCTGCGCCGGCACCCTGAGATTGTCGAAGAAGATCTCCGTGGTGGCGTGGTTCATCATCGTGCGGATCGGCCGGATCGTCAGGCCGTTGCCTCTCGCTTCGCGCATATCGACGAGCAGCACCGACAGGCCGTCCGTGCGCTTCATGCCGTCTGCCTTCGGTGTCGTGCGGGCCAGGAGCAGCATCAGGTCCGAATGCTCGGCGCGGCTGGTCCAGATCTTCTGGCCATTGACGACGTAGCGGTCGCCCTCCAGGCGCGCCGTCGTCTTCAGGCTGCCCGTGTCGGTGCCGGAGGTTGGCTCGGTCACGCCGAAGGCCTGGAGCCGCAGTCGGCCCTCCGCGATCGCCGGCAGGTATTCGGCCTTCTGCGCCGCGGAGCCGTGCCGGAGCAGCGTGCCCATCGTGTACATCTGCGCATGGCAGGCGCCGCCGTTGCAGCCCGCCCGCTGCACCTCCTCGAGGATCGCAGCCGCGGCGGAGAGCGGCAGGCCGGAGCCGCCGTACTCCTCGGGGATCAGGACAGACAGGTAACCGCTCTCGGTCAGCGCGTTCACGAACTCCGTCGGGTATGCCATCTCCCGGTCGAGGGCCTGCCAGTACGATCCCGGGAAGCCGGCGCAGAGCTTGGCGACCGCCTCGCGGATCTCGGTATAGGCTTCCATCGAGACCTCCTCAGGCCGTGCGGCCGCCGTCGACGGGCAGATCGACGCCGGTGATGAACGCCGCCTCGTCGGAGGCGAGGAACAGCGCCGCCGCGGCGATGTCGCTCGCTTCCGACAGTCGACCGAGCGGGATCGTCGCGATGAAGCGGTCGCGGTTCTCGGGCGTGTCAAGGACGCCCATGAAGTGCTCGAGGAGCCCCGTGGCGCCCATGACCGGGCAGAGGGCGTTCACCCGGATCTTCCAGGGCGCCAGCTCCAGGGCGAGTGACTTCGAGGCGAGGCTCGCCGCGCCCTTCGAGGCGTTGTACCACGTCAGGCCCGGACGGGGCCGCAGCGCCGCCGTCGAGCTGACGTTCAGGATCGCGCCGCCGCCCGCGTCGCGCATCAGCGGCGCGACCTCCCGGACGTAGTGGAAAATCGACTTCACGTTGACCCGGAAGACCCGGTCGAAATCCTCCTCCGTCACCTCCATCAGCGGCTTGTTGCGGTGGGTGGTGCCGGCGTTGTTGACGAGAACGTTCGGCACCCCGAAGCGCTGCCGCGTCTCGGCGACGCTGGCGGCGACGTCGGCCGCCAGCCCGACATCGGCGGTGATCGCGATCGCCTTGTCGCCGAGCGCCGCCGCGACACGCTCGGCCGCCGCACCGTCGATGTCGACGCAGGCCACCTTGGCGCCCTCCGCGGCGAAGCGCTGGGCAATCCCGGCCCCGAAGCCGCTGCCGGCCCCGGTCACGAGCGCGATCTTGCCGTCCAGTCTCATCGTTTCCTCCCGCCCATTCTGATGTGCCCTCGTATCCGGGTCGTCACCCCCGGCGCGCGAATTCCGCCCGGATCCGTACGCCGTGCTCGTCGATCGCCGGGACGGGACCGAGGGCGCGGACCGCGCCGTCGATCAGCACCGGTGGCGCCACGATCCGGGCCGGCCCCGAAGGCGTGCGAACCTCCGCGCGGATCAGGGCCGGGTGCGTGGCGAGGTCTGCCAGGGTGTTGACGAAGCCGTAGGCAGTGCCTGCCGCCTTCAGCCGGACGGCGGCCGCCTCGCGGCTCAGCCGCACCAGCTCGGCGCCGATGCGCAGGTCGACCGCGGCGCGGTTCGCCACGCGGTCATTGTTGGACGCGAAGCCCTCGGCCCGGGCGAGATCCGGCTCACCGAGCACGCCGGCGCAGAAGCTCGCCCATTCGCGCTCGTTCTGGATCGAAATCAGCACGAGGCTGCCGTCGGCCGTTGGGAAGGCGCCGTAGGGGCAGATCGACGGATGCGCGAGGCCGACCCGCTGCGGGGCCTTGCCCGTCCCCTCGAAGTAGAGCAGCGGCACGTTCATCCAGTCGGCCGCGCCGCTGAACAGGCTGACCTCCAGAGCACAGCCCTGCCCGTTGATCCCGCGGGCGATCAGCGCTTCAAGGACCGCGGCATGGGCGTCCATCCCGCAGGCGACGTCGCAGACGGAGACGCCAACGCGCCCGGGGCCGGCTGGGTGGCCGGTGATCCCGGCGAGCCCACTCTCGGCCTGGACCAGCAGGTCGTAGGCCTTCATGTCGCTGTAGGCGTTGCCGGTGCCGTAGCCCGAGATGTCCACGGTGATCAGCCGGGGGTAGCGCGCGCGCAGCTCCGCCGAGCCGAAGCCGGCCCGCGCCGCCGCCCCCGGGGCGAGGTTCTGGACGAACACGTCGGCCTGGGCGAGGATCGCGTGCAGCAGGCGCGCATCCGCCGGATCCTTGATGTCGGCGACGAGGCTCTCCTTGCCGCGGTTGAGCCACACGAAGTAGCTCGCGAGCCCGTTGACCGCCGCGTCGTAGCCGCGGGCGAAATCACCCTCCGGCCGCTCGATCTTGATGACCCGGGCCCCGGCATCGGCGAGCCGCGAGGTGCAGTAGGGCGCGGCGACGGCCTGCTCCAGGGCGAGTACGGTCAGTCCTCGCAGCGGCAGCGTCTGGCTCATCCGCGTCCTTGAAATCCAGGGGCCTGCGGGCCGGTCCGAACTCAACTGGTTCGGCGGCCGATTTCGCCAAGCGGGGCGGGGTTACAGGCTCATGGGCCCGCGGGAGCCCGCCTCCGTCATCGCGAGCGCAGCGAATGGATCGAGGGACGCGCCACGCTCGGGCATCACTTGCGACACTGGGTTGCTTCGCTGCGCTCGCAAAGACGGCGGGGCCCCGGTCACTCCGCCGCGCGCAGCGCGGGCGGACCGCGGACCTCCTCCACCGGCTCCGGATCATCGAGCGCCGCGTCTACCGCCTCCGGCTTGTCCCGGAACGACAGCCGGTGCGCCAGCCGGTCGAGGTAGATGTAGATCACCGGCGTGGTGAACAGCGTCAGCACCTGGCTGACCGCGAGGCCGCCCACCACGGCGTAGCCCAGCGGCTGGCGAATCTCCGAACCCGTGCCGGTGGCGATCATCAACGGGATGCCGCCGAGGAGCGCCGCCATCGTGGTCATGAGGATCGGCCGGAAGCGCAGCAGCGCGGCCTTCCGGATCGCGACCTCGGGCGAGAGACCCTCCTCGCGCTCGGCCACGATGGCGAAGTCGACCAGCATGATGCCGTTCTTCTTCACGATGCCGATGAGGAGGATGATGCCGATCAGCGCGATCAGGCTGAAGTCGAACCCCGCCCACATCAGTACCGCCAAGGCGCCGACACCGGCCGATGGCAGCGTCGACAGGATCGTGATCGGGTGGATGAAGCTCTCGTAGAGGATGCCGAGGATCAGGTAGACCACGAACAGGGCCGCCAGGATCAGCAGCGGCACCGTCGAGAGGGATTGCTGGAAGGCCTGTGCGGTGCCCTGGAAGCCGCTCACCACGGTCGGCGGCACCTGCAGCTCCCGCATCGCCCGGCCGATCGCCTCCGTGGCCTGGCCGAGGGCGACGTCGGGGGCGAGGTTGAAGCTGATCGTCACCGCCGGAAACTGGCCCTGGTGGTTCACGGCCAGCGGCGCAACCGGGTCCGTCGTCCAGCGGGCGAAGGCCGCGAGCGGCACCTGCCCGCCGCCGATCGGCGCCTTGATGTAGATCCTGTCGAGGCTCTCCACGCTGCCCTGGAGCGCCGGCAGCACCTCCAGCACCACGTGGTAGCTGTTCAGCTGCGTGAAGTACTGCGCGATCTGGCGCTGGCCGAACGCGTCGTAGAGCGTGTCGTCGATGAGCTGGGGCGTGATGCCGTAGCGCGAGGCGGCGTCACGGTCGATCGACAGCGTCAGCGTCGTGCCGCGGGTCTGCTGGTCTGTGGCGACGTCCCGCAGCTCCGGCAGCGTCTTCATCTTGTCGAGGATGCGCGGCGCCCAGGTGTTCAGCTCAGCGAGGTCCGGATCCTGGAGGGTGTACTCGAACTGCGTCCGCGAGGTGCGGCCGCCGGTGCGCACGTCCTGGGTTGCCTGGATGAAGGTCCGGATGCCTGCCACACGCTCGAGCTTCGGGCGCAGCCGGCCGATCACCTGGAAGGCGTTGGCGTCCCGCTCGTCGCGGGGCTTGAGCGTGATATACATGCGCCCGGAATTGAGCGCCTGGCCGTTGCCGCCGAGCGACATGCCGACCGTCGCCACCGCCGGATCGGCCTGGACGATCGCGCCGACCTTCTCCTGCAGCGCCTTCATCGCCGAGAACGAGATGTCCTGACCCGCCTCGGTGACGCCGATCATGAAGCCGGTGTCCTGCTGCGGGAAGAAGCCCTTCGGGATCGCCACGAACAGGTAGCCGGTCAGTGCCAGCGTGGCGAAGAAGACGAGGAGCGTCACGCGGCGGAAGCGCAGGGCGACGTCGAGGGCGTCGGCGTAGACCGCCAGCAGCCAGTCGAAGGCGGCCTCGCTCATCCGGTAGAGGCGGCCGTGGCGCTCGGCGTCGTGGGCCTTCAGCAGCCGCGAGGCCATCATCGGTGTCAGCGTCAGGGAGACGAAGGCCGAGACCGCGATGGTCATCGACAGAACCACGGCGAACTCGCGGAACAGCCGGCCGATGATGCCGCCCATCAGCAGGAGCGGGATCAGCACGGCGATCAGCGACACCGAGATCGACACGATGGTGAAGCCGATCTCGCCCGCGCCCTTGAACGCGGCCTCCATGGGACGCATGCCCTCCTCGACGTAGCGGCTGATGTTCTCCAGGACGACGATGGCGTCGTCGACCACGAACCCGACCGAGATGGTCAGGGCCATCAGCGAGAGGTTGTCGAGGGTGTAGCCCGCCATCCACATCAGCGCGCAGGCGCCGAGCAGCGCGAGCGGCACGGTCACGCTCGGGATCACGGTCGCCCAGAAGCTGCGCAGGAACACGAAGATCACGCCCACGACCAGCGCGATCGTCAGCAGCAGGGTGAACTGTACGTCCTCGACCGAGGCGCGGATCGTCTGCGTCCGGTCGCTCAGGATGCCGACTTTGATGGCGGCCGGGAGGGTGGCGGTCAGGCGCGGCAGCTGGGCCTTGATGCTATCCACCGTGTCGATCACGTTGGCGCCGGGCTGCTTGAATACGACCAGGAAGATGCCGCGCTTTCCGTTGGTCCAGCCTGCCTGCTTCGTGTCCTCGGGCCCGGCGACGGCCTGGCCGATGTCGCGCACGCGCAGCGGCGCGCCGTCGCGATAGGCTACGATGACGTCGTTCCAGTTCTGCGCCGCGGTGAGCTGGTCGTTGGCGTAGATGGTGTAGCTATGGCTGCCGCCGTCGATGCTGCCCTTCGGGTTGTTGACGGTGGTGAGGGTGAGCTGCGCGCGCACATCCTCCAGCGACAGCCCCTTGGCCACGAGCTTGGCCGGGTCGATCTGGATCCGCACGGCGGGCTTCTGCTGGCCGCCGATGAAGACCTGGGCGACGCCCGAGATCTGGCTGATCCGCTGCGCGAGCTGCACGTCGACGGCGTCGTCGACGTCGATCAGCGGCATGCTGTCGGAGGTGGCCGAGAGCAGCAGGATCGGCGAATCGGCCGGATTGACCTTGCGGTAGGTCGGCGGAGTCGGGAGGTTCTTCGGGAGCTGGCCGCTGGCGGCGTTGATGGCCGCCTGGATGTCGCTTGCGGCGCCGTCGATGTTGCGGTTGAGGTCGAACTGGACCGTGACCGTCGAGATCCCGAGGGAGCTCGTCGAGGTCATCTGCGACACGCCGGGAATCTGCGAGAACTGCCGCTCGAGTGGCTGCGCCACCGACGAGGCCATCGTCTCCGGGCTGGCCCCGGGCAGCTGCGCGGTCACCTGGATGGTCGGGAAATCCACCTGCGGCAGCGGCGCGACGCCCAGCAGCGGGTAGGCCACCACCCCGAGGAACAGGATGCCGACCATGATCAGCGTGGTCGCCACCGGGAACCGGATGAACGGCGCCGAGATGCCGCCCTTCATGGCCGGGCTCCGCGCGGAGACGCGCCCGCCATGAGGCGTGCCGCGCGCATCACTGGACCGCCTCCGCCTGCGCGGTGTGGGCGGCGTGCGGATCAGCCACGAGGCTGCCGTCCTGCACCTTGTACTGTCCGGCCACGATGACCCGCTCGCCGGGTCGGAGGTCGCCGCTGAGAACGCGCGTCCGCCCCGAATCCGACCGGCCCGCTTTCAGCGCGCGCTGATGCGCCCGGCTGGCATCGTCCACCACGAAGGCGAACAGGCCGTCCGGCCCGTGCTGGATCGCGTCGTCCGGCACCGTCGTGGCGACCGCGACCGTGCCGACCCGCATCTTGGTGGAGACCGACAGGCCCGGCCACAGGGCGTGCTTCCTGTTCTCGAAGACGGCCTTGAGGCGGATCGTGCCGGTCGCGGTGTCGACCTGGTTGTTGAACAGGGCGAGCTTGCCGTCGGCGAGCTTGGTCAGCCCGTCCGACGTCCAGGCCTCGACCGGCACGTCGCCGGCCTTGAGGGCCGCGGTGATCGCGGGCAGCTGGTCCTCCGGGGCCGTGAACACCACGAAGATCGGCTCGACCTGCGTGATCGTCACGATCGGGGTCTGGCCGGCCGCGTTGACGATGTTGCCGATATCGACCTGCCGGAAGCCCGTGACGCCGTCGATCGGCGCGCGGATCGTGGCGTAGCCGAGCTGCGTCGTGGCGTTGTCGATGGCGGCCTGATCGGACGCTACCTGCGCGGTGAGCTGGGCGACCAGGGCCGTCTGTGTCTCGGTCTGCTGCCGGGAGGCATAGGCGCCGAGCCCGGTGTAGCGGACGAGGTCCGCCTTCGCATTACCGAGATTGGCCGTGTCCTGCTCCTTCTTGGCTTTCGCCTGATCCAGCGCCGCCTGGTAGGGCCGCGGGTCGATCTGCACCAGAACGTCCCCCTTGTGGACGGTCTGGCCCTCGCGGAACGCGACCTGCTGGATCTCGCCGTCGACGCGTGTGCGCACCTGGACGGTGTTGTAAGCCTGAACCGTGCCCAGACCGTTCGACACGAGTGCGAACGGCCCCTGCTCCACCGTACCGAGGGTAACGGGCACAGGAAGCGGCGCGACTGCCTTGGTCGGCGCGGCGGTCGAATTCAAACGCGTGTAGCCGTAAGCGCCGCCGCCCACGACAGCGAGAAGCAGCAGGATCAGGCGGGCCGCACCGACGCGTCTCGGCGCCGGGCCGGATGCCGGCCGAGGCATGTCGCAGTCGCCCCTGAGCGCAAGGGTCTCGTCTGATCGAGATGCGTCGGAATCGTGCCCGTCTTCACGCAGCATGCGCCGATGTCCGCCCGTTGATCCCACCGCGCCGCGAACCGGGATATTTTGCATTCAGTAGCATACAACGCGCTCGCTGGGCACCGCGGCACTCCATGGATCGCAGCAATGTTCCCCCCACAGAAAGCGTGCTACCGCCGCCGAGACTAGGTCGCGCCGCTGCGTCCGACGCCCTATCTGCACGATTCCCGCCCGGCGCGGCGGAGCGGGCTGTTCGCCGTTGCCGCGCGCAGGATGTGAGACCGGGATGCCCCATGGCCTCGACGTTGGAACTGGACGGTCTGAACGAACTCCGCGATGCGCTCATTGAGGAGCGGCAAATCATCGTCGCGTCGGTGCGCAAGCTGCGCGACGTGCGCCGGCAGAAGGGCACCTTCGTGCTGGGCGACGGCGCGGAAGCCGGACCACGGCTCGTGGCGGTGCAGGAGCAGATCGAAATGGTCGAATCCATCATCGCCGTGCTGACGCAATCTCAGGCCTGACGTCCTGGGCCCCCTCGCCAGGGGTTCTGCAGAGCGGGATTGGCATAGTTCGATGTCCGGTATGTTTCTGGGCCTTTCGCTGGCCTGACCCCCTATCAGAGACATGCCGTGGGCAAAAAAGCGAAATTAAGTTGGGTTCTATTGCAAGATCTACTGTCCATTCGGTGAAATATAGTGCTCTAAACCGGTAGAAGGCCGTCTTCGGTTTCAGTGTGCACAATACAAGCCCTGCATCTGCTGAGACCGATCGCGGCATTTGGATCGTCCCGCGCGAACGCTCGGCTCAGGCGCTGGTTTGCCGGCGACGGATTTGCTTTGGGGTGACGATCACGTCGGCTTGTACAAGATCTGCCCATCTTTCGGGCTGGACGATCCCGATGCTGCCCTGGTACCGCACCGTAACTCAAGGCGCGAGATTTTGAACATGGACGCCTTCGATCACGCCCGCACGGTACGCGACGCCGACGAAATCACCGATACGCCTCACGAGATCGAGCTACAGGCCCTGTGGCGTGCCCTCGCCGCAGACCGAAGCGCGCGCGACGAGCGGACCGCGCGCCTGCGTGCCATGCGTTTGATCGGCGGCGACGGAGCGGATTGATCAGCCGGTCGCCGGTTCCCGCTCGGGAAGTCGGCTTGCCAGCAGGAATCCGACCGCCATCGCCATGGCCTCGGCCTGCGCGATCAGCGTCGGCTCTCCAGCGTCGCGCGCCGCCTGAAGCAGCGCGATCGCGTGCCTTCCGAGGCGCATGTCCACATCCTCGTCACGCAGTGGGATGTCGTCAGGGTTCCCGGAATTCTGGGCTCGGTCAGTCATTGCTGTGCGTGGGCCTTGAAGCGGCGAGCATGGGCTTGAACGGCGAGGAGGTGGCGATCCAGGATTGCGTGTCCGTGACGTCACCGAACACCCGCATGATCGCACTCACCGTTCGGTGGATCTCATGAGCGGCGATATCCTCCAGGCCGTGGCTGGCGGAGGCATCGGACAGGAAGGTCACCGCCTGTCCGCGGTGGTAGGCATCGACCGCCGTTGCGAGGCAGGATGACTCGCCGGCGAACCCCGCGATGACCAGCGGCGGCAAGCCGCGCTCCATCGCGTCGGCGAAGGCGGGACTGGCGTAGCAGGAGGGCCGGTCCCGATCGAAGATCATGTCGCAGCCATGCGGTTCGAACCCTTCGATCCAGCGGGCGAAGCGGCTGCCTGCCTGGAACAGCGGAGCGCCGACCCAGCGGACATAGGCCACCTGCATGCCGCTCTCGCGGGCATGTGAGAGCGCGCGGCGGCAGTTCAGGAGTGCGGGCCCGATTTTCGGAACGGCGAGCGGACGGCCCGCAATCTCGTATTCCTGCTGCATGTCTACCAGCACCAGCACCGGGACGCTGCGCGGGTGGCGATACAGCGCCGGATTGAGCGGCCGATTCATCGCGCCGCGACCTCCCGGTCGACGGACGGACGGGTCACAGCGCGGCTCCGCGAGCGGTCGAGCGCGCCAGCCCGGTGCCAGCGGCCTTCCGGCCGGATGATGACGTACGGATCGACGCCGAGGCCGATGGCTTGCGGATGCGGTTCCGCTTCCATCAGCATTTCGATGTAGTCGAAATCTGAGAACACCAGTTCCTGGGCGCCCTCGAAGACCCGGAAGCCGAAGCGGCTCCAGAAGCCGACAAGGCGCTTCTGGGCATGACCGTAGAGACGGCGGTAGCCCTTGACCCGCGCCAGCTCGATCCCGGCCCGGACCAGCGCGAAGGCCATGCGGGTGTTGCGGAACTCGGCCCGGACCGCCAGGCGCTCGATCTTCGCGAAATCTGCGAAGAACCGGATGCGCAGGCAGCCCGCCGGCTCGTCGCCGACATAGCCGATCAGGTGCGTTGCCGAGAGATCGTTGCCGTCAAATTCCTCTTCGTAGGGGCAGGCCTGCTCGCCCATGTACACGGCTGCGCGCAGGGCGATCACCCGGGACAGATCTTCCAGGTTTCGGGCCACCGCGACGCTGATCCCGGTCCCGCCCGGCTTGTGACTGTCATAGGGGGGCGCCGGATCCCCCTTCGGCCCACGCCCGAAATGATACAGGTCCCCGCGGGCAGTGTTCCTGAGGGTGAAGCCGAGCGTCGTGAGGAGATCCGCGCCCTCGGGCGTCGCCGCCCGGGCATAGAAATCGACGCCGCGATAGGTTGGGCTCGACAGACGGTCGAAGACGAGGCTGACGCCGCCGGCAAGCCGTCGCCGCGCATAGACGGCCCAGACGTAGATCCCGGCCGGACGTTCGTGTTGACCGGCCAGCATCGCCACCGGCGGCTCCGCCGTGTCGAGAGTTCCGTCCTTGAGGGCGGTCAGACCGTCTGCGTTCAGCATCAGACAGGCGACGAAACCTTCGCCTCTTGGCTGCGCAGCATTGAATTTATGTCTCTGCGCGATCGCAACGACGCTGTCGGGATTGATCGACATGACGCGCCGGACAGCCTGGACCGATGCAAGATCGGGCAGATTCGTTCGTGCATCTTCGATCAACCGATGCAGATCACTTGGTGTCGGCATGAAGATAACGAGATGACGGGCAACGCGGTCGACGCGCAGCGCGCTCAATTCATGGCGTGGCTCCGCAGAGACTGGCGCTGTTCCAAATTGATCCGCGTCCCGCGCAACGAACTGAGCGCGCGTGATATGCAGCGTCATCGGATGACCTGTCATTCGGTTTCGGATTGACGGTCCAGCACTTCGCATCTAGCGCTCTGGTTGTCTGTGCAAAATTTGGAACAGGGGCGTTCCGTCGATGGAACAGGCCGAGGCGAGCCGGGAGGCGATGCCTGACTGGCAGAGCATCCGGGTCTTCCTGACGCTCGAGCGGTCCGGGAGCTTCCGGTCGGCCGCCCTGAAGCTCGGCCTGTCGGTGAACTCGGTGCGACGGCGGATCGCCGATCTGGAAGCCTTGATTGGTGCGCCCCTGCTGACGCGTCATGTCGACGGCATCCGTCTCACCGTCGAGGGTCACGCGATTTTGGAAGCCGCCGCCCGCATGGAGGCGGCGGCTTTCAGCTTGGTGCGAACGGGCGAGGCCACCCCCTTCGCCGAGACTGGCGAGGTGCGGATTGCCGTCACGGAAGGTCTGGGTGCCTTCTGGCTCGCGCCGCGGCTCGTCGAGTTCCAGCGCGCGAACCCACGTCTGACCGTTGACCTGCGCTGCGCCATGGAATCGGCCGATGTCCTGCGGCTTGAAGCCGACGTGGCTATCCAGTTGACGCGGCCGACCAGCCCGGACCTTCGTGTGGTCAAGCTCGGCCGGATCCACATGATGCCGTACGCCGCGCGGATCTACGAGGAGACCTATGGGCTGCCGCTCCGCCCCGAAGATCTCGAGCGCCATCGCATCGTGGTTCAGGATGGCGGGCAGACCGTGCCGCTCGAAGACTATGTGAGGACAGTCCCGGGCTTTCCCGCGAAGGTCCCGATCACGCTGAAAGTCAATGTCAGCAGCGCGTATTACTGGGCAATTGCCAAGGGCGCCGGCATCGGATTGCTGCCCACCTATGCCAGCGCAATCGGCGCTCAGGTCGTTCCGCTGGACAATCTTGGCCGCTTCGGCGTCGACATCTGGCTGACCTATCACCCGGATGCGGAGCGGATTACCCGCGTGCGGCGGACGATCGATTGGCTGCGATCCTCCTTCGATCCGAAGCGTTATCCGTGGTTCCGGGACGAGTTCATCCATCCCCGTGACCTGCCGGGCGCCGTCAAGGGCTCGCCCCTGCCAGATCTGTTCGCCGGGTTTGTCGCCATGACACCGTGACGGCCGACGCTGCGCGCTGCACCCGCGGTGGTCCGGGTCCTGCAACGGCCGCCGCCCGCCCTTGACCGCGCCGCGCGCATGATCCTTGCTCCGGCCGCCGCGACGACGAGGTTGCCCGTGCTGCTGACGCCCCGAGAGAAGGACAAGTTGCTCATCGCCATGGCGGCGCAGGTGGCGCGGAATCGCCTCGCCCGCGGCGTGAAGCTCAACCATCCGGAGGCGGTGGCGCTGATCACCGACTTCGTGGTCGAGGGCGCGCGGGACGGCCGCACCGTGGCCGACCTGATGCAGGCCGGTGCCACCGTGCTGACCGCCGATCAGGTCATGGAAGGCGTGCCCGAGATGATCCACGACATCCAGGTGGAGGCGACCTTCCCGGACGGCACGAAGCTCGTCACCGTGCACCATCCGATCCGCGGCGCGGCCTCTTCCGACGTCCCTGGAACCGTGACGACGCTGCCGGGAGAGATCGTGTTCAATCCCGGCGCCGAGCGGACCGTGATCGAGGTCGCCAATGTCGGGGACCGGCCGATCCAGGTCGGCTCACACTATCACTTCTTCGAGGTCAATCCGGGCCTCGTGTTCCCGCGCGAGCAGGCCCGCGGCAAGCGCCTCGACATCGCGCCGGGCACCGCCGTGCGGTTCGAGCCGGGATCGACGCGGGAGGTCGCGCTCGTGCCGCTCTCCGGCGGGCGCACCGTCTACGGGTTCCGCGGCGACGTGATGGGCAAGCTCTGATCATGGCCAACACGCCCAAGCCCGCCAGCCTGCCCCGCTCGGCCTACGCCGACATGTTCGGCCCGACGGTCGGCGACCGCGTCCGGCTCGCCGATACCGGCCTGGAGATCACGATCGAGCGCGACTTCACGACCTACGGTGAGGAGGTGAAGTTCGGCGGCGGCAAGGTCATCCGCGACGGCATGGGCCAGAGCCAAGCCACCAACGCCGACGGCGCCGTCGACACGGTGATCACCAATGCGGTGGTCCTCGATCACTGGGGCATCGTGAAGTGCGATGTCGGCATCGTGCGCGGCCGGATCTTCCGGCTTGGCAAGGCCGGCAATCCGGACGTGCAGCCCGGGGTCGACATCGTGGTCGGGCCGGGCACCGAGGTCATCGCCGGCGAGGGCAAGATCCTGACGGCGGGCGGCTTCGACAGCCACATCCACTTCATCTGCCCGCAGCAGATCGAGGAGGCGCTCTGCTCGGGCATCACCACGATGCTCGGCGGCGGCACCGGCCCGGCGCACGGCACCTTCGCCACCACCTGCACGCCGGGCCCCTGGCACATCGCCCGGATGATCGAGGCGGCGGACGCGTTCCCGATGAACCTCGCCTTCGCCGGCAAGGGCAACGCGTCCCGCCCGGAGAGCCTCGTCGAGATGGTCCGGGCGGGCGCCTGCGCGCTGAAGCTGCACGAGGACTGGGGCACGACGCCGGCCGCGATCGACACCTGCCTGTCGGTGGCCGATGCCCACGACATCCAGGTCATGATCCACACCGACACGCTCAACGAATCGGGCTTCGTCGAGGACACGATCGCGGCGTTCAAGGGCCGGACCATCCACGCCTTCCACACCGAGGGCGCGGGCGGCGGCCACGCGCCGGACATCATCAAGGTGGCCGGGCTGCCGAACGTGCTCCCGTCGTCCACCAACCCGACGCGGCCCTACACGTGGAACACGATCGACGAGCATCTCGACATGCTCATGGTCTGCCACCACCTCGACCCGTCGATCCCCGAGGATCTCGCCTTCGCGGAGAGCCGGATCCGGCGCGAGACCATCGCGGCCGAGGACATCCTGCACGACATCGGCGCGCTCTCGATGATGTCGTCCGACAGCCAGGCGATGGGCCGGGTCGGCGAGGTCATCATCCGCACGTGGCAGACCGCCGACAAGATGAAGCGCCAGCGGGGCGCCCTGCCGGGCGACGCGTCCGGTACCGACAACCTGCGGGCGCGCCGCTACGTCGCCAAGTATACGATCAACCCGGCCATCGCGCACGGCATCTCCCGTCACATCGGCTCGGTCGAGGCGGGCAAGCTCGCCGACCTCGTGCTGTGGAATCCGGCCTTCTTCGGCGTGAAGCCCGACCTCGTGCTGAAGGGCGGCAGCATCGCGGCCGCCCCCATGGGCGATCCGAACGCCTCGATCCCGACGCCGCAGCCGGTCCATTACCGGCCGATGTTCGGCGCCTACGGACGGGTGCCCTTCGCCACCGCCCTCACCTTCGTCTCCCGGGCGGCGGTTGAGGACGGCCTTCGGGAGCGGCTGGGCGTGCAGAAGGAGCTGGTCGCGGTGGAGAACGTCCGCGGCGGCATCTCGAAGAAGAGCATGGTGCTGAACGACGCGACGCCGGTCATCGAGGTCGATCCGGAAACCTACGACGTGCGCGCCGACGGCGAGCTGCTGGTCTGCGAGCCGGCCGAAGTCCTGCCGATGGCGCAGCGCTACTTCCTGTTCTGAGCGCGGCCATCCATGATCCGCGCCACCCGCATCATCCGCCGCGACGCCCTGTCGGGCGGTGAGATCGTCGACCGCGTCGTCCTCGATCACGGCGACCGCCACCGCCGCCGCGTCGCCATGCGCGGCGCCGGGGGGCTGGGCTTTCTGCTGGACCTCCCGGAGCCGACCGTGCTGGAGGACGGCGACGCCCTGGTCCTGCAGGACGGACGCCTCGTCTGGGTCGAGGCCGCGCCGGAGCGTCTGCTCGAGATCCGGGCTGGCAGCGATCACGCGCTCAAGCGCCTGATCTGGCATATCGGCAACCGGCACATCGCCGCCGAGATCGGCCCGGACGCGGTCTGGATCGCGCACGACCACGTCCTCGCCGAGATGGTCCGGGGCCTCGGCGGTACCGCCGAGTCGGTGGAGCGCCCGTTCCGGCCGGAGGGCGGCGCCTATTCCGGCGACCACGGGCATGACCACCCGCACGGCGGCCACCATCACCACCATGCCGCGGGCTGAGGCGCTGGAGGCGCTCCGCCTGATGGCGTGGCTGTCGCCCGGCTACCCGGTCGGCGCCTACGCCTACTCGCACGGGCTGGAATGGGCGGTCGAGGCCGGCGACGTCCGCGACGAGGCGAGCCTGAGGGCGTGGCTCCGGGACGTCTGCGAGCGCGGCGCCCTGCGCAACGACCTGATCCTGGCCGCTCACGCCCACGCGGCGGCGCTGTCATCCGACGGCGTCGCGCTGGTCGCCGTCAACGACCTCGCCCTGGCCCTGGCGCCGTCGCGCGAGCTTCACCTAGAGACGAGCCAGCAGGGCCGGAGCTTCCTCGACGCGACGCGCGGCGCGTGGCCTTGCGACGCCCTGGCCGCCCTGGCGGAGCAGCTGCCGGGCCCGGTCGCCTATCCGGTCGCGGTCGGCCTCGCGGCGGGCGCGTACCGCATGGCAGTCGGGCCGGCGCTAGCCGCCTACGGCCTCGCCTTCCTCCAGAATCTCATCTCCGCGGCACTCCGGGCGGCGCCCGTGGGTCAGGCCGCCGGCACGCGGGTCGTCGCCGCCCTCGCGCCGCGCATCGCCGGGCTCGCCGGCTCCGCTGCCGAGGCGGGTCTTGATGCCCTTGGGACCGCCACCTTTCGCCTGGATCTCGGTTCCTTCCGCCACGAGACCCAGTATTCCCGCATCTTCCGATCCTGAGCCCGCAGCATGACCACCACCAACGGCCCCCTCCGCGTCGGCATCGGCGGACCTGTCGGTTCCGGCAAGACCGCCCTGATGGAGCAGCTCTGCAAGCGCTTCCGTGACCGCTACGAGATCTGCGCCATCACCAACGACATCTACACGAAGGAGGACGCGCGGATCCTCACCGTCGCGGGCGCCCTTCCGGAGGAGCGCATCCTCGGCGTCGAGACCGGCGGTTGCCCGCACACCGCGATCCGCGAGGATGCCTCGATCAATCTCGCCGCGGTCGCCGAGATGAACCGGCGCTTCCCGAAGCTCGACCTCGTGCTGATCGAATCCGGCGGTGATAACCTCGCGGCGACGTTCTCACCGGAACTCGCCGACATCACCCTCTACGTCATCGACGTGGCCGGCGGCGAGAAGATCCCCCGCAAGGGCGGTCCGGGCATCACCCGGTCCGATCTGCTGATCGTCAACAAGACCGACCTCGCGCCGCTCGTCGGTGCCGACCTGTCGGTGATGGAATCCGACACGCAGCGGATGCGCGGCACCCGGCCCTACGTCTTCGCCTCCCTGCGCGAGGGGGCAGGCGCGGACGCGGTGGCGCGCTTCGTCGAGGAGGCGGGCGGCCTGGGCCGTTGAGACGACGCGCCGGCCCGACCGACCGGCTCGTCGAGGCTGCTAGCGTCCGGCCTCGGCCGAGCGCGCGCGGACCGACGACGTGCTCGGGACGCCCATGAGCGCGTCCAGGCGGCTCATCCGCGCGTTGAAATCGTTCATGACGTTCTGGCGCGCCTTAATGGCGGCGCTGGGCTGCGCCTTGGCGGGCGTGTGGCGCGCGCGGGCTTCCGCCTGGGCCGCAGGAAGGGCGAGGAGCGCGGCCAGCGCCGCGATGGTCAGAGTACGGGTCATCTCGTGAAATCCCTCGGCGTCCGTCCTGTCGGACGGCGCGACGTCTCACGAGAATATGCGCGCCCGGAGCGCGGCCGCGTGCGCGAGCGCACAGCACGCAGACGTGATCGGGATGAGCGCCGTCGGGCGCTCGCGGCGTTGACAGCGGTCCGTGACTGATTCACCCCGCGGTATCGGGGCCTTCTGAACGGTATCGCGCATGCGAAATCTGCGGTGGCTGGCCGCCCTGCCTTTCCTCGGCATCCTCGTCGGCCCGTTCTTCCTGAACCGGGTCGAGCCCTTCGTGTTCGGCTTGCCGCTGCTCCTCGCCTGGCTGGTGTTCTGCGTGATCGGAACCTCGGCCGTGATGGGGCTGATCTATCTGACCGACCCTCAGAACCGGGCGCCGGAGGATCCGCGATGAGCGTCGCGCTCGTCATCGTGGCCGCCGGCTTCGCCCTGGCGATCGGCCTCGGCCTCTACGCGCGGGTCGGCCGCGAGATGGGGCTGGAGCAGTGGACCGTCGGCGGCCGCGGCTTCGGCACCGCCCTGGTCTTCCTCCTGATGGCCGGGGAGATCTACACGACCTTCACGTTCCTCGGCGGCTCCGGCATTGCCTACGGCAAGGGCGGCCCCGCCTACTACATCCTCTGCTACCTGACGCTCGCCTACGTCACCTCGTACTGGCTGCTGCCGCCGGTCTGGCGCTACGCCAAGCAGAACAACCTCTACACGCAGCCCGATTTCTTCGCGCGCAAGTACGGCAGCCGGGCGCTCGGCATGCTGGTGGCGCTCGTGGGGATCGTCGCCCTCGTCCCCTACCTCGTGCTGCAGTTCAAGGGGCTCGGGATCATCGTGTCGACGGCGTCCTACGGGGCGATCTCGTCGACCGCCGCGGTCTGGATCGGCGCGGCCGCGCTCACCGCCTACGTGGTGGTGTCGGGCGTGCACGGCTCCGCCTGGACGGCGGTGATCAAGGACACCAGCATCCTGTTCGTGGTGGTCTTCCTCGGGATCTACCTGCCGGTGCACTATTACGGCGGCTACGAGGGCCTGTTCACGGCGATCGAGGCCGCCAAGCCCGGCTTCCTGGCCCTGCCCGACCGCGGCCAGAGCCCGACGTGGTTCACCACCACGGTCCTGCTCACCGCGCTCGGCGGCTACATGTGGCCGCATACCTTCGCGTCGCTCTACACGGCGCGCGAGCCGGGCGCGTTCCGGCGCAACGCGGTGATCCTGCCGATCTACCAGCTGATCAACCTGTTCGTGTTCGTGATCGGCTTCACCGCCGTGATGCAGGTGCCGGGCCTCACGGGTCCCGACGTCGACCTGTCGCTGTTCAAGCTCGCCCTCGCGACCTTCCCGCCGTGGGTCATCGGGTTGATCGGCGCCACGGGCGTGCTGACCGCCCTCGTCCCGGGCTCCATGATCCTGATCGCCGGGGTCACGCTGGTGGCCAACAACCTCGTTCGCCCCCTGCGCCCGGGCATGGACGACGCCGCGACCGCGCGGCTGTGCAAGATCCTCGTGCCGGTGCTGGCGCTGGTCTGCGTCGGCTTCACCCTGTCGGGCGGCGACACGATCGTGCAGCTCCTGCTGATGGGCTACAACTTCGTGACGCAGCTCTTCCCGTGCTTCATCACCAGCCTGATGCGCCGCAATCCCCTCGACCGCCGCGCCGCGATCGCCGGCATCGTCGCGGGCGTGGCCACCGTGGCGGCGACCGTCTTCTCCGGGTTCAGCCTGTCGAAGCTGCCCGTCCTGGGACCGCTTCAGGACGTGAATGTCGGCATCGTGGCGCTGGTTGTGAACGTCATCGTGACGGTTGTGGTGGCGCGGACGGTGCGCGCGGGCGCGACGGCCGCGCAGGCCGCGGAGTGACGCCGCTCAGCCGTGTCCGCGGCGGGCGGTGAGCCAGGACGCCAGCAGCACCGCGACGCTCACCAGCCCGACGAGCAGGGTCGAGGCCGCGTTGATCTCCGGATTCACGCCGAGCCGGACCTGGCTGTAGAGCCGCATCGGCAAGGTGGTCGAGCCCGGGCCGGAGACGAAGCTCGAAATCACCAGGTCGTCGAGCGACAGGGTGAAGGCGAGGAGCGCTCCCGCCGCGAGGGCCGGCGCCAGCAGCGGCAAGGTCACGGTCATCAGCACCCGCGCCGGCGCCGCGCCGAGATCGGCCGCCGCCTCCTCGAGGGACCGGTCGAGGCCGCGTAGACGCGCACCGACCACCACCGTCACGAACCCGGTGCAGAAGGTCGTGTGCGCGATAACGATGGTCACGAGGCCGCGGTCCAGCCCGATCCCGATGAACATCAGCAGGAGCGAGAGGCCGATCATCACCTCCGGCATCACAATCGGCCCGAACACGAGTCCCGTGAACAGGGCGCGCCCCCGGAAGCGGCCCTGCCGCTCCAGGGCGAGGGCCGCCAGCGTGCCGAGGATCGTGGCGAGCAGGCTCGCAAGGATCGCGACCTTCAGGGAGACCCAGGCGGCGGCGAGAAGCGGCGCGTCGGAGAGCAGCGCGCCGTACCAGCGGGTCGAGAACCCGCCCCAGACCGTGACCAGGGGCGAGGCGTTGAACGAGTACACGATCAGCACCGCGATCGGCCCGTAGAGGAAGCCCAGGCCGGCCGCCAGGGCGGTGCGGGTCACCCAGGTCACGGCGCCTCGCCCTCGCCCGCGCGCAGGCTGTCCCGGAACAGCACCACCGGTCCGATGACGATGGCGAGGATCAGCACGGCGACCGCCGAGGCCAGGGGCCAGTCGCGGTTCGAGAAGAACTCGGTCCAGAGCACCCGACCGAGCATCAGCGTCTCCGACCCGCCGAGCAGATCCGGGATCACGAACTCGCCGACCATCGGGATGAAGCACAGACCGGCGCCGGCCGCGATCCCCGGCAGGCTGAGCGGCACGGTCACGGTCCAGAACACCCGGCTCGGCGCGGCGCCGAGATCCGCCGCGACCTCGCGCAGAGTCGGATCGAGACGGTTCATCACTGCGTAGAGCGGCAGCACCATGAAGGGCAGGTAGGCGTAGACGAGCCCGACGATCACCGCCGCGTCGGTGTTCAGGATCGTCAGCGGCGCGTCGATCAGCCCGACCCGTCGCAGGGCGAGATTGAGCAGACCCTCGGGCTTCAGGATCGCGATCCAGGCGTAGATCCGGATCAGAAAGCTCGTCCAGAACGGCACAATCACCAGCGCCACGAGCAGCGGTTGCCAACGGGACGGCGCCCGCGCCAGGGCGTAAGCGAGCGGCGTGCCGAGGGCGACGAGGATCAGGCTGGCCACGCCCGCATAGGCCAGGGAGCCGAGGGCGGCATCGCGGTAGAGGGGGTCGGCGTAGAGCGTCAGATAATTGTCGAAGTTCAGGGCTTCGAGAAAAGCCGACCAGCCGTCGAGCCCGGCCCGCCAGTCGAGCACGGGCAGGTATGGCGGGATCGCCGTCGCCGGCTCCGACAAGCTGATCTTGAGAGTGATGGCGAAGGGCAGCAGGAAAAACGCTGCCAGCCACAGGAAGGGCGGAAGGCGCACCAACCGGTCGAAGAGGCCGACGGGCGTCCGCCCGCTCACGGACCCGGCCTCCGGTCGCCCGGCCGCGCGGACCGACGCTGATCGGCGTCGGCCTTCGACACGGCGGCCCTCATGCCGGCAGGATCACGGCGACGTCGGCCGGGAAGCCGGCCCGCGCGTCCGAGCCCGGCGCCGCGCCGGCCTCCGCGGGCCGCCCGCTCGACCGCAGGGTCGCGCCGTCGGGCAGTCGCAGCGTCCGGCGCAGCCGGTCGCCCAGGAACACGGCGTCGGTGACGACGACCGGCAGCCCCTCCGCACCCAGCACCACATCCTCGGGCCGCACCGCCACCACGACAGCTGCGCCCTCCTCGAGCGCGGCCGCCGCGACACCCCGCACGGGACCGTGCGCGGTCTCGACCGTGCGGATCGCGTCGGGGCTCACAGGCCCGAGCCGGCCGGGAATGAGGTTCACGTCGCCGAGCAGGCCGGCTACGAAGCGGGTCGCCGGGCGCCTGTAGAGGTCGGCCGGCGGCCCGACCTGGATCAGACGGCCCGCCTCCATGACGCCGATCCGGTCGGCGAGCATCATCGCCTCCTCGGGATCGTGCGTGACGACGACGAAGGCGGTGCCGAGGCGACGCTGGACCGCGCGCAGCTCGCCCTGCGTCTCCTCGCGCAGGCCGCGATCGAGCGCGCCGAGCGGCTCGTCGAGCAGCAGCAGCTTCGGCTCCCGGGCCAGCGCCCGGGCCAGGGCGACCCGCTGACGTTGACCGCCCGAGAGCGTGTCCGGTCGACGGCTGCCGAATCCGTCGAGGCGCATGAGCTTGAGGAGATCCGACACCCGTTCCGCAACCGCCGCGCGACCGCGTCCGTTCAGGCCATATCCGATATTGCCGGCCACGCTCATGTGCGGAAACAGCGCGTAGGACTGGAACATCATGTTCACCGGCCGCCGATGGGGCGGCAATGCGGTGAGGTCCTGCTCACCCAATAGGATCCGTCCGGTCGTTGGCGTCTCGAAACCTGCAATCATGCGCAGGAGGGTGCTCTTGCCGCAGCCGGACGGCCCGAGCAGGCAGAAGAACTCACCCGCCTCGAGATCGAGACTCACGGCATCGACGGCGCGATGGGTGCCGAAACGTTTGGTCAGCTCCTCGAGCCGCAGGCGCGGCGCCGGCAGGTCCGACAACGGATCAGGAATCCTCGCGCAGCGCCTCGGCCACGCGCGCTTCCAGAAGGTCCGGCCGGCGCAGGACCAGGGCGCCTCGGGTGCGGTCCACCAGTCCTTCCGCGGCCATCGCGGTGAATTCCCGGGTCACCTGCTCGCGGCGGCAGCCGATCCGGGCGGCGAGGACGTGATGGTAAGGCGGCGGCGAGACCACCCGCTCCCCCGTGGTGCCGGTCCGCGGAACGGAAAGGCGCAGCAACTCGGCGTAGAGGCGGTGCTTGAGGTCGAGCAGGGCGTGCTCCATGAGCCGCGTGTTCAGCTCGCGCACGCGCTTGGCCAGAAGCCGGAACAACCGGTCGGCGATCGCCTCGGAGGCGAACACGATCTGCCGGAATACCGCCGCCGGCACGACGCAGACCTCACCCCGCGTCAGCGCCGTCACGTTGGCCGAGCGGCCGATCCCGTCGATCGCCGCGAGTTCGCCGAAGAACGCCCCGCCCCGCATCTCACCGAGGATGACCTCCTTGCCGGACTGGGTCCGGTTCAGGATGCGGACCTCGCCGGAGGCGATGAAGTACACGTCGGTGGAGATGTCGTCGAAGTCGACGAGAACCTCGTTCTCGTCGAAGCGGCGCCAGTGGCACCGGGGCTCGTAGGGGCTGAGCTCGATGCCCGGATCCTTGAAGAAGGGTATCGTCCCCAGCCGCGCCATCGATCGTGTTCCCTCAACTCCGGCCTCCGTCCCTGCCCTGACGGGGGCCGACCAGCAGATCTGGGGACGGGAGCAGCCCGCACTGTGAAGCCGCGCCCCACCGGGGCGGTGCTGGATCGATCGGGCAGCCGCAATCGTGACGGCCGCAGGCTGAGCGGTCAAGCCGCGTCATGTTGAACAGGAGTTTATTGGCGTGGATCAGGGATGAGGGCTAAATTCCTGGCCCGCCGCGGCGGGCAGTAGCGATGCATCAAGACGTTCCATTCTCGCGTTCGACATTTTCTGCGGGTCCCCGCCGGCAGGCGACGCTCGCCTGCGCCTTCGAGCGGTCTGGGCGCAGCCTCCATTCCGGGCGGTACGCGACGATCCGTGTGAGCCCGGCACCGGCCGGCCACGGCGTCGTTTTTCGGCGCCGTCTGAAGGACGGTCGCGCCGTCAACGTGCCGGCACACTGGCACTACCGGGAGTCGCAGCCGCTCTCCTCGGCTGTGCGGCGCGACGGCGTCCTCGTCCGAACGATCGAGCACCTCATGGCCTCGCTCAGCGCGCTGCGGATCGACAACGTGCTGGCCGAGATCGATGCGGACGAATTGCCGATCTTCGACGGCAGCGCGACACCATGGTGCGAGGCGATCCGGGCGGCAGGCCGACGCGAGCAGGCCTTGCCCTCCCGGGTGATCCGCCTGCGCCGCACCGTGGCGGTCGAGAGCGGACGGCGCCGGCTTCAGATCGAGCCGGGCCCTGGCCTACACATCACCGGCCACATCGCATTGGCGCATTTCGGGTCGATCGATTGGTCGGGCGCGATCACGCCGGAGAGCTTCGAACGGGAGATCGCGCCGGCCCGCAGCTTCGGTCGCTATATGCGCGCCATGGCCGGCCGCGCCTACGGTTACGTGATGGGAAACGACTTTCTCCAGGGCGTGTCGCCCCGTTCGGCGGCGCTCTTGGTGCGCGGGCATGTGCTCGGCGGGATGCGGGGACCGGGCGAGCCGGTTCGGCATCGGGTCCTCGACCTCGTCGGTGATCTCGCCCTGGCAGGGCACCCGATCGAGGGACGCGTCTCGGCATTCCACACCGGCCACGAACTCAACCATGCCCTCGTCGCCGCCCTGATGCGCGACGGTTCAGCCTGGGAACTCGTCTGAGCGGCGGCCAAAAGCGACCTCAGGCGGAGGCGCGGAACGGCGTGTCGCAGGCAACAGCGACCGCGCCGAAGGCGCGGACCAGATCCGCGTCGAGCTTCGCGTTCATCTGACTCAGGATCGCGTAGGCCTCCCGCGGGGATTTCGGCGCCTTATAGGGTCGTGCCTCGATGAGCGCGGCGAAGATGTCGCAAATGGTGATCAGCCGGACCAGATCCGGGATCTGCTGCCCGCGCAGGCCGTCCGGATAGCCTGAGCCGTCGAGATATTCGTGGTGCGAGCGGACGACCGCCAGCGTCAGAGCGTCGTAGTCGCCCGTTAGCAGCATGGCGTGACCGAGGGTCGGGTGACGATCCATCTCGCTGCGCTCTGCCGGCGTCAGCGGAGCCGGCTTGTTCAGGATTGCGAGGGGGATCTTGGCCTTTCCGATGTCGTGGAGCAGTGCGCCTTTGACGAGGTAGCGGGAATCGGCCTCTTTGAGCCCCAAGGCCCGGGCGAATTCTGCGGCAATTCCGGCCACGCTCAGGCAATGCCGGTGGGTGACGTCGTCGAAGCTCGCGACGATCTTCAGCCAGTCCCGCACCTTCGCCTCGCGGACCGCCTGATTGACCAGGTCGGCGCCGGTTTCGACGACCGCGGCCGGCGGCGCCTGATCGGCACGAAACAGGCTTACGAAGACCGAGCGGGCTTCCTGAACTTGGTGCCGCCAGTTGGCAGCCGAGCGCGGGTCCGGCTTGCTGTTGGTCAGGGTGGCGACCGCATTCAGTAGCATGGCGCTCGCCGTGGCGGCCGGCATCACCCGCGTTGCGCCGAGGGCGGTCGCCTGGATCTCGCCGCGACCGAGATTACCGTGGATGAGCGCGAGGAACGGTGTCCCCGGACCCCGCGTCACCGACAAGGCCTCGCGCAGGCGGCGTACCGATTCGGACGTCAACGCGCTGACGTCGCTGATGATCAGCGCGGCTCCCGGCGGCGGAACGGCATCGCCGTAGAGATCATGCAATGCCACGGACTTGCCACCGCCGAGATTGCGCGCGAGCCGCTCGCCGCGCTCGACATCGTCGGTCAAGATCAGGGTCTGGCCCAATATCCCCCCCTCTCGCTCGCCCCCTTCCCGGGAATCCAATCGAGCGGCTCATGTACGCTGTCGGACCAAAGATCAGCAGATCCCCGACAGGATGCACAGAACTCGCCGCAGATTTGATGGCATTCCGTTAAAAATCCGGCCGTCGAATCAGGTGTTCACCGCTTCAAATAGGCAACGATCTGGAGAACCGGATCGCCGCGGGGATGGTGACCGGTTCGCGCGGTTGCGGCGCTTGCCTCGCCGCGTCCGGACCGCCAGAACGCCGTCATGCTGCGCGTCAACGACCTTACCTATCGCATCGGCGACCGTCTGATCCTCGATTCCGCGAACTTCACGATCCCGGAAGGAGCGCGGGTCGGGCTCGTCGGTCGCAACGGGGCTGGCAAGACCACGCTGTTCAAGGCCATTCTCGGCGACTTGCCGGTGGATGCGAAATCCGTCGCGCTGCCCAAGGGCATGCGAATCGGCGCGGTCGCCCAGGAAGCTCCGGCCGGGCCGGAGACGCTGCACACTGTCGTACTCGCCGCCGACACGGAGCGCGCCAGCTTGATGGCGGAGGCTGAGCATGCGGACGGGTTGCGCCGGGCCGAGATCGAGACGCGGCTCGTCGATATCGGTGCCCACTCGGCGCCGGCCCGCGCCGCCGCGATCCTGCATGGCCTCGGGTTCGATGCGGCTGCCCAGGCGCGGCCCTGCTCGGACTTCTCAGGCGGCTGGCGGATGCGCGTGGCGCTGGCCGCCGTGCTGTTCTCGGAGCCTGACCTGCTGCTCCTCGACGAGCCGACCAACTACCTCGACATCGAAGGCACGCTCTGGCTGTACGATTACCTGGAGCGCTATCCACGGACTGCGATCATCATCAGCCACGATCGCGACCTGCTCGACACCAGCGTCGACCACATTCTGCACCTCGACCGTGGCAAGCTGACCATCTATCGCGGCGGGTATTCGAGCTTTGCCAAGCAGCTCTCGGAGAAGCGGGTCCTCCAGGCCAAGGCGAAAGCCAAGCAGGATGCCGAGCGCGCGCATCTCCAGAGCTTCATCGACCGGTTCAAAGCCAAGGCCACCAAGGCGCGCCAAGCCCAGTCGCGGATGAAGCGCCTGGCCAAGATGGAGCCGATCGCGGCGCTGCTCGATGACGACGTGCCGGTGATCCACCTTCCGAGCCCGGAGAAGCCTCTGTCGCCGCCGATCGTCGCGATGGAGCGCGTGAAGGCCGGTTACGGGGATCGGGTCGTCCTGACGGGTCTCGACCTGAGCCTCGCGCCGGATGACCGGGTGGCGCTGCTGGGCGCCAACGGCAACGGCAAGTCGACCTTCTGCAAGCTGATTGGCGGCCGGCTCGGACCCGTCGCCGGCGAGCTCAAGCGCTCCTCCAAGATGGAGGTCGCCTATTTTGCACAGCATCAGCTCGACGAGTTGCGGCCCACCGAGAGCGCCTATGCGCATGTCCGGACCCTGATGCCGGACGTGCCCGAAGCGAAGGTGCGTGCCGCCACCGCGCGTCTCGGATTTGGAGCCAACAAGGCCGATACGCCGGTCGAGAAGCTCTCGGGCGGCGAGAAGGCGCGGCTGCTCATGGGACTGGCAGCCTTTCACGGCCCGCACCTCCTGATCCTGGACGAGCCGACCAACCACCTCGATATCGAGAGCCGGCAGGCCCTCGTGGAGGCGATCAACGACTACGAGGGCGCGGTCATCCTCGTCTCTCACGACCGCTTCCTGGTCGAGGCCTGCGCCGACCGGCTGTGGCTGGTCGCGGACGGCACGGTGAAGGCCTTCGACGGCGACATGGACGATTATCGGCGCTTCGTCCTGTCGGGTCCGGACCGCGAGGACGAGCGCGACACCGAGACGTCCGGCGGCCAGAAGGCCGAGGCACGGCGCGCCGGCGTCGAGCGCCGCGCAGCCCTCGCGCCGCTGCGCAAGCGCCTGGAGGCCATCGAGGCGCGGATGGCCAAGCTGACGGCGGCGATTCAGAAGATCGACGCCGCCCTGGAGGACGGATCCGCCTTCCGCGAGAATGCTGTCAAGGCCGGCGAGATCGCCAAGATGCGTGCGGACGCGTCGAGCGCGCTCGCCTCCGCCGAGGAGGAGTGGCTGACTGTGAGCGCGGAGATCGAAGCTGCCTGAAACGCTCGTGGCTGCACTTCGAAGGTCGGGGCTGGTGCTCACCGCCCTCGTGAGCGCGGCGAAGCCAGCAAGGAGCGCTGCGATCCACGATAGCGAGCTGTCCTAACGCGCTCCGCCGCGCTCGCGCCGAGGGCGTCGCGGCGGTTCGATCCGGTGCTTGTCAGATCGAAAGCTCGATTGCCCGTTCCAGAATATCGACACCGAGGTCGATCTCCTCATTCGTGGCGGTCAGCGGCGGGGCGATGCGGAACACGCCGCCCGTGCCCGGCAACTGCACGATGTTCATGCTCAGCCCGAGTTCGAGGCAGCGCCGGGTAATCGCGTCACCGAGTTCCGGGGCCGGGACCTTCGTGGCCCTGTCGGCAACGATCTCGACGCCTTGCAGGAGGCCACGCCCACGCACGTCGCCGATGCAGGAGAAGCGCTGCTGGAGCGCCCGCATTCGGGCGTCGAGCCGGGTCCCGGCCTCCTTGGCCCGCGCCACGAGGCCGTCGCGCCGGACGATCTCCAGCACCTTGAGGCCGACTGCTGCGGGAAGAGGATCGGAGACGTGTGTGGTGTAGAACAGGAACCCGCGGGCGTGGCAGAGATCCTCGATCTCCGGCGTGGTCATGACCGCCGCGAGCGGCAGGCCGGCGCCCAGGGTCTTCGACAGGGTGAGGATGTCCGGTACAACCCCGTCCCGCTCGCACGCGAACATCAGGCCGGTGCGGCCGACCCCCGTCTGGGCCTCATCGAGAATCAGCAGCATGCCCCGCTCCACGCATTTGCGCTTGAGCGCCGCCAAATAGCCGGGCGGAAGCTCGAGAATGCCGCCGGAACTGAGGATCGGCTCCGCCAGAAAGGCCGCAAGGTTGCCGGTCGACTGCCGGTCAACCAGGGCGAACGCGTAATCGAGTTCGGTCTGCCAATCTGAAGCCCCATCTTTTTCGAAGGTGGGGCGGTAGGCGTTCGGCGCAGGGATCGCGAAGGACCCGACGGAAGCGGGGCCGTAGCCCTTGCGGCCGGCGCTGTAGGTCGCCGCCGCAGCTCCCGCCGTCATGCCGTGCCAGGACTGGGCGAAGCCGACGATTTCCCAACCGCCGGTAGCGAGCTTGGCCATACGCAGCGCGGCCTCGTTGGCCTCGGCACCGGTGGTCAGCAGAAGGGTTCGTTCCAGACGGCCGGGAGCGATCCCGGCCAATTCCGTCGCGAGATCGACCACGGGACGGCTCAGCATGCCGCTGAACAGATGGTCGAGATGCCTGACATGGTGCGCCACGACGGCGGCAATCTCTGGGTGTCCGTGGCCCAGGATCGCGCTCATCTGGCCAGAGGTGAAGTCGAGGATCTTCCGGCCCTCGACGTCGTAGACGAAGCTGCCCGCCGCCCGTTCTATGACGACCGGGGCAAAGGTTCCACCGTAGCGCACCAGATGCCGCCGCGCACGGGACCAGAAATCAGGGTCGTCATTCTGCGTCGTCATCGATCCTCCTCCCCACCGGAGTAAGGCGATGCTAGAACCGCGGCTGAATCCAGAAAACCTTATATTTCTGAACCGAGAGTTCAGAGAACCTGATGGCGCAAAATCTCGACATCGACCTGCTGCGCAGCTTCGTTGCGGTGGCGGAAACCGGAGCCCTCAGCCGTGCCGCGGAGCGGGTTAGCCGGAGTCAGGCCGCGCTCAGCATGCAGATGAAGCGCATGGAGGACCTCCTCGCGCAACCGCTGCTGCGACGAACCGGACGCGGCGTCGTCCTGACGGTCCAGGGGGAGCGCCTTCTGGTCCATGCGCGCCGGATCCTCGCCTCGCATGACGACGCCGTGGCGGAATTGTCCGGCCAGAGCCTCAACGGCACTCTGCGATTCGGTTGCCCGGATGATTATGCGCAGGCGTTCCTTCCAGGGCTCCTGCGTGGTTTTGCGCGTCATCACCCCGAAGCGGCCATCGAAGTGGTTTGCGCCGCGACGCCCCGTCTCGCGGAACGCCTGCAACGCGGCGGGCTCGATCTGGCGCTCGTCTCCGCCCCGCTCGCGGCCGGGCGGGACATCTTGAGGCGGGAGGATCTCGTTTGGGTCTCGCTGCGCGGTGTTCCGGCGACTCGGCTGGATCCCCTGCCCCTCGCGCTGGGCGACCCCGATACCCTCGACCACAGGGCGGCGCGTGCCGCCCTCGACGCCGCCGGCCGTGCATACCGGATCGCCTATGCGAGTAGCAGCCTGTCGGGGCTTCTTGCCGTGGCGCGCTCCGCACAGGCCGTCGCTGTTCTGACCCGGGCCGCGGTCCCCCGCGACCTGCACATTCTGACCCGCGGCAGCGGTCTGCCCGCGCTACCGAGCATCGGCGTGACGATCCACATGGATGAGCCGCACGCCGCACCGCTGACACGCGCTTTCGCCGCGCACGTTCGGTCGGTCCTGCCGACGCTCTGACCGAGCGGTCGTTCGGCAAGGAACTCCGATCGGCTGGCCCGATGTGGCTTTGAGCGGCCGGAGGCCAGGACCTACTCTGCGTCGGGGTGTTTTGGCCAGAACACGACAATGTCGTCGTTATCGACATTGATCCAGTTGATATGTGTCCTCGGGTGATCCTGGCTGATGGTCTCGAAATGTGCGCTGTTGCAGAGGAGGTAAATTTCCGCCGCCAGCCCGTCGAGACCCGCATCTGCTGCGGCCTCGCTCAAGGCGGAGCGGAGATCTGCGTCGGGCAGCTGAAGGCCGCGGAACTTCCGTCCGGCCACCTCAGGGAAGGCCGCGCTCCAGGCGGCGATCACCCGTGGATTGTCGTATTTCACGACTGTATCGGTCCCGACGATGCGGGTCGGATTATGGTCCAGCCTTACATCTTCGGTCCAGTTTCGGTTGGAGGCGCCGAGCGTCTTGGTCGTCTCCGGCGAGACGACGGGAGTTGTCGCCGTGACCGTCGCCATTGCCACCTCGACGATCTGTGCACCGCGCAGGTCTCGCAGGTCGAGCGGCGTCGCATCGCTGGCCTGGATCCGTGTCTCGGCCAGCGCGAAGACGGCTCCGGCCGCCTCCGGTGAGAGTGTGTAGACGGACCGGGGATCCAGCGGCACAGGCGGTACCGGTGTCACGGTCTTCGCTGTTGTGAGCGCGACGGCTTCGGCATGCTGTGGTTTCTGGGCGTTCGCCGTGACGGCGGCCATCGAAGGTACGTAATCCATCGCACAGTCTCCAATCGTTCGAGTCGATGCGACCCCCGTCCTTGCCACGCGAAGCCCCCACCCTCCCGCCTTGCTGGCCGCTGATCGATAGCTTCGCGGCGCGGCGCGCGTGATCGCAGCCCTTCGCTCGGAGCGGCAAACGCCACAGCGGCGGTTGCGACTGACCGTCCGAGGGGTGCCGATGCGGCGCGCCTTAACCCGCATCGCCAGCGTTGTCGCCAAGGCCGGTTCTGCAGGTCGAATCGGGCTGCCGGGTGCGCTCAGCTCAGATCCAGGCGCGTCCGACTGAGACGCGGAAATCGGGGATGTCGGGTGTCGAACCAGGGAACGCCTCGGTCGTCGGGCGCCTGACGATCCTCATGTTCGCCGGCACGCCATCCGCGAGCTTCATGCTCCGTTAATTTGATCGTGCACCCAAGGGCTTGACAATGTCAACGATGGTCAAGACGTGATTTTTCCCGCATTAGCAGCATCGATATATCAATTCTTTTCGAATGGTATTATCTATTTCAAGTCAAAATTTAATAGATTTGAATATAGTTGGATGTTAATTTGGTGAGATTAGCGAACGAATTTCCTTGCGTGCAGCTTTTTCGTCCCGCGAGATCCACAGAGCGCAGGGACTTGATGTAAAACGGTGCGGAATCCGGAACGCGCCACGACCGTCCAGTGCATCGCGCGTCCGGCCGCCTATCGGGAAGAGCGGCAGGGGCTTCACAGGGTCAGCGCCGCGGTTCCGATCGCCGGATCGAGGCAGAAAGGCCGCGTTTGCCCACGGCCCGCGGACATGCGAGAGAGGCCGGATGTTGACCGTCGATAGCCTCTGGCGCGCGCGGCACCGGCTCGCGCAGTTCGGGAAGAAGCGGACAGGTTCGCCGCGCATCCTCGTGATCGGTGTCTGTCAAGCCGGGTCCATCGCCAAGGCGATGCGCTACCTGCTGCCCCACGCGCAGGTGGATTTCGTCTCGGCGTTCACGGCGTCGCGCCGGTTCCCGCGGCTCGCCGACCTTATGGCGCACGCGGACGGCTATGATCACGTCTTCACCAGCATCTACCTGCCCAAGTTCAAGGGCGGCGGCACCATCGACACGCTCCGGACGCACCCGAAGGTCCGCCTGATACCGACCATCGTGTTCAGCGCCTATCATCCCGACCTCGTCCATGTCGGCGTGCAGGATTCCGTCACGCTCAACGGCCTGATCTCGGGGCCGATGGGGCACTCGCACTCGGCGATCACGCTGTTTGCCTACCTGTCCGGCTTCTCGCAGGCGCAGGCACTGCGTCTGTTCTCCGAGCCGGTCTTCGAGCGCCTCGGATACTTCAACCTCTGGGACGAGTCGGTCTCGTACCTGCGCGGGCTCGGCGTCCAGGCCGGGTATGATCTCGACACGCACCTCACGCGGTGGGCGCGTCGAGGCTGCTTCATGCACTCGATCAACCACACGAAGCTGTACGTGGTGGCCGACCTCGCCCGGGGGCTGCTGACACGGGCCGGCGTGCCCTTCGAGGAATGCGACCTCGACGCGTTCCTGCCGGACGATCTCGGCGGCCAGGGCAGTTGGCCGGTCTATCCGGAGATCGCCCAGCATTACGGCGTGCCGGGCAGCGCCCTGTTCTTCAAGGCGGAGACGCGCCGGTCCGGGCCCGCGCGGACGATGAGCCGGGCCGAGTTCGTCGCCGCCTCCTACGCGAATTACGACCGGCGCGAGCGGAAGCTCCTGATCTCGCAGCGCGTCCAGGGCTGGCTCAACGATCCGCCGACGGTGGACTTCCTGCGCGAGGCCGCGGGTCGGGCCGAGGCGCCGGCGCGGTCGGCGAGCCGGGCCCCTGCGGTGAATGCCGGCAGCCTCGCCGGCCACGCCTCGTAACGTCCGGCCGGGCACTTCCCTTCGGTCCCGGCGTTGTCGCGCACGGCCCGCCGTAGCGGGATGGACGACGAGGTGTTCCGATGGGTTCCCTGTCCCGCCATCGCACCGGTCTTACTGCGACCGCGGCGGCCCTGACGCTCGTCGGCTCGGCCGCGGCCCTGGTCGGCTGGAGCGCGCTCGCGGTGAACCGGCGGATGACCCTGCCGTCCGCCCTGCCAGGCCGGCACGAGCGGCTCCGGACCCGCCGCGCCGGCGCGCTCTCGCTCTATGGGTCCGTCGAGGCCGTGGGCGTGCCGCTCCTGCTGATTCACTCGATCAACGCGGCGGCGAATGCCTACGAGGTCCGGCCGCTGTACCTGCACTACCGCGGAACGCGCCCGGTCTACGCTCTGGACCTGCCGGGTTTCGGCTTCTCGGAGCGCTCGCGCCGCCGCTACACGCCGCGCCTGATGGTGGAGGCGATCCACGCGGCGGTCGACGAGATCCGGAGCCGCCACGGCGGCTGGGCGATCGACGCCCTGGCGCTGTCGCTCTCGGCTTCGTTCCTCGCGCGGGCGAGCCTGGAACGGCCCGACGCCTATCGCAGCCTCGCGCTGATCAGCCCGACCGGATTCGACGCGCGGCTCTCCGGGGAAGGGCCGCCGGACGGCCATCGCGGCCGCGAGTGGCTGCGCCGCGTCCTCGACCGCCCTCCCCTGGGGCGACCGCTCTTCGACGCCCTGGTGACGCGGCCGAGCATGCGATTCTTCCTGGGGAAAACCTTCGGCTCGTCCGACATCGACGAGGGGCTGCTCGCATACGATTACGCCTCGGCCCATCAGCCCGGCGCCGAGCACGCCCCATTCTGCTTCATCGCGGGCCACCTGTTCCCCACCGACGCGACGCGCCTCTACGAGCGCCTGCGCCTGCCGGTCTGGATGGTGCACGGCGTGCGCGGCGACTTCGTCGACTACAGGCTCGTGCCGCGGGTCGCCGATCGGCCCAACTGGCGCGTCGAGACACTCCCGACCGGCGCGTTCCCGCATTTCGAGCAGCCGGAGGCGGTCGCGTCCGGCTACGACGCTTTCCTGGCGAGCATCATTCGTCTGCCGGCGGCGCGACCGGCGTGACTCGGTAACGCGGCCACCCGGGGTCGTCGGACAGGCTGATGGGCGTCGGTGGACCCGTCGCGCCCCTGTCCGTAAGAATAGGGTCGCCGCCCGGAGCGGCGTCCGTGTTGGAATCCGATGATCGACCTGACCCTCGAGGCCGCCCGCACCGTCGTCGACACCGCCCTGCGGGAGGCTCGGACCCGCACGCTCAAGCCCCTCGCCGTCGTCGTCTACGATGCCCGCGGCGCGCTCAAGGCGGTCGCGGTCGAGGACGGCACGTCCCTGCGCCGCGCCGAGATCGCGAGCGGTAAGGCCAACGGCGCCCTGGCGCTGGGCCTCGGCTCCCGGGCGATCCACGCGCGGGCGGAGCAGCAGCCCTACTTCGTCGCCGCCGTCACCCACCTTGCCGGCCCCGCCGCCCTCGTGCCGGTGCCGGGCGGCGTGCTGATCCGCTCCGGCGACGGACGTCTCCTCGGCGCGGTCGGCATCTCCGGCGACACCTCCGACAACGACGAGATCTGCGCGGTCGCCGGAATCGAGGCGGCCGGCCTGAAGCCGGACACCGGCGCCTGACCGTGCGCCCGCGCCGGCGCGACTGGTTGGCCGGCGCGATCGCCCTCGCGGCCGTGCGGCCCGCCCGCGCGGCCGACGCACTCTACCGCCGCGGCAACGACGCCGATCCCGAGACCCTGGACCCGCACCGCTCGTCCACGGTCGCGGAGGCGCACATCTTGCGCGACCTCTGCGACGGGCTTCTCACCTACGACAACCGCGGCACGATCATCCCGGGCGCGGCGCGCGCCTGGTCGGTCTCCGAGGACGGAATGAGCCTGCATTTCGACCTGCGCGCCGACGGCCGCTGGTCGAACGGCGAGCCGGTCACCGCGGAGGATTTCGTCTACGCGTTCCGCCGGATGCTCGACCCGGCCACGGCCGCGAAATACGCCGAGATCCTGTTCCCGATCCGCGACGCCGCCGCGGTGAACCGCGGCGAGAAGCCGGCCGACGCCCTCGGCGTCGCCGCGGAGTCGCCGCTCCGACTCGCGATCAGCCTCGAGCAGCCGACGCCCTACATCCTGGAACTCCTGACCCATCAGACCGCCCTGCCGGTCCACCGGGCCTCGGTCGAGCGCTACGGCGACAGCTTCACCCGGCCCGGCAACCTCGTGACCAACGGGCCGTACCGGCTCGCCGACCGCGTGCCGGGCGGCGCCATCACGCTGGAGGCCAACCCGCACCATCCCGATGCGGCGAGCCTCGCGATCCGGCGCGTCGCCTTCCTGCCGACGCCCGACATCGCCGCGTCGGTGCGCCGCTACGCCGCCGGCGAGATCGACTCGCTCTCCGACCTGCCGGTCGACCAGATCGCCGACCTGCGTCGCCGCTTCGGGCCGCAGGTGGTGCTCGGCCCGTCGCTGGGGCTCGCGGCGCTGGTGGTGAACACCCGCAAGGCGCCGTTCTCGGACCGGCGGGTCCGCCGGGCGCTGTCGCTCGTCATCGACCGCGAATACCTCGCCGACGGGCTCAACGGCGGGACCATGAGCCCGGCCTACTCCCTGTGCCCGCAGGGCCTCGACAATTACCGCACGCCCCCCGAGACCGAGGGCCGCCTCGGCCTGCCGATCGACCACGAGGCGGAGGCGCGCCGGCTGCTCGCGGAGGCGGGATTCGGACCGGACCGGCCGCTCACCGTGGAATACCGGTTCAACATCAGCGACAACAACCGCACCATCGCGGTGGCGATCGGCGAGATGTGGCGCGACCTCGGGATCGTGACCCGCTTCGTCTACACGGACGCGAAGACGCATTTCGCCTACCTGCGCGACGGCGGCCACTTCGACGTCGCCCGCTACAGCTGGATCGCCGACTACTCCGATCCGCAGAACTTCCTGTTTCTGCTCCAGAGCGGGAATGACGGCATGAATGCCGGCCATTGGTCGGATGCCGCCTACGACGCCTTGATGACGCGAGCCGCCACCGAGCGCGACCTCACCCGCCGGGCCGGCCTGCTCTACGACGCGGAGGCGATCGCCCTGCGCGAGCTGCCCTGGATCCCGCTGATGCACTACCGCTCGAAGGCGCTGATCGCGCCGCGGCTGCACGGCTACCATCCGAACCTGCGTAACGCCGCGCCGACCCGCTTCATGAGGCTCGACGCGTGATCCGCTTCATCCTGCGCCGCCTCCTCCAGGCGGTGCCGACGCTGCTCGCCGTGGTGACGGTGAGCTTCTTCCTGATGCGGCTCGCCCCGGGCGGACCGTTCGACCTGGAGCGGCCGCTGGCGCCCGCCGCCATGGAGAACCTGCGCCGGGTCTACGGCCTCGACCGGCCGCTGCTCGCGCAGTTCGGGAGCTACCTCGCGGCGCTGGCGCGGGGCGATCTGGGGCCGTCCTTCTCCTTCCGCGACCAGAACGTCCTCGACCTGATCGCTCGGGGCCTGCCGGTCTCCGCGACGCTGGGCGCGCTCGCGCTCGGGCTGGCCACGGTGCTCGGGGTCGGGCTCGGGATCGCGGCGGCGCTCCGTCGCGGCGGATTCGTGGACCGGCTGCTGGGCTTCGGCGCCGCCCTGACCCTCTCGCTGCCGAGCTTCGTGGTCGCGCCCCTGCTCCAGATCGCCTTCGGGCTGACCCTGCGCTGGCTGCCGCTCGGCGGCTGGGGCGACGGCGCCCCGAGCCACCTGATCCTGCCCGTCGTCACGCTGGCCCTGCCGCAGGTCGGCGCGCTCGCCCGGCTCACCCGCGCCTCGCTGGCCGAGGCCCTGCGGACGCAGCCGGTCCGCACCATGCGCAGCCTCGGCCTGCCGCCGGCCCGCGTCACCCGGCACGCTCTGCGCGGGGCGCTGCTGCCGGTTGTGGCCTATCTCGGGCCGCTCGCGGCGGCTTTGCTCACCGGCTCGGTGGTGGTGGAGACCATCTTCGGATTGCCGGGGATCGGCCGCTACTTCGTCGAGGGCGCGCTCAATCGCGACTACACGCTGGTGATGGGCACGGTCCTGCTCGTGGCCGGGCTGGTGATCCTGCTCAACCTCGCCGCCGACCTCGCCTGCGCGTGGCTCGACCCGCGCCTCAGGATGGCGGCGTGACGGCGACCCGATCGGTGCCGGGGCCGGCCCGGCGCGCCGTCCTCCGGTTCGCCCGGGAACGAACCGCCGTGGTGGCGCTCGCCGTGCTGATCCTGATCGCCCTCGCCTGCCTGGTCGGCCCGGGCCTCACCGGCCACGATCCCGAGCGCGCCTATCCGGACCTGCGCCAGCTCCCGGCCGGCCTCACCGCGCAGCCCGACGCCGAGCGTCTCCGGCCGGCGCTCGAGCGTCTGGCCTTCCGGATGCGCGCGCGGCTCGACGCCGTCGAGCGCGACGGCGACACAATGCGGCTCACCCTGGCGTCCGACGCGGGTGTCGATCGGCGCAGCCTCGTCTACCTGCCGCGCTCGGCCCTGTTCGGAACGCCCGTCGTCGTGGACGAGCGGGACGGCGGCCTCGTCGTCGCGGTACCGATCCGGCGCCTCCACTTCCCCCTCGGCACCGACATCCAGGGCCGGGACCTGCTGACCCGCTGCCTCGTCGCCGGCCGGATCTCGCTGGCGATCGGGCTCGCGGCCAGTCTCGTCGCCCTGCTTATCGGCGTCGCCTACGGCGCCACGGCGGGCTTCGTCGGGGGCGCCGTCGATGCCGCGATGATGCGCGGCGTCGACGTGCTGTACGCCCTGCCCTTCGTGTTCTTCGTGATCCTGCTGCTGGTGTTCTTCCGCCCGAGCCTGCTGCTCATGCTGGTGGCGATCGCCGCAGTGGAGTGGCTTGACATGGCCCGGGTCGTGCGCGCCGTGACCCTGTCGCTGCGCGAGCGCGACTTCGTCCGCGCCGCGCGGGCGCTCGGCCTCGGGACGCCGCGCATCCTCCTCCACCACATCGTGCCCAACACCCTCGGCCCGGTGACGGTGACGGCCACGCTGCTGGTGCCACAGGTGATCCTGCTGGAGAGCTTCCTGTCGTTCCTCGGGCTCGGCGTTCAGGAGCCGCAGACCAGCTGGGGCGTCCTGATCGCCGAGGGCGCCCGCTCCATCGAGGCGGCGCCCCACCTGCTCGCGGCCCCGGCCGCCTTCCTGATCGCGACGCTGGTGGCGCTCAACCTGATCGGCGACGGGCTCGCCGACGCGCTGGATCCCCGCGGGGACTGAGCCTGCGGTCGGGCCCGCGCGACGTCAGCCCAGGCGCCGGATCGGGGCGCCGGCGAGCCAGGTCTCGATGTCCTCGACCGCCTGGGTGAAGAAGGTCCGGTAGTTGTTGCGCGAGACGTAGCCGAGATGCGGCAGCGCCAGCACGTTCGGCAGGCGGCGGAACGGGCTGTCGGCCGGCAGCGGCTCGGTCTCGAAGACGTCGAGGCCCGCGCCGGCGATCCATCCCTCTTCCAGCGCCCGCACCAGCGCGGTCTGATCGACGATCGGTGCGCGGGAGGTGTTCACCAGGAAGGCGTCGCGGCGCATGCGGCGCAGCTCGGCCGAACCGAGGAGGCCGCGCGTCCGGTCGCCCAGCACGAGGTGGATCGTGACGACATCGCTCGCCTCCAGCAGCGCCTCCTTCGAGGCCGCCCGCTCGACACCGGCGGCGGAGGCGCGGGCCTCGTCGAGATTCGGGCTCCAGGCCATCACCCGCATGCCGAAGGCGCGCCCGATCTCGGCCACCCGCGTCCCGATCTTGCCGAGGCCGAAAATTCCGAGGGTCGCGCCCGCGAGGTCGGTGCCGATCGTGCTCTGCCAGGGACCGCCCGCGCGCAGGGTCCCGCTCTCCGACGCCACGTGGCGGGCGAGGCCGAGGATCAGCGCCCAGGTCAGCTCCGTCGGCGGCGTCGGGCTCGAATCGGTGCCGCAGACGATAACGTTGCGCGCCTTGGCCGCCGCCAGGTCGATGGCGAGGTTGCGCATGCCGCTGGTGACGAGCAGTTCCAGCCGCGGCAGCCGCTCCAGCAGCGCCGCCGGGAACGGTGTCCGCTCGCGCATGATCACGAGGATCTCGGCCTGCGCGATCCGCGCCACGAGGTCGTCACGGTCCGGGATGTGCTGGCCGATCGCGGAGACGGCGACGCGGTCGGAGAGGCGCGCCCAGTCTGCCAGGGCGAGGGCCGCCTGCTGGTAATCGTCGAGGATCAGGCAGGTGCGCATGGGTGTGGGTAGGCCTCGGTGAGCGGAGCGTCAACGGAGGCCGCGCGACGACGCGCGGCGCCCGGTTCCTAGGCCCCGGCCAGAGCCGCGAACGCCGCCGCGACGCCGGCGGCGCCGGGATCCTGGACGCCGGCGAGGTCCCCGGCCGCCAGGTAACTGGAGCGGCCCGCACCGGCGCGATCCATGCGCGCCGTGGCCTCGGCACCGGCCCGGGCGGCCGCCGCGGCGGCCGCGAGGTCGCCGCTCCTCAGAGCCGCGACGGCGGGGATCAGGGCGTCGAGGAGGGTGCGGTCGCCGGCCTGGGCGCCTCCGTAGCCCTGCACGCGCGCCACGCCCTGCCCGAGCGCCTCGGGCCAGGGGGCGCCGTCCGCGAGGGCCGAGGCCGTCGCGGCGAAGAAGATCGAGCCGAGCACGCCGCTCGATCCACCCACGGCGCGGCCGATCCGCTCGGCCAGCGCCCGGCACAGCGCGGCCGGGTCGGCCTGCGGCAACCGGTCGAGATCGGCCTGGACGGCGCGGGCCGCCCCGGCGAAGGTCGTGCCGGCGTCGCCGTCGCCGACCTTGGCATCGAGGCCGTTGAGGGCATCCTCGGACACGATCAGGGCCTGTGCGACGGTCCGGATCCGCGCGGCTGTGACGGAATCGTGCGACGGCGTGAAGGTCTCGCCCGCGAGCCCCTCGGGCAGCTCTCGCAGGATCGGCGGCTGAATCCGGACGGCCATGGGCCAGGCCGGGACCGGAACAGGCTCCGACAGGGCGCGCTCCAGCGCGTCGTCGAGCGGCAGGACCGACAGCGAGGCGCCGTGCATGTCCAGCGCCGTCATCAGCGGGGCGGGCCCGAGCAGCAGGCGGACGCGCCGACCCAGATCGGTCGCAAGCACCGCCCGGGTGAGGGTCTGCATCTCCAGGGCGGAGGCGGAGCCGAGATTGTTCACGAGCAGCGCCAGCCGGTCGGCACCCGTGACGGCCTGCGCGAGACGCTCGGCCATCATTCGGGCGAGATCGCTGGCCTTCGGCAGGGTGATGCGTTCCGCGCCGGGCTCGCCGTGGATGCCGAGGCCGAGCTCGGCCTGCCCCTCCACCAGCCGCTCGCTGCGCGGCGAGCCGGGGATCGTACAGGTGGAGACGGCGATGCCGAGCGACTTCGCCGCCCCGGCCGCCCGGCGGGCGAGCGCCGCCACGGTCTCGAGCGGTTCTCCGGCCGCCGCGGCGTGACCGGCCACCTTGTGCACGAACAGCGTTCCGGCGACGCCGCGGGGCTGCTTGGCGTCCGGAAGGGCGATGTCGTCGGAGACGATCACGGTCTCGATCCTGTGGCCCAGCGCCCGGGCGCGCTCGGCGGCGAGGCCGAAATTCAGCCGGTCGCCCGCGTAGTTCTTGATGACGAGCAGGCACCCGGCCGGTCCGGTCACCGCCAGGATTCCGGCCAGCACCGCGTCGACGCTCGGCGAGGCGAAGACGTCGCCGCAGACGGCTGCGCTCAGCAGACCCGGCCCGACGAAGCCGGCATGGGCCGGCTCGTGACCGGATCCGCCGCCGGAGACCACTGCGACCGTCCCGGGTTCCGGGACGGCGCGGAGGACGACGCGTATGCCCGGGTCGCCGTCGAGCCGCGCCAGGCGTCCGCCGCTCGCGGCGACGAGGCCGTCGAGGGCATCGTTGACCAGGGTGGAACGGGCGTCGATGAAATGGGCCATGGCGTGACCTTCGATGGGCCGGTCCGCGATTCTCAGCTGGCGGATCCGCGCGCATTGTCCGCGCAATCCGGCCGCACAGGCAACGGCCGTGTTCCGGCGCCCGCGCGCGAACTGGCCGCCGTTACTCCTTCACGGCGCCAGTGAGCGCGGACACGTAGTACTCGACGAAGAACGAGTAGAGGATCACCAGCGGTAGCGAGCCGAGAAGCGCGCCGGCCATCAGCGAGCCCCACTTGTAGACGTCACCGTCCACGAACTCGCTCACCACCGCGATCGGCACCGTCTTGTTCTGCGTCGAGGACAGGAAGGTCAGCGCGTAGATGAATTCGTTCCAGCACAGCGTCAGCGAGAAGATCCCGGCCGAGATCAGCCCCGGGAAGGCGAGCGGCAGGATGATCTTGGTGAGGATCTGCCACCGGCTGGCGCCGTCCATCAGCGCGCATTCCTCCAGCTCGTAGGGAATGGTCTTGAAGTAGCCCATCAGGAGCCAGGTCGAGAACGGGATCAGGATCGTCGGGTAGGCCAGGATCAGGGCGATCGGCGAGTCGAACAGGCCGTAGGCCTGGATGATCGTTGCGAGCGGGATGAACAGGATCGAGGGCGGCACGAGGTAGGCGAGAAAGATCGCCGCTCCGACCCAGCCGGCGCCCCGGTAGCGCACGCGGACGCAGGCATAGGCGGCGAGCACGCTCGCGAACAGCGACAGCACGGTCGCCGCCACCGACACGTACATCGTGTTCCAGAGCCAGCGCGGATACTGCGTCTCGAAGAGGAGCTTGTTGATGTGCTTGAGCGTCGGATCCACGACCCAGAACGGGTTGAACCGCTCCATGTCGATCAGCTGCTCGTCTGGTTTGATGGCGGTGAGCGCCATCCAGTAGAACGGGAACAGCAGCACGGCGAGGATGAGGAGGAGCGGCAGATACGTCGTCACGAGCCGCCGGGGCAGGCGCTCGAGATAGGCCATCCCCTCCGAATTGTCCGTGAGCCCCGCCGGCCGCGCCTCCAACACGGAGTTGAGATGCGGATCGGCGTGGGCGGGCGGTGCGGGCGCGCTCATCGGTCGTTCCCCCCGGACTGCCAAGCCCTGCGCTGCAGGCCGAACCACGAGATGCCGATGGCCGCGAGCAGGAACGGCACCATGGCGGTGGCGATGGCCGCGCCCTCGCCGAGCGTCCCCGAGAGGATGCCGCGCTGATACGAGAGGGTCGCCATCAGGTGCGTGGCGTTCACCGGTCCGCCGCGCGTCATCGCCCAGATCAGCTGGAAGTCGGTGAAGGTGAACAGCACCGAGAAGGTCATCACCACGGCGATGATCGGGGTCAGGAGCGGCAGGGTGATCCGCGAGAAGATCTGCCAGTTGGAGGCGCCGTCGAGCGTCGCGGCCTCGTAGAGCGAGGGCGAGACCGTCTGCAGGCCGGCGAGCAGCGTGATGGCGATGAACGGCACGCCCCGCCAGATGTTGGCGAAGATCACGCAGGCCCGCGCCATGGCGGGCTCGCCGAGGAAGTCGATGTTGCCGTCGATCACCCCGAGATGGCGCAGCGACCAGGAGATGATCGAGAACTGGCTGTCGAAGATCCACCAGAAGGCGATGGCCGACAGCACGGTCGGCACCACGAACGGGATCAGAACGATCGACCGGATGATCGACTTGAACGGCATGTTCTTGTTGAGCAGCAGCGCGAGGTAGAGGCCGACCCCGAACTTCACCACGGACGCCACCGCCGTGTAGAGGCAGGTGTTGAACACCGAGAGCCAGAAGACGTCGTCGTCCCAGAGCCACTCGTAGTTCTCGAGACCGACGAAGACGCCGTCGCGGCCGATCCGCGCGTTGGTGAAGGACAGCCAGATGCCCTTCAGCAGCGGGTAGGCCAGGAACAACCCGAGGATCAACGCCGTCGGCAGCATGAACCAGAACCCCGCCCAGCCGCGGCTCGCGCGCATGCGCTGCCAAGCCGAGCGGGTCGGGATTGCGGCCGGGGCGGGCTGCGTCAGGGCCGTGTGCGCCATGGTCTCGCCTCCGGCGGGTGCGGTCAGGTGTTCCGGAAGATCCGGGTGGCGGCGCGCTCGGCGTTCTTGATGGCGCCCTTCACGTCTTCGCGGCCGGTGCAGTGGGACGCGAACATGTCGACGATCACGAAGTCGGCCAGCACCGCGGCGATGCGCTCGCTCACCGGCGCGAGACCACCGGCAGCCAGGGAGCGGCGACCCGCCTCGGCGAAGACCGCATTCTTCGGGTCGTTCGTCCAGATCGGGTTCTTGGGATAGTTCGACAGCGGCTCGCAGAGGTAGCCCTGCGCCGCCTCCAGCCAGGGATTGTAGTTCGCCGCCTCCATCATGAAGGCGATGAACGCCTTACAGGCGTTGGGCACCTTGGAGTATTTGAAGGCCAGGATCGGGAAGGCGAGCTGGAACTCGGTGGGCTTGCCGGCCGGCCCGATCGGCCACACCGCGTGGTCCATGTCCTCGGCGAGCTTCGGGTTGTCCTTCTTGGCGGCGGCGTAGATCGAGATGCCGTTGTTGGTGAGGTACAGGTCGCCCGCCAGGAATGCCTTGTTGTTCGAAGAGTCGTTCCACGACACTGTGCCGGGCACGAAGGTCTCGTACAGGGATTTCACGTATTCGAGCGCCTTCGCGGTCTCGGGCGAGTTGATCACGATCTTCTCGTTGGCGTCTACGAGGTTGCCGCCGTGGGACCAGAGCGCCCAGTGACACCACGTGTTGCCGTCGCCGGTGGCGTGGCCGAGGGCGAAGCCGGCCGGCGTGTTGTTCTTCTTCAGGCCGCGGCACAGCTCGAGGAAGCCTGCCGTGTCGGTCGGGAACTTGTCGAAACCGGCCTTCTTCATCGCGGAGATGCGGTAGTTCGGATAGCCGCCGTTGAACGCTACGGGGATCGCGATCCACTTGCCCTTGACCTTGCCGTAAGCCTCGGCGGACGGGAACCAGGGGCCGTACTTCTTGGCGAGGGACTCGGCCACATCTTCCAGCGGCAGGCACTTGTCGGGGAACAGGGCGGGGAACGAGAACAGGCCCCAGACCATGTCGGGCCCCTGCCCGGTATTGGCGGCCACCGACGCCTTGGGCTGGATGTCGTCAAAGGATTCGTTGGTCACCGTGACCTTGACGCCGGTCGCCTTGGTGAAGGCGTCGACCATCTTCATGAAAGCTTCGTCCTCGCTCGGCACGAAGCGCTTCCAGCGCAGCAGCGAGAGACTGGCGCCTGGCTCGGGTTTCCACTCGGTGCTCTGCGCCCAGGCCCGGGCGAAGCCCAGGAGGTCGCCGCCGGCGGCGAGGCCGGTCGCGGCGGCGCCTGCGAGGAGGGAACGGCGATCGAGTACGGACATCGTAGGCTACTCCCTCGGTGATCACGGTGTCGGCGGGCGCTCCGCCTCCTGCAGCCGCTCGGGCGCGGGTCAGTTGGCCAAGCGACGGCCGCTCTCGGCGTCGAAGAAATGCACGCGGTTCGGCCGCAGGGAGACGGTCTCACCCGGGCGTTCGCTGACGCGCTCGCGCAGAACGCAGGTGAGATCCTGGCCAACGGCACGCACCGCCAGCATGGTCTCCGAGCCGGTCGGCTCTACGACCACCACCTCGGCGGCGATGCCGTCGGACGCGAGATCGAAATGCTCGGGCCGGATTCCCAGGATAAGGGGCCTGTCCTCGACGCCGGCCGGCGCGCCGGCCAGCGGGATTGTCAGGCCCGTCTCGGTGGCGAAGACGAGGCGCCCGTTCGCCCGGACCTTGCCGGGCACGAAGTTCATGGCGGGTGAGCCGATGAAGCCCGCGACGAACAGGTTGTCGGGCCGGTCGTAGAGTTCGAGGGGCGGCCCGATCTGTTCGACGATCCCGTCATGCATCACAACGATCCGGTCGGCCATGGTCATGGCCTCGATCTGATCGTGTGTGACGTAGATGGTCGTCGTCTTCAGTCGCTGATGGAGTTCCTTGATCTCGGTCCGCATGGCAACGCGCAGCTTGGCGTCGAGGTTCGAGAGCGGCTCGTCGAACAGGAACACCTGCGGGTCGCGGACGATCGCCCGGCCCATGGCGACGCGCTGGCGCTGGCCACCCGAGAGCTGGCGCGGGTAGCGGTCGAGCAGGTGGGTGAGGCCAAGGATCTGCGCGGCCTTGTTGACCCGCAGGTCGATCTCGGATGCGGGAGCCTTCCGGATCCGCATCGAGAAGGCCATGTTCTCGCGGACCGTGAGATGCGGGTAGAGCGCGTAGTTCTGGAACACCATGGCGATGTCCCGCTCCTTGGGCGGAACATCGTTCACCACCCGCTCGCCGATGCGGATCTCGCCGCCGGAAATATTTTCCAGCCCGGCGATCATCCGCAGCAGAGTCGACTTTCCGCAGCCCGATGGGCCGACCAGGATCACGAATTCACCGTCACGGATGTCAACGGAGACACCGTGCAGGACGTTCGTCGATCCGAAAGCCTTGCGAACCTCGCGGATTCCCACCGAGGCCATGCTTCCTCCCGATCAAGGCCACTCTGTCGGTGGCTCTAGAACATCAGTACAAAGGAGGGTGTGCAGGAAAGCAAGCGGGCGCCACGGCGAAGCTGCAGATAATCTTCAATTTGTCAGGCAAACCGTTTCGGAGGGGTGACGGGGCCGGCGCGCTGAAACACGCCGCGGGATTATGCGCAGCCCGGGATGCTATGGGACCGCGATCCCGCGCCGATGCTGGGACGACGAATCGATTGCGCCGCGCGGGGCCGCCTCTGGGGGGACTGCGGGGTCAGAGCAGGGCGCGCCGCGGGCGTAGATTCAGGGGAAGTGAGCGCATGTCGTCATCGGGCCTGACCGCGCGGGAGATCCTGCCCGCCGATGGATGTCGCGGAGCCCTCGTGGGCCGCGTGTGGCGGCCGGACGTGTCCGGCCCGAGCGTCGTGGCGATCCGCGCGAATGCGGCGGGCGCGGCTCAGGTCATCGACGTCACTGCGACGTTTCCCACGGTCAGCGACCTGTGCGAAGCCCGTGATCCCGGACAAGCCCTGCGGAGTGCCGAAGGCGCGGATCTCGGCAGCCTCGATGCGATTCTGGCGAACACGCCGCCCGACGGGCGCGATACCGCAGGGCCATGGCTCCTCGCCCCAGTTGACCTGCAGGCCCTGAAGGCGGCGGGCGTCACCTTCGCCACGTCGATGCTGGAGCGCGTGATCGAGGAGCGTGCCCGCGGCGATCTTGCCGCTGCTGCGGCGATCCGGGCCGAAGTCGAGCGCCTCGTCGGCCGGGACCTGCGCCGGTTGAAGCCCGGTTCGGCCGAGGCCATGGCGCTCAAGGAGGTGCTGGTCGCGCAGGGAGCCTGGAGCCAGTACCTGGAAGTCGGCATCGGCCCGGATGCGGAGATCTTCACCAAGGCTCAGCCGCTCTCGGCGGTTGGCTGCGGGGCGGATGCGGGCCTTCATCCCGACTCGCACTGGAACAATCCGGAGCCCGAGGTGGCGCTCGCCGTCGCCTCGGACCAGCGCATCGTCGGCGCCACGCTCGCCAACGACGTGAATCTCCGCGACTTCGAGGGCCGGTCGGCGCTCCTCCTCGGCAAGGCCAAGGACAACAACGCCTCGTGCGCCCTCGGACCGTTCCTGCGGCTGTTCGACGACACCTTCGGCCTCGACGACGTCCGGCATACCACCGTCACTCTGGAGGTCACCGGCACGGACGGGTTCCGACTGGAGGGCACTTCGCCGCTCGCCGAGATCAGCCGCGACCCGGAGGAATTGGCGGAGGCCCTCATGGGGCGGACCCACAATTACCCGGACGGCGCCCTCCTCCTCCTCGGAACGATGTTCGCGCCGATCCAGGATCGGCACGGGCCCGGCCTCGGCTTCACCCATGCGGATGGCGACAGGGTGGTGGTGGCGAGCCCGGAACTCGGCAGCCTCGTCAACCGCATGCGCCCCTGCGACGCCTGCGAGCCCTGGACGTTCGGTGCCCGGGCGTTGATGCGTAACCTCGCGGCGCGCGGAATTCTGTGACAGAGCGTCGGGCGGAGCGCCGCCCGACGTGGCACCCCGGACACTTTTGAGATGATGCCGATGACCGACGCCGCCTTCCTCGACCGCCTCGCCGCGATCGTCGGACCGTCGGGCCTCGTCACCGGCGACGAGCTGCGCGGGCGCTCGGCCAATTGGACGCGGCCGACCGAGCCCTGCGCCGCCCTGGCACTAGTCCGGCCGCGCGACACCGCCGAGACCAGCGCCGTCATGGCGGCGTGCCACGAAGCCGGTGTCGCAGTCGTTCCTCGTGGCGGCGCCACCGGCCTCGTCGACGGCACCCTCTGCGCGCCGGACGAGATCACCCTCTCCACGGAACGCATGACCGGTATCGACCCTGTGGACCCGCTGGGCATGACGGTGGTGGTCGGCACCGGTGCCACCATCGAGAGCGTTCAGGATGCGGCTTCGGCCGCGGGCCTCTTCTTCCCCCTCGACCTCGGCGCCCGCGGCTCGGCGACGATTGGCGGTGCGATCTCAACCAATGCGGGCGGTTTGCGCGTCCTGCGCTACGGCATGATGCGCGAGATGGTACTCGGACTGGAGGCCGTGCTCGCGGACGGCACCGTGGTCTCGTCCATGCGCCCGCTGATCAAGAACAACACCGGGCTGGATCTGAAACAGCTCTTCGTCGGCACCGAGGGGACGCTGGGCCTCGTCACGCGGGCGGTGCTGCGGCTGCGTCCGGAGCCCGCCGGTTACGCCACCGCGCTGATCGCCTGTCCGGGCGTGGACGACGGCGCGCGGGTGCTGCGCGCGGCGCAGAGTGCCTTCCAGGGGCGCGTGTCGTCGTTCGAGGGGCTTTGGCCGGACTTCTACCGGCTGATGACGGCGCCCGGGCGCGCGACGCCGCCGCTCGGACACGACTATCCGTTCTACGCGATTATCGAGGTCGAGTGCGTCACCGAGGAGGCCGACCGCTTCCTTGGTCTGCTGGAGGGATTGATGGGCGACGGCACCATCCTCGACGCCGCCATCGCCTCGTCGGAGGAGCAGCGTCGGGGCATGTGGCGCATTCGCGACCGCGTGGAGCATCTTAACACCGACGGCATTGAGCGGGCGTTCGATGTCAGCGTGCCGCTGTCCAAGATGGACGGCTACGTCCGCGGGGCGCTCGACCGCCTCGCCGCGATCCCAGGCTGCCGTGCGGTCGTCTACGGCCACATCGGCGACAACAACCTGCACTGGAACACGACCCGCCTCGACGCCTCCGGCAACGCCGCCATTGACGCGGCGATCTACACACCGCTCGCGGAGCTGAACGGCTCCGTCTCGGCGGAGCACGGGATCGGTCTTGAGAAGCGGGGCAAGCTGTCGCTGTCGCGCTCGCCGGAGGAGATCGCTGCGATGCGGCTGGTCAAGCGGGCGCTGGATCCCGACAACCGGTTGAACCCGGGCAAGATCTTCTGAGCTTTCTTGAGGTGGCGATCCGGCTGGCAATCCGCCTGACGCCCCGCGGCGGGCGTGACGCGATCGAGGGTTGGGCCCGCGACGAGAAGGGCCAGTTCTACCTGAAGGCCCGTGTCTCGGCTCCACCGGTGGACGGGACCGCGAACGCGGCGCTGGTGGTGATGATCGCGAAGGCGCTCAAAACCAGCCGCGGCGCGGTCCGGATCGCCTCCGGTGATCAGAGTCGGTTGAAGATCCTGGAGATCGAGGGCGTCGCGCAGGCGGATCTGGAGCGGGTCTTCGGCCAGCCTTGAATGAGGCGCAGTGATCTCGACCGTCTCTGCGTGCTGAGCGAAACAATCCGGGGCGGCATGATCTTCGATGTCGCGCAACACCGGGTTGCTTCGCTCCGCTCGCGCGGATGGACGGGTGCATGAACGTAAGCAGACCTTGGACGATGCGTCCCATCATCGCGACCCATCGTCCATCTTTTACAAGACGGCGCCTCTAGAACGCGACCTTGTCGCCCCCCTTCAGCGCCAGCATCTCGCGCGCCTCGTCGGGCGACGCCACGGACAGGCCCAGCCCCTCGATGATCGAACGGACGCGGCGTACCTGAGCGGCGTTGGTCTCCGCGAGCTTGCCCGGCCCGTCCCAGAGGCTATCCTCCAGACCGACACGGACATTGCCGCCCATCGCGGCCGCCATGGCGGCGATGTTCATCTGATTGCGGCCCGCCCCCAGCACAGACCAGCGGTACTGGTCGCCGAACAGCCGATCGGCAGTGCGCTTCATGTGCATCACGTCGTCCGGATGGGCGCCGATGCCGCCCTGTAGGCCGAACACCGTCTGGATGAACAGCGGCGCCTGCACGAGGCCACGGTCGAAAAAATATTTCAGGTTGTAGAGATGCGCGGTGTCGTAGCACTCGAACTCGAACCGCGTCCCGTTGGGGCCGCACGTGGTGAGGATGTGCTCGATCTGCCCAAATGTGTTGCGGAAGATGATGTCCTTATTGCCGAGGTAGTCGCGCTCCCACTGGTGCTTCAGATCCTTGAAGCGGTCGAGCATTCCGAACAAGCCGAAATTCATCGAGCCGAGATTCAGCGAGGCGACTTCAGGCTGGAAGGTCGCAGCCGGGCGCACCCGCTCCTCGATCGGCATGGTCGGCGCGCCGCCGGTGGTGATATTCACTACGCAGGAGGAGCGCTGCTTGATCACCGGCAGGAACTTGGCGAAGGCCTCCGGCGACTGGTCGGGCTGGCCGTTCTCGGGGTTGCGGGCGTGCAGGTGCACGATGGCGGCGCCCGCCTCGGCGGCGCCGATGGCGGCGTCGGCGATCTCCTCGGGGGTCACTGGGAGATGCGGCGACATGCTGGGCGTGTGGATCGCGCCCGTCACCGCGCAGGTGATGATGACTTTCCGCTGTGAGGCCATGCTCAGTCCTTCTGTGAAGCCTTGTGCGCCCGTAAAGCCGCCAGCCGCGCGTCGCGGCGGTTCATGCGGGCGGGCAGGTCGGCGGGGGCCTGCCAGTTCGCCAGGATCGCCTCGGTGGCCGGCGCCTCGTAAACGCTCGGCGGCGCCGGATCGGCGGCGAGACTCTTGTAGAAGCCCGTGTAGCGCCCGCAGTAATCTGCGATGCCGCCCGGCGCATTCAGCTCAATCGTCTCGAACGGGCCCATGAAGCTCCAGCGCAGGCCGAGCCCGTCCGAGACGGTCTTGTCGAGATCCTGCGGGGTCACGTAGCCCTCGGACGCGAGACGGAACGCTTCCGCCAGCAGGGCGCCCTGCAGCCGGTTGAGGATGAAGCCCTCGATCTCCTTGAGCACGGTGATCGGCACCTGGCCGATACGCTCGTAGATCCCCCTTGCGCGCGATAGGACGTCCGGTGCGGTCCAGGGGGCGCCGGAGATCTCCACCAGCGGGATCAGGTGGGGCGGGTTCACCGGGTGGCCGATCAGGCAACGTGCCCGGCCCGGCAGGCTCTCGGTGAACAGGGAGCAGCGGATCGCCGAGGAGGAGGACGCGATGATCGCGTCTTGCGGCGCCTGGGCGTCGAGTTCTGCGAAGAGGCTTCGTTTCACGTCGAGCCGCTCCGGGCCGTTCTCCTGCACGAAGGTGACGCCGCCTAGGGCGACGGCGAGATTCGGCGCAGCCTTGATGCGGCGCGCGGCGCCCTCCGGATCGGGGCAGAGGCCGTTTTCCGCCAGCGTCCGCAGGCCCTCGGCGCAGAGCGGCACGGCGGCATCGGCGACGCCTTCGGCGGCATCGAACAGGCGCACGTCCCAGCCGGCGCGGGCAAAGATCATCGCCCAGGCCCGGCCGATCAGGCCGGCGCCGACGATCGCGACGCTCTCGGTCATAGCCAAAGCACCTTTCGCCTGAGGTCTTGATCCTCGCGCAGGTGGCGCGATTCTCCCGTCCACTGCACGCTGCCCCGCTCCAGCGCCACGGTGCGGTCGGAGAGCGCCAAAGCGAGGTCGAGGTGGTGATCCACCAGAATGATCGCGATCTCCCGGCGCAGACGGTCGAAGGCCTCGAACAGCTCCTCCGTCACCGCCGGCGACAGGCCTTCGAACGGCTCGTCGAGGAGGAGGAGCCGGGTGTCGCCCGACAGGGCGCGCGCCACCGCCACCATCTGCTGCTCGCCGCCCGAGAGGCGCGCGGCATCGACGTTCCATCGTTCCTTGAGCCGCGGGAAGAACTCCAAGACCTTGTCTTCGTCCCAGTGGATCCCGGCACCGGTGAGCCGCCGCAGTCGGCCGAGGCCGAGATTCTCGGCGACGCTCATGCCTGCGAACAGCGCCCGGCCTTGCGGCACGTAGCCGATGCCGAGACGGGCGATCCGGTCCGGCGACAGACCGGCGATGTTCTTGCCGCCGAGCACGATGCGGCCGGCGGCCGGCGGCGCGGTGCCGATCAAGGTCTTCAGCAGCGTCGACTTGCCGGCGCCGTTGCGGCCGAGCAAGGCCACGACCTCGCCGCGACGCACCCCGAGGTTCACCCCGTTGAGGATGTGCGACTTGCCATAGAAGGTGTCGACATCCTCCATGGCGAGCAGGGACTCGGCCTCAGCGGCACTGGTACGGGGCTTCGCAGCGATCGCCGCAGCGCCGGAGCCCAGATAGACCGCCTGCACGCGGGCGTCGTCCCGGGCGTCGGCGACCGATCCGTCGACGAGCACGGCGCCGTCGGCCATCACGGTGACCCGGTCGGCGAGGCGGAACACGCGGTCGATATCATGCTCCACCAGCAGCACCGGGATATCGGCCGACAGCGCCTTGATCAGGTCGCCGACGCGCTCGCGCTCGGCTGCGGCGAGGCCGGCCAGGGGCTCGTCGAGGAGGAGCACGCGGGGGCGGGTCGCCAGCGCCAGCCCCATATCGAGGAGCCGCTGGCCTCCGTAGGACAGGCTGCCGGCCTCGGCCCGCTCGATGCCGGCGAGGCCGGTCCAGCGCAGCAGTTCGGCGGTGTCGTCTGTGACCTCGCGGATCGAAAGGGCATCCCGCCAGGGGCTGAAATGCGCCGCGTGCCGCGCCTGGACCGCAAGACGGATATTTTCCTCCACCGACAAGCCCGGGAACAGGTTGGTGATCTGGAACGAGCGGCCAAGGCCGGCCCGCGTGATCGCGTGCGGCTCGAGGCCCGCGATCTCGCGCCCGTCGAGGCGGATGCTGCCGCCGCTCGGTCGGAACATCCCGGAGAGCAGGTTGAAAGCCGTGGTCTTGCCGGCGCCGTTCGGACCGATCAGGGCGTGCAGCGTCCGGTCGGCCACCGCGAAGGACACGCCGCGCACCGCCGCCACGGGGCCGAAGCTCTTCCTGATATCGTCGGCGACAAGGACCGGTCCCTCGGTGCGCCCCTCCGCGATGAAGCGTGCCGGGACCCGCCCCGACGCGCCGGCCCGGCGCGCCGACATGGCGGCGCCTTCGGCGGGGACTCTCCGGAAGGGCTTCAGCAGCCGCGCCACGATGCCGACGAGCCCGTCCGGCGAGAAGACGATGAAGGCGACGAAGAGAAGGCCGAAATAGAGCAGCCAGTCGGCCGTGTAGATCGACAGGAACTCGCGGAACAGAATGTAGAACAGGGCGCCGAGCGCCGGCCCGAGGAACGAGCGCATCCCGCCGATCACCACCATGGCGAGCAATTCGCCCGAGAACGCGATGGAGATCGGGTCGGCCGATGTGAAGCGATGGCTGTAGGCGGAGAGCGCGCCGGCGAGCCCGGTGATCGTCGCCGAGATCACGAAGGCCGCGAGCTTGTAGCGGTTGGTGGCGTAGCCCAGGAAGCCGGCGCGCTGCTCGTTCTCGCGGATGGCCACGAGCACACTACCCATCGGCGAGCGGCGGAAGCGCCACAACCCGACCAGCACAACGAAGGCGATGCCTGACACCGCGGCGTAGTAGGCGCCCGGCTCCTGAAGCGTCGCCCAGCGGTGCAGGTTGCCGATGCCGTTCTCGCCGCCGGTCAGGTCGGTCCAGCGGAACGCGATGGCGTAAAGCATCGCCGTGAAGGCCAGCGTCAACAGCGAGAAGTAGACGCCCCGTCGCCGAAGGATCAGCCCGCCGGCCACCACGGCCGCGAGCGCGCTGATCGCCAGCGCGCCGATCAGCGGCAGCGCCATGTCGCCCGGGAACAGCCGGGTCTGGAGGATCGCCACCGCGTAGGCGCCGATGCCGAACCACGCGCCGTGCCCGAACGAGGTCAGGCCGGTCCAGCCGACCAGGATGTTGAGACCCAGCACGGCCAGGGCGAAGATCACCACGTCGGTGGCGGTGATCAGTGTCAGGCCGATCGCGTCGAGAGCGAAGGGCAGGACGATGAGGGCGGCCAGAGCCGCCCAGAGCTGGCGGCTCTCGCGCAGGATCAGGCCGCGCTGCGGCAGGGCGAGCGGCAGCGGCTCGGCGGTTCCGGACATGGGACGCTCTCCGCTCACTCGAACCGGGCGATGTGCTCGCCGAACAGGCCGCGCGGGCGCAGCATCAGGACCAGCACCATGAGGGCGTAGACGGCCGCCTCCGTGGCCGGCGGATAGGCGTAGGCGGTCAGGCCCCGGACGACGCCCACGATCAGCGCGGCGAACACCACACCCCAGAAGGACCCGAGGCCGCCGATCACCACCACCACGAAGGCGAAGGTGAGGATCTCGGCACCCATAGCCGGATGGACACCGGTCACCGGCGCCATCATGGTCCCGGCGAGGGCGGCGAGCCCGACCGCGATCGTCACAACCGCGGTCATGTAGGGCCGGAGCGAGATCCCCAGTGCCGCGACCATGTCGGGGTTCTGCACGCCGGCCCGGACCACGCGGCCGAAGCTCGTGCGGGTCAGGAGTAGCCACAGGCACGCGACGCAGGCCAGCGCCACCACCAGGATCGAGAGCCGATAGCGCGAGTAGATCAGGTCGCCGATGAAGACTTGCCCGCGCAGCCACGGCGGGATTCCGAACGGCACAGGCGCCGCCCCGAAGGCCATCCGCAGCGCCTGCTCGGCTACCATGGCGAGCCCGAAGGTGAGCAGCAATGCGAGCGTCGGGTCGCCCCGGTAGAAGCGCCGCAGCAGGAAGCGCTCGATGAGGAGGCCGAGCACGCCGACTACCAGGGGTGAGGCGACCAGCGCGCCGCCGAAGCCAATTGTTGGCGTCAGCAGCACCGTCAGGTAGGCGCCGATCGCGTAGAACGCGCCGTGAGCGAGATTCACGATCCCGCCCAGGCTGAAGATCAGCGACAGGCCGAGAGCGATCAGCAGGTATTGGACGCCGATCAGCAGGCCGTTGAGCACCTGCTCCAGGATAAAGACGAGCTGCATCGCCGCCTCACACCGGGAACGTGCAGGCGTTCTCTTCGCGCGTCGTGGCGAGCACTTCCAGGCTCTCATCGGGACCGGGCAGCGGCCCGGTCGAGGAGAAGATGTCGTAGGGATTCTTGACCTGATCGGCCGGCAGGGCCGTGATCGCGAACATCTCCTGCATCAGCTCGTGGTCCCAGGGGCGGAAATAGCCCTCACGGACCTTGGCGATGTCGAACTTGGCGCCGGATTCCAGGTGCTCCACGACCTTGATCGACTCGGTCGTCTTCAGCTCGTTCATGGATTGGGCGACGATCTTCATCGCCGTATAGTCACCCCAGCCCTGGTTCTCCGGCGGCTTCTTGTACTTGGCCTTGAAGGCCGCCACGAACTTCTTGGCCGAGGGCGAGTCGATCTGGTGATGCCAGATCACCGGCCACGTGCCGAGGAAGTTGCCGGGCCCCGCGCCCCAGGCGAGCGCCGTGTCGAAGCCGAACCCGGCGACGGGGAAAGGCAGCCCGAACTCACTGAACTGCTTGAGGAAGTTGGTGATCTGCGCTCCCGCAAGATTGCAGATTACGAGGTCCGGCTTAGCTTGGCGAAGCTTCAACAGGAACGGCGAGAAATCCGTGAGTTCGGTCGGGATCAGATCTTCGCCCACCAGGGTCGCGTCGTGCGCAGCGAAGTACTTCTTCGCCTGCTTCAGCAGGTCGTGGCCGAAGGCGTAGTCGGCGGTGAGCGCGTAGACCTTCCGGCCCTTGATCAGCCCGCGATCGAGAAGGGCCCGTCCGCAGGCGCGCACCATCATGGTGTTCTGCGCTTCGACGTGGAACATGAAGCGCTTGCAATCGGACCCGCGCAGGGCGTCCGAATTGGCTCCGGTGTTGATGAACAGGACCTTTTCGCGCTGCGCCACCTGGCTGATGGCCAGCGCAGAGGCCGAATTGATCTCGCCGACGAGGCAGGCGACGCGGTCGCGCTGGATCATGCGTTCGGCCTTGGCCGACGCGGTCTGCGGGTTGACGCTGTCCTCGGACAGCAACTCGACCTTCCGTCCCGCGATGCCGCCGGTGGCATTGATTTCCTCGATGGCCAGTTGAGCCGCCTGCATGGCGAACTCGCCGAGCGGACCGAGGAAGCCCGTGCGCGGCGTCAGATGGCCGATGCGGATCACATCCGACTGCCCCTGCGAAAGGGCCGGGCTGGCCAAAGCCGGCGCGAGCAGCGCGGCACCACCGGCTCTCAGAAGGCTGCGGCGAGAAAGGGAATCCCCAAACCGGTCCGTCATCGTTCCGCTCCCGTACGTTTCCTCAAGCCGGGTTGTTGTCACGGGCTCTGGCGGCCCTCACCCAAACTGTGATCACAGATCACTAGCGCGATAGTGCCAGTTCCGTCTAGTGTCGGCATATGAATTCCACCTCAGCCCTGGCTGAACTGCCCCAGCTCGAACGGCGGACCCTGTCCGAAACGGTCTACGAGGCTCTGGCAGACCTCCTTGCTTCCGGGCGGTTGGCACCGGGCGACCGCCTTTCCCTGCGCCAGAGCGCGGCGGCACTGGGCGTCTCGGTGATGCCGGTCCGCGAGGCGGTCAGCCGCCTTGCAGCGGACGGCGTGTTGGAAGTGGCCCCGAACCGGGTGATCCGGGTACCGGTCATGAGTGCGGCCGCCTTCCGCGCATTGGCCGAGACCCGCATCGCGGTGGAGGGGATTGCGGTCGCCCGTGCCGCCGAGCGTCGGACGGCCGAGGAGCTTGCGACGATCCGGCGTGCCGAGGCGGCATTCCGGGCGGAGGCCGAGGCGACGAAACCAGACAGGACCCGCGCCGTTCAGCTCAATCGCGACCTGCATTTCGCGATCTATGGCGCCTGCGGCCTCGGTCCACTGCAGGAGATCATCGCCCGACTCTGGCTGAAGGCCGGTCCGGTCATCAACCTGGACCTGCGCGTCCATCCGGAGCGGCTGCTCCAGGGTTTCGCGCTGCGGCGACACGCTGAGGCTCTGGCGGCCATTGAGGATCGCGATGCCGCCGCCGCCGCTGCCGCCATCGCGGCGGACATTCGCGAGGCCGCCGAGTTCATCATGGACCGCGGTGGTTTGCGGGACACTCAGGAAGAGGATTGAGCATGGAGCTAGGGATTGCCGGCCTGCGTGTTCTGGTGACGGCGGGCGCCGCCGGGATCGGCCGCGGCATCGTCGAGGCCTTCCTTGAGGAAGGCGCGCGAGTTTTCGCCTGCGACGTCGACGCCGAGGTCTTGGCAGGATTGCCGGCTTCAGTCGGCCGCTGCCGGACCGACGTCGCCGACCGCGACGCGGTCGCCGCGATGATGGACCAAGCCGTCGAGTTCCTGGGCGGCCTCGACGTGCTGGTTAACAATGCCGGTATCGCCGGCCCGACCGGCCGCGTCGAGGAGATCGCTCCCGAGGACTGGGACCGGTGCCTCACCGTGTGCTTGACCAGCCAGTTCAACTGCGCGCGCTTGGCGGTCCCGTTTCTGCGCCAGAGTGCGAATGCCTCGATCGTCAATCTGTCCTCGGCTGCCGGCAAGTTCGGCTTCGCTCTCCGCAGTCCCTACGCGGCGGCCAAATGGGGCGTCATCGGCTTCACCAAGTCGCTCGCCATCGAACTCGGCGGGGCCGGCATTCGGGTAAACGCAATCCTGCCGGGTCTCGTGGCGGGCGACCGTCAGCGGCGGGTGCTCGAATCAAAGGCTCAACAGCAGGGCACGAGCTTCGCCGAAATGGAGGCACGCGCCTTCTCGTTCGTCTCGGTCAAGGAATATGTCACCGCCCGGCAACTCGCCGACCAGATCCTGCTGCTCTGCTCGTCCCGCGGCCGGACGATCTCGGGCCAAGCGATCTCCATCGACGGTGACACGCGGATGCTGTCCTGACATCAATCCGACGCGGGAGATGCTGCGGTCTGAACCGCGGCAGAGTAGGTTTCGGGCCCGGTTCTACCGGACTCAGAGCGGTGATGAGATCGGGACGCGCAGGTTGCCGAGGCTCCTGTTTCGATGACGCCCCGAGCATGTGAGGAAGCGACCATGAGCGATCAACGCCGGATGACGCCTGCCGACCTGCGCTCGAAGGCGTGGTTCGATAACCCGCACAATCCGGGCATGACTGCGCTCTACCTCGAGCGCTATCTGAACTACGGGCTGACCCCGGAGGAACTGCGCTCGGGCAAGCCGCTGATCGGGATCGCTCAGACGGGCTCCGACCTGTCGCCCTGCAATCGCCATCATCTGGAACTCGCCAAGCGCGTGCGCGAAGGCATCACGGCCGCCGGCGGCGTTGCGTTCGAGTTTCCGTGCCATCCGATCCAGGAGACCGGCAAGCGGCCCACCGCCTCCCTCGACCGCAACCTCGCCTACCTGTCGCTGGTGGAGGTTCTGTACGGCTATCCGCTCGACGGCGTCGTGTTGCTCACGGGCTGCGACAAGACCATGCCAGCCTGTCTTATGGCCGCCGCGACCGTGAACATCCCCGCAATCTCGCTAAACGTCGGGCCGATGCTGAACGGCTACTTCCAGAAGGAGCTGACCGGGTCCGGGACGATCGTCTGGAAGACCCGCGAGCGCCACGCGGCCGGCGATATCGACTATCAGCAGTTCATGGACATCGTCGGCTCCTCGGCGCCCTCCACGGGCCATTGCAACACGATGGGCACGGCCTCAACGATGAACGCGCTCGCCGAGGCGCTCGGGCTCGCGCTGCCCGGCTCGTCGGCGATTCCCGCCCCCTACCGTGAGCGCGGACAAGCGGCCTACGCCACCGGCCAGCGGATCGTGGAGATGGTCTGGGAGGACCTGAAGCCTTCCGACCTCCTAACCCGGGAAGCCTTCGAGAACGCCATCGTCGCCAACGCCGCGATCGGCGGCTCGACCAACGCACCGATCCACATCAACGCCATCGCCAAGCATATCGGCGTGCCGCTGACCTGCGACGACTGGGAGCGCGTCGGGTTCGAGATCCCGCTCCTGGTGGACATGCAGCCCGCCGGCCGCTGGCTCGGGGAGGAATATTTCCGCGCGGGCGGGCTCCCGGCGGTCTTCGCCGAGCTGATCGAGGCCGGAAAGGTCCACGAGGGCGCGCTGACCTGCAACGGACGGACCGTCGGCGAGAACTACCGTGGGCGGCACAGCTGGAACCGCGACGTGATCCGCGCCTACGGCGCGCCGCTGATGGAGCGCGCGGGCTTCCTGAATCTCAAGGGGAGCCTGTTCGACTCGGCGATCATGAAGACCTGCGTGATCTCCGAGGAGTTCGCCGCCCGCTACTTGCGCAATCCGAACGACCCGATGGCCTTCGAGGGGCGCGTCGTCGTGTTCGACGGGCCGGAGGATTACCACACGCGGATCGACGACCCGGCCCTCGACATCGACGAGACCACCATCCTGATCATGCGGGGGGCCGGTCCGATCGGCTATCCCGGCGCCGCCGAGGTGGTGAACATGCAGCCGCCCGGCGTGCTGATCCGGCGCGGCGTCACGTCCCTGCCCTGCATCGGCGATGGCCGGCAATCCGGCACCTCCGGGACGCCCGCCATCCTGAACGCCTCGCCCGAGGCGGCGGCCGGTGGCGGGCTCGCCCTTTTGCAGACCGGCGATCGGATCCGCGTCGACCTCAACCGCCGGAGCGCCGACATCCTGCTCCCGGCCGAGGAACTCGGCCGCCGGCGCGCGGATCTGGCGACGCGGGGCGGCTACCCGTACCCGGCGACGCAGACGCCCTGGCAGGAGATCTACCGCGATCAGGTCGACCAGCTCGACCAGGGCATGGTGCTCAAGGGCGCGGTGAAGTTCCAGAAGGTCGCGCAGGCGTCCGGCGTGCCGCGGGACAACCACTGAGGCCCGCCAGCGGGGGTCGCCAGTTACGCCTGCCTTGCGCGGCGGAGGCGGTGCCGACGTGTGCCGGTCCTGCCGCGGAGTTGAATCGGGCCGCGCGCTACGCGAGGATCGCGGCGGCCCCACCGGCCGAGCGGCCGCGCAGGGCGTCGCGGGCCCGTTCCCCAGCGTGACATCGCTGCCGGTTTGCTCCGCAGTGAATTTTGAATACATTTCCCGGCGGGTGGGCGCGTCCCATCCCGGGAGGGATCGATCGTGACGGAAGCGAGGGCGGGTACCCCGGCGCCGCGTGCCGCGGCGCGCCTGGATGCCGGATTGCCGCGCAGGCTGGCGGAGCAGCTCCAGGGTGAGGCGCGTTTCGACGCGTTCACGCGCGGACGCTACAGCACGGACGCGTCGATCTACCAGATCATGCCGGCCGGCGTCGTGCTGCCGCGCTCCGCCGCCGACATCGCCGCGACCCTGCGCATCGCCGCCGAGCACGGCGCTCCGGTCATCCTGCGCGGCGGCGGGACCTCACAGAACGGCCAGCCGATCGGGTCGGGCCTCGTGGTCGACTGCTCCCGGTACTTCAACGGCGTCCTGGCCTACGACCCGGAGGCCGGCACGATCACGGTCGAGCCCGGCCTAGTGCTGGAGCGGCTGAACGCCCGGGTGAAGGCCGACGGCTGGTTCTTCCCGGTCGAACCCTCCACCGCGACCCGCTGCACTATCGGCGGCATGGCCGGCAACAATTCGTGCGGGGCTCGCTCCCTGCGCTACGGCAAGATGAGCGACAACGTCCTCGCGGTCGAGGCGCTGTTCCACGACGGCGAGGCCTTCGGCTTCGGCCTGACCGGCAACGCTCATTCGGGCGTGAACGGGTCGGACCGGGCCTCCGCGCTGGCGGCGCGCATGCGCAATCTCGCAGAGGACCATCGCGCCGAGATCGACGCGCGCTACCCGAAGGTTCAGCGTCGCGTCGGCGGCTACAATCTCGACGCCCTGATCGAGGCCCAGCCGAACCTCGCGCACCTGCTCGTCGGGTCCGAGGGCACGCTGGCCGCGACCACCGCGGTGACGCTGAAGCTCTCGCGCCTGCCGACTCACCGGGTGATGGGCGTGTGCCATTTCCCGTCGTTCCGGGCCGCCATGGAGACGACGCGGCACATCGTCGGCCTGGACCCGGTGGCGGTCGAGCTGGTCGACAACAACGTCCTCGTGCTCGGGGCCGACATCCCGCTGTTCCGCACGACGCTCGCCGACATCACGAAGGGCAAGCCGAACTGCCTGCTGCTGACCGAGTTCGCCGGCGACGATCTCGCGGCCCTCCGGCGCGACCTGAAGCGCCTCGAGGCCTGCATGGCCGATCACGGCTTCCCGGACGCCGTCGTGGAGGTCGTCGAGCCCGCCCGCCAGAAATCGGTCTGGGAGGTCCGCGAGGCCTGCCTCAACATCATGATGTCGATGAAGGGCGACGCAAAGCCGGTCTCCTTCATCGAGGATTGCGCCGTCCCGCTGGAGCACCTCGCCGATTACACCGACGCAGTGACGGAGGTCTTCACCAAGCACGGCACCCGCGGCACGTGGTACGCACACGCCTCGGTCGGGTGCCTGCATGTCCGCCCGATCCTGGACATGAAGCAGGCCGGCGATGTCCGCCGGATGCGGGCGATCGCGGAGGAGACCTCCGAACTCGTGCGCCGCTACAAGGGCTCGTATTCCGGGGAGCACGGCGACGGCATCTCCCGCTCGGAATTCGTGGAGCCGCTCTTCGGCGCCACCCTCACGCGCGCCTTCGAGACGGTGAAGGACGCGTTCGACCCGGACAACCGTCTCAACCCCGGCAAGATCGTGCGGGCGCCGAGATTCGACGACCGCAGCCTGTTCCGGTTCAAGCCGGATTACGCCGTGTCGGCGCCGATAAAGACCGCCCTCGACTGGTCGGACTGGGGCGGCTTCGGCCCCGCCGTCGAGATGTGCAACAACAACGGCACCTGCCGGAAGCTCGTCGGCGGCGCCATGTGCCCCTCCTACCGGGCGACCGGGGAGGAGCAGCACCTGACCCGCGGCCGCGCCAATTCCCTGCGGCTCGCCATCTCGGGTCAGCTCGGCAAGGACGCCTTCACCAGCCCGGAGATGAAGCGCACCCTCGATCTCTGCGTCTCCTGCAAGGCCTGCCGCCGGGAATGTCCGACCGGCGTCGACATGGCCAAGATGAAGATCGAGTTCCTGCACCACTACCACGCCCGCCACGGGCTGCCCCTGCGGGAGCGCCTCATCGCCACGATGCCGCTTTATGCCGGGGCCGCCGCGAAGCTGGCGCCGCTCCTCAATCTGCGGGACCGGTACCCGGCCCTCGCGGCCCTGTCGGAGCGGCTCGCCGGCCTCTCGGCCAAGCGCTCGCTGCCGCGCTGGCGCCGACCCTGGAGCGAGCAGGGCGAGCCCGCCCACGCACAGGACGTCGCCGGGGATTTCCGCGACGTGATCCTGTTCGGCGACACCTTCAACCGCGCCTTCGAACGGGAGAATCTTGAGGCGGCCGAGCGCGTCCTGCAGGCCGCAGGCTACCGGCTGCACCGGGTCTACCCGTCTCGCGGCCGGCGCCCCCTCTGCTGCGGCCGGACCTGGCTCTCCGCCGGCCAGACCGACCGGGCGCGTCAGGAGGCGCGCCGCACCCTGGACGCGCTGCTGCCCTTCCTCCGCGCGGGTGCCCGCGTGGTCGGCCTGGAACCCTCCTGTCTGCTGACCTTCCGGGACGAATTCGCCGCGCTGCTGCCGGGCGCCGACTCGGCGCTGCTGGCCAAGCAGTCGTTCCTGTTCGAGGAGTTGCTGGCGTCCGACCTGACGGCAGGCCGGATCGCTCTGCCCTTCGCCGATCAGGGCGGCCGCGTCGCGCATCTGCACGGCCACTGTCACCAGAAATCCTTCGGCGTGATGGGTTCGGTCGAGACGGTGCTCCGGGCGGTGCCGGGGCTCGACCTGCGGGTCATCGAGTCGAGCTGCTGCGGGATGGCGGGCGCCTTCGGCTACCGGCCGGAATCGATCGAGACGTCCTTCGCAATGGCGGAGCTGTCGCTGTTCCCGGCCCTGCGCGCCGCCGGACCCGACGACCTCGTGGTGGCCGACGGGACGAGCTGCCGCCACCAGATCCATGACGGATTGGGCCTCCGGGCAGAACATGTGGCTCGCGTGCTGGATCGAGCCCTCGTGCCTCGACACTCCATTGCCGGGCACCTACACATAGACCACAGGTCGCACTGATCTGGCGTGTGTCGGGGGACCATGAATAAGATCGAGCCCGGGATCGGCATCAGCCGCCGCTACCTCCACGACGAGGTCGCCGACCGGATGCGCGAGCTGATCCGTTCCGGTGAAATGGAGCCGAAGACCCGGATCAACGAGAGCGAACTGACGGAGCGTTTCGGGATCTCGCGGACGCCGCTTCGTGAGGCGATCAAGATCCTGGCTACGGAAGGGCTGCTCGAACTGCTCCCGAACCGCGGGGCGCGCGTCGCCAGCATCTCGGAAGGCGAACTCGAGGAGATGATGGAGGTGATCGCCGGCCTCGAGGCGACCGCCGGGGAACTTGCCTGCCGCACGATCACCGATGCCGAGATCGACGCTCTGGTCGTCGATCACGACGCGATGGTGGCGGCCTGGAAGGCCGGCGACGAGGCCGGCTATTTCAGTCACAACCGGCGGATCCACGAAGGGATCATGGCGGCCAGCCGCAACACGATCCTGGCGAACATCTACGAGAGCCTGTCCGGCCGGATCCAGCGGTCTCGCTATTCCGCGCACCAGACCCCGGAGCAATGGACCCGGGCCGTATCGGAGCACGAGCGCATGATCGAGCTCCTGCGCGCCCGCGACGGTGCCGCTCTGGCTGTGCTGATGCGCGAGCACATCCGCGGGAAGAAGCCGGTGATCGCCGCCAATTACGGTGCCGTGGAGATCGCCTGACCGCTCAACCCATTTCCGGTTGAGTCCTCAGAGCATTGCGGTCGTCTGCATCTTCAGGCGCGTCGCGGAGCCACGCCGTGCAAGATGCAATCGGGATGCAAGGCGCCGCTGGACGACGCGCCGCGCCCAATGAAGGCGCTGCCGGCGGCACTCGGGCCCGGCATCGGCCCGCCTTTCCGGTCCTTGCGAATCAGTCGCGACGCGACGGGCGTGCGAGGCGCGTCGGCAGCGAGGTCTTTCACCAGCCTTGATTGAGCAGGGCCGGCCGCCCAACCGCAGGTCGAGTTGGCCGGATCATCGAAGCAATGCAACCTGAGCGCGGTTCGGAACCTGGTGGCCGGTCGACGGCGCCAGCCTGTCCGGACCCTGACGGGTGGGCGCATCCGTCCAGCACGGCCGGATCGCGCGGACTCAGGCCGCGCTGGGTGCCCGCAGGCCGGCCACCAAGTCCGTGAAGCGGTCGCCCTGGACGATGACGTGGCTGCGCAGGGCGTCGGCGGCCCCGATTTCGTCGCCCGCGATGATGGCACCGACGATCGCCTCGTGCTCGGCGAGGGATTGCGGCAGGCGCTGGCGTACCCGCAGCTGCAGCCGGCGATACGGGGCGAGGCGGCGATGGAGCGACAGGGCCTGTTCCGCCAGGAAGGTGTTGCGGCTCGCCCGGTAGACCACCGTGTGGAACACGTAATTCTCGGCGTAATACGCCTCGGCATCCTCGGTCGCGAGGGCCGTACGGCAGCCCTCGAGAGCGGCGCGCAGCGCCGCCGCGTCCTCGGCGACGAGGCGGCGTGCGGCGAGGCGGCCGCACGCCGCCTCGATTTCCGCCATCGTCTCGAACATGGCCAGCAGCAGGTGCGGCTCGGGCGCGCTGACGATCGCCCCGCGCCGGGGCTTCGTCTGCACGAGGCCGGTGACGGCGAGCTGGAGCAGCGCTTCGCGGATCGGCGTGCGCGAGACCCCGAACCGGGCCGCGAGCTGGTTCTCGTCGAGCCGCGACCCCAGGGCGAGTTCGCCCGAGACGATCTCGTCCTCGATCCGCTGCCGAAGCCGCTGCGCGTGGCTCATGCTCCTGCTTCCTCCCCCGATGATCGGGCTGCGCGTCGCCCCGCCCATTGAGGCCGGCGGATGTTCGACGCACGCGAACATTATGCTGGAGCATTGACAAAATATACAAGCCGGTCTTCCATGCATACAACGAAGCGCGGCACTATTGCAGCGCACAAAACTCTGCCGCTTTGTTTGCGGCGCGGGAGAGATCCATGACGCCAACTCGTCGCTCATTGATCGCGGCCACGCTCGCGGCACCGGCGGTCCTGCGGTTCGGGCTGGGTACGGCCCAGGCGGCCACGACGCTGAAGCTCTCGCATCAGTTCCCGGGGGGCACCATCGACGAGGGCGATTTCCGCGACCGCATGTGCCGGAAGTTCGCCAAGATGGTCGGCGAGCGTTCGAAGGGCGCGCTGGACGTCCAAGTCTATCCCGGCTCCTCGCTGATGAAGACGAACGCCCAGTTCGGCGCGATGCGCAAGGGCGCCCTCGACATGTCGCTCTACCCGAGCCCCTACGCGGGCGGCGAGGTGCCGGAACTCAATATCGGGCTGATGCCCGCGCTGGTGACTTCCTATGCCCAGGCCGTGGCCTGGAAGGCGGCGCCGGTCGGTCGCAAGCTCTCCGAGATCCTCGATTCCAAGGGGATCGTGCTGGTCTCGTGGGTCTGGCAGGCCGGCGGTGTCGCGAGCCGCGAGCGCCCGCTCCTCTCCCCGGCCGACGCCAAGGGCATGAAGGTCCGCGGCGGCTCGCGCGAGATGGACATGATGATGAAGGAGGCCGGCGCAGCCACCCTCTCCATCCCGTCGAACGAATCGTACGCTGCGATGCAGACCGGGGCCTGCGACGCGGTGATCACCTCGTCCACCAGCCTGATCTCCTTCCGCCTGGAGGAGCTGTCCAAGGCCCTGACTTCGGGCCGCGAGCGCTCGTACTGGTTCATGCTCGAGCCGATCATGATGTCGAAGATCGTGTTTTCGGGGCTGCCGAAGGATCAGCAGGACCTGATCATGGCGGTCGGAACCGAGCTGGAGGCCTTCGGTCAGGCCGGCGCCAAGGAGGATGATACCCGCGTCGAGGAGATCTTCTCCAAGGCCGGCGCCAAGGTCGTCCAGGTCGACGAGAAATCCCTCGGCCAGTGGCGGGACCTCGCCCGCAACACGGCCTGGAAGGACTATGCCGGCAAGAACGCGAATTGCGCGGAGCTGCTCAAGCTCGCGGAGCAGGTCGCGTGAGCCACGGCTTCGACGCGGCCACGGCCGCCCCGGAGGCGCGGGGCGCGGACGAGCCGCGCCTGCCCGGCCTTCTCGGTGCCTTCGATCGGGCGATGCGCCTGCTGAACCGGGTCATCCTCGGTGTGGGCGGCCTCTGCCTCGTGGCCGCCTGCCTCGTGCTGACGCACAGTGTCGTCGTGCGCTACCTCTTGAAGGAGCCGACGGAGTGGCAGGACGAGATGGCGGTGTTCCTGATCATCGGGGCCACCTTCCTGTCGGCAGCCGGCGTGCAGGCCAAGCGCGGCCATGTGGCGATCGAGGCGCTGACCGGCCTCCTCCCGCCGGCCGCCAACCGGGTGCGGCTGCTGCTGGCCGACATCATCAGCCTCGCCTTCTGCCTGTTCTTCGCCTGGAAGAGCTGGTCGCTCGACCACGAGGCCTGGGTCGACGGGCAGGTCTCGCAATCGACCTGGGGGCCGCCCCTCTGGATCCCCTACACGCTGATGTCGGTGGGCATGAGCCTGCTGTGCCTGCAATTCGTCCTGCAGATCGCGGAGGCCCTCGCCTACGGGCCGCGGGCCGCCGGCTGGGCGCATCCCAAGATCGGGCTCGGGGCCGATCTCAATCGCGACATGCACGCGGCTCCCGAAGTTGCGCCGCGGGGACCGGATCCGATGGGGCAGACCGTTTCCGCGAAGGTTGAACGATGAGCACGGCCGCGATCGGCTTCCTGTACGCGGGCGCGACCCTGGGCGCGATGCTCTCCGGCATCCCCATCGCCTTCGCCCTCGGCTTCGTGGCGCTCGCCTTCATGGTGGCGTTCATGCCCGGCGCCTCGCTCGATACGGTGGCGCAGAATGTCTACGAGGAGATGGCCTCGATCACCCTGCTGTCGATCCCGCTCTTCATCCTGAAGGGCGCGGCCATCGGCCGGTCCAAGGCCGGGCAGGATCTCTACTCGGCCATGCACGCCTGGATGCACCGCATCCCCGGCGGCCTCGGCATCGCCAACGTGTTCGCCTGCGCGCTGTTCGCCGCCATGGCGGGCTCGAGCCCGGCCACCTGCTCGGCGATCGGCTCGGCCGGCATCCCGGAGATGCGCAAGCGCGGCTACTCGCCGGGCTTCGCCGCCGGGATCATCGCGGCCGGTGGGACCCTCGGCATCCTGCTGCCGCCCTCGATCACCATGATCCTCTACGCGGTGGCGGCCGAGCAATCGCTCGGACGCCTGTTCCTGGCCGGCATCGGACCCGGGCTGCTGCTCGTGAGCCTGTTCGCGGCTTGGTCGATCGTGCGCTTCCGCTCGGAATTCGCCGCGGCGAAGGCCGTGATGGAGCGCGGCGGCCCGGCCTCGCCGATCCTCGCCGACGACCAGTACAGCATGGCGCAGCGCTTCTCGACGCTGCCGCGGGTCCTGCCCTTCGTGATCCTGCTCACCGGCGTGATGGTGGCGCTCTACGGCGGCTACGCCACGCCCTCCGAGACCGCCGGCCTCGGCGGCCTGATGGCCCTCGCCCTGATCGCCGCGATCTACGGCGTCTGGCGCTTCCGCGACGTCACGCCGATCCTGACCGCGACCCTGCGGGAATCCACCATGCTGATGCTGATCATCGGCATGTCGCTGCTCTACGCCTACGTGATGAGCTACCTGCACATCTCGCAATCGGCCGCCGCCGCGATCGTCGCGATGCAGCTCTCGCCCTGGCTGCTGCTGGTGACCATCCTGGCGCTGGTGATCGCCCTCGGCTTCTTCCTGCCGCCGGTCTCGATCATCCTCATGACGGCGCCGATCATCCTGCCGCCGCTGAAGGCCGCCGGCTTCGACCTCGTCTGGTTCGGCGTCGTGATGACCATCACCATGGAGATGGGCCTGATCCACCCGCCGGTGGGCCTGAACATCTTCGTCATCAAGAACATCGCCCCGGACATCCCGCTCTCGGACATCATCTGGGGCACCCTGCCCTTCGTGATCCTGATGGCGGTGGCGATCCTGATCCTGTGCCTGGTACCGGGCATCGCCCTGTGGCTTCCCGACCTGCTGCTGGCGACGACGCGGTAGGCGGTCTCACTTCGACACGGCATGGCAGGCCCTTCTCCGCCCGGAGGAGGGCCTGTCGCGTGATGGGCCGGGGGTGCGGGAGCGCCGCGTCCTGCGCAGTCGCGGCCCGCGTCGATGCGCTGGCCCGCGCGTCCGGAGACGCCTATGGCAGCGCGCCACCCTGCACGGCCCTGATCTGAGTTTCGGAACGAACCATGAGCCTCGCCTCCGTGCGCGCCTTCTTCGCCGAGAAGGCGCCCGATATCGCCGTCATCGTGCTGGAGACCAGCACCGCGACTGTCGCGGAGGCGGCCGCGGGTCACGGCGTTGCCCCGGCGCAGATCGCCAAGACCCTCTCGATCCGCGTCGGCGAGCAGGTCGCCCTCGTCGTAACCCGCGGCGACGCGCGGCTCGACAACAGGAAGGCCAAGGCTGCCTTCGGCGGCAAGGTGCGGATGCTCGATCTCGCCGATGTCGAGGCACGCACCGGCCATCCGGTCGGCGGGGTCTGCCCCTTCGGCCTGCCGACGCCGCTGCCCGTCTATTGCGACGTCTCGCTCCGGGCGTTCGACGAGGTCGTGCCGGCGGCGGGCAGCACCCACAGCTCCGTGCGCATCGCGCCGGCGCGCATGGCCGAGCTGACGGGCGCCGCCTGGGTCGATGTCTGCGCGGTGGCGGACTGAGCGCCGCCCTCAGCGTCCCACCCAGTTGGGCGGACGCTTGCCGAGGAAGGCCTCCATGCCCTCGCGGAAGTCCTGGCTCATGTAGCACATGAGGATCAGGTCATCGCCGGGTTGCGGCGCGCCGTCAGTGGCCGCCTCCTCCTCGGCGAGGCGCCGCAGCCCCTCCTTGGTCGCCTGCATAGTCAACGGCGCGTGATTGGCCAGCAGCTGCGCGAGGCCATCCACCCGCTCGGTGAGCGCATCGCGATCGTCCACCACCTCGCCGACGAGCCCGATGGCGAGCGCCTCCTCGGCGCCGACGAGGCGCGCGGTGAAGATGATATCCTTCACCCGCGCCGGACCGATCAGACCGGAGAGCCGCTTGAGATTGCCCTGACTCAGGCAATTGCCGAGGGTGCGGGCGATCGGGAAGCCGAAACGGGCGTCGCGCGTGGCGACGCGCAGATCGCAGGCGGCCGCAATGGCCGCGCCGCCACCCGTGCAGGCCCCCGCAATCGCCGCGATGGTCGGAACCCGCAGCCGCTCCAGGGAGCCAAGAACCTTGTCCATGAAGCGCTCGTAGCCCAGCGCATCCTCGGCGGTGCTGAAGCTGCGGAACTGCGCGATGTCGGTGCCGGCCGCGAACGCCTTTTCGCCGGCACCGGTGATGATCAGTGCCTTCACGGCCGGGTTCTCGGCGATCGCCTCGCAGCAGGTGATCAGGCCCTGATACATCGCGAAGGTCAGCGCATTGCGGGCCTGCGGGCGATTGAGGACGATGCGGGCGATACCCGCCTCATCGGTCGTGAACAGCAACTCGTCGGTGGCGGGCGTGGCGCTCATGCGCGGATTCTCCGTGTGCCGGCTCAGGCCGCGGTCTCGCGGACCACGCCGCGCGCGATCAGCGCGTCGATTTCGGCCGGCGCATACCCGGCCTCCGCCAGGATCGCCCGTGAATGCTCGCCGAGCAACGGGGCCGGCCCGTGGACGCGCCCAGGCGTCTTTGAGAACTTCACCGGCAGGCCGAGGGTCTTCATGCGGCCGACCCGCGGGTGATCGACCTCGACCACCATCTCGCGGGCGAGCGTCTGCGGGTCCCGGTGCATGGCGTTGACGTCGAGGACCGGTCCGGCCGGGACGCCGCCGGCTTCGAGCCGCGCGAGCCATTCGGCCGAGCTGTGCGCCCGGAAGACCGGTGCAAGGGTCGCGGCGAGTTCGTGCCGGTTGGCCATCCGGTCGCGATTCATGGCGAAGCGCGGGTCATCGGCGAGACTGTCGGCTCCGATCGCCTTCAGCAGGCGCAGCCAGTTGGTCTGGTTGGCCGCGCCGATGGTGATCCAGCCGTCGGCGGTCTCGAACGCCTCGTAGGGTGCGTTCAGCGGATGGGCCGAGCCCATCGGCCCCGGCGCGACCCCGGTCGCCATGGCGATGGCCGATTGCCAGTAGGTATGGGTGATGCCCGCCTCGAACAGCGACGTGTCGACGGCCTGGCCCCGCCCCGTCCGGAGCCGGTTCGAATAGGCCGCCAGAACGCCCATGGCGGCCAGGATGCCGGCGGTGATGTCGGTGACCGGAGGCCCGCACTTCATCGGCGGCCGCCCCGGACCTTCGCCGGTGACCGACATGAGCCCGCTCATGCCCTGCGCGACGAGGTCGAATCCGGCCCGGTCGGCATAGGGCCCGGTGCGGCCGAAGCCGGACAGCGAGCAGTAGACGAGTTCGGGAAACTCCTCCCGCAACGTGTCGTAGCCGATCCCGAGGCGCTCCATCGTACCGCCGCGGTAATTCTCGATCAGCGCGTCCGCCCCCTTGAGCAGGCGGCGCAGGACCGCGACGCCGTCCGGGTCCTTCAGGTCGAGGCTGATGCCGCGCTTGCCCCGGTTCATCATCATGTAGGCGGCGCTCTCGCCCTCCAGGGCGGGCGGGACGGTGCGACGGGTGTCGTCGCCCTCCATCTTCTCGACCTTGATCACCTCCGCGCCCATGTCGGCGAGCATCAGCCCGCAGACCGGCCCGGCCATGATGTGCGCCAGCTCGATCACCCGCATCCCCGCGAGGGGACCGGACCGCTTCATCGCATCCGCCATCGGGCGCTACTCCCCGGCCGCCACGGTGGCGACGGGGCCGACCGGCGGTATGGCGGGATCCACGAATTCCCGCTCGGGATGCATCGTGAAGGCCAGCCCTGCGCCGAGCAGGCACAGGCCGACCGAGCCGACGAAGGGCAGCGTCCAGCTTCCGGTCAGGTCGACGATGACGCCGAAGACGATCGGTGACACGATCGCCGCCACGGCCGATCCGGTATTCATCAGGCCGCTGGCGGTGCCGGCATATTTCGGCGCGATGTCCATCGGCACGGACCAGATCGGGCCGATCACCAGCTCGGCGAAGAAGAAGCCGGAGGACAGGAGCAGCGCCACCAGCGTCAGGTCCCGCGTCATGAACACGCCGGCGAGGCTCGCGGCGGCGCCGAGGAACCCGACCACGATCACCGACAGGCGGGCGAGCTTCACGTTGCCGGTCCGATGCAGGATGGAGTCGCTGAGCAGGCCGCCGACCGTGTCGCCGACGACGCCGGCGAAGAACACGCCCGAGGCGAAGAGCGCCGAGTTCTTCAGATCCAGGCTGTAGTTCTCCTTGAAGAAGCTCGGCAGCCATCCGAGGAACAGCCACAGCGTCCAGCCGTAGCAGAAATACGTGATCGTGACCGGCAGCATCCGGCGGGTCAGGGCGCCCCACGGCACGCTCTGCTTCGCGCCGACCTTGCGGGGCGGCGGCAGCGTGTCGAGTTCCGCCTGGGTGATCGTCGGGTGCTCGGACGGGTCGTCGCGGAAATACAGCCACCAGATCACGACCCAGACGAAGCTCACCGCCCCCAGGATCACGAAGCTGCTGCGCCAGCCGAAATGGTAGATCAGGAAGGCGACGATCGGCGGCGCCACCGCGTTGCCGAGGCGCGCGAAGGCGTGGGTGATGCCCTGCGCGAAGCCGCGGCGCCCGGGCGCCGTCCAGTTCTGCATGGCGCGCGTCGCGGTCGGGAAGGTCGCGCCCTCGCCGAAGCCGAGCAGGACCCGGGCCAGGAACAGGCTCACCAAGCCGCCGACCATGCCGGTCAGGATCGTCGCCGCGGCCCAGATGAAACCGCAGGCGAGGAGCGTGCGCCGCGCGCCGAACTTGTCGCCGACAGACCCGCCGATCACCTGGAAGATCGCGTATGGATACGCGAAGGCCGACAGGATCAGACCGAAGTCGGTCTTCGACATGCCGAAATCGCGCATGATCTCTGCGCCGGCCGTGGCGATGTTCACCCGGTCCAGATAGGTGATGAAATACATCACGCAGAGCAGGCCGAGCACGCCGTTCGTGGCGCTGATACGCTTCGCCATCGCCCATTCCTCCCTCAAGGGCGCCGCCGCTCGCGGTCGCCGGGCACCTCGGCCTCGCGGCCGGGCGCTCTCTCGTAATGCATTATTCAAACGCGTCACGAGACAGAAGGCAACCGCCGACCCGCACCCGGCGCGCGAATTCATCCCGATCGCTGCAACTAAAAACGGGAACCGCGCGGGTTCCCGTTCTAACTCCATCCCGGCCGGGAGGCGATGCGAGACCGTCAGACCGTTGCCGGACGCAGCTGGGCCTCGGCGGTGGCCTCGGGCGCGGTGCCGAGCGCCTTGCCGCGCGGTCCGACCCAGCTCCCGACCCATCTGCGCTGCCAGAGGGCGAGGCAGCCGAGCACCACCGCCGTGAAGGCGGCGTAGCCGACGAAGCCCAGCGAGAACGAGCCGGTATACTGCTTGGACAGGCCCATGACGTTCGGCAGGATGGCGCCGCCCAGCGCCCCGATCTCGCCGATCATCGAGCCGGCCACGGCGGTGTTGCTGGGCCAGCGCAGCGGCACGAGCTGGAACAGCGCGCCGTTGCCCGCGCCGAGCGCCGCGAAGCACAGCATGAAGAGGAGCGTCGTCAGCGCCAGCGACGGGGTTGCCGTCAGCGACAGCAACGTCGCGATGGCGGCGAGCAGCACCACCGACAGGACCGCGATTCCGCCCATCCGGTCGGCGAAATAGCCGCCGACGATCCGGATGCCCGAGCCCATGAAGGCCGCCAGCATGGTCAGGCGCCCGGCCTCGACCTTCGTCACCGCGAACTGCTCGTAGAAGAAGGTGGGCAGGAAGTTCGACAGGCCGATGAAGCCGCCGAAGGTGATGACGTAGATCAGCGAGAACGCCCAGCCGTCCTTCGTGAACAGGCAGGAGACGTGCTCCTTGAACGACTGGTGCTCGCAATCCGGCGGCTCCTTGGCGAGCACGATCATGATCGCGAGGGGCAACAGCATGACGACGCCCGCGAAGGCGTAGGTGGTCTGCCACCCATAGGCCTGCGCGAGCGGCGGGGCGAAGAGCACCGCCAGCACGGTCCCGGAATTGCCGGCCCCCGCGATGCCCATCGCCAGCCCCTTGTGCTCCGGCGGAAACCAGCCCGAGCCGAGCGACAGCGCGACGCCGAAGGACGCACCCGCGATGCCGAGCAGGACGCCCATGGCCAGCACGTCGTTGTAGGAGGACACAAAGAGATAGCCGTAGGCCATCGCCAGCATGATCACGCTCATCTCGGTGATCGCGGCGTTCTTGCGGCCGATATACTGGGCCAGAACGCCGAGCGGGAAGCGCATCAGCGCTCCGGCGAGGATCGGCAGCGAGATCATGAAGCCGGTCTGGGCCGGCGTGAGCTTGAAGGTCTCGGTGATGAACGGACCCATGGCGCCGTTCAGCACCCAGATGGCGAAGCAGAAATCGAAGTAGAGGAATGCCGCGAACAGCGTCGGGGGGTGACCCGACTTCATCACCGTTTTGAAGCTGGCCATAGCTGGTGCTCGTCGTAAGTGGGCGAACCGCCACGCGGTCGCTCATGCCGGAGATCCGGACTCACACCGTCCGCTGTTGGAGCGCCGTTGCTCCGCCGCCGCAGCAAGCGCGGCTGATCGGGCAATGCAGCAAGTGTGCCAGAGCGGTCGCGGCTCGACGCGCGCTATGCATGGCGCGCAGGAAGCGCGGGGCCGATCAGGGCACGGCCGAGTCGTTGCCCCTCATCGAGGCAGGGCTGCCGAGTAAACGGGCGGCGGGTCGGCGCCCTCACGGATCGGTGAGCGGCGCGACCGAGACGATTGCTGCATGCGGGACACACAGGCCCGGAGAAAGAACCCGCAAGACCCTGTAAGTTGCCTCCGATGTCGTTCGGCAACTTGGCGCTTAAGCGCGACTTTTGCTAAGTCCCGGACTGAGCTGCGCCGCACCTTCGTGCAGGCCCGCTCGCGCGCCGCGGCCAGCCCTGGCGTCGCCTCCCGAGGAATTTCGAACCATGTCCGCCGCCCCGATCCGCCGCCTATTCCTGGCTGGCTTCACCGTCCTCGCCCTCACCTCAACCGCTCACGCCCAGGGCCGCGGCCCGGTCGGCGAAGCCGGCATCGACGGGTTCGGCGATGACGGGCAGCTCTACCAGGATCAGAACGGCGCGCTCTACGTGCGTCGCGGCGGCCGCTACCTGCCCTATACCGGCCGCACCGACTTCGTCCGCCCTGCGCCCTCCGCCCCGGCCGCGCAGGCACCGGTCGCGCCTCCGGCGCCGGCGGCCAATCTGGAGACGGACCCGACGGTTCCGGGTCGACCGGGCGGCACCCCTCCGGCCGAAGGCCTGTCGCCCCTGGAGGCTGCCAAGGCCAAGGCCGTGCTGCGCACGCCCGACAACGAGCCGATCGACTACGCGAAGATCTACGGGCCCATCACGGACGACGTGTTTCCGGTCCAGGCGTTCAATTACAAGAAGATGAACCCCGCGTTCCTCCGCCAGGAGATCGCCTATCACGGCCCCTACGAGCCGGGGACGATCATCGTCGATCCGCGGGCCCACCAGCTGACCCTGGTCGAGTCGAACGGTCGGGCCCGCCGCTATGGCGTCGGCGTCGGCAAGCAGGGCTTCTCGTGGTCGGGCACCGCGACGGTCAATTCCAAGCAGGCCTGGCCGGATTGGTACCCGCCGAAGGAGATGATCGCCCGCAGCCCGAAGCTCGCCAGCGAAGTCGACAAGCTGCAGAGCGGCCTCGGCGTCGCCGGCGGCCTGCGCAACCCCCTCGGCGCCCGCGCCATGTACCTCTGGCAGGGCAACAAGGACACGCTGTTCCGCATCCACGGGACGCTGGAGCCCTTCTCCATCGGCAAGAGCGTGTCGTCGGGCTGCATCCGGATGATCAATCAGGACGCGATCGACCTGTTCAGCCGCGTCAATGTCGGCAGCAAGGTGGTGGTGCTGAACTGAATCCACGCTGGATCGGTGGCGGCAACGCCGCCGGTCCGGGACCGGCGGCTGGATTGCCGCCTCAGGTCAGCCCGCGGCGGTGCTCGCCGAGGATGCGCCGGACCGTGCCGGCCTCGGAGCGGTAGACCAGCGTCTCGGTTTGGATCCGGTCCGGCCGGAAGCGGACGCCGCGCAGGAGCGCCCCGTCCGTGATCCCGGTGGCGGCCACGATAACGTCGCCGCTCGCGAGGTCGGTCAGATCGTATTTCCGGTCCAGATTCTCGATGCCCATCTCGGCGGCCCGGCGCCGCCGGTCCGGGGTGTCGAGGATCAGGCGTCCCTGCATCTGGCCCCCGATGCAGCGCATCGCTGCGGCCGCCAGCACGCCCTCGGGCGCCGCGCCGGTCCCGAGATACAGGTCGATGCCGGTCTCCTCGGGGCTCGCGGTGAAGATGATTCCGGCGATGTCGCCATCCGAGATCAGGCGCACCGCCGCGCCGGCCGCCCGCACCTCGGCCACGAGGGCCGCGTGGCGCGGCCGGTCGAGGATCAACGCGGTGATCTGCTTCGGCTCGACCCCCTTGGCGCGGGCCAGCGCCACGATGTTGTCGGTCGGGCTGGCATCGAGATCGACCAGACCGGGCGGGTAGCCGGGCCCGATGGCGATCTTCTGCATGTAGACGTCGGGCGCGGCGAGGAGCGAACCGCGCTCCGCCATCGCCATGACGGCAATCGCCCCGGGCATGTCCTTGGCGCAGAGGGTCGTTCCCTCCAGCGGATCCACCGCGATATCGACCTCCGGTCCCTCGCCGAGACCGAGCTGTTCGCCGATGAACAGCATCGGCGCCTGATCGCGCTCCCCTTCCCCGATCACCACCGTGCCGCGAATGGGCAGGCCGTTGAGCTCGTCGCGCATCGCGTCGACCGCCGCTTGGTCGGCGGCCTTCTCGTCGCCCTGACCGCGCAATCGCGCGGCGGCGATGGCGGCGCGCTCCGTCACACGGGCCAGTTCGAGGGCGAGCGTGCGCGGGACGCCGCGCGATGCCGGCTTGGGGGCCTCAGCCATGGTTTCCTGCCTTTGTCCGGGCCCGATCTTGAGGTCGGATCCCAGCTGGACGCCGTCGGGTGACGGCCGTCCAGCCTATACCCCCGTTCACCAACGCCCACTATCCTGCATCAAGGCGACGTGGCGCGCTGCGGAACATGCACTGCTATTCGCGTTCGATCCGGATGACCTGCGGCGGCTCCGCCAGCAAGCCGTCGGCGCCGATCGCGTCGAGGGCGTCCCGAATATTGCCCTCGGTGGCCGCGTAGGTGATCAGCACCAGCGGCACGGGACGGCCTGAGCGGCCGCGCGGGTCGGTCTCGGCCCCCTCCGTCCGACGTTGCAGGATGCTCTCGAGGGAAATCGCGCGTTCGGCCATCCGCTGGGCCACGCCCGCCGCGACGCCGGGGCGATCATGGACGGTGAGGCGGATGTAATAGCCGCCCTCGTGGCGCTGCATCTCCACGCGCTCGCTGGCGCGCATCGCGCTGGCCGGGATGCCGAAGGTCGGGCGGATCACGCCGCGCGCCACGTCGGCGATGTCGGCCACCACCGCGGAAGCCGTGGCCTCGCCACCGGCCCCGGGCCCGATCAGCGTCAGCTCGCCCACCGCGTCCGCATCGATCGTCACGGCGTTGGTCACGCCCATGACCTGGGCGATCGCCGAGGATTTCGGCACCATCGTCGGGTGTACCCGCTGCTCGATCCCGGCCTCGGCCGCCTGGGCGACGCCGAGCAGCTTGATCCGGTAACCGAGTTCGTCCGCCATGCGCAGATCGAGGGGCTGCACCCGCGAGATGCCCTCAACCGACACGCCCTCGGCGTCGACGGCCGTGCCGAAGGCGAGGCTGGTCAGGATCGCGAGCTTGTGGGCGGTGTCGAAGCCCTCGACGTCGAAGGTCGGATCGGCCTCGGCGTAGCCCAGGGCCTGCGCATCCTTGAGGCAGGCCTCGAAGGTCAGGCCCTCGCGCTCCATGCGGCTGAGGATGTAGTTGCAGGTGCCGTTGAGGATTCCGTAGACGCGGGAAACGGTGTTGCCCGGTAGGCCCTCGCGCAGGGTCTTGATCACCGGGATCCCGCCGGCCACCGCCGCCTCGAAGGCGAGTGCGACGCCCTTCGCCTCGGCACGCGCGGCCAGGGCGGCACCGTGGCGGGCAAGAAGCGCCTTGTTGGCGGTCACGACCGGCTTGCCGGCCTCGAGCGCCGCCTCGACCACCGCCTTCGCCGGCCCCTCGGCGCCGCCGATCAACTCGACCACGCAATCCACGGATCCGGACCGCGCCAGCGCCACCGGATCGTCGAACCATTCGATGCCGGCAAGGTCGAGGCCGCGGTCGCGCCCGCGGTCGCGCGACGAGACAGCGGTGACGCGCAGGTCAAGGCCGCCCGCGGTGAACGCGGCGCGGCGACGCTCGACCATCCGGACCACGGATGCACCGACGGTTCCGAGTCCCGCGATCCCGAGGCGAAAGCTCACTGTCATGACCCCTTCCGTGCCCAGGCGGCCGCGATGGTCCGGGCGCCCGATGCGGCGCACTTCTGCAAGAATTCGGCTTGGCCCGCAAGGAAACCGCCCAGGATCGCGGGACGGCTCATCCGGCTGTTTCGCGGTGCCGGATCGCAGTCGCCACCAGACCGTAGAGGACGGCCGCGTTGAGCACGTGCCAGAGCGGGTGCGTGCCGGCCGGCAGAAGCGCGCAGGCCGCTTGATCGACCGTCCGGGCCGCGAGCGAGATCAGGAAGAGCACACCGATGCCGAGGAGCCGCCGCCCGGTCCCGACGAAGCGCTCCTCCGGCCGGCGCGTCGCCGCCCATGCGACGCCAAACAGCGCGATGACGGCCGGGAGATAGTCGATCGAGCCGTTGCTCAGCCGCGCGATATCGAAGCCGGTGAGCCCGTCGAGGAGGGGTGTCAGGGCGAGGCCGAAGAGCGCGAAGCCCCCGACCGCCGCCGCGACCCGGACCGGAGCGAGCCGCAGGAACCGGTGCAAAGCCAGCGCGAGATACGCGTAGATGAACAGGGCGATCGGAATCACGTCTGCCAGCATCGACCAGTAGACCGCCAGGGTGTGGAACAGGAACGAGCCGACGCCCACCACCGCGATCAGGGCCGACAAGCTCAGGCAGGCCCGATCCGGGGGCTCGGAGACGGAAGCGCGTCGCGCGGCTGCCGCGGCGGCCACCAGGAAGGCTGCGTTGGACAACGCATTCGCCGGCTCGGCCCAGAATTGCGGACCGCCCCGCTCGCAATAGGATCTCACCGGCTCAAACCAGTCCATCCACCGACCCTAGATGCTCGTCCTTGCGCCGGGATGCCCTTGTCAGCACGGCGCGAAGCGGGGATGACGGCCCGGCGGCGACCGGAAGCGAGGCGATGCGGATCACGACCTGGAACGTCAATTCGATCAAGCAGCGGCTCCCGCACCTCCTCGGCTTCCTGGAGGACGCGCGACCCGATGTGGTCTGCCTTCAGGAACTCAAATGCCAGGACGAGGCCTTCCCGCGGGCCGACATCGAGGCGGCCGGCTATGCGGTCGAGACGCTGGGCCAGAAAGCCTATAATGGCGTCGCCCTGCTGGTCCGGGCCCCGCTCGCCATGAGCGAGATCCGGCGCGGGCTTCCGGGCGACGCGGCGGACGAGCAGGCCCGCTACATCGAGGCCCTGATCTCCGGCCCGGAGACGCACCCGGTGCGCGTGGCATCGATCTACCTGCCGAACGGCAACCCGGTGGACAGCCCGAAATACCCGTACAAGCTCGCCTTCATGGAGCGGCTTCGGCTCCATGCCCGCGCCCTCCTCCAGGACGAGATCGCGGTGGTGCTGGCGGGCGACTACAACGTCATCCCGGAGGCCGCCGACGTGGCCGATCCGGAGGCGTGGCGCTCCGACGCCCTGTTCCTCGGGACAAGCCGGGCCGCGTTCCGGGCCATCCTCGCCGAGGGCTACACCGACGCGCTGCGTGCCTGCGACCCCCGCGACGGGCTCTACACCTTCTGGGATTATCAGGCCGGGTCCTGGCAGCGGAACGCCGGAATCCGCATCGATCACCTCCTGCTCTCGCCGCACGCCAGCGACCGTCTGGTCTCGGCCTCGGTGCAGAAGCATCTGCGCGGACTCGACAAGCCGTCGGACCATGTGCCTGTGACGGCGGAACTGGCGGCCGGGTAGAGCCGCCCTCAGGGGGGAGAGACCATGGTCATCTATGGGAGCAGCATCTCGCCGTACGTGCGGAAGGTCCTCGTCGCGCTCTACGAGAAGGATATCGCCTTCGAGCACCGGCCCGTCGGGTTTCACGCGGCGGATCCGGGCTTCCAGGCCGCGAGCCCGATGGGGAAGATCCCCGCGATGGAGGAGGCCGGCTATCGCCTCGCCGATTCGAGCGCGATCCTCGACTATCTGGAGCGGCGGCATCCGGAGCCTGCACTGGTGCCGGAGGATGCCCAGGACGCCGCCCGCGCCCGCTGGTTCGACAAGTTCGGGGAGTGCGAACTGACCCGGCAGGGGCTGGTGCCGTTCGTCGAGCGGTTCCTCAAGCCCCGCCTGTTCAAGGTGGAGGGCGACGAGGCGCTGGCGCAGCGGACCGTCGACACGAAGCTGCCGCCTCTGTTCGACTATCTGGAGACGCAGATCGACGGGCCCTATCTCGTCGCCTGTCAATTCAGCATCGCCGACATCGCCGTGGCGGCGCCGTTCCACAATCTCCGGCTCGCCAAGGTCACGGTCGACGCCGCGCGTTGGCCGAAGCTCGCCGATTGGGTGACGGCGACGCTGGAACGGCCATCCTTCGCCGCGGCGATCGCCGCGGCGAAGAGCTGAGCTCAGCGCCGCTTGCGGATCGAGCCCACCGTCTGGAGCTGGGTCTGCGCCTCGGCGCGGTCGTCCTCGCTCGCGGCAGCCCAGTTCTTCTCGTAGAGCGCCACGATCCAGTCGTCCTTGCGGCTTTCGGCCCCTTCCCGCGCGAGGGAGAGCCACATCAGGCCCCTCACGCGCTGGATCGGGATGCCGCCGAGGCCGTTGACCAGCATGTCGCCGAGCAGCGCCTGGGCCGGATGGTGGCCCTTCTCCGCGGCGAGATTGAACCAGCGCGCGGCCTGCCGCGGATCGGCCTCGACGCCGGTGCCGTCGAGGTAGAGCCGGGCGAGATTGTACTGCGCGTTGGGGTCGCCGTAATAGGACGCCGCATAGTTGAACATGTCGTAGGCGCGCTCGGGATTGGGGCGCACGTAGGTGCCCTTGATCCCCTCCAGGAAGTAGGTGCCCAGGGCCGTGAAGGCGCTGCCCAGAACCGCCGAGTTCTGCGGATCGGGCCCGTCATCGGTGCTGGCATCGGCGATCCGGGAGAAGAACTCGAACGCCTTCAGGTCGTCGTGGGGCACGCCGTCGCCGTCGGCGTACATCCGGCCGAGCTTCCACAGAGCCAAGGCGTGGCCCTGGCCGGCCGCATATTCGAGGGCGCGGGCGGCGCCCTGCTTGTCGCCGGCATTGTACTCCCGCATGCCGGCCCGGAGCGCGTCCTTGGCCGAGCGGTAGCTCTTGTCGGCCACCGGCACCTGGACGGGCGTGCGGACATTCGCGTCGAGCGCGCGCGACGTGTCGGCCGGCAGCGCGAGCAGAACGAGCGCCCAGGCCGCGACGGCGATCCGGCCTGCCGACCGGAACCGACCGGGATCGGCCCCGGCCGGCGTCCCGCGCCGGCTGAGGTCAGTCCTAGACGTCCGCATAGCTCTGCGTCTCCTTGGCACCTCCCGGATGGGTGACGGCGCCGTAAAGGGCCGGTCCGACGCCCTGCGCGTATTTCCAGAGATAGCCCGACGTCGCGGTGTTCGGCCGCGCCGTCCAGGCCTTCCGCCGCTCGGCCAATTCCGCGTCCGACAGGGCGACGCTGAGCGTGCCCTGGATCGCGTCGAGGGTGATGACGTCGCCGTCGCGGAGCAGCCCGATCGGGCCGCCCACGGCCGCCTCGGGCCCGACATGCCCGACGCAGAAGCCGCGGGTCGCGCCGGAGAAGCGCCCGTCGGTGATGAGCGCGACCTTGTCGCCCATGCCCTGGCCGTAGAGGGCAGCGGTGGTGGACAGCATCTCGCGCATCCCGGGGCCGCCGCGCGGGCCCTCGTAGCGGATGACCAGAACTTCGCCTTCCTTGTAGGTGCGCGACTGCACGGCCTCGAAGCAGGCCTCCTCGCCGTCGAACACGCGGGCCGGGCCGGTGAAGACCTGCTTGTCCGCGGGCATGCCCGCGACCTTCACGATCGCGCCCTCGGGGGCGAGATTGCCCTTGAGGCCGACGACGCCGCCCGTGGGGGTGATCGGCTTGTTGGCCGGGTAGACCACGTCCTGGTCCGGGTTCCAGGTCACCCGGTCCATGTTCTCCGCGATGGTCCGGCCGGTCACCGTCATGCAGTCGCCGTGCATGAAGCCGTGGTCGAGGAGCGTCTTCATCAGCAGCGGGATGCCGCCGACCTCGAACATGTCCTTGGCGACGTAGCGCCCGCCCGGCTTCAGGTCGGCGATGTAGGGTGTCCGCCGGAAGATCTCGGCGACGTCGAACAGCGTGAACTCGATGCCGCATTCATGCGCGATCGCCGGCAGATGCAGCGCCGCATTGGTCGAGCCGCCGGACGCGGCTACCACGGTGGCGGCATTCTCCAGCGCCTTGCGGGTGACGATGTCGCGCGGGCGGATCTGCTTGCCCAGCAACTCCATGACCTTCTCGCCGGCAGTGGCGCAGAACTTGTCGCGGATCTCGTAGGGCGCCGGGGCGCCGGCCGAATAGGGCAGCGCGAGGCCGATGGCCTCGGAGACGGTCGCCATGGTGTTGGCGGTGAACTGCGCGCCGCAGGCGCCGGCCGACGGGCAGGCGACCTGCTCCAGCTCATCGAGATCCTCGAGGCTCATGTCGCCGACCGCGACCTTGCCGACAGCCTCGAACAGGTCCTGGACGGTCACCGGCTTGCCGCGGAACGAGCCCGGCAGGATCGAGCCGCCATAGATGAAGATCGACGGCACATTGAGGCGCACCATCGCCATCATCATCCCGGGCAGCGACTTGTCGCAGCCGGCGAGGCCCACCAGGGCATCATAGGCATGGCCGCGCATGGTCAGCTCGACCGAATCGGCGATGACCTCGCGCGAGGGCAGCGACGCGCGCATGCCGCCATGGCCCATGGCGATGCCGTCGGTGACCGTGATGGTGCAGAACTCGCGCGGGGTCCCGCTGGCGGCGGCGACACCCTTCTTCACCGCCTGCGCCTGGCGCATCAGCGAGATGTTGCAGGGCGCCGCTTCGTTCCAGCAGGAGGCGACACCCACCAGCGGCTGATGGATCTGCTCACGGGTGAGGCCCATGGCATAGAGATAGGAGCGGTGCGGGGCGCGGTCGGGCCCCTCCGTGACGTGGCGGCTCGGCAGCTTCGACTTGTCGCTCAAACGCGTCACCATGACTTCAGACCAAGCCTACGCACAGCCGATCCCGAGAGTGCGTCGAACCGCGGCGCGTCGCCATTCGCGAAGCGCCGGGCAATCCGTCCGCGTGCTCGGGAAGACCTCGTTTCCGAACGGTAAATCGTTGTCGAAATTGCCGTTTACCGCGGATCTTGAGGTGGGCCCGGACTATGGCGGGATCGCGGCGTTTACGGGCAGGTCTCGGGGCGGAGCAGGGATCGTTTTACGGTGTTGCGACCCCGCCACAGCCACGCTTATGGCGATTTCGGCCCCGGCGATAAGGTAAAGGACATTCGCGTCCGTGCCGCCGGCTGTTTCGCCCGGACGCAACTTGTCTTCAGTCCAGGGAACGATCTGTGCGGCGAAAATCGGCCCCCGGCCGCGATCCGGTCTCGAGGACATGTGGCCATCACTTCCACAAGGCAGAGGCCGCGCCGAAAATAATTCGTCAGGATCGGGGAACGACCCTGCGCGTGGCGTACGAGACCGCGCCGGATCACGGCTCTGCTTCATAATCTCTGAACGCGTCGTCGCGCGGAGACGCAGCGAAGGGCGTCCGGTTTTGACGAAGAGGCCGTGTTGAAACAGTCCAGGCGCGTGCCCCTGCCGCCGCGCGGGTCGGGCGCCACGCGGACTGCAATCTCGCGGTCCGGATCGGGAGAATCCCACGATCTCCCTTCCGCAGGGATGCATCGCCACCGCATCACCCCGCCGTGCCCGGGACGCGCAGCCTGGCCGTTCGGGTCCGGCCTCGCCTCCGGCGCATCGGAACAGTTGCCCGTCATGGGGCGCCGAACGTATCGCGGAAACGAAACGTCCCACATCGTCGGCTCTCGGCTCTTCGGGGGACCGGGCTATGCGGGCCTTACCAGAGGCCAACCCGACGATTGCGAGCCCATCGAGCGTCTGCGGGGATCACAGGATCAGCGGATGGTGCGATCCAGGGCGGGGGCGTTCACGCTGCTCCGGCATGCGGCGCCGGGATCTCGGTCGAGATCGCGTCCACGGTGCGCGGCATCGGGCTGCCCTGCCCATCCGCGCGCTGGATCCGCACCTGCTGATTTACCGGCTGCATGTTGCCGAAGGGCGTCGAGAAGGCGATCTCGGCGGCGTCGCGGCCGACGCCGATCCGGACCAACCCGTCGAGATCAGCCTGCCGGGTGGCGTCGAACAGCCACCAGCGTCCGTCGAGATAGGCTTCGAACACCGCGTGGAAGTCGCTCGGGACGAGGCCGTGGGCGTAGCAGCTCACGAACCGGGCCGGAATGCCGAGCGCCCGGCAGAAGGCCGCGCCGATATGCGCGAAGTCGCGGCACACGCCGGCGCGCTTCAGCAGCGACTCGTCGGCGGTGGTCTCGCCGTCGCTGGTGCCGGGCTGGTAGGCAATGTGGTCGTGGATCCAGTTGCAGATCTGGTTCACGCGGGCATAGCCCTTGGGGAGCGCGCCGAACTCGGCCAGCGCGAACGGCGTCAGCCGGTCGGAGGATACGAACCGGCTCGGCAGCAGGAAGGGCAGGATGTCGAGGGGCAATTGCCCGATCGGCGTCTCGTTGATGGTCTCCGGGTCGGCCCTGTGCACCGTCAGGTCGACCTCGGCATTGTATTCCAGCGCGAACTGACCCGTCGGCACATTGACCGCGAGATAGCGGTTCTGGAGATCGGGGGTGGTGTAGCGGTCGCGCTTCAGATCCGGCGTGAGGACCAGGCTTTCGCTCAGGATCTCGACGCTCTTCAGCTTCGCCACCTCCAGATTGAAAATGAAGGTGGTGTCCGACAGGATGTTGTAGGACAGGCTGCAACCGAGAGTGTAGCGCATCGGATCTCCTCGCCGGATAACGGCCCATCCGCCATCCAAGCAAGGGGCGCGCCTGATCGCCGGTTCCGGATCAGGCGCTTCGCGGCAGCATAAGCACCGTCAGCGAGCGCACCCCCTGCGCGCCGTGGATCAGGACGCCCTCGATGTCGGCGGTGGCCGACGGCCCGGTGTGCAGCACCGCGTAGGCCGAGCGGCCGAATTCCGGCCGGCGATAGGCCGCCTGGACGTTCGGCACGATATCGGCCGGGTCGAGCAGCACGACGAGGTGCTGCGCCAGATAGGCGACCGCGTTGACGATCAGCTGACCTTCCGTGAACAGAACCGAGCCCGTCTCGGCGATGCCGAAGACTGCGCGGACCAGAGCCACGTCCACATCCTCGACCTCCTGCGGATAGCGCACGCTCCGCAGGTCACGGTTGCCGGTCAGTTCGGGAACCGCCGAGGCGATCACCGTTGCGGCGTCGAGCCTCTCGCGCACCCCGGCGAAGACGTCGTCGGTCCCGGGCTCCGCGACGCGGCCGCCCATGCGCTTCAGCCGCTCGCCGAACTCGGCCACGAGGTCGTCGCCGACGAGCGGCGTGAACAGCGGGACCTCCGGCAGCGGGAAGTCGCCGGTCGGCCGGTTCCGGCGGATGCCGGTCAGGATCGCGTCGCGGGCGCTCATCGACCCGTGTCCTTCATGCGGTTCTGCTTGTACCAGGCATGGAAGGTCTGGCGTGGCGCCTCCGGCATCTCGCGCTTCTTACCCCAGGTGTTGAGCGGGTTGTAGACCGCGAAGCGCGGCAGGACCTTGAGGGCGGAATCCGCCGCACCGATCGCGGCCCGGTAGGCAGCCGGGCGCGACAGGACCGCGCCCGCGGCCTTCATCATGCCCTGCTTGAGCGCCGGGATCTGGTGCTCCTCGACCAGTACCTTGCGCCACGCGAAGATCTGCTCGTGGATGTTGATCTTCACTGGGCAGACGTTGGTACACGAGCCGTTCATCGTCGAAGAGAACGGCAGCGTCGAGTATTTCCGCTTGTTGAAGGTGGGATCGATGATCAGCCCGATCGGCCCGGAATAGGTCGCTCCGTAGGAGAGACCGCCCGAGCGCCGGTAGACCGGGCAGGTGTTCATGCAGGCGCCGCAGCGGATGCATTTCAGGGAGGTCCAGAACTCCTCCATGCCGAGCCGTTCCGAGCGGCCATTGTCGACCAGCACCATGTGCATTTCCGTGCCCTTGCGGGGCGCGCGGAAATGCGACGTGTACTGGGTGATCGGCGAGCCGAGCGCCGAGCGCGACAGCAGGCGAATGAAGACGCCGAGATGCTCGACCTTCGGGATGATCTTCTCGATGCCGATGGAGTGGATCTGCAGCGGCGGCACGTTGCCGGAGAGATCCGCATTGCCCTCGTTGGTGCAGGTGACGACCGAGCCGGTCTCCGCAATGGCGAAGTTGCACCCGGTCATGCCGGCATCCGCCTTCAGGATGTAGGGCCGCGTCGTCTCCCGCTGGCTCTCGGCGAGGTAATGGGCGTCGTCGTTGTCGGGGTCGGTGCCGAGCGTCTTGGCGAAGACCTCGGCCACGTCCATCCGGGTCTTGTGGACGGCGGGGGCGACGACGTGGCTGGGCTCCTCGTTGTCGAGCTGCTGGATTCGCTCACCTAGATCCGTCTCGATGACCTCGATGCCGTTGGCCGCCATGTGGTGGCGGAAGCCGCATTCCTCGGTGAGCATCGACTTCGACTTCACCAGCGTCTTGGCGCCGTGGCTCCGCAGGATCTCCAGCACGATGCGGTTGTGGTCGGCGCCGTCCTTAGCCCAGTGAACGTGCACGCCATTCGCCTTCGCGGCCGCCTCGAACTGCTCGAGGTAGCGGTCGAGGTGGCTGAGCGTGTGCGTCTTGATCTGCGAGGCGAGTTCCCGCAGTTCCTCCCATTCGGGTATCCCGTGGGCGGAGGCGTCGCGCTTCTTGCGCAGGTCCCACAGGCGCTCGTCATGGGCCGCTTGGTGAAGCGGCGCGGCGAGGAAGCGCTCGGCGGCCTCGGCCTGGTTGATCGGGCGGTCGCCCCGGGTCTTCGCCCCGCGGGGCTGCGGCTCGCGGACCTTCGGCGCCCGGATCGGCTTGGAGGCGGCCTCTGCGTGCTGGAGGCGGCCGCCGTCCTGGGAGCGCTCGCTCTCGTCGCTGCGGGCGCGGACTTCCGGATGGATGACGCCTTCGCGCTCGCGGGGATTGAGGTCCTCGACGCTCATGCGGCGGCTCCGTTCAGCACCTGCGCGATGTGGATGTATTTGAGCGGCAGGCCCAGGCGCTCGGCGCAGCCCTTCTGGTGCATCAGGCAGGAGGAATCCGCCGAGACGACGTATTCGGCCCCCGCCCGGTTCTGATCCGCGACCTTGTCGTAGCCCATCTTGGCCGAGACCGCGGGCTCGAACACCGAGAAGGTGCCGCCGAAGCCGCAGCACTCGTCCGGCCGCGCGAGATCGACGAGCTCAACCCCTTTCACGAGGCGCAGCAGGTCGAGGGGCTTCGAGTAATAGGGCTTCACCAACTCCGTGGGCCGCGCATGATGGATGCCGCGCAGGGCATTGCAGTTGGTGTGATAGGCGACCTTGTGGGGGAAATTTGCCCAGGGCAGCGCCTCGACCTTCAGAACGTCGTGCAGGAACTCGACCAGCTCGTAGGTGCTGGCGCGGACGTGGCGCACCGCATCGGTCTGGGGTATCGCGGTCAGATGCTCGCGCACCTGATGAACGCAGGAGCCTGACGGCGCCACGACGTAGTCGAAGCCGGAAAAGTTCTTGACGAACAGCGCCTCGGTCGCGGCCGCCTCGGCGTGACAGCCGGTGTTGGTCATGGGCTGGCCGCAGCAGGTCTGATCGAACGGATACTCCACCGTGCAGCCCAGACGCTCGAGCAGCTCGAGGGTGGCGATCCCGACCTCCGGCTCGAAGGCGTCGACGTAGCACGGCACGAACAGGCCGACCCGCATGGTTCGACAACTCCCTGGATCACCCGCGCGCGCGGCCTGGAACGGTTCAAGACTGACGGGGTCTACCGGATGGGGCAGGCCTTGGCGAGGTCGCGCGCTGCGGCACCGTGCCCGCTGTAACGCGACACCGCGCGAAGACCGTTCGCGCCTCCGCTTCGTGCTGAATCCGCACACATCCGGCTCATCGGCGCCTGCACCGCAGCGCGGCCTCCGGCAGCCCCTGCGCGAAGCCGGGGAGTTTTCCTGGGAAGCCGAGCCGCACGCTTGATTTCCGACGCCCCAGAGTCGAAGGACGTCTGGAAGCGTTCCGAAGAGATCATCACCATGGAAGAACTGCTCGCCCGCGTCACCGCACGCACGGGGCTCGACGCCGCGACCGCTCAGACCGCCATCGGGCACATCCTCGCCTTCCTGCAGAAGGAAGGGCCGGAGGCCGAGGTCGGTCAGCTGCTGGCCGCGCTCCCGGGCTCCGAGGCTCTGATTGCCGAGTCGAATGCCGGCGAGAGCGGCGGTGGCGGCCTCATGGGCATGCTCGGCGGCATGATGGGCGGCGGCGGCGTGATGGCGCTGGGCCAGAAGCTGATGTCGGCCGGCGTGCCGATGGGTCAGATGCAGCCCCTCGGCCAGGAGCTGTTCGCCTTCGGCCGTGAGAAAGTCGGCGAGGACGCGATGGGTCCGATCATCGGCTCGATCCCGGGGCTGAACCAGTTCGTCTGACCCGCAATCCGTGTGCGCGGCCGCACTGCATTCGGGTGTCGCCTGGACGAAGGTAAAAAAGAGGTTTCGGAGCGAAAGCTTGACGGAACCTGTCCACGCGATCCCCGTTATTGGGGATGTGGTCCGGATCGACGCCTTTGGCAGTGTCCGGTACCACACTCAAGCAGGCCGGCCATGCCCGTCTTCGAATCCAAGAACCTGGACAGCGCGTTCGAAGGGCAAGCGCTGCTCGCTGCGATCCTTCATCCGACCCGCGCAGCGCAGACCCGCGCGCTGAGGCACGGGCGCAGGCGTGCCGAGCGCGCCGCCGCGCTGGCTGACCCGATGACGATCGAGCCGCGATTCCCGATCGCGCCCGGCGAGCTGGCGCCGACCGGCTTCACGAGCCGCTGAGAGGAGCGCGTCGCGCGCCCGCCTACCAGGGCTGCGGCGTGACCAGCCCCTGGCGCGTCACCACCACCCATTCCCGCCCGTGCCGCTCGACGCCTTCCACGCGTCCGACCCCCGGCAGGATGTCGCCGGGCGCCACCTCCACCAGGCGGCGGCGGCGGTTCTCGAGGATCGCCGTCCCCTCGTAGACGTCCCGCAGGGCCCAGCCGTCGATGACCGGCGGCTTGTCGGTGGCGGCCGGTTTCGGCTTGGCCTCGCTCACCTTGGCGTCCGCCACCTTGACCTCGGGCTTCGCCTCGACGCTGCGCGGGGCCTCGCCGATGCTTCCCGTCTGGGTCGGCTCGACCTTGGCGGCAACCGGAACGGCAGCCGCCCGGCGCTCGAGCTGCGCGGCGAGGCCGGCAAGCCGGGCGTTGTGGTCGCGCTCGACCTGTTCGAGGCGCTCACCGAGGGCCCCGGTCTTGGCGTTGAGGTTCTTGTCGACCTGCGCGAGCCGGTCACCGAGGGCGCTCGTGCGGGTGGCAGCCTCCTTCCGGGCGGCGTCGGTCGAGGCGCGCAGGTCGGCCAGGACGGTGTGGAGCTGCGCGATGTCGGTGGCGAGCCGCACGGTCTCGGTCCGGCCGGCATCGAGCGTCGTTTCGAGGGCCGCGATCGCGTCAGGCCGTACGGCGCCCGGGCGGGAGAGCGCCATCACACCCCCGCCCAGCAGAGCGCCGATGGCCAGGGCCGCGCCCGGAATCGCGAGCCGCTGCGGATCGAGGCGCGGCAGGAACGGACGCGCGAAGCCCTTCAAAGGGAGGGACCAAGCGGCCTCGGTCGCCGCCGGCAGGGCGTCCGCCTTGCCGGTGACCGCCGCCTTGAGCAGTTCGGCCGGCGAGACGCCCTGAGAAACGGCCTGCTTCGCCTCGATCTTCGTCATCGCCCCGAACTCCGCATGCGGCCTCACGCTGCAAGCGTTCGTTAAGGACGTTTGTTTACGAAACCCTTACCGCACGATCGCCGCTCAGGCTGCCAGGCCGCGCTTCTTCAGGAGCGGCGCGATGCTGGGCAGGCGCCCGCGGAAGGCCGTGTAGGCCTCACGCGGATCGCGCAGGTTGCCGGCGCCGTACACGAAGGTCCGCAGGCGCTTTGCCGTCTCCGGATCGAAGATGTCGCCCGCCTCACGGAACGCATCGAACGCGTCCGCGTCGAGGACTTCCGACCAGAGATAGCTGTAGTACCCGGCCGCGTAACCGTCCCCCGAGAAGATGTGGGCGAAATGCGGCGTCCGGTGCCGCATGCTGATCTCGGCCGGCATGCTGATGCGCCGCAGGGCCTCGGCCTCGAAGGCCGGGACGTCGAGCCCGCCCTCCCCCTCCGCCGAGAGGTGCAGGGTCATGTCGACGATCGCGGAGGCGGTGTACTCGACCGTGGCGAAACCCTGGTTGAAGGTCCGCGCGGCGAGCAGCTTCTTCAGCAGGGCGTCCGGCATGGGCTCGCCGGTCCGGTGATGGCGCGCATGGGCGCGCAGGACCTCCGGCTGCTCGAGCCAATGCTCGTAGAGCTGCGACGGCAGTTCGACGAAGTCGCGCGACACCGCCGTGCCGGACAGGATCGGGTAGGTCACGTCCGACAGCAGCCCGTGCAGGGCGTGGCCGAATTCGTGGAACAGGGTGCGGGCATCGTCGAAGGACAGCAGCGTGCTCTCGCCGTCCGGTGCCTTAGCGAAGTTCATCACGTTGACGATGATCGGCGTGATCGGACCGTTCAGGCGCTCCTGCGAGCGGAAGGCGCTCATCCAGGCGCCGGAGCGCTTCGACGCACGGGCGAAGTAATCCCCGAGGAAGAGGCCGACCTCGGACCCGTCGGGGTTGCCGACCCGCCAGACCCGGACGTCCGGATGGTAGCGCGGGACGTCGGCCAGTTCCGTGAAGGTCAGACCGAACAGCCGGGAGGCCGTGTCGAACGCCGCCTGGATCATGCGCTCGAGGGGCAGGTACGCCTTGATCTCACTCTCGTCGAGGTCGTGCTCGGCGCGCCGCACCTTCTCGGCATAGTGCCGCCAATCGTGCGCCTGGAGGGCGAAGTTGTGCCCCTCGGCCTGGACCATCGCCTGGAGCCGGTCCCGCTCCTCGGCCGCCCGCGCATGGGCCGGCGTCCAGACGTCGCGCAGCAACCCGGTCGCCGCGTCGGGGCTCGCCGCCATCGTGTCGTCGAGGGCGAAATGGGCGAAGCTCTCGAATCCGAGCAGCCGCGCCCGCTCGGCGCGCAGACGGATGATCTCGGCGATGATCGCGCGGTTGTCGGTCTCGCCGCCGTTCTCGCCGCGCCGCGTCCAGGCCGCGTAGGCGCGCTCGCGCAGGTCGCGCCGGGTCGAGAAGACCAGGAAGGGCTCGATCAGAGAGCGCGACAGGGTGATGACATGACCGTCGAGGCCGCGCTCCTTCGCGGCGCTCTCCGCGGCGGCCCGCAGGAACGGAGGCAGGCCGGCCAGATCCTCCTCGCCCTGAAGCGGCAGCGTGAAGCTGCTCTCGTCGGCCAGGAGATTCTGGCTGAAGCGGGTGCCGAGTTCCGACATGCGTGCCGCGATCTCGGCGATGCGGGCCTTGTCGTCGGATCCGAGATCCGCACCCGAGCGGCGAAAGCGGATCCGGTACCGGTCGAGGACCCGGCGCTCCTCCGGACCCAGTCCGTCGGCCTCGATCGCCGAGATCCGTGCCCAGAGTTCGGGGTTGAGGTAGATGGCGCTGCCATGCCGGGCGAGCTTCGGCCCGATTTCCCGCTCGATGGCCTGCAATTCCGGGTTCGTGTGGCTGCCGGTCAGATTGTAGAACACGCCGGCGACGCGCTCGAGGGCCTGGCCGGCGCGTTCCATCGCCGCCACGGTGTTGTCGAAGGTGGCCGGCGTGGTCTGGTTCGCGATGGCCCGGATTTCGGAATCGTGGGCGGCGAGCGCCGCCTCGAAGGCCGGCCGGTAGTGCTCGGGTCGGATCCGCTCGAAGGGCGGAAGGCCGTGCGGGGTGCTCCACTGCGCCTCGCGGAAGGGATTGTCCTGCGGCAGGCTCGGGAGCCCGGCATCAGCTGCGTCCGACATGCGGTCCTCAAAACTCCGTCCACGCGACGGGGCGACTGGGCTGCCCCGCCGGGACACCGACATGGGATCTGCCGGCGCGCTGCGAAAGACAGTGGCTCGATCGGCGCGCGCGTCAACCGGACGGGGACTGATCCGAATGGCATCTCGCTCGTTGTAGAGGCCAACGCCCACGCTTAGAGGCTCCATGCCGGGACGCTGCCAGTCGCTTCTCCGACCGTCGATGATGCTCGCGGGCGGAACCCTCGCCGTGGGGCTCGCCCTGCTTCCGGCGACGCCGGCCCGCGCCGTGGAGGCGCCGGCATCCGCGGTGCCGACGCCCCCGCCCCTGCCGCCCGAGCGCCCTGAGGCGCTGAAGCCGCCCGTTGCCGAGCCGGCATCTCCGACGCCGCCGGCGAGGCCCGCGGAGCTGAAGCCGGTGGTCCCGGAGCCGATCAGGGAGCCGGTGAAGGACGTCATCCGGGACAAGCCGTCCGAACCCGCGAAGGATTCCCCGAAGGAAACCGCGAAGCCCGAGATCCCCTCGCCGCCGCCTTCACCGCCGGAGCGGCCACCGGAATTGTCCGGATCGGCGGCCCTGGCCCTCAAGGTCACGCCGCCGGATGACACCGCCTGCCGGACGCGTCTGAAGCGTCTCGGCGTCGATTTCGAGCCTTTGCCGCCCATCGCGGAGGGGCAATGCACAGCGCCGCTGCCGCTCAAGGTGACGAAATTGGCAGACGGGGTCACGCTGCCGCAAGGTGCGACGCTGACCTGCCGGACCGCCGAGGCCCTGGCCCGCTGGGCCACCGAGGTGCAGGTGGAGGCCGAGCGGACGCTGAAGCATCCCCTGACCGGTCTGGAACTCGGCGGCTCCTATGTCTGCCGCGGGCAGAACCACGATGTCGATGCCAAGCTGAGCGAGCACGCCTTCGCCAATGCGGCCGACATCATGGCTTTCACCTTCGGCGGCCGCGCGAGCATCGCCGTCAAGGCGCTGCCGGAAGGCTCCGATGACGCGCAGTTCCTGAGGACGGTACGCATGAAGGCCTGCGGCTTTTTCCGCACCGTGCTGGGTCCGGGCTCGAACGCCGCCCACGCCAACCATCTCCACTTCGACGAGCGCGAGCGCAGCGGTGGCCATCGGCTGTGCGAATAGTGTTGCGTGGAACGTTCCGGCCGGCTCGGCATTCTTCGGCACGGGAGCGCGTCCGCTCCCGGGAATGACGACGTCGATGATCCCGACATCCTGGCGGCCGGCTTGCGTGGCTCTCCTTACGACCTGCCTCGCCGCGCAAGGCGCGGCGGCGCGGTCCGAGAAGCGCCAGAAGACCGAAACCGCGCAGACGCCGGCTTTGACCGCCGATGCGGTGAACGCCGCCGCTCTGGCGCCGCAGGACGGCGGGACGACCGACGGGGCCAAGTCGAGCAAGAAGGCGCGGAAGGCCAAGACATCCGACGAAAAACCTGATCCCTTGATCGTCAAGGCACAGGTGCTGCTCGACCGCGCGCATTTCTATCCCGGCGCAATCGACGGCCGGAAGGGCGACAATTATCGGCGCGCCCTGTCGGCCTTCGCGGTGTCCCAAGGGCTTCCCGCAACCCAGGACCTGACGCCGGAACTCTGGGACAAGCTGCAGGCGACCAGCGATAAGCCCGCCGTCACGGAGTACACGCTGACCGAGGCCGATGCTGCGGGTCCCTATGTCGAGCGGATCCCGCCCAAGATGGAGGAGCAGGCCGAACTCAAGACGCTGGGATATACCAACCCCCGCGAGATGCTGGCGGAGCGCTTCCACATGAGCCGCGACCTCGTCGGCGCGCTCAATCCGGACAAGCCGCTCGACAAGGCCGGCACGACCATCGCCGTGGCGGCCGTGGACCCGATGACCACCGACAAGCCGAAGGGCAAGGACCTGCCCGGGGAACCGAAGGTCGAGCGCATCGAAGTCGACAAGACGAGCCGCGACGTCCGTGCGTTCGGAGCCGACGGGAAGCTCGTGGCGTACTATCCCGCCTCGATCGGCAGTTCCGAGAAGCCTGCGCCGAGCGGCGAAACGAAGGTGAAGGGCGTCGCCTTCAATCCCGACTACACCTACAACCCGAAATACGGGTTCAAAGGCGTGAAAGCGCAGCACAAGTTTACGATCCAATCCGGCCCCAACAACCCGGTGGGCCTGGTCTGGATCGACCTGGCAATTCCGAGCTACGGGATCCACGGAACGCCGGAACCCGAGAAGGTCGGGAAGACCGAGTCCCATGGCTGCATCCGCCTGACCAACTGGAATGCCCGCGACCTGGCCGCGCATGTGACGCGGGGCGCAAAGGTCAGTTTCAAGGACGATTGACCGGCGGCTGTGCCGGTCTCCAGCCCTTGTGGCGAGAGCCACACGTACAAAAATGTATCATCGGTTAACATAGCGCCCGGTCTGAGGGTCGGAACGAGCCGGGAACGCTTGACACATTGCCCATTACGGGCGACGCCTCAGGTTGTCTCGCGGGCCGACCTTCGAGCCGCGTTCATGCACCCGGACGCTGCTCTTGCGGTGCGCAAGCCTGACCAACCGCACGGCAAATGCCCTGGCGACGGGGCATTCGAAGGGAAGACGGCCCGGCGTGATTGCTGATCCCAACGATGACGTTCTCAACGGCGTCCGCGTTCTCGTCGTCGAGGACGAGGCTGCGATCTCGATGCTGCTCGAGGACATGCTCCTCGATTTCGGCTGTGCCGTGGTCGGGCCGGCCGCGCGGCTCTCCTCGGCGCTCGAGATGGCCTCGCAGGAGACCTTCGAGGTCGCCATTCTTGACGTGAACGTGGCGGGCGAACCGATCTACCCGGTAGCCGAAGCCATCGCCAAGCGCGATCTGCCGCTCGTGTTCTCGACCGGCTATGGCGGGGCGGGCATTCGCGAACCGTTCCGGGACAGACCCGTGGTCCAGAAGCCGTTCAGCCAGGCCGATCTCAAGCGCACGCTGATCGGTGCGATCCGGGCAGCCCGCGCCTAAGGCGCGCATGGCCGTTCGGGACGGGTGAAGCGGGCATCCCCGCGCCGGGGCCGCCGGTTAAAGCCCTTCGATCGTGAAGATCTGCTCGACATGGGCCGGCCATTCGCGGGCCCCGACGAACACGGCGTCGGCGCGGAACGTCGCTCCGGAGCACCACCCGTTGCGCCCGATCCACGCGCGGACCGCCCGGGAGAACCGCCGCCGCTTGGCGGCATTGATGGCGTCCCGCGCGTCGTCGCGCTTCGCCCGCGCCTTTACCTCCACGAACACGATGGTGTTCCAGCGCTGGACGACGAGATCGATCTCGCCGCCGGCTATGCTCACACGTCGGCCGATCGGCCAGTAGCCCTTGAGCATCAGCGCGGCCAGCGCCAGCCACTCGGCGTAGTGGCCCCGCCGATAGGCCGCACGGCGCCGCGCGGTGCGGTCTGGCAGAGCGCCGTTCATCCCTGTTCACGCGCGAGCGCCAGCGCCCGCGCGTAGACCTGACGCCGGGGCTGCCCGGTCTCGTCGGCGACGAGGCTGGCGGCGTCCTTGATCGAGTGCCGCTCGAGCGCCCCCAGGATGAGCGCATCGAGTGCGGCATCCGAATCCGCATTCCGCTCCGGCGCCGTCGCCGCACCGATGATCACCACGATCTCACCCTTCGGCGGTCCCTCCTGGGCGAAGCGCTCGCTCAGGCTGCCCAAGGTATCCCGCCGGATGGTTTCGTAGAGCTTGGTCAGCTCGCGGGTCACGGCGGCCGGGCGTTCCGGGCCGAGCACCGCCGCGGCGTCCGCCAGCATGTCGGGCAGGCGATGCGGCGACTCGAACAGGACCAGCGTGCCCGGGACCTGAATCAGCGCTTCCAGGCGGTTGCGCCGGGCTCCGGCTTTCTGCGGCAGGAAGCCTTCGAAGAAGAAGCGGTCGGTCGGAAGACCCGCGGCGACCAGGGCCGTCATCACCGCCGACGGCCCCGGCACCGGCGTGATCGCGATCCCGGCTTCGATGGCGGCCTGGACAAGCTTGTAGCCAGGATCCGAGACCAGCGGCGTGCCCGCATCCGAGACGAGGGCCAGGGCTTCGCCGGCGCGCAGCCGCGTGACCATCCGCTCGCGCACGGCCTCGTTGGAATGCTCGTGATAGGCCAGCAGCGGTGTCGTGATCCCGTAATGCGCCAGAAGGTTGCGGGTGACGCGGGTGTCCTCGGCCAGAACTGCATCCGCGGCCGCCAGAGTGGCCAAGGCCCGGATGGTGATGTCGCGCAGATTCCCGATCGGGGTCGCCACGATGTGCAGGCCCGGCGACAGCGCTTCGGCTTCGCTCGCCAGCCCGAAGGCCGTGAACGTGGTGCTGCGCGGTCGATCGGGGGCGAGCTTCTGGGACGGCGCGCGGGTCGAGGCGGCGGGCCCCGGGTCATCGAATCGTCGGGTCATGTCCGGCGATCTTGCCACACCCGCCGGCTCTCGTCGCGGTGAGGCCGCCCGACCGGGGGCAAGTCGGTGCCCTCACGTTTACTTTTGGAAATCCGGCCGTCAGGCTGGAGGGCCTGCCCGAAGGAGTCCGCGCCATGGCGCGTCCGACAAGCGCGCGGGACCGTCTCGTGCGCGTCACCGCCTCGACTGCCGCGCTCTGCGCCATCCTGCTGCCGCTGGGCGGCTGTCTGGGCACCGACCTCGCCCGGCGCGTGACGGCGCCGCAGGCCGAGCTGACGCCGCCGGCGGCCGTGCCGGAGGCGCCGGGCCCCGCGCCCGCGGCGCCGACGATGCCGGCCGCGGGCGGCACCGCGCGCATCGGCTCCGGTTCGGTGAAGGTTGCCCTCGTGCTGCCGCTGACCGGCCAGGGCTCGACGGTGGGCGCGGCCCTGCGCAACGCGGCGCAGCTCGCCTACGACGAGGCGCAGCAGCCGGATCTGACGATCCTGGTCGAGGACGATCGGGGCAGCCCGGACGGGGCCCGGGACGCGACCCAGGAGGCGCTGCGTCAGGGTGCCGAGATCGTGCTCGGCCCCCTCTTCGCCGGCAGCGTCCAGGCAGCGGCGGTCGTGGCGCGGACCGCCGGCAAGCCGGTGATCGGTTTCTCGACGGATGTGACCGTGGCGAACCGGGGGGTCTACCTGTTGAGCTTCCTGCCGCAGCCGGAGGTCGACCGCGTCGTCGAGGATTCCGTGTCCGGCGGAAAGCGGTCCTTCGCGGCGCTGATTCCAGAGACCGCCTACGGCAACGCCGTTGAGGCGGAGTTCCGCGAGGCCGTTGCGCGCAAGGGTGCGCGGATCGCCGCCGTGGAACGCTATCCTGCCGGTGCGCCCGGGCCCGCGGTGGAGCGGCTGTCGCGTGTCATTGCCGGCCCCGGCGCCACCGCCGACGCGCTGTTCATCCCGGAGACCGCCGAGTCCCTGCCGGCCGTTGCGGCCGCGCTGACCAAGGCGGGGTTCTCACCGGCCCGGGTGCGCCCGATCGGCACCGCCCTCTGGAACGAGCCATCGCTGTTCGCCCTGCCCGCGCTGCAAGGTGGCCGCTTCGCCTCGCCCGACCGCGCGGGCTTCTCGAATTTCAGCGGCCGCTATCAGGCCCGGTTCGGCGGCGTGCCGCCGCGCGTGGCTTCCCTGGCCTACGATGCGGTGATGCTCGCCGCGGCCCTGTCCCGGCGCTACGGCTCGCAGCGCTTCGCGGAGGCCACCCTGACGAACGGGTCGGGCTTCGCCGGCATCGACGGCACCTTCCGCTTCCGACCGGACGGGCAGAGCGAGCGGTCCCTGGCCGTCTACGAGATCCGCAACAACGCGGCGACGCCGGTCAGCCCGGCGCCGCGGGTCCTCGCAAAGCCCGGGACCTGATCAGGCCGCGAGTTCGGCGACCAGCGCGTTGAGGACGGGGGCCCCGCGCGCCGTGGCGGCGATGCGGCCGCCGGGCAGCCGCTCCAGCAGGCCGTCGCCGATCAGCATGCCGATGCGGTTGCCGTTCAGCGCGCGCCCCTTGAGAGCAGCGTAGCGCTCCGGATCGATCCCTTCGCGGAGCCGGAGGCCCATGACCAGGAATTCGTCGGCCTGATCGGCGGCCGTCAGCGTTTCGGTCTCAACGACGCCGTGTCCCGCGCGCTCGACGCGGGCGAGCCACGCCTCGGGCGACCGCTCGGTGACCGTTCCGATGCGCGCCGAGGGCGTCACCAGCCGGCCGTGGGCCCCCGGGCCGATGCCGGCATATTCGCCGTAGCGCCAGTAGAGCAGGTTGTGCCGCGACTCCGCGCCGGGACGGGCATGGTTCGAGATTTCGTAGGCCGGCATCCCAGCCTTCGCGCAGAGATCCTGGGTGACGTCGTAGAGGGCGCGGCCGACCTCGTCGTCCGGCGTCACCAGCTTGCCGGCGGCGGCGAGCCCGTGGAACGGCGTCCCGGGCTCGATGGTGAGCTGGTAGAGCGAGAGATGCTCGGCCGCCCGCGCCAGCGCCGCGCCGAGCTCCGCGCGCCACAGGGCCGGCGTCTGCCCGGGCCGCGCGTAGATCAGGTCGAAGGAGGTCCGCGCGAAGGCCGATTGCGCCAGCTCGATCGCCTCCAGCGCCTGCGCGGCATCGTGCAGGCGTCCGAGGGTTCGCAGCGAGGCGTCGTCGAGCGCTTGGACGCCGAGGGAGACCCGGTTGACCCCGGCCGCGCGGTAGCCGTGGAAGCGGCCGGCCTCGACGCTCGACGGGTTGGCCTCGAGGGTCACCTCGGCGTCCGGCGCGACCGTCCAATGAGCGGCCACCGCGTCGAGCAGGCCGGCGACGGTGGCGGGCTGCATCAGCGACGGCGTGCCGCCGCCGAGGAAAATGCTGGTGACGGTCCGGCCGGGCGTGCGGGTGGCATTGTGGGCGATCTCCGCCCGGAAGGCCGCGAGGAAGCGCGGCTCGTCCACGCCCGCGTGGCGCACGTGGCTGTTGAAGTCGCAATACGGGCACTTCGCGGCGCAGAAGGGCCAGTGCAGGTAGATCCCGAAGCCCGCGTCGCGGGTCGGATGGTCCGGGCCGGTCGATGCCATGATGGCCGGGATGTGAGCGCCCGCGCGCCGTTTGGCAATCAGGAGCCGGGCGCGAGGCAGGCCCGGCTCAACTCGACGAAGGCCCGGGCCCGGTGCGACAGGCCCCGCCCCCGCTGCCAGTCGACGCCGTGTTTCTCCTCGGCGCTCATCTCGCCGAAGGTCCGGTCGTGGCCATCCGGCCGGAAGATCGGATCGTAACCGAAGCCCGCCGAGCCCCGCGGCGCGACAAGATCGCCGAACACCCGCCCCTCGAACAGCTCGGTATGGCCGTCCGGCCAGGCCAGAACCAGGGCCGACACGAAATGCGCCCGACGTTCGGTCGCGCTGCGCCTGTCGAGTTCGACGAAGATCCGGTCCATTGCGCCGGCGAAATCCTTGGTCGGACCGGCCCACCGGGCCGAGAAGATGCCTGGCGCCCCGTCGAGGCCGTCCACGCAGAGGCCCGAATCGTCCGCAAAGGCCGGAAGCCCGGTAGCGTTGGCCGCTGCCTGGGCCTTGATGGCGGCATTCTCGGCGAACATCGTGCCGGTCTCCTCGGGCTCCGGCAGGCCGAGTTCACCCGCCGACACCGCCTCGATCCCGAACGGCGCCAGAAGATCGCGCATCTCGGCGAGCTTGCCGGCATTGTGGGTGGCGATCACCACCTTCCCGGTGAGGCGGCGGCTCACGCGATGGCTTCCTTCTGGAGGGCGACCAAGCGCTCGGTGCCGGCGCGGGCGAGGCCCAGGAGTTCGAGGAGCTGCTCCTGAGTGAACGGTTCCATCTCGGCGGTGCCCTGCACCTCAACGATCCCGCCGCGGCCGGTGAGCACGAAGTTGGCGTCGGTCTCCGCGGCCGAATCCTCCGCGTAGTCGAGGTCGAGGACCGGCAGGCCCTTGTAGAGGCCGCAGGACACGGCGGCGACGTGGTCGCGGAGCGGATCGACCGAGATGATCGAGCGCGTCCGCATCCAGGCGAAGCAATCGTGGAGGGCCACCCAGGCGCCGGTGATCGCGGCCGTCCGGGTGCCCCCATCGGCCTGGATGACGTCGCAGTCGATCGTGATCTGGCGTTCGCCCATGGCCGGCAAGTTGGTGACGGCGCGCAGCGACCGGCCGATCAGCCGCTGGATCTCCTGTGTCCGACCCGACGGCTTCCCGGAACCGACCTCGCGGCGGGTGCGTTCGTGCGTCGCACGCGGGAGCATGGCATACTCGGCCGTGACCCAGCCCTTGCCGGAACCGCGCAGCCACGGGGGTGAACGCTCTTCCAGCGACGCTGTGCAGTGCACCCGGGTGTTGCCGAAACTGACGAGGCACGAGCCCTCGGCGTAGCGCGAGACCGCGCGCTCCAGGCTCACGGGCCGCAACTCGTCGGCGGCACGCTTGGAAGGCCGCATTGCGGGCCCCTTCTGTCGAGAGTGTCGAGGGCCGGGCTCTTAGGCCGACGCGCCAGCGCGGGCAAGCAGCGCCTGACGGATTGATCCGGGCGAGACGGTTGGACATGATCGCACCACAGGATGATTGCGTGACACACCCCGGTCCCAACCTCTCCAACGGCCAGTCCATGCAGGCCCTTGCCGCCCTCAACGAGCGTGCCCGGGAGATCTTTCGGCAGATCGTCGAGAGCTATCTCACGACCGGCGAGCCCATGGGGTCCCGGAATCTCGCCCGGATCCTCCCGATGGCGCTGTCGCCGGCCTCGATCCGGAACGTGATGGCGGATCTGGAGCATTCCGGCCTGATCTTCGCGCCGCACACCTCGGCCGGGCGCCTGCCGACCGAACTCGGATTGCGCTTCTTCGTCGACGCAATGCTCGAGCTCGGCGACGTCAGCCAGGACGAGCAGGCCCGCATCGAGGCGCAGATGCGCGCGGCAGCCTCGGGGCATACGTTCGACTCGGCTCTGGCCGAGGCCTCGACCATGCTGTCGGGGGTCTCGCGCGGGGCCGGCGTCGTCCTGACCACCAAGGCGAACGTGAACCTGAAGCACATCGAGTTCGTGCGTCTCGATCCCGCCCGCGCCCTCGTCATCCTCGTCTCGGACGATGGCTCGGTCGAGAATCGTCTCGTGGACCTGCCGCCGGGTCTGCCGGCGGGTGCCCTTCAGGAGGCCACGAACTTCCTGAACGCGCGGCTGCAGGGCCGAACCCTGGGCTCCCTGCGCGCCGAGATCGAGGCCGGCCGTAAGGCGATGAAGCGCGAACTCGATGCGATCACCGAGCGCCTGGTGGATGCCGGTCTCGCCACGCCGGTGGGACCGACCGAGGCGCGCCAGCTGATCGTGCGGGGTCAGGCCAACCTGCTCGACGACCTGCGCGCGGTGGAGGATCTCGAACGCATCCGCCTGCTGTTCAACGACCTGGAGACCCAGAAGGATGTCATCGACCTCCTGGCCCGCGCGGAGGGCGGCGAGGGCGTGCGGATCTTCATCGGCTCGGAGAACAAGCTGTTCTCGCTGTCGGGTTCGTCACTGATCGCGGCGCCGTTCCGCGACGGATCGCAGAAGATCGTGGGGGTCGTCGGGGTGATCGGCCCGACGCGGCTCAATTACGCGCGCATCGTGCCGATGGTCGACTACACGGCCCGCGTGGTGTCGAAGCTGCTGGATGGCGGGAGATAGGGGACGCCGGGCGGATGATCCGCCCGGTGCTCGTGGTTGGCCGCCGCCGGCCGATCAGGCCGGAATGACGTCGACAATCTCGTAGGTGTCGGGATCGATGATCACGATGTCGTCGCGCACGAGGATGAACTCGTAGCCCTCGTATTCCGGGACGAGGGTGACGATCGCGGGCGGAAGCCGATGCAGCGTCACCGAGCGCGGGATCGTGGTGCCGACTGCGAGGCCGAAGGCGACGTCCCGGATGGGCGAGACGCCCAGACGGGTGATCGAGCTGCGGAACTCGGTCCGCTGCCGGGTATCGAGCCGGCCGACGGCACCGCGGACTGCGCCGCCCTCGCGGGCGCCTGCGCGGCCGCCCCGCTCACCGGCCGGCCCGCGGCCGCCTCGATCGGAACCGGCGGCGTCGCGGTTGCCGCGCTCGCCACCGGCGCCTTGTTCGCGGGCCCCGGGATTGGCGGCCGTCCCGGCCCGATCCGACGGGCCGTTGCGCTCGGCTGCGCCACCAGGGCGCCCCGGACCTTCGGCACCGCGACCGGCCGGACCACCCGGCTCGGCGCCGCGCGGACCGCCCTCGGCCCCCCCGGCACCACGCATTGCGCCGCCCTCGGCGCCGCCGGCACCGCCCCGCATGCCGCCGCCCGGGCCTGCGCCCCCACCGGCCGGCCCGGCACCTGCACCGGCAGCCGCTCCGCCGGGACCGCCGGAGCCGCCACCTGGCCCGGCACCGCCGGCGCCCGGGCCGCCCTGTGCGAAGGCCGTCGCCGCTCCGGCCACGACGATAGCTGCCGCAACGGTGTCTCTCAGAATGCGCTTCATGGCCTCTCCTCCTGGACTTGCCGGAGCGCCAGCGACGCCCATGCCGGCCCGCAACGGGGCCTCGGGGCGAACCGTTCCGTCCCGCGGCGTCGTGGACGCACCGCAGTGACACGGTCCCGCGCTGTCCTCGGCTAAGTCCGATCACGGCCTTGCGATCAGGCGCGTCGCCTGTAACGTCGCGCCGCACGAAGAAGAGACCGGCCGCGGCCGGCATCAAGATTGATCGACGGAGACGCCATGTCCGCCTCGCGAGACGATACGATTGGTATCGCACCGAGCGCCCTCGATGACGCCGCAGACCGGAAGCGCCGCATCTGGGCGATCGTCGGCTCGTCCTCCGGCAACCTCGTCGAGTGGTACGACTTCTACTGCTACGCCTTCTTCGCGCTCTATTTCGCGCCGGCCTTCTTCCCCAAGGGCGATTCCACCAGCCAATTGCTCCAGACCGCCGGGATCTTCGCGGTCGGCTTCTTCATGCGCCCGATCGGCGGCTGGCTGTTCGGCCGCATCGCCGACCGCGTGGGGCGGCGGACCTCGATGGTCATCTCCGTCCTGATGATGTGCTTCGGCTCGCTGCTGATCGGCATCCTGCCGACCTACGAGCATGTCGGCACCCTGGCGCCCGTGCTGCTGCTGCTCGCCCGCATGCTGCAGGGCCTGTCCGTCGGCGGCGAGTACGGCACCTCGGCGACCTACATGAGCGAGGTGGCGATCAAGGGGAAACGCGGCTTCTTCGCCTCGTTCCAGTACGTCACGCTCATTGGCGGCCAGCTCCTCGCCTCGCTGGTCCTGGTCCTGCTCCAGACGGTCATGACCGGCCCGGAACTTACGGCCTGGGGCTGGCGCATCCCGTTCTTCATCGGTGCCGCGCTGGCGGTCGTCGCGCTCTATCTTCGGCGCTCGCTGGCCGAGACCAAGGATAGCAGCGACAAGGAAACCGCCGGCACCTTTTCCGAGCTGGCCAAGCACTGGCGCGCCTTCCTGGTGGTGGTGGCCTACACGGCCGGCGGCTCCCTGAGCTTCTATACCTTCACGACCTACATGCAGAAGTATCTGGTCAACACTGCGGGAATGCCGAAGACCTCGGCCTCGCAGGTGATGACCGTGGTGCTGTTCGTCTACATGGCGATCCAGCCGATTTTCGGCGCCCTGTCGGACAAGATCGGCCGCAAGGCCAACATGCTGCTCTACAGCGGCCTCGGCACGCTGATGGTGGTGCCGCTGATGACGGCGCTCGGCACCAACAAGGACCCCTATCTCGCCTTCGCGCTGATCACCCTCGGGCTCGCGGTGGTGTCGTTCTACACGGGCATCAGCGGCATCGTGAAGGCGGAGCTGTTCCCCACCAACATCCGCGCCCTCGGGGTCGGCCTCTCCTACGCCGTCGCCAACGCCACCTTCGGTGGCACCGCCGAGTTCGTGGCGCTGTGGTTCAAGGACAACGGCATGGAGAGCACGTTCTTCTGGTACGTGACCGTCCTGATGGCGATCGCCTTCGTGGCCTCGCTGATCATGCCGAACCCCAAGGTCCACGGCTATCTCGACGGCGCCGGTACCGTCGAGGAGGCTCTCGGTAAGAAGCCGCGCCTCGCCCATGCCTGATCGCTAGGCCGTCCTGCTGGACCGGCCGCCGTTTTCACGCTGATATGCCTCCCGCCGGGCGCGCCAGACGTCCGCGGGAGGATACCATGCTCAGGAAAGCCGCCGCCGGGGCGTTGGCCCTGCTTTGCCTTGCAGCCGTCTCGACGCCGCGAGCCGAAGAGGGGGCATCCGCCCAAACCCCGTTCAAGCCGACGCTCCCGTCAGGCTACTTCTTCGTCGGCGGCCGCTACGCGACAGCAGGCGGCAAGACCACGGCCCACGGGCAGATGTTCGTGGAATACCGCGCCCCCGCGCGGGTGACGCAGCCCTATCCGATCGTCCTCGTGCATGGCACCGCCCAGACCGGAGCCAACTTCCTCGGCACGCCCGACGGACGGGCGGGCTGGGCGGACCGCTTCGCCGCCAAGGGCTTCGCGGTCTACGTGGTCGATCAGGTGGGGCGCGGCCGCTCCGGCGGCGACCCCGAGACCTACGGCCCCTATGCCCGTCTCCCGGCCGAGGATCTGGAGACGGTGTTCACCGGCCAGGAGCGCAGCGCGCTCTATCCGCAGGCGACGCTGCACAGCCGGTGGCCGGGCGGCCCGGGGGTTCGCGGCAACGCCGCGTTCGACCAATTCTATCTCTCCCAGGTGCCGTACATCGCCAGCGCTCTGAAAAGCGAGGAGCTGGTCGATCCGGCGCTGATCGCCCTTCTGGAGAAGATCGGACCCGCGATCCTGCTGACGCATTCCCAGGCAGGCGTCTTCGGCTGGGCGGTCTCCGATCAGCGCCCCGACCTCGTCAAGGCGCATGTCGCCGTCGAGCCCAACGGGCCGACCTTCTACGACATCCGCTTCAAGGGCGGGACCGACTGGTACGAACGCGTCGGCGAGGCGCGGGCGCGGCCCTACGGAATCACCCGGGTGCCGCTGCATTTCGAGCCGCCGGTGAGCACCCCCGCCGACCTGACCGTGGTGCAGGCCGACGCAGCCACGGCACCCGACAAGATCCGCTGCTGGCTCCAGGGCGAGCCGGCCCGTACCCTGCCGAATCTGGCCCGGGTGCCGGCCGTGATCGTGACGGCCGAGGCCTCCTTCCGCGCCACCATGGACGATTGCACGGCCGCCTTCCTCACCCAGGCGGGCGCCAGGCCGGACCGGCTGGACCTCGCCCAGCACGGCATCCACGGCAACGGCCACATGATGATGCTGGAAGAAAACAGCGACGCGGTGGCGGACGCGATCGTCGGCTGGATCGAAGGCCGGATGCCGACGCCCGCGCGTCCTTAACCGGCTGCTTACCCTGTCCCGGCGAGGGTGGCCCCGTCATCCGATGAGGGAACGCATGACCGACATGACCGACACCGTGGGCGTCGCGGGCGACCGCATCCGCTCGATCATCGAGCGCGTGGAACGGCTGGAGGAGGAGATCAAGGATCTGATGGAGGCCAAGAAGGAGATCTTCGCCGAGGCCAAGGGCGAGGGGCTCGACGTGAAGGTGCTCAAGGAGATCCTGAAGATCCGCAAGCAGGACAAGGACGAGCGCGACGAGCAGGAGACGCTGCTCGATGTCTACCTGCGCGCCATGGACGCGCCCTCGCCTGCCCCGATCGCGGCGGCGGCCTGACGTCTTCGACGGGGTGCGGCGCCACCGGCGCCGCCCCTCCCCTCAGACCCGTGTCCCGGCGGCGAGATACGCGGCGATGTTGCCCCGGATCCGGTCCAGGGGCACCTCGGCCGGGTCCGGCAGGACGAAGCGCGCGCCCGTGATCGTCTCGTAGGCGCGGATGTAGACTGCGGCGGTCTCCAGCACGACCTCGGCGGGGATCTCCGGGATCGGATCCTTGTAGGGATCGCAGCGGGCCACGACCCAGTTGCGCACGAAGTCCTTGTCGAAGCTCTCCGGCGCCGATCCCGCGGCGAAGCGCTCGGGGTAGCTCTGGGCGAACCAGTATCGGCTGCTGTCCGGCGTGTGGATCTCGTCCGCGAGGACGATCCGGCCCTCGGGATCAAGGCCGAACTCGTATTTCGTGTCGGCGAGGATGAGGCCGCGTTCGGCGGCCAGCGCCACGCCGCGGGCGAACAGGGCCAGGGCAGCCTCCGACACGGTGCGCCACTGCTCGGCCGTGAGCAGCCCGCGTTCCAGAATCTCCGTCTCGGTTAGCGGCTCGTCGTGGCCGCCGTCGAACGCCTTGGTGGTGGGCGTGATGATCGCCTCCGGCAGGCGCTCGTTCGGCCGCATCCCATCCGGGAAGTGCTGGCCGTACATGTCCCGCTCGCCCGCCCGGTAGCGCGTCAGGATCGAGGTCGAGGTCGTGCCGGCGAGGTAGCCGCGCACCACCACCTCCACCGGCAGGATCTCCAGGCGCCGGCCGACCACCACGTTGGGGTCGGGATAGGCGATGACGTGGTTCGGGCAGAGGTCGGCCGTCTGCTCGAACCAGTAGCGCGCGGTCTGGGTCAGGACCTGGCCCTTGAACGGGATCGCCGCGAGCGCCCGGTCGAAGGCGCTGATCCGATCCGATGTGATGAGGATGCGCCGGCCGTCGGGCAGGTCGTAATTGTCCCGGACCTTGCCCCGGTAATGATTTGGCAGCTCGGGCAGGGTCGCGTCGCGCAGGACCTGATGCGCGTGCGGGGCGAGATCTGCCGTGTTCATCGAACTTTCCGTCGGGCTGTGCGGCGACCGCGCCGCCGGACCTCTGTGCGCGGATAGGCTGAAGATTTCCAGCCCCGGCCTGCGCGGGTGCCCGAGGGGACGGCGCGGCTGCACACGCTTCGGCGAACAAGGGGCGGCGCTCGGGAGCTGCGATCTGGCAGGCAATGCTCTGGTCGGGTTCGATCCCGGACCCTATTGTTGCGCGGGATGACAGAGGGTGGATTGCCGGCCGCACGACGCAGAACGGCCCCGCTGGATGGCCGAGGCGCAATGTCCGAGACACCGCATCAATCGAGCAAACACCCGTTCCTGCGCCGGATCGAGACCGTTGCCCTCTTCAAACTCACCGATGAGGAGCAGGCCGCGCTCGCGGCGCTCCCCATGCAAGTCGCACAGATCGAGGCCAACCAGGACATCGTCCGGGAGGGCGACCGACCGTCCCGGAGTTTCACGCTGCTCAGCGGGATCGCCTGTACCTACAAGTCGACGCGCGCCGGCAAGCGGCAGGTGATGAGCTATCATGTCCCCGGCGACATGCCTGATTTCCAGAGCCTGTACCTGGACGTGCTCGATATCAGCATCGCCACGGTCAGTTCCTGCCGCCTCGGCTTCGTCCAGCACGAGACGGTCCGGGCGCTGCTGCGCGCGCATCCCCGGCTCAACGAGGTCTTCTGGCGCGCGACGCTCATCGACGCCGCCATGGTGCGCGAGTGGATGCTCAATACGGGGCGTCGCGAAGCCTACGCGCGGATGGCCCACTTGTTCTGCGAACTGGTAACCCGCCTCGGGGCGGTCGGGCTGGCACCGGACCGGGTCTGCGATCTGCCGATGACGCAGCCCGAACTCGCGGACGCGCTGGGGATCACGTCGGTTCATGTCAACCGCACGATCAGGGATCTCAAATCCGCCGGGCTGATTTCACTGCGTGGTCGCCGCCTCACCGTCCACGACTGGGCCGGGCTGCAGGCGGCGGCGGAGTTCGATGCAACCTACCTGCATCTGCGTGATCCGGCGGCTCAATGAGCGGCGTCAGGAGGGTCAAGGCCCTCCCTGTCACCAGCGCGGTACGACTTTACCGCGCGCCTCGCGTCGGCAGAACCCGCGCCGGACGCCGGTTCGCAGCCTAACGGAGAGGTTTGAGAGAGATGGAGAAACAGACGCCGCGCGTGTGACCCACTTCAGGATCGGGCGCTCAGCGAGCTGATGGTGCCCAGGGGCGGAATCGAACCACCGACACTGCGATTTTCAGTCGCATGCTCTACCAACTGAGCTACCTGGGCGTCGTCCGCGCCGGTGTCGGCCTCGGACGACGCGGGGTATAGTGAGTGCTTCGCGGCCTGTCCAGCCTTGCCGTGACGTCGGCGTGCCGGAAACGTCGGAAAAGTTCATCCTTCCGGATCGGGCTCGGGCGGCACCTCGTCGGTGTCGATCTCCTCGGGGATCGCGTAGCGCTCGTTGAGCCATCGCCCGAGATCGACGTCAGCGCAGCGCTGGGAGCAGAACGGCCGGAATTCCTGCGTGGACGCACGCCGACAGATCGGACAGGGCGGCGGTCGCTCCCGGCTCATGCCAAGGCCCCCCAGCCGGCCCGCACCGGATATCCTTCGCCGTCGAGGAGGCTCAAGGTCTCGTAGAGGGGCAAGCCGACGACGGCGCTGTACGAGCCGACAAGCTTCACCACGAAGGCTCCCGCCAATCCCTGGATCGCGTAGCCGCCGGCTTTGCCGCGCCATTCCCCCGAAGCCACGTAGCCCTGGATGTCCCGGCCGGAGAGCCGCTTGAACCGGACACGGGTCTCGACGATCCGCTCCCTTCGCCCGCGCGGCGAGGCCAAGCAGACAGCGGTGTAGACCCGGTGCTGACGCCCGGAGAGCAGGCGCAGGCAATCCGCGGCCTCGTCGGGGATTTCGGCCTTCGGAAGAACCCGCCGTCCGACCGCGACAACCGTATCGGCCGACAGGAGCCAGGTCGGCGTGGCGGTGTCCTCCAAGTGGAGCGCCGCTTCGGCGGTCGCGAGCTTGGTCCGGGCGAGGCGGCGCGCCAATTCGCGTGGCGTCTCGGCCTTGCGCGGCGTCTCGTCGATCTCGGCCGGCAGGAGAGCCGCCGGCTCGATGCCGATCTGCTGCAGCAGCGCGAGACGGCGTGGCGACGCGGAGGCGAGCACAAGTCGCGCGGTCGGCCCCTGCATCGCGCCGATCGCTTCAGGTTTGGCGTCCATGATGTTCCGTTCGCACAATCGACCGGAGCCGTGTGCGCCCTGCGCGGCGGCACTCCGTCGGCCGGGACAGGCTCGATGCGCCTGTCTGATAAGGGAAGGGGTCGGGCTTGTGAACTCAAGCGGATCCGGTCGGCCGCGCGGATCCAGGCTCCGCAGCGCCAAGGCTTCCGCGCCGGATGCCACGCATGCCGGGAAGATTAGGTCGGACCGGCATTGTGAGTTTATCACCGCAGGCAGATTAGAAACGGGCGCAGGCACACGCCCAAGATCAGCGCAAGTCGTCGCCGGCGCCCGTAACGTCCCGTTAACCACGATCGCTCGAGAATGTCTTCGCCCGAACGGAATCGACATCGATGCTGAACGCTGATCCGCTCAAGCAGCGCCCGACCCTCGTCCACACGGCCCTGCTCGCGCGCGCCCTCGAGGGCCTCAGGCCCGAAGTCACCTCGCCGGTCGAGATCTGGCAGCGGCTCACCGAACGCTACGTCGTCGATCTCGACGCCGTCGCGGCCCTCCTCCCCGCCGACGAACCGGAAACGCAGTGGTTGCCCGCCCGCGATTGAGCCGGACGCGATCACGTCTGCCGGAGGCTCGTGCAACTGGCATGTGACGTGCTTGAACACTGCGGCAAGAAGTCTTCGATACCAGGAGGAAGCACCCAGGCAACGACAACGCGGCGGCTCGCGCGCCAGAGCACCCCGCGGACCTTTCGATCACTCGAAGCCGAGGTCCGTCATGTCGGAACTGCTCTCCGTCGCCCTCGTCTGTGCCGGCACGCTGCTGGCCCAGGACTGCTCCCGCGACACCGCCCTCGACGTTATCATCGCCCCGGCGCACACGCCGATGGAGTGCCTCATGCACGCGCAGACGATGGCCGCACAGGCCGGGCTGCCGGGCGGCAGCGACCGGTACCTGAAGATCGCCTGCGAGCATCGGCGGACCGAGGCAGACCCTCGCCCGGTCGTCCGTCGCGCCTCATGACCCGGCCCATCCACGGCCTGGTGCATCAAAGTCACGTCGCCATAATTCCTGTTGGCATGCCACTTCGGGACAGTTGCCGGCTTTGGGAACGAGACCCATCCTGCACGGCCACGCCGATGCAGTCCGAAGTCCGGCATCCGCCAACATTGCCGCCCCGATGGCCCGCGTGCCGGGCAGGGCTCAAGCGAGTGCCTGCCCGATGCTGTACGACGCGTTCGACCTGCAGACCGACATGGCGGCCCAGACCCGGGCGTGGGGTCGGCTTCTGAACGACATCTGGTCGCCGTGGGTTGCGTGGGGCGAGCCGGCGACCTGGATGTCCGCCGGCGCCCGGATGATGATGCGTACGGGCCTGACCTTCGCGCGGCCTCCCTACGGCATCGAGTCGGTGAATGTCGGAAACAGGAGCGTCCCGGTTTCGGAGGAGCCGGTCGAGGTCACGCCGTTCGGCACGCTGCTGCATTTCAAGAAGGACATCCACACCGAGCAGCCCAAAGTGCTGATGGTCGCCCCGATGTCGGGCCATTTCGCCACGCTGCTGCGCGCCACCGTGCGCACGATGCTGCCCGACCACGACGTCTACATCACCGACTGGCACAATGCCCGCGACGTGCCGCTGTCGGAGGGCAAGTTCGGCTTCGACGATTATGTCGGCCACCTGATCCAGTTCCTGCGGACGATGGGGGAAGGCGCCCATCTGGTGGCGGTCTGCCAGCCGGCCGTGCAGGCCCTCGTGGCCGCCGCCGCGATGGCGCAGGCGAAGGATCCCGCCGCCCCCCGCAGCATGACGCTGATGGCCGGCCCGGTGGATTGCCGGGTCAATCCGACGGGCGTGAACGAGCTCGCGAATTCCAAGCCGATCGACTGGTTCGAGAAGAACCTGATCGCGACGGTTCCGAAGCGCCACAAGGGCGCCGGCCGCAAGGTGTATCCGGGCTTCGTGCAGGTCTCGGCCTTCATGGCGATGAACACAAAGCGCCACGTGCAGGGCCATGCCGACCTGTTCTGGCACATGGCCAACGGCGAGCACGACAAGGCCGAGGCGATCGAGACTTTCTACGATGAGTATTTCGCCGTGCTCGACCTCGCGGCCGAGTTCTATTTGGAGACGGTCAAGACCGTCTTCCAGGATCATGCCCTCGCCCGGAACGCCGTGACCTATCGCGGAGAGCCGATCGACCTGCGCGCGATCCGCCGCACGGCCCTGATGACCGTCGAGGGCGAGCGGGACGACATCTGCGCGGTCGGTCAGACGATGGCGGCCCACGACCTGTGCTCGGACCTCGCCCCCTACATGCGGACGCATCACCTGCAGGCGGGCGTCGGCCATTACGGCGTCTTCGCCGGGCGGCGCTGGGAGTCGCAGATCTATCCGCAGGTGCGCAACTTCATCCAATCACACGACTGAGCGGACCCGCGACCAGGCGACCGTCGCGCCGATTTGACCCGCCGACCGGCCCGGCCCACCATGCTAGGCTCTTCTGACGGGAGCCCGAAGCGCGGTTCCTTGAGCCACTCCTCGCGGCGTGAGGCGGAACGGTCGGCGTGATCGGCAGGAACGGCATCGAGAGCAAGGCCGAGGCGGGCGGTCTCACCGCGGCATCCACGCGGCTCGACCGCCTCGTGGCGCAGGCGCGGGCGGCTGCCCTGTGGGAGCAGGCCTGGCCGGTTATCTGGCGCGGGATCGCGGTCGTGCTGCTCTTCCTGGTCGTCTCCTGGTCGGGCGTCTGGCTCGATCTCACGCCGCTCTGGCGCCAGATCGGCCTCATCGTTTTGGCCGTCCTCCTCATCGTCGCGCTTCTGCCGCTGATCCACATCGCCCGGCCGGACCGGCGTCTGGCCGTGGCGCGGCTCGATCGCGAGGCCGCGGCGCGCGATCCGAAGCTGCGGCATGGGCCGGCCTCCGCGGCGCAGGACAGCCTCGCCGTCGGCGCCGCCGATCCGGGAAGCCGGTTGCTGTGGGACCTCCATCAACGCCGCGCCGCGCAGGCGGTCTCGGCTCTGCGGATCGGATTGCCGAAACCGGGTATGACCCGGCGCGATCCCTTCGCCCTGCGGGCTGGTCTGGTCGTTGCCGCAATCGCCAGCCTGTTCGCGGCCGGTCCCGAATGGCGTCAGCGGATCGGCGCCGCCTTCGACTGGCAGGAACCGGCTGCGCCCGGCCCGAACTTCCGCGTGGACGGCTGGATCGATCCGCCGCTCTACACGCGGCTTCCGCCGCTGCTGATCGCCATGGACGGCAGCGATCAGCACCTGCGCGCGCCGGTCAATGCGCAGTTGATCGTGCGGATCGCCGGCCAGGGCAAGGCCGCGTCCGTGACCACCCTCACGCCCAATGCCGGCCTGGTCGCCGTCCCGGGTCAGGAGGCACGTCCCGACCTGCGGGAGGAGCGGTTCCGCATCATCGGCGGGGCCGCGCTGACGATCGTAACCCCGGCGGGCCAGCAGCGCCTGACCGTCGACGCGATTCCGGACCGGCCGCCTGAGGTGACCGCCGTGGGCGGCCCCGAGGTGAATGGGCGCGGCACCTTCAACCTGACCTACCGGGCCAAGGACGATTACGGGATCAGCTCGGCGGAAGCGGTGATCGCGCCGCTGAGATCGGCGCGCGCCCTCGTGCCGGTTCCGCAGATCAACCTGGCGCTGCCCGGCGATGCGAGCGGGGAATCCGACACCAAGACCCTGGTGGATCTGACGGACAGTCCCTGGTCCGGGGCGCGGGTCCGCTATCACATCGTCGTCAAGGACGAGGCCGGCCAGGAGGGTCGCACGACGGATTCCGAGATCGTTCTGCCGGCGCGCCCGTTCCGCGAGCCCCTCGCGCGGGCCCTCGCGGAGGAACGTCGCCGCCTCGTCACGGCTCCCGACACGGACCGCCGATGGGTCCAGGGGGCTCTGGACGCGCTGCTGGTCGCGCCCGCCACGTTCACGCCGCAGCCTGCGATCTTCCTGGGTCTGCGAACCGCGACCGAGCGCCTGCGCCGCGCCAGGACGGATGCGGACCTCGTCGAGGTGGCCGATCTCCTCTGGGAGATGGCCCTGAAGATCGAGGACGGCGACCTCTCTGACGCCGAGAAGCAGCTCCGCCAAGCCCAGGACCGCCTGAAGGAGGCGATCGAGCGCAACGCGCCCGATGATGAGATCAAGCGCCTGACCCAGGACCTGAAGCAGGCGCTCGATAAATTCCTGTCCGAGATGGCGCAGAAGCAGGGGCGTCAGCCCAGCGAGCAGAGCGAGCGCAGCCAGAACAACAGGCAATCGAAGACCGTTACACCCGAGGATCTCGACAAGATGATCCAGGACATGGCGGAGGCGATGAAGCGCGGTGACACCGCCGAGGCGCAGCGCCTGATGGAGCAGCTGCGCAACATCCTGGAGAACCTCCAGACCGCCGAACGCGGGAGCCGCTCGGATCAGGCCTCCCGTGAGATGCAGAAGCAGATGCGCGATCTCGATTCCATGGCCAAGGACCAACAGGGCCTGCGCGACGAGACCTTCAAGGACGGCCAGGAAGAACGCGGCGGCCAGCGCCAGCAGAATCGCGGTCAGCCGCAGCAGGGGCAGCGCGGACAGCAGGGCCAGAAGCAGCCGGGCCAGCAGGGTCAGAGCCAGCAGGGGCAGCAGGGCCAGGGTCAGCAGGGCCAGGGGCAGCAAGGTAATGTCGGGGAGCGTCAGCAGGCGCTCCGGCAGCGCCTGGAGGACCTTCAGCAGCGCATGAAGGAGAACGGCATGCGCGGCGAGCAAGGACTCGCCGACGCCGAGGAGGCGATGCGCGAGGCCGAGAACGCCCTGAAGGACGGCGATTCGGGCGAAGCAGTCGACGCGCAGGGGCGCGCCCTCGACGGGTTGAAGCGCGGTGCCGACGGCATGGCTCAGCAGATGCAGGAGATGGCCGAGGGTCAGGGCGAAGGCCAGCAGGACGGCGGCCAGCAGCCGGGGCAGCAGGGTCAGGCCGGCGCCCGCGACGACGATCCCCTCGGGCGCCCGACCCGCGGCCGTGACATGAGCGACGGGCGGGTGCGCGTGCCCACGGCCGACGAATCGGCGGTCCAGCGTGCCCGGCGCATCATGGAAGAGCTGCGGCGCAAACTCGGCGACCCGAGCCGTCCCCGCGAGGAACTCGACTATTTCGAGCGCCTGCTCCGCCGCAACTGAGCGTCCGCTCCCTCACGCAACGCACAGCCGCCGCAAGGCTCCCGCCCTATCCGGAACGCCGACCGCATGTCGTCCAATACCCTCGTCCTGATCGCCTGCCTGGCCGTCGCTGTCATCCTGCTCCTGGGCTTGGCCAACATGATGCGGGGCGGCAGCGCCAGCCTCTCGCAGAAGCTGATGCGCCTGCGCGTGCTCCTGCAATTCGTGGCGATCGTGATCATTATGGGCGTCGTCTGGTGGCGTTCGGCCTGAGGGGCGCTGGAACGGGTGTGACCGCGCCGCCGCACTGAACGCCTTTCGCTGCGGCAAGGGATGAATTGGCCGCCGCACCCCGCGAGCCTCTGCTACGCTCGGTAGAAGCAAATCGCTGCGCCCGATCGGCCGAGCCCGCATGACTGCCCCTTCTCGCCTCTGTCTGTTCGGTATCCTGACCGGGGCGGCCATCCTGCCGGCTTCGGCCGCCGACGTGCCGCCGCCTGCCGCCTACGCGGCGCCCGTCCAGCCGCTCAGCATCGTGTCGGAGATCCGGATCGGCGGCGCGGTGCAGGATCCCGGCAGCGCCGAGGGCAAGCTCCCCGGCTTCAGCAAGGCGAACGTCAACGGCGAGATCCTGTTCGCCAAGCCCGTCCTCAGCATGGATCCGTTCTGGCAGGCCTTCGTGCCGCGGCCGACGGTCGGCGGCAGCTACAACACCGGCGGCCGGACCAGCTACGCCTATCTCGGCGCCACCTGGACCCTCGAAGTGTTCCCGGAAACCTTCAACCGCCGGGTCTTCCTCGACGGGTTCTTCGGCGGCGTGGCCCATAACGGCTGGACCGGCCCGAAGGCGGAGACGCCCTACGGCTTCAATACGCTCGGCTGTTCTCCCATGTTCCGCGAGGCGGCGGCCCTGGGCTTCCGCCTGACGGAGCACTGGAGCATCATGGCGACGGTCGAGCACATGTCGAATGCCGGACTCTGCGCCAACAACCGCGGCTTGACCAATTACGGCGGCAAGATCGGCTATACGTTCTGAGGCGCTGAACCTCTTGGTCAAGCTCAACCGCATCTACACCCGAACCGGCGACAAGGGCACGACCGCGCTGGCCGACGGACAGCGTCGCTCGAAGGCGGATCTCCGGGTCGAGACTTACGGCACCGTGGACGAGACCAATGCCTGCATCGGGATGGCGCGCCTGCACACGCAGGGGCCGCTCGATCAGATGCTCGGCGCGATCCAGAACGACCTGTTCGACCTCGGGGCCGACCTGGCGACACCGCCGAGCCCGGAGCCTCTCCCCTACGAGCCGCTGAGGATCGTGGCGAGCCAGGTCGACCGTCTGGAGCGCGATATCGATGCTCTCAACGCGACCATCCCGCCGCTGAAATCCTTCGTGCTGCCCGGCGGCTCGCCGGCCGCAGCGGCCCTGCACCTCGCCCGGACCGTCTGCCGACGCGCGGAGCGGCTGGCGGTCGGCCTCGCAGCCCGGGACGACGAGACGGTGTCGCCGGAGGCGCTGCGCTACCTCAACCGCCTGTCGGATTTCCTGTTCGTGGCGAGCCGCGCGGCCAATGGCGACGGAGCCGACGACGTGCTCTGGGTACCCGGCGCCAACCGCTGAGCCGGCACCGGGCCTTTTCGCGGGCTCGCCACGGCGTCGCGTTGACAAGGCGGAAATGTGGCCGTTACGGTCCGCGCGCCTTGCGTGCCCTGGCCACGCTGCGCTTCGAGCGCCCGTGGGAGTGGCCTGCACGACGACAAGAATCCTCGGGGAAGGATCGTGACCGCCATGAAGGTGCTGGTGCCCGTCAAGCGGGTGGTGGACTACAACGTCAAGATTCGCGTGAAGGCCGACGGCTCCGGTGTCGAGCTCGCCAACGTGAAGATGTCCATGAACCCCTTCGATGAGATCGCCGTGGAAGAGGCGATCCGCCTGAAGGAGAAGGGCACCGTCACCGAGATCGTTGCGGTGTCGATCGGCCCGCAGCAGGCACAGGAGACGCTGCGCACGGCGCTGGCCATGGGTGCCGACCGCGCGATCCTGGTGAAGACGGACGTGAATTGCGAGCCCCTCGCCGTGGCGAAGCTTCTCAAGGCCGTCGTCGAGAAGGAGAGCCCGCAGCTCGTCATCCTCGGCAAGCAGGCGATCGACGACGATTCGAACCAGACCGGGCAGATGCTCGGCGCGCTGCTCGGCTGGCCGCAGGGCACCTTCGCGTACAAGATCGAGCCCGGCGAGGGTAGCCTCGACGTCACACGCGAGGTTGATGGCGGCCTGCAGACCGTCAGTCTCAAATTGCCGGCGATCGTGACCACGGATCTCCGCCTCAACGAGCCGCGCTACGCGTCGCTGCCCAACATCATGAAGGCCAAGAAGAAGCCCCTTGAGGAGCTGGCACCGGACGCGCTCGGTGTCGACGTGACCCCGCGGCTCACGGTGCTCAAGACCGCCGAACCGCCGGGCCGCTCGGCCGGCGTCAAGGTCGGTTCCGCGGCCGAGCTCGTTCAGAAGCTCAAGGTCGAAGCCGGCGTCATCTGATCCGCAGGCGGGGCTCCCTAGATCCGGTCGAGCCCCGCGCCACCACCCTCAAGGGCACCAGCAGACCATGACGACACTCCTCTTCGTCGAGCACGGCAACGGCCAGATCAAGGACAGCACGCTGAAAGCGCTGTCCGCCGCGAAGGAGATCGGGGCCCCGATCCACGCTCTCGTTCTGGGCACCGGCTCGAAGGCCGTGGCCGAGGCTGCGGCCAAGCTCGACGGCGTCGAGAAGGTCCTGAGCGCAGAAGACGCCGTCTACGACCACGACCTCGCCGAGCCCGTCGGAGCGCTGATCGCGTCGGTCGCCGGCCCGTACGACGTGATCATCGCGTCGGCCTCGACCACCGGCAAGAACGTGCTGCCGCGTGTGGCCGCCCTTCTCGACGTCGCGCAGGTCTCCGATATCATCAAGGTGGTCGCGCCCGATACGTTCGAGCGGCCGATCTACGCCGGCAACGCGATCCAGACCGTGCAGGCCCCGGCGGGCAAGACGGTGATCACCGTGCGCACGGCGGCGTTCAAGGCGGCGGGTGAAGGCGGCTCGGTTGCCCCGATCGAGCCCGTCTCCGCGGCCGCGCCCGCCGCTGGTGGCTCGACCTTCAAGGGCGAGGAGATCGCCAAGTCGGACCGGCCTGAGCTGGCCTCGGCGCGCATCATCGTGTCCGGCGGCCGCTCGCTCGGCTCGTCGGAGAAGTTCCACGAGCTGATCGAGCCGCTGGCCGACTCGCTCGGCGCCGCGGTCGGCGCCTCCCGCGCCGCGGTCGATGCCGGCTATGCGCCGAACGATTGGCAGGTTGGGCAGACCGGCAAGGTCGTAGCACCCGATCTCTACGTCGCGGTGGGTATCTCGGGCGCGATCCAGCATCTCGCCGGCATGAAGGACTCGAAGGTCATCGTCGCCATCAACAAGGATGAGGACGCTCCGATCTTCCAAGTGGCCGATTACGGGCTCGTCGGTGACCTCTTCCAGGTCGTACCTGAGCTGCAATCCGAGATCGGCAAAGCCAAGGGTCAGTAACGGACCGCGTTCTGGCAACTCGAGAGTCGTGTCTCAGAACGCGGTTTCACGGGTTCCTTCCGGATCGAAGATTGGTCTAGAAGGCTGCAGCGGCGAGACTACGCGCGGTGCCGTCGCGTTCGTGCCGTCCGGCTTGCCGCGCGGCCGTGGATCGGCATCCGCATTGGGGGCACAGGTCGGCACATGCATATGGAGATCAAGCGGGTCGGCATCATCGGCGCGGGCCAGATGGGCAGCGGCATCGCGCAGGTCTGCGCCACCGCCGGCTTGGACGTCCTGTTGAACGATCGCGATGCCGCCCGGCTGGACAACGGCCTGACCGTGATCGAGGGCAGCCTCGCGCGCCTCGTTGCGAAGGGTTCGTTGACGGAGGGCGACAGCGGCGAGGCCCGCGCGCGCATCGTTCCGGCCCGAGATTACGCCGCTCTTGCGCCCTGCGACCTCGTGATCGAGGCGGCGACCGAGAACGAGGCGACGAAGCGCGAGATCTTCACCGCGCTGTGCGGATCGCTCCGACCGGAGACCTTGGTGGCGACGAATACGTCGTCGATCTCCATTACGCGGCTGGCGGCGGCGACCGACCGACCGGAAAAGTTCATCGGCATCCACTTCATGAACCCGGTGCCGGTGATGCAGCTCGTCGAGCTGATCCGCGGCATCGCCACCGAGGATACGACCTACGAATCGGCCAAGGCGTTCATCGCGAAGCTCGGCAAGACCTCGACCATGTCGGAGGATTTCCCGGCCTTCATCGTCAACCGCATCCTGCTGCCGATGATCAACGAGGCGATCTACACGCTCTACGAAGGCGTCGGATCGGTCGAGTCGATCGACACCGCGATGAAGCTCGGTGCCAACCACCCGATGGGGCCGCTGCAGCTGGCCGACTTCATCGGCCTCGATACCTGCCTGTCGGTCATGCAGGTGCTCTACGAAGGGCTGGCCGATTCGAAGTACCGCCCCTGCCCGCTGCTGGTGAAGTACGTCGAGGCCGGCTGGCTCGGCCGCAAGGCCAAACGCGGCTTCTACGATTACCGTGGGCCGACGCCGATCCCGACCCGCTGAGACTGCGCGTTGCGGGACGGCTTCATGAAGCCGTCCCGGCTCGCTCTTACTTCGGCGCGCCGCCGTTGGCGCCCGGCTGAGCCGGCTGCGGATAGGACGGGTTCCCGCCCGGAACACCGGTGCTGTTCGACGGCGACGCGCCGCCGGACTGGCCGGTGACCGAACCCGTCACTTCCTTGCGCGACGCGTCCTGGCTCTGGCTGGCGTAGTCCTTCGGCGAATTGGCACCGTTCCACGTGAGCAGACCCACCGTGGCGATCGCCAGCAGCACGAGGCTCGCCACCAGAACCCAGAGGACGGGTTTGCCGCGCTCGCCCTGACGGCTTTCGTTCGGGTTCAATTTCTCGGCCATCTGAAAAACCTTCTTCGGCGGGACGCCACACGCCGAAACGGGCGCTGTGCGACACGATCTCGTTACCGGCCGCCAACGCGGGGCCGCCGAAGCAGGTTCCTGCCGGGTCGCGGTGTTACCGTCCGGTGGTCAGAAGGATCTTGCCGAGATGGGCGCTGGATTCCATCAATTCGTGCGCGTCGAGGGCCCGCTCGAGCGGGAACGTGGCATGGGTGACCGTCCGGATCCGCCCGGCATCGAGTTCGGGCCAGATGTCCCGGCGCAGGCCGTCGGCGATCGCCGCCTTGTCGGCTTTCCCCCGCGGCCGAAGCGTCGAGCCCGTGAAGGTCAGGCGATTGCGCATGATCGGCGTGATGTTCAGGCCGTCGACCTTGTAGCCGCCCATCAGGGCGATCATCACCAGACGCCCGTCCGGTGCCAGCGACTTGAGATTCCGGGGAAGATAGCTCGCGCCGATCATGTCGAGGATGACATCGACGCCGCGTCCGTCGGTGAGGCGCTTCAGCTCCTCAGCGAAATCGAGTTGCTTGTAGTCGATCGCGGCCTCAGCGCCGAGTTCCTCGCAGAATCGGCACTTCTCGGCCGAGCCCGCCGTAGCGAAGACCCGGGCGCCGACATGCTTGGCAATCTGGATCGCGGTCGCGCCGATGCCGCTTGATCCGCCATGGACGAGGAAACTCTCGCCGCGTGCGAGGCGACCGCGCTGGACGACGTTCGAGTAGACCGTGAAGAAAGTCTCCGGCAGGCCGCCGGCATCGATCAGCGAGACGGCTTTCGGACGCGGCAAACAATGGGACGCCTCGGCCACGGCGTACTCGGCGTAGCCGCCGCTGATCACGAGGGCGCAGACCTCGTCCCCGAGCGACAGGCCGTTGACCTCGCGTCCGAGCGCGACCACGCGTCCGGCGACTTCGAGGCCCGGGATCTCGGTCGCGCCGGGCGGTGGCGGATACACGCCGGAACGCTGCGCCACATCGGGCCGGTTCACGCCGGCGGCCACCACTTCGATCAGGACCTGTCCGGACCCCGGGCTCGGCACGGGGGCGGTTTCGAGGCTGATCACCTCCGGGCCACCGGAACCCGCATAGCGGATCTGGCGCATGGTCCCGGGCAGGTCGGTTGTGGCCATCAACGATAATCCTCGGCGCGCAGGTGGTCTCGGCCGCGCTCACAACGTCGCGGTTCGGCTCTAGTTGCGGCAACGGACGCGCTTGGCAAGCCGAAGGCGCCGAACGCGTCCGTTGCCGGTTCAGGGGCCAGCCTACCGGGCCGCCGCCTTCACCGCCGCGGGCAGTACGATCTGCCCCTGCGCGAGGCTCTTCGGCCAGATCGCGATCTGCTTGCCATCCTGCCACTGCGCCATCAGGCCTGTGATGAAGCCGGGACCGTACTTGATCGAGTGGGTGAACGGGTCGTCCTTGCCGTAGAACTGCGTGCGCCCGACCGTGCCCACCCAGTCGGTCTTCTCGAGAGCATCCACGAGCTTGTCGGCCTCCGTTGTGCCGGCGCGCTTCACCGCATCGGCCGCGTAGTAGACCTGATCATAGGCCATGTAGCCGGCGTAGGACGGATCGCTGCCGAAGCGCTTCTTGAACGCGTCGCTGAAGGCGAGCGACTTGTCGGTGATGGCCGCACCCGGCACCGCGATGCTCTGGAAGATGACCCCCTGCGTCGCGCCGTTGGTGTTGGCCCAGAAGGTCGAGGAGGTTGCCTGCGAGTTCATGCCGGTCATGGCGAGCGGCACCTGCTGGTTCTGCCACTGCACAGTCGGCTGCACGCCGACATGCGAGATCCCGGTGACGATCAGGTCGGGCTTGGCCGCCTCGATCTTGTTGTAGATCGGCGTGAAGTCGCCCGTGTCCGGCGAGAAGCGGATGTGATCGACGACCTTCACCCCGATCTCGGGCAGGCACTTTTCGTAACCGACGTCGAGGGGACGGGTCCAGGCCGCGTCCTCGCTCATGATCGCGGCGGTCTTCACCTTCATCAAGTCGATCAGCATGTCCTTCGTGGAATCGCAGATCGATTGAGCCAGCGCCGCCGAGGTGAGATAGCCGTGGAAGGTGTACTTGTTGCGGGCGTAGTCCTTGTGGACGGCGAGGCTGATCTCGTTGGAGGCGGCGCCCGGCGTGATCATCGGCGTCTTCAGCCGGGCCGCCCAGGGCATCAGCGCCAGCACGACCTCCGAGATGTAGCTGGCGATGACGAGGTTGACCTTGTCCTCGGAGACCGCCCGCTGGAAGGCGCGGACCGCGTCGGAGGCGGAGGACTTGTCGTCGTAGGTGACGACCTGGATCTGGCGCCCGTCGATCCCGCCCTTGGCGTTGATCTCGTCGGCGGCGAGCTGCACCGCCTGCGGGATCGAGGCCCCGACCACCGACTGCGCCTCGGCGATCACTCCGATCTTGATCGGATCGGCGGCACGGGCCTGCGTCGGTCCCAACAACCCCGCTACTGCGAGCAGGGCCAGGGCCCGACTCGAAACGCTGCGTTCCATCGGCATGGGCTTCCTCCTGCGGCCCGTGCGCCTGTTGTCGCCGCATCAGGTCCGCGCCTGGATTGTGCAACACGCCGGCGCCTGAATACAATGTGCAGATGCGAAATCCGGTGACAGATGGCTTGTCAGCTGACCGCGCGTCAGAAGATCAGGCTCAGATTGTTCACCGGCATGGCGACGCGCCCGGTCAGGCCGGGCTCGTGCCGGGCCGCTTCAGCCGCGTCGGCTTCCAGGTCCAGCACGCCCCAGTTCGGGTGCCGCTCGCGCAGTGACGCTGCGAAGGCAGCGTTGCTCTCCGCATCGTATCGCCCGGCCTCGCGGAACGGACCATAGAGGAACGGGACGCCCTCCTCCGCCAGCACGCGGCCGGCGCCGGCCATCGGGCCCTCGGTGGCGGCCCAGGGCGCGAAGTGGATGATGTTGATGCAGACGATTGCGTCGACGCGGGCGACCGGCAAGCGCATGCCTGCCGCCTCGATCGTCGACGCGGCCCGCCGGCGCGGGGGCGCTGCATGGCCTTCATGTTCGAGGAGAGCGGCGCACTGACCATCCGCAACGTGCGCTCCATCGGGCTCGCCCTCGACATGCACGTGTCGAGCGGCCGCCTCCGCTTCGAGGCCGCACGCCCGAGCCTGTTCGGGCTGGAGACGCATCTTGCGCGGATGCACCCCGGCCTCGATCGGTTCCCGCCGGAAGTCGTGGTAATCGACCCGGCCCCCGCCTTGCGCAGGTCGGCGGGGCCATCGCGCTCGCCCGCGAGCTGCAGCGGCGCCTGCCCGCTCTGTCGGGGCGCGCCATGGGCTGAAGCCCGGTCCTAGCGGGTGCCGTACATCCGGTCTCCGGCATCGCCGAGGCCGGGGACGATGTACCCGTGGTCGTTCAGGTGGCTGTCGATGGCCGCAGTCCACACCGGCACGTCGGGATGGGCGGCCTGGAACTTGGCAAGGCCCTCCGGAGCCGCCAGCAGGCACACGAACCGCAGATCCGAGGCACCCCGAGCCTTCAGGCGGTCGAGGGCCGCGATGGCCGAATTGGCGGTGGCCAGCATCGGATCCAGGACCAGGACCGTCCGGTCGGCGAGATCGGAGGGGGCCTTAAAGTAATACTCCACGGCCTCCAGCGTGTCGGGATCCCGGTAGAGACCGATATGCGCGACGCGGGCCGAGGGCACCAGCGACAGCATGCCGTCGAGAAAGCCGATCCCCGCCCTCAGGATCGGCGCCAGGACCAGCTTCTTGCCCTGGATCTGCTGCCCCTGCATCGGCTGGAGCGGAGTCTCGATCGTGACGGGCTCCAGCGGCAGATCCCGCGTCACCTCGTAGGCGAGGAGCATCCCGATCTCGTTGAGGATCTGACGGAAGCCCTTCGTCGACCGGTTCTTGTCCCGCAGATACGTGAGCTTGTGCTGCACGAGCGGGTGATCGACTACGGTGACCCGACCCGTCGGCATGTCCTACCCCTCCCCTTGCGGTTGAGGACCAATGCCGGACCCGGAGCCGAGGTGCAACTCGGCTCGGTGATCCGCACGGCGGACCACGCGGATGCGACGAGGACGAGGCGCGCTGCGTGCGACCCGGATGTCTCAAGACATGTTCTCCCACGGCTGAATCCGCGGCGTCCGGTCCGGATCAGGATACGCCGCAGGACAGACGAGCGGTTTCAGATCCGCGCCGGCTCGTTCGATCGGATCGCCGGCGATGGGAGCCGTCGGCATTGTCCTATCCCCGCGCGACGCGCCGCTTTCGTAGGCTTGTCGCTTTGAGCGAACAGCGGTTTTTTAACCTCGGTGTTGGGTCGCCTATCGTTATAATCGGATTATAATTCCGATCAATATTTGTAGCGTGGGCATATACCTACCTAAATACATTGATGATCTGGCAGCATCATATGGCGTCAGAACTGACCGGAAATGACATTCACGACTTGCCTGTTGATTCCCAGGTTATAAGTGAGAGAGAAAGTATCGCCCTGCGTGATGCTCCCCTCCTGTCCTCTCGTCTGGTCCGCCTGTTTCATGCGCATATCCATACCGCTCAAAACAATACTGGCCATGATCTTCCTTGGCCTGGCTCTGATCTCAGCTGTTCAGAGCGGCATGTCCCTGCGTGAACTCGCGGCCGTCGGCGAGAAGACGACGGCTCTGGCAAAGGACTGGGTTCCCTCGCTCGAGAAGGTCGGTGCGATCGAGGTCGCGGCGTCCGAAGTGCGGATCAAACAGTACCGGCTGATCCTCCTGTCGGACACGCCGGAGCACCGCGCGGCCAACGAAGCCAACCTCGCGAAAACGCATGCCCAGTTTCTGGACGCGCGACGGGCCTATGAGCCGCTGATCAGCACGCCTGAAGAACGAAGCCTCTACGACGCCTTCGATGAGTCCTGGATCCCTTTTGAACGGGCGGACCGTGAGGTGCGCCGCCTGATGGAAGCGGGTCTGCAGCAGGATGCAAAGGCGTTGCTGATCAAACCCGAGATCGTGGCCCTCTACGACAACGCTCGTGCGACCTTGGCGCGCTTGGTGCAGCATGACGAGAAAGCCGCATCCCAGGACGCCAATACTGCAATGAACAGGGTCGATCGCGCATCCGTCACCGCAATCATCGGGACCGCTCTCGCGTTACTTGCGGCTTTCGGTGCGGCGCTCTTCGGCCTCGTCTACATCTCGCGCCCAATCGCAGCGATGACCGGTGCAATGAGCAAACTCGCGCGGGGCGACACGGCGACGGACATTCCATTCCGGCATCGCCGCGACGAGATCGGCGCGATGGCCGCAGCGGTGCAGGTCTTCAAGGACAACCTGATCCGCACACGGCAACTCGAAGCCGAGGCCGAAGAGGCGCGGAGGGAAGCGGAACGTCAGCGCAGCCACGGTATGCGCCAGATGGCCGACCAGTTCGCGGAAGCCGTGGGCGGAATCATCGCGCAGGTCTCGGCGTCGGCCACCGGGCTGCAGGCGACTGCCCGGAGCATGACGGAAACCGCGGCGAAGACCGCCGAGCAATCCACGACTGTCGCGGCCGCCGCCGAGCAGGCGGGCAGCAACGTGAACACGGTGGCGGCGGCGGCCGAGGAACTGGGCACCTCCGTCCAGGAGATCGGCCGGCAGGTCAATGGCTCGGCCACGCTCGCGCGGGCGGCGGTCGACGAGGCGGATCAGACCGGCGCTATGGTCCAGGAGCTGAGCGACGCTGTCGTCAGGATCGGCGACGTTGTCGGATTGATCTCGACCATCGCGGGTCAGACGAACCTGCTGGCGTTGAACGCCACGATCGAGGCGGCCCGGGCGGGGGCAGCCGGTCGCGGCTTCGCGGTCGTGGCCACCGAAGTCAAGGCACTGGCCGAACAGACTGCCCGGGCAACCGACGAGATTTCGGGCCAGATCGCGCGGGTTCAGGCCTCGACGGACCAAGCCGTCTCAGCGATCGGAGCCATCACGGCGCGAATCCGCGAGATCGACGGCGTGGCGACGTCAATCGCCGCCGCGGTGGAGGAACAGGGCGCAGCGACCCACGAGATTGTGCGCAACGTCGGCCATGCGGCGGCGGGAACCGGCGAGGTCACCAGCAATATCGTGAGCGTCGCGAACGCCGCCGAGAAGACCGGCGCGGCGGCCGGGCAGGTCCTGATCGAAGCCTCCCGGCTTTCCGAACGTTCCGACCACCTGAATGCCGAAGTCGCACGATTCCTGGGCATGGTCCGCGCGGCCTGAAACCCGGTTCCGATCGCGGCGGCTTCAGAGCAGTGTGTTGATGGGTCCGGGCCGATCGGCCCGGACGCTGCACTTGCGATCACTCAGACCGAGTGGCCGCCGCCGCCGGTCTGGCGCTTGGCCATGAAGGCATCGAACTGCTCGCGGTCCCGAGCGCGCTTCAACTCTTCCACGAACTCGGAAAAGGCGCGGCTCTCTTCCTCGAGAGCACGCCGCTGCGCCTCAAGCCGGTCCAGCTCGGCCCGACGATAGGCATCGAAAGCGGCATTGCCGGTGCTGTCCCGGCGGCTGGCGGCCTCGAAGGCGCGGGCGAAGCGCGAGGCGGGACGCGCCCCCTCGAACTCGGACACGGTCCGGCGCGCGGCATCGCGCAGCTCCGAAAAGGCGGGATAGCCGGCGAGCTTCCAGGCCACCAACGCAAGGCCCACCGGCCACCAATAGATGAAGCCGACCACGATCGCGCCGATCTCCAGGGAACGACGGGGGAACGGGCCGGACCGGCAGAGCCTGCCGGTTGCCCAGGGAGAGGAGGATTGAGAGGTCACGGCTGTGCTCCGCTGTTCATGTGAACGCGGTTAACATGCGGGTGAGGCGAAGGGCTTTCAAGCCCGCCCGGGACCGGTCTCGCGCTCGCCCCTCTGGGCCGCTCCGTGGACCAGAGCCAGGACTCCGGCCCGCAGCAGCTCGTATTTGTCGGGAAATCCGGGGCCGCGCGGCAGATGACCGGCAGCCGAGAGGGTCGCGAGGCCGTGGGCGAGGGCCCAGACCTCCAGGGCGATGAAGCGGGGTGCCACGCCCCCGAACCCGTCCGCGAATGTGGCCTGGAGTGCTTCGACCAGCAGGTCGAAGGGGCTCGGCCGCGCGACCGCTTCCGCGGCGCCGGCCGCGGCACCGAAATCTTCGCTGCCGGCCGGGGTTCCGCGCGTCTCGAAGATGGCCGCGTAATAGGCCGGCTCCTCCTCGGCGAAGGTGAGGTAGGTCTCGCCCATACGGGTGAACCGCTCCAGCGGCGTCCCCCGCGACGTCAGGGCCCGCGCCAGACGTGCGGCGAGTTCCGCGAAGCCGCGCCCAGCGAGTTCTTCCAGCAGCGCCTCACGCCCACGGAAATGGCGATACAGCGCGGCCGGTGTGACGCCGACCAAGCGCGCGGCATCCACCAAGGTGAAGCCGCCGATCCCGCGCTCGGCAATGAATCGGCGCGCGGCCTCGAGAAGGGCCTCCTTCAGGTTGCCGTGATGGTAACTCCGCCGGTCTTCCGGCCCGTCCCGCCAGGGTCGCAAGATCTCACATCCTTCCCGCGCCTGTTGCACCTCACCGGACCTTGGCCCCGTTGTCGAGTCCGAAGGCGCGCTGACCTCCGTTCAGAGATCCGCCTAGGCTAGACAGCCGAACAAGACGGTTGTTTCGCGCAAGCCCCGACCTGCTTGACCGCCTCGAGCAAGCGTAACATTATTACACGTGCAGCCGAAAGGCGTCGACGGGCGGCTTTGCCGTGCGGGTGCTGGCTTTGCCATTGCAGGATAACGAGCATCGCTCATGGCTTTCGTGAGCCTCAGGGCGTGGCGGGCCCGCTCGGCGGAGCGCGCCGAGGTGGCGTCGCGTCTCAAGCAGGAGCTGCGCTCGGCGCTCAACCTTGGGGACGCCGATACGCTTGCGGTCAACGAGATCGCCTGCGCGGATCCCGGCTGTCCGGACATGGAGACCATCGTGCTGGTGATGCGCGCCGGCGCGCCGACGCGAGCTCTGAGGATCCGGCGCCCCATCGACGCTGTGGATGCGCACGATGTTGCGGCGCTCGCCGAGGAAGACCGGTCCTCCGACGTCTCGATAACGTGATCCGGCGCTGCGCTTTCGGGTCTCCCGGCCGTTCAGGCCGCAGGGACGCGTCCGCGCGCGCGGCGTAGCATTCCTCAAACGCCACGATCCGGTCGGGCAGGTCTCGGGAGGGAAGCACGCCATGATGAGCCGCCGTCACGTCCTCGCGCTCGCCGTCCTCGCCCCTGCCGTGAATGGGTCGTTCGGCGCACTTGCGCCAGCGCGGGCTGGCGAGACGCGGCCGTTCACGGATGCGGCCTTCGAAGCCGCGCAAACCAGCGGAAAGCCGATCCTGATCGCGGTCAGCGCCCCCTGGTGCCCGATCTGCCGAACGCAGAAGCCGATCCTCGCGAAGCTTTCGGCCGAGCCGCGCTTCAGGGATCTCCAGATCTTCGACATCGACTTTGACAGCCAGAAGGATCTGCTGAGGCGCCTGAACGTCCGGATGCAGAGCACGCTGATCGCCTACAAGGGCGCGACGGAGGTCGGCCGATCAGTGGGCGAGACGCAGCCGGAATGGATTGAGGGGCTCGTGGAGAAGACCCTCTGACCGGCGGTGCGCCGCGAAGCAGATTGTCCGGTCCCGTTCAGGGAAGCCTCGGCATAAGCGCGTTGCGGTCCCGCGTGATGGGTCCGGCGGAGATTGTCACCGGTGTCGAGCACCCTTTCGTCAGATATCCCGGGTCCCGATGCGATCGTGGCCGTGCCCGTGCGGAACGAAGAGGAGCGGATTGTGGCCTGTCTGAAGGCCATCGACGCTCAGGAGGGTGTGGACGCGGACCGCCTCGGCATCGTCCTGTTCCTGAATAATTGCACGGACAACACGGAAGCGCTCGTGTCCGCGCTGGTGCCGACCCTGTCGATCCCGGTCCGGGTGCGCGTCGAGAATTTTTCCGGCGCCCATGCCGGCTGGGCGCGGCGCAAGGCGATGGATGCTGCCGCGGAATGGCTGGGTGATGCGGGGAATGCGGGGATCATCCTGTCCACCGATGCCGACAGCCGCGTCCCGCCCAACTGGGTGGCCCGCAACCGCGCGGCGATCCTGGCGGGTGCCGATGCGGTCGCCGGCCGGGTCGAACTCGACGCGGCGGAGGCGGCACTGCTGCCGCCATCGCTGCCCGCCCGGGGCCGCCTGGAAGATCTCTATGACGCCCTGATCACCGAGGCGGAGGCGCGGATCGATCCCGATCCGCACGATCCCTGGCCGTGCCACCGGACCGCGATCGGCGCGACCCTGGCGGTGACCCGCAGCGCCTACCTTCAAGTCGGCGGCATGCCCGAGATCCCGCTCGGAGAGGACGGTGCCTTCATCGCCCGGCTGCTCGAGCATGGGCTGCGTGTCCGCCATGCCACCGACGTCTGCGTGACCATTTCGGCCCGGCTCGCCGGACGGGCACCGGGCGGCGTCGCCGACACGATCCGCTCGCGCTGCGAAGAGCCCGACGCGCTCTGCGACGCCCGGATGGAAACCTTTCCGCGGGTCGTGCGGCGCTACGTCTGGCGTCGGCGGTTTCGCGCGATGCACGGACGCGGGCTGCTCGCCCGGACCGATGCCTGGGCTCGGGCGATCGGGATCACGCCCGCGGAGGCGCTGCGGATCGCGGCCCTGCCCCTCGGTCAAGCCATTGCGGAAGCGGAGCGCGCCAGCCCGCGACTGGCCTATCGCCCGATCGGGCCGCGCCAGCTGCCCGGTCAGATCCGGATCGCCCGGCTTGGGGTCGCCGCGATCCGCGTCGGCCTCGGCTTCGCCGGCCTTTTGCAACGAGTCGCCGGGAGGGCGGCGTCCGAACGGGTGGCCACCCACCCGCATGGCAGCCGCACCTGATCCCCTCAGGAGCGGCGTTCCAGCACGTCCCGCGGCGCGACGCCGAAGCGGCGGCGGACAAGCGCAACTTGCACCAAACGGTGTCGCGGAGCGGCGCTGACGCGTCCGGGCCTCAGGGGGCGGATCGACCTCAATGGTCGGCGGCCGCGACCCGCCCGTCGGTCCGGGCAGCGGTCGCACTGGCGAAACGCAGCACGACGCTACGTCCCTCGGATGGGGGCGCCGACAGGCTTGCGCGGAACCGGGCGCTTTCGGACGAGGCGAGGACGGAGCGGGGCGGGGCGACCGAAAATGTCCGGATCGTCCGGCCGCCGGCATCGCGAATCTCGACGCTCAGCGGCGCGACCGGCGTGTCCGAGCGGGCAATGCCGACGAGATCGCCCTCCACGACGAGTTCCGCGGGACGGCCATCCTCGGCCGGGTTGCCGAAGGCCACCACGTCGCGGATCTCGATGCCACGCACATTCACCGGCAAGCCGATGCGCGCGAACAGGGACGCGGTCTGCGGCACGGCCCGCACCACATTGGTGCGGGCGAGGCAAATAAGGGGAAAAGCCGCCAGAAGCGTCAGACCGAAAGCCAGCGAAGGCGACAGTCCAGGGATCGCACGGCGGCCCTTTCCGCCAAGCTTCCCGGGCCGGGCGGGACGCGGGATCGCCGGAGCGGGGACGTCGCTGGCAATCCGTACCGACGCGGTCGCCTCCTCCCAGGCCGCATCGGCGAGCGGATCGGCCTCGGCGCGCGCGGCGAGTTCGGCCTCGTGTCCGGCGAGGACATCGGCGGGCGTGATGAACCAAGTCTCGCGGCAGGCGGCACAGCGGACCGAACGGCCCTCCATGCCGACCTTGCTGGCGTCGATCCGATATTCGCTCGCGCAGCTTGGGCAGGCGATCAGCATACGCGCCATACTCGCATCGATCGGCCGCAGCCGGGCCGAAAAGTGAATTTCCTTGAGGAAGTGTCGCCGAACAGGGTTAAGCGGCAGTGAAATCCCCGAGGCCTTGAAAACGCCCGCCGGTGCGGCGATTCCCGGGGGATGGACAGACGACACACGGCACGGTCTTGAACCTACAGGCGAGCATGAAGAGCCTGCTGCCCGGCGCGGAGCGGCCAGTGGTGCAGTTCGAGAATGTCGGCATGCGCTACGGCCTCGGGCCGGAAGTGCTATCCGACGTGAGCTTTCGCATCGCGCCGCGCTCCTTCCAGTTCCTGACCGGACCCTCCGGGGCCGGGAAGACGACTCTGCTCCGCCTGATCCTGCTGTCGGTCCGGCCAACCCGCGGGCTCGTGTCGATCTTCGGCGAGGAGGTCAGCGACATTTCGGCCAAGGCGCTGACCGGGCTTCGGCGCCGCATGGGCGTGGTGTTCCAGGATTTCCGCCTTCTGGATCACCTCACCACCTACGAGAACGTGGCCCTGCCGCTGCGCGTCCAGGGCCGGGCCGAGGCCAGCTACCGGGCCGAGGTGGTCGAGCTGCTGCGCTGGGTCGGTCTCGGTGAGCGCATGCACGCCCTGCCGCCACTGCTCTCGGGCGGCGAGAAGCAACGCGCCGCCATCGCCCGGGCGCTGATCGCGCGGCCCGACCTGCTGCTCGCCGACGAGCCCACCGGCAACGTCGACCCCGGCCTCGGCCGACGGCTGCTGCGCCTGTTCCTGGAGCTGAACAAGCTCGGAACGTCGGTCATCATTGCCACCCACGATTTCGGCATCATGGACGCGGTCGACGCTCGCCGGATGGTCCTGGGCGAAGGCCGGCTGCGGATCGAGGAATGAGCACTCAGGCGATACCGCGGACGAAGTCGGGCGGATCAGTCATGCCGCCGGATCCGTCGACGCCGGCCAATCTGCGGCGCAACGCCCCGCTCGTCCCCACCGACACGGCGGCCGGCCGGTCGCTGGCGGCGGTCATCGCGATCCTCACCTTCCTCGCCGGCCTCTGCGCGGGCGCGGCCGAGATGGTCGCCACGAACGCCGCCCAGTGGCAGGGCGATGTGGCGCGGGAGGTCACGATCCAGGTTCGGCCGGGTCCCGGCCGCGACGTCGATGCCGATGTGGCCCGCGCCGACGGCATCGCCAAGTCCGAACCCGGGATCGCGGAATCGCGGGTCTTCAGCAAGGCGGAAGCCGAGCGTCTGCTCGAACCGTGGCTCGGAACCGGGCTCGATCTGTCGGACCTGCCGGTCCCGCGGCTGATCGCCCTCAAGCTCGCGACCGGCGCCGGGACCGACTTGAAGCGCCTGCGGTCTCGGCTCGTCGAAGCCTTGCCGGGTGTCGCCAGCCTCGACGATCACGCCCTCTGGCTCCAGCGCCTCTCGACCGCCGCCAACGCCTTCGTCGGGATCGGGATTGGTCTCGTGCTGCTCGTCCTGATCGCGACCGGGCTCGCCGTGACCTTCGCGACCCGCGGTGCGATGGCGAGCAACCGCGAGGTCGTGGAGGTGCTGCATTTCGTCGGCGCCGATGACGATTACATCGCTCGCGCCTTTCAGCGACGGTTCTTCGGCTTGGGCCTGCGCGGTGGTGCGATCGGAGCGGGACTGGCGATTGTCGCTTTCGTCATCGCCGGCCTCTTCGCCCGAGCCGCGCGCTCCGGCCCCGCGGGCCAGGAGGTCGAGGCTCTGTTCGGGGCCTTCCATATCGGCGTGCGCGGCTATGCCAGCGTGATCCTGATCGGCGTGATCGCCTCGCTGGTCACCGGCATCGTCTCGCGCGTGACCGTTCGGCGATTCCTGGCCTGATCGTCCGCGACTTCACGACCAAGTGGAAATAGGGGGTCTTCCCAGCGCGTTTACCATCTGGAAACTTTATCGTTACCGTGTGGGAAGAGGCGAAAACGGCGGCCTCCGAGCCGCCGCAATCGGCGCCGATCCTCCGGAGGATGACCACGCGTATGCTGCGCGCATCGGATCCGCCCTCGACCGATGCAGTCGGCTGGGCCTGGCACGAGTGGGGTCTTCCGCGCCGGGCCGTCGCACGCCCGCGCCGTCGGCGGCACGTCGTTCTCTGGGCCTTCAGCCTCTGTGCCGGCGTCGGAATGCTGGCGTTGTTTACGGGGTTCCTCGTCTTCGTCGGTGCCCTCGCCCGCCACGAGCGCACGCCCGCCGACCGGGCCGACGGCATCGTGGCGCTCACCGGCGGCGCCCAGCGAATCGGTGACGCGATCGATCTGCTTGCCGGAGGCTATGGCCGGCGCCTGCTCATCACCGGCGTCAACGAACGGACCAGCCGCGACGAGATCACCCGCCTGAACCCGACGCAGCGCGCCCTGATCGCCTGCTGCGTGGATCTCGATTACCGGGCGCGCAACACGATCGGGAATGCCATCGAGACGCGCCGCTGGATGCGGGCGCACCGGTTCAGCACCGTCGCGGTGGTGACATCGAACTACCACATGCCGCGCACGCTGGTTGAACTCGACCATGCCCTGCAGGACAGCGACCGGGTCCTGCCGCATCCCGTGGTGACCGAGGCATTCGACGCTGATCGCTGGTGGCAGAGCCCGCCCGCCGCACGCTTGCTGGCCTCCGAATACGTGAAGTTCCTGGTGAGCTGGGTGCGTACGCGCTTCGAGGCCGATCCGGAGCGGTCGCGAGCCGCGATCCTGATCGGACGCGGCAAGCCGGTGAAGGTGGTGGCCGAGCCGCGGATGCTGCGCGGCGTCGATGAGAACGCCTTCGCCTCGAGGCGGACTGATTGATCAGCGGCGAGGATCGCTCAGCCAGCCTCGCGGCACCCGCTACCCCTTGCAGCGCGCCTTGATGGCCGCCGAGAATTCCCGGTCCGAGCCCTGAACCTGGGCGAGGCGCTCACTGCGCTCGGAACCGGACAGGCAGCGCCCGTAAACGCTCGCGACGCGGCGCATGGTCTCGACGTGACGGCGCCAGACGCGGCAATTCTTTGCCTCGTCGCCATCGGCCTGCTCCAGCTGATCGAGGGCCTGGCGCTGCATCGACTGCGCCACGAGGAGATCGCGCGCGCAGGTCGTGTCGCCCTGGGCCACGGCAGAGGTCGAGAAGGCAACCGCGACGCTCAGAGCGGCGGCAATGCGCAAGATCGGCATCGTCAGGCGGCCTGCGGCGCGGTCGAGCGCGTCAGCAGCGCGTAGAGGGCACCGGCGTCCCGGGCCGCGCGGATATGGGTGAGCATGCCCGGCTCGCGCAGAAGACGGGCCACCTGTGCCAGCGCCTTCAGGTGATCGGCGCCCGCGCCTTCGGGCGCGAGCAGCAGGAAGGCGATATCGACGGGCTGGCCGTCCAGCGATTCGAAATCGACCGGGCGATCGAACCGAGCGAACAGCCCGAAGAGACGATCCAGGCCCGGTAGCTTGCCGTGTGGGATCGCCACCCCATCGCCGATCCCGGTCGACCCGAGCCGCTCACGCTGGAGAAGCGTGTCGAACACGGCCCGCTCGCCCAAAGCCGGAAGGCGTCGCGCCGCCTGCGTCGCGAGATCCTGCAGCACCTGCTTCTTGGCGCGGGCGCGCAGGGCCGGCACGACCGCCTCAGGGTCGAGAAATTCCAGAACTGGCATCGATCGACCGTTGCCCCGTCGCCCGTTCGCAAGGAACCGGGCCTCGTCGCGAGGGCATCGACGACCGTGCCGGCCGTGCCCCCGCTGAATCAATCGGTTGGGAAACCAGCCGGTTCCGGCTCCGTTCCTCCCAACCGACCGTGTCACTCGGCGGCGTTCGGCGGGTCCACCCAGCCGATCGCCCCGTCGCTGCGCCGATATACGACGTTGATGCGGCCGGTACCAGCGTGGACGAACACAACCACTGGGGATCCCGTCATGTCGAGGGCCGTCACGGCCTCGCCGATGGTGCGACGCTGGAGGGTCTTGGTGCTCTCGGCGACGATCGGCGGGTGAGCATCGCCCTCGGCGGCATCAACGTCTTCCGGCTCCGGTGCTGCGAACACCGCGTAGGCGGCCTCCATCGCCGCGGCATCACCCGGCCCGGTGGCGTGCTGCTTGAGCTTGTGCTTGTAGCGGCGAAGCCGGGTCTCGAGGCGCTCGGCGGTCTGCTCGAAACTCGCTCGCGCGTCATGAGCAAAGCCGTTCGCCTCGATCGTCAGCCCGGAGACGAGATGCAGCACGCAATCCGTCCGGAAGGCGGCCCCGTCGCGCCGGAGCGTGACGTGCCCGTTGCAGGAATCGTGCATGTGCGAGTCAAGATATTTGGCCTGGATCGCGGACATCCGTTCCTCGACGCGGCCGCGCAGACTCTCGCCGAGATCCACGCCGTGGCCAGTGACTCGCAACGATCCCATGCCGCCTCCCCCGTTCTGATGCAGTCAGCCGAATTAGAGAGCCGGCTCGGGTTAAGTCAACGGAGCCGCTTGCGGTTCAAGCGGTTGCTTAACCCTGGGTTCAGCCACGCGATCCGTATAGAGGGGGCGCCCGAGACCTGCCCCCCAGCGACGTGAGACGACCGCCTGCATGACGATCGACGCCGGACTTTCCGTTGCTCCGACACGCCGCACCCTGCTGGTCGGCACGCTCGGCGCCGCCGCAGGATTGCTCCCGGCCGTCGCGCGGGCGGCCGATCCGGAGAAAGTACCGGCCTTGCCCGGCAGCGGAGAGGCCTTCGAGGCGGGCACGCTCACGCAGCTCGCGCGTGCCCGCGCTGCCGCGCCCTATGTTGCACCGAAGGTGGGTGACGTTCCTGCGGTTCTGAAGGGCTTGTCCCGCGAGGGCTACGAGGCGATCCGCCCGGCGGAGGGCCGCGCAGTCTGGGCCGACCGGGATATCGGCTACGTGCTTGAGCCTCTTCTGCGCGGATCAATCTTCGAGACGCCCGTCGCGCTGTCCATCGTCGAGAACGGGCTGGTCCAGCCGGTCGCCTACGACAAGACGGCGTTCGCAGCGCCGGGGCTCGAACTGCCGGATCTCGCGGTCGGCGCCGCATTCTCTGGCTTCCGCCTGCGCGCCCGGTTCGAGGGGGCCGATGGGGTGTCGAATTTCGCTCTGTTCCAGGGCGCCTCGTTCTTCCGCCTCGTCGCCGAGGGGCAGGATTTCGGCATCAACGCCCGGGCGCTCGCCCTGCGTCCGGCGGATTCCCGCGGCGAGGAATTTCCCTTGTTCCGGGCGCTGTTCATCGAGACGCCGGCACCGGGGCAGCCGGTGGTGGTCCACGCCCTCGCCGAGTCCGAATCGGCAACCGCGGCGTTCAAGATCACCCTGACGGCCGGCCGCGACGTCTCCACGGCGTCCATCGACGGGACGGTCTTCGCCCGCTCCGAACTCGACCATATCGGGCTCGGCGGCATGCAGGGCAGCTATTTGTTCGGGCCCCTCGACCGGAACCGCGTCGACGATCTGCGCGCGGCGGCCTTTTCGGTGGAGGGACTGGCGATCCACAACGGCTATGGCGAGCCGATCTGGCGCCCCGTGCACAATCCCGAAGCCCTCCAGGTTTCAGCCTTCGTGGATCGCGGGCCGAAGGGGTTCGGCCTGATGCAGCGCGCCCGCGCATACGACGATTTCGAGGATGATCTGCGGCACTGGGAACAGCGCCCGTCCCTCTGGCTGGAACCCCTGGACGACTGGAACGAGGGTGCGGTCGCGCTGCTCGAGATTCCGAGTGATTCCGAGCTGAACGAGAACGTGTTTGCCTATTGGCGGCCGAAGGCGAAGCTGGCGAAGGGCGCGGAGATGCGCTTCCAGTGCCGTCAGCATTGGTCAAAGGGCTGGCCGGATCCGCTGCCGCCCGAGATCGCGCGGATCCGCGACAGCCGCTGCGGTCACGGCAGCACGGGCAACCGCCGTCTGTTTGCCGTCGATTTCGAAGGGGACGTGCTGTTCCAGCCCGGCGAGATCGACGTCGACCTCGGTGCTTCGACCGGGACGATCACCCGCCAGGACCGGTTCCGGTATCCGGACCGCAAGACCTTACGGATCCTGTTCGAACTCGATCCCGGCGGCGAGCGGGCCAGCGAGCTGCGTCTGGCGCTCCGGCGCGGTCAGACCCGGGTGAGCGAGACTTGGCTATTTCGCTGGACACCGTGAGTTCCCCCACCAGCTGAGGACCGGCCCGCACCGTGCGATTGGACGAGACGATGACCTTCCCGCCAGCGATGGACGCTGGGTCCGGACGCGAGACCGGCCCCGACGGCGATCGCGCGATGCCTCCGGAGGCGCCCCTGGCCATGCCCGTCCAGGATCTGTCGCGCTGGGATCCGGGCACGGGCCATCGGCCGGCACGATCCCACCGGAATCAGTGGCCAGAGCGGCTTCTGGTCTTCGGCGGCGCGCTGGTCCTGACAGCCTATGGCGGCTGGCAGATGGTCGAGACCGTGTCGGTCTCGGGGAGCCCGACCGCGCTTCAGCTCGTGCTGGTCGTCCTGTTCTGCCTGACGTTTTCGTGGATCGCCCTGGCGTTCACCAGTGCCGTGCTCGGCTTCGGATTGCTGCTGCGGTGGCCGCGCCCGATTCCGGGTCCGACGGCGCTGAGCACGCGGACCGCGATCCTGATGCCCGTCTACAACGAGGCCACGGCCCGCACCTTCGCGGGCATCGAGGCCATGCGCGAGGCCGTCGAGGCGACCGGGCTCGGCGACCATTTCGACTGGTTCATCCTGTCCGATTCGACCCAGCCCGATGCCTGGATCGCCGAAGAGCGGGCCTTCCTCGACCTGCGCGGTCGCCTCGGCCCCGATGCGCGGCTCTACTACCGGCACCGGCCGAAGAACCATCACCGCAAGGCCGGAAATATCGGCGACTTCGTCACGCGATGGGGTGGCCGCTACGAACACATGCTCGTGCTGGACGCCGACAGCCTGATGAGCGGTTCGGCGATGGTGGCGCTGGCCGCCGCCATGGAGGCGGATCCGGATGCCGGCATCATCCAGACGCTGCCGCTGATCATCAACCGCAACACCCTGTTCGCCCGGCTCCAGCAATTTGCGGCTCGGATCTACGGTCCGGTCATCGCCGCCGGCCTTGCCGCATGGTCAGGGCGGGACGGCAATTACTGGGGCCACAACGCGATCATCCGGACCCGCGCGTTCGCCGAATCCTGCGGCCTTCCGGACCTTCTGGGAAAGCCCCCCTTCGGCGGGCACATCCTGTCCCACGATTTCGTCGAGGCGGCGCTGATCCGCCGAGCCGGTTGGGCGGTGTACATGCTCCACCGCCTTCCGGGCTCGTATGAGGAGAGCCCGCCCTCGCTGATCGACGTCGCAGTCCGCGATCGGCGCTGGGCGCAAGGCAATCTCCAGCACGCGCGAGTGATCGGTGCCGCGGGGCTGCACCCTGCTACCCGTCAGCACTTCGCGACCGGTATCGCCGGCTATCTCGCCTCGCCGCTCTGGTTGCTTCAGCTTGTGGTCGGCATCCTGCTGGTGCTGCAGACGGCCACGGAGCGGCCCGACTATTTCGGCGGCGCCGGTTTCTCCCCGGTCTTCCCGCGATTCGACCCGGTCCGCGCGCTTCAATTGTTCGGCCTGACCATGGCGGTTCTGCTCGCGCCCAAGCTGCTCGGCCTGATCCTCGCCCTCTTGGACGGCCCCGTGCGGCGCGCCTGCGGCGGCGCCGGCCGCCTCGTCCTGTCGAGCCTCGTCGAGATCCTGCTCTCCGCCCTCGTGGCGCCGGTGGCGATGGTGATCCAGTCGGGTTCCGTGATGGGCATCCTGCTGGGACGGGACACGGGGTGGAATCCGCAGCGGCGCGATGACGGCTCGATTCCGCTACGCGACATCGTCGCCCGCCATCGCTGGCACATGCTGCTGGGTCTCGTGGCGGGCGTTGCCGCCTTCGCGATCGCCACCTCGCTGTTCCTCTGGATGAGCCCGACGATCCTGGGTCTGGTGCTGGCGATTCCGATCTCCTGGGCAAGCGGCCAGCTCGGACTGGGCTTGGCGCTCAAGCGTCGTCTTCTCCTCGCTACGCCCGAGGAGGCTTCGCCCCCGGAAATTGCGGTCCGCGCCGCCGCCCTCACGGCGCGCAATGCGGATCGCGGCTTCGATGATGCCGACTCGCTCGCCGCGATCCACGCCGATCCCGGTCTCGCGCTGGCCCATAGCCGGATGCTTCCCGTGGGGCAGCGGCGGCCTCGGGGCGCGATCGATGCGGACCAGACCCTCGCCGCCGCCAAGATCTGCGAAGCCGAGACGGTCGCTGAGGCGCAGGCGTGGCTGTCATTGAAAGAGCGGATGGCTCTGCTGCACGACCGAGCCCTGGTCGACCGCTTGGTCCGCCTCGAGGACGGCAACCCGTGATCGGGTTTCGATCGCCCTCGGAGTGACGGCGCGTCTTCGCTCGGCCCGCAAGAACGACGCGTCGTTTTCAGGTCCGTTCACGGCGGCCCGATAGGCTTGTCCCGGGCTCGAGCGATCGGCACGGGTGAGAAGTGATTAACCATTCGGATCCTAGGCTCGCCCATTGTCCTTCGGATCCGGTCATGACCCTGCTGTTCGTGTTCCTGCTCCTGCCGCTCGCTGTCGCCATCGTTCTGGCGCGCGGCGAGCCGATCCGCACCATCAGCTGCCTCGGCGCGATGGGCGTGGGTTGCGTGATCGCCTGCACGAGCGTGATCGGTCTTTTCCGCCACCGGACCCGGACGACCTGAGGCGAACCGGCTATCCGTCTCCTTACAGGAACCCGACCTGACGGGGGCCACCGGCCAGGCTGCGACCCGCCCTGGCGACGAGCTGGGAAAAGGCCAAGGCGGCCGCCGTCGCCTGGGCCCGGGACGGGAAGCTGCGCCGCGACTCGAGGACCGGCTCGTCGGTCTCGTTGACGAGGACCCAGGACCAGAGCGACCGGCTGCGCTCGCGGATCTCGAATTGCACGGGCGCCTGCCTTTCCGGGACATGCGAAGCGAAACGCTCGCATCAGCGGGTGACATCCCGATGACGGGCACGAACATCGTCAAGGCCGGCAAGGGATACGCGTCTTCCAGCGAAGACGTCTACTTTCGTAGACTGCAAGCCGGAGGATTGTTGAAATTGCGTTGTCCTGACTATCCGTTGTTCAAGGATGCGCAGACCAGCCGGCTATAGCGGTGCTAAGAAAAGCTGGATGCCGGGGATTGTCCCCAGAAATCATGCCGGCTCTGGCGAGTCGACGCCGCAATCCGTAGCGCCGTATCTGAAGAGCGGAACGCGCAGGGGACCGGATTGACTGGATCCTCATCTTCCCGATTGTTGCACACGGGGGCTCGGAGCTTACTGGCGGCAGCACCTGTCGGTGCTGCGAAGCGGGTCGACGTGATGGCGAACCACAGCAGACTCCCGGCCGAGCGGTCGCGCCGGATCCTCGGCGATCTGGCCGAGACCCTCGGATGTACGGTTGACGTGTTTTTCGATGCGGCTCGGCACAAAGAGGTCGTTATGACCGAAGAACTGCTCAATCTGTGGTTCTCGATCAAGGATGCGCGAGCCCGCCATCGCATCCTGGACTGCGCCCGGACCGTCAAGGTGGAGGCAGCGACGCGGGAGCACACCTGACCAGCGCCATGTTTCCGGCGGCTTGGCGTTTCACGCAGGCAGACCGTCCCTCGCTGCGTCCTGACCGGAGAATCCATGAAAGCCGTGAACGCGCTGATCGCCGAAGAACTCGGTGTCGGGCAGGCGCAGGTCGCCGCTGCCGTCGCGCTCCTCGACGGCGGCGCGACCGTGCCCTTCATCGCGCGCTATCGGAAGGAGAACACGGGCGGCCTCGACGACACGCAACTGCGAAAGCTCGAGGAGCGGCTGTCCTATCTGCGTGACCTGAACGAGAGGCGCGCCGCGATCGTCGCGAGCATCACGGCCCAGGGCAAGATGTCCCCGCCCCTCGCGGCGGCCCTCGACGCTGCCGATACGAAGGCGCGCCTTGAAGACCTGTACCTGCCGTTCCGCCCCAAGCGGCGTTCGAAGGCGCAATCCGCGCGCGATGCCGGCCTCGAACCCTTGGCCCAGGCCCTGCTCAGCCGACCCGACCGGGCGCCCGAGGCCGTCGCGGCCACTTACGTTTCGGATGCGCGCGGCGTTCCGGACGCGGACGCCGCGCTGGACGGGGCCCGCGCCATCCTGATCGAGCGCTTCGCCGAGGACGCCGACCTCGTCGGGCGCCTGCGGGCGGATTACTGGCGGACCGGTCAGCTCGTCTCCCAGCTGCGCAAGGGCAAAGCCAATGAGGGGGCGAAGTTTTCCGATTACTTCGCCTGGAGCGAGCGGCTGGAACGGATGCCCTCGCACCGCATCCTGGCGATCTTCCGCGGCGAACGGGAAGAGGTACTCGACGTCGGCTTCACCGCGGAGGGTGAGGATTCGCCGCCCGGCATCCCGGGGCCGTTTGAAACCGCGATCTGCCGCCGCTTCGACATCGCGTCGCGCGGACGCCCCGGCGATTCCTGGCTTCTTGAAACCGTGCGCGCGGCGTGGCGGACGAAGATCCGAACCGGGATCAAGCAGGATCTGCGCGGCCGTTTGTTCGAGCGGGCCGAGGACGAGGCCGTGACGGTCTTCGCCGGAAACCTGAAGGACCTGCTCCTGGCTGCCCCGGCGGGCGGGCGGACCACGATGGGCCTCGACCCGGGCTATCGGAACGGCGTGAAGGTCGCGGTGGTGGACCGCACCGGGCGAGTCCTCGCGGTGGAGACGACCTATCCGCACGAGCCTCAGCGCCGCTGGCGTGAGGCGGTCGCGGCGCTGGGGCGCCTGTGCCGCCTCCACGGCGTGGAGCTTCTGGCCATCGGCAACGGGACGGCGTCCCGCGAGACCGAACGCCTTGCGGCCGAGATCATCGCGGCAAACCCGGATCTTCCGATCGCGAAGGTCATGGTCTCCGAGGCCGGCGCCTCCGTCTACTCGGCCTCGGAGATCGCGGCCCGGGAGCTTCCCGATCTCGATGTGTCCCATCGCGGCGCCGCGTCGATCGCCCGGCGCCTCCAGGATCCCCTGGCTGAGCTGGTCAAGATCGACCCCAAGTCGATCGGCGTCGGCCAGTACCAGCACGATGTCAGCGAAGCGAAGCTGTCGCGCTCGCTCTCCGCGGTCGTGGAGGATGCCGTGAATGCGGTCGGGGTGGACGTCAACACGGCCTCCCCTGCCCTTCTGGCGCAGGTCTCCGGTCTCGGCGCCGCAATGGCAACCCGGATCGTTGCGCATCGCGACGCCCAGGGGCCATTCCGGACGCGCTCGGCGCTCAAGGACGTTCCGGGTCTCGGGCCGAAGACCTTCGAGCTGGCTGCCGGCTTCCTGCGCATCCAGGGTGGCGACGACCCGCTGGACGGTTCGGGCGTCCACCCGGAAGCCTATCCGGTGGTCCGCCGCATCCTCCGGGAAACCCGGAGCGACATTCACGTCCTGCTGGGCAATACCGCCATCCTCGGCCGCCTCGCGCCCGAGACCTTCGTCGACGCGCGCTTCGGCGTGCCGACCGTCCGCGACATCATCGCCGAGCTCGAGAAGCCGGGACGCGATCCGCGGCCGGCCTTCAAGACGGCGCGGTTCGACGACGGCGTCGAGACGATCGGTGATCTCAAGCCGGGTATGCTGCTGGAAGGCGTGGTCACCAACGTGGCCGCGTTCGGTGCCTTCGTGGATATCGGCGTCCACCAGGACGGGCTCGTCCACATCTCGGCCATGGCGCGCCGGCGGATCGGGTCGCCCGCGGAGGTCGTCCGACTCGGGGAAGTCGTCCGGGTTCTGGTGCTCAACGTCGATGTTCCACGCAAGCGCATCGCGCTGTCGCTGCGGCTCGACGACCCGATCGAACCGGCTCAGCCACCGCGACGTGCCGCCGAGCCGAAGGCAGAGGCGCCTCGAAACCGACCGAGCCCGAGCGCGGAATCCGCGCCGAGCGGGGCGCTGGCAGAGGCCCTCCGTCGCGCTGCCGCGTCGCCGCGGCGCAACTGATGTCGAAGCGCGTTCCGAGTCGGCGACGCCGAAGGAGGTGTGCTGCGGCCGGCACGCGGTCGATCATGGTTAGCGCTTCGTAAACCTCCGTCTGGTCACAGTGCAGGCTTCGTGCCGCTGAGCACGATCCCAACCACCTGATCCCGGTCCCGGCACCGCTGCGACGGTCCGACTCTCGGAGGCTCTGATGCACACGCACGCTGCGGGGACCAACAACCCGAACCCGATGATCGGCCCGGCACGCCTGATCAGAGCTGCCTTCGAAGGCTCGGACATGGCCGCGCTGGCCGCCGAAATTCTCGCGCGCAGCGACGATGCCGTCGTCGACGCCGGCACCGCGATGGATATGGCAACGATCCTGCTGCTGAAGCATCGGTTCGACCAGGGGCTCGCGCTTCAGACCGAGGTTCTGCAGGGGCAGCGGCTCTTCTCGCTGCGCTCGAATCCGGATCAGGCGCGGGTCCGGGTCCTCATCCTCGTCACGGCCGGCGATCTCATGGCCAACACGCCGCTCGATTTCCTGCTGAACGACGACGATTTCGGCCTCAGCTATCTCTATCTCTGTCCCGGCGACGCGGTGCCGCGCGATCTTCCCGAGCACGATGTGATCATCACGGGCATCGCTCATTCAGCCGTCGCCGAACCGCTCCTGGAAGCCCTCGCGGCGGCCGCCGACCGGTGGACCTGTCCGATCATCAATCACCCGCGCCACGTCCTCAAGACCTCACGGCACGGGATCGCGGATGCGCTCCGCGGCGCTGAGGGAGTCCTGGCACCCGATGTCGTGCGGGTGAGCCGGTCTGCTCTGAGCGCGGCGGCGTCCCGCCTCCCCGAGGGCCTGACTTATCCGGTCCTCGTGCGGCCGCTCGATACGCATGCGGGAAACGACCTTCAGAAGGTCGATCGGGCAGAGGATTTGAAACGTTACCTCGATCACGCGACCGGCGAGGCGTTCTACGTCACGCAATTCTGCGACTACCGCGGTGCCGACGGCCTCTTCCGGAAACTCCGCGTCGTCCTGATCGACGGCGTTCCGTTCCTGTGTCACTTGGCCATTCGTGACCACTGGATGATCCATTACCTCAACGCCGGCATGCTCGAGGACGCGGGGAAGCGGCAGGCCGAGGCCGCGGCAATGGACACATTCGACGCCGAGTTCGCGCAGCGCCATCGTGCCGCCTTCGCCGAAATCCACCGGCGGATCGGGCTCGATTATCTGGTCATCGACTGCGCGGAAAGTGCGGACGGCCGACTGCTGATCTTCGAGGCGGATACCGGGATGGTCGTCCACGATATGGATCCCGTGGATCTGTTTCCCTACAAGGTGCCGCAGATGCGTCGGGTGTTCTCCGCCTTCCAGGAGGCCGTGCGCCGTCGGGCTGAAGGGCGTTCCGCCTAGGGCGGGCCCTGGGAGCCCGCGCTCCGTGAGACCGGTGCGCTGCCCGGCCCCGCTACCACGGGATACGGCCGAAGCGATCGATCAGCCGCTGATACTCGGCCTCGCTTTCGGCCTTGGAGGTCCCGCCCTGGCCGACATCCGAGGTTCCGGAGCCCGGATGCACCAGGCGGCACACCAGCGGCAGGGCGAAGCCGTGGCGTGCGAGGCTTATGTTGGGGCCGCCGAGCTGAAGGATGTTGGCGAGCCAGGGGCGGACCTGGATCGCGTCCTGTAGGGTGCCGGGCGCCGTCGCCTCGACGAGGTGGACCCGGCGCAGGCCGGTCTCGGCGAGGCGGCCGAGCCACTCGTTGTCGTAGTGCCACTTCGAGGCCGGGCTGATCGCGCCGACCTGCGCGAAGGTGGTCCGCCGCATCAGCCAGCCCGACGGCGTCGCGAAGTCGTTGATCCGGACCACCTCGCCGGCCTCGTCCACCTCGAGCTGCGTCGAGGAGACGAAATCGAAGCTCTCGAGGGTCCGCAGCGCGAAGCCGAGATATGGCGGCAGCCAGTGATCGTCGTCCTCGAGGAAGCCGACGTAGTCCCAGCTGGCATCGACGGCGCGGATCGCGGCGTTCAGCGCGGGGATCTGCCCCTTGCGCTCGCCGCGCGCGAAGGTGATCTGCGGATGGTCCGCGAGGTGCGCGGGGATCTCGGTCTCGGGGTCGGTCCCGACGAAGAAGTGGATCGTCACCGGCCTGTCGAGTTCCTGGGCGTTGGCGCTCTCCACCGCATGGTCCAGGAAGTACTGACCGGCTTTCCCGGCCAGGGTCGAGAGCTTCAGCCGAGATGGCGTGATGATCGCAATTCTCATTCCCACGCCTCATCGTGTCGAGCGCGGAACGCCGGCGCACGGAGCACAGTCAGGTGACGGCCGGTCGGTTCGCCGGTAATCGCTCAGAGCTTGTAGGATTGCTCGCCGATATGGCCGAGCTCCTTGCTCAGATAGGGATCGCACCAGATCCGGAAACCCGCAGCACGGACGCGATCGCAGAAGTCGAAGTCCTCGCCGATGTTAACGCCGGCCTCCTCGTCGACACGGAACCGGAAATAGGGTCGCTTCAGGCTTTCGAAGACCGTGGACTTGATCAACAGGAAGCCTGTTGGGATCCGTGCCATCTCCAACAAGCCCTTCGGTGCGTCAGCCGGCTGTTCCGGCAGGATCTCGCCGAGGAAGTGGAACGGCGCCGTGCGCCGCGAATAGGTCGCGCCGATGATGTCGACCTGCCGAACGAGGAGCTTGAGCAAGGCATCCTTCGGGAAGGTCATGTCGCTGTCGATGAACAGGACATACTCAGCGCCGTGTTTCTGGGCGAATTCAAGGCCCAGATTACGGGCATCGGCAACGATCGACGATTTTCCGACCACAATCGACATCGGCATCTCGCCGAGCGAATGCATCATCGATCCGAGACTGACGGCGAAATCCGCATGGACCATGGTCCCGCACGGGATCGCGATCGCCACGTGGGGAAATTTCGACGGCGTGGAGGGGTTCGGGCCGCCAACATCACCAGACGCTTGAGCGATCACAGCTGAGCTCCGTACAGGGTGCGCCCCATCCCCTCTTTCGCACACCGCATCGGATCGTCTCCGCTCGGACAAGTGCGACAGAGTTGGCCGGCGCCTCGTCTTATCGCGGTGGATGGTTAACAAATTTTGAACTCGGACCGAAATCTATCAATACTTGACGGATTGTGGAGTTGATTCATTAACGATCACCCCAACAGGGCGAAGCGTCGACAATTGATTTAACCGCTGTGAAACGTTTGAGACGCGATTACTGGCGTGCCCGAGAAACGGGTGCATCAAATCAGAAAGATACGACCCATGTCCTCGATCACCCTGTCGTCCGCCACGCGTCAGAACCTGCTCTCGCTGCAGGACACCGCCCAGCTGATGGCGACCACGCAGAACCGGCTCGCGACCGGCAAGACGGTCAACTCCGCCCTCGACAACCCGACCAACTTCTTCACCTCGCAGGCGCTCGACGGCCGCTCCTCGAGCCTGAACACCCTGCTCGACGGCATCTCCAACGGTGTCCAGTCGATCCAGGCCGCCAACCAGGGCATCACCTCGATCCAGAAGCTGGTCGACCAGGCCAAGTCGATCGCCAACCAGGCCCTCTCGACCCAGCTCTCCACGACCGGAACCGCCGCCAACACGGCCAGCACCACCTCCACGACGGTGCTGTTCACAATCAACGGCACCTCGGTCTCCGCCACAACCTCCAGCAGCCTCTCCGCCACCGTCGCTGCCCTGAACACCGCCGTCAGCTCCGCCAGCACCACCTCCAACGGATCCTTCGGCGCCGGCGCGATCTTCTCCCTCGACAGCACCGGCACCAAGATCGTGCTGAACG
>NZ_FMWU01000061.1 GCF_900103195.1 Methylobacterium sp. UNC378MF | reverse complement strand
GAGTTCGTTCTCGATGAGCGCCTGGACGTCCTGGGTGCGGCGGCCGGCGACCTTGATGCGGCCGGCATAGGGCACCGAGATGGCGCCGTCGCGCCCGACGGGCTGCTCGGGGATCAGGGCGGATTTGGATCCGGCCGAGAAGCGGTCGGCCACCAGCGGCCCGGAGAACAGGCCGCCGGACCCGGCTTCCCAGATGGAGACCGAGACCATGTCGCCGATGCCGATGACCGGCTCCGAGGAGGGACGGTGGTCGCCGAAGGAGGCGAGCAGGCTGTCGAGCGGGCGGCCGCGCAGGGCCTCGACCACCGAGGGCGTGACGTCGATGATCTCGTAGCGGGCGAGAAGGCCGCCATCGGCCGTGGCCACCTCAGCCCCAGCCTGGATCGCACTCGCCGTCGGACCCGCCGCGGGCAGGTACGTGCAGCCCGACATCGCCGTGACGGCGAGCAGGACGTGGGGAAGTTTGCGCATCCAGATGTTGCCCATCGGTATTGCCGAGCCCGTGCCTAGCCCATAGCGGGCCAGGTGTCCGTAGCGGGTGAGCCACACTCCGCCCGCCACGGCCGAGACCGCCAAGTCATCCTCGTTAAGCACAGCTTTTTCGGGGCATCGGCGCGCGAAACGCCGGGCGCGGCTTGGACGTCTTCAATATCGGGACACAAATCTGGACCTTATCGACCGCGACAGCCCGGCTCTTGCGGCCGCGTGACGGGCTGAGGCCGACCTGCTCCGCTCAGTTCGACTGGGTCACCGCCGCGCTGATGTTGCCGTAGACGGCGCTGACGCGAGACACGTAATACCGGATGCTGCCGACGGCGACGAGGAAGATCAGGCCACCGATGAGGGCGTATTCCGTCGCCGTGGAGCCGTACGCGTCGCGGGCGAAGCGCGCAGCCGCGGCGCGCATCCGGTCGATCCAGGCGGACGTCATCCGGGATCGCATTGCGCCCTTCCCCGCCCCGCCGCATCCCGGCTCATCCATGGTCGCACGCGCCTTCCAAGTCCCGCCGCCCGCGTGGCCGCACGCGCCACAAGGCCGAATAGCCGCTCGCCATTGCCGCCGGCTTAATGAAGTGTCCGAAACAGGGCGGGCTTGGCGGTTCCGGCCGGGATAGACGCCGGCAGGGTTAGGCGTGACGAAGGGCGCGCCTGGTGCAGGCGCGCCCTTCGCGGCTCAGGCGTGGCCGGCCTTGTGGCGGAGGTCGTCGATCCGCTTCGAGGCCTCGGCTTTGTCGAGGTCGGGATCGAACGCCGCCGGCTCCTTGGCCTCTTCCGAGAGCGTCTTCAGATAAGAGGCCTGCGCGCCGGTCATCGGCTCGCCGCCCGTCGTCCACTGGTCCGGGTCCTTGATCTGGTTCGACACGTCCTTCGGGTCGGCCTTGGGATTGTCGCTGGCGCTGCCCGTGCCGGCCTCCTGGTGCGATCCGGCGCTCCGGCCAGCCTTCGACGTCGCCTTTGCGGTGGTGGTCGTCATACGGTGTATGTTCCCTATATGTTCGCGTTCTCGGATATGAACGCGCCCGGCCGCGTTACGGTTCCGGCACAAGGAGGCCCTGACGAGCGCGGGGGACATCTTTCCTTCTTCGCGCCCGCTCCTAATGATGGGACGCGCAGCGCCTGGAGCCACGGTGGTCTGGATGACGTCCCCAGCAGAGCCGACGCCTGATGTCGGGACGGCCGCCGGTCGGGTGCTCGTGGTCATGGGTGTCTCGGGCTCGGGGAAGAGCACCGTGGCGGCCTTGATCGCCGAGAGGCTCGGCTGGATCTTCGTGGATGGTGATAGCTTCCACACACCCGAGCACGTGGCGAAGATGCATGCGGGTCACGCCCTCGACGATGAGGATCGTGCCCCGTGGCTGGCCCGGATCGCGACCTGGATCCAGCAGCGTCTCGATGCCGGTGAGTCGGGTGTGGTGGTCTGCTCCGCCCTCCGCCGTGCCTACCGGGACATCCTCACCCGGGGGAGCCGACGCGTCCGCCTCGTCTATCTGGACGGCGACAGGGCCCTGATTGGGCAGCGCCTCGCCGAGCGCCGGGGCCATTTCATGTCGCCGCGCCTCCTGGACAGCCAGTTCGCGACCCTGGAAGTTCCCGCTCCCGACGAGCACCCGATCACCGTCGGGATCCTCGAACCGCCCGAGGCGATTGCCGACCGGGTCGTGGCGGAGTTAGCGGCCGAGGCGCGCCGGGATGCGGGCGGGGAGTGAGCCGATGACAGCAGGATCCGGCGAGGCCGGGGGAATCGCCCTGGTGATCTCGGACGTCGACGGCACCCTGGTCACCGGCGACAAGCGCCTGACCGAGGCGACGGTGGCGGCGGTGCGGCGACTGCGCGCGGCCGGCATCGGCTTCAGCATCGCCTCGGCACGGCCGCCGATCGGGCTGCGGAGCCTCGTCGCCGAACTAAGTCTCGACCTGCCGATGGCGGCTTTCAACGGCGCGAGCGTTGTGCGGCCGGATCTCTCGACCATCGAGGCACGGACCATCCCCGCGGCGGCAGCCCGGTCGGCCCTCGACCGGCTCCTGGCCGAGGAGCTCGACGTCTGGGTCTTCGCCGAGGGCGCGTGGTGCCTGCGCGATCCGGACGGCCCCTACACCGACCTCGAGCGGCGCACGATCGGCGCGGAGCCTCGCGTCGTCGCCGACCTCGGGACGCTCATGGGGGCCGCATCCAAGATCGTCGGCGTCAGCCGCGACCACGCCCATCTCGCGGCGTGCGAGGCGCGAATCGGGGCTGCCCTGGCGGACCAAGCGACCGTTCACCGATCGCAGAAATACTACCTCGACGTGACACCGCCGGATCTCGACAAGGGCCAGTTCGTCGCCTGGATGAGCGCGCATCTCGCGATCCCGCCCGAGCGGATCGCCACCTTCGGCGATGCCGGCAACGACCGCCCGATGTTCGCGCAGAGCGGCTTGTCCGTGGCGATGGGCAATGCCGAGGACGCCGTGAAGGCATCCGCGCGCGCGGTCACGGACAGCAACGACGCCGATGGCTTCGCCCACGCCGTCGAGCGCCTCATCCTGCCCTGATCGGTCACCTATCTCCGCAGGCATCCCTGTGGACCAACGCACCGACGCGCGAGGCGACGCGCGTCTGTGGCGTGCGGATCACAGACATCCCTGACACCCGGGTCGCCCACAGGCTGCCGAACCGGGGCCGCTTTCCGGCCTCATTTCCCCGCGACCTAGCTTGACCACAGAACAAGCAGCACCGGGTCTCGGAATGCATCGCCTTATCCTGGCCGCCGTCCTCGCGGTCGTGCCCGCAGCCGCCTTCGGGCAGAGCGCGCACGACAATATCGACGCGTTGATCGAGCAGCAGGCGAAGGCGAACGGCGTCCCGGCGAGCTTCGTTCACGCCGTGGTCAAGCGCGAGAGCAACTACAACCCGCGGGCCAAGGGCGGCAGCGCCCTCGGGCTCATGCAGATCAAGCACGCGACCGCGCGCAGCCTCGGCTATACCGGCGACGCCGCCGGCCTGTACGATCCGCAGACCAACCTGCGCTACGGTGTGGCCTACCTGGCGGGCGCTTACCGCACGGCCAAGGGCAATCTCAGCCAAGCCTATCAATACTACAATCGCGGCTACTATTACGCGGCCAAACGCCAGGGCATCTCCACGGAGGTGGCCTCGGTGGTGGCACCCGTGGCGGCCTCGGCCAGCGCCCTCGCCAGCCTGTTCGGCGGCGGCGCCGCCGATACCCGGAACACCGCCGCTGCATCGGCCCTGGCCTACGCGCCCAGCACCACGGCGGTGGCGGAGGTCCCGACCGAGACCGTCGAGGTGCCGCTGCCGCCGCGCCGGCCGGCCGCCCTGGCCGGCGCGACGGTCGTACTCGCCAGCCTGTCCATCGATCCGGCCGCCAGCCCGGAGGCGGCCCCGGCCGCCGCCGCCGTTCCGTCCGTGGAGGTGCCGCTGCCGCCGCGCCGGCCCACCAGCCTGGGGAGCGCCGTCGCGGCAACCGATCCCGCGCCGGCGCAGGTCGCGGAACTGCGGCTCTCACCGCCGGCCGAGGCGGCACCCGCTCCGGCGACGAAAGCCGCCGCTCCGGCGCCGAGTTCCGAAGCGGTGGCCGAAGCGGTCGAGGTGCCGCTGCCGCCGCGTCGTCCGTCCCTCCAGATGCTCGCCGCCGCCACACCGCGGCGCGCGCCGGCCGCCGCGCCCGTGCGCGAGGCCACGGCCCTTCCGGTCGAGTAGGTCCGCCGATCCGGGCTTCTGCCCACACAAGGATCATGCCCAAGGCTTGACCATCGCACGGTTCCGCAACACATAGGCGCCACGCCAGCAACGTGGTTGAATCGGTACGGTACGGACCGGCGCCGCAGCATAGCGGTCGTACGCGGGTGGCGCACGACGGATCTCAGGGCAGGAAACGCCGGTCTACGCGCGCACGTTCGGGCACCTTTGGCCCGGAGGGACGCCGAGGCGCGTCGGATCTCGAAGCGGCAGGCATGCAGGGCACGGACTCTGCTTTCAAGCTGGCAGGAAAGCGGACGGCGCCATGACCGGCGTGGTGGAACAAGAATCACTCTTTCTCACGGACCTCGGGCGCCGCGTCAGACATGCGCGCACCGTGCGTGGGCTGTCGCGCAAGGTCCTGTCGCAGACTTCCGGCCTGTCCGAGCGCTACATTGCGCAGCTGGAGGGGGGCCAGGGGAATGTCTCCATCATCCTGCTGCGGCGGGTGGCCAACGCCATGGGCGTGCGGCTGGACGATCTGATCACCGGCCATGACGCCCTGCCCGACTGGCCGGTGGTGCGCGACCTGCTCGGTCAGGCGAGCCCGGCCCAGATCGCCGCGGCCAAGGAGGCGCTGTCCGGCGGGTCCCGACTCGAATCAAGCAATCGGCCTCGGGTAGCACTGATCGGTCTGCGCGGCGCCGGCAAATCGACCCTCGGCAAGCTCGCGGCCGAGCGTTTGGGCTGGACCTTCGTGGAACTGAATGCCGAGATCGAGCGGGAGAATGCCCTGTCGGTCCAGGAGATTTTCGCGATCTACGGCCAGGAGGGCTACCGTCGGCTGGAACAGGCAGCCCTGCGTCGCCTCACCGAGCATCCCGGACCGCTGATCCTGGCCACGAGTGGCGGAATCGTCGCGGAGCCCCTCACCTACGATCTGCTGCTGCAGGCCTTCTACACGATCTGGCTGCGTGCCCGGCCAGAGGAGCACATGAGCCGCGTCCGCGAGCAGGGTCACCTTGCCACGACGGGCGACCATGCCTCTGCGATGCAGGAGCTGCGTGCCGTGCTGGCGAGCCGCGAGCCGCTCTACGCCCGGGCCCCGGCCACGGTGGACACCTCCAACATCCCGGTCCAGACGATGCTGGACCGGCTGACGACGGCGATCGAAGCGCGGTTCGGGCAAGCGGTCCCGGCAGGGAACTGAGCCGCTCCCGTTCGCTGACAGCCATGCGGTCAACGCGACCTTTGGGCCGCGCGGGCCCTTGATCGTCGCGGTGCAGCACACCACGCTAAGGCCGAACGCGCGGTCCGGCGGCGCTGCGATCCGTTTCCGCCCCGGGCGGGACACCCGCCCTGCACGGGCGGGCGCTGGACCGGGCCGCCGCACGCGTAACCGGCGAACCACTCGAAGTCCCGGACATGAGCATCCGCCCATGAGCGCCAGTCCTGCCTTCACTCACCCATCGCATGACCTCGCGGTCGTCGACCCGGTCTGGTCGCGGCTGCGGGACGAGGCGGAGGATGTCCTGAGGACCGAACCGCAGCTCGCCTCCTTCATCGTCTCGACGATCCTGAACCACACCACGCTGGAAGGCGCGGTCTCCCACCGGGTCGCGGCCCGGCTCGGGCACCCGTCGTTGCCGGCCGATCTCGTCGCCCATGCCTTTCACGAGGCCATCACCGCGGATCCGGGCATCGGGCAGGCGTTCCGCGCCGATATCGGCGCGGTGATCGACCGCGATCCGGCGACCCTGAGAGCCCTCGAACCGGTACTCTACTTCAAGGGCTTTCACGCCCTGCAGGCTTACCGCCTCGCCCACCATGTCTGGAACCGCGGCCGTCGCGACCTCGCCCTCTACCTCCAGAGCCGGGTCTCCGAGGTGTTCCAGTGCGACATCCACCCGGCGGCGCAGATCGGGCGGGGCGTCTTCCTCGACCACGCCACCGGGCTCGTGGTCGGCTCGACCGCGGTGATCGAGGATGACGTGTCGATCCTCCACGCCGTGACCCTGGGCGGCACCGGCAAGCAGCGCGGCGACCGCCATCCCAAGATCCGCCGCGGCGTGATGATCGGTGCCGGCGCCAAGATCCTGGGCAACATCGAGGTCGGGGCCTGCGCCCGGGTGGCAGCGGGCTCGGTGGTGCTGCGGCCGGTGCCGCCGAACACCACGGTCGTCGGCGTGCCGGCGCGCGTGGTCGGCACCGCCGGCTGCGACGATCCCGCCCGGGCGATGGACCAGCTCGTCGCCCTCGATCAGTTCATCCACCTGGGCGATGGGATCTGACCCGCAGCGCCGCCGCGCTTGCCGCTCCGCCCTAGGCGTGGCAAGCCCTCGGGCCATCCGCGGCGCCAGCGCCGCCAGGGGAGATCGACCAGCGTGACCAAAGCCGAGACCGCGAAGCTTCAGGACTATCTGCGTCGCAAGTTCGCGAACAACAATATCCGCCTCACGGCGATGAAGACCGGCGACTCCGCCGAGGTGTTCATCGGCGAGGAGTCGATCGGTGTGATTGCCGACGACAAGGAGGACGGAGACGATTCCTTCGTCTTCCGGATGGCGATCCTCGACATCGATCTTGAGGAAGAGGCCTGACGCACCACGCCGCGGTCGCGATCCCGTGCCCTGGGCCGGGTTCCGCCGGCCCGACCTGTGCACGGATTAACGCTAACGTCGACTCGTGCTTAACAAGCGGTAAACGGCGTGAGTACAGTGCGCGCAACCTGTATCGGGAGCGCGAATAATGGTTCTCACTCCGACTGCCCTCGAATCGATTCGGACCTTGTGCATCGGGCTGGCGCTGTCCGGCCTGATCGCCAGCGCCTTCGAGCTGTTCGCGGCACGGCGCGCGAGCTTCAGCCTGCTGGAGCGGGGCGGTCTGCCCGCGGTGGCGGCCTTACCGATGCTGGCCTTCTCGGCGCCGTTTATCATTCTGCGCAACACCGTGCGCGGCCGGCGGATCGAGGGCCGGCCGATACCGTTCGTGATGCTGGCGACCATCATTGCGTGCGGATGGAGCCTGCTCTCCGGCCGCGTTGCCCTCGACCTTGCGGCGATGCTGGTCGGCGCCTGACGGGATTCAGGGCTCGGCGGTGGCCACCTGTGCGGCGCCGTCCTTGCCCTCCAGGGACACCCAGGCCGCCCCATCCTGGCCGGCCCGCTTGATGAAGCTGTAGCCGGTGCGCCGCCAGGAGCGGATCGCATCGGTCTTGTTGTCGAGGATGAAGTCGCCGCGATCGGTTCGCACCGTCAGCACCGCGTGGCCCTCGTTGGTCTCGTCGATCACCACAGTCATCAGCAGGGCGCGCCGCGGCAGGCCGCGCTCCACCAGCATCCGCCGCTTCAGCAGCTGGTAATCCTCGCAATCGCCGAACCCGTCATCGGGGAAGTCCCATCGGTCGACGACGCCCCAATGCGCCTGATCGGTGATCGGCCGGATGCGCGCGTTCACGCGGCGGTTGACGCTCTGCAGGGTCCGCCACACCGCCACGGTCAGCGGGATCTCGGCGGGCTCGGCGGTGTCGACCGTGCATTCCTGGGGTGTGCGGATGCAGAAATCCGTCCAGCCGGCGATCGCCCGCACCGGCCCAGTCGGTTCGGCGGCGCTCACCTGATCCGGCAGAACCAGCCGGGCATGGGCGTGAGTTGTGGCACCGCCCATCGTGAGGATCGTGCCCAGCAGGGCGAAACTCGCCGCCTGACGCGCCCGGCACGCCGCATGCGTCCACCCGCGCCATTGCAGGGGGCCGAACACCTGACACGAGATTCCGCCATCCGCGTGCCGCATGGTTCAAGCCCCCGCCGCCCGATGATGACGGAAGGGTGACACGGCCACGTGCGACGCACAATGGGCTGAAGTGGAGTTGGTAACGTGTGGGGAGGCGCATCGGTTCCGATTTAAGAGAGCGTTGCATCCGCAGGGCTTGCCGGGAGCACATGCGCTGGGTGAATAGCCGCTCTGCACCCTCTCGGAAGGCCTTGATTCAGGTCAGCTTTGCCGGCTTCTGAGAGCGGCTCGCGCAGGGGATTCGCGACGAGCTCGATCGAAGCGCATGAAGCCGGCCAGCCCGTCGCGGACGGAGCCGCCCCCAGGAAAGGACCCGCGATGCAGCCCGCCATCCAGCAGGTGATCAGAGCGCTCGCCGAGGATGGTCGGGCCGGTGCGATCAATATCGCGGAGCACGCGGTCGATTCCTATCTCGCCGACGCGCCAAGCGAGGGCGACAGGGCGCTGTCGCGGGACATCCTGGTCCGGGACCTGGCGAACCTTCGGGGCGTCGCCCCGCATCTCGCCGCTTTCATCGGCCGGGTCGAGTCCTACGTGGCGAGCCTCGCGCAGCCGTCGCTGAGCCGGGCGGCCTGAGACCCCTCAGCGGTTGGCGGTGGTGATCGGGGAGGTGACGCCGCCGAGCGAGACCCAGGCGACCGCGTCCTGGCTCTCGCGCTTGATGAACACGTAGCCGGTCTTGTGCCAGGGCAGGATCGCGTTGGTCTTGTTGTCCAGCACCAGGTCGCCCCGGTCGGTGACGAGCGTCAGCACCGCGTGGCCCTCGCCCTTCTCGTCGATCACCACGGTCATGCGCATCGCCCGCCGCGGCAGGCCGGCTTCGACCAGCAGGTGGCGCTTGAGCAGCTGGAAGTCCTCGCAATCGCCGATGCCGTCCTCGGCCAGGTCCCAGCGATCGGCCACGTGCAGGTGGTCCTGGTCGGTCATCGGCTCGACCGCCTTGTTGACCCGCCGGTTCACCGACACGATCGTCGCCCAGGTCGCCGGCGTCAGGCTGATCCGGGCCGGCTCGCTCCGGTCGACCGC
>NZ_FMWU01000021.1 GCF_900103195.1 Methylobacterium sp. UNC378MF | reverse complement strand
CCCGCCCGGCAAGGCGATCCACGCGATCCTCGACAACGTCGCCACCCACAAACATCCGAAGGTGCGCGCCTGGCTCGCCCGGCACCCGCGCTGGACGTTCCACTTCACTCCGACCTCGGCCTCGTGGCTCAACGCGGTCGAGGGCTTCTTCTCAGCGCTGACCCGTCGTCGGCTGCGGCGAGGCTCCTTCACCGGCGTCGTCGACCTGCAGGCAGCCATCAAACGCTACATCGCCGAGCACAACCGGAGCGCCAAACCCTTCGTCTGGACCAAACCCGCCACCGACATCCTCGCCGCCGTCAGCCGATCCCCTGAACCATCCGTCTGAGTCAGTGCACTAGTGCTCGCAGCGGTAGGTGGTCTCGGCCCATCGCGATTGCGATGAGGTCTCGCGTAGGAAGCTCGGCCAATACCTGCCGGGCCTCGCGCAGACTTGGGTGATGCTGGACTGCCATAACCAAGTCATCAGCCGCCCGGCATTTTGCCGCCATCGACATCTGGGCGACGATTGAGCAGGCAACGGCCCACTCGCCTCCGAGCTTTGCCCGGAATGCTTTGCTCGAGGTGGCCGCCATCGCGAGCTGGAGTGTCTCCAGATCGGCGACGCCGATATCCTCGAACGCGACGATGCCGATGCGCCGCCAGAGGCGGTCTGGTGCATCCCGCAGGAGGGTTGCGGCGGCTATTAGGGCGAGGTCCGTGCGTCCTCTCCTGATGGCTTTTTGTAGCAGGCTCATTGCGAGCCAGGGGGACATCGGGAACGGGGGTTCAACCGGGGTCTCGGTGTGGGGCCCCCGCACCACTTCCGCAAGCTGCTCGCGGGCCTGTTGCAGGATCACATCCTTGTTCATGGTCTCCTCCTTGTGCGGGGGAGAGCAAAAGGCATGTGTCCCAGGAAGTATCGTAGACAGAGCCGGGCTTGAGGAAAGGATTTTTCGGGGTGTCCGGCAGAAATTTTCGCCGGAAATCGGCCAACGAAGCAGCTTGTTTTGCTGCCCGAATTCGATCTGGTTTCGAAATTCCGTCTGGGTTAGCAGAAACTCTGATACCCCGGTTCAGACCGGGATTGATTCAAGAGGGGCGTTTTGTCGTCGCGTCTGTCCTCGGGATCGTTTTGTCCCGCGGAACATGTCCTGAGGCGACGGAATGCATGTAGCCCTGATGGCAGATCAATTCGGCCCACCGATCGACGACTGCTACGCCGTGTGCTTCGGGATATCGGGTCCTTCAAGCGGGCCAATCTTTGGTGGACACCAGCCGCATCTTCTTGAGGGTCTCCGGCCATTGAGCCCACACATGCTCGGAGTCCCACCAGGGCTGTTCGTACCCTTTGAAGTGTTTCCGGTACACAGTCATCTTCGACGGGGTCAGGAGCTTCAACGCAGGCCCGAGCGTCCGTCTAGCGACACTGTCGAGGAAGAGGGACCATATGTATCTCTTCTGCGGAGTGTCTTCCCCCGGAGGCGGCCCAGGTGGCGTCGCGACGATGCTGAATTTGAAGAAGGGGTTCTCCAACTCAATAAGCTGAGACGGGGACAGGCCGAGCTTCTTGAGACGCCTCTCGATACGCACGACGGGTCCGGGAAGGGGGGTCTTATTCTCTGCCATCTGCGCGCTTTTGGAATAGACAGTCAGCTGGTTGCCCTTAGGTCCCCCCACATAGATGGTCTTGAGCTTTCCCGCTTTCTCGTAGGTCCTTGTGACAAGCACCTGTTGTGGCAGCAGATGGAAGTGATGCATGCGTGCCCCGTAAAGGTCCGCTGCGACGTCAAGCCGGGATACGTTCCCCTTCTTAGCCAGCCAGTCCCACCCGCCAAACGGCAGTAGCAGGTTGAGGACCTCGCGAAGGATGCTCATCCCTACCGGGCCTGCCTTCGCCGGATTGAACTCGAGCCTCAGGTCCGGGAAGTACGGCTTCTTCGGGCCGAAGGAGATATGAGCCTCGTCGTTGCCCAGTGCAATCAATTGCACTAAGGCATAGCTTGTCGACGGAGCGGCAGGTTTGAGCAGACCTGCCCCGGTCATTTTGTCGAATGCAGCATGGATTGCCCCCAGGCCGCTGAATGGGACCTTTGCTGTGATGGCGATTTTATCGACGAGCAGGTTGATCGATTCAATCGGGCTCTCATCCTCAAGCGCTTTGCCAGCAGCGCTGGGGGGCAGTGTTTTTGCGGACGTTTTTGCCTTGTTAGAGGGCTTGGGGATTTTTATCAGCACAGGGCATCGTCTCGATGTCGTGTCGAGCATCCGACACACTTTGCATTAACATCCTCCTAGCCGAATTTGCGGAACACCAAGCGCCCTATCTGCGGTCGTAGAGATGGGATAAATCGACCCCCTTAAAGCTTAGCTTTTTCACATATTCAAACAGCTGATCAGGGTCGAGTCCGGCACCGTAGTGATCACTCACAACTCGGCTTCCCTGACTCCAACCCAAAGCCTGAAGAACGTCTGGACTGGCCCCAATGGCCCGCAAGCCGTCACGAAATGAATGGCGAAAGCTGTAGAAGGGCTGGCGTTGACCGAGGTTGGGCATTTCCTCGCGTAGGAATTTTTCGTTGAAGCGTTTCAGCGGATACGAGGCTGGATCACCGTATTTATTTGTCGTCAGCGGAAATATCTGGGGGCCCCGGTCGAGACCGGCACGATCAGCCACGAATGAGAGAAACCCGATCCTGATGAGGGCTGGATGCAGTGGAACCCTGCGGCGGCTCGATTTGGTCTTCAAAGTCTTGCGTAAAGGCGCGTCGTCCTCGTCGTCCGAGGCGACGACGTCGAGATAAAAGGTTCCCTCCTTCGTTCGCTGTACATCATCGACGTGCATCTGAAGGACTTCGCGTGGGCGCAGCCCTGTGAAGAGGCACAGGAGGGGAAGCCAGAAACGCCATCCTCGCTTCGTATCGTAGCGATAGGGCGCAGGTCCGCTCGCGGCTGCTTCTCGATAAAAGTCGCTCTGGAAGAAGACCGCGAGCTGTTCAGGCGTGAACGGCTGGCGCCTTTCCGCAGGAGAGAGATCGTCACGCCTGAGTGGCTTCAACCCTTCTGCCGGATTGACCGGTATGAGGCGTTTTTTAAGAGCAAGGTCGAGCACCTCGCGTAACGCGGCAAGATACTGACCCTGCGTGATCGATGCGAGGCGTTCGCGACCGTCTGCATCGGCGCGCTCAATAGCTTCACGAAGGGGTGCGCCTCTGTAGATCTTTGTGAAATTCGTCGGGACGCGAGCCAGCAGACGGCGAACCTCCTGACATGCATCGTAATCCAGGTCTTTGACCAGAGTGTCTTCCCCGATCAGCTGCCGCATAAGGGCGACGTAGGCACGTTGGCGGTCAAGCGACTTCTGGCTTGTGCCGTTTGCTTCTGCCTCGTCGGTCACGGCTTCGAGAAATTGGTCCGCTAACTCGGCGAAAGTCACCGGCGGCGGGGCGGCTGGGTCGAAGAGCGGATCGAGGCTACGCCGACTGTAGTCGTCTGCGAGGCGCGCGAGCTTGCGGTAGTCCACTTCGAGCAAGCCGCGCCGGACCAGTTCTGCGAACGCCACCTCCGTGATGCCGCCGGGGCCGGGCTCGGCACCGGTCTCGCTCGTCAGCTTCTTCTCCGCCGCGAACACGCGCTCTGCACCACGTGGGTCGTCGAGGTCTCGGAGCATCTGAGCGCCGTACTCGATGTCGGCGACAATCTGGGCCCGTTGCGCCTCGCTTTCTGGGCCATCCGCGAGCTGACGATCTTGAAACCGCTTGTCTAGCCGTTCCACGTAATCACGAACGAGCCGAAGAGCTCCGGCCTCGGTGAGCGCCCGCCGGTTCAATCCAACGCCCGGGTAGTCACCGACCGTTGAGCTTGCCTTATCGAACTCCGCGCTCCAGCGCAGGTCCCACGCCTCACGGAGCTTCTTGGCTTCGGCCTTGCTCGTGGTCTTGAGGGAGAACTGAACGAAGGTTTTCCCGACCGCTGCACGCGCGGTCTCGGGAACCCGACGCCGGTAGTACCAGACGCCGGCGCGATTAACGAGATGAAGGGAATCAGCCACCTTTCTCACAGCCCCATGTGTACCACGGAAGTGTGACACACGGCAGCGCTAAGGCTCTGATTCGACGGACCTTTAGGTTCCACAGGCCCTTAGAGGGTGCCTGGTGGAGCTGAGGGGATTCGAACCCCTGACCTCCGCAGTGCGATTGCGGCGCTCTCCCATCTGAGCTACAGCCCCGTCGAGGCGCCGGCCTTGTAGGCGCGGGCGGCTCAGCCTGTCAATTCCTGTTTCAACGTCGCCCGCCGCGCGCCGCTCCGGCGCCGGGTTGCGGGCGCCCCGAGGATAGCGCGCGAACCCGCATGAACGCCCTGATCTGGCTCTTCGACACGGTCGTCCAGCTTTTCATCTATGTCCTCATCGCAAGCGCGGTTCTCAGCTGGCTGGTGGCGTTCAACGTGGTGAACGTGCGCAATCCGATCGTCGCGCAGATCGGCGAGGTGCTCTACCGGCTGACCGAGCCGGTGCTGCGGCCGATCCGCAACCTGCTGCCCAATCTCGGCGGCGTCGACATCTCGCCGATCATCCTGATCCTGCTGCTGCTGTTCATCAGCCGCCTGCTGCACGAGTACGCCGTGCCCGCCACCTACGTTTACGCGCAGTAGGACCGCCCGCCCGTGAAGACGAATCCCGGCCGCTTCTTCGAGGATTTCCGCCTCGGCGAGACCATCCGCCACGCCACCCCGCGCACCGTGACGGTGGGCGACGTGGCGCTCTACACGGGCCTCTACGGGCCGCGCTTCGCCGTGCAGTCGTCGGACGCCTTCGCCCGGGCGATCGGCTACCCGAAGAGCCCGCTCGACGACCTGCTCACCTTCCACATGGTGTTCGGCAAGACCGTCCCGGACGTCTCCCTCAACGCGCTGGCCAATCTCGGCTACGCCGAGGGCGGGTTCCGGCGGCCGGTCTATCCGGGCGAGACGCTCTCCACCGTGTCGGAGGTGATCGGCCTCAAGGAGAGCTCGAACCGGCAGACCGGCGTGGTCTATGTCCGCTCGGTCGGCTCCGACGAGCGCGGCGAGACCGTGCTGAGCTATTGCCGCTGGGTGCTCGTGCGCAAGCGCGACCCCGAGGCCGCCATCGCCGAGGAGCACGTGCCGAGCCTCGCCAAGGTGGTCGACCCGCAGGACCTCGCGGGCGCGCTGCCGACGCTCTCGGCCGCCGCCTACGACACCGACCTCGCCGGCAGCCCGCACCGCTTCGCGGATTACGCGGTGGCTGAGAAGATCGACCACGTCGACGGCATGACCGTCGAGGAGGCCGAGCACCAGATCGCCACACGCCTGTTCCAGAACACCGCCAAGGTGCATTTCGACGGGCTGGCCGCCAAGGACACCCGCTTCGGCCGGCGCCTGATCTACGGCGGCCACGTGATCTCGCTCGCCCGGGCGCTGAGCTTCAACGGGCTCGGCAACGCCTTCGCCCTCGCGGGCATCAATGCCGGCCGCCACGTGGCGCCGCTGTTTTCCGGCGACACGGTCTATGCCTGGAGCGAGGTGCTGGCGACCGCCGATGTCGGCCGCGACGATGTCGGGCTCCTGCGCCTGCGCACGGTCGCTACCAAGAACCAGCCCTGCGGCGCCTTCCCGGACCGCGCCGGCGACGGCTACGACCCGGCGGTGATCCTCGACCTCGACTACTGGGCGTTCGTGCCGAAGTAGGCGGTGCCGGCGGGCGCGCGCCTCAGCGGATCCCGCCGCCGACCACGCCCGCCTCGACCGCGAGCGACAGGCGGTCCGTGACCGCCCACTCGACGCCCACGCCAGCGACCGGTCGCACCGCGATGTCCTGGCGCGTGAACGGCAGCGACCCCGGGGTCGGCCCGACGCGCAGCGTCTGGTGCAGGGCCAGGGCGCCGGTCTTGGCGTAGACCAGCACGTCCGAGGCGACGAGGGTGCCGACCTTCACCTCCAGGGACCCGGCGAAGTCGTTGGTATAGGCGAGCCGCCCGTAGCCCGGCGTGAGGTTGCCGCCGAGCCCGGCCAGGTAATCGAACCCGCCGCTGATGCCGTAGAGGATCGGGCCCTCCTGCCACATCCGGCCGCCCTCGAACCCGATGGTGGACCCCGAATAGCTGCCGAAATGCCGGGACGTGCTGACCGCGTAGCCGGTCGAGAGGCGGGCGTAGGAGCCGGTCCAGCGGCCATACGCGTCCTCGGGCATCTGCGGCCAGGCGAAGGAGGGCAGCGGCGCGAAGCCGATGGATGGCCAGACCAGCGCCTGGGCGGCGGCGGGCCCTGCCGGGAGGCAGCAGGCCCCGAGCACGAGACCGGCCGCGAGGCGGCGGAACGGACGGGAATCAGCGCGTCTGCTCATGTCGCCATCCTAGCCGAAGGCGCTGGACCGCGACAGGCTTGGCCGTGGCCGCCCGCGGGATCGTGCGCGTCGCGCCCGCCCCGCGGCCCGTCGCCGACGGGGCTCAGATTTTTCCGTCGAGGCCCATCTGGTAGTATTTGTGTGTGATCTTGTCCTGGTTCTCGAGGAGCCAGTCGATCGAGGGCTCGTTGGTCATGGCCTTGCGGATGGCTTCGGTCATGCCCTTGCGCTGGATATCGAACAGCGCCTTGTGGTCGACGTGCTGGGCCTCGATGACGCCGGGGCTGAGCCAGACCGAGCAGATGATGCCGAGGTCGTTGGCCTTGTGCTTGGGAATGTAGCCCGCCCGCACGGCGTCGAGCACGCCGTTGGCGATGGCGAACTGCACCGTGCCCATCAGGATCGACGTGTACTTGCTCTCGGTCACGCTGACCTTGGAGACGCACAGCGTGACCGGCCGGACCATGATGTCGGTGTTGAGCAGGGCGAAGACGCGGCTGTGGCCGACGACCTGATCGCCGGTCAGCGTGGCCAGGGCGGTGCCGACCGGCCCGTCGAGTTCGCCGATGATGACCTCGGGCTCGGAGGCGGTGTTGGGCGGCCCGCCCGCAACCAGGGCCTCCCCGGCCCGCAGGATGATGCGCTCGTTCATGCTGTCCCTCGTGGCGGTCGGGCGATCCGGCTCTGCCCGACGGCGCGGCTCCTATCACCGGCCCGCCGCGCCTGTCGACGCGGGCGCATCCATCGCGCGATGCCTCATGCGTCGGCACGGGTGTCGTAGCGGTGCTGCGCCGCGTCGATGTGGTCCAGGTGCCGGAAGGCCCAGGCGCCCAGCGCCTGAACCGGTTCCGCCAGCGAGTGGCCGAGTTCCGTCAGCGCATAGTCGACCCGTGGCGGGATCGAGGGCGTCACGGTCCGGGTCACCAGACCGTCGCGCTCCAGGTTCCGCAAGGTCAGCGTCAGCATCCGCTGCGAGATGTTGCCGATACCGCGCTTCAGTTCGTTGAATCGCTGCGCGCGCTCGCGCAGGAGCATGATGACGAGCACGCTCCACTTGTCGCCGATGCGCGACAGGACGCGCGAGACCTTCTCGCATTCGGGCCTGTGCCCGGCACCCGGCTCAGTCACATCCATGTAACCTCGGTATCAACCCTGTGCGTTCTTGCGCGGTCGAGGCGCGACCGTATCCTGATCCGGTCACAAAGAGGAACCGGGTTACGCTATGAAACTCCTGCATCTCGACGCCAGCATCCTGGGCACCGGCTCGGTCTCGCGGGAATTGTCCGCGCTGATCGTCCGGCGCCTCACCGGGGACGCGCCGGCCGCCGTGACCTACCGGGACCTCGTCGCCGAGGACCCGCCGCACCTGACCGCCGCGACCCTGCCGGGCGCCCACCCGGTCTCGGCCATGGCCGGAACCCTCGACGCCGCCGGGCAGGACGTCCGGGACGCGAGCGACCGGATGCTGGCGGAGTTCGTCGCCGCCGACACGGTCGTCATCGGCGTGCCGATGTACAATTTCACGATCCCGTCGCAGCTCAAGGCCTGGATCGACCGCCTGCTCGTGCCGGGCACGACCTTCCGCTACGGCGCCGCCGGGCCGGAGGGGCTGATGGGCGGCAAGCGCGTGATCCTGGCGCTCGCCCGCGGCGGCTTCTACGGGCCCGGCACGGCGTCCGTCTCGGCGGAGCACGCCGAACACTACCTGCGCACGGTGTTCGGCTTCATGGGCATCGTGCCCGAGCTGGTGCTGGCCGAGGGGCTGGCGGCCGGCGAGCCCAACAAGGCGCAGGCCCTGGCCTCGGCGCGCGACGCCGTCGGGCAGCTCGCCGCCTGAGGCCGCTCGGCGGCGCAGGGGCGATGGCGGCGGCACGAACGCCGCCATCCGCCCGGTCAGTCGTGCACGACGACCTTGGTGCCGACACGGACCCGGTCGTAGAGGTCGACCACGTCCTTGTTGGTCATGCGGATGCAGCCGGAGGAGACCGCCGCGCCCATCGTCTCGGGCTCGTTCGAGCCGTGGATGCGGTAGAGCGACGAGCCGAGATAGAGGGCGCGGGCGCCCAGCGGGTTGTCCTGGCCGCCGGCCATGTAGCGCGGCAGGTCGGGGCGGCGGGCCAGCATCTGCTGCGGCGGGCGCCAATCCGGCCATTCCTTCTTCATGGTGACGGTCTTGGTACCGGACCACGAGAAGCCCTGCCGCCCGACGCCCACGCCGTAGCGGACCGCCGCGCCGCCGCCGAGCACGTAGTAGAGCCGGCGCTGGCGGGTCGAGACCACGATGGTCCCGGGCTTCTCCTTGCCGGACCACGCCACGGTCTCGCGCGGGATCGCCTGGCTGCGGAAGATGTTGAGGAAATCCGCGATCGGACCCCTGTCCAGCGGGTTGGCGGCCGCCGCCGGGGCGCTCCCGAGCAGCAGGGCCGCGAGCCCGAATAGCGCGATCCGTCTCGACATGGTCTCCATCCTCCGTCCGTCGTGGCGCGGGCCTTCGCGGTGGCCCTGCGCGCGTCGGGCGAGCCGGCCCGGACTTCGCGGCAAGGTTGAGGCCGGTCCGTCAGGCTGCGCACTTCCGGGCGTGGCTGTGTGCTGTGCGCAACACCCTGCCGGCGGCGCGACGCCGTGGGTGATTGCGCCTGGCGACGGCCATGCTTATCTCAGAGCCGTGATCCGATCCGCCGCCTCTCTGGCCCGCCGCGTCGCGGGCCTGCCGGACCGCCTCGCCCGGGGCCTCGTCGTGCTGGCGCTGTTCGTCCTGGGGACGGCCGCGCTGGTCGCCGCGCCCACGCGGGCCGAGGCCGTGCGGGCGGAGGGGCCGGCCTGCGCCGTCGCGAGCCCGCGCCTGTCGGTTCTGTCGGGAACGCCGGACGCGCAGCCCGAGGCCAAGCGGTCCGTCTTCGGCCGCACCGATCTCTGCGCCGCCGATTGCGAGATCCTCACCGAATTGGGGCTGCCGCGCCCGGCCGTCGAGACGCCGCGGCCCCGTCATACCGTCTCCGCATCGTTCGATTACAGGTCCGACAGCGTTCCGGCGTCCGCCCCGGACGGCTCGCCGCTCCGGCCTCCACGCTTGGCCTGACGCGCGCCCCGGCCCTCTGGCCGGCGTGAGCGCGCCTGTTTTGATCTTCGCCCGACCGGCTTCGTACCCGGTCCCGAGATCTGCCTCGACGATGCGCGGGCTCCTGTTCCGCGCCAGCCTCAGCAGACGCATGCTTTCAGGAGCGTCGGTAATCGTGACCCGCACTCTGTCCGCCAGAACCCTGTCCTCGTTCCGCGCCTCGGCCCGGGCGACCGCCCTCCTGCCCGCTTCCCTGCTCCTGCTCGGTCTCGCGGCCTGCAACCCGAAGCAGGTCGCCGCGCCGACGCCGCCCGTGCCCGAGGTCGGCTTCGTCAAGGTGGAGCCGCAGGCGATCCCCTACCTGCGCGACCTGCCGGGCCGCGTCGCGCCGATGCGCATCGCCGAGGTCCGCTCCCGGGTGTCCGGGCTCGTGGTCAAGCGCCTGTTCGAGCAGGGCAGCCAGGTCAAGGAAGGCGACATCCTCTACAAGATCGACCCGGCGCCCTACGAGGTCGAGCTCGCCAGCGCCGAGGCGTCGCTGGCCCGCCAGGAGGCGGCCCTGGTGCTCGCCCGCCAGCAGGCCGACCGGCTCGAGCAGCTGCTGACCCGCGCCACGGCGAGCCAGGCCCAGTACGACGCGGCCTTCGCGGCCAAGAAGCAGGCCGAGGCCGAGGTGGCCGGCGCCAAGGCGACCCGCGATCGCGCGCAGCTCAACCTCGGCTGGACCGACGTGCGCGCGCCGATCACCGGCCGCATCGGCCGGGCGCTGCTCACCGAGGGCACCCTGATCGAGCCGGGCTCCACCGGGGCGCTCGCCACGATCCAGCAGCTCGACCCGATCTACGTGGACATCACCCAGTCGGTCGGCGAGCTGAACCGCCTGCGCCGGGACCTCGCCAGCGGCGAGCTGGCACGCCTGGAGGACAACACCGCCAACGTCCACCTGATCATGGACGACGGCTCGCTCTACCCGCTGGCCGGCCGGCTGCTGTTCTCCGACGTCACCGCCGATCCGAGCACCGGGCAGGTGACGCTGCGGGTGCAGTTCCCGAACCCGCACGACGAGCTGTTCCCCGGCATGTACGTGCGGGCGCGGATCAAGCAGGGCATCGATTCCGACGCGATCGCGGTGCCGCAGCAGGCGATCCAGCGCACCGACGACGGCCGCGCCGAGGTCTGGGTGGTGCGCGCCGACGAGACCGTCATGCGCCAGCCCGTCGAGGTCGGCCCGGTGGTCGGGCAGAACTGGCTGATCCGCTCGGGCCTCAAGGCCGGCGAGCGCGTCGTGGTCGACGGCTTCCAGAAGATCACCGTGGGCGCCAAGGTGAAGCCCCTCGACCAGAGTCCGGTCCATGGCGAGACCGGTCCGAAGCACGATGCCGACGAGGCCCCCGACGCGGCAGGCGATCAGGGTTCCGGCGACAAGGCGGAGGCCGCGCCGCGGGCCGCCGCCGTCCAGCATCGCCGCTGAGCCCGGGAGAGCCCGACCATGGCCCGCTTCTTCATCGACCGCCCGGTCTTCGCCTGGGTGGTGGCGCTGTTCATCTGCCTCGGCGGCGCGCTCGCCATCCCGAACCTGCCGGTGGCGCAGTATCCGGTGATCGCCCCGCCCTCCATCGCCCTGTCGACGGCCTATCCCGGCGCGTCGGTGGAGAGCCTCTACATCGGCACGACCCGGCTCATCGAGGATGAGCTGAACGGTGCGGCCAACATCATGAGCTTCGAGTCGACCACCGACTCGTTCGGCTCGGTCAACATCACCGCCACCTTCCAGCCGGGCACCGACCCGTCGCTCGCCTCGGTCGAGGTGCAGAACCGGCTGAAGCGCGTCGAGGCGCGCCTGCCGGCCGAGGTGCGCCAGCAGGGCATCCTCGTGGAGGAGGCCTCGGCCGCGACCCTCAACATCATCACCCTCGTCTCCAAGGACGGGTCGATGGACGAGGTGGGCCTCGGCGACTTCCTGATCCGCAACGTCATCAACGAGATCCGCCGCATTCCCGGGGTCGGGCGTGCGACGCTCTACTCCACCGAGCGGTCGCTGCGGGTCTGGGTCGATCCCGACAAGCTGCGCGGCCTGTCGCTCAGCGCCTCGGACGTGACCGACGCGATCCGCAACCAGAACGTCCAGGTCGCCTCCGGCTCGGTCGGCGCGCAGCCGAGCCCGACCCGGCAGGCGCTCACCGTGCCGATCATCGTGAAGGGCCAGCTCGGCACGATCGAGGAGTTCGGCGCCATCGTGCTGCGTGCCAATCCCGACGGCTCGAACGTGCGCCTGCGCGACGTCGCCCGGATCGAGCTCGGCGGCGACGCCTACCAGTTCTCGACGCGCCTCAACGGCGGCCCCGCCGCCGGCATCTCGGTGACGCTCGCCCCCGACGGCAACGCGCTGGAGACCGCCAAGGCGATCCGCGCCAAGATGGTGGAACTGTCCCAGTTCTTCCCGCCGGACCTGAAATGGGACATCCCGTACGACATCACCCCGGCGGTGGAGGCCTCCATCGAGAAGGTGCTGCACACGCTCGTCGAGGCGGTGGTGCTGGTCTTCCTCGTGATGTTCCTGTTCCTGCAGAACATCCGCTACACCCTGATCCCCACCATCGTGGTGCCGATCGCCCTCATGGGCACGGTCACGGTGATGTGGATCTCGGGCTTCTCGGTGAACGTGCTCACCATGTTCGGCATGGTGCTGGCCATCGGCATCCTGGTCGACGACGCCATCGTGGTGGTGGAGAACGTCGAGCGGATCATGAACGAGGAGGGGCTGCCGCCGAAGGAGGCCACCAAGAAGGCCATGGGGCAGATTACCGGGGCGATCATCGGCATCACCCTGGTGCTGATCGCCGTGTTCATCCCGATGGCGTTCTTCCCCGGCTCGGTGGGCATCATCTACCGGCAGTTCTCGATCGCGATGGTGACCTCCATCGCCTTCTCGGCGCTGCTCGCCCTGTCGCTGACGCCGGCGCTGTGCGCGACCTTCCTGAAGCCGATCGCCAAGGGCCACGGCCACGCCAAGGGCGGCGTGTTCGGGATGTTCAACCGGTTCGTCGACCGGGAGACCGCCCGCTACGGCCGCGGCACCGCGGCGTTGATCCGGAAATCCGGCCGGGTGATGCTGATCTACCTCGCGCTGGTGGCCGGCACCGCCTACGCCTTCGTCAACCTGCCGGAAGGCTTCCTCCCGGTGGAGGACCAGGGCTTCTTCACGGTCGACATCCAGACCCCGCCGGGCGCCTCCTACAACCGCACGCAGGAGGCGGTCCGCAAGGTCGAGGAGCACCTGCTGGCTCAGCCCGGCGTCGCCACGGTGACGATGCTCAACGGCTTCTCGTTCTCCGGGCAGGCCCCGAGCACCAGCCAGGCCTTCGTGACGCTGAAGCCCTGGAGCGAGCGCGACGCCAAGAACTCGGCCGCCGCGCTCGTCGCCGGCACCAACGCGGCGCTCGCCAGCTACCGCGACGCCACGGTGGACGCCCAGGAGCCGCCCCCGGTCGACAACCTCGGCAACGCGGCGGGCTTCTCGTTCCGCCTGCAGGACCGGGCCAACCGCGGCTACGCGGCCCTGCTGTCGGCCCAGGAGCAGCTCCTGAAGCTCGCCTCGCAGAGCCCGATCCTCCAGAAGGTCAAGATCGAGGGCCTACCGCCGACCCCGCAGGCGGAGCTGATCATCGACCGCGAGAAGGCGGCGGCGCTCGGCGTGAAGTTCGAGGACATCAACGCCACGATCCAGCTCAACCTCGGCTCGGTCTACCCGAACGACTTCCCCAACCGCGGCAAGATGCAGCGCGTCTACGTGCAGGCCGAGCAGCTCCAGCGCATGAACGCGTCGGACATCCTCAACTACGCGGTGAAGAACGCCACCAACACGATGGTGCCGATGTCGTCCTTCGCGGAGCTGAAATGGAGCATGGGGCCGAGCCAGATCGTCGGGTTCAACGGCTACCAGTCGGTGCGCTTCACCGGCGAGCCGAACCCCGGCTACACGTCGGGCGACGCGATCAGTGAGATGGAGCGGCTGATGCTCCAGCTGCCCAAGGGCTTCGGCTACGCCTGGACGGGTCAGTCCTACCAGGAGAAGCAGGCGGGCAGCCAGGCGAGCCTGCTGCTGGCGCTGTCGGTGCTGATCGTGTTCCTGTGTCTCGCCGCGCTCTACGAGAGCTGGGCGATCCCGGTTTCGGTGATGCTGGTGATCCCGCTCGGCGTCATCGGCGCGGTGGCGGCCGTGTACCTGCGCGGCATGCCCAACGACGTCTACTTCAAGATTGGGCTGATCACGATCATCGGGCTCTCGGCCAAGAACGCGATCCTGATCGTCGAATTCGCCAAGGATCTCTGGAAGCCCGGCACCTCCGTGGTGCGGGCGGCCGTGGAGGCCGCCACGCTCCGGTTCCGGCCGATCGTGATGACCTCGCTCGCCTTCATCTTCGGCGTGGTGCCGCTCGCCATCGCCACCGGCGCCGCCTCGAAGAGCCAGCAGGCGATCGGCACGGGCGTGATGGGCGGGATGATCACCGCGACCGTGCTGGCGGTGTTCTTCGTACCGGTCTTCTTCGTCGTCGTGATGCGTCTGTTCCGGCGCAAGGCGGTGGCGGAGGGCGAGGCGGCGGCGGAGACGCGGCACGAGCCGGCACGGGTGGCGGCGGAGTGAGAGGACTGCCGCCGCTATGCGGTGTGCCGAGACTAAACCCTGAACAAGCAAAGCACTTTTCCCCTCCCCCTTGTGGGGAGGGGGTTAGGGGTGGGGGTGGTGCCGGATCGAGCGTGACGGTGCCCACTGAACCACCCCCACCTCCAACTCCTCCCCATAAGGGGGAGGAGAGCGCGTGTCGGCCAGCGATGCGTGAACATCGCGGCCTCCGCAGGGGCAGCGCACGGCGCTTGGCGTTCGATCCTTCCGCCGAAAACGTCCGAACAGCCTTCGATACCGCCGAGATTGGCCCATCAATCGATCCCCCTGGTCCGAACCTTGCTGTGGGCGCCGCGCGCTGGCGGTTTGCCGACGCGCAGTGGCCGGTCTAAGCCTCAACCACCGCTTAGGCGGGACGGCCTGCGCTCAACTTTCACGGTCCCGGAGATCCGATTGTCCCGTTCTGCCCTGAAGATTCTCGCCCGCGGCGTGTCCGCGGTCGCGGTCGCGACGTTCGCGTTCGCCGCGCTGCCCGCGCAGGCCGCCAACGTGTTCCGCTTCGCCTTCCAGGGTGACCTGAAATCCCTCGATCCGTACTCCCTCAAGGAGAGCTTCACGGAAGGGATGCAGGAGGCGGCCTACGAGCCCCTCGTCACCCTCGACAAGAACCTGAAATTCGCGCCCGCGCTCGCCGAATCCTGGGAGACGCCCGAGCCGACCCGCTGGCGCTTCCACCTGCGCAAGAACGTCAAGTTCCACGACGGCTCGCCCTTCACCGCCGACGACGTGATCTTCTCCGCCCAGCGGGTCCGCGCCCCGGGCTCGAACTTCACCACCAACGTCCCGGCCGACGCCGAGTTCGTGAAGGTCGACGACTACACCGTCGACATGGTGCTGAAGAAGCCGAACCCCATCGCCATCGCCCAGTTCCCGACCTGGGTGATCATGTCGAAGGCGTGGTCCGAGAAGAACGGCGTCGTCCAGCCGACGCCGCCCAGCGCCACCAGCCCGAGCTACGCCACCCTGCACGAGAACGGCACCGGCCCGTTCGTGATCGCCGAGCACCAGCCCGGCGTGAAGACCGTCTTCAAGAAGTTCGACGGCTACTGGGGCAAGGTCGAGTCGAACCTCGACGAGGCGGTGCTGACCACCATCGCCAACCCGGCGACCCGCGTCGCCGCGCTCCTCTCGGGCGAGGTCGACTGGATCGACCCCGTGCCGCTGCAGGACCAGCAGCGGGTCAATGCCAGCGGCACCGCCACCGTGATGGCCGGCCCTGAACTCCGCACGATCTTCCTGGGCATGGACCAGGACCGGGACGAGCTCAAGGATTCGAGCGTCAAGGGCAAGAACCCGTTCAAGGACATCAAGGTGCGCGAGGCCTTCTACCTCGCCATCGACGAGGACACGATCGCCAAGCGCGTGATGCGCGGGCAGGCGGTGCCCTCCGCACTGATGATCGCCCCGGCGCTCTACGACCGTGGCGCCGAGTTCAAGCGCCCGGCCACCGACCTCAAGAAGGCCAAGGAGCTGATGGCCCAGGCCGGCTACCCGGACGGGTTCTCGCTGACCATGGATTGCCCCAACGACCGCTACGTCAACGACGAGGCGATCTGCCAGGCGGTGGTCTCGATGCTGGCCCGCATCAACGTCAAGGTGAACCTCAACGCCCAGCCGAAGGCCAAGTACTTCGCCAAGGTTCTGGCGCCGGCCTACGACACCTCGTTCTACCTGCTCGGCTGGACCCCGTCCTCGCTCGACAGCCACAACATCCTCTACGAGATCGTCGGCTGCCGGAAGCCCGGCGACAAGTCGGGCCGCGGCGGCTGGAACCTTGCGGGCTACTGCGACCCGAAGATCGATGAGATCGCCGACAAGGTCGAGGGCGAGACCGACAAGACCAAGCGCGACGCCCTGATCAAGGAGGGCTTCGATGTCCTCAACGCCGACTGGGGCTACATCCCGCTGCACCAGCAGGCTTTGGCCTGGGGCGTCTCCAAGAAGGTCCACCTGACCCAGCGCGCCGATAACCTGCTCCTGCTCTACTGGGTGTCGAAGGATCCGCAGTAGGGGCCGGGCGTGCTCGCCTTCCTGCTGCGCCGGGTGATCCAGGCGGCCGCGGTCCTCGCGGTCGTCGGGCTCATCGCCTTCGCGATGTTCCGGTTCGCGGGCGATCCCGTGAACCAGATCGTCGGACCCGACACCACCGCGGCCGAGCGGGCCCAGATCCGGACGGATCTCGGCCTCGACGACCCGGTTCTGGTCCAGTTCGTCCGCTACGCCGGCAGCGTGGTGCGGGGGCAGTTCGGCATCTCGTACCAATTCCGGCAGCCGGTCTCGCAGCTCTTGGCCGAGCGCATGCCGGCGACGCTGGAACTCGCCTTCTGCGCCACGGTCTTCGCCCTGGTGGTGGGGATCCTGATGGGCGTGTACTGCGCGCTTCGGCGGGATTCCTGGATCGCCGGCCTGTTCCAGGCGGTCTCTCTGATCGGGATCAGCCTGCCGACCTTCCTGATCGGCATCCTGCTGATCTACCTGTTCTCGGTGACGCTGGGCTGGCTGCCCTCCTACGGGCGCGGCGACACGGTGCGGCTCGGCTGGTGGACCACCGGCTTCCTCACCGCCTCCGGGCTCAAGGCGCTGATCCTGCCGTCGGTGACGCTGGGCCTGTTCCAGATGACGCTGATCATGCGGCTCGTGCGCGCCGAGATGCTGGAGGTGCTGCGCACCGACTACATCCGCTTCGCCCGGGCGCGGGGGCTCACCACCCGGGCCGTCCACCTGCGCCACGCCCTGAAGAACACCCTCGTGCCGGTGATCACCATCGCGGGGCTGCAGCTCGGCTCGGTCATCGCCTTCTCGATCATCACCGAGACGGTGTTCCAGTGGCCCGGCATGGGCCTGCTCTTCGTCCAGGCCGTGCAGAACGTCGATATCCCGATCATGTCCGCGTACCTGCTGCTCGTCGCGCTGATCTTCGTGACCATCAATCTCGTGGTCGACATCCTCTACACGGTGGTCGATCCGCGCCTGCGGCTCTCGACCGGGCGCGCGGCATGAGACCGGACATGACCTGCTCCGCTTGCCTGCCCCTCCGCCGTCATCGCGAGCATGGCGAAGCGACCCAGGGCAGCGCGCGTTCGGTCGGCGTGGCGCTCCTGGATTGCTTCGCTTCGCGCGCAAGGACGGCCGCTACCGCCCCAAAGCCTTCAACCGGACAGGGCGTGAGGGGCGGCCGATGAGCGGATACGATCTCGACGCGGGCGATGCCCCGCCGGTGCCGCTGCCGGAGGCGAAGCCCTCGCGGCTCGCGCGCTGGCGGGATTCCGACCTGCTGGCGAACTTTCTGCGCTCGAAAACCGCTGTGGCGGCGCTGATCGCCACGGTTCTGATGGTCGCACTCGCCTTCGCGGCCCCCCTGGTCGCCCCGCAGAACCCGTACGACCCGGCCCAGCTCGACCTGATCAACTCCAACCTGCCGCCGATCTGGCAGGCGGACGGACAGGCGCCCTACTATCTCGGCACCGACGACCAGGGCCGGGACGTGCTCTCGGCGGTGCTGTACGGCCTGCGCCTGTCGCTGATCGTCGGCGTGCTCGGGGTGGTGACCTCCGGCATCCTCGGCATCGCGCTCGGCCTGATCGCCGGCTACGCGGGCGGGGCCGTCGACACGCTGATCATGCGGGTCGCCGACGTGCAGCTCACCTTCCCGGCGATCCTGATCGCCCTGGTGGTGGACGGCGTCGCCAAGGCGAGCTTCGGCAGCGCGCTCGACGTCGGGCCGCTGATCGGGCTGATCGTGGTGTCGATCGGCCTGTCCTTCTGGGTGCAGTACGCCCGGACCGTGCGCTCCTCCGTGATGGTCGAGAAGGGCAAGGATTACGTGCAGGCGGCGCGGCTGATCGGCCTGTCGCCGCCGGTGATCCTGGTCCGCCACGTCCTGCCGAACGTCACCGGCCCGGTCTTCGTCATCGCGACGATCAACTTGGCGCTCGCGATCATCACCGAGGCGACCCTGTCGTTCCTCGGCACCGGCCTGCCCGAGACCATGCCGTCGCTGGGCACTTTGATCCGCACCGGCAACCGCTTCCTGTTCTCCGGCGAGTGGTGGATCGTCGCCTTCCCCGGGCTGGCGCTCGCCGGCCTCGTGATCGCCATCAACCTCCTGGGGGATTGGCTGCGCGACGCGCTCAATCCGAAGCTGCAATGAGCGAGACCATCCTCTCCGTGCGCGACCTCACGGTCGCCTTCGACACCCGCCGCGGGCCGCTCACCGCCATCGACCGGGTCTCGTTCGACATCGGCCGCGGCGAGATCCTGGGCGTCGTCGGCGAATCCGGGGCCGGCAAGTCGGTCACCGGCTCGGCGGTGATCGGGCTGATCGACCGCCCCGGCCGGATCGCCGGCGGCGAGATCCGCCTGCGCGGCGAGCGCATCGACAATCTCTCCCCCGAGGCGATGCGGCGGGTGCGGGGCCGGCGCATCGGCATGATCTTCCAGGATCCGCTGACCTCGCTCGACCCGCTGTTCCGGGTCGGCGACCAGATCGTCGAGACCCTGCGGACCCACACCGACCTGTCGGGCCGGGCCGCCCGCAGCCGCGCCATCGACCTCTTGGCCGAGGTCGGCATCCCGGCGCCGGAGCGGCGCATCGACGGCTACCCGCACGAATTCTCCGGCGGCATGCGCCAGCGGGTGGTGATCGCGCTCGCGCTCGCCGCCGAGCCCGAGCTGATCATCGCGGACGAGCCGACCACGGCGCTCGACGTCTCGGTCCAGGCCCAGATCATCACGCTGCTGAAGCGCCTGTGCCGCGAGCACGGTACCGCAGTGATGCTGGTGACCCACGACATGGGCGTGATCGCCGAGGCCGCCGACCGGGTCGCGGTGATGTATGCCGGGCGGGTGGCCGAGATCGGCCCGGTCGCCTCGGTGATCGCCAAGCCGCACCACCCCTACGCGGTCGGCCTGATGGGGGCGATCCCGACCCTGTCGCAGGAGGCCGACCGGCTCAGCCAGATCCCCGGCTCGATGCCGCGGCTCACCGCCATCCCGAAGGGCTGCGCCTTCAACCCGCGCTGCCCGAAGGTTTTTTCACGATGCCGCGTCGAGCGGCCGGAGCCGATCCCAGTCGACGCGAGCCGGGTCGCCTGTCACCTGTACGATGCAGCGGAGCGCGCAGCGTGAGCGCCTACGTCGAAGTCACCGACCTGCGCCGCCGGTTCGACGTGTCGAAACCCTGGCTCAACCGGGTGATCGAGCGCGAGCCGCGCAAATTCCTCACGGCGGTGGATCGGGTCGGCTTCACGATCGAGAAGGGCGAAACCTTCGCGATCGTCGGCGAATCCGGCTCCGGCAAATCGACCGTGGCCCGGATGGTGGTCGGCCTGCTGCCGCCCTCGGCCGGCGAGGTGACGATCACCGGCGTCTCGATGACCGATCCGCGCCAGGCCGCGGCACGCCGCCGCCTGCGGGCGCGCATCCAGATGATCTTCCAGGACCCTTACGCCTCGATGAACCCGCGCTGGCGGGTGGGCAAGATCATCGCCGAGCCGATCCGGGCCTTCAACCTGATCCAGGGGGAGGCGGCGATCCGCGCCCGGGTGGCCGAGCTGCTCGGCTTGGTCGGCCTTCACGCAGATGACGCCAAAAAGTACCCGCACGAATTCTCCGGCGGGCAGCGCCAGCGGGTGGCGATCGCCCGGGCGCTGGCGAGCCAGGCCGAGTTCCTGGTCGGTGACGAGCCGACCTCGGCGCTGGACGTCTCGGTGCAGGCGCAGATCCTCAACCTGATGCGCGACCTGCAGGACCGGCTCGGGCTGACCTACCTGTTCATCTCCCACAACCTCGCCGTGGTCCGCCACATGGCGACCCGGGTGGGGGTGATGTATCTCGGCCGCCTCGTGGAGGTCGCGTCCGCGCGGGACCTGTTCGCCGCACCCCGCCATCCCTACACGCGGATGCTCCTCGACGCGGTGCCCGACCTCGCCCATGTCGGCCGCGCCCGGGTGCCGGTCTCCGGCGAGATCCCGAACCCGATCGACCCGCCACCCGGCTGCACCTTCAATCCGCGCTGTCCGCTGGCCAACGACCGGTGCCGGACCGAGGTGCCGGCGCTCCTCGACGGCGTCGCCTGCCATGCCGTCGAGGAGGGGCGAGCCTGACCAGGCCTGCACCCGGACAATCCTCCGGGCGCGGCGATCCCGCCTGACGGGGACGGGCGGTCCGCCCCCGGTCTCCCGGAGGGACCTCAGGCCGCCCGGACCGTGGCGAGGAAGCCGGACACCTCGGCACCGAGCTGCTCCGACTGGCGCGACAGCTCGGAGGCGGCGGTGAGCACCTGCGACGAGGCGGCACCGGTCTCGCTGGCGGCCTGCGTGACGCCGCCGATGCTGACGGTGACCGATTGGGTGCCCTGGGCAGCCTGCGTGACGTTGCGGACGATCTCCTGGGTCGCCGCACCCTGTTCCTCCATGGCGGCGGCGACGCTGACGGCGATCTCGCGCAGTTCGGTGATGGTCGCGCCGATCGACTGGATGGCCGCGACGGCCTCGCGTGTCTCGCCCTGGATGGCGGTGACCTGAGCGGCGATGGTTTCCGTCGCGCGCGCCGTCTGCGAGGCCAGTTCCTTGACCTCGCCGGCGACGACGGCAAAGCCGCGCCCCGCCTCGCCCGCGCGAGCGGCCTCGATCGTGGCGTTGAGGGCCAGCAGGTTCGTCTGCGCGGCGATCCCGGAAATCAGGCCGACCACCGCGCCGATCTTCTCGGCGCCCTCGGCCAGCCCGCGCACGATCGTGCTCGACTGGGCGGCATCCGCGGCGGCCCGCTCGGCCATCGCGGTGGAGCGGGCGACCTGCTGGGCGATCTCGCCGATGGAGGCCGCCATCTCCTCGCTCGCCGCCGCCACGGTCTGGACGTTGGCGGAGGTCTGCTCGGCGGCCGAGGCGACGCTCATGGACTGCCCCGCCGTCTGATCGGCCGTGCGGCTCATCGTCTGGGCGGTCGCCTCCATCTCGGTGGCCGCCGAGGACAGGCTGTGCGTGAGCTGCGTAACCTGAATCTGGAAGGCGCGCGTCGCATCGTCCAGCACCTGGGCACGCCGCATCTTCGCGGCATTCTCGGTCGCGGCTGCGGCATCCGCGTCCCGCTTGGCGATCATCGCCGCCTTGAAGACCTGGACGGCCCGGGCCATCCCGCCGATCTCGTCCGCGCGCGCCGCGCCCGTGACGGGCGCCTCGAGCTCGCCGGTGGCGAGGCGGGTCATCGTCGCCGTCATCCCGGCCAGCGGCCGGATGACCTGCACGACGATCGTGTAGACGCCGTAGGCGATGCTGAGTGCCGCGAGGACGAGAGCGGCCAGCAGCGCGAGGCGCGACCAGCCCGCGGTCGTCTCGGAGCGATGGAATTCCGTCTCGGCTTCACGGACCTGCAACGTGGTCAGCTTGCTCAGCGTCGCGGTTGTGGCCTGCATGTTCTTCAGCAGATCCGCATACGGCGTCTCGAAATCCGAAGCGGCACCGGCGGCGAGACGCTTGAGGATCTCGGCGGCGATCGCGTCATTCCGGTCGACCCGCCCCTTCAGGTCCTGGGCAAGGATTTCTTCTTCCGGGGTCAGGTAGGTCGCCAGATAGGCCGAAAATTCCGCGTGCAGGTTCGACAGATCCCGCTCGATCTTCTCCTTGGCCTGAACCGGTTCGATCTGCTTGCTGCGCAGCAGGCGCGAGACGTCGGTCAGGTCGTCATAGGCGTCGCGGATGATGCTGAACTGCCGGAGACAGATCACGCGGTCGTCGAACACGGTCTTGAAGCTCTGATGGCTCCAATGAAGCGCGAGGTTGCCCATGGTCGCGCAGCCGAGCAGGAGCAGGCCCATGACGGCCAGGAGTGCGAGCAGCCTCAGTTTGATGGTCATCGTGGTCGAGTGGCCTCTCGGGGCGGTGGCTTCCGAACCCGCAAGCGCCGACGGCGCCCATGCGGATAGGTCGGACTTCGCCCAGAAATGAGCCATGATGATTAAAGTTCAGTCGAACATGGCAGCGAATTTCGATATCGGCGTCAAATGTCGAGCTTATGTGATCGCGGCGTCGACCAGATCTCCTCATTCTACCTCAAGTGGTTTGTTTGCAAGAACATCAACCGCAGGCGAGTGATGTCCTGCAGCGATCTCGGTCGCGGAGCCCGTCATGGTCCGTGATCGCGGAGGTGCGGGGGCGGACGGCGGTACGTGTCACCCGCCCCCACCCGAGGGATTGATCGCTCACGCGTCGCGCCACTCCGAGAAGGTCGCGGCCTGTCCCACCGTCGTGCCGTGCCGGTCGAGCTGCCAGATTACGGCCTGATCGATCCAGAACCGCCGTCCGTCCTTGGCGATCCGCAGGCCGCGATAGCCGCGGCTGAATCCGTCCCGGGTGACTGCGTCGAGGAGCCGCTGTCGCTCGGCCCGCTCGGGCGCCTCGGCCGAGAGCCGCGAGGGCAGGCCGATGAGTTCGTCCCAGGTGTAGCCGAAGCAGACCTGGGCGGTCCGGTTGGCGTAGACGAAGCGCGGATCCGCGCCGCCGTCATGGGCGAGAACTGCGAAGGGGGCCTGTGCGTAGAGCCAGTCCGCATCCGCAGCGGCCGGCACCAGCGCTTCGCCGAGCCGCCGCGCGTAGCTGCCGGTGAGCAGGGCGAAGAAGTCCGGGTCGTGCGAGAGATCCGTCATGATCCGCTACAGGACTGGGTCGGCGTCGATGCGCATGCGCAGGATCGCGTAGGGCGGCTGCTGCAGGTCCCGGCCGCGGTTGAATTCCGGCCGCCGGTTGACCTGGGCGGCCGAGATATAGAGCCATCGGTCCGGAGTGATCCAGAAGGTGTCGGCCCAGACCAGTCGATCATCCGCCGCCAGCACCTCCACGGTGCCATCGGGCAGGCGCCGGCCGACCGCGTTGTGCTCCTGCAGGCTGAGGTAGATCCGGTCCCTGGAATCGGTGGTCAGCCCGCCGGTCATGCCCTTCTCGCCGAGGTCCCGGACCGCGGCCGCCACGGCCGCGTCCGCGACGTTCGGGTCGCGCAGGATCGCGGTCTCGACCGCGTAGAGGCGCCGGCTCATCAGCGGCGCGTAGTACAGGCGGCTGCCGTCCGGGCTGATCGCAATGCCGTTGGCGCCGCCCTTGGGGCTCTTCTCCGGCGCGTCGCCCTTCCGCTCCATTACGGGGCGCCGCTCCACGAACTTGACCAAGCCCTCCTCCGACCGCGTGCTCGCATGGTCCGCGAGGCGCCGCACCACCTGCCCGGTGTCGAGGTCGACCGCCAGGATCGCGCCCGCGCCGGCCTGGCCCTGGTCGGTGACGTAGGCCAGCGCCCGCCCGTCACGCACGTCGACCCGCAGGTCGTTCAGCGAGGAATCCGGCACCACGCCCGCATCCAGGGGGATCGTCCGGCGGATGCTGTTCCGGCCGATATCGATCGCCAGGATCTTGGCGCCGCCCGGCACCGGCCGGCCCTTGCCCTCCGGCAGCCCGGCATCCAGCACCCAGAGGGTGTCGTCGCGGTCGAAGACGCCGTTGGGGACGTGGAACAGCGATGTCTGCGGCGCCCGCGGATCCGGGCGGTTGGTCGTCGCGTCCGGGTAGGGCTTCACCGATCCGTCGGGCAGCACCTCGCCGAGGGTGATCGGCTCCGCGCCGGTGAAGCGCGGCATCATCACGAAGATCCGCCCGCCCCGGGCGATGGCGAGGCCCGTGGGGGTCGAGGGCGCGTCCGCGGCGATCGCCAGTTCCAGCGTCCCCACCGGACGGCTCGTCGGGGGCGGCAGCGTCGCGGCGCGCGCCGCGGGGGCGGTGAGGGCCAAGAGACCCGTCCCGAGCAGGCGGCGGCGGTCGAGGCGCATGGGGATCCTGTCGCGGCGATCGTCGGGGCGCGAGCCTGGGCGCGCCGCTCAACCTGTGGGGATGCCGGCCCAACGCGCAGGTCCGACGCACGATCCCGCATTGCGGGGTCGCGGCCCGTATCCGGCGCGTCCGTCGATCGGAAGCCGCCCATGGGCGGTCCACAGGCCTGGGCGCGCAACGCTGGCCCCGGCCCGCGGCATCACGCTAAGCACGGTCGTGCAGGGCTTCGATTCGGCGCCGCACGGGCCGCTCCCCGGGCTCGCGCTATGGAGAGGTGAGACACGCATGGATCCCGAAGGATCCGAAACGGTGCCGGAGACCGCGCCTCGGAGCGCCGGGCCGCTGCGGGTCCTCGCCCTGGCGGTGCAGAAGGGCGGGACGGGCAAGACCACCCTGGCGGCCTCCCTGGCGGTCGCCGCCGCGGAGGCCGGCGAGCACGTGACGGCGCTCGATCTCGACCCGCAGGGCTCCCTGGCCGGCTGGGGCGCCCTGCGAACCAGCGAATCGGTGGCGGTCGACCGGGTCCAGCCCTGGGAGATGGGCCAGCTCTCGGAGATCCTCGGCATCCTCGCCGATCAGGGCACGACGCTCGCCGTCCTCGACACCGCCGGCAGCGCGTCCGGCTTCGCGCCCGCCCTGAAGGATGCCGATTTCGTCCTGATGCCGGTCCGCCCCTCCCGGCTCGACATCGTGGCTGCCCGGCCGACGCTCCAGGCCCTCGTCGGCCTCGGCCTGCGGGAGCGGCTGGCCCTGGTGCTGAACCAATGCCCACCGCCGCCCTCGCCGCGCACCAGCGCCTACGCGGCGCAGTTGCGGGCCCTGGGCGTCCTGGCCGAGCCCGGCATCATCCACCGGGTCGACCACCAGGACGCCCTGGCAACCGGCCTGGGCGTCACCGAATTCGCCCCCGGCAGCCAAGCTGCCGAGGAAGTCCGGGCCCTCTGGGCCTGGATCGACGGGAAGATGCGGGCGGCCCCCACCCGCTGAGATCAGCCCTGACCGAGGGCCGCCAGGATCCGCGCCCAGGAGCGCGTGCCCTTGTGGAAGCTCGTCAGGTCGTACTTCTCGTTGGGCGAGTGGATGCGGTCGTCGTCGAGGCCGAACCCGATCAGCAGGGTGTCGCGCCCCAGGATCCGCTTGAAATCGCCGACGATCGGGATCGAGCCGCCCGCGCCCACCGTGACGGCCGGCACGCCCCACTCGTCCTGCAGCGCCGCCTTGGCGGCCTCGAGCTGGGGCATGTCGAAGGGCAGGCTGATCGCCCGCGAGCCCTTGTAGGTGATGACCTCGACCCGGCAGTCCGCCGGCACCCGCGCGCGCACGAAAGCCTCGAAGCTCTCGGCGAGCCGCTTCGGGTCCTGGTCGTCCACGAGGCGGAACGAGACCTTGGCGGAGGCGGTGGAGGCGATCACCGTCTTGGTGCCCTCGCCGGTATAGCCGCCGATGATGCCGTTGGCGTCGCAGGACGGGCGCGACTGCACCAGCTCGATCGGCATCCGGCCGCGCTCGCCCGCGGGCTCCTTGAGGCCGATCGGGCCGAGCAGCGTCTCGGGCGTCAGGCCGAGGCCGCGCCACTGCTCCAGCACCTCGGGCGGGCGCTCGTGCACGCCCTCGTAGAAGCCCGGGATCGTCACCCGCCCGTCGGCATCGTGCAGGTCGGCGATGATCTTGGCGAGCACGTGGATCGGGTTGCGCGCCGCGCCGCCGAAGAAGCCGGAATGCAGGTCGCGGTCGGCGCAGGTGACCTTCACCTCGAAATAGGCGAGCCCGCGCAGCGACGAGGTGATGGCCGGGGTCTTCCGGTCCCACATGCCGGTGTCGCAGACCAGCACCACGTCGCAGTCGAGTTTCTCGCGATTGGCCGCGACCCATTCGGGAAGCCCCTGTGAGCCGCTCTCCTCGGCGCCCTCGATCAGGATCGTGACGCCGCAGGGCAGCTCGCCGTGCATGGCGATATAGGCCCGGCAGGCCTCCACGAAGGTCATCACCTGGCCCTTGTCGTCGGAGGCGCCGCGCCCGACGATCGTCTTGCCGCCCTGGCCGTCGTCGGCGATGTGCGGCTCGAAGGGCGGTGTCTTCCACAGGTCGAGCGGATCGACCGGCTGCACGTCGTAATGGCCGTAGAACAGGACGTGCGGCGCCCCGGCCTTCGGCCGGTGGGCCAGCACGACCGGGTGGAGCGAGGTCTCCTCCACGGAGGTCTCGAAGCCCAAAGCGGTCAGGTCCTGGGCGAGCCAGGCGGCGGCCTCGCGGCAATGCCCGGCATAGGCGGGATCGGTGGAGATCGACGGGATCCGCAGGAAGGCGAACAGCCGCTCCAGGGCGTTCTCCAGATCCGTGTCGATGTCGTTGAGGATCGCGTCGAGCGCGGCCATCGGGGGGCTCCGGGGTTTTTTCGCAGGACCAGGGTTAGCCGAGGCGAAGCGGGCGCCGCAATGTCCGATCTTCGATGCCGGGTCCGCCGGGCGGCCATGACGGGCTCCAAGCGGAACAGGGACAGATTGGAATTGTTATCGACCGAATGGCCGGCCGGCCTCCGCGCGCCGCCCCCGTCGCCGCTTCCTCTGCTCCCCGCCCGGCCCCGGCCGGCCCAGATCGTGGACGACACCATGCGCCTCGAGACACAGCCGCCGGTGGCGGCGGACACGCCCATCGGCATCACGCTCACGATCAACGGGCAGCGGCGCGAGCTCCAGGTCGCTCCCTGGACCACGCTGCTCGACCTGCTGCGCGAGCGGCTCGACCTCACCGGCACCAAGAAGGGCTGCGACCACGGCCAGTGCGGCGCCTGCACGGTGCTGGTGAACGGCACCCGGGTGAATTCCTGCCTGACGCTCGCGGTGATGAAGGACGGCGCCGAGATCACCACGGTCGAGGGGCTCGCCAGCCTCGGCGACCGGGCGGGCAGCAATGCCCTCCACCCGATCCAGGAGGCGTTCATCGAGCACGACGCCTTCCAGTGCGGCTACTGCACGCCGGGCCAGCTCTGCTCGTCGGTGGGCCTGATGAACGAGGGCCACGCCCACACCCGCGACGAGATCCGCGAGGCGATGAGCGGCAATATCTGCCGCTGCGGCGCCTACACCAACATCGTCGACGCCATCGAGGACGTCATGCAGGGAGGCGCCCGATGAACCGCTTCGATTACGTCCGCGCCGGCACGGTGGCGGAGGCGGTGCAGGCCTTCGGCGCCGGGGCGCGCTTCATCGCCGGCGGCACCAACTTGATCGACCTGATGAAGTACGAGGTCGAGAAGCCCGGTCGGCTGATCGACATCACCCGGCTGCCCCTCGACCAGATCGAGGACCATGCGGGCGGCCTGCGGCTCGGGGCGCTCGCCACCAACGCCAAGGTGGCCTACGACGAGCGGGTCACGGAACGCTACCCGCTGCTGCGCAACGCCATCCTGGCCGGCGCCTCGGCGCAGCTGCGCAACGCCGCCTCGACCGGCGGCAACCTGCTCCAGCGGACGCGCTGCTACTACTTTTACGACGTGGCCACGCCCTGCAACAAGCGCGAGCCCGGCTCCGGCTGCTCGGCGATCGGCGGGATGACCCGCATCCACGCGATCTTCGGCACCAGCGAGCACTGCATCGCCACCCACCCCTCCGACATGTGCATCGCGCTGGCCGCCCTGGAGGCGAGCGTGCAGGTGAGCGGGCCGCAGGGCGACCGGTCGATCCCGTTCTCGGAGTTCCACCGGTTGCCGGGCGACACGCCGGAAAAGGACACCAACCTCGCCCCCGGCGAGATCATCGTTGCGGTCGACCTGCCGGAGAGCCGCTTCCCGCAGCACTTCACCTACCTGAAGCTGCGTGACCGGCTGTCCTACGCCTTCGCGCTGGTCTCGGTGGCGGCGGGTCTGGAGCTCGAGGGCGACACGGTGAAGACCGCCCGTCTCGCGCTCGGCGGCGTCGCCCACAAGCCCTGGCGCAACCGCGAGGCCGAGGCGCTGCTGGAGGGCAAGCCCGCGACTCGCGAAACCTTCCAGGCGGCGGCCGACCTCATCGTCGCGGAGGCGAAGCCCCAGGCGACGAACGGCTTCAAGATCGATCTCGCCCGGCGGGCCATCGTGCGCGGCCTCGAACAGGCCGCCGCCGGCACGCCCCAGTCGCTCAGCGACAAGCGCATCCAGTAGGTCCTGCCATGACCCAGACCTTCAGCTCCACCGGCCGCGACACCTTCGTCGGCACCCCGCGCAGCCGCATCGACGGACCCGCCAAGGTCACGGGACTGGCCAAATACGCGGGCGAGTTCGCCGCCCCCGACCTCGCCTACGGCTATGTCGTGTCGAGTGCGATCGCCAAGGGCCGGATCACCGCCATCGACTCGGCCGAGGCCGAGGCGGTCCCTGGGGTCCTGAAGGTGCTCACCCACGAGAACCGGCCGCGCACCGCGTGGCGGGACAAGAACTTCCAGGATCAGGTGGCGCCCCCCGGCTCGCCGTTCCGCGCCCTCTACGACGACCTGATCGTGTTCAGCGGCCAGCCGGTCGCCCTGGTGGTGGCGGCGGATTTCGAGACCGCGCGCTACGCCGCCTCCCTGGTCCGGGTCAGCTACGAGGCCCAGGAGCCCGGCACCGATCTGAGGGCCCTGCGCGGCACTGCCTACGACCCGCCCTACAACCGCGAGGGCATCAAGCCGCCGCCGGAGCCCTGGGGCGACGCCGACACGGCCTTCGGCAGCGCGGCGATCCGCGTCCAGGGCGAATACAGCCTCGCCGACGAGCACCACAACCCGATGGAGCCGCACGCCTCGACGGTGGTGGTGGAGGAGGACGGAACCTACACGGTCTACGACAAGATCCAGGGCGTCTCGAACAGCCACCAGTATCTGACCAACGTGTTCGGCCTGAAGCCCGATCAGGTGCGGGTGCTCAACCCCTATCTCGGCGGGGGCTTCGGCTCGGGCCTGCGTCCGCAATACCAGCTGTTCCTGGCGATGCTGGCCGCGCAGGAGCTGAAGCGCTCGGTGCGGGTGACCCTGTCGCGCGACCAGATGTGGAGCTTCACCTACCGGTCGGAGGCGCTGCAGACGATCGCGCTGGGCGCCGAGCCGGACGGGACGCTGACGGCCCTGCGGCACGACGCCGTCCAGGGCACCTCGCAGTACGAGGATTACCAGGAGGTCGTCGTCAACTGGTCGGGCGTCCTCTACCGTTGCGACAACGTTGCGCTCGGCTACCGGCTGGTGAAGCTCGACACGCCGACGCCCGGCGACATGCGCGCCCCCGGTGCGGTCACCGGCGTCTTCGCCATCGAGACCGCCATGGACGAGCTCGCCTATGCGGCGAAGCTCGACCCGATCGCGCTGCGGCTGAAGAACTACGCCGAATCGGACGCCACCGCCGAGGGCAAGCCCTTCGGCTCGAAGGAGCTGCGGCGCTGCTTCGAGCTCGGCTCCGAGCGCTTCGGCTGGGCCAAGCGCAACCCCGAGCCCCGCTCCACCCGCGAGGGGCGGGAGCTGGTCGGCTGGGGCGTGGCCACCGGCATCTGGGAATCGATGATGATGCAGTCGAGCGCCATCGCGACCCTGACGCCGGACGGTCGCCTCACGGTGGGCAATTCCACCGGCGATATCGGCACCGGTACCTACACGATCCTCACCCAGATCGCCGCCGACACCCTCGGCCTGCCGATGGACGCGGTGACGGCCAAGCTCGGCGACACCCGCCTGCCGGAAGCCCCCGTGGCGGGCGGATCCTGGACGGCGGCCTCGTCGGGCACCGCGGTGATGAAGGCCTGCCGCAACGTCGGCGCGCAGGTGTTCAAGCTCGCCCGCGCCATGGAGAACTCGCCCCTCGCCAATGTCGATTTCGACCGGGCGGTGTTCGCGGACGGGCGCATCGCGGTGGCGGGCGACCCGGGCCGCAGCGTCTCGCTTGTCGAGGTGCTGCAGGCGGCCGGCGTCGACAAGGTCGAGGCGGTCGAGCAGGCCGGGCCCGACCAGGACTTCAACAAGAAGTACGAGGCTTACACCCACTCGGCGATATTCGCTGAGGTGAAGGTCGACGAGGAGCTGGGTCAGGTCCGGGTGACCCGGGTCGTCTCGGCGATCGCGGCCGGCAAGGTGCTGAACCCGAAGACCGCGCGCAGCCAGATCCTGGGCGGCGTGGTGATGGGGATCGGCTCGGCCCTGGAGGAGGAGTCGATGCTCGACCACCGCATCGGCCGGTTCATGAACCACAATCTCGGCGAGTACCACGTGCCGGTGAACGCCGACATCTACGACATCGACGTGATCTTCGTGGACGAGGAGGACAAGGCGAACCCGCTGGGCGTGAAGGGGCTCGGCGAGATCGGCATCGTCGGCGTCGCGGCGGCGATCACGAATGCCGTGTTCCACGCCACCGGCAAGCGGGTGCGCCACCTGCCGATCACCCCCGACAAGCTGCTCTGACTTCGCGCCCCGCGAGCCGCCGCGCCCAAGGCCCGGCGGCTTCTCCGTGTGCCTCTCCGTCATCGCGAGCGGAGCGAAGCGACCCGGGGAAGGGCGCCTTCGGCCGGTAGGGCGCTCGTGGATTGCTTCGCTCCGCTCGCAAAGACGAGCGTGCGTCCGTGCGCCCGGAACAGTAACGGCACGAGGTCCCGGTGAGCCACCTGCTGCAATCCTGGCGCTTCTGGGCGTTCGCCGCCGCGGGCTTCGCGGCGCTCACCGCGATTCTCGCGAAGGTCGGCGTCTCCGGCGTCCAGTCGGATGTCGCGACCCTGGTGCGGACCGCCGTGATCCTGATCTTCGCCGGGGCGATCGTCGTCGGCTCCGGTCAGTCGGGCGGCCTCGCGCAGATCTCCGGCCGCAGCCTCGTCTTCCTCATCCTGTCGGGGCTCGCCACCGGGGCGTCGTGGCTCTGCTACTTCCGGGCGCTGTCGCTGGGTGAGGCCGCCCGGGTCGCGCCGATCGACAAGCTCAGCGTCGTGCTGGTGGCGATCCTCGGCGCCACCTTCCTCGGCGAGACCCTCAGCCTCGCGGCCTGGATCGGTGTCGGCCTGATCGCCGCCGGGGCCGCCCTCGTCGCGTCCGGCTGGTGAGGGCATGCGCGCTGGCGCACCGATCCCTTAACGCGACGCGTGCATCCTGCGGTTGCCTCGCGAAAGGGGACCGACATGGAATGGGTTTATCGCGGCTTCGAGACCTCGCTTCTCGGTCTCGCTCTCTGTCTCGGACTCGGCGCCTGCCTGACGCTCGGCACCGAGCGCCCGCCGGCCGGCACGCTCTCCGTCACCCTGCCGATGCTCACGGTGACCGCCCCCGCGCCTTGAGGCAAGGGAGCGGTCCGATCCGGCCGCCCGTCAGGCGGCGCTCTGGACGGCGCGGAACATGAAGCGCCGCGCCTCTTCATCCATCTCCGCCTTGAAGGCGTGGCGGCCCTTCAGCGCCTCGGCGGCCTGCGCGGCCGGCCGGGCGTTGAGCGCGTCGAGGTGGCGCTTGACGTTGGGCAGGTCCGCGAAGGCGCCCTCGCCGAGGATGAAGGGCACCATCCGCGCCCAGCCCCAGACCGCCATATCGACGATCGTGTAGCAGTCGCCGAGCACGTAGGCGCGGTCGGCGAGCCGCTGGTCGAGGATGCCCCAGTGCCGGCGCGCCTCGAAGGTGTAGCGCTCGGTGGCATAGGCGCCGCCGTCCTGCGCGAAGTGGCGGAAATGCACGCACTGGCCCGAGAACGGCCCGATGCCGGTGGCCACGAACATCAGCCAGGACAGCATCTCGCCGCGGACGGGCTCGCCCTCCGGCAGGAACTGGCCGGTCTTGCCCGCCAGATACAGCAGGATCGCGTTCGAATCGAACACCGTCACGTCGCCGTCGACGATTGCCGGCACCTTCCCGTTCGGATTGACCGCCGTGTAGGCGGGATCGAACTGCGCGCCCTTGCGGGTATCGACCGGCACCGGCTCGTAGGGCAGGCCCATCTCCTCGAGGCAGAGGGCGACCTTCATGGGGTTGGGGCTGAGATTGTAGAAAAACCGAATCACGGCGCTCTCCCTGAACGACCCCGGAAGGATCCCCGGGGCCGCGATCGGCACAAGGCGCAGCCGCGCAGGGCGGCTATTCCGCCACGATCTTGTAGCTGCGGCCCGGGACCAGCTGCGCCCCCCGTTCCAGCCCGTTGAGGAGGAGGAACCGGTCGAGCGCCCGGTCGGGCACCGCCATGCGGCGGGCGAGATCCTCGGCATTGGTCGAGGTCGCCTGGACCACCTGCAGCCGCAGGGAATGCAGGACCGTCTCGTCCGGCGATGCCGGCACGAGGGTCGCGATCCAGCGGCGGAAGGCCGGATCGGGATCGGTGGCGCCCTTGGCGGCCATGATCATCCGGTAGGTCGAATCGCCGATCCGGATCGCCGCGAGGCGGAAGGTCCACTCCTTCCCCCGCGACAGCGCGAAGGCCGCCGGGTGGCCGGCAACCTCCCGAGTCTCGAAGCCGGCCGGGTCGAAGGCGTCGTTCCAGCTCGCTTTCAGCACCGCGTCGAGGGGCTGGCCGTCCTTGGCCTCGATCTGGTCGAACAGCAGGCGCCGGCTACCGTCCTGGGTCGTCCCGAGCACCGCCGCACGGGTATTCTCCAGCGTGAAGCCCTCCGGCACCTCGAAGGCGATGCCGAGGCCGGGATGGATGAAGCGGTGCCCGCGCACCGCGCCGTCGCGCGGATTGTCGCCATAGGCGAGGCCATCCACCGCCGCGAGGTAGCTGGCGCGGTCGTCGGTGCCGATGCCCGGCGCGCCGATGCGGCGGGCCGCCCGGGTGACCTGGGTGATGCGTTCGGCGGTGCCCGGATGGGTCGCCAGCATGTCGGGTTGCGTGGCGCTGCCGGCCTTCAGCCCCGTCGAGCGGTTGAGCGCGGTGAGGAAGCGCCCGGCCGCGAACGGATCGTAGCCGGCCTTCGCGAGGGTGCGCACACCGGTGGCGTCCGCCTCCAGTTCCTGCTCGCGGGAGAACCGGGCCAGCGCGAAGCGCGACTGGTGCTGCAGCTGCGCCCCGGTATCGGGATCGTTCAGAACGTCGGCCACGACGCGGCTAACGAGCGCCGAGCGCAACTCGAGTTCGCTGCGGGCCGTGGCGTGGTTGAGAGTCACGTGGGCCATCTCGTGCGCCAGCACGGCCGCAACCTCCGAGGTATCGCTCGCCAGAGCGACGAGGCCGCGGGTCACGTAGAGCCGCCCGTTCGGCAGAGCGAAGGCGTTGACCGCGGGCGAGTCGAGGAGCGTCACCGTATAGGCCTGGTCGGGCCGGTCGCTCGCCTTCACGAGGCGGTCGGTCACCTCGGTGAGCATCCGCGTGACGTTGGGCGCCCGCGCCTCGCCCCCGAAGGAGGCCACGAGCTTGAGGTGGTCGGCATCCGCGGCGCGCTCGCGGCCGGTGGTGCGCGGCGCCTCCGCGGGCACCCGCACCACGGCCTGCCGCACGGTCGCCTCGGTCTGGTCGGCGACGCACGCGCCGAGCAGCAGAGCCAAGCCGCCGAGTGCCGCAGCACCGCGCGGGAGGCGGCCCGAACCGAGGAGCCGCCCCAACATGATATGCCCCGTGATCCCGCCCATGGCGATCAGCGCCGCAATCCCCGTTCCTCGTCCGAACCGGCCTCCGGCCGGTCCGCCTCGTCCAGAGTCTCGATCCCGTCGGTCGCGGCCTCCAGGGTCGGGCTGCGCCGGACCTCCAGGAGACCGCGCACCCGCACGCGCCGGCCTTCGAGCGAGGCCGCACTCAAACCACGGGCGCGCATCATTCGCCAAGTGCGTTTCGATACGGTCACCGTGAGCCCGTCCCTGCCGCGGGCCGCAAAATCCAGATAGGTGCGCGCGCCGCGCTCGCCGACATGGCGGACCCGGCCTTCCACGACCACGAAGTGCCCGGCCTTCGTCCGGAGCGCCGGGCCGTCCTGCGCCGCCGGGAGCGCCGCGGCCCAGAGGCCGAGCCCGCGCGCGCGGGCGGCGTCCTCGACGAGGCGCAGGGCGGGCCGACAGAGCGCCTCGGCCTCGTTCGCGTCCGCGAATGCGAGCCCCGCCTCGATGAGGCGGGCCGCCACATCCCCCTCATCCTCGGGGATCAGCAGATCGGCCCGCAGCCGATCCCACCGATCGGGCTGCCCGCGTGGAATCACCGTGACCCGGGCGCCCCGCCGGTCCTCGAGCCACGCCTGGGCCGCGGATGCGGCCTCCGGTGCGTCCGGCCACCGCAGCGAATCAGGCACCACGCGGAGGCCCGACGCCAGGCGGATCTCGCCCCGGGGCGAGATCCCCGCCACGACGTCCTCACGGGCCGGCCCGGTGGCGCAATCGGAGAGGCCGGTCCGCGGCGCGGCCCGTGTCGGGCTCGGCGGAATCGTGGCGAGCATGGCCGCGAGCATGGCTGCGAACCCCGCCTGCGGGGCCGCCGCCCGCCGCCGCCCGCCCGAGCCCCCGATCCTGCCCATCGAACACCCCCGCGATCGCGGGCCCCGACACCGCCGCCCCTCCACCGAGCGCGGTTGGCCTCGGCTGGGGAGAATGCTATGGAGCCCGCGGTTGTCTCCGTAGCTCAGCTGGACAGAGCACAGGTTTCCTAAAGAGGTTCAATTGGGCGTCGCGCCGGGAAACCACGCGACGGATCCGCTCAAAGTCGGGGAACGCTTCCGGTATCGGCGCTCAGGCGTCCGATGCTCTGCCAATCCCGAGCCAAGCCCGCGCGGCGCCCCGGCGTCCTGCGGGAAGGTGTAGAGACTAGACGGGCGGCACCTAACGGCTGGATGCAGTCCAGTCCACGGTGAAGGGATAGTCCAGGCCACGAACGCGGACCTTCGGGACGCGGCGGCGAAAGCCGAAGTGGTATGAAACCTGGGGTCGCAGGTTCGAGCCCTGCCGGGGACACCAAGTTTTCTCGTCTTGCAGATCTCTCCGGCCGCAGAGCCGGGCGCAATTTGTCCACCACGTCGGCCGCCCGCCGGTGACAAGTACCGAGGGCCGCGCTAAGCTTTGCCGCCAGGATTCATGGCGGGGGTGGACGAGCACTTCATGGCGGGCCAGAAGACCGATCAGCGCGACGTCTATGTCGGGCAACGCATCGCCGAGCAGCGCCGGAAGGCGTCGCTCACACAGCGCCGCGTCGCGCAGAGCTTCGGTATGTCTGCAGCTCAGCTCCAGAAGTACGAGAAGGGCACCAACCGGATCAGCGCCGTACATCTCGACATCTTCTCGCGGATGACCGGCGTGCCGATGGATTACTTCTTCAAGGGCATGCCCCGCAACGACGACTTCATCGCACCGGGCTTCGGCGAGCGCGAGCAATCCGCCCTGTCGGAGGGGGGGCTGAAGGGGTTGGCGGAAGTCGTGGGCCGCCACATCACCGAGAATTTCTCCGAGGAGGCGCGCCGCGACGTGGCCGACGCCATCCGGGCCCTCGAGAGCAAGCTCGGCGGCTGAGGCCGCCGGCCTATCGCGCGAGGCCGGTCGTTTTTTCGGTCGCTTTGTCCGTTATAGCGGATCCGTTCGTTCCTCCGTCTTGACCGGGCTCCGGTCGGGTGCGAGAACCCCGGCCCCATGAAGGGTCAACGCCGCGATCGCGACGGCGTACCTCTGAAACTGAGGCCGTCCGATGCCGCGTTCCAACTACCTGTTCACCAGCGAGTCCGTGTCCGAGGGACACCCCGACAAGGTCTGCGACAGGATCTCGGATACGGTGGTCGATGCCTATCTCGCGGCGATGCCCGAGGCACGGCTCGGCGTCGAGACGCTCGCCACGACCAACCGCATCGTCATCGCCGGCGAGGTGCGCGGCCCCGATTCGGTCACGTTCAAGGACCTCGAGGCCCTGACCCGCGAGGCCGTGAAGGATATCGGCTACGAGCAGTCGGGTTTCCACTGGAAGAACAACGACGTCGCCATCTACCTGCACGCCCAGTCGGCCGACATCGCCCAGGGCGTGGACGCCGCGGGCAACAAGGACGAGGGCGCGGGCGACCAGGGCATCATGTTCGGCTACGCCGCCGACGAGACGCCCGAGCTGATGCCGGCGCCGATCTTCTACGCCCACAGGATCCTCAAGGATCTCGCCGACGCCCGGAAGGCCGGTCAGGGCGATGCCGCCAAGCTCGGCCCCGACGCCAAGAGCCAGGTCACGGTCCGCTACGAGAACGGCCGCCCGGTCGAGGTCACCCAGATCGTGCTGTCGACGCAGCACCTCGACGAGTCCCTCGACTCGGCGGACGTGCGCGCCATCGTCGAGCCCTACATCCTCAAGGCCCTGCCGCAGGGCTGGGTCAACGAGGGCACGGCCTGGCACGTGAACCCGACCGGCAAGTTCGTGATCGGCGGCCCTGACGGAGATGCCGGCCTCACCGGCCGCAAGATCATCGTCGACACCTACGGCGGCGCGGCCCCGCATGGCGGCGGCGCGTTCTCCGGCAAGGATCCGACCAAGGTCGATCGTTCGGCGGCCTACGCGGCGCGCTACCTCGCCAAGAACGTGGTCGCAGCCGGCCTTGCCAGCCGCGCGACGATCCAGCTCGCCTACGCGATCGGCGTCTCGAAGCCGCTCTCGATCTACGTGGACCTGCACGGCACGGGGAACGTGGACGAGGCCAAGCTCGAAGCCGTGCTGATGGACGCCATGGACCTGTCGCCCCGCGGCATCCGCACGGCCCTCAGCCTCAACAAGCCGATCTACGCGCGCACCTCGGCCTACGGCCATTTCGGCCGCGCCCCGGAGGCCGATGGCGGCTTCTCCTGGGAGCGTACCGATCTCGCCGGCAAGCTGAAGTCGGCGCTGGCCTGAGGGCGAGCTCCACGCTGCATCATCCCCGCGCGCAGGCCGAAAACCGGCGCCACACCGGGGCGGGATGAACAGGGATGGGCGGTGCGTTCAGCGCGGCACCTTTCCCGGGCGCATGAAGCGTCAGCGAAATGCGATCCGGGACCCGGAACAGGACGACGCGAAGCGCCCGGCTTGGAGAAGGTTGCTCGCGGCTCCCGAGCGATCAAAGTGTGCCGCTTCGCGGCGTGTCGGGCGCCCGGTCCCGGACCACCTTCCGCTGACCCCCGAGGTGCTCGGGAACGGGTCGCGTCCCCTCTCCAAGGTAGATTTGAGCCGGTGGACACCGACCCAACTGGACGCTCCTCCCACGTGGCCGAGGAGCCGGAGCGCGCCTTCTTCGGACGGCGCAAGGGCAAGCGCCTCCGCGGCGAGCAGGAGCGCCGGCTCACCGAGCTGCTGCCGGCCCTGCGGGTCGACCTGCCGCCGGACGACCGGCCCCTCGATCCACGTACGCTGTTCCCGGCCATGCCGGCGCCGCCCGAGGCGCTCTGGTTGGAGATCGGTTTCGGCGGCGGCGAGCACCTCGCCGCCCAGGCGGCCGCGCAGCCGACCGTCGGCTTCATCGGCGCCGAGCCATTCGTCAACGGCGTGGTCAAGCTGCTGGCGGCGATCGAGGCGCACGGGCTGCGCAACGTCCGTATCCGCGACGAGGACGTGACCGCCCTCCTGGCGCGGCTGCCGGATGCCTGCCTCGATCGGGTCTATCTGCTCTACCCCGATCCCTGGCCCAAGCGGCGGCAGCGCAAGCGCCGGTTCGTCTCCGATGCCTCCCTCGCCGAGATCGGCCGCGTCTTGAAGGATGGGGGCCTGTTTCGGTTTGCCAGCGACATCGACGATTATGCCGGCTGGACGCTGGTCCGGGCCGCGCGCTGTCCTCTCCTGACCTGGACGGCACAGGGCGTGCGGGACTGGACGCAGCCCTTTCCGGGCTGGCCCGGCACGCGCTACGAGGCCAAGGCGCTGGAGGCCGGCCGCCGGCCCACCTACCTGGAATTTGCCCGCCGCCCCCGCTGAACCCGGTCCCGATCGCACCGGGCGGGTGCCCGGTCGCCGCAGGCTGACCGGAACGCCTTGCCACAGTCACGCTCGATCGCCATCCTGAGGGCCCATCGCGGTCCCGGATCGCGGGGGAGGGGGCCCATCTCCGGCGGGAGCGTGCCACGGCACGTTCGAGGATTCTTCCGAGTGAATGAGAGGGTGGGGCAGGACCCGGCGGCGGTGGACCCGTTTCGCACCGGCTTCGACGAGGCCGCGATCGGCCTCGTTGTGCTGTCGGCGGACGATGTCGGAATCGTTGCCGCCAACCGGGCCCTGCACGATCTGCTCGGCTGGCCGGCGGGCACCCTGTCCGGGCGAAAGTCCGCGGACCTTCTGAACGAGGGACCGGAGGGGCTCCGGGACGGTCTCCAATTCTGGCGCCGGGCGGACGGCACCCCCCTGGACGTGCGGGTCCGGCGCACCGGCCGGACCCTGGTGATCGAGTCGGTCGACGTGGACGCGGCGGCCCATTCCGAGGCGAATCGCGAGGCGCTGGCGGCCGCCGGGCTTGGGGAATGGCGCTGGGACCGGGCGACCGGCCTTCTCACCCTGTCGCGCCGGGCCGCGCGCATCCTCGGGCGGCCGCCGGGCCGCTCCGTCTCGTGGGAGGAGCTGAAGGCCGGCCTGTCTCAGCCGGAACTCGCGCGCCTGCGTGCGCTGATCGCCGAGGCGGACGGAACCGGCGAGCCGTATCAGTTCGACACGGCCACGACGGTGACCGGCCGGACCGTGATCCTGCGGGTGCGGGGGCAGGCCGTGCCAGGCCCCGATGGCGCGCTGGCCGGCATGGTCGGCGTCCTCCAGGACATCACCACGCGGGTCGAGGCCCGGGACGAGATCCTGTCCCGGGACCAGCGCCTGCGGGTTGCGACCACGGTCGCCAAGCTCGGCATCTTCGAGTGGCACATGCTCGAGGATCAGGCGATCTGGGAGAACGAGCACATGTACGAGATCTTCGGGCACGCGCCCGAGGACGGGACGATCGGCAAGACCGAGTTTCTCAACGACATCCTCCACCCCGACGACCGCCCCGCGGTCCGACGGGCGATCTCCAACGCGCTGCGGGAGGACGGAGATCTGCACATCAGCGGCCGGATCCGGCGCAAGTCCGACGGTGCGTGGCGCACGATCGACATGGCCGGCCGGTTCGAGCGCGATGCCCCCAGCCGCCTGCCGCGCCGCCTGATCGGCGTCGTCGCCGACGTGACCGACCGCCGGGTCGCAGAGGAGCGCCAGAGCCTGCTGATCCGCGAGCTGCATCACCGGGTGAAGAACACCCTGGCCACCGTCCAGGCCATCGTGGGCTCCACCGCGCGGACGGCGTCGAGCATCGAGAGCTTCTACGAGGCGTTCGTCGGACGGATCAAATCCCTGGCGCACACGCACTCGGTCCTCACCGAGGACACATGGCAGACGGCGTCTCTGGCCAACCTCCTGTGCAACGAACTCAAGCCCTATGCGGAGGTGGCGCCGGATGGCGGCGCCGAGGGCCGCATCAGCCTGGACGGGCCGGCGATCGATCTGCCCTCCGAAATCGCGGTGCCGATCGGCATGGCGATCCACGAACTCACCACCAACGCCGCGAAGTATGGGGCGCTGTCGAACCGCACCGGGCGGGTGGCGGTGGAATGGTCCATGGAGTCCGGTGGGCCGGCCGGGATCCTGCGGTTCTCCTGGCGCGAGACCGGTGGCCCTCCGGTCGCGCCGCCGAGCCGCCAGGGCTTCGGCTCGCGCCTGCTGCAGCGCGTCCTGATCACCCAGGTCCAGGCCGAAGTGACGACCGACTACGCCCCCGGCGGCTTCTCCCTGACCATGCGGGCTCCGATCCCGCCGCGCAACGACAGCCTCAACCCGCTGGTGTGACGCCGTCTCCGCCCTGGCGGAGGCTCAGGCCGCGCCGCGGGTCCCGGATTCGCCGCCGCCATCCACGAAGGCCTTCAGCTCGTCGAGCGACGCGAAGGTGAAGCGGCCCTGCGGCGTCTCCGCCTCGATCGAGCCGTCCTCGAACATCACGTAGGTGTTGCCGCCCGAGGCGTAGCGCCCGACCACGGTCCGCGCGGCGAGCTTCGGGGCCGGCTCGGGCTCGGGGGCCGTGTCGAGGCTCGGGCGCAGGGATGGCGACTCCGCTCGGATCTCTTCCCGAACCTCTTCCCGAACCTCTTGCCGAACCTCTTCCCGGGGTTCCGGAGGCGGCTCGGGCGCGGCGAACAGATCGTCCTCGGGAGCGATCGCGCTCTGGGCCCTCGGAGCTCCGGTCTCGAGCCGTAGGCTCGGCTCCGGCGCCAGGACAGGCGGAGCCGCATGCACCGGGTCGGGCTCGACCGGGGCCGGCTTCGCGGCCTCGACCGCAGCGGCCTCCGGAACGGCCGTGCGAGCCTCGTCGGCCCGGAGCTCCAGGCTGGGCTCCATCCGGGGACGCTCGGGATCGAAGGCGGGCTCGACCACCGACGGGACGATGAAGGCGGGCGCCGCCGGCAGGAGCGGCGGCAGCCGGGTCCGGTCCGCGTCGGCGGAAGCCGGTGCGGCGGCAGGGGCGGCGGCAGGGGCGGCATGCCGCTCGCCGGCCGTCGGGACACGCCCGATCGCCCGCTCGACCCGCCGGAAACCGAGCGCCACGACGCCGAGGCCGAGGAGCACCGCACCCGACGACGCCGCGACCGACCCCGCGATCACCATCGCGAGCCCGCTCTCCAGACGCACGTACGGGAAGCCCTGGATCACGGCGGCGCAGCCCCCGATGATCATGGCGGCGGCGAGCGCGAACAGCGCAGCGATCATGATACTCTCTGACACGGGCCGGCTGACGGCCGGCGCTCAAGGCGTGTCGCACAGTAAGGCCTAGCCGGCATATTGCAAAACGCGGTGGCGAGATGGTCGGGAAACCCGAATAGTTCGGATCTCGCCCGGCTATCTCCGAGAAGGCCGGCCCGCCGCCGCACGTCCGCGATCCCGGAACTTCCCGCGCCGCCGTGGCGGAACGGCGTTGCCGTCTTGCGGCCGCCGACTTACCTAGCGGGCTCTCGACTCGGGATCCCCCGCCGGGGACGAGGCCGCCCCCTGCTAAGCGGAGATAGACGCGATGACCTTCACCCTGCCGGAACTGCCCTACGCCTACGACGCGCTGGGGCCGTACATGTCGAAGGAAACCCTCGAGTTCCACCACGACAAGCACCACAAGGCCTATGTCGATACGGGCAACAAGCTGCTTGAGGGCACGGATCTCCAGGGCAAGAGCGTCGAGGAGATCGTCAAGGCCTCCTACAACACCAATCAGCCGCTCTTCAACAATGCCGGCCAGCACTACAACCACATCCATTTCTGGCAGTGGATGAAGCCGAATGGCGGCGGTGCGATCCCGGGCGCGCTCGCCAAGAAGATCGACGAGGATCTCGGCGGCGCCGAGAAGTTCAAGGCGGACTTCATCCAGGCGGGCGTCGGCCAGTTCGGCTCGGGCTGGGCCTGGCTCGCCGTCAAGGACGGCAAGCTCGCGATCATGAAGACCCCGAACGGCGAGAACCCGCTGGTCCACGGCGCCAAGCCGATCCTCGGCGTCGACGTGTGGGAGCACTCCTACTACATCGACTATCGCAACCGCCGGCCCGACTACCTCAAGGCGTTCATCGAGAACCTCGTGAACTGGGAGCACGTGGAGAAGATGTACGCCGAGGCGACCGCCTGAGGCCTCTCCGCCGGTGCCGCGGATCCTGTGTCCGCGGCACCCTTGAGGTGGCGCACGAAACCGGCTCTTGATGCGCCCGACGCCGGATGACCCGGTGCAGAAGGGGCCGGCCATTTCGTTTCACTGCGCTACCGCGACACCACGCGCCGCACGCCCATCTCCGCAGAGACAGGCGCCTCCGCGCTTCAGTCCGTGCAAGGCGCGACGCGCTCCCGCTCCCACACGGGAGCGGGGACCCGCGCTCCGCCTCGCATCCGGGCGGCCGGCCTCGTTGTCCGAAACCGCGGGCCCGAAATGGCCGGAGCGGACCTCCGGTCAGCGGCCCCACCCATGATCCGCTCCATCCTGTCCGTCGGCGGCTGGACCTTGGTCTCACGCGTCACCGGCTTCGCCCGCGACGTGGTGATGGCCGCAATCATGGGCGCCGGGCCCATGGCCGACGCCTTCGTGGTCGCCTTCCGGCTGCCGAACCATTTCCGCGCGATCTTCGGCGAGGGGGCGTTCAACACCGCCTTCGTGCCGGCCTATGCCGGGCTCGCGGAGGCCGGCTCCCCCGGCGAGGCGCACCGTTTCGCCGACCGCGTCTTCACCCTGATGCTGATCGTGCAGCTGGTGCTGCTCAACCTCGCCCTGCCGGCCATGCCCTGGGTGGTCCACGCCCTGGCACCGGGATTCGCCGAGGACGGCGAGCGCTTCCAGCTCGCCGTGGCGCTGACCCGCATCACCTTCCCGTACCTGCTGTTCATGACGCTGGTGACGCTGCTGTCGGGCATCCTGAACGCCCACCGGCACTTCGCCGTGGCGGCGGGCGCCCCGGTCCTGCTCAACCTCGCCATGTTGGCGGCCTTAGGGTTGAGCTTCCTGTTCCCGAACGCGGCCTACGCTGCCGCCTGGGGCGTCGCCGTCTCGGGCGTGCTCCAGTTCGGGCTGCTGTGGTGGGGCTGCCGCCGGGCCCGCGTCATGCCGGACCTCGCCGTCCCGCGCCTCGATCCCGCGCTCAAGCGCTTCTTCACGGTGCTCGGGCCGGCGGTGATCGGCGCGGCCGGCTTCCAGATCGCCACTTTCGCCGACACGATCATCGCGAGCTGGCTGCCCACCGGGGCGGTCTCGGCGCTCTATTACGCCGACCGGCTCTACCAGCTGCCCTTCGGGGTCATCGCGATCGCGGCCGGGACCGTGCTGCTGCCGGAAATGAGCCGCCGGATCGCCGCCGGGGACGTCGCCGGTGCGCATACGGCGCAGAACCGGGCCGCGGGCTTCTCCCTGGCCCTGTCGGCCCCGTTCACCGTGGCCTTCCTGACCATCCCGGGCCTGATCATGGCGGCGCTGTTCCAGCGCGGCGCCTTCAGCGCCGAGGACACGGCGCGGGCGGCCTCGGTGCTGGCGGCCTACGGCTTCGCGCTGCCGGCCGTCGTGCTGGTGCGCAGCGCCGTGGCGAGCTTCTACGCCCGCCAGGACACCAAGACGCCGCTCTGGGCCTCCCTGACCGCGATCGGCGTCAACGTCGCTCTGAAGCTGTGGCTCACCGGCCCCTACGGCGTCACCGGCCTGGCGCTCGCCACCGCGGTCGCCCAGTGGGTCAACCTGCTTCTGCTCGTCGTCCTGGCCAAGCGCCGGAACTGGACGGCGCCGGGGCGCACCCTCGGGCTCACTGTCGCGGGGGTGGCGCTGGCCTGCCTCGGGCTGGCGGCGGTCGCCGTCTACGGCCAGGATCTTGTCCAGGCGCTGGTGCCGGCCCTCCCGCACGGGCGCGACCTCGTCGTCCTGGCGGTGCTGGGGCTCGCCGGCGCGCTGGTCTATGGCGGCCTGCTGGCGGGCCTGCTGCACCTGTTCGGCCTGCGCCTGCGCCGGGCCTGAATGACCCGGCCGGGCTCGCCGCCGCGCGGGTCCGGCCCCAGATCGGGCGAGAGCACCCAGTGAGGAACGCCATGACCGACGCACCAGGACCGCTCGCGGGCGTGAAGGCCGCGGTGTTCGACGCCTACGGCACGCTGTTCGACGTGAACGCAGCGGTCCAGCGCTACGCCGAGGCGGTGGGGCCGGACGCCGCCCACCTCTCCGAGGTCTGGCGCAACAAGCAGCTCGAATACAGCTGGACCCTGTCGCTGATGGGCCGGTATGCCGCCTTCTGGGACCTCACCGTCCGGGCCCTCGACTACGCCCTGGCGGTCCACCCGAACGTCGATCCCGCCCTGCGCGAGCGGCTCCTCGACGCCTACCGCGACCTCGAGGCCTATCCGGAGGTTCCGGGCGTGCTGGCGGCCCTGCGCAAGCGCGGGATCCGCACCGCCGTCCTCACCAACGGCAACGCCGCCATGGTCGACCGGGCGGTGGCCTCGGCGGGGCTCGCCGACCACCTCGACGCGGTCCTCTCGGTGGTCGCCGCGTCGGTGTTCAAGACCCATCCCGACGCCTACCGGATCGCCCTGACCCGGCTGGCCGTGGGGCAGGGCGACGTGCTGTTCTGCTCGTCCAACCGCTGGGACGTGGCGGGGGCGGCAGCCTTCGGATTCCGGACCGCCTGGGTCAACCGCAAGGGCCTGCCCGACGAGTACACGGATCTGGCGCCTACCGGGGTGGTCCAGTCCCTCGACGGGCTGCTCTGACGGGCTTGCCGATCAGGGCGGCGCCCGCGACCGCGCGCCGCTATATCCGGCACACAATTCAGTTGGCCCGTTTCGGGGATTCTTAATCCTCCCAGTGTTGGATCATCCTCAACACGAACGGGAGATGTTTCGCGTGTCCTTGAACGGTTCCTTCACGACGATCCGCGCTGGGGCCGCAGCCCTCGCCGCGGCCCTGGTGCTCGGGGCGGTCGCCCCGGCCACCGCCCGCGACCAGACCGGTGCCATCGTCGGCGGCCTCGCGGCCGGCGTCGTCGGCGGCATGGTCGGCAGCGCCCTCGTCAACGGCGCGAACCCGCCGCCCCCGCCGCCGCCGGAGTACCGCCCGCGCCGCGTCGTGGTCGAGGAGCCCGAGACCATTGTGGTGCGCGAGCGCCGCGGCCCGATCTGCCACTACGAGCGCCGCAAGGAGTGGCTCGGCGACGGCGAGTTCACCTACCGCCGCGTCGAGGTCTGCGAGTAAGGCACTGCCGCGTCACCGCTAAGTCACCGTCGCGCCCGCGCGACCGGCGCCGCGTCCCCCAGGGGCGCGGCGCATGTCATTTCACCACCAGCCAATCCTCGACCACGAGGGCGTCGAGGCCGCTGGTGTAGAACATCAGGATCGCGTCCTCCGCGCCGTGGAGGATCGGCTTGCCCATCACGTTGAAGCTCGTGTTGAGCAGGATCGGCACGCCGGTGATCGCCGCGAAGGCGCCGATCAGGGCCGCGTAGGCCGGGTTGCGCGAAGCCGTGACGCTCTGGAGCCGGCCGGTGCCGTCCGCGTGGACCACCGCCGGCACGCGGGCGCGGACCGCCTCGCGCCAGACCAGGGTGCGCTCCATGTAGGGGCTGTCGGCGTAATCCGTGAACCAGTCCGGCCCGGCCTCCGCCAGGATCGACGGTGCGAACGGCCGGAACCCCTCCCGGTACTTCACCTTGGCGTTGAGGGCGTCCTTGGCGCCCTCCGGCCGCGGATCGGCCAGGATCGACCGGTTGCCGAGCGCCCGCGGCCCGAACTCCGCCCGGCCCTGCACCCAGCCGACGAGGCCGCCCTCGGCCAGGATCCGCGCCGCCGCGCTTGTCGCCGCTGCGTGGCCGACGCGCCGGGCGCGGGGTTCCTGCTCGGCGAGCCGCTCCATCGCGCCGGTCGAGACCCGGGAGCCCAGATAGGGCGTCAGCGGGCGCTGCTCCGGCGGCGGCCCGGCCCAGCCCGGATGGTCCTCCGCGTAGGCGAGCCACGCGGCGCCGACCGCGTTGCCGTCGTCCGCCGGCGCGGAGGGAACATGCAGCCGGCTGAAGCCGGACCGGCCGAGCACCCGGCCGTTATAGGAGGAATTCAGCCCGCAGCCGCCGGCGATCACGAGGTTCTCGGACGGTGCCAGCGCGTAGGCCTCGGCCACCAGCGCGTCCATGAGGGTCCCAAAAAGATCCTGGCCGCAGCGGGCGAGGTCGGCCCAGCCGCTCTCCAGGGCGTCGGCGGGACGGCGCGCGCGGATCTCCGCGGCGACCGCGCGGATCGTCTCCGCATCCGCATAGCGCAGGCGGTGACCCTCCATCGTACAGAGCCGGCCGAGCAGCGCGGCGAGGTCCGGATCGGGCCGGCCGTAGGGGGCGAGCCCCATGATCTTCCACTCCTCGCCCTTCACCTGGTCGAAGCCGGCGAGATCCGTGATCAGCCCGTACAGGAAACCCAGCGAGCCGCGCCCGCGGTGGCGACGCCGCTCCGTGATCCGGCCGTCCTCCAGGCGGTAGATCGCCGCCGCGCCGGTCTCGCCCATGCCGTCGACCACCAGGGCGGTGGCCGTGTCGAAGGGGCTGCCCCAGAGGCCGTAGGCGGCGTGGCAGAGGTGGTGCGGGTAGCGCCGCTGCCCGGCGATCGTCGCCCGGGGCGCCGCGCCGGTGATCCGCGCCTCCTGGTTCAGGGCCAGCAGGGTGCCGTGCCCGGCCCGCTCCTGCGCGCCGTGGAGGTCGGCGATGAATACCCGCTCGGCCTGCTCGGGCACGAAGGAGCGGTTGAGCGCCGTGGTGTGGGCCGACAGCGCCAGGAGGTCGAAGGAGCCGGCGCCGGCTTGGCCCCGCAGGAAGTCGGTGAATTGCGGGCCCCAGGTGGAGGCGATCACGAGTTCGGAGCCCGGCGGGACATGGTCCTTCAGCAGCGCCGCCATCACGGCCGGGGCGTCCGGCTCGCAGTTCGGCGCGCGCTTGTACTGGAGGGGGCGCTCCGCCGCCTCGGCGAAGAGCAGGGTGCCGTCGGGGCCGACCAGGGCGAGGGCCGGGTCGTGGAAGGTGGTGGCGAGGCCGAGATAGAAGCGCATGCCGACGGGGGGTAACGCATTTTCGCGCCGGACGGAGCCCGGGCTGTGCGCGAGGTGCCGTCCTCGTCTTTGCGAGCGCAGCGAAGCAACCCAGCGACACACCACGTCCGGGGATCGCGCGCTGCTCTGGGTTGCTTCGCTCCGCTCGCAAAGACGGAGGCGCCGCCGGCCGCCCGCTAGTGCGGGGTGACGCGGGGCTTCGCGACGAGGAGGATCGCCGCGCCGGCGAGACCCGACAGGGCCGAGCCCGCGAGGACGCCGAGCTTCACGGCGGTCTCGTGCTGCGGGTCCGGGAAGGCGAGGCCGCCGATGAACAGGCTCATGGTGAAGCCGATGCCGCACAGCACCGCGACGCCGAAGACCTGCCCCCAGCCGGCCCCGGCTGGACGCTTGGCCAGCCCCAGCGCCACCGCCAGCCGCAGGCTCGCGAACACGCCGGCCTGCTTGCCCAGGAACAGCCCGGCCGCGATGCCCAGGGTCACCGGCTGGAGCAGGGCCTCGGGGGTGAAGCCGGAGAGATCCACGCCCGCATTGGCGAAGCCGAAGATCGGCACAACCCCGTAGGTGATCCAGGGCGCGAGGGCGTGCTCCAGCCGGTGCAGAGGCGAGTGCGCGTCCTCCGGCCGGCCCGGGCTCACCCGGATCGGGACGGTGAGCGCGAGCAGCACCCCCGCGATCGTCGCGTGGATGCCGGAGCGCAGCACGAGGACCCAGAGCACGAGGCCGAGGAGCCCGTAGGCCGGAAGCCATCCGATCCCCGCCCGGTTGAGGCCGTAGAGGGCGGCCAGCACCAGGGCGGCGAGCCCCAGCATGGTGAGGTCGAGGCCGGAACTGTAGAACAGCGCGATCACCACGACGGCGCCGAGGTCGTCGACGATGGCGACGGCGCTGAGAAAGATCTTGAGCGAGACCGGCACGCGCGATCCGAGCAGCGCCAGGACGCCCAGCGCGAAGGCGATGTCGGTGGCCGCCGGGATCGCCCAGCCGCGCAGGGTGCCGGCGCCGAGATTGGCCAGAGCATAGACCAGGGCCGGCACCGCCATGCCGCCGAGCGCCGCGAAGCCGGGCAGGACCCGGTCGGGCCAGGTGCGCAGCCGCCCGTCGAGCGCCTCGCGCTTGATCTCGAGCCCGACCAGCAGGAAGAACCCGGCCATCAGGCCGTCGTTGATCCAGTGCTGGACGCTCATAGGACCGAGGGCGGCGTGGAGCCCGTGCGCGTAGGTTTCGGCGAGCGGCCCGTTGGCGACGACCAGCGCCAGGGCCGCCGCCGCCATCAGGATCAGCCCGCCCGCCGCCTCGCCGGCGAGCAGCGTGCGGATGATCGAGAGGGGTCGCGGGCCCCGCCTCTGCGGGGTATCGTCGGGGGCGGGCCACGTCATCGTGGCAGGCCTTGCCGCGCATCGCGGGCGCGTGCAAGCGCCGGACGACATCCCGGTCGATGTCCTACGACGTCCGCCCCAGGGCCGCGCGGATCAGCGCCAGCCCGTCCGGGCTGGACCACGCGGCTGGCCCCTTCATCACCCCGATGGTGCAGCCTTGTGCGTCGATCAGCATCGTGGTCGGCAGGCCGGGCGATTGGGTGTCGCGCTGGATGATCGGCAGCACGCGGCCGCCGGGATCGGCATAGAAGGCGAGGTCGTGGATCCCCGCCTGCTTCAGCCATTCCGGCGGCTTCTCGAGATTGCGCGTGTCGACGTTGATGGCGACGACCTGGAAGTCGGGCCCGCCGAGCTGCGCCTGGAGCCGGTCGAGGGCCGGCATCTCGGCCTTGCAGGGCGCGCACCACGTCGCCCAGAGATTCACGAGGAGCAGCCGGCCCTTGAGGTCGGCGAGGCCGGTCTCGGCGCCGTCCGGCCCCTTGAACCGGATGTCCGGTGCGGGCCGGGCCTGCGGCAGGGCCTGCATGGCGGCGACCTCGCCCCTCGCGGCCGCGTCGACCCGGGCGAGCGCGGGCTTCGCGGCGGCGCAGGGCTGGAGGGCGCCGCCCGTGTTGCCGGGCAGGAGACCGCTCCCGTATAGGGCGAGGCCGAGGACGGCGAGCGCGGCGACGCCCGCGCCGGCCAGGATGGGCGTGCGGCCGGGCATCAGGCTCGGCCCTCGGGACGGTCAGGGCGCGGAAGGATCGACATGAGCAACCGGATGTGGGGCGGCCGCTTCGCGAGCGGCCCGGCGGAGATCATGGAGGAGATCAACGCCTCCATCGGGTTCGACAAGCGCCTCGCGCCCCAGGATATCCGCGGCTCGCTGGCGCATGTGGCGATGCTGGGCCAAGCCGGCATCCTGCCGGCGGAGGATGTGGCCGCGATCGAGGCCGGGCTCAAGTCCGTGCGCGACGAGATCGAGGCCGGCACCTTCGTGTTCAAGCGCGAGCTCGAGGACATCCACATGTCCGTGGAGAGCCGGCTGACCGAGATCGTCGGCCCGGCCGCCGGCCGCCTGCACACGGCGCGCTCGCGCAACGATCAGGTCGCCACCGATATGAAGCTCTGGGTGCGCGACACCCTCGATTCCCTCGACCAGCAGGCCGCCGACCTGCAGCGGGCGCTCAGCCAGACGGCGCTCAAGCACGCCGCCACCGTGATGCCGGGCTTCACCCATCTGCAATCCGCGCAGCCGGTGACCTTCGGCCACCATTGCCTGGCCTATGTCGAGATGCTGGCCCGCGACCGGGGCCGGTTCCGCGACGCCCGGGCGCGGCTCAACGAGTGCCCGCTCGGCGCCGCGGCGCTCGCCGGCACCTCGTTCCCGATCGACCGGCACGCCACCGCGGCGGCGCTCGGTTTCGACCGGCCGACCGCCAACTCGCTCGATTCGGTCGCCGATCGCGACTTCGCCCTGGAGGCGCTCGCGGCGGCCTCGATCTGCGCCGTGCACCTGTCGCGCTTCGCAGAGGAGCTGGTGGTCTGGACCTCGGCCCAGTTCAATTTCGTGCGCCTGTCCGACGGTTTCACCACCGGCTCGTCGATCATGCCGCAGAAGCGCAACCCCGACGCTGCCGAGCTGGTGCGGGCCAAGAGCGGCCGGATCATCGGCGCGCTCACCGGCCTGCTCATCGTCATGAAGGGCCTGCCGCTCGCCTATTCGAAGGACATGCAGGAGGACAAGGAAGGCACCTTCGACGCCCTCCAGGCCCTCTCCCTGTGCCTCGCCGCCCTGACCGGCATGGTGCAGGATCTGGAGCCCAACGCCGAGGTGCTCGCCCGGGCCGCCGGCTCCGGCTACGCCACCGCCACCGACCTCGCCGACTGGCTGGTGCGCGAGCTCGGCCTGCCGTTCCGGCAGGCCCACCATGTGACCGGCCGCCTCGTCGGCGTCGCCTCCGCCAAGGGGGTGGGCCTGGAAGAGCTGTCGCTCGCTGAGTTGCAGGAAGCGGAGCCGCGGATCACCGATGCGGTCTACGCGGTGCTCGGCGTCGGGAATTCGGTGGCGAGCCGCACCAGCTACGGCGGCACCGCGCCCGACAACGTCCGGCGGCAGGCGCAGGCCTGGATCGAGCGGCTGGGCTGAGCCGGCGCGCCCCGTCGGCGACCGGCGGATGGCAGAGGAGGGGCATGACCTGGTCGGTTCACAGCGCGGGGCCGCGAGGGCGGCCGAATTCGGAACCCGGCCTGATCCGTCGGGCCGATTCCGGGTCCGGGCCGGCGCGCTTTCCCCGAACCGGGCGCCCGCTCATCCACAGCGCCCCTCAAAATTGTGCATTGCAACCCTCGGCCCGCCCGCGCGTTCACCGTCTGGCTAAGTCCGCTCAGCTACAAGCTTCGCCGTGTGGATCGGAGTTCGCAGGATGCCTGTCGAGAGTTGGCTGAACACGGAGAACGTGCCGGATTTCGCGGCGCATGCCACGGCGATGATCGACGCCGCCTTGACCGGTTCGGGCTTGACGCGCGAGTCCTACTGGGCCGCGGTCCGCAAGGGCTACAACACGCCCTACAACGATCCGCCTCGCAGCCGCGCCGCGCCGGCCCAGCCGAACGCGATCGCCGTGCCTTCCGGTCAGGCGCTCGAACCCCTGCCGGTTCCGGCCGGAGTTATCGCGGCCCTGGCGGCGGAAGCGCGCGCGGTCTGATTTTCGGCAGATCCTGCCTCGCCATCTTGCCGACGTTTTACGCAAGCTTCACTAATCCCGATCCCCGGTTCGGCTCCTGATGGAGCCGCCCGTCGTCAGGAAGTGAAGATGGTTCGCGTCTCCCGCTCGCTCCCGGTCGGAGCTCTCGCCCTGCTCGCATCCGGGCTGGTCTCCGGCCTCGCCGGGGGCGTGCTCGGCGTCGCCTCCCTGTCGGCGACGGCAGCCCATGCCCAGGAGGCCGCCCCCGATGCGGGCGGTGGGGATGCCGGCCCGGCACGGCGCGGGCGGCGGCACGGCCGCGAGCGGACCAGGCGATCAGAGAAGGCCGCGACCCCGCCGGGGATGCAGCAGGCCACCCCGGTGGCGATCTTCGGCGACTGGAACGTGTTCGTGAACGGTGATGGCCGCAACAAGCTCTGCTACGCCATCGCCCAGCCACAGGCGCGTTCGCCTAAGACCCTGAAGCGCGACACAGCCTACCTGTTCGTGAGCGTGCGCAAGGGCGAAAACGTCCAGAACGAGGTGGCGGTGATGCTGGGCTTCCCGTCGAAGCCCGCGGCCTCCCAGGTCAAGCCCGGCTCGGCGGCCGCGCCCACCGATCCGAGCCTCAATCTCGGTGCCAGCCGCTTCGGCCTCGTGGTGAAGGACGGCAATGCCTGGCTGCAGAATCCGGCCGAGGAGGCGCGGGTCGTCTCCGAGATGAGCGCCCGCAACCCCAAGCTGATCATCAAGACGACCTCGCTGCGCGGGAACCCGACGAGCGACGAGTACGCGCTCGGCGGGTTCGCTGAGGCCATGAAGCGCACCCGCGACGAGTGCAGCAAGTAGCGCGCGGCTCAGGCCTGGCGCAGCGCCGGGCGCTCCGCCCGCGCGGGTGACCGGGTCCGGGCGCTCATGCGCGCGCGGGCCGCACGGGCCGCCTGTTCGGCCGTGCGGAACACGGTGCCATCGAGGCCGTCGAAATCGCGCGCGGATGAGAAGAACCGGACGCCGCGCCCCTCCGGGACGGCGATCCCGGCGGTCACCTCACCGATCTCGATCACCCGGGCCGGTGCGGCAGGGCCGATGGCCGGATCCGCGAAATTAGGACGGTCTTCGAGCAGGTACTCTGCGAGATTGTTCATCGGACTGGAAACTCCCTGGGCCGGCCTGTCGCCGTGCCGGATCGCGTTGACTGCTGCGGAGGGCCGACGGGGCTAACGTCGACAGCGCCGCCGGGCGGCGGGGGAGCAGGACACGGTCAGGAGCAGGGATCGAAGGGATGGTGTTCGAGCGACCATCGGACGTCCTCCAGACTGAAGGACCGCGCGGCGCGGGGGCCGTCGCAGTGCTTTAGCGTTTGATCACGCGGGGCAAGCTACGCTTCTCAAATCACCGCGGCCGACCCGCTCGAGCGCCGGGTGGGCGCCGTCGGGCCGGCATCCCTGAAGATGGATGCGGCACTGCGCACCGTCAACGGAACGGACTTCCGATTTTCGGTGCCCGCCTGGCAGGATGCCGGTCCCGGGCAGCCTTCGGGGAGGCGGAATTGGTCAGGCCGCGACGATCACCGCGGCGAGGTCGGAGAAGTCCGAGAAGATCCGGCTCGCGCCGGCCTCCACGAGGCCGGCTCCCGCCGGGTCGTGCCCCCAATGGCCGCCCCCGGTGAAGCCCGCCACCCGCATGCCGGCACTCCGGGCCGCCCTGACCCCGGGGACGCTGTCCTCGATCACGAGACAGGCGGAAGGGGCGACGCCCATGCGCGCGGCGGCGAACAGGAACAGGTCCGGGAACGGCTTGCCCCTGGTCACCTGCGCCGAGGAGAAGACGTGGTCGCCGAACAGGGGCAGCAATCCGGTCAGGGTCAGGGAATGGCGCAGCCGGACCGGATCGCTGCTCGACGCGACGCAGACCGGCAGCCCGATGGCGGCGACCGCCTCGGCGACGCCGCGCATCGCTCTCAGCTCGGTGTCGAACAGCGCCAGGGTTTCGGCCTTCACCGCCTCGACGAAGCCGGACGGGGCGGTGACGCCGTAATCGCGGGCGATATGCGCCATGATCGAGGGCATCGCCGTGCCGGTGAAGCGCGTCCGCACGGTGGCGAAGTCGATCTCCACGCCGATCCGGTTGAGCCCGGCCGTCAGGCAGGCAAGGCTCAGGGGCTCGCTGTCGACCAGAACGCCGTCGCAATCGAAGATCACGAGGCCGAGGTTGTTCGCGCCTGCGTCCAAGGTCGACCGTTCCCGCACGGCCCGTCGCCGTCGGGCGAGCCTGTGGCACGGGGGCGAAGGTCCGGCAACGGCGCGTATCGCCGCTCAGCCCGGGCGCTTGCACCTTGCGTCCCGGCCCCATACTCCCGGGGCGGGCGCTCTCGAACGCGCCGGCACAGCTCACTCGGCCCGCAAGGCAAGGCTCAGAAGGCCCCGCGATGTTCCGCTTCCTGGCCCGCGTCCTGGGCTTCCTGCTGATGGCCGGCGGCTTCGTCGCGCTGGTCTATGACGGTGCCCGCTCCATCGCCAATAACGGTCTGCGGGTGACGCCGCTCTCCGACGTGATCGCCACCCTGTTCAAGGACAAGGCCAGTGCGCTGCAGGGCAGCGTGGAGGGGGCGGCACCCTGGCTCTGGCACATCCTGGGCCTGCCGCTCACCCTGGCACCGGCCTCCCTGATCGGCCTGGGGCTCGGCGCGGTGCTGCTCTGGCTCGGCCAGCCCGGCCGCGAGCCCATCGGGTTCCTGACGAAGCCCTGAGCTTCGGCGCGACCGGGAGCCGTGGCCGATCGCGTTGCAATCGGGTCCGGCTCTAAGCCCCTGTTTTGGGCGCACTCTCTTTGCGCCGGCGTCCAGTCCCGCGGAGCGCCTTAGCGGCCCGCGAGCTTGGCCTCGACCACGGTCAGCGCGTAGTGCTCGTTGACATCGAACTGCGAGGCAGGTTGTCCGGCACGTGGCTCGTGGCAGTTCCGCCCGTTTCCATCCGGATCCGCCCTTCCCCACGCCGCGCAGAGCGGCACTCCGATCACTGTCTCTCGCGGATACAAGCTGGAACTTAGCCCCGAGGTCCAGTCTTGCGTCGCGGATTCGGGTTGCCAGGCGCCGAACGCTTTCCCGGCGGCTCCCGCCTCCCCATATCGAGCGGGAGCCCGAGACCGGAAGGCAAGCCGATGTTCCCGTTCCGCAAACGTCCTGAGATGCCGGCCCCGGCCGACGCCCTGCCCGGACGTCCGACCCCGATCCCGACCGCCGAGACGCATTTCGTCAACGGCAAACCGCTCAAGGGGCCTTATCCGCCAGGCACCGAGACGATCGTGCTGGGGCTCGGCTGCTTCTGGGGCGCCGAGCGCCGGTTCTGGCAGTTGCCCGAGGGGGTGGTCGTGACGGCCGTCGGCTATGCCGGGGGCTACACGCCGAACCCGACTTACGAGGAGGTCTGCACCGGCCAGACCGGCCATAACGAGGTCGTGCTGGTGGCCTTCGATCCGGCGGTCCTGCCCTTGGAGGCGGTGCTGCGGACCTTCTTCGAGAGCCATGACCCGACGCAGGGCATGCGTCAGGGCAACGATGTCGGCACGCAGTACCGCTCCGGCATCTACACCGTCAGCCCCGAGCAGGAGACCACGGCCCGGGCCGTGCGCGCGGCCTATGCCGAGGCACTGCGGACGCGCGGCTTTCCCGACCTCACCACCGAGATCAAGCCGCTGGAGCACTTCTACTTCGCGGAGGCCTACCACCAGCAGTACCTTGCCAAGAACCCGGCCGGCTATTGCGGCCTGGGCGGCACCGGCGTCAGCTGCCCGGTGGGAACAGGCGTCGCGGCCTGAGTCTCACGGGCTCCGGCTGTCGGGCCGCGTCTGTGGGCCCGGCGCCGGGGCGTTGACGGCGTTGCCCCGCAGGGGCGGCGTGCTGTTCGGGCTGCGAAGCACGATCAGCACGCTGCCCAGCACCGAAAGGGCGACAGCGGTCGCGAGGAGGATGAAGAGCCAGCGGGGCATCCGGATGCGTTAGCACATCGAAGCCGACACGCCGAGTGACGCACCCGCCGCGTTTCCGCGGCGATCAGCCCGCAGGCCCGCCGCGATCGCAGCGGGGGCGACCGGGCCGCCGATGGACGGCCGGGCTGCGGACGCGCCCTGAGCGCCTGTAGCCCGGAGCCTTGGTCTAGGGCGCCTTCAGCACCGCCCGGCAGGCGGAGGGCAGCGCCGCCATGGTCATGGCGGGCTTGGGCTTCGGCGGCACTTTCGGCGGCTTCGGGTGCAGCACCGGGTCCGAGAACCAGTAGCCGAGGTCATCGCAGCCGTCACCGGCGGGGGGCGCACCCTGCGGCTGGCATTCCTCCTGGCCGGCCGGGCAGGAAAGCCGGATATGGTAGTGGTAGTTGTGCCCGTACATCGGGCGCACCTTCGACATCCAGCGGCTGCCCGCGGCGTCGCGGCAGAGCGCCTTCTTGATCGCCGCGTTGACGAAGATGCGCTCCACCTCCGGCTGCTCGGCCGTGATCTTGATCAGCTGCAGGTGGGTCGGCGTCCAGACCTCCGGATCGATATCGAGGCGGTCAGGGCGGACCATGTCGGTGGCCGAGGTCTCCTCGCGCTCGGCCCGGCTCATGCGGTGGTCGGGCATCGGCGTCAGCCAGACATCGGCGTCGATGCCGATCTGATGCGAGGCGTGGCCGGTGATCATCGGGCCGCCCCGGGGCTGCGCCATGTCGCCCACGAGCAGGCCCGGCCAGCCGACCCGGACGGCCTTCTGCGACAGGCGCTCGATGAAGTCGACGAGATAGGGGGTGCCCCACATCCGGTTGCGGGAGGGACGCATGACCTGCCAGTTCGGACCGTCCAGCGGCAGCGCCTCGCCCCCGGAGAAGCAGCCCTTGGCATAGAAGCCGTAGATGTGAGCCGGTCCGGCGGCCGCCTTGGCGACGCGCCCGAACAGGGCCTTGGCGGGCGTCGAGGGTGCGTCGGGATGCTCCAGGGGCGGCAGCGGTTTCGGATTGACGCTGCCGCGGTCCTGGGACTGGGCGGCGGCGGGCAGGAGCAGGGCGGCGAGCGCGAGGCTCTGAGCGAAACGCGGCGTCGGCATGCGGGGGCTGTTCGTCCGTCTGGAGAGGGCGGGCGCGGTTGCCCGCCGGAACGTCGCTCAGGGGCAGGGCGTTTTTCGGGCAGGCAGGCTGCGTCGCGCGAAACGGCCGCGCGAACCGGCCGGGGAGGCGAGGATGACGGCAAGCGGTCAGCCCGGCACGGCAGATCCCGTGCACAAGCCGCCCCGCCGCCTGATCGCCAGCGATCGGGTCGTCGGGACGGAGGTCCGCCGGCCCGACGGGGGCCGGGTCGGGCGGATCGAGCGGCTGATGCTCGACAAGGTCTCCGGTCGGGTGGCCTACGCGGTGATGAGCTTCGGCGGTTTCCTCGGCCTCGGCGAGGATTTCTACACGCTGCCCTGGTCGGTGCTGCGCTTCGAGCCGCGCCAGGACGCCTACGTGGTCGACGTCACGGAAGCGCAGCTGCGCGCCGCGCCGGCCCGCACCCCGGAGGGTACCGATCCGGCCGAGGATGGGGCCTGGGAGGATCAGATCCACCGCTACTACGACGCGGCACCCTATTGGGGCATCTAGGAACGCGCCGCGGTCGTCAGCGGATGGGTCGCGTCAGCGGTCCGCACCATCCGGGCAGGTAATCGGCATCCTTGGATTTGGCGAGCGCCATGGCCCGCTCGAGGGCGGAGGAGAAGTCGCCCTCGATGCGCTTCTCCTTGATGTTGCGCCGCAGGAAGTCGGCCCAGAGAAACTCGCTGAACGGCGTCGTATCCTTCGCGAAGCCGCCGGCCCGGCGCAGCTCGCCGGCGAGGCTGCGATAGGGATCGTCCACCAGGGCATCGACCGATTTCGGGATGTCCTTGAAGTGCTGGCGCACGCCGTCGGCGTCGTAGGGATGGGTCCACGATTTGTGGTCGCAGACCGTCCAGAACGCATCCTTGTCGAGGTAGTGCAGGTCGGCCACCACGGTCACGAGCACGTTCTCGACGCCCTCCTCGTGGAGAGCCCGGGAGAGGTGATGGTGATCGATGATGTAATGGCGCTTCTTCGGCCCGAGCAGCGTCGGGATCATGTGGGCGCCGAGGAATGCCTTCTTCTTCTCGCCGTCGTAGTCCCGCCAGCGCCGCCGCTTCTCGGCCACTTCGCGGTAGCCCACCGTCATCTGCGTCGGGCGCAGCTCCGCGATCGGGATGGTCTTGAGCAGCGGTTCTCGGTTGGCCATGGGATCTCGATCCTGCGTGGATTGGTCACGCGAATCTCACAAGGTATCCAGGATCAGAAGGCCGGACAGGGCGCGCAGCGCTCACGTTTCCGGCATTGCCCGCACGGCTTCCAGGACGAACACGCGGATCGCCGAGGACAGGTTCTGCCCGCCGCGTCCGGCATCGATGGCACCGACGAGCGCCTGGACCGACTGGCCCCGCGCCTCCGCGATCTCCCGCAGCGCGGCCCAGAAGGCATCCTCCAGCGACACGCTGGTGCGGTGGCCGGCGATCATCACGGATCGCTTGGTGATACCCGCGCTCATGGCGGAGCGGCGGCCTCTCCAGTCTTTGCGAGCGCAGCGAAGCAATCGGGCAGCGCCACGCCGACCGGGGTCGCGCCGTCCTGGGTTGCTTCGCTGCGCTCGCAAAGACGGTGTGCGCGCACCATCAGGATGGCGATCTCATTCCGCGGGGTCGGAATCCGGCTCGGGCCGCTCGAGGCGGTGGCCCTCGTGGCGCTCGGCCTCCAGGGCCTTGCGCCGCTGCTGGAGGGTCTTGGCCTTCTTCGGCTGCCCGAAGGCGATCCGGTTGGTCTCGGCCTGCGCGTCGGCCTGCGCACGCGCCTTCGCCTTGCGGACCTGGCGCAGGTTGATGATCTCGGCCACGGATCGCCTCCCCGAAATGGTGACCGGCGCAGGTGCACCACGCCGGCCGGTCTCAAAAGGATCAGTCGGCGCTGGGCGCCAGCATGGTCTCCGGCCGGACCACGCGCTCGAACTCTTCCTCGGTGACGTAGCCGAGGCGCAGCGCCTCTTCCTTGAGGGTGGTGCCGTTCTTGTGCGCGGTCTTGGCGATCTCGGCGGCCTTGTCGTAGCCGATCGAGGGGGCGAGCGCCGTCACCAGCATGAGGGAGCGGCTCATCAGGTCGGCGATCTTGTCCTCGTTGGCCTTGATGCCGACCACGCAATTGTCGGTGAAGCTCACCGCCGCGTCGGCCAGCAGGCGGATCGACTGCAGCACCGCATTGGCGATCACCGGCTTGAACACGTTGAGCTCGAAGTTGCCCTGGCTGCCGGCGAAGCTCACGGTCGTGCCGTTGCCGATCACCTGGGCGCAGACCATGGTCAGGGCCTCGCACTGGGTCGGGTTGACCTTGCCGGGCATGATCGAGGAGCCGGGCTCGTTCTCGGGCAGCGACAGCTCGCCGAGGCCGGAGCGCGGGCCCGAGCCGAGGAAGCGGATGTCCTGGGCGATCTTGAACAGGCCGGCGGCCAGCGCCGCGAGCGCCCCCTGCGTGAATACCAGCGCGTCGTGGGTGGCGAGCGCCTCGAACTTGTTGGCGGCGCTCGTGAACGGCAGGCCCGTCAGCTCCGCGGCCTTGGCGGCGAAGCGCTCGGCGAATTCCGGATGGGCGTTGAGGCCGGTCCCGACCGCGGTGCCGCCCTGGGCGAGGGCCAGCACGCCCGGCAGGGTCGCGGCGACGCGCGATCCGCCGAGTGCCACCTGCGCGGCGTAGCCGGAGAATTCCTGGCCGAGCGAGACCGGCGTCGCGTCCTGCAGGTGGGTGCGGCCGATCTTGACGATCGAATCGAACGCCTTGGCCTTGGCGTCGAGCGCCGCGTGCAGATGGCTCAGCGCCGGCAGCAGGCGGCCCTGGATCTCGCGGGCCACCGCGATGTGCATGGCCGTGGGGAAGGTGTCGTTGGAGGATTGGCCGCGGTTGCAATGGTCGTTCGGATGGACCGGCGACTTGCCGCCGCGCTGGCCGCCGAGCCGCTCGTTGGCGAGGCTCGCGATCACCTCGTTGGCGTTCATGTTCGACTGGGTGCCCGAGCCGGTCTGGTAGATGACGAGCGGGAACTCGTCGTCGTAGCGGCCCTCGACGACCTCGGCGGCCGAGGCCGCGATGGCGTCGGCGAGCTTCGGGTCGAGGGCGCCGAGATCCTTGTTCACCAGGGCGGCGGCCTGCTTCACCACGCCGAGGGCGTGGACCAGCGGCGCCGGCATCCGGTCGGTGCCGATCTTGAAGTTCTGGATCGAGCGCTGCGTCTGCGCGCCCCAGTAGCGATGCGCCGGAACCTCGATCGGCCCGAAGGTGTCGGACTCGGTGCGGGTGGCGGTCTCGGTGGGCGACATCGTGGCCTCTACGTCTGGTGCAGTGCGGTGCCTACTTAAATGAGGCGCGGGTGAATCGCGATGCCGGTTTTCCCCGGCGCGCCGACAAGGGCGGGGCTCTGTTCCCGCCGGACAAGGAGCCGATGAACGCGACGATCGACCTGCCCGAGCCCGCCACGCGCTTCCGCCCGCGCGTGCCGCCTCCGCTGAAGGAGCCGCTCGGCCTGTTCGCGTTCCTGCGGGCGGCGCGGAAGAACCCGATCACCACCTGGATGGACGCGCATTTCAAGCTGCCGGTGGTGGCGGCCGAGGGCGCGATGGGCCGGATCACCCTGGTGAGCGACCCGGCGCTGATCCGCTACGTGCTGATCGAGAACGCCGAGAACTACCGCAAGGACGACCTCCAGCGCCGGGTCCTGGCGCCGGGACTCGGCAACGGCCTGCTCAGCGCCGAGGGCGACGAGTGGCGGCTCCAGCGCCGGACGCTGGCGCCGATCTTCAACGCCCGCACGGTCCAGGGTTTTTCCGACGCGATGAACGCCGCCGGGGCGCGTCTCGGCCGCCGCCTCGTCCGCCGCGACGGCAAGCAGGTCGACGTCGCCCTGGAGATGACCCGCGTCACCCTCGACGTGCTGGAGCGGACGATCTTCACGCAGGGGCTGCCGAGCGATCCCGACGCCCTGGGACGCGCCATCACCCGCTTCCTGGAGGCCGTCGGGCCGATCGACCCCCTCGACGTGTTCGGCGTACCCGACTTCGTGCCGCGGATCGGCCGCCTGCGGGCGCGCCCGGCGGGCCGCTTCTTCGCCGAGGTGGTCGACGCGCTCATCGCCCGGCGCAAGGCGCTGATGGCGCAGGGCGAGGCGCCCCGGGACCTGCTGACGCTGCTGCTCGCCGCGCAGGATCCCGAGACCGGCAACGGGCTCTCGGACCTCGCCGTGAAGGCCAACATCGTCACCTTCATCGCCGCCGGCCACGAGACCACGGCCAATTCCCTGACCTGGGCGCTCTACTGCCTGTCGCAGGATCCGACCGCGCAGGCGCGGGTCGAGGCCGAGATCGACGCGGCCGGGCCGGGGGATTTCGCCGTCGAGCGCCTGCCCTTCACCCGGGCGGTGATCGAGGAGGCGATGCGGCTGTTCCCGCCGGTGCCGTTCCTCAGCCGGCAGGCGGTCCGGGACGACCGGCTCGGCCGGATCAAGGTGCCGCGGGGCTCGCTGGTGATGGTGGCGCCCTGGGTGCTCCACCGCCATCACCTGCTGTGGGAGGACCCGGAGGCGTTCGTGCCGGAGCGGTTCCTGCCCGGGAACCGGGACGCGATCCCGCGCTTTGCCTACCTGCCGTTCGGGGCGGGCCCGCGGGTCTGCATCGGCCAGAGCTTCTCGATCCAGGAGGCGGTGATCCTGCTGGCCCACGTGGTCCGGGCGGTGCGCTTCCGGCTGCCGGAGGATCACCCGCCGATCACGCCGCTCCACCGCGTGACGCTGCGGCCGGAGCACGGCTTACGCATGGAGGCCGAGCGGCGAGCTTGAGCGGGCTGACCGGGTTCCCCGTGCGTTCTCACATTGCTGGTACGAGTCAGCAGAGTCGCGCTGGCGGCGAAGCGCTCGGCGCGCGGCTTCCGCTCACCCGCCGACAGCATCGGCTGCGCGACCGTGCCGTCCACCGAATGAACCCCCGGGCGTCGAGTCGGCCCGGGGAGAGTTCAGCTCTTCTTGCGGAACGCGTCCAGGCTCACGACCTCGGCGCTGCCCTCTTCGCCGTCCTTCTTGGCGGAGGGGCGGGGGGCCTTCTCGTCGGGCTTGACGGCCTTCTCCCCCTGGATTGCGGGGGCGGGCAGCCCCTTCGGCGCACCCGAACCGATCGTGGCGAGCCCGGCGCTCTTGGGCCGCACCTCGCCGGGTTCCGAACCAGCCCCACGGGGGCCGGGCTTGGCCGGGGCGGCATTCGCCTCCTCCGGCGTCTCGCCGGCCTCGCTGAGATCGAACTTCAGGCCGAACTGCACGGAGGGATCGAAGAAGCCCGACAGGGCGTCGAACGGCACGAGCAGCCGCTCCGGCACGCCCGAGAAGGACAGACCGACCTCGAAGGCGTGCTCGGTGACGTTGAGGTCCCAGAACTGGTGCTGCAGGACGATCGTCATGTCCTGCGGGTACTTCTCGCGCAGGGCCTGCGACATCCGCACGCCGGGCGCCTCCGTCCGGAACGAGACGTAGAAGTGGTGTTCACCCATGAGCCCTTCACGGGCGGCGTCGGTCAACACCTTGCGCACCACGCCGCGCAGGGCGTCCTGCACCAGAAGATCGTAGCGGATCAGGTCGTCTGCCATCTGCGGTCGCGCTCTCGCCCGGTCTGCCCGGCGCCCCGCCGCGGATGGCCGGACCGAGGAATGAAGTGGAGGCTTCTGTTGCCAGGTGCCCCCGAACCCCGCCTATGCGGTGCTACCCGCTAGGACTTTAGGTCGGTATTGGGGACCGCTTACGCGGCCACCGCCACCGGAGCAAAGTTGTCGTTGGCAACTATTGCAAAGGCCCGATAACGGCGGAACCATGCCGAGCGAAAGCTCAACCTTTACGCCCTCGTCGATCCTATTTCGCCCCCGCCGAAGCCCCGGCTCCGACCATGCACCTTGCGGCAGCATGTCCTGGGCTTGGGTGGAGGCGCCGGGTACCGCCCCCGGGTCCGATAGGTTTATTGCGAAGAACGTTTATCGCCATAGCCGGCCTCGCGACCGGCTCCCGAGATATAGAGGGGATCGGTCCGGTTTTGAAGCCCGATCGTGTCGCGCCGCCGTCTCATTTGGAGCCTCCGGGCGAACCTGTTGCCGGAAGTGCGCAATCGCGCGCGCCCGGCACCCGAGGTCCTCTCGGCCGTCTCTGGGCCGCGACATGGCAGCTCGGCGCCATCGTCGCCCTCGTGATCCTCTATCTCGGCGCGGCGAGCCTGCTGTCGCTGGCCGCCGTGCGCGTCGGCTTCGACCTGTGGAACGGGATCGACCCGTTCCTGCCCCCGGAGCGGCGCCCGTTTCTCGGCGCGGTGGAACTCGCCCACCGGGCCTTCGCGATCGACGCCCTGCGCCAGGTCTTCCTCGCGGCCCTCGTGCTCGGCGGCGCGTGGTGGCGCGACCGGGCCGCCTGGCGCCGCCGCCTTGCCCTGGACCGGGAGCGGCCGAACGGGATGCGGCCGGTCGCGCTGCTGGGCCTCCTCCTCGTCTGGCCGGTGCTGCACATCGCCTGGGTCACCGGCACGGCGGAGCTGTTCGGCGCGAGCTTCGGCCAGCATGTGCGGCTGTCGCCCTTCATGAGCCAGGCCGCGGTCACTGCATGGCTCGTCTATCTCGCGATCCTGGCGCCCGTGGCCGAGGAGCTGCTGCTGCGCGGCGAGGCCTTCGCGCGCGCCAACGCGGTGGTCGGGCCTGCGGGGGCGATCGTGGTCACCGCGCTCATCTTCGCCGCCGCCCACATCTCGTCCTGGGGGCTCGCCCGGCCGATCTCCCTGCTGCCGCTCGCCCTGGCGCTCGGCTGGCTGCGCTGGCGCACCGGTCGGCTCTGGCCCGGCATCGCCCTGCACGGCTGGTCGAACCTCGCCCTCGTGACCTACCTGCTCTGGCCGGGGTGATGCGTTCGCCGCCCAAGAAGACGCCGGTCCGAACCTGAAGAGTGCGTCAGAAACCACGCCCAAGAGCCGTCCCGCATCGAGACTCGCGCTCGCCATGCACATATACGGGCTTGGAACCTGCCAGCCGCCATTCTGGCATGCAGGAGTGCCCGATGGACGCATATCACGACCTGCTCCGGCGCATCCTCGACGAGGGCGCCGTCAAGCACGACCGCACCGGCACCGGCACCCTCTCGGTGTTCGGCCACCAGATGCGTTTCGATCTCTCGGCGGGCTTCCCGCTGGTCACCACGAAGCGGCTGCACCTGCGCTCGATCATCCACGAGCTGCTCTGGTTCCTCACCGGCGATACCAACGTGGCCGCGCTCAGAGCGAACGGCGTGACGATCTGGGACGAGTGGGCGGACGCGCAGGGTGATCTCGGGCCGGTCTACGGCAAGCAATGGCGCTCCTGGGAGAAGCCCGGCGGCGGCACGGTTGACCAGATCGCCTGGGTGCTGGGTGAGATCCGGCGCAATCCCGATTCCCGCCGCCTGATCGTCTCGGCCTGGAACCCGGCCGACCTCGACCGGATGGCGCTCGCCCCCTGCCACTGCCTGTTCCAGTTCTACGTCAGCGATGGGCGGCTCTCCTGCCAGCTCTACCAGCGTTCGGCGGACGCCTTCCTCGGCGTGCCGTTCAACATCGCGAGCTACGCTCTCCTGACCCACATGATCGCCCAGGTGACCGGCCTCGGGGTCGGCGACTTCGTCCACACCTTGGGCGACGCGCATCTCTACCGGAACCACCTGGAGCAGACCCGGACGCTGCTGGGCCGGACCCCGCGCCCGCTGCCGCAGCTGCGGCTCAATCCGGAGGTCCGCGACCTCTTCGCCTTCCGGTACGAGGACATCGCCATCGAGGGTTACGAGCCGCACCCGGCCATCGCGGCCCCGGTGGCGGTATGAGCCCGATCGTCTCCCTGGTCGCCGCCGTCGCCCGTAACGGCGTGATCGGCCGCGACAACGGGCTCGCCTGGCATCTCTCCAGCGATCTCAAGCGCTTCAAGGCCCTGACCATGGGCAAGCCGATGCTGATGGGGCGCCGGACCTGGGATTCGATCGGCCGCCCCCTGCCGGGGCGTCGCACCCTGGTGCTCACGCGGGATCGCGCCTTCCGCGCCGAGGGGGTCGAGACCGTCCACGATTGGGAATCGGCGCTGGCTGCCGCCGGGACGGAGCTGATGGTGGTCGGTGGGGCCGAGATCTACGCACTCGCGCTCCCGCATGCCGACCGGCTCCATCTCACCGAGGTCGCGGCCGAGCCCGAGGGCGATGTGCGATTCCCGGTCGTCGACCGCGGCCGCTTCCGGGAGACGTTCCGCGAGGCGCACCCGGCAGGACCGCGGGACGAGCACGCCTTCGCCTTCGTCGATTGGGAGCGCGTGCGCTGAGGCGCGCCGCCGCATTTGCGTTCCGCACCGCGCATGCCCACCTGCCAGCCTTGACAGCATGGGGCGTGCGCCCGCAGGTGCCTGTCAGGTGCGCAGGCTCACGCCGGGCATGCGCATCCTGCGGGAAAATGCGCGCGTGCAGGCTCTTAGGGCCTCCACGCGGACGAGGTCGCATCGCGATCGGTCCGCATGGCCGGGACTAGGCGGGCGAGCGTGGCCGTTCAGGCAAGGGGCGCGGGCCGGGGTGCGGGCTGGGCGCGGACAGGCAGGAGACGACGGCTAGGATGCCTTGGAGCAATCAGAGCGGCGGCGGGGGCCCCTGGGGCCGGCCCGGCGGTAACGGCAGCGGTCCCTGGGGTGGTGGCGGCGGCGGTGGCAAGACGCCGCCGAACCTCGAGGATCTGCTCCGGCGCGGGCAGGACCGTCTGCGCGGTCTGATCCCGGGCGGCGGCGGTTCGGGCGGCGGCTATGGCGGCGGCGGTTCGACCGGCGTCGGCGGCGGCCGCAGTGCGGCCGTGATCGCCGTCCTGGCCATCGCCATCTGGCTCGCCACCGGCTTCTACACCGTCTACCCCCGGCAGGTCGGCATCGAGACGATCTTCGGCCGCTATGTCGGCACCAAGGGCGAGGGCCTGCGCTACAATTTCCCCTATCCGATCGGCGGCGTGGTCAAGCCCGACGTCGGATCGCAGAACTCAATCCAGATCGGCTTCCGCTCCGGCCCGGGCGGCCAGGGCCGCAACCGCGACGTGCCGGACGAGAGCCTGATCCTTACCGGCGACGAGAACATCGTCGATCTCGACTTCGAGGTGCAGTGGCGGATCAACCCGCTGAAGGCCTCCGACTTCGTGTTCAACCTCCAGAACCCGGAGGGCACCATCAAGGCGATCTCCGAGAGCGCGATGCGCGAGGTGATCGGCCGCCGCAACATCCAGGCGATCCTCACCAACGAGCAGTCGAGCATCGCCCAGGAGGTGAAGGAGATGGTCCAGAAGGGGCTCGACGAGTACGGCGCCGGCGTGCGCATCGAGGTGGTGCAGCTCGTCTCGGTGAACCCGCCGCCGGAGGTACGCCCCGCCTTCATCGACGTGAACGCCGCCCAGCAGGACGCCGACACCGCGCAGAACGAGGCCAAGACCTACGCCAGCCGCGAAGTGCCGCAGGCCCGCGGCAAGGCGTCCCAGATCGTCCAGCAGGCCGAGGCCTACCGGACGAAGGCGACCGCCGACGCCACCGGCCAGGCCGCGCGCTTCAGCGAGGTCTATGCCTCCTACAAGGCCGCCCCGGCGATCAGCCGCGAGCGGATCTTCCTGGAGACGATGGAGAAGGTCCTGGGCTCCGTGAACAAGGTGATCATCGACCAGAACGGCACCCAGCCCGGCGCCGCGACCGCGGCCGGCGTGCTGCCGGTGCTGCCGCTCTCCGAGTTCGGCGCCCGGGCCCAGAGCCAGACGGGAGCCGCCCGATGAAACAGGCACTCCGCACCGGCCTGATCGCGATCGCGGCGATCGTCGCGATCGGGCTCTACGCCTCGATCTTCACCGTCGGCCAGATGCAGCAGGCGCTCGTCCTGCAGTTCGGCCGCGTCCGCGCCGTCCTCAACGCCACCGGCGAGGACAAGCCCGGCCTCTACTTCAAGATCCCGTTCATGGAGAACGTGGTCATCTTCGACAAGCGCGTGCTCGACCTCGACCTGCCGGTGCAGACGGTGCTCACCGCCGACCGGCAGAACCTGGAGGTGGACGCCTTCGCCCGCTACCGGATCGTCGATCCGCTGCGCTTCTATCAGGCGGTGGGCAATATCGGCCTGGCCAACCAGCGGCTCGCGAGCTTCACCAATTCCGGCCTGCGCAACGTGCTCGCCCGCTCGACCCGCGACGCGATCGTGAAGACCGATCGCGGGCAGCTGATGCACCAGATCCAGGAGGACGTGAACCGGCAGGCCAAGGCGCTCGGCATCGAGATCGTCGATCTGCGCATGACCCGCGTCGACCTGCCCGCGCAGAACTCGGCCGCCGTCTACCGGCGGATGAAGACCGAGCGCGAGCGCGAGGCCGCCGACATCCGCGCCAACGGCGACCAGATTGCCGCCACGATCCGCGCCAAGGCCGACCGCGAGGTGACGGTGATCCTGGCCGAGGCCACTCAGAAATCCGAGCAGCTGCGCGGACAGGGTGACGCGGACAAGAACCGCATCCTCGCCGACGCGTTCGGCAAGGATGCGGACTTCTTCAGCTTCTACCGCTCGATGCAGGCCTACGAGAGCGGGCTGAAGGGATCCGATACCCGTCTGGTGATCAGCCCGAGCTCGGACTTCTTCCGGTACTTCAGCGACCCGCAGGGACGCGCGGCTGCCTCGGCGGCGCGCGGACCGCGCGGACCGGTCGATCCGAGTGCCATGACCGGGTCGACGGCCGGAACGGGGCGCTGATCGGGCGGGTGTCGGCGCGCTGGCGCCGCGATACCTCTACGAGTCAAAATCCGCGGGCGGTCGACTTCCGGTCGGGAGCCCGCGGAGCCGGAAACGCGTTCATGAAGAGGTCGATCATGCACCCCGTCGCGAGCGCCGCTGAGGCGCCCTTCGGCCGCGCCAAGGCGCAGCCCCGATCCCGCGCCCGCGCGCTGATGGCGTCGATCTTGGTCGGCGCATCCGTGGCGACCGCTGCCCTGCCGGTTCCTGCCTTCGCCAAGGGGCCGGCCTCGCTCGCCGACCTCGCCGAGCAGGTTACCGACGCGGTGGTGAACATCTCCGCCTCCACGACGGTCGAAGCGCGCGCCGGCCGCGCCGGGCCGCAGGTACCTCCGGGCACACCGTTCGAGGACCTGTTCGAGGAGTTCTTCAACCGCCGCGGCGGCCGCGGCGGTAGTGGCGAGCGGGGCGACAACGACGCGCCGCGCCAGCAGCGCAAGTCGAACTCCCTGGGCTCCGGCTTCATCATCGACGCCTCCGGGATCGTGGTGACCAACAACCATGTCATCGGCGACGCCAACGACATCCAGGTCATCCTGCACGACGGCACCAAGCTGAAGGCCGAGATCGTCGGCAAGGATTCGAAGATCGACCTCGCGGTGCTGCGGGTGAAGCCCACTGCCGATCGCCCGCTGAAGGCCGTGCCGTTCGGGGATTCCGACAAGATGCGGCCGGGCGACTGGGTCATCGCCATCGGCAACCCGTTCGGGCTCGGCGGCTCGGTCTCGGCCGGCATCGTCTCGGCCCGGGGCCGGAACATCGAGTCCGGACCCTACGACAACTACATTCAGACCGATGCGGCCATCAACAAGGGCAATTCGGGTGGGCCGCTGTTCAACATGGATGGAGAGGTGATCGGCATCAACACGGCGATCCTGTCGCCGACCGGCGGCTCGGTGGGCATCGGCTTCGCGGTGCCGTCGGGCACGGCCAAGCCGGTGATCGACCAGCTCCGCGATTTCGGCGAGGTCCGCCGCGGCTGGCTCGGCGTGCGCATCCAGAACGTCGATGATGCCACTGCGGAGGCGCTCAACCTCAAGGGTGGGCCGCGAGGCGCCCTGGTCGCCGGCGTCGACGAGAAGGGACCGGCCAAGTCCGCCGGGATCGAGGTCGGCGACGTGATCCTGAAGTTCAACGGCGCGCCGGTGAAGGCCTCGGGCGACCTTCCGCGCATCGTCGCCTCGACCCCGGTCGGCCAGAAGGTCGACGTGGTCGTCATGCGCAAGGGCGAGGAGGTGACCAAGCCCGTCACCCTGGGCCGCCTGGAGGACAGCGACAAGCCGCAACTCGCCAACCTGCGCCAGCCGGAGCCCGAGAGCGCGACCCGGCAGGCGCTCGGCCTCAACCTCTCCGGCATGACCGACGAGCTGCGCAAGAAGTACTCCATCAAGGATACCGTGAAGGGCGTGGTCGTCACCCGCGTCGACCCGAACTCGACCGCCGCCGACAAGCGGATCCAGCCCGGCGAGGTGATCGTCGAGGTCGGCCAGGAGTCGGTGAGCACCCCCGCGGAGGTGACCAAGCGGATCGACGCCCTCAAGAAGGACGGGCGCAAGTCGGTGCTGCTGCTGGTGGCGAGCGCCACCGGCGATGTGCGCTTCGTGGCCGTCGGCCTCGACTGAGCGGCCTCATCTGCACTGAAGAGGGCCGTCGCTTCGCGAGGAGCGGCGGCCCTCGCGCGTTCAGGGGCCCGCGCATTGACGCGGCGCTGCGGGGCGGCGCGAGTCGGTGCGGCTCGAACGATCCCGGCCCCATGACGGCCGTCGCCTTCGACGCCCTGAGATTCGCCCGCGTCCTGTGGGAGACGGCGAAGCTGTCGCCCGAGCAGGCGGAGGGCTTGGCCGACGCGCTTGTCGACGCCTTTGACGGAAACATCGCCACGAAAGCCGACATCCGTGATGTGCAAGCGGATATCCAGGTCGTTCGCAGCGATATCGAGGCCCTGAAGGGCGCAACCGCTTCCGCGAAGGTCGAGACGAAGCGCTGGCTGGTCGGTGCGATCGGCTTTCAGACCCTGGCGGTTCCGGGCGCGGTCATCGCCCTGACCCGCACCCTGCACTGAGCCTCACCCCACGAACTCCGCCGCCGCGTAGCCCTGCAGGTACAGGAGCGCGGTGAGGTCGCCGTGCTCGACCCGGACCCGCGCCGCGGCCGCGACCGCGGGCTTTGCCCGGAAGGCCACGCCGAGGCCGGCCTCGCCCAGCATGTCGAGATCGTTGGCCCCGTCGCCCACTGCCAGCGTATCCACGTGACCGAGGCCCAGCGTCCCGCGCAGCGCGATCAGCGACGCGCGCTTCTCGGCCTTGCCGACGATCGGATCTTCCACCGTCCCGGTCAGCCGCCCCTCGGCCACACCGAGCACATTCGAGCGGTGCTCGTGGAAGCCGATCATCGCGGCGATCGGGCCAGTGAACAGGGTGAAACCTCCCGAGACCAGGCAGGTGTGGACGTTGTGCGCCCGCATCGTCTGGACCAGCGTGCGGCCGCCCGGGGTCAGGGTCAGGTGCCGGGCGATCAGTTCATCGACCACCTCCACCGGGATGTCCTTCAGGAGCGCCACGCGCTCGCGGAGCGCCGGCTCGAAGGCGATCTCGCCGCGCATCGCCCGCTCGGTGATCGCTGCCACGTGGTCCTTGAGGCCGAGCGTCCCGGCGAGCTCGTCGATGCATTCCTGCTCGATCATGGTGGAATCCATGTCGGCCAGGAAGAGGCGCTTGCGCCGGTGCGCGTCGGCGGGCAGCACCGCGAGGTCGAGCGGCTCCCCGGCCAGGGCCGCCCGCAGCTTCTCCGTAAGGGCCAGGGCGATCCCGGGCTCACCCGGCACCAGCACCTCGGCCGCCACCTCCCCGTGCAGGATTCGGGGCTGGTGCTCCGTCCGCAGCACGGCGCGCGTCTCGGCCAGCACCGCGTCGGTGATGGACGGCCGATCCGGGTTTGCTATCAGGACCGCGACCAGCATCGTGGAGTTTCGCCTTGCCGCCAGACCGGGAGGAGGCCGGGGGGCGCCCGGCGGCGATCCTCATCGCAGGGCCCACCGCCTCGGGCAAGTCGGCGCTCGCCACCCGGCTGGCGGAGCGTCACGGCGGCGTGGTGATCAACACCGATTCCATGCAGGTCTACGCGGATCTGCACCGCCTGACCGCCCGGCCCGATCCGGACGAGGAGGCGCGGGTGCCCCACCGGCTCTACGGCCATGTCGACGGCGCCGTGAACTACTCCGTCGGGCATTTCTCGCGGGACGCGGCGGCGCTGCTGGCGACGCTCGGTGGGCAGATGCCGGTTTTCGTCGGTGGCACGGGCCTGTATTTCCGGGCGCTGGAGCAGGGGTTTTCGGAACTGCCGCCGGTGCCGGAAGCGGTCCGCACGCAGGTGCGGGCGGAGGCCGACGGGCGCCCTACCGAGGCGCTCCATGCCGACCTCGCCCGGCACGATCCCGAGGGGGCTGCCCGCCTGCGGCCGAGCGACCGGATGCGGGTGATGCGCGCCCTGGAGATCTTTCGCGCGACGGGGCGGCCGATCGCGAGCTTCTACGGCGATCCCGTGCCCGGCCCTCTCGCCGGCCGGGACCTCCGGAAGATCTTCCTGGCACCCGACCGCGCGGTGCTGCGCGCCCGCATCGACGCCCGCTTCCGGACCATGATCGCGGAGGGCGCGCTGGACGAGGTCGCCCGCCTGCGGGAGCGCCGGCTCGATCCGATGCTGCCGGTCATGCGCGCCCACGGCGTTCCGGGGCTGATCGCCCATCTCGACGGGGCTGTGAGCCTTGAAGCGGCGATCGACCGGGGGCAGGCGGATACGCGGGCCTACGCCAAGCGCCAGTTCACGTGGTTCCGCCACCAGATGGGGGAGGATTGGCGCTGGGTGGATCCGGAAGGGGCGAAGGTCGAAGACCTGTTCTGATGAGTTCGGCCCATCCGCTGAGCGCAGGAGGCTTGCCCGTTGCCATCATCGGCGCGGGTCCGCTCTCCAACCAAGTCGGGCTTGCCCGACTTGGTCGCACCGGTGCGGATCTCGGGCAGGCCCGAGATCCGTCGGCAGAGGGACAGGGAGCCTGTCGCGTCTCACGCTGTCATTCAGTCCAGGGTGAGGGCCGAAGGTGTCAGCGCTCCAGCCGCGCCACGAGGCTCGACGTGTCCCAGCGGTTGCCGCCCATGGCCTGCACCTCGGCGTAGAACTGGTCAACGAGGGCCGAGACCGGCAGCTTGGCGCCGTTGCGGCGGGCCTCGTCCAGCAGGATACCCAGATCCTTGCGCATCCAGTCGACCGCGAAGCCGAAGTCGAACTTGCCCGCGTTCATGGTCTTGCCGCGGTTCTCCATCTGCCAGGAGCCGGCGGCCCCCTTGGAGATCACGTCGAGCACCGCCTCGACGTCGAGGCCGGCCCGCTTGGCGAAGTGGACGCCCTCCGACAGGCCCTGGACGAGGCCGGCGATGCAGATCTGGTTGACCATCTTGGTGAGCTGGCCGGCCCCCGCCGGGCCCATCAGCCGGCAGGCCCGGGCGAAGGATCCGATCGCGCCCTCGACCTTGGCGTAGGTCGCCGCGTCGCCGCCGCACATCACGGTGAGCACGCCGTTCTCGGCGCCCGCCTGGCCGCCGGAGACCGGGGCATCGATGAAGCCGAGCCCCTTGGCCTCGGCGGCCGCGGCGAGCTCCCGGGCGACCTCGGCGGAGGCCGTGGTGTGATCGACGAAGATCGCGCCGGGTTTCATGCCGGCGAGCGCCCCATCCGCGCCCAGCACGACGCTGCGCAGGTCGTCGTCGTTGCCCACGCAGGCGAACACGATCTCGGCACCCTCGGCGGCCTGCCGGGGGGTGGGGGCGAACGCGCCGCCATAGGTCTTCACCCAGGCCTCGGCCTTCGGCGTCGTACGGTTGTAGACGGTAACGTCGTGGCCACCCTTCTTGGCGAGGTGGCCGGCCATCGGCCCGCCCATCACGCCGAGACCCAGGAATGCGACCTTCGCCATGGTTGTCCGCTCCTCGCAGGGCCGGATCGTGCCGGCGCCCTTCCTTCGCTCACGGCAGGCGGCGACGGGACCCGGCCGCCGGTTCGTGAAGGTGATCGGAGCCGTGCCGAAGACCCGACCTGACAGATTGGACGTCGTGCCGCCGCCAAAGCTGCATCACAGCTCGGATCGCTTGCGTCAACGGCGGACGAAGAGGATAAACCGCCCGTGTAGCCCGGGACCCGCGAGTCCCAGCCGGCCTCCTCCGGGGCGCCGCGCGCGAGGCAGTCGGTCAGGGAGTGGAACATGGGTTCGGCGATCGGCAGGCATGGGCCGTGGGCCCTCGTAGGGGCGCTCGGGGCCGCGGCTCTGGCGATCGTGGCGAGCCAGCGCGGCGAGACGATCAACGCCCTCTGGATCGTGGTCGCGGCGGTCTGCGTCTACCTCATCGCCTACCGCTACTATGCCAAGTTCATCGCCGACAAGGTGATGCGCCTCGACCCGAAGCGCGTGACGCCGGCGGTGCGCCACAATGACGGGCTCGACTACGTCCCCACCAACCGCGGCGTCCTGTTCGGCCACCACTTCGCGGCGATCGCGGGGGCCGGCCCCCTGGTCGGCCCGGTGCTCGCCGCCCAGATGGGCTACCTGCCCGGCATGCTCTGGATCCTGGCCGGCGTGGTGCTCGCCGGCGCCGTGCAGGATTTCATGGTCCTGTTCGTGTCGATGCGCCGCGATGGGCGCTCGCTCGGCGAGCTGATCCGGGCCGAGCTCGGCACGATTCCCGGCATCATCGCCCTGTTCGGCACCTTCCTGATCATGGTGATCCTGCTGGCCGTGCTGGCCCTCATCGTCGTCAAGGCGCTCGCCGAGAGTCCCTGGGGCACCTTCACGGTGATGTCGACGATCCCGATCGCCATGCTGATGGGTGTGTACGCGCGCTACATCCGCCCCGGTAAGATCGGCGAGGTCTCGATCCTCGGCTTCGTCCTGCTGATGCTGGCGATCGTCGCCGGCGGCTCGGTGGCGTCGAGCCCGGTCTGGGGTCCGGCCTTCACCTTCACGGGCCCGCAGCTCTGCTGGATGCTGATCGGCTACGGCTTCGTGGCCTCGATCCTGCCGGTCTGGCTGCTCCTCGCCCCGCGCGACTACCTGTCGACCTTCCTCAAGATCGGGACCATCGTGGGTCTCGCGCTCGGCATCGCCTTCGTGGCGCCGCACATGCAGATGCCGGCGATCACCAAGTTCGTGGACGGCACCGGCCCGGTCTGGGCGGGCAGCCTGTTCCCGTTCCTGTTCATCACCATCGCGTGCGGTTCGGTCTCGGGCTTCCATGCGCTGATCTCGTCGGGCACCACCCCGAAGCTCATCGCCAGCGAGGCGGATGCCCGCTTCATCGGCTACGGCGGCATGCTGATGGAATCCTTCGTGGCGATCATGGCGCTGGTCTCGGCCTGCGTGATCGACCCCGGCGTCTACTTCACCATGAACTCGCCCGCCGCGCTGGTCGGCACGACGCCCGAGACCGCGGCCGCCGCGGTGACGAAGCTCGGCTTCGCCACCACTCCGGAGGTGATCACCCAGACCGCCGCGGATGTCGGCGAGCACACGATCATCTCTCGGGCGGGCGGCGCGCCGACACTGGCGGTCGGCATGGCCCACATCATCTCGTCGGCCATCGGCGGCAAGACGATGATGGCCTTCTGGTACCACTTCGCGATCCTGTTCGAGGCGCTGTTCATCCTCACGGCGGTGGATGCTGGGACCCGCGCCTGCCGCTTCATGGTGCAGGATCTCGTCGGGCTCGCCGTGCCGGCCTTCAAGAACACGACCGCCTGGGGGCCGAGCATCGCGGCGACCGCCATCTCGGTAGGGGCCTGGGGCTACTTCCTCTACCAGGGCGTGACCGACCCGCTGGGCGGCATCAACACCCTGTGGCCGCTCTTCGGCATCTCGAACCAGATGCTGGCCGCGGTGGCGCTCACGCTCTGCACGGTGGTGATCTTCAAGATGAAGCGCGAGCGCTACGCGTTCGTGACCATCATCCCGACCGCGTGGCTGTGCCTGTGCACCCTCACGGCCGGCTGGCAGAAGATCTTCTCGGCCGATCCGAAGATCGGCTTCCTGGCCCATGCCGAGCGCTACGCAACGGCTGCCGCCGAGGGCAAGATCCTGGCGCCCGCCAAGAACGCCGACCAGATGAGCCAGATCATCCTCAACGACCGGATCGACGCGGTGCTGGCGGCCCTGTTCATCGGCCTCGTCGTCGCCATCGCGGGCTTCGGAATCGCCGCCTGCCTGAAGGCGTGGCGCGCGGACCGCTGGACCGCGCTGGAAACCGAGCCCCGCATGGTCCCGGCGGAGTAGGGCGCGCCATGCTGCAGTCGTCGAACCTGCGGGAGCGGATCCGGACGTTGTCCAAATGCGTCTGCGACGGCGCCCGGCTGATGGTCGGGCAGGGGGACTACGCGGCCTATGCCGAGCATGTCCGCCGCACCCATCCCGACCAGGCGCCGATGACCGAGGTGGAGTTCTTCCGCAACCGGGAGAACGCCCGCTTCGGAGTCGGCAACACGTCGGGCTTCCGCTGCTGCTGAGCAGCGGGCCGACGGACCGGGTTCCTCCGGTCGGGATTTGCAAATCGTATCTACGATCTGATCGAGCGATTGCGGGCCGGATCGTACCGTCGGGCATGCCTCTGGTGCGGGACGAGCCGAAGCGGGAGAGCGATCCCACCAAGCACGGCCTCGACTTCGCGGATGCGCGACCGCCTGCTGTTCGAGAATGCCTAAGCGCGACCCGACACCGATCACGGACGCGGAGGAGGCTCGGATCCGGGCGACATCACGGACGATCCGGACAATCCCGAGCTCACCGCGGCGCAGGCGCGGGCCGCGCGCCTGCGCCGCGGCCGTTCCTGAGCTGGCGGCCACCGTGTGCCGCTCCCGTGGACCACAATAGCCGCCGACCAGGCAGCTCGTGAGTCTGCGCCTCGGTGCCGAGACCGTCGCGGCATTCAAGGCCACCGGTCGGGGCTGGCGGGGCCGCATGAACGGCGCCCTCCGGGCTGCTGCCCGGACTCTCGATGCCGGGTGAGAACCGAGGCCAGGCCATCCCCATCCCGACAGGGCACCGGTGGAGGCGGCGTTTCTCCGCAACCGCGAGAACGCCCGCTGCGAATCCGCACCTGTCCAGGTCCCGCTGCCGCTGATCTGGACCCGATCCGGCCCGGCCGGCGTTCTCCACGCCGGAGGGCCGCCCAGCCCTCGCCAGATGCGGAAGGCCGATGACCGAAGACAGCGTACAGGATCCCCCTGAGCCAAAAGCCGTCAACACCGCCCATGCCTGGGAGCGGGCCTACTGGGCGCGCCGATTCATGGTCCCGGTGGAGCAGGTCGAGGCCGCCGTGGCGGCCGTCGGCGACGATCCGGCCCGCGTGGCCGCCCATCTCGGACGGGACTGGCCGGGCCACGAGCCGGCCACTTGAAGGCGGCATCCCCGGCGCAAGCTCGGCCGCATCTTGACTCGGTGGCCACAATATCCGCCATCTTGGGCTTAACGGGAGGTCGGCATGAGCATTTTCCAGGACGCCATCCTTCGGTTCGGCCGCACGATCATGTCGTATGCGGGCGACGCGGTCTTCCTGCAGGCTGCGGTCTCGTCCGCGGCCAACGTCATCGTGGCGGACGGGGATGTGGGCGAGGAGGAGATCGAATCGGCGATCAGCGGCATCCGCGCCAACCCGATTCTCGAGAAGTCCTACGACACGCTGCGCGTCGAGCAGGAACTCTACGAGGCGATCGCTCGGGCCAAGACCCGGGCCGGGCGGCTGGAGAACCTGCGCCAGGTCGGATCCATCGCCGAACGGCCGATCGAGCAGCGCCAGGACGTGTTCCTGATCGGCGCGGACGTGGCCGATATCGACGGGATCAGCGCGGTCGAGCACAAGGCGCTCGACGAGATCGCCGCCGCGCTGCAGGTCGACAAGTCCGCCCTGCTGCGCTGATCCGGCGGGCGCGCCGGCCCGGCGCCTCCTTTTTCCGGGCCGCCCCCTCATCCCGAGGTGCCGGAGCGCAGCGGAAGCGTCGAAGGAGCCCTCCAGGCAGCGTCGCGATCCCTGGAGCCCTCCTTCGAGGCCCGCTGACGCGGGCCCCTCAGGTTGAGGGCGCGGGTGGGATGTGGTGCATGAAAGGGTCGCCACCGCAAACCTGCGGCGACGCGGCCCGTCCCTTGCCTGACCGGACGTGATAGCGAAACAGTCCGGGTTTAGCCGGTGAGCCGGTAGACAACGCGGAGTTGCCGGCCCGGGGCCGGACGGCGGAGACCGCATGGGCCTCGTCCTCTACGCGCTCAAGTTCCGGATCACGACCTACGTGCTCGCCGTGCTGATGATGCTCGGCGGCGTCGGCGCGATCCTCGTCACGCCCAAGGACGTGCTGCCGGTCGTCGACATCCCGGTCGTCGTCGTGGTCTGGACCTATACCGGCCTGTCGGCGCCGGAGATGGAACAGCGCATCACGACCTACGCCGAGTACGGCATCTCCAACAACGTCAACAACATCCGCCGCATGGAGTCGACGACGCTCCAGGGCACGGCGGTGCAGCGGATCTACTTCGACCCCTCGGTCAGCCTGGATCTCGCCATCGCCCAGGTGGTGTCCTCGACCAATTCGATCCGCGCCGTGATGCCCACCGGCACGCAGCCGCCGGTGATCGTGCGCTACTCCGCCTCCTCGGTGCCGGTGATCCAACTCGCTTTGACCTCGGCCAAGCAGAGCCTCAACGAGGTCTACGACTACGCCCAGTACCGGATCCGCCAGACCCTCGCCCAGGTCCCGGGCTCGACCCTGCCGTCGCCCTTCGGCGGCGCACCCCGGCAGATCATGGTCGATCTCGACCTCAACGCCCTGCAGGCGCTGGGCCTGACGCCGCTGGACGTGACCAACGCCATGACGGCCCAGAACCTGACGGTGCCGTCCGGCCTCGCCAAGATCGGCGAGCAGCAATACCCGGTCCAGCTCAACGCCACCCCCCCCTCAATCGAGACCCTGAACCTCGCGCCGATCAAGGTGGTGGCCGGCCAGCCCGTGCTGGTGCGCGACGTCGCCTATGTCCGCGACGGCGGGCCGCCGCAGGTCAATGTGGTCAGCGCCGACGGCCAGCAGGCCGTGCTGATGCAGATCATCAAGAACGGCAACGCTTCGACGCTGAACGTCGTGAACAACGTCAAGGCGGCGATGCCGACGATCCGCGCCGCCGCGCCCGAGGGCCTGTCGATCAAGCCGCTCTTCGACCAGTCGGTCTTCGTGTCGAACGCCATCGAGGGCGTGCTGCACGAGGCGCTGACCGCGGCGGCCCTGACGGGGCTGGCCATCCTGCTGTTCCTCGGCTCCTGGCGCTCGACGATCATCGTGCTGATCTCGATCCCGCTCTGCGTCATGACCTCGCTGGCCGTGCTGGCGGCGCTCGGCGAGACCATCAACGTGATGACGCTGGGCGGCCTCGCGCTCGCGGTCGGCATCTTGGTGGACGACGCCACGGTGGCGATCGAGAACACCTACCGCCTGTTCGAGGAGGGCGAGAAGTTCCGGGAGAGCGTGGTCCACGGCGCCGCCGGCATCGCCAAGCCGGCTTTGATCTCGACGCTGGCGATCTGCGCGGCGTTCACGGCGGTGTTCGCGCTCACCGACACGCCAAAGTACCTGTTCACCCCGCAGGCGCTCGCGGTCGTGTTCGCGATGCTGACCTCCTACCTGCTGTCGCGAACCCTGGTGCCGCTGCTGATCGACGTGATCGTGGCGCCGGAATACCGGCAGAAGCACGCCAAGGACCGGGATGCCCACGAGCCGCCCCGGCGGGGGCGGATCGCCCGGGCGTTCGGTCTCTTCGGCGCTCCCCTGATGCGGCTCGCTGGCCGGATCCATGGCGGATTCGAGCGCGGCTTCGCGCGGTTCCACCGCGGCTATGTCGGCCTGCTCCACGCGGTGCTGCGCCACCGGATCGTCACCCTGGGGGCCGTCGGCGGCGTGCTCGGCATGACCGGCGCGCTGTTCGTCTTCGTGGGCCAGGATTATTTCCCGCAGATCGAGGCGAGCCAGATGACCATGCATCTGCGCACCCGCACCGGCATGCGCATCGAGACCGCCCGGCAGGTCTTCGCCGAGGTCGAGGCCACCGTCCGCGAGGTGATCCCGGCGGGCGAGGTCGACCAGATCCTCCAGAATCTCGGCCTGCCCTCGAACAACTACAACTTCGCGTTCTCGGACGGTTCGTTCGTCTCCTACAATGACGGGCAGATGCTCATCAGCCTCAAGGAGGGGCACGGCCCGGTGGCGGGCTACACGAAGCGCCTGCGCGACGTGCTGATGAAGCGCTTCCCCGACGTGACCGTCTATTTCCAGCCCGCCGACATGATCACCCAGATCCTGAATTTCGGCGTCCTCACGCCGATCGACGTGCAGGTCTCCGGGCGGAACAAGGAGAGGGATCTGGAGGTCGCCCAGCGCATCGTCCAGCGTCTGAAGCACACCAAGGGCCTCGTCGACGTCCACCTGCAGCAGATCGTCAACGCCCCGCAATTCTACGTCGATGTCGACCGGCGCCTCGCCTCCGAACTCGGGCTCACCGAGCAGCAGGTGGCGCAGAACATGAACATCTCGCTGTCCGGCAGCTACCAGGTGACGCCGAATTTCTGGCCCGATCCGAAGACCGGCATCCCCTATCAGCTCTGGGTGCAGACACCGGAATATCGCAACAGCTCGCTCACCGACCTGCGCAACACGCCGATGTTCGTGCGCGCCGCCGCGACCTCCGGCTCCGGCCCCGGGGTGCTGACCCTGCTCTCCAGCCTCGCCGACATCCGCCGGATGCCGACGCAGACCATGATCAGCCACGTCAACATCCAGCCGACCTTCGACATCTTCGCCTCGGTGCAGGACCGAGACCTCGGCTCGGTGGCCCGCGAGATCGACGCCATCGTGCAGGACGAGCAGAAGAACCTGGAGGCACCCGACAAGATCGTGGTGCGCGGCCAGATCGAAAACATGCGCTCAGCCTTCTTCCGGCTGGAGATCGGCCTCGGCATCGCGCTGATCGCCGTCTACCTGCTGATGGCGGTGAACTACCAGAGCTGGGGCGACCCGTTCGTGGTGATCGCCGCCCTGCCGATGGCCTTCTGCGGGATCACCTTCGCGCTGTTCGTCACGGGAACGGCTTTCTCGATCCCGTCGATCTTCGGGGCGATCATGTCGGTGGGCATCGCCTCGGCGAACTCGATCCTGCTCGTCACCTTCGCCAAGGAGCACCGGGAGGCGACGGGCTGCAGCGCCCTGGAGGCGGCGATCACCGCCGGCGAGACCCGGCTGCGGCCGGTGCTGATGACCGCCTCGGCGATGTTTCTGGGGCTGATCCCGATGGCGCTGGGCACCGGCGAGGGCGGCGAGCAGAACGCGGCGCTCGCCCGGGCCGTGATGGGCGGCATCGCCTTCGCGACGCCCGCGACCCTGCTGCTGGTGCCGTTCCTCTACGTGCTGATGCGCGGCGGCGCGGCGCAGCCGGTGCAGGATTACCTGGAGCCGGAGGGCCGGCCGGCGGCGGCGTGAGGCACCGCGGCGGCAGGACGAGCCGCGGGTCGTCCCCTCTCCCGTTCGGGAGAGGGGCGCGTCGCGCTCCGCCGCCGGTATCGCTGGCCCGATCCGGATGTATGAACATCGGATCCTGATCGGGGGATGCCCTTCCGGGTCGCTCACCCCTCCTTGAAGCCATATTCCGGCGTGTCGTCGTCGTTGCCGTAATACTTGTACGGCAGGAACTTGCCCGACATGGTGAGCCGCACGCGGTCGCCCTTGTTGTTGGCCTCGCGGGCCATGTCCATGTTGAAGTCGATCGCCGACATGATGCCGTCGCCGAACTCCTCCTGGATCAGCTCCTTGAAGGTCGTGCCGTAGACCATCACCAGCTCGTAGAAACGGTAGATCAGCGGGTCGGTGGGCGGCATCGACGGGATCGAGCCGCGATAGGGCGGCTCGTTGAGCATCCGCTCCTCGGCGGCGGTGAGGCCGAAGAGCTCGGCGGCCCGCTTGGCCTGGGCCTTCGGCAGCTTCATCTGGCCCATGCAGGCCGCGGTGATCAGGAACGGCGACAGGCCGCCGATCTCCTCGTGGATGTGCTTCCAGCTCCAGCCCTTCTCGCGCTTGATGTCGAGCAGCTTCTCGGTGAGGTCCTCGCGCTTCATCGTCGGCTCCCAGGTTTGACTTGTCGATCGGTCCGGTGAGGCCGCTTGGCCCGCGGCCTCACCCACCCCGATGCGAGGTGCGCGTCGGGATCGCAACCGTGAGGGGATGCGGCCGCAATCGGACGCGGGCCCGCTCATTCGGCAAACGGTGTGCCACCTGTCGCCGTCACGGAAACATCAGTCTCGACAAGAGCTTGGCCGGCTGGATGCCGATCACGACATCTCGTCAGAAACGAGATATCGTGATCTGATGACGATATCTCGTGAGTTCGGCGTTCCCGGCCCATTCGGGCCGGTCTTCGAGGGGAGCCCGGAGCCCATGCTGGTGCTTGCCCCCGAAGAGGATCGGATCGCCGACGCCAATCCGGCGGCGGCGCGTCTGCTCGGCCACGGGCGTTCGGCGCTGCGGAGCGCGCGGGCGAGCGGGCTGTTCCCCGGCCAGCGCGCCGCCCTCACGGTCTTCACCCAGGCCGCCCTGGCGAAGGGGCATTGGTGGACGCGGACGCTGTCGCCGCGCGACGCGGCGGGCCGCGACCTGCGGGTCGAGGCCGTGGCCTTCCCGCTTCCCGGCAGGCCGATGCGCCTCCTCGTGACGCTTGCGGACCCGGACGCGATCCACCGCCGTCAGGTCGATGGCGAGGCCGAGGCCCACATGCGCGCCGGCCTCTCCGAGTGGCAGCGCATGGAGCGCATCTTCCGCGACATCGAGCGGGGCAACCAGCTGATCCTGCGCGCGGCCGGGGAGGGGATCTACGGCGTCAACGCGGAGGGCGTGACCACCTTCGTCAACCCGGCCGCCGCGCGCATGCTCGGCTGCAAGGCCGCCGACCTCGTCGGCCGGGACATGCATGCCGCCGTGCATCACACCCGCCCGGACGGCAGCCACTACCCCCATCGCGACTGCCCGATCTATGCGGCGTTCCGGGACGGGGCCGTGCATCAGGTCGATCACGAGGTCTTTTGGCGCGCCGACGGAACCTCCTTCCCGGTCGAGTACACCTCGACGCCGATCCGCGACCGGGGAAGCCTGCTCGGTGCCGTCATCGTCTTCCGCGACGTCAGCCAGCGCCGGGAGGACGAGGCGCGCCTGACGAGCGCGCTGGCCGAAGTCGATTCCCTCCGCGAGCGCCTCGAGTTGGAGAATGCGTATCTCAAAGAGGAAATCCGGGCCGAGCGCCAGCATCAGGGCATCATCGGCCGCTCGCCGGCCATCGCGGCGACGCTCCGGCAGATCGAGCGCGTGGCCGGGACCGACGCCACCGTGCTGATCACCGGCGAATCCGGCACCGGCAAGGAGCTGATCGCCCGGGCGATCCATGACGCGAGCCGCCGCAGCGCCGGCCCCATGATCCGCGTGAATTGCGCGGCGATCCCCCGCGAGCTGTTCGAGAGCGAGTTCTTCGGCCACGCCAAGGGCAGCTTCACCGGGGCGCTCCGCGACCGGGTCGGCCGGTTCGAACTCGCCGATCGCGGCACGCTGTTCCTCGACGAGGTCGGGGAGATCCCCCTCGACCTCCAGGGCAAGCTGCTGCGCGTCCTGCAGGAGCGCTCGCTCGAGCGGGTCGGCGAAGCGCGCACGCGGGCCGTGGACGTGCGCGTGGTCGCGGCCACCAACCGGGACCTGCGCGCCGAGATCCGGGCAGGCCGCTTCCGGGAGGATCTCTACTTCCGTCTCAACGTCTTCCCGATCCAGGCGCGGCCCCTGCGCGAGCGGCCCGAGGATATCCCGCCGATCGCCCAGCACCTGCTCCGGGTCGCCGCGCGCCGCCTCACCGTCCCGGAGCCGCGGCTCTCGGAGGGCGATGTCCGTCGCCTCTGCCGCTATCCCTGGCCCGGCAATGTCCGCGAGCTGGAGAATGTTATCGAGCGGGCGGTGATCCTCTCCGCCCGGGGCCGCCTCCGCCTCGATTTGCCCGATGGCGAGGCGACCGGGTTTACGGACCCGGCCGCGCCCGCCGCGGCGCAGGACGGGCGGCCCGCCACGGAGGCCGAGCGCCGGGCGCGTGACCGCGCCGAGATCGTCGCGGCCCTGGCGCTGGCGGGCGGCCGGATCTCCGGCCCGGGGGGCGCGGCGGCGCTCCTCGGCCTGCGCCCGACGACGCTGGCCTCGCGGATCAAGGCTCACGGGATCGCGCGCGGCTGATCCGGCGCATCCTTGATCCGATCCCGAGGTCGCTGGGCCGGCGACGGCCGCTGGGGACGCGGCGGGCCGTCCGACCGCACCGATCGTTGGCGGCAGCGATCCCGCACCGCCCCGGCCTGAACGAGGCTCCGCCAGGCCTCCGGGACGGTGATCGCCGCCTCCGCGAGCGTGGTTTCGATGCACCGGGCGGGCGGGAAGCGCGCGGCTCCCGGCGGAAACGCTTGCATCCGGTGCGTGTTTTCGGACCATGCGTCTTCAGGTCTCGGAGGCGGGTTTTGGGCGGAGACGAGCAGGACGGACAGACGGCCGATGGGGCGACGGGTGCATCCGCGCGGCCGGTCCCCTGGGAATTCGTGCTGCCCGAAGAGACGGCCACCGAGGATCTCGGCCTGTTCCTCTCCGAGTTCCTGCTGCCGGGAGACGTGGTGGCGCTGTCCGGAGGATTGGGGGGCGGCAAGACCACGCTCGCCCGCGCGATCATCCGCGAACTCGCCGGCGACGCGCAGCTTGAGGTGCCGAGCCCGACCTTCACCCTGATCCAGCCCTACGCGGCCCGCGACGGTCGGCCGGTCGTCCATGCCGACCTCTACCGACTGCGCGACCCCGACGAGTTGGTGGAACTCGGCTTCGACGAGATGGCCGAGGGCGCCATCACCCTGGTCGAGTGGCCCGACCGGATGCCGCCCCGCGGCGGCCCGGTGCTGACCGTGGACCTGTCTCTGCGGGCCGAATTCGGCCCCAAGGCGCGGCTGGCCCGGATCGACGGCAGCGGCGGCATGCGCGCCCGCCTGGACCGGGCGCGGGCGGTCCGCCGCCTCCTCGACCGCAGCGGCTGGGACATCGCCGAGCGGACGCTGATGCAGGGCGACGCCTCCTCCCGCGCCTACGAGCGCCTGACCAAGCCCGACGGCACCAGCGCCGTGCTGATGATCGCGCCGCCGCGCCCCGACGGCCCACCGGTGCGGGACGGCAAGCCCTACAGCGCGATCGTGCACCTCGCCGAGAGCGTCCACGCTTTCGTGGCCCTGGACCGCGGCCTGCGCGCGCTCGGCTTCTCGGCGCCCAGGATCTACGGCGAGGATCTCGCCGAGGGTCTGCTGATCCTGGAGGATCTCGGCAGCGAGCCGGTGATCGAAGGCGGCGCCCCGCGGCCGGAGCGCTATGCCGAGGCCGTGCGTGTGCTGGCCAAGCTCCATGCCAACCCGCTCCCCCCGGTCCTGCCGGTGGCGGACGGGATCGAGCACGTGCTGCCGCCCTACGACATGGAGGCGCTGCTGTTCGAGGCGGAACTGATGCCCGAATGGTATGCCCCGGCGATCCGGAACGTCAGCCTGTCGGCGGAGGCGCGGGCGGCCTTCCTCGACCTGTGGCGGGAAGCGCTCCAGGGCGCGATCCCGGACCGGCCGACCTGGACCCTGCGCGACTACCATTCCCCGAACCTGATCTGGTTGCCCGAGCGCGACGGGCTGGAGCGGGTGGGGCTGATCGATTTCCAGGATGCCGTGATGGGCCACCCGGCCTATGACGTCGCCTCGCTGCTCCAGGATGCCCGGGTCGATTCCAGCGCCGAGTTCGAGCTGCGGCTGCTCGGCCTCTACGCCCGCGAGCGCCGCGGGCGGGACCCGGCCTTCGATGTCGGGGCTTTCGCCACCGCCTACGCGCTGCTGGCGGCCCAGCGGGCCACCAAGATCCTCGGCATCTTCGCGCGCCTCGACCGGCGCGACGGCAAGCCCGGCTATCTCGCCCATCTGCCGCGGATCGAGGGCTATCTCGCCCGCAACCTCGCCCATCCGGCGCTTGCCGGGTTGCGGGCCTGGCACGCGGACCACCTGCCGGGTCTCGTCGCCCCGGCGCCCGAACCCTGACCTCCGGATTTCCGACCGCATGAGCGATCCCAGCCCCGCCGTCAGCCGCGCCTTTGTCCTGGCCGCGGGCCTGGGCAAGCGCATGCGGCCGGTGACTGCCACGGTGCCGAAGCCCCTGGTCGAGGTGGCCGGCAAGGCACTGCTCGATCACGCCCTCGACCGGGTGGCCGAGGCGGGGATCGGGACCGCAATCGTCAACGTCCACTATCTCGCCGACCTGATCGAGGGGCACTTGGCCCGTCGGGCCGAGGGGCCGGACCGGGGGCCGTCGACGGTCGTGTCCGACGAGCGCGCGGCACTGCTGGAGACGGGAGGCGGCATCCGCAAGGCGCTGCCGCTCCTAGGGGATGCGCCGTTCGTGGTGCTGAACTCGGATTCCTTCTGGCTAGAGGGGCCGGCCTCCAACCTGCGCCGGCTGATCGAGAGCTGGGATGCGGGCCGCATGGACGGCCTCCTGTTGGTGGCGCCCACCGCCACCAGCCTCGGCTACGAGGGGGCCGGGGATTTCGTGATGGACTCCGATGGCCGCCTGGAGCGCCGCGGCGAGCGCGCGGTGGCGCCGTTCATCTATGCGGGCGTGGCGATCCTCACGCCGAGCCTGTTCGCCGACACGCCGGACGGTGCCTTCTCGCTCAACCGGCTGTTCGACCGGGCGATCGCGGCGGGGCGCCTGTTCGGGATGCGGCTCGACGGTCAGTGGCTGCATGTCGGCACGCCGGAGGCGATCCGGGCCGCGGAGGAGCGCGTGCGCGCGAGCGCCCGGACGCCGTAGGCGCGGGACATCCGAGGCGCGCGCACGGGCGGTGAAAGTCGTTGTCCGAAGTGTCTTGCCAAGCCGGATTTGAGCCTCTAGAAGCCCTCTCACACCGGCGGGCCGAGAGCCCGCCGCCGTGTCAGGCGCCCGTAGCTCAGCTGGATAGAGCACCAGACTACGAATCTGGGGGTCAGAGGTTCGAATCCTTTCGGGCGCGCCATTCCTACCAAGCACTTAGCGGATGCCGGGGCGCTGCCCTTTCCCGCTGACGACTAGCAGACGACTAACCCACTGAAATCAGCGACCGCGACTAAGGTAGCGCCCGGTATCTTGCGCTGACACGCGGCAAGCGTTTGCTCGCTGTCGTAGTCATTGGAGCCATGCGGCTAGCCGCCGGGCCGCAACAGCCCCCCATGCAACACCCGGGCTGCGCTGTCGCAGTGCCTACACCGCTCGCGCGTCCGCGTTGCTGACACGACCATGCGCGGCGCTGAACCCCCCCCTCCCCGGTTGGGTCCCCCGGCACCGGCTTCCCAAGCAAGGGGGCTGTTCCGCCACCCAACGACACCGCAACTCCGAATCCCACCCCCCCCCCCGGGGGGGGGCGGAAGGCAAGCACCTGCAAAAACATAGGAAACTTTCCAATCCTGCCCGACTTCAGCGGGGAACCGGTTTTTGAGAGGACGGGGCTTTGCGCAACCAAAGCGGAGAGGCACACAATAAGAACGGACGTCGGAGAACACCTTCGAAGGCGGCCGGTACTCTCAGGGAATAGACGATGCGATCACAAGTAGAGCAGGACGACAACCGCCTCTTTGCCGCCGCTGAATTTCGGCGCCGCACTAACATGGGCCGTACGAAAGAATGGGAGTTGCGCCGCGCCGGCAGGCTGCGTGCTGTCATGATCGGACACCGGATCAACTACACAATGTCGGAACTGCGCCGGATCCTCGCCGAAGGCACGGAGGGCGTGCGCCATGTCTGAGCTGATCGAAGCGATATTTCCTCTGCCGAGCGGCCGACTGCCGGGGTCTATGTTTGACATGGATGCCTTCAACAAACTTAACTTGCTTGCAGCCGACGGTCTTGATGATCGGCTGTTCTATGTTCCGCCGCTCTGGCGGCCCGTACATGCGCACGAGCATCAAGGCCCTTCGTTGGGCTCCAAGCTGATTGCCGGAACGCCCGGTGCAGCTCGCCGAGCATTCGAGCTGTCCCGCCGGGTGAACCCCGAACATCTCGCGGTGTGCTTGAACCGCGTTCATCCTGGCATCGGCGGTCTACCGACACGCAGCGACATCAATGCGTGGCGGGGATTTGCAATAGAGCTGCCGACCCGGTTTGAGTGCGATTATGCCCGCCCGCCGATGGAGCCGCGTCTGCCGGATAAGCTATTGGTTATCCATGTCAGGTTCGTCGCTGCAGGTGTGGAGCCTGTCTACATTATCGATGCGATTACGGGTAGGTACTTTGCTTTTCTGAAGGCAGACCGGACAATTCCGCTTAATCTAGGTTCCGGTACACAATTTGACTATGACACAGCGGCACGAAAGCTTGCAAAAGCGGTGGGCGGCAAGCCTGTCCCCCTGAACGGATACCTGCCAATGCCGGGCGCCTGTGCGCTCCTGCTGAACGACGGGCATGCCCCGGCTTCTGCCGAGAACGCAATTGTGTCGTGCAGCGCAGAGAAAGGGCTGCCGGTCCCGACCTACGGCTCAACCTGCGACGACTTCCTCGCTGTTGCTGAGCGTATCGCCGCGACGCCCATCATTCGCTTCTGACAGGACTGTGCTGACATGAGCCAAGCAGTTTTAGAACAAAACACGAACACGAAAGGGTGGGGTTTCGGCTCCACCCCCCTCGTTGCGCCAATCGCAGGTGGAGCGTTGACCGCGCTCCGTCCGCATGTCGACCCGCAGGGTGCCACCCGTGGTCTCGCCGAAAATGATACTGCGGCGTCTCGTGATCGCCGAGCGCGGGGCGCCCTCAATCCGTGGGGTGCCTATGGGCCGCTCGCCGTGGATGGCGGGTGGCGCGCTGTGCCTATTGAAGCCGGAGAGAAGGGGCCGCGCCTGAAGGGGTGGCCGGGCCGCGGCGTGCCCACCACTCCGGAGGTGGCAGCGTGGGCTGCAAAGCCCGGCGCAAACATGGGGCTTGTCCTTGGCGTGCATGAGAATCTGCCGGAGAACGAGCACGTCGTCGCGGTCGACATGGACGTGACTGACCCGACAGCGGCCCGCGCGGTGCTCGACATCGTACGCCGCTATGTCCCCGACGCGCCACTGCGCACCGGCAACCCGGCCAAGCCGGGTGCCGTCTTCGTCCGCGTCTGCGCGGAGCCGGGCGACAGCCCCACGCTTCGTCAGGGCGGGAAGTACCGCTTCGCTGACACGCCGGAGGGAAAGACGGAGCAAGTGGAGATGCTCGGAGCCGGCCGGCAGGCCGTCATCCGCGGCATGCACCCGGCAGGTGTGCCCTACGCGTGGGAGAGCGGCAGGGGCATCCCTGAAATACGGGTGGCCGAGCTGCCGTCCCTATCGGTCGCGCAGGCGGCCAAGATGATCGCTGAATGCGATGCGGCCATTGAGGCGGCGGGTGGCGTCCTTAGGCAGGCCGGCCGGGTGTCAGGCGAGCGGGGCGGCTCCGGTGAGGCGTATCTGCCGGAGCTGAACGAGTCGGCAGCGCGCAAGCTGCTGACAGGGCTAGAGCAGACCGCGAATGACCTAGACCGAGATGAGTGGATCGCCTTCGTGAAGGCTGTTCACACGGTCTGTGCACCGGCGCTTGGCGAAGAGATCGCCTTTGCCGCGCTCCTGCGCTTCACGGACCGGTGGGAGGCTGCGCCGGAGGGTGCCGACCCGGAGCTGCTGCGCCGTGCCATCCACGAGGGACGGCAGCTCGAGAGCTACGGCCTGCGCAACCTTGTGCGGGTCATGCGTGAGCGCGGATGGACAGCGGGTGCCGGCTTCCTCGCTCAGCTCGACTTCTCGGATGCGCCGCCGGCCAACGATAACGATATGCCGGGTGCCACGGATGATCCTCCGCGCCCCGTGCTCCTTCAGGACGCAGACATTGCCGGCGCGCTCGACGCGTTCGAGGCGTCAGTGACCGAGCGCGGGTTGCCGCTCTATCAGCGCGGCGGCCCCGTCATGGTCGCGCGCGGGCGGTATCGGGACAGGTGTGGGCGTGAGGTGAGCGGAAGCGCCCTGCACATGATGACGGTGGCGAACCTCACTGAGTTCGCATCCCGGCATTTTGACGTGCGCCGGCCGGGCCGAAAGGGATCTGAGGTGCCGGCAATACTCTCTCATCAGCTCGCGGCGGCGTATCTCGATCGGGGACAGTGGCGGCTGCCCACGATCGGTGCACTCGTGCAGGCCCCCATCTTGGCGCGATCGGGTCGTATCGTTTCGGCGCCGGGCTTCGATCCCGAGAGTGGTGTTTTCGTCGCTGACACGCTGACAGGCTTCACCACGCCTGACACGTCGGATTGGCGAACCGAGACGGACGCGCGTCGAGCGGCGCGGGCAGCCCTCACCCTGCTTGCAGGGCTGTTCTCGCACTACCGCTTCGCGACCCCGGCGGATCGCAGCGTGGCGCTTGCGGCCTTGCTGACGCCGTTCGCCGTGCACGCGGGCGTGCGTGGACCGCTCTTCGCCTTCAATGGCACTGGGCCCGGCGTCGGCAAGAGCAAGCTCGTGGACGCCATTGCGGTCCTGCTCACCGGCGCCCGGGCGCAGGCGATGACGCAGGGAGTTTCGGCGGCCGAGTTCGAAAAGCATATGCTCGGCAAGGTGCTTGAGGGCGCGTCGCTCCTGAACATCGATAACGTGGAGCAGCCGCTCGAGGGCGACACGCTCAATGCTGTGCTCACACAGGAGCGCCTCTCGATCCGGCCGCTTGGCACCTCCCGCACCGTCACGGTGGAACACCGTCTGACCCTGTATGCCACAGGCAACAACCTCGTGGTGCGTGGGGACATGGCGCGTCGCGTGCTCACCTGCCGGATCGATCCGGGCGTGGAGCGGCCCGAGCTCCGGACATTCCCATTCGACCCCGCCGAGCGGGCAGCGGCCGAACGGACGGCCCTCGTGAGCGCGGCTCTGACCGTTCTCGCGGCACACGCCCACAGTGGCTTTCCCGGCATGGCGCGGCTGACAACGGCCTATGGCAGCTTCGAGGAGTGGTCGCGCTACGTCCGGGCAGCCCTCGTCTGGCTCGGCGAGGCCGATCCGCTCGACGTTACCGCGGGACTGCGCGAGGCCGACCCCGTGCTAACGCGGCTCGGTGTCGTGCTTGATGCACTCGTGAGCACGGTTGGGCTCGACGTACCATTTGGAGCCCGAGACATCGTGCCGGGCTCGGCGCTTACGGAGTTCGTGGCGGCGGACGACGGGGATGCCCCGGCTCCCCGGCAGGTTCTTGGGGCGGCTCTGCGAGAGGCGCTTGCGGAAGAGCGGATCGGCCGTGGTCTCGCGGACGCGGCCGGGATAGGTCGCTACCTCGGCCGGAACGAGGGGCGTGTGGTGAACGGCCTGCGCCTCGACAAAGCCCGCAGCGATGCGAAGCGCGGCCACCTCTACCGTGTGAGCCGAGCCGCCGATGCTAACCCGCATTCGGCACGTGGGGGATCGGGGGGATAATGGGGTACTTTTCTACCCCTCCGAAAAAACAAGATTTGAAGAAGAGGAAATTAGATATGGGAGCGATAGAAAGATCCCCCGTTCTACCCCAAGTCCCCCAAGTGCGGGACAAGGGCAGTACGGGCCAAGACCTGAGAACAGGCGGTATCACGGCCGGCGATCCGGCTGCCGCGCCCACACTGCCGGCCCCTGTGCGCGAGAACAACGGCCGGTTCAAGCGGGGCGGCCCCTCGCCGAACCCGGGTGGCCGGCCGGCGGTGGCGCCGGAAGTACGTGAGGCTGCGCGGGCTTACACGACCGAAATGCTCAGCGTCTTAGTGAACGTGGCAATGGATGAAGGGGCGCCTGCGGCCGCCCGCGTCACGGCGGCAACCGCGGTGCTTGATCGCGGGCATGGAAAGCCGACGGTCAGCGTAGACGCTAAAGTTGAGACAATCGATCCCAACCAAGCTTTCCTTGATGCCTTGATCGAGGTGAACAGCAGTTTTTCTGTTCTTGATCGGCAGGATCCGCCCGGATTAGAAATGAGAAAGGATAGATAGTACAGAACTGTTTCTTTTTGCGCCATCAAGCGCGGCACCGATTAAACGGTGGCCGCGCTCGACGCCTTTGACTTATGTGGTTCGATAAAATTTTAGGGATTATATATATTTTTGCAGAATTTAACGCAAGGTTGGTCACACGTTTAGCTCGCCAAATCTCAAAAGATCCTGGCCTTGCGTGATCAGGGACCGGCGGACAACAGACCGGCTAAAGAATAGCAGGATGAGCCTAGAATGCGCCTCCGAGAAACTGTAGCAACAAGGGCGGCCAACCGCGCGCCTATGCCAATGAGCGAAGCTGCTTGAAATCCGATGCCCGCCTCCAATAATTTGGGGGTTGACGCTGCGTAGGAATGACGTTTTGCCAGAAGCGGGAGGAGCGGCCACTCAGGCCGGGATCTACTATCAAAATAGCGTCGCTGCGCTTGCGCTAGCGGACCTGCTAGACCTTGATATGCGGATCGCCCGTGAAAGAGTCATTGATGTGCGTGTAGAAGCGCCCGACAGCGTTGACGACATCGTTATTCGTTTTGCAGACGGCCATCAAGAGTTTCAGAACGTCAAGCTCAGCGTGCAAGTCGGCAGTTCGGCATGGCGCAATATCTGGATAAACTTTGCTCATCAACGTAGAGCCTCGGGTTTTGGCAATGGTGATGAGTTGACACTAGTGGTGTCAGAACGAAACGACGACAGCGAGGTCACTGCTGAGCTATGCAGGCGCGCTAACGCATCAATTGACGCCGCAGAGCTTCGCGGCCGCTTGAGTCGCGCCCATGCCTCAGCATTCGATAGTGTATCTATTGTATTAGGGGGTGATGATGCCGCCTTTGAGGTGCTGAGGCAGGTGCAGCTGCGCCACCTTCCCCTTGGCGAGATTGAGCGCGACTTGGCGCGTCGCCGTCTCGCGGGCACCTCAGTAGGGGCGCCTCCTTCACTATTGCCCATCCTGCGGGATATCGCGGGCGGAGAGGCTCGGCGGCGTGGCATGTTCCAAGCCGCGCCCCTTCGGAGGCAGCTAAAACGGCAGTACGATACACTTTTGAGCGAGCCTCCGGAATGGGGACTGCCCGCTTACCGTCTTGCGATCAAGCAACTCTCGCGTATTGAGATTCCTGGTCTCGGTGTCTCCGGCCCGACGGAAGAACTTTATGTATGGCCGCGGGCGCGACTTTATGATCGCTCGCGGCGCTCCGATTTCGAGGATGAAAACCCTCTTCTCGCCGACTACCGAGCGGAGGACGCGATTGACCTCAGATCCTTTCCGAGCGACCAACTTCGACAAGTGATAGTCGTAGCAGGTCCTGGGTACGGCAAATCCGCACTGCTTACCGCCGTCGCAAGCGAATTGGCGGAAGGCCCATTGGTCCCTGTACATATTCCGCTCGCTTCTTTTGCGTCGACGCATGTGAGCATTACAGCCTTCCTTGGGTCGCAACTCAATCAAGAGATGGATTTATGCCCGGATTGGCAGCGCCTCGCTGAACAAGGGCTATTGGTCCTCCTGCTCGATGGTCTTGATGAAGTGCCGTCGGTTGAGCGGCCGGCACTTATGGGTCGCATCAGAACTTTTTCAGTACGATATCCGCGCGCTCCTTGGATCTTGACTGTTCGTGACGCTGCCGTAGTGACCGGACTTCCTGAAGCAAGCACAATCGAGCTATTGCCTCTTGATGACAGCGACTTGTTCCGTTTTGCTGAAACGATGGAAAAGTATCTAGGCGGGTTGCGGAGCTGGGAATTTGTTCGCCGTATTGAATGCTACCCTGATCTGCTTCGTCTAGCTCGAATTCCATTATTCTTGGTTATGTTGATTGCCAATCGTGACCTATTCAATGCGGACCATTTAAATAGATCCGATCTGATTGAATCCTATCTTAGCACACTGTTTGTCCCTGCGCGACACAAGCAGGTCCGTAACCCCGCAGATCGATCGGCATCCTTGCGCCAAATTGCTGAGATGCTAGCGTTCGAGCGGCTTGAGCGACAAGAGATCGGCGCGACTGAGCGCGAGGTGCGCAGCATTATTGATCGCGTCACGGGCTCCCCATCTGAAGCGACAGACCTGTTTGAATTATTGATCGCGAATGGAATCTTAAAGCGCCAAAGCGCTGTTCGCTTCCAATTTCCGTATCCCATCGTCCAAGAGTATCTCGCGGCACGGCATATTATCGACCATTATCCGGAGACTTTAGATCATCGGATCGACGATGCCGTGCAGCGCCCTTGGGCGCAGGTTATCCAATTCGCCCTTGAGCTTCATCCGGCGCCCGAAGGGATCGTCCGAGCCATGCTCGCGCGGCCGGACGATGCTTTCCGCACGGGTCTGCGTTTAGTCGGCCGATGCATCGTCAATGGCGCTGCCGTGGGCCCTCAGTTGCGCAGTGAGATTGGCGAATATTTAGTCGAATATTGGACGATGGCGCCGACGCGCTCGCGAGAGCACGTCGGTCGGCTGTTAGCCGACGGTTTTACAGGCCTCCCAACGCCAAGCCTACAGGCCGCAGTACAGCGACCTTATTTAATTCAGTACGGCGGCGGCGACATAGCTAGTAAGATCGGCGACACGGAGCTGACGTGCCGTATCTTGTCAAAACTTATTGGCATCGACAATGATGGTATTCGTATTTATCATAGTCTTAAACCGGCATTAGCAAAGGCCGGCTGCGTCGCACTGGGAATGATTGTAGAGGCCCTCGACCCGGATGTCCGAACTCCGGAAGAGCTTATCAATATATCTAGTTTGTTTTTTAATTTCACTGCGTCGCCGAATTATCGCGATTTGGCTTTGAAGGTAGCGCGTGATTTGCGATTGCCGATCCCGGCACGATTGCGCGCTTACAAGCTGGCAGGTCGCCCACTTGAGCAAGACGCAATCACGGCTATCATCACAGCTCTGCAACTCCCCGATTGGACATTTTACGGCTCAGCAGTCGATCTCGTCGGATTGCATGATTCACCAACGAGTTTTATTGCGGATTTGCTTCGGAACGATACCATTCCAATTGCGCAGCGGCGCAATTTGGCAGCGCAGGCAGTAACTGCTATCCCCGACTTTAATGAGCGTGCTGCGTTCTTTGATGCTAATATAGCCGATCCGAGACTTGAAACTGATCTCAGAGCTACCCTTCAGCTCTTTGCCGCTCGCTTCGGCGATCGCCGTGCGATTGAGGAGCTGGTGGAGCAAATTGAAACTATGCCGCTCGAGCATTTAGCCAATACAATTTCTCTATTTGGACATTTCCCGGACAGAGGGCTAGGCGAGCGCGCCGCTCACATTGTCCGTGGCCTTGATCTTGCGCCCGCAGCTATGGCCCGCATCGCAAGCTCGGCGTCAACCGGTATGCGGTATATTCTCGAAATGGACTCCCTGTGGGGTGGATCGTTGCGCGAAACCACTATTCACCCTGCGGTTGGCGCGTGGCGAGAATTGCTTGAGGATTGGTCGGAGGCACCCGAACTCAACTCGCGAGATTACTTAATGATCTTGACGGCGGCAGCAGAGCTGGGATCGGAACGAGCAGAGACAAATCTGATGGCGCTTATTCACGAAATAGAGGATTTTGATGCCGCTGAGTGGTTGCAAGAAGACGAACTCGGTAATGCGATGAACCACGCGCTGCACCATGTGCGTAAAATATCGCCACAATTGTCGCCCCAAATCATCGAGCGGCTTCTTTTATCAAAGCGCTATAACATCGCGAGTCGAGCTATCGATTGGCTTGCAGCGCAGGGCGACAGAGAAGCTTTATTGCGCATAATCGACATTCATACGTACAGCGAAGATTGGCTTCTGCGCGATACTGCCGCTAACACGGTTGAACTCCTTGCTGGCCGGCTTGGTGTCGCCGTTCACAAGGAGGCGAAGCTCTACACCCTAGGAAATTAACGTGGTGCCCAAACATAAGCGCGTTGCGTTCTACGTTCCGCGAGTGGGTTTCGAGCTTTGCTATTGCGCTTTCAGCGAGCGCGCGAGTGCGTGACAGATAGAGTTGGAGGATGCTGTGAACGTGCTCAACGGCGTGGCCGGTGACGGTAGCCACTTCCTGCGGTGTGCAACCCGCCTCTGACAGCATCGTCACCGCCGTCCCACGCAGGTCGTGGAAGTGCAGACTGTCGCCACCGGAAGGCAAGCCTGCCGCTTGGTAGACGCGTGTCCATGCCCGAGCGAACGCGCGTTTCTCCCATAACCTACCCGCACGGTCGGTGATAATTGTCTCACCGGTTCGCCGGGCGGCATCGAGCGCAGCTTTCAACGCCTGCGTGCACGGTATCCACACTCGCCTCTTTGTCTTGCCCTGTGTCAGAGAGATGGCGCGGCCGTCATATTGCTCCCATCGCATTGCGCGGATGTCGCCTTGGCGCTGCCCGGTGTGCAGGCCGAGCAACAGCGCGAGCTGTAGTTTTGGCGTCGCTGTGGCCATAAAGGCATCCACGTGCTCGGGGAGCCATATCCGGTCGGCCCGGTTGCATTTGTGAGCGCTCCTGACGCCTGCAAGCGGGTTGTCGGCTACAAGGCCCCGATCAAGCCCCCACGAAAGGACGCGTGAGAACGCGCCAACCTTTAGGTCGGCTGCCCGTGGAGCCTTCTCCGCGAGTTGGTCCCGCCATGTCAGCACGTCGGCGCGGATCGCCTTTGAGGAGAAGGCATCAAGATCGATCTCGCCCCACCTAGCCTCGACGGCCTTCAGGTTGAGAACCATCGAGGCGCGGCTGCTATCCGCGAGGTTTCGCCAATCCGAGGATGTGCAGAACTTTCGGATCAGACCGCCGAAGTTGTGTCTGTCTGCGGCTTGCCTTGCAGACGGGCCTGGATGGGCGCGAGCTGCGGCGAGCGCGCCTTGAAATTCAGGACTTCCGGGCGATCCGGGAAGCTTGGTTCGGGTCGCGCGGTGATAGAAGTAGGCGACCGTCGAGCCGTCAGCGCGCGACTTTTTGACAGTCTTAACTCCCCGCAGCTCGCCTTTAACCGAAGGCGTCGAGTCATCCGCGGTAATGCGCATGGTGTCCTGCGCGTTGCTCATGTCGCCGGTAGAAGCAATTGCGGCGGACTGCGAGCTCTGACTTTCGGCCACGCTAAGAGACGACAAGCGTCCAATCGCAGAGTCGAGTGCGCGGCGATCCCATTGTGATGTCCCGGGCATCGCTTTGGGAAACAGGCCGCGACGAACCTGCGCTTCAAAAGCCCGGATCGTCCTGCATCCGACGTAAGCCGCGGCAACGTCCTTGGGGAGAGCCCTCGGCACGAGCCACAGCCGTGCTCGCGGCAGCTGCCTGGTTTCGGGATCGTTGTTCGTCATGCGCACCACGGACCTACAACAGACGCCCGGGCACGCCCGGGCAGCGGTGGGTCTCGTGGCAATCCGAGCATTTTGATTGCTCGCTGCAATCAGTCTGACAGATTCGAGGGCGGGGTGGGAGGGGGCGTCAGGCTCTTGTAACCTCGGCACCTACGGCGCCGGAATTCGAAGTGACGCGCTGCGCCGCCCGGCGCTCCTTCATCCCCTTTGACCACGTGTCGATACGCCTATTGGCGAGTTCATCCGCCCGCGCCCTGACAGCCGGAGCTGCCTTTTCTGCACATGCCTCAACGTGGGCGGCCCACAGGTCCAAGGCGGCTCGACGCTCGACCTCGTACTCGGCGTGCTGATATCGGCCCATGATGCCCGGCATCGTGTGCGCGAGAACTTTGTCCGCGACGTGGGGTGCCACTCCGAGCCCGACCATGCGGGTTGCCGTGGTGTGGCGCAGGTCGTGCCATCGCCACTTCGTGACGCCGCTAACCTCATCCACGGCCTGCTTGATGTTGCTGAAACCCGACATTGGCGTGCTGCCGGTGGTTGAGAGCACATAGCGGCATCCCGCCTGACGTTCGGCCCCGTCGCGGATTGCCATGAGAATTGCGCGGGCCGGGGCGCTCAGGTGCACCACGTGTCGCTTACCGTTCTTCATGCGGATGGCCGGCACGGTCCATGCGGTGAGGTCCGTGTCGAGCTCGGACCACTCCATGTCAGCCACCTCGTCCCGCCGCATGCCCGTGAGCATGAGTAGCTGTGCAAAGGCACCTGACGGGTAGGGGCGTAGCGCGGCAGCCGCGTACACGGCGCCAATCTCGGCATCGGACAATACGCGATCGGGCTTCGCAACGGCCGGCCGCGGAACGCCAAGGAAAGGGTTCGCCTCAAGCCGCCCGGTGTCCACCGCCCACCCGTAGAGCGCCGAGCCATAAGCAAGCAGGTTGCGGGCAGTGCCGCGTTTGCCTTCAGCCTGAAGCCGCTCCGATCGGGTGATGATCTGCTTACGTGTCAGGTCGGCCGCGGGGGTGGCGAGATAGTCACCGAAGTCGTGAGACAGCACATCGCGGACAGCCTTGACGTAAGCTGAGCGCAATTCGCCCCCCTTCAGCTTCTCCCACGCATCGAGCAAGGTGCCGACTGTCAGTACACCGTCCGCGGCGCCATCCCGCTTCGCTCGCTTCTCGGCCTTCGGATCATGCCCTTTGCTGCGAATGTTGTGCAGGATCTCGTCCGCACGCTGCCGGGCCACTGCCACCCGCATGTCGGGCCAATTGCCACCGGGGATGGCTATCCGTTGGCTTTTCCCGTCCGGCCCGGTCCACCGGACGTGGAACGTCTTCGTGCCGTTTTTTGTGACGTTGACCATGAGACCGCGGCGTACGCTGTCGGCGACAAAGCGCGACGGCTTCGGGCCGGCGGCCGGCTTCTTCGGGTCCACGGACGTGAGGCTTGCGAGGAATGCCTCGGTCAGCTTGACGGGTGCCATACGGCCTCAGACGACTAGGAAACGACTAGGATCGGCCGAACAATGGCGGACGATCGCGAACAAACCTTGCGCGGGAATTTGGCTAAGTGCAAGCTGCTAAGCGACATTTTGGTGAGCGGTGTCGTACCCTGTCGTACCCTGTCGCATGTTAGCCTCGGACTACGAATCTGGGGGTCAGAGGTTCGAATCCTTTCGGGCGCGCCAAAATTCATGCCATCTGGAACAAGGCTACGAACGACTGGCTTTTGAGGCCAGCCCGCACGAGCCTTGATTCGAGGGCGCGGCCTTTAATCCTACCTGCTTCGCGCCTATTGCAGCTAGTCAATCGCTCTTACCTGCATCCTTTAAGCAGACGTCGAAGAGAGCCTCAGTCGTTTAGCGAGGAGTATTCTCCCTTCTAGAATCTGCGCTCAGTCTAGGTGTTTGATCCCGCGGTGTGGTGGTAGGGTTGACCATCGACCGACGGTCAGGTCGAGCGGATGAACCGCACCATCACGGACGCCACGGTCAAGCGCTGCCACTACGAGACCTACGACCAGCGCCGGGCGCACCTGCAGCCGTTCGTCGGCGCCTACAACCATGCCCGGCGGCTGAAGACCCTCCGCGGCCTCACGCCCTACGAGCATGTCCTTCAAGTCTGGACCAAAGACCCCGAACGCTTCAGGCTCGAGCCGTCACACCACATCCCGGCACTACACAGACGAAGCGGGACGCTCGATTGCGGCCCGCGCCAGGGGCGCGCCCCGTCAGCAATCTCGTCGATCAACGCCGTGAACGCGTGGTCTCCGCAAGAGGTGTGCTGCAGTCGGGTCGGCGCCTTCCGGGTACAGTGATGCCGGCGTCGGGCTCACCTCGTCGACCAGATCCCTCCGGAGCGGCAGAGAAGCCCCAAGCGCGGCGACCGTCGGCACACCCCTCGATGGGATGGTCGCTTTCCACGACGGCACGGCTTGGTTTCCACACCGAGATCGCCCTATGCCCGCTCCCATGACAACCACCATCGCCCGCCTCGTATCGGGAATGCCTGTGCCTTTCGGCGGTGACCGTGTGACCGTGATCACGCCAGAACTCGCGGAGGCCTTCCAGCCCGGTGATCATCTGCTGGTCCTGCAGGAGACCGGAGACCTCCTGCACATTCCCGCGGCTCAGATCGCAGTGGCTGCCGCCGCGGTGGACCGTGCGCATGCAGCCTTCATGGCGATGTCGGCCGTACCGGATCAGGCGATTGAGCGGTTCTTCGACCGGTTCGCTGCGCTCCTCGATGACCCTTCGGCTTGGCGTGCCATCGCCGAGGCGAACCGCCAGGATGTCGAGCGCGCCCAGGACGGCGGCCGCTCGACGACCCGGCTCGTCGCCACCGACCGGATGCGGCAGGACATGATCGCGGGCCTGCGGGCGTGGCGTGACAGCGAGACGCTGCGCGGCCGGGTCGTCGAACGCATCGTCCACACCGGCTGGACCATCGAGCAGGTGGCGGCACCGCTCGGGGTGGTCGGCTTCGTCTTCGAGGGGCGCCCGAACGTGCTCGCCGATGCAGCGGGCGTCCTGCGCAGCGGCAACACGGCCGTCTTCCGCATCGGCAGCGACGCGCTCGGCACCGCACAGGCCATCATGCGGCACGCCCTCGTGCCCGCGCTCAACGAGGCCGGCCTACCGCCCGGAGCCATCTCGCTCGTCGAGAGCCCGGAACGGTCGACAGGCTGGGCCCTCTTCGCTGACCGTCGGCTCTCGCTGGCGGTGGCGCGCGGGTCGGGCCTGGCCGTGGCGCAACTCGGGAGCGTCGCCCGACAGGCCGGTACGGCGGTCAGCCTGCACGGAACCGGAGGCGCCTGGATGGTCGCCGACCGCGATGCGGATGCGGAGCGCTTCTCCGCGGCTGTCGAAGCGTCCCTGGACCGGAAGGTCTGCAACACCCTGAACGTGTGCTGCATCCATCGCGCCCGAATAGCGGATCTGGTGCCGATTTTTCTGGCCGCCCTGGAATCCGCCGGCCGCGCACGCGGCTTCGGATGCAAGCTTCACGTGGTCGCAGGTGACGAGACCGTCCTGCCGGACGGCTGGCGCACCGCCGCCGTCCGCGTCCGGCGCGCCGAAGGCGAACGCACCGAGCCGCTGACGGAGATCCAGTCCGAGGATGATCTCGGCCGCGAGTGGGAATGGGAGGACACGCCCGAGGTCAGCCTGAAGATCGTGGATGATCTCGATCACGCGGTGATGCTGTTCAATCGCCTCAGCCCGCGTTTCGCCGCATCGTTGATCAGTCGGGACCCGGAGGCGCATCGGCGCTTCTACGACACGGTGAACGCGCCCTTCGTGGGCGACGGGTTCACCCGCTGGGTGGACGGGCAATACGCCCTGAACCAGCCCGAGCTCGGGCTGTCGAACTGGCAAAGCGGCCGTCTCCTCGCCCGGAGTGCCATCCTGTCCGGAAGCGGCGTCTTCACGCTGCGCAGCCGCGTCACGCAGGTCGATCCGATATTGAGGCGGTGAAGGGTCGGAATGCCGCGAGATCCACGCGGCGACCGGTCACGGAGATCTCGACGGCCCGCCGGCGGCATTTCGCTGAGGCGTCAATCTCTGGCGCGAGACCTCGGCGTCGAGCCGTTCCCGGGATGAACGTCGGTCCTCGGGGTGGGGCGGGGTGCGGGCGAAGTCGGCCCTGAGGCGGACGGCGGCGAAGTCCATGAAGGTCCGCACTTTGGCGAGCGACAGCCGGCCAGGGAGCGTGATGAGATGTACCGGCACTGGAGGCGGCTCGTCCTCGGGAAGCAGAACGACCAAGCTGCCGCCCGAGACTTCGTGCTGGATCTTATAGGAGAAGATCCGGGCGATGCCCTCGCCGTCGACCGCCGCGCTGACGGCGGCCTCGTCGGTGTTGACCATCAGGCGCGGCTTAACCCGGACCGTACGGGGAATTCTGCCTCCGGCTAGGGGCGGGAAGCTCCAGATATCGTCCGGGCCCGTTGGCTCTATGCCGATGAAGTCGTGCTGCGCCAGATCGGACAGGGATGCGATTGGCGGCCGGCCAGCCAGGTATTTCGGCGATGCACACAGAACGCGGCGCACTTCACCGATGCGTAACGCTATCAGGTTGGATTCCTGCAGCGGGGCAATCCGGAGCGCGACATCGATGCCCTCGTCGAGGAGGTTCGTCATTCGATTGAGCAGCAGGTAACGGACCTGCATCGCAGGATATGCCTTCAGGAACTCACCCACGACCGGGCGCAGGACCCGCGTCCCGAACATCACGGGGGCGGTGACGGTCAGGACGCCCTGCGGGGCAGCCCGGTTCCCGGCAACGGCGAGGTCGGCATCATCCAGCTCCGTCAATACCCTGCGGCAGACGGCAGCGTACGTCTCGCCAGCCTCGGTCAACTGCAGCCGTCGTGTCGTCCGGTGCAGGAGTTGAGCTCCGACATGGCTCTCAAGCGCGGCCATGGCCCGCGTCACGGCGGCGGGTGAGCGATTGAGGCGCCGGCCAGCGGATGCGAGGCTGCCTTCGTCCAGCGCGGTGACGAACACCCGCATCGCATCGAGACGGTCGATCATTGTTCCGCCTCGCGAAATCAAGGATTCCATAGATTAGGCATTCTGCCGTCGATCGCAATACGTTAACTTCGATTAACTTGTTCGATGCGAAGGGGCGTTCGTGACCTATCCCACCAGCATTCCGGTGACCCATTACCGCACAGCCAAGGTCGAGGACGTGAACGTCTTCTACCGGGAAGCCGGCCCCACGGGCGCACCGCTCGTGTTGCTGTTGCACGGCTTCCCGACCTCATCGCACATGTTTCGCAACCTGATCCCGCTCCTCGCGGACCGCTATCGCGTCATCGCACCCGACTATCCCGGCTTCGGAGGCAGCGATGCGCCCGATCACCGGGAGTTCGCATATACGTTCGCGCACTACGCCGATCTCGTCGACGGCCTGCTCTCCCACTTGGGTGCGGACCGTTACGCGATGTACGTGATGGATTACGGCGCCCCGGTCGGCTATCGGCTCGCTCTCAAGCATCCTGAACGCGTCAGCGCGCTGGTCGTCCAGAACGGCAACGCCTACGAGGAGGGGCTGAAGGCGTTCTGGGATCCCATCAAGGCCTATTGGCGCGAGGATACGCCGGAGCGGCGCAACGCTCTCGCCTTCCTCGTCGCACCGGAAACGACGAAGTTTCAGTACGTCGACGGCGTGGCCGACATATCCCGGATCGATCCGGACAACTGGCTGCACGACCAGGTGCTCCTCGACAGGCCGGGCAACAGGGATATCCAGCTCGACCTGTTCCGCGACTACGGCACCAACGTACCGCTCTACCCGCGATTCCAGGCCTTCTTCCGCGAGCGCAAGCCGCCGACGCTGATCGTCTGGGGCCGGAACGACTCTATCTTCCCGGCCGACGGCGCACATCCGTACCTGCGGGACCTAACCGATGCTGAGCTTCATTTGCTCGATACCGGGCACTTCGCCCTCGAAGACAAGCTCGACGTCATGGCGCCCATGATTCGAGACTTCCTCGACCGTAACGTTGGCGGCCGCTGAGATGCAGATGGCACGCGAGGGGACGGTGTCGGGGCACGATCAAGGTCGAAGACGGCACCGAGATCTACTTCAAGGACTGGGGCGAGGGGCAACCCGTGGTCTTCAGCCACGGATCGCCTCTCAGCGCCGACGCCTTCGAGAATCAGATGTTCTTCCTCGCCCGCCAGGGGGACCGCTGCATCGCGCATGACAGGCGGGGCACGGCCGGGTTCATCAAGTATCAGAGCCATTTCCAGCCCGATGAGACCATGGGCAACCTGGCCGGCGCCGTGGCGGAGTGCGGCCTGGCGGCCTTTCTTCGACTCGGTCATGCGGCCGCGCCGATCCAGGCGGGGCCCGACCTGCGCCCGACCCAGCTGCTCATGTTCGGCAGGGCAGAAGGTGGAACTCCTCTGATGCAGGCAAACCAGACCATCGGCGTTGACCTGCCCCTGCGCGCCCTTATGTGGTGCGATCCGGCAGATCGGACTTGCACCGGTTACGACGACCCCCTGTGGCTGGCGGAGCGTCACGGCTTGACGGACGGCCATCCGAGCCATGCCGCAGAGGCTCTCTTGCGGCTGCCCGAGGCCTGCGTAGTTCAGGCTGCCGGAACAGGCCCGGTGAAACCACGTGGAGCGCTTTCGGCCGCGTGTGGCGACTTCTGCTGACCCGCGACACGGATCGGCCGTTAACTGCCGGCGCCGCATCAATCGAGAAAAGGTTCAGTACAGAATCCAGGGGAGGACACGATGAGAGCGGTATCTCTTCGGTTTGGTGCATGCATCCTGGGCGCCTGCATCGGGTCCGTCACTCCTTTGGCGGTCGAAAGCGCTGATGACGACGCTTCTCCGATCTTCGGCGTCAGACTTCCTGACAGGTATCGCGACTGGCAATTGATCAGCGTGGCGCACGAAGCGGGTAGTCTCAACGACATTCGTGCCGTTCTTGGAAACGACATCGCTGTCAAGGCATATCGGGAAGGCGCGCGTCCATTCCCGGATGGCGCGATCATCGCGCGGTTAGCTTGGGAGTATATGCCGGCGGCCGAAAACAATGCGATCTTCGGCCAAGCACAATCGTTCGTTGCCGGCTCCCCGACGAATGTCCAGTTCAGCGTTAAGGACTCGAAAAAATTCGCCGATACGGGCGGATGGGGATACGGGCAATTTGAAGGTGGCAAGCCCAACCGGAGCGAAGACCTGATGAGGACCTGCGCGCCATGCCATGCTCGCGGATCGTCAGACAACGATTTTGTCTTCACACGCTATGCGCCGTAAGGGCCGTCATCAGCGCGAAAATATAGATCTTATTACTCGATATGTCACAACAAATTTTGCAAAAGTCTCGAAGAAAAATAATCCGGACTTGTTGTTCCTGTACAATTAGCGTCCGGATCCATAAACGTAGGGCTGTCGGCGCTGATGTGATTCACGGCTCGTGCTGGAGGAGCCGATGGATCATTTCAGGCTGACGGACGAGCCGTTTGCAAAGAGCACCATGCCGCGCGCCTAACTTGCCCAGATATATCGGCTGCAATCAACAATTTGTTTGATCTTCGACGGGCTCTAAACTACCGTCCCACCCTTCGACGAGATAGCGGAAAGTCTATCGGGAGTTTCTGGAAAGAGGGGAGCGGGCTGCGGAACGTTCGGGCGCCCAGAGAGCCCGGATGTGGGTGAAAGAGGTGACAAGCCGCACCAGCACGAACCGCCATGAATTCAAAAACTGCACGCTCACCGCATTTGGAAGCACGACAGCGAGAACGATCGCCAGCGCCGTCGCCGCCTTCCGGGGCGGGCTATACCAGGACGGAAAACGGATGACGGCATTCAGCGCTTGCCTGAGTTTTATTCCGCGCCCCGTGATAATGTCCTGATTTATTTGATAAATACTGTAAAAATACATCTGCTCGGGGGGATTTATGGCGTCAGCGAGGTTCCTCTGCTGTAAAATAGCCTTGAGATGGGAGACGCGATCCTTGAATCTTCGTTTATGCTTCTCAAGTAGCGCTATTGATGGGTTATTTCGAACGCCAGATTTATTCTTCCCATGTATACGATAGCATCCAAGCGGATGCCTGACGCTGACAATATCGCCAAAAAAGGGTGCGGCAAGCAAAATAACGCCGTCGACCGCGGTATCATAGGAGGCGCCCCGCAGAAACTCGCATACGTCTCTCCTGAAAACGTTCCCCGATGTGGGCGGCGAGATGTAAGTTCCAGCTTCGCTCACAAATCTTTTGAATTTATCCCGATCACGTCCTGCCTGAAGAGCTGGAAACGCCGGGGCAATCACCGACCCCTTCTCATTTATTCGCATCAATTGGAACTGAAGTTTTGAGACGCTGCCATCGAGTGCGTCCATTATTTTTTCCAGCGAGTTCGGCAGTAGTTTATCATCTGCGTCGAGAAATAAGACGAAAGGCGCCGTCGTATTGTCGAGTCCCATCAGGCAAGCGCTGACCTGACCTCCATTGTCCTTGCGGAACGCACGCACTCCGCTGCTTTGAATTATGCTCCAGGAATTGTCGGTCGAACCATCATCGACGACGACGATTTCGCATGACTTGTTGTTCTGCGATAGGACGCTGTCGATTGCGCATTTAATGTATTTCTCGTAATTGAAGCAATTTATGATGACTGCCAAGGACGGCGATCGCTCGTAAGTCATCCTTCCATCCCTCGCTGTTTCATCGTTCATGTATTCTCGGCAATGCTCCGGGAGCAGCATATCACGATCGTTGGTCAATTGACAATAATAATAGCTCTTCAAATGCCCATATATTGCATATTCTTGCTCTGGATTCAAGAACATTCAGAAGCCAGAGCACGTAAAAGGATAGACCATTTTCGAAACGGCCGTCACGACGCGTTATTCCGGCGCTTCGCTCGGACCCGTGAATCCCATGCGCTTCCCGGACGTCATCACGAGGATGAAACGGCGATCGCACGCCACAGCAGACCTCGGGCGTGCAAACCGCGGCTGCGCGCTGCAAGGTGGCAGCGGGACGTGAACAATGCGCAAGATCTGAGCCTCCAACCGTGCCAGAGGCAGGAGCCGCAACCGACCGGGTTGCATCATGGGCCGCGTCGCTGCCCGCAGCGAGGTGGTTGCGACACGCATCTGGGGTGAAGCGCCGGAAGGCGGCTTTGTTCAGGGGCCGGGTTTTGATGAAGGCGTGCGGTGCCTCGACGTGCAGGCGGCCTTGAACTTGGCCAAGGCGAGTTCGATCGGAGTGAGGCCGGGCGAGGCGGGCGTCGGGTCGGGTCGCCGCGCCGCATGCCTCGCCTTATTCCCGGATACCGATGAGCTCGTGAGCCGGTCGTTTATTCAGCCCGGCCGTGTTGCCAAGCTTTCAAGTGGTGGCAGAGGTCGCCTCGACAGAGGCGCGGCACCGCACCCCGGACGACAATCCGTCGTTCGGCGCGGTGGTCATCAAGCTGCCGGCGCAGGCCCGACGCGATGGAGATGGTTTTCCCACACCCGAACGGCCCGGTCACGCCCCGGCCTGCCGTCCCCGGCTCCCGCCCCACGGCGTGGCCGGTGTTGTCTCGTGGCGATGCCCCGGCGTTTGAAGGAGGGCGGCCGGCTGCTCACCCCTACCGGCAGACCATGCACCGTCTTCCTTGCTCGAGAGCGGCCCGGCTAGCCATACACGCGGAAATAGTCGACGCGCATATGAACCAGCTTCTGCGCTTCGGTCAGTTGGGGAGCCGGTACATCCGTGCGCAATGCCAGCGTGAGGAGGGGCCAAAAGACATCGCCGCTCTGTTCCATTTCCGATGCGCGTGTGAGCGTCCAGATGTTGATCTGCTTGGTCGCCGGATTGATGATCGGCTTGCGTTCGAAATAAGGAATGCACTGATCGTCTTTTATCAAGACGCCGTAGTGGCAATATTGCTCCGTCATGTCGAGCGACGTTGGAACTCCGGTCCCTTCGTTATGTTCGCCGGGCTGGCCCCATTCGTGCAGATAGGCGCCGTAGAGTTTTGGCTCAAACCCTTTATGTTCGACAATATCAACCTCTATGCTGCGCTTGTTGTCAGTAATTCCATTCCGGTTTAGCAGCCAAAATGCCGGCCAAGTGAGCGGATGCTTCGGGAATTTCATTCGGGCCTCGAAATACCCCTGCCGCCAGCCAAGCGATACGACACCGCTGCGGCTTCCGGCCTGTAGATTTCCCGAAATCCATTGGAAGTCGGGCAAATTGTTTCCATAATAATTTCTAATATTCATATTCCGGCCAATGTATTTGGCGGAAATCTGCAAGGCAGTCCCCCCGGTGGCATCCGGGTCGTCGACAATCTCGTAGGGCTTGAAGCCCTCCGCCCCGGAGAGCGGAGCGAAGGCGGAACGACCGTAAAATCCAGTAGGGCCCGTCGTGGCCTTCGGTCCACCATTCCAGATTCGCCCATTGATCTCCGTGAACGGGTCGTCGAAGAGGAGCGCACGGCCCTGAGTCGGGTCCAGGGAGGTGTCGATCGCCGCATCTGCGCGACCGGTTGGTAGCAGAGAGGCCATGGCGCAGAGTGGCAAGCCCTGAAAGCACGACTTCAGGACATCGCGGCGGATCCAGTCCAATCCGTTCATGTCATCGGCTCCGAATCTGGCAGCGATTGTTCAGTGTCCGCATGGTGCTGGCATACCCGTCCTCTTGGGGCTGCCGTCCAGTCTCTGCAGACTGGCCGCCAGGCAGGCCCGGTTGCGGTGCACGGCAACCGTGACCGTCTGGGTTCAAGCCTTCGACTTTTCGAGCGTCTCGGACTGCAACGCCGCGAGGGCGAAAGCTCGCGCCTTCTCCATCCCATAGCGAGGCCGGTATCCTGCGTCCTTGAGACGGTCGTTTGGAAAATGCATTCGCCACAGGGGATTGCGCAACGGAAACGTACGGTTGCGCAGGAAATCATGCAGCCAGTCGACAAGCGCAGGCATCGGAAGGACGCGATAACGCTTGTCCTGGCTGACCTGAAAGGCTTGCTTCATGAAATCCCCGATCCGCGCCTCGCCGGCTTCATGATCCGAGAGATTGAAGACTTGAACGCGGCCCGGAGGCCAAGCGCCGGCAAAGGATTGAGTCATCGTCCAGATCGCCGCATCTGTCACATCTCGGACATAGATGTGGTGGGCGGGCCGGTGCGCCGCGAAGAGGCGCTTCGAGAGGCTCCAATCGCGCAAGCCAATAAGGTTATGAAGATCGACGACGACCGTGGGACGCAGGATCACGTACGGGAGGTTCGCTGCGATCCGAGTGATCGCTTCTTCGCCGGCGAGCTTCGTCCGGCCATAGGCGCGGACATAATCCTCCGCCCAGTATTCCGACTTGACGTCGACGTTGCTGGTCAGAACCGGGGACGTTTCCACGATGGTTCGTGCCCGGCCGCTGCCATAGACCGAGACGGTGCTCATGTAACAGAAGGCCTTCACACCCTCCCGTTCCGACGCCTCGGCCAGAAGCCGCGTCGCCTCAACGTTGATGGCCTGCATCCGCTCCTGCTTTCCGAGTTCGGCGGCAAGATGCATGACGGCTTGGCAGCCATGAACGAGCGTGTCGTAAGTCTTGTCGGTCGTGAAGTCGAAGCTCCGCCATTCGACCTGACCGGCGTTCGCTTGCGCCTCGGTCAGCGCGCGAGAGGTGGTCGCCCGAACCCGGTAGCCGCGTTCCAGGAGGTCCTCGACAAGGACGCGGCCGATCCGACCTGAGGCGCCTGTGACGAGAACGCGGGTCTCGGCCGGGACCGGGCCGGGCGATCGGAGTGGAGATGCGACAGCGCCGCCTTGGACTTGCGCCTTCAGTGTGTCGGCCAGTCGGATCGCCAGAGCCACGATCATCTGGGTCGGGTTGCAATGCCCTGCCGTCGGGAACACGGAACTTCCCGTGACGAACAGGCCCTTGACTCCGTGAACCTCACCCTGCGCGTCGACGACGCCCCGGGCCGGATCGTCGGACATGCGGGTGGTCCCGGTCGGGTGCGCGACATCCACAAAACTGAGCGGGATCGGCGCGTCGTCCCGAACCCAATCAGCCAGCTCGGGAACGGGAAGTCCAAGCCGTGCGAACTCGGAGACGACGAGCCGCGCCGTCTCACGCATCGTTCGGCCTTCCTCCTCGTGACTGCGCCAGTCGACCTGGGGCAGCCGATTGCCGAGGTGGTCGATCTGAGTGGACAGCGTGACGCGGCTATCGGGGTCCGGTCGCTGCTCAACCATGCATTCCAGGCTCAGCTCGGCAAGCTTGCGCGGGAATCCATTGCGGTAGATGAAATGATCCCGGCAGCCCCTTAGGAGCAGCGGCAGATTCGACGCCAGCGTGAGGAAGTCCTTTGGCCGCGGCTTTCCAACCAGCATCCTTCGAATCGCGTCAGCCGGATCGTCCGGAGCGAGCGTCTCGCCGAGCCACACCGCGCAGTTCAAGAGGTGGCGACGGTGCTGTATTTCCGGGCTCAGACAGAGACCGCCACGGAACAGGCGATCTTTGACGGTGTAGCGCCCGAACCGTCGCTGCAGCGCGCGCGAGCGCCGAATATCGAAATGGGCCACCGGACCGCGCAGATGGTCCATCAGATAGCGACCAACCAGGTCGTGCTTGTTCCCCAGGCCGCCGCGGATCTGATGATCGGAAGCCAGGAGGAGACGGGGATTCTCGATGCCGCCGGCACACAGAACGACGGTGCGGGCCGACAGCTTGAACCGAGTGCCATCCGGCGCCGCGACCTGGACGCCCTGAACCCTGTCGCCCGCGTCGTTCGCGTCGATCGCCACCACTGTCGCGCCGCTGATCAGCGTGACGTTCGACCCCAACTGCTCGTCGAGCTTCCTGCCGAAACGCGTATATTCAAAGGGATAGGATTCCGCATCATCGCGGCTGAACTGCCAGAAAAATGGCAGGAGCTTCTCCGGGTCGGGCTCGCGCCACGATGGCTGCGAGCCGAATAGGTGCCAAAACCGTCCGTCACTATAATGATTGCCAAATGCGAGTCCGAGATACTTGGCGCTACGCTCGAGATACGGGTCGAGTGCGTCGCGCCGAAAGGGCCATCCGCTTTCCGGAACCCAGTCTCGCCGCTCGAAATCGATGGCGTCGAAAGGCGCGCACCGGCCGCCCCATGTATGGGAACTGCCACCCACGATCCGATTTCGGACAGACCATTGCGTTGCGCGCGGCCGCCCAACATTCACGATGGCATCCAGCGCGTCAGAGGTTTCCATCCGCTCGAGCCCGCCGCTCTCAAGGAGCAGAACCTTCAAGGCGCTCCCGGACAGTTCCCGCGCCAGGGTGCTTCCTGCCGGTCCCGTTCCAATGATGCAGACGTCGCAGGTCGCTTGGGGAATCTGTCCGACGTCACTCAGGGCATGCAACTGGATCACGGTCGGCCGGCTCCTGGGTCATTCTGTCGGGCGTAATCTCATAATTTCTACTATGCTGCAAGTTATATTGGTATAAAATCCCGGAGAGAATTGGATTTAACTCTGAAAGCCAGTTTCCTCAGAGCAAGTCCGTCGGTGCCACCGTCGCAGAGACATGCCCGTCCCGAAGCGGGTGTCGTGATCCACTGACGAACGGCGTCGCGGCCGCGGTGCTCTTGAGATCTTATGCGGGTCGTGACTGCTGCGCCGCATTCCAAATATGTGGCATCCTCAGGTCTGCTGTTCGATGCCCTCCCCACTCGCGGTTATCGGGCCCGGCCATGAGGGACGTCTGTTCGCCCAATGGCCGCATTCGCGGCGGCACTCAGGTCACCGATCGCCGGATGGCGTCCGCATGAACATGTACGACATTCTCGGCGCTATACTGATCAATGTTTTCCATTCTGAAATTAGAAAATGACCTTTCGTGCTCAATATTGTCGCAATAATATGCCATGGCATTGATCAGCTCTTCCTCGTCACCCGGTTGAACCAGACGCCCCAGGCGTTGGTCGACCAAGATGTCGCTGGGGCCGAATTCGCAATCCGTGGATATGACAGGCAGTCCGCATCGCAGGGCCTCGCAGATCGCGAGTGACCATCCTTCCCAGCGAGACGTGGCTACGAAGATATCGCTGGTGTAGAGGGCACGTTGTGGATTGTCCGGATAGTGGGCCAGCCGAATGACGCTGGACAGGCCCAGCGAGTTGATCTGCTCGGCCAGCGCTTCCTTGTCTGATCCATGTCCGACCAAGTTGAGGCGCACGTTTTCGCGGCGCGCATGCAATTTCGCGAAGGCGCGAACAAGGATATCTTGGCCCTTCTGAAATTCGTAGCGCCCGACGTTGACGAACGTGACGACGGTGGGGTCCCGCGTGAGGTCGTCGCCCGGCGGATCGAAGCGCCTGACCGGATTCGGCACCCAATACATCGGACGTCCGCAATGGAAATCGCTGCCGAACTCTCGAAGCTGTCGTGGTGATGTTCCGAAAATGGACGTTACCTTCGATAGAACGAGATGCCTGAAGAGGAAAAATTTGATTTTCGATTTGAAGTTCGTGGCCTCACGGCGCGGATTCCCGTGAAGGTGCATCGCGATCCGCTGTCGATGGCCTAGCCTGGCGAACCAGAACACCACCGCCGGTTCGATCTGCGGGATGACGACCAGGTCGTAGCGCTTGCTTCGGGCAACATCCCTGAAGATCCGCATGAGATCGAAGCGTGATGTGACCGGACGGAAGACGCTTTTATAGAGCCGCGGCTCTGCAGGATAGTTCTTGTGCTGTGTAATTCTCAGCACATCGATGTCGAATTCTGCGGCGTAGCTTTTCACGAGTTCAGTGCAGATCGTGTCGACCACCCGCTCGATGCCGGCGAAGATGGATGTTCCGGGTTGTACATAGAGAATCCGGATCTTCCCCTGGCGACCGGCGGGCATGCAGACCAACTCCATGTGTGGACAGGGCCCGCCGGCTCGAGCGCAGCCTCACCGACGATAGCGGCGCCTCGATCACGCCCGATTGAGAATGGCGCCGATGACGTTGGCGCCGACGCCGATCAACCCGCTCGTGACATCCGACAGGTCGTCGACGGTGGCACGTCCGGCCTCCGCGACGATCACCACCACATCGGCCCGCCGGGCAGCCACTCGGGATTCGGCGGAGGTGGACAGGGGGGGCAGGTCGAGGATGACGTATCCGCCCCGCCGCATGTGATCGATGACGCTCTGGAATACCGGTGATCCGAGGGAGGCGCCGCTGCTGACGGGCTTGTAGGGCGACCGCGCCGGCAGGACGGACACCCCTCCGAAATCGTGCAGCCTCGCCGAGGCTATGCGTCCGGGATTGTTGATCAGTTCAGCGAGGCTCGCGCTATCCGCATCGAAGTTCTCGCTCAGGAGCGGCGAAGTGGCATTGTGGATGTTCGTATCGATCAACCGAGCAGTTCCGCCGCCTTCCTGGAGCAGACGCGCCAAACTCAGACCGATCAGGGTCGTCCCTGAATGTCGCGTGCATCCCACCAGCGCGATGACGCATTCGGCGTCCTGGCCCCGGCTTGCCAGAGCCAGCTGGATCGAAGTCCGCAGATCCCGGATACCGGCGGCAAACCTGACGTCGAGGAGCCATGGTGCGGCGGCATTGCGGAGATCCACAGGCTCGCGGCGCCCGTTGGCCGTCTTGCGCGAGACCTCGGGGACGACGGCGAGGCACGGGATTCCGGCTCTCTGGACGAGATCCTGCGGCGTCCGAACGCGACGGTCGAGCGCCTGCAGAAGTGCGACAGCCAGCAATCCGCCGACGACGCCAATGGTCGCGCCGAGGCCGAGGATCAGGGCCTTTCGGGGTGCCGATGGCTTGAGGGGCTGAAGCGCCGCGCCGATCACGCGCGCGTCGGCGTCCGGCGTCGGCGTAGCCGGCAGCGTGCCCTCTGAGACGGCAGTCGCGGCAGCCCGGGCCTGGGAGGACAGGGCGTTGACGCGTCCCTGGAGGAACTCGGCTCCGTTCTTGGCCGCATCGGCTTTGGCGGCGATGGATTGCCAGAGATAGGCCGAGACTGCCGCATTCGCGACGCGGCGCGCCAAGGTCGGATCCTTGGAGGTGTAAGAGACCTCTACGACGTAGGATTGTCCCACACGACGGACGGTGAACCGCTCGCTGAAGTTCTCGAACTTCCTCTGCTCCAGATTCACCGAATCCGGAGGCTGCGTGGTTTGCTGGCCGGGCAGTCCTTTCGGGTCGGGGGCCGGCGCCTCCGACTTCTCCGAAGTCTCAGGACCGAATTCGGGATTGTTCGCGAGTTGGAGGCTGTTGAAGACGTTTGCCAGCAGACGCTCGGAACGGAGAACCTGAAGCTCGCTCTCGGCGCGGCCGACATCCAGGCTCGGCGCCAAGGCGCCCTCGGAGCCAGAGCCCGCCGGGCGCCGTGGTTCGAGCAACAGCACTGCGGTCGCCGTGTAGGAGGACGCGGTCGTGGCCACGTAGAGGGCCGCACAGCCGATGCAGAAGATCACCCAGGCGGCCACGGCGTATCTGTGACGTCGGGCTGCCTTGAGCGCTGCGGAGATGACGGCCAACGGGCCGTCCTGCACGCCGACGGATGTCACCTCCGGGAAAGAGGGGAGCGACCGGGACGGGTCGGACGGGCTCCGGTTAAGGCTGTGCATGTTCATGTTACGCTTTCCGCCGGATCTGCTGCGCCCGCTCGGGTTCCAGGCGTCCCAGGAGAACGTCCCTGGCGCCCCGCAGATTGCCGCGCAGGCGGCCGCGCCGATCGATGAATGGCTCAGGAGCAGGGAAGCGCGCGACGTTGCTGAATACGTTGCGGGAGATCTGACCGATGACTTGGGTGAGCGTCATGGTGCCTTTCTGCAGCATGTAGAGCGGGTTAACCACCTGCGAATAGCCGAGCCGGTCGCCCGAGATCCGCCCCCCTTTCACGCCCATATGCACGCCGCGGGCTTCCAGGCATTTGACGAGGCGGCCGCCCGTCGCCGCCAGAGCCGCTCCGAAATCACGATCCTCAAGCCAGCCATAGAGGACCAGTCGCTCGTCGAACCGCAGCGTTCCGATCGCCGATCGACGAAACGCCATGTTGCAGCCATAGGGGCTGAAGGCTTCGATCGGTGCCCTTGGCTCGACCGGTCCCAGCGCCGCCAGCATCCGGTCGACCGCCGTGAAGGATAGCCCCGGCCCCTTGATGCCGTCGGCGATGACATCACCCGTCAGGCCGACGATATCCGGCTCATCGCGAAACCGCTGCGCCGCAACCGCGAGCCAGTCGGCATCGGGGACGAAGTCATCGTCAAAGAAGACCACGATGTCGATCGCATCCGGCAACGCGGCGAGGGCGGCGTTTCTCTGGGCGGCAAGGCCGGGGCGCCCAGTGACCACGGTCACGCCGGTCCACTCGGCCGCCTCACCGGCATCTTCCGGGGTGACGCAGGAGATCAGCACGGCCGCAGGCTTCAGGGTCTGCCGATCCAGGATTCGCCGAAGGGTGCCGGCGACCACGTCGGGCCGACCGAGGGTCGCGATGGCGACGGCGATCCTGGGCAGCGATGACGGCGTGGCCGCGCGCGTGGCAGGCCGAGCAGACGGCGCCCGCATCAGATCGAGATAGCCCTGCGCCGAAGCCTCCCACGAGAACCGCGCCGCCTGATCGCGTCCCCGCCCGATGAGTTCCGATCGCAGATCGGGACTCGTCGCCAGTGCGCGAATCTGGACGATCCAGCGCTCCGGTTCGTCCGGGGGAGCCAGGAGCGCTGCCGACCCGCAGATTTCCGGCAAGCTCGCCCGGTCGGTCGAGACGACGGGGCAGCCGCGTGCCATCGCCTCCAGTGCCGGAAGTCCGAACCCCTCCGTGAACGAGGGGAAGGCGAGGCACAGGGCGCGCTCCATCAGGTAAGCGAGGTCGTGATCGGTGACGAAGCCGAGGTGCTGAACAGTCTCGCCGTGCTGAAGCTGCTCGGGAGCATAGATGCTGGCTTGGCCGCCCGCCACGACGAGGTCGATACCGAGTTCGGCCAAGGCCGGAGCCAGCTTGAGCAGAAGATCGAGGTTCTTGTGGCGGGCACGAGACCCGAGCGCCAAGACGAAGGGGCGTTCCCGGCCATCGCCGTCGTGGCGAAGGCCGGCGCGCGCCCGAACCGCCTGCCGGGAATCCCAGGCTCGCACGTGTTCGTGCCCATTCGGCAGGACAACGATATCCGAGGCTCTCAATGAGAGATGGCTCGCGATTTGTTCAGCCGAAAAGGTCGAGACGGTGGTGATCCGCGCCGCACGACGGGCCAGAAGCGGCTGGAGCGTCTTGTAGAAGAGGCGGAACGATGCGCTGTAGCTCTCCGGGGCGTTGAAGACGTTTGCATCATGGATGCAGACGACTTGATTTCCTTTCAGTGCGGGAGCCGTATTGCAGAGGTTAAGCAAGGCGCCGGGCCAGGCGCGCGGGAGCAGGACCTGCTCCCAGGCATGTCCGCCCGCCTGTCCCACACGGCGGAGCGGCGTGCCGTCGAGCCCGGGATCTTTCGCATCTGGCACCGTGAGCAGAGGAGCCGTCTCACCCCGGGCGGCCAGAGCCACGCTCATGGCCTGAGTGACATTCATCGCATAGCGCTGGACCCCAGTCATCGGCTGGGTCAGGAACCGACCATTGATGCCAAACGATCCGGCCGCCGTCATGCTACCGCTCTACTCCCGTCGAATGTACCGTTCGCAGGCCAATTGCAAAAGAGAAGGCTAAACTCTGTCGAAAGGGTGGCGGCCCCACGCTCTTGCGCCCGGGAATTCAGATCTAAACTGATCTGGTCTCCTTTATCAAGATCTCGATCGCAATACAGGTAAAATGACGCCAAGCTAATTATTTTATTGCCGATGCTTCGTTTTTCTACAGAAATATAGTGCAAGTTCGATGAGCGGCCGGATTCCCCAAGGTTTCACGCCATGCGGCGGCGGTCTCGCCGGCGATCACACGTGCACGTCACCCATGGTGTCGCGACCGCGCCGGAGACGGGTCGACGCTTCCATGTGCAGGGCGCGTCCCGTGTAGACGAGTTCGATCAAGGGCAGCAGGAGCCGCCCCACCCTTGGGAAACTGCGAAGCAGCGCGCCTTCGCGCCAAAGACTGTCGCGGATCCGTTTCACCGGCCGGGATGGCCGCGCGTCGGCATATTGCGCGCTCAACTCGACCCGGCCGAAATCGCGGGATCTGCCGCCGAGGCTCAGGATCTCGACGGCCCGATCATCCGGCCAGATGACCGCGGCTTTGAGCGCCTGCCAAGCCCGCTCGGCTTCCTCCGGAATCGAATGGACGCTCTCGGAACGGAGACCGTCGATATGCGCCAGGACGCCGGTGAAAAGGCCCGGCTGCGCCGGTGCGATCCGCGCTTCCCAACCGTCTTCTTGCAGATTGGCCCGCGGCGGCAATCCCGCGGTCGCCTGCGAGAAGGTCCGGACGCTCGGAAGGTCCGGCTCCAGGCAAGCCTCGATCAGGTGCCAGAAGCGCAGTACCGATGTTCTCGCATCCCAGGGTTTGTACCAGTCGCTCTCGATGCTGAGCCCGAGCGTACGTTTGAAATGCGGCGTGGCCAGCCGCTTGTAATTGCAGCGGGCGAACTGAAGGCCGGACCATGTTCGCTCCTGGATACCCTCCTGGAGCATGCGGACCGTGCTGCCATATAGGCCCGTATCGATCAGCACGCAGTGCCGAGCCGCGCCCGCAGAGGCGGCGAGATGTTCGCGGAAGCGGCCATCCTGCTCGGCTACCGCGGCGCGAAGCCGGGCAACACCGGGTTCACTGCTGGCGAGGAGCGTGGCGAATGACGAGTCCCGAAAACTGGCATTCCAGGAAGCAGGCAGATCCAGGTCGTCGCGTTGAGCCAGAGCCGCCGCGACCTCCGCCATCGACCGGCCACTGAACTCGCGCCCGAGTTCCGAAAGAACGCCGGGGCTCGGCGGATCGAAGGCGGTGCGGGCTGCCACCAGACGCGAGACCATCAGCGCGGCATGCGGGAGTTGCTGCGGAAGCTGCGTCTGCCGAAGGAAGCGCTCGTAGACGAGCTTCAGACGAAGGCCGCCCCGGGCGCAGAACAGGAGGACACTGTCGTCGGGGGTGAGGAAGCGCTCGAAGAGCCAGAGGCGTAGGCAGAACTCGGCCAGGATCGGGCCGAGCACCCGCTGTCCGAAGGCAACTGCATCGCCCCGGGCGGCGTCCGCAGCGTTCATCGTCCCCTGCTCCTGTGCCCGTCCTGGCTGGCGCCCACCCAGTGCCGATGCATGACGCGGGCCCGAACGGCATCGAGGCGCCGCCGCAGCACGACGTGGCGCGGCCGGAGCAGCTGTGCTGAGCGCAGGCCCGCGGCCTCTGCCATCGTCACATCCGCCAGCGTGTCATCGCCGAGGTGAAGGATCTCGGCGGGCCCCGCTGCCTCCTGCCGGAGGACGACATCGAAAAGCGCGCGCGTCCGCTTCGTCGCGTTGTGATCGGCGCTCGTGTAGACATGCGCGATGGGATGATTGCGCGCCAGCGTGTCCAGCAGATGTGTGATGGTGTCGCCGCGGTGATAGGTATCGCTCACGGCGATGATCCTGCACCCGGCCTGCGCCCGGTGCGTCAGCCACGTCATCAAGGGGTGGTTCGCGCGCAATTGCGCGCTCTCCACAGTAAGCTCGGCGCGATACAGAATATCCACAGCCCGATGGTCGAGGCTGAGAACGCGCGTCATGGCGTCGAGCATGTCGGCGAAGCGCACGTCACCCGACGGGTTTGTCAAATCGAGGGCGCGGTAAGCCTCCCGCTGTACGCGCAAGCGTGCCGCATAGACGGATCCCGGGCGGCGCTCGACGCCGCACTCCGCCGCGAGCAGCCGTGACGCGACCGTGGCGATATCGAGGAAACGACGACGCTCCGATCTGTGATCACGATAGAGAAGCGTATCGAATACGTCACAGGATATAATGCGGGCGACCGTCTCGGGTAGACGCATGTTGGCTTGATCTCTTCCAGTTATTCCGGTGCAACTCGTGTTCAGTCGCCACGCAGCTTTCGGCCGATCCCGTCTGCACTGATGGTCTCTTGTCTGTTTGAGGCTGAATGAGGCCTTTATAGTTTCCTCGATGACAGTAATTTGTGACGTTCGGTGGGAATCAGGGCTCCTCGCCGGACGCCCAAGCGTCGCCACCGGCCGGGAGCGCGGTTCCATGCCCTGGACGATCTCACTCCATGGAGCTGCAGGCCCCGTACGAGGCTTGCGGTCGTCTAACAAGGCCCCCGTTCGGCGTAGTGCCGGACGATGGGCGGCCCGGGCGCCACAGCGGCGAGCTGGGTTTCGTGCGGTTCGGCCTTGGGAGCGGGGCATCGCACCGGTCGTGCTGTGCTCGCACGGGCGCGCCTGTGCTTCGAGCGGCCGCACGCGGCAATCCGTCCATGGCCTGCCTGAGGACGGCACGAACCGAATGCCCTTCGGTGTGCGGCGGACGGTTGACGCTTCCGCATCTTGGACCAAGGGTCGTCGCCGAGGAGCGCGGTTGCGCGGGCGGCCCTGCGCTCCGCCTCGATCCGGATCGCCGCTCGCGTCACGACCGCGCGGAGGATATTGTCCGCGCAACGAGCGGGCAGGCTGGAATCCGTGCGAAGGCGCGTCGTCCGACGGCGGACGGATCGCGCTCATATCGGTCTTCGCTCACACAGAATTGATTTAACCGGCTGGCCACCCGGCCTATGCTCGGCTATTCATTGGCGCATTCCGGAGTAAGCTGGATTTTCACTGGGATACTGAGGCGTCCACCGTAGCGTCCAATGATGCGGCGAGCTGGCCGACATCTTGTCGAGATCTTGAGCGGCGAAGTGCAGGATCTCAAGGCGACGAATGAGAAAGACGCCCGCTGTGGTAGTGGAGCCGAAATTAGCAGTTATCATTACCTGCTTCAATTACGAAAGATACGTGGGTCGCGCAATCCAAAGTTTTGTCGATCAGGGTAGCGACGCCTGTGAAATCGTTGTGATCGACGATGGTTCTACGGATGACTCGTGGCTCGTTATTCAGCGGGCCGGCATACCCGCCTTTCGTATCCCGAACGGGGGCCAGAGGGCAGCCTGTCTTTACGGACTGAGCAAGACCCGGGCCCCCTTTCTTCTGTTTCTCGACGCGGATGATGAATTGTTGCCCGGTGCGCTCGAGCGCATTCTGTCGTCGCTCGATCCCGGCGTCGCCAAGCTTCAGTTTTGCCTGACCTGCGTCGATTCGACGGGGACCGTCCTGGCCGATCCCTACCCGGCGCTCAGTGCATTCCGCGGGCAGGACAGGGTCGTCAACGAGATTCTGCGCTCCGGTGTTTATCAGACGCCGCCAACATCCGGGAACGTATTCCGTCGCGACGTTTGCGAAATTCTGCATCAATGTGACTATGACCAAGCCGTCGATGGCGTGATCCTGCTGGCCGCCCCATTCATGGGGGACGTCGTCAGCCTTCCCGACAGTCTCGGGCTCTATCGTGTGCATGGGCGGAATGATTCCGGTCTGGGGCGCATTCCGCAAGCTGCAACCTTCGAGCGTGATCTGCGGCGGTTCCGGTCCCGCTTGGCCCATCTTCGAGTGCTGCTGCGGAAACTGAGCCCCGGCGCAGCCCTCATCGAGCCAGAGAAAACCTACTATTTTCAGTTTCTCGAATTCTGCGCAGCGATCCTTCGCGGCAGTCGGGTTGGCGGCAAATCGTTCCTGGGCCTGATCCGGTCTCTCCTGGTTGAGCCGCGCTCGCTGAAGTGGAAGATAGCGAACGCGCTCTTCGTGGCCGCGACCTTTGCCGCACCCGTCAGCTGCGCCCAGTCCCTGCTGGCCTTTCGTTTGTCGGTCGGGCGCCGGGCGGTTCGCCAGATTCTGCGGGCGCCGGCCGGGATAAGTCGTTGTTGAACAGCGGAATATGCTCGCGATTTATCTTGCATCAATGCGTGTTGTATACACTTAAGTAATCTCCAAAATTTGTATCGGCTTTCAATCCTGGCTAAAGTCCGGCTTCGCGGCTCGGCTGAGACCGCACGTGCCGAAAAAGGCTCGGACCCGACACGAGCGCCAGTGAGCCATGCGTATCCTTCATCTTCTGAATCATACGCGCCGGCTGAACGGCCACGTTCACGCTGCCGTCGATCTCGCCTGCGAGCAGGCCGAGCGCGGCCATCAGGTTGCGATCGCAAGCCAGGGGGGCGACTTCGACGCTCTGCTCCGATCCAACAATGTCGAGACGATTTTCGCGGGTCATGAGCGCAGTCCGAAGCGCCTCCTGCAATCCGTCATCGGGTGCGGCGATGTGATCCGCCGGTGGCGTCCGGATATCGTCCATGCCCATATGATGACCAGTGCCGTTCTGGCGTGGCCTGCCTGCAAGCTGCTGCGCGTGCCCCTTGTGACAACCGTGCACAATGAGTTCGAGAGGGGCGCAATCCTCATGGGTCTCGGGACCCGGGTCATCGCTGTGAGCGCTGCGGTCGCCGCCTCGATGCGGCGGCGTGGCATCTCGGCTTCGCGCATCGATGTCGTGCTCAACGGGACGATCGGATCTGCCCGCGTCCGCGGCCGATCAGAAGAGCCTCAGGGGCTGGATCATCCCGCCGTCGTGTTCGTCGGGGGATTGCATCCCCGGAAGGGTGTGCCCGATCTGCTCCAGGCCTTCGCGATGGCGTTTCCGCACAACCCGGCGATGCGGCTCTACATCGTCGGCGGTGGTCCGCATCAAGGCGCCTATGCCGAGGAAGCGCGCGCGCTCCCCTGCGCGAGCGCGATCACATTCGCAGGCCCACGGGATGATCCTTACCGCTGGATGCTCGGTGCCGACATCTTCGTGCTCCCGTCTCACGCTGATCCTGCTCCGCTGGTGCTCTCCGAAGCGCGCGAGGCAGGCTGCGCGATCATCGCCACCGACGTCGACGGGATCCCCGAACTCCTCGATGGGGGCTCGGCTGGGATCCTGGTGCCGCCCCGCGCCCCGGACAAGATCGCGGAGGCGCTGATCACGCTGACCGCCGATCCGGCGCAGCTGAGCGCGTGGCGCGCGAAGAGCCAAGTGAACGTGGATCATTTGCGGATCGCCCGGGTTGCCGAGCAGACCCTCGCTGTCTACCGGCGAGCCGCCGGCGTGGCACAATAGCGCGCCGGTGCCCGCGGACCGGCTATCGGGTGGCACGCGCGATGCGACGACGCGACCCGATCACCGGGCGGACAGAATTCACCGTGTCGGGCTGCAGACTGGGATGGGATTATAGTTGCCGTGAGGCCCGATACGGGATTTGACGCCTGAGCATGAGGCTCGACTTCACTTCGGGCCCGTATTACGCCGAGCGTCGTTCCTTGGGACAAGTTCATGCTTGCTTTTAAGACGCTACGGGGCGCCGGCTGGAGCGTCGCCGCCCGGATCTCCGCGCGCGTCATCGACCTCGCCGCGCTGCTCGTCCTCGCCCGCGTCCTGTCGCCTGCGGATTTCGGTCTGACGGCCATCGCGGCGTCTCTGGTGTCCATCGTCGAGATGGTTCTCGAGATCCCGCTCGTTCAGGCCCTGTTGCGCCTGCAGACGATCGAAAAGGCGCATCTGGATACGGCTTTCACGCTGGGCCTTCTGCGCGGCGCGGTGATCGCCGTGCTGATGGTGGCTGCAGCCTGGCCGGCGGCGCATATCTACGCCGATGCGCGCCTGATCCCGATCGTGCTGGTGCTCTCGTTATCCCCGATTGCGCGGAGCCTCTACAGCCCCGGCATGGTGCACCTGTTCCGCGACATCAATTTTCGCGCCTCGTTCATCGCCGATTTCATCGGGAAGGCGATAGCCGCCCTCATCTCGATCGGAGTTCTCTACGCCGGCGCCGGATACTGGGCCCTGGTCATCAATCCGGTCGCATCCTCGATCCTGCCGACGGCGCTGTCCTATATCCTCGCGCCTTACTCGCCGAGGCTCTCGCTGGAGAAGCTGAGTGCCTTCTCGGCGTTTACAGGCTGGTTTACGTCGTCCCAGATCCTGGCGGCCTTCAGCTGGCAGTACGATCGCGTCTTCCTCGGCTACCATGTCGAGAAGGCCGTCCTCGGTCGCTACGGCGTCGCAAGCGACTTCTCCGTCCTGCCGACGCAAAGCCTGATCGGGCCCGCGATGCGTCCCGTCATGGCCGCGTTCGCGACGATTGCGGAGGACCGTCAACGGCTACAATCCGCTTTCCTGAGGGCCGCCCGGCTCACGATGATCATCGCGTTGCCGGCCGGCGTGGGAATTGCATTGACCGCTGACCAGATCGTCAGCATCGTTCTTGGTCCTCAATGGGGGGCTGCGGCCCCCTATCTGCGTTGGCTCTCCGTCGCCATCATGTTCACAGCCTATTACCAGCCCGTCTCGTCGCTCTGCGTCGCCAAGGACGAGCCCAATGTCATGTTCAAAATCAGCATCTTCGAGTCGGCCGTGAAAATATCACTGATGACGCTCGGCTTTTATATCGGAGGCGTGATGATGATGATCTACGCCCGGGTTGCTGCAGGGATCTTCCACTTTTTCATCAGCGCGATCTACGCGAAACGTCTCGTCGGTGCCGGGGTGGGGGTACAGGTCCGCAATCTCTGGCAGGTCGCAGCCTCCTGCCTTGTCATGGCGGCAGCCGTCCTGGCGCTTCAGGGGATCTTGAGCCACGTCAATGTCGGTCTGATCGGACTTCTGATCGCAATGATTGTCAGCGGTGTGTGCGCCTACGGCATCAGCATGCATCTGCTCGGATTTCGCCTGCGTAGTTTGCGTCCGTGACGTCGGGCGCCCGAGAGGGCCGCCCAGGACCAGCTCGCGGCCGCCGGGGTGCGGCATCCGGTGTCGGTAAAATAATAACACCGATGTGTGGCCGGCGCATATTCCGTTGTCAGCGCAAAGAGGCTGCCGCAAAATAGACCCTCTGTGATGAAACTTGGATAATCCGGCCGTTTCTGATACGATATAAGTCGGAATCCGTGGACAAAGTGCTGCAGGTGCAGCGGGTCAGCCGAAGCGCGAAGATTTGTACTTGGGCCATGGGCCCGTTCAAGGAGGATTTGATGCGCTTGCGGTCAGTCGCAGCCGGTTGCGTTTTACTATTCGCCGGTAGCTTTGCAGCCGCCGCCGCCGATGAGCCCGGCCGATATCTCCTCGGCCCGCAGGATCATCTGACGATCCGCGTCTACGATCTGCGCCGCAACGCCGGCGAGGCGTACTCCTGGACGGCGCTAAACGGGCAGTTCGTGGTTGCAGCAGACGGAACTGTCTCGATGCCGCTGATCGGACAGATCAAGGCGGCCGGTGGAACGACGGTTGATCTCGCGCACGCGATCGGCGTCACGCTGAAACAGGTTGCCGATCTGGCCGAGACGCCCGCCGCATCGGTCGAAGTGGCGACTTACCGGCCGTTCTACATTATCGGTGCCGTGCAGCAGCCCGGGAAGTATGAATACCAGCCTGGTCTGACCGTCCTGCAGGCTGTCAGCACGGCGCAGGGCCTCATGCGCGGCACTGACCCGCGGAGCATCCAGCGTGACGCGGTCACTTCGCGCGGCGAGTTGCGAAATCTGGCGGCGGAGCGCGTCAGCCTCGCGGCGAAGCTGGCGCGGCTTGAGGCCGAGATTGCCGGCGCGGACACGATCAACTTCGGCAACGACCTGAGGGCCAGCGCCGGGAAGGCCTATGTCGAGCAGGCCACCCGTGGGGAGCAGCTTCTCTTCGACACGCGCCGGAACGCCCTGAAGGCGGAGATCAAGACGATCGAGCAATCGGTTGCGAGTTTTGAGAATGAGATGAGTACGCTGGACAACAAATCAAAAACCCTCGATCGGCAGATCGAGCTCAGCCGGGGCGAACTCAATCTCATCAACGATCTCGTGTCGAAGGGGCTTACCGTCGCGCCGCGGAAACTCGCTGCGCAGCAGAGCCAGGCCTCGTTCGAGAGCAGCCGGCTCGATGTGCAGGTCGCCATGCTGCGTGCTCAACAAAGTCTCACACGCGCCGAGCGCGACATTATCGACCTCAAGGCGCGGTTCCGCCGCGAAGCGCTCTCGGAAGCTGCGGACACACGCCAGAAGCTCGCCCAGATCGACGAGAAGACCCGTACGGCCGAGCGGCTCACGGCCGATGCCGAGTCGCAGATGCTCGGTGTATCCGACGATGCCCGCGACGGTGTGGTGTCGCGCTTCGAGATCACCCGGAAGCGCGGAGCGAACGCAAGCACGTGGGTCGCGTCGGAGGATGCCCTCGTCGAGCCCGGCGATGTCGTAAGAGTGACCCTCGTTCGTCAGACGGCTGACAAGCCCGGAGATACACGTCAGCCCACGACGCCACAGCAGCCCGCGCCTCCGCCGCGCGGCTCGGGGAGCGGTGTATCGAGCCGCGGCGGCCTCGCCCCCGCGGATTCGCCGCACCGGGCTACCGAGAGCGCCAATCGCTGACACGGCCCGATGCGTGCCTGTCACCTCGGCGTGGCGGCGCGCGCGACAGCGGCGGCCGGGCCGCGACCTGTCGTGTGCTCAGCCCTTGCAAGCGGGTTGGCACTGACGTCGGGGTTCGGACGATCCGAGCATCGCATCGATGGGCGCAAGTGCCGTCGTTCCCGGCCTGCTCGGTCTGCTGCTCGGCTCGGAACCGACCGTCATCACCGTCGTGATTGTCCGTAATCCAGGTTCGGCCGCCGCGATCCCGATGCGCGGCGGCCCGTGCAGGCGGCGCACTTCCTCCTCGCCTTCTCGACCGTCGCGACGCTGTTGTATGGCCCGCTCTCGAACCTCGTTCCGAGATCGTTTCATCGCCAAGACCCCGGTTTCGGTTTCGCTGCCGCGTCCTCTGCGGAGCGGTCAGCCGTTATGGCCCCCGCATCGTCCGCTGGCCGGAGGTCCATCGCTCCGGTGGGGACATATCGCACTGGCCACCCGCGAAGCCCCTATTCCGCCCGTTCTACACCGTCCCGCTCGTGCATGCCCTTGCGCCGGACATCATCGGATCTCCGATACTCGGGATTCCGGGCGCCGGATCGTGCCGATTCCTGCATCGATCCGGCCGCTGCTTCGCTGACGCACATACCACTGATACCGGCCGCACCACCCCATCCACGCTGAATGCGGAATGGGTTCGGCAAGGCTCGCGGTAATCGTCGCAGCCGAAAGCAGCTAGGAACCTGTACGTACTCCATTCCGAACGGGGCATGTCGTGTGGGTGCAGGTCGATCTCCTTGGCAATTCGGTCTCCGGCGCCACCGTATCCCGAAATAGCCAGGCGGACAGGCGTCTCCGCCAGCGCCTCATCTGGTGGGTTCCGGCGACGGCCTTGCCGAGACCGTTCCACAATCGTTTATCGAGGTGCGCGTAATCTCTGGTCCGACGTCTATCTCAATCTTCAAAATTCATGGCGCAGGGTAATCGCGCAATTAGTTCTATATGCGGCCTTGCGGTCCTGCGGGCCAATGGCATACTCACAAAGCCTGATTTGTCTCAGCCGCCACTCTGGGTCTCCCTTGGTGTCTGCGTTTTTGACGCGCGGGCTTTCGAATGACGCCGTTGTGTTGAGCGGCGGATCTGTACTCTGTACGATCTGTTGTAGCCTCTGATCGAGCGACGGTGTTGCTGAGTTGATGAAAATCATGAGCGAAACATCGGTCGAGATCTGTCGAGGCGATTTAGATCAAGACGTTTTTGATGCGGTCATCTTGGGGGCCGGGATCACGGGTCTCGTCTCGGCTTCAATTTTGCAGGATCTCGGTTGTCGCAAAATCGCCGTTATCGATGAATTTGAAAAACTGGGTGGCAATCATATCGATCGTGCGATCAAGGGATACACCTTCGACATTGGAAGTCTCATATTTCAGGACGACTCGCCATTACTCAAGCATTTTCCGGAATTGCTGGAGCATTACGTTCCTATCAAGCCGACATGGGGGAAGCTCACGCCGCAAGGTGGTGTGACGTCTTACCCGCTCTCCATCAAGGATGATATCTTCGGCTCAGGGTTATGGGTGGTGCTGCGCGTCGGCTTGTCGGTCGCCGTTTCACGTCTCCTGAGGCGGAGAATCGAGAATGCGCGGGATTTCGCTCGATACTGGATTGGTGATTTTCTGCTGAAGCGATCAGGACTTGAGAGCTATATGAGGCGGTTCTTCGGTATACCAGCCGAAAACGTCGATCTTGAGTTTGCAGAAAAGAGGATGCTCTGGATCAAGGAGCACGCCACGCCGAAAGTCCTGTTTCGGGGGATGCGCCGTCATCGCTCCGCAGGCCCGAAGAACAGGCAGTTGGCGCGTCCACGGGAGGGCTACAATGCTCTGTACGCCGTTTCAGCGGAGAAGCTCCGTGGGCGGGGGGCGACGTTTATGTTGGGGCAGCAGATTAAGTCCATCACGAAGCGCGATGGACGATTCGATGTTGTCCTGAACGGCAGCCGGATCACCACGAGCCGCGTCATCTCGACCATTCCGATCAATCGCGCCCTGGCTCTGTGTGGCCTGAACACGGATCCGCATCTCTCATCGGTAACGCTGATCAGTTTGTATTTCAGTTTCAGTGGAAATCGAGGTTTTGATTACTCCATTCTCTATAATTTTGCGCATGATGGGGCGTGGAAGCGGCTGACCATGTACTCGGACTTCTATGGGCGCATCGAAGGTCGCGAGTATTTCGGGGTCGAGGTCATCGCGTCGCACGCGGGAGACGATCTGGCGATCGCCGAAGAAGATTTCCGGGCTCATGTCACGAAGAATAAACTCTTTGCCGGCGATTTGGTTTGCGAGGGAAGTCAGATCGTGCCGTGTGCCTATCCGATTTACACCGGCCAGGCACATCGAAGGGTGGCCGAAGCACTTATGCACCTTCGCGATTTCGGAATCGAATCCTTCGGGCGGCAGGGCGGCTTCGACTACCAGCCGACGGCCCGTGTTTCGACGCAGAACGCGGAGGCCCACCTGATGCCGGCAGGCGGGGCCAGGACGGAAAACTGACGAGGCCGGGACGATCCGCGAGGGTCGCGCGTCTCCGTGCTGCGGACCGCTCTGGACTCGATCCGGCCGAGCCGTCACGCGGAGCCGCAGGAACATGGCGCGCCCGCATCTGCCGCGGTCCGGTCGCGCAATGCCGCCGCGTCGTCGGCGCCCGGCCTCGGGCGGCTATCGTCCGTAGATGTCCTCAACGCGGATGATGTCGTCCTCGCCGGTGTAGGAGCCGACCTGGACCTCGATCAGCTCGAGCGGGATCTTGCCGGGGTTGGCGAGGCGATGCATCGAGCCGATCGGCAGGTAGACCGCCTCGTTCTCGTGGACCAGCACCACCCGCTCGTCGATCGTCACCTCGGCGGTGCCGCGCACCACCACCCAGTGCTCCGCCCGATGGTAGTGCTTCTGCAGCGACAGGCGCCCGCCCGGCACCACCTGGATCCGCTTCACCTGGAAGCGCTCGCCGAGGTCGATCCGCTGGTACCAGCCCCACGGCCGGTACATCCGCAGATGCGCGTCCGCCTCCGGCG
>NZ_FMWU01000048.1 GCF_900103195.1 Methylobacterium sp. UNC378MF | reverse complement strand
CCCGCCCGGCAAGGCGATCCACGCGATCCTCGACAACGTCGCCACCCACAAACATCCGAAGGTGCGCGCCTGGCTCGCCCGGCACCCGCGCTGGACGTTCCACTTCACCCCGACCTCGGCCTCGTGGCTCAACGCGGTCGAGGGCTTCTTCTCAGCGCTGACCCGTCGTCGGCTGCGGCGAGGCTCCTTCACCGGCGTCGTCGACCTGCAGGCGGCCATCAAACGCTACATCGCCGAGCACAACCGGAGCGCCAAACCCTTCGTCTGGACCAAACCCGCCACCGACATCCTCGCCGCCGTCAGCCGATTCCCTGAACCATCCGTCTGAGTCAGTGCACTAGTGGGCTTGGCGACGCGGGCGGAGCTACGGGACCATGATCGTCGATCTCGAATGGCATACCGTCATCGATCTGCTGGCTGACCGGGATGCCATCAGTGTCGCCGGGTGGCTGCGGGCTCATCTCGGTATCGAGATCGTCGCCCGCGACCGCGCCGAGATCTTCGCCGAGGGCGTGCGCGCCGGTGCCCCGCAGGCCCAGCAGGTCCTTGATCGCTTCCACCTCCTGTGCAATCTCGGCCTCGCGCTGCACGCCATCGTCGCTCGCCATCACGCCGCTGTCCGCGTGGCAGGTCGCGCTGTGTTCGATCGTGTGCGCGCGGTGGGCCGGTCCGTCCGCCTGCGCCTTCGGCTGCGACGCTTCCGCTGTGCGAACCCAGCCTGCCCGCGGCGGACCTTCAGCGAGAGCGTCGGTGACGTCGCCGTCGCTCACGCCCGCCGATCCGAGCGGCTGCGCGTGCTCCAGCGCCATCTCGGTCTAGCCCTCGGTGGTGCGCCCGCCGCCCGTATGGCGCATCGTGTCGCGATGCCGGTGAGTGGCGATACCCTCGTGCGCCTCGTGCGTGCGGCGCCTCTGCCGACGCAGCCCGAGCCGCGCGTCGTCGGCATCGACGAGTGGGCCTGGCGGCGCGGGCGCAGCTACGGCACCATGCTCGTCGACCTCGAACGTCACACCGTCCTCGATCTCCTGCCCCATCGGGACGCCGGGAGCGTCGCCGCGTGGCTGCGCGCCCATCCGCGCATCGAGGTCATCGCTCGCGACCGCGCCGACGTCTTCGCCGAGGGCGCCCGCGCGGGCGCGCTGCAAGCCCAGCACGTGCTCGATCGTTTTCACCTGCTGCGTAACCTCAGCGTCGCCCTGCGTGCGATCGTCGCCCATCATCATGGCGTGATCCGCGCCGTCGGTCGTGCGCGTGTCGATCAGGAGGTCGAGGCGGCGCGGGCTGTAGCGGGAGCCGCGCGGCCGCCGACGGCGATCGAGGTTCCGAAGCGGGCAACGCACGCGCCGCATCGGGCTCGGTACTCCGAGCTCAAGCGACTGTCCGAGGCCGGCGCCTCCGTGGCCGGCATGGCTCGCGCTCTGGATCTCGATCGCAAGACGGTGCGGGTCTGGCTGCGCCAGGACGCGCCGCCCTCCTGGCAGCGACGCCGCACCGTGCCGACGATCCTCGATCCCTACCGCGATCATCTCGAGGCGCGCTGGCAGGCCGGCTGCCGCAACGCCGCCGAACTCGCCCGCGGGCTGATCCGGGCGGGGGCCGACATCCGTCCGCGGGTCGTGCGGGATTGGGCGATGAGGCGGCGTCGCGAGCACGGACATGATGGTCGCCACGCCCAGCTCGACGAGCGCGCCGCCATGGCGGCCCCCGTCGATCAACCGGACGGCGTGGCTTCTGCAGGCGGACCCGAGCACACTCGTTGCGGACGATCGCCGCTTCCTCGATCGCCTGCGGGTGGAGGCACCCGATCTGGCAAAGAGCGTGGCCGTCGCGACGCGCTTTGTCGACCTCGTGCGACGGCGCTCGGGCGAGAGTCTGGAGGCTTGGTTCGCAGCGGTGGCCGCGACACCGCTGGCGAAGTTCGCCGTCGGCCTCGAGCGCGACAGGGACGCGTTACGCGGCACGATCACGACGCCCTGGTTGACGAATCCGGTCGAGGGGCAGATCGGCAGGCTGAAGATGCTCAAGCGCACGATGTTCGGCCGCGCGGGCTTCGCGCTGTTGCGCCAGCGCGCCCTCACCGCGACCTGACCTGGCGTTCCGCGCCACACGGAGTGCGGAAGAACCAGACTTCGGCGCTCGTTGACACCAAAGCCAGCCGGTCAGGTCAGGGCTGGTACCAGCGGATCGACCTCGGCGAGCGCTTCCAGGTGAAGCGGATCCAGGTGGTGCCGGGCGGGCGCCTGTCGCTGCAGAAGCACTACCACCGGGCGGAGCACTGGGTGGTGGTGCGCGGCACCGCCGAGGTGACGATCGACGAGCGGGTGGTGCTGGTCCACGAGAACGAGGCGGTCTACCTGCCGATCGGCTCGATGCACCGGCTGGCCAACCCCGGCAAGATCCCGCTCGAGCTGATCGAGGTCCAGGTCGGCTCCTACACCGGAGAGGACGACATCATCCGCGTCGAGGACATCTACGGACGATAGTTCCAATTCCGCCTTCAAAGGGCAATGGCAACGGTATACAACCGGCAGCCTGTCTCACCGCCTTGGCAGATTGTTGATGAGCGCGTGGCGTACCCGCTGCGGTCTTCGGTCTAGCAGTACGAATGCAAGGCAGCCGCAGCCTGCATTCCTGAAGCTGCTGGACGTAGATTACGCAGCAATCCCGCTCTCCATTCAAGATCATCCTAACAAATAAGAATTTCTCTAAATGCCGTCTCCATGGATAAGTGCCTTGCAAGCTTTCAATCCAAATTTCTTAAATAATCTGTTCAGCAGATTCGTTTTGAGCAGGCAGTTAAAATTCTTGCAGAGCGCCGGGCTCTTCGACGCGGAGTGGTATCTGAATAGATATACCGATCTGCGCGGCGATAAAATTGAGGCATTGCGTCACTATATCAAACACGGCCGGCTTGAGGGCAGAGCTCCAACACGTAAAATATGGGAACTGAATGAGCTCGCACGTCGGACGTTTGATCCGGCATGGTATGCAGACCAGAACCGCCAGATTCCGGCGGCCGTCGAAAATCCGACCGGACACTACGTCGAACGTGGCTTTCCGGCCGGAAGCGCTCCGACACGCAGAGTGTGGGAACTGGAGAAATTTGCCCGTCAAGTATTTGACGGCCTGTGGTACGCGCACCGTAATCCCGACGCGGTCGCCGGAGGAAAGGACCCGTTCACGCACTACGTCGAATATGGATTTGCAGAAGGTCGCCATCCGTCTCCAGCAGCCGCTGAAGAAGCAATTTTTGCGGAACTTGGGAGAAGGTATTTCGACCGAAATTTGTATTTATCTTTGAATCCTGATGTTTTGCAGGCAGGTGCCGATCCAGTTCAGCACTACATCAAGTACGGCTACTCAGAGAACCGGCCGACACGCCTCACTTTTAATAAGTCTGATGTACTACCGGAAGTCGGTCGAGACCCGCTGCGTTGGTACTACGTTGGCGACACAATAGAATGGCTGAGCCATCATTCGCATCTGACTGGTGTCGGCCGTGTGACATCAGAGATTTTGTTGTCTGGGTTGTTCGAGATAGACCAAGCTTTCATCCCGTGTATTAAAGATCATACAGGGGTAGGTTTGACGCGCCTCGTGGATCAACAGGTTATCTCGAACATTGCTCAGGCTGCCGGATATATGATCGATGCCATTGCTGGAACCGATCATCCTGCAGCGCTTGACAAATTGAGTGCATACCGCCCTGCGCGCGGCGATCATGTTGTGTTCGCAGGCGTAGTTTGGAATGCATCAGACGCTCTCCTTCTCGCTAGCTTAAGCGAACGCGGCGTGACAATCAGTGTATTGGTGCATGATATTATACCTATTACTAATCCAGAATTTGTTAGCCCTCTTCATGCGCGGTCATTTACACATTGGCTCTCTGTAGCAGTACAAACCGCCAGCGTAATTTTTGTATCGAGTGCGGTAGTCGCTCAGGATATTTCAAAGTGGCTGTTGGCGAACAAGCTATTCCCTAAGATCACCATTAGAGAAATTCCGTTTGGTACGCGCACTTTAAAATCTGGCCGAATTCCGTCCGGAAATCTGGGAGAGTGGGTTGGCCACAGCTTCGTGCTATGTGTTGGAACTATTGACCGGCGAAAGAACCAAAGACTTCTTTTAAATTCCTGGCTCGAGTTGTACAATGGGAATTACGGAGATAATTTGCCACAGCTGGTGTTGGTCGGCCGAGATGATGAAGGTCTTTCGTCAGAGCCTCGCTTTTCTCGTTTGGTAGAGCTTAGAATAATTGTCTTCATTGACTTTGCGAGCGACTCTGACGTGGCCGAACTGTATCGGACATGCCTGTTCACCGTATTTCCCTCAACGAGCGAGGGATATGGACTTCCCGTGGCCGAAAGTATGGCGTACGGCAAGCTTTGCCTCTCGTCCGACCTGGCAGTGATAAGGTCACACGCGGGTGATCTTGCTTGGTATTTCGACCCACACTCGCAACAGAGCCTCGTAACTCAGCTTGAGAGGGCGCTCTCTCATCCAGCGGAAAGGCTAGCCGCTGAGTCGCGGATCCGATCCGAGTTTAGACCAGCTTCCTGGTCCGCCACTGTGCGATCTATCGTAGAGGCCTCCGACGCCCTTATGTTTCAGCGGCACGACGTCCCGCTTTTTAGAAGCGGCGACTCCATTCGCTGCCGGTTCGGGCTACCTCAAATATCCTTTCTCATCGTTAATAAAAATTCGGCTTCAGAAATAATTCGGCTGGTTCGCTGGATAAGCAATAATATACATAATATGCCCCACGAAATAATAATTGCGGACAATGGGAGCGATGCCAGTGACCTGGAAATTTTGTCGTTCATATTTCCACTGGTAAATATCGTTCAAATCGGGTGCGACCGCTTCAACGGAGAGGCCCTCAACATAGCGGCAGAAACATCCTGCGGTCGTCAGCTATGTATCTTGTCCGGTATTGATCTACCGCCGCCCGGAGGCTTGGTTGCCGCTATGCAGGATCTGCAAGGGGGGAACTCTGCGCAAGCAGTCGTGTCGTTTTCTGCTGCGCAGCCGAGTCGAGCTCAATCGGCCGGTTCCGGGGGGGCGGAGTATAATTTGAGGAGGCTGGACCTCGATACGTTGCTCTATTCCCTCTCGGGATCCCCGCCGCGCGGTGGTAGATTTTTTGACGTAATGCTTTTCTGCAGGGAGGTGTTTTTTCAGGTAAAGGGCTTTGACCTAGCCTTCGAGCCTGGTCCATACGAGGATATCGATTTAGTTGCTAAGATAATAGCTGCCGGAGAGCCGGTATTTCAGTTGGAGTACGCTAAGCAGCATCACACATCTGCCGATGGAACGGCTGTCGCGCTTGATAAGTGTAAATACATCGAAGACCTCAATCGGCGTAAGTTCATGGACCGTTGGTCTTCTCCGCTAAGAGGACAAGGCATCGATTCGCGATCACAATCTGGCGGCGTGCCTTCTTCGTTGGACCAGGGGCAGGCTCGTAAAATGGAAAGGCCTGTTGCGGTTCTACACACGCCCTACCCGCTTACCCCAGGGGGAGGCGAGCGCTATCTTCTTTCGATCGCTGCGCTTCTGTCAGCGAGTTACAAAGTCGTTCTGGCGCTTCCACACCTGTACAGCGGGTTGCGGTTGAGGAGCCTCGCCGAAGAGCTGTCTTTGAACTTAGATCTCGTAGAAATACGGCTTCTCTCAGATCTTAACGAAGCCGCGCCTCCAGCTGTATTCGTTAGCATGGATAATTTCGTCGTTCCGAGGCAGGATGCAATTGGACAGAAGAATTTCTATATCTGCCAGTTTCCTTTCCCGATGCATGTTCCTGTCAATGCGGAGAGAAGGAGCCGCATCGCAGGATACCAGAAATATGTTGCTTATTCAGTGTATGCAAAAAGGCATATCGAAGCGAGACTCGACAGCATACAGGCTCCGGATGTTCCAGTTTGTCTGGTCCCGCCGCCGGTTGCGCAGATCCGCCCTTCTGTAAAGCGTATGAATTCGATTATGACTGTCGGCCGGTTTTTCGTCGGAGGACATGCAAAGCGTCACGATTTACTCATACAGGCTTTCAAGCTCCTGAAAGAGCGATGTGACGACGCTGTCGAATTTCACGTTGTCGGATCGACGATTCCGGAAAAGAAGCATATGGAATACGTCGAGCGGCTCGTGGATATGGGTTCCGGTCTTCCAATTCATTTCCATCTAAACGCCAAGCCGGAAAGTCTCACCGAATTGTATGCGTCCACCGAGATTTACTGGCACGGAGCCGGGCTTGAGGCTGATCTGACCAATGAACCCTGGACAGCCGAGCATTTCGGAATAAGCGTCGTTGAAGCTATGTCGGCCGGCGCGATCCCTTTCGCTTTAGCGTCCGGTGGCCCACGGGAAATTATCGAGCACGGCGTAAACGGGTTTTTGTACGACTCAATCGAGACGCTTGTGGAGAGCACGAGAGCTTTGCTCTCGTGCGATGCAACAGATCGGCAAATCCTGTCGCATGCTGCCATCCGCAGAGCTGAAGATTTCTCGCCTGAGGTCTTCCAACGTAAGATCAAAGATTTGCTGCTGAATTGACACGGTGTAGTGTAGTTGTAGACCTTGCTTGGATTGGGGATAGTGCGACGGTCGTGTTTGGCGATATTGGGTTCGCGCCATCTTCGGTAAAGATGCGACAATGGAAATTACTCGATACGATGGGTTCGCGGCCGGCAAACTTGGATTCCGTTGGTTACCCGGCTGCTGCCCTCCTGCTTTGTTCGTCTGAAGAGAGTGCGGCCAAGCTTCGCCGCGGGGGCGGCGGCATTCGGACGATTGAGCCAGTCTGCCGGTGAGAGGTCGAACCCAGCGGCCTGGGGCAAGCCGGGCACCACGCGCCACCTCATCGTGGAGGCGAAAGGCACGGCCTCTCGCTGTGAGGCTCAGCGGAGCCAACCGCCGCGATAGCCGCCATCTAGAGCGTTTTCTGTTTAATCTGGATCATACCCAGCGGCGGCGAAGAAGTTGGCGCACTCATCGGGAGTGATGGTGTCGATGAGCCGGCCTATGGCCAGCCACAACCCGTCGTCGGTGCGCTCCGCTGCCTTAAGCAGCAGCGCCTTGAGCTTGGAGAAAGCCATCTCGATCGGGTTGAAGTCCGGCGAGTAGGGCGGGAGGAACAGCATCTGCGCGCCAGCCGCCTCGATGGCGGCTCGCACCGCCGAACCCTTGTGGCTGCCGAGATTGTCCATCACGACGATGTCGCCAGGGGTGAGTTCGGGCACGAGCACGCGCGCGACGTAAGCCTGGAAGGCGTCGCGGTTGATCGCTCCGTCCAGCACGAACGGCGCGGCGATCCCGGACAGGCGTAGGCCCGCCACGAAGGTGGTCGTCTTCCAGTGGCCGTGCGGCACGCCCGAGCGCAGCCGCTCTCCACGCGGGGCGCGTCCGCGGGTGCGGGCCATGTTGGTGGCGGTCCACGTCTCGTCGAGGAACACGAGGCGCGCGGGATCGAGGTCGGGCTGGCCTTCGAACCAAGCTTGGCGGCCCGCCTTTACGTCCGGGCGGTTCTGCTCCGCGGCGTGGGCTGTCTTTTTTTGTACGTCAGGCCGCGCGCGTCGAGGAAGCTCCACAGGGTCCCGAGCCCGACCGTAAGAGTGCGCTCCTCCCGCAGGCGGACCCGCATCTCCTCCAGGGTGATGTCGTCTCGCTCGGCGATCAGACGGCGCAGGAACGCCTCGTGCGGATCGAGCTTGGAGCGGCGTGCCCGCCCCTGCGGACGAGCCGCCACCGTCCTGGTCGTGGCCAGTGCCGTCATCCAGCGGACCGCCGTCGCGGTACCGACCCCGAAGCGCCTGGCCGCCTGCCGACGCGAGGTCGCCCCTGCCGCGTCGACTACCCGCTCACGCAGATCCTGGCTGTAGGGTCGGCCCATGCCCTGCTCCTCATCTGGAGCGCGCAATGAATCAGCTCGACAGATTCACGTGAACCCCAACCATCCGATTCAGCTCAAACCGAAAACGCTCTAAAGGCGCGTACACGGTGCCGTCTCACTCCGGCCTATTTGAAAGCTCAGACAGAAGTGCGTCATGTAACGCAGGCGTCGGCATTTTGCGCGTGATCTCGATCGCAAGGTCCCAGAAACCATAAAGACCTGCAACGAGGGCCGCTCGAAGTCCCTCCTTTTCCGGGATAGGAAGGTCACTCGTCCGCGGGTATTTTGCGCGCACGTACTGAGCTTGCGCCCAGAAAAGCTGACCGCCTGTCGTCTCGATCGAATCGTGCCGAGGCTCGTTTGAGATTGTTACCTGCGTCCGTGCAGCGTGAACATCGTTTGGCGCGTAATGCACTAAATTCTCAAAGCGCCACAGCACAAAATCTCGATCGCGCAGAAATCTATCAACGTCGCAGAACAACCCTTGACCCTCATAAAGTGGATTAAATTCGACTTCGATATCTACGAGACAGCAATGCTTCAAAACATTCTTGCTGCCCCGCAGGATGTCCAGCTCGGATCCCTGCGTATCCAGCTTAATCGCTGTAATTCCATCAAGTTTCTCCATGGTCGCAATTTCGTCCAAGGAGCGGCAGTCAATATCTAGAGCTCGGACCGGCCTTATTTCTGAAAGTGAGGGATAGTGGTTGTAGAGACCAGACACCGGTGGGTAGATCGAACTGCAGGCAGGTTGCTGTGTGATGTAGAGGGTTTGAGGGCCTGAATGCTCGGCCAAACCATACGGCAGGTAGCGAACGTGTGGCGGCGCCTTCGCGGCCAGCCGGGCACATTCGTCGCCATCTGGCTCAAAGCAGATTGTCTGCACCTTGCTTGCAAGGGCTTCCCACCTGGGATTGGCGCCCCATCGTGCCCCGACATCGACGAGGTTGAGCGGATCGCATGCATTAAGTAGCGTCCCAAACGCTTCGGCCGTTCCCATGATACCCCCGGTCGCAGTCAACACGAATTCTGCGGACGGGGTGATAGGCCGATCCGTGCTGCCGCGCATCAAGAACCTTTGATGCTGCTGCAAGAAGCCGCTGCGATCGCCCTCACGAACGGAAAAGCCCCGCGCGGCGGGGCTGGAGGGGCGGCCGTCCAAGCTGCCGGAGCCCGTGTGATAGCAGACGGCCAGGCATCAAAAACCCGCCACAGCCGGGAGCCAGTCAGCGCGGGATAGGCGGCGACGCGTTCGCGCAGATAGGCGATGAAGGGATCGAGGTGCTGCTCGCGAGGTGGGCGCGGCTTGTAGGCGGGTGGCTCGAGGCCGCGGGCGATGTACTTGCGGACCGTCTTGCGGTCGAGGTTGAGCTGCCGGGCGATGGCGGTGACGGACAGGCCCTGGCGGGGCAGGTCCAGGATCATGACGAGTTCCCCGAGCTGGACCATCGCCAATGCTCCTCGTGCGCTCACGAGGGTTGATCATCGGCGAGGTGACGACGCCCGGCTGCCCGGATCTGCGCGCCCGCCTCAGCGGAGGCACGCGTAACTGGGGATTATTCAGTCGGCGCCTCCGCCCATCATTCATCCGGCGTCGACAGCCCCTGGCTAAGGACGTCGCCGAGTTCGCCTTCGCCGACACGCCGATCAACGAGGGGCTGGTGCGCGACCTCGCTGGCGGCGAGTTCCTGGCCCATCAGCGCAACGTCGTGCTGGTCGGCGGCACCGGCACCGGCAAGACGCACCTGGCCATCGCCATCGTGCGAGCGTGTATCCGGGACGGGAAGCGCGGCCGGTTCTACAACGTGGTCGACCTCGTCAACCGGCTCGAAGCCGAGGCGCGTGCCGGCCGGCAGGGCCGCATCGCCGACCATCTCATGCGGCTCGACTTCGTGGTGCTGGACGAACTCGGCTACCTGCCGTTTGCGCAGTCAGGCGGCCAGTTGCTGTTCCACCTGATCAGCAAGCTCTACGAGACCACCTCGATCGTGGTGACCACGAATCTCACCTTCGGTGAGTGGCCGAGCGTATTCGCCGGCGACGCGAAGATGACCACGGCGCTGCTCGACCGGCTCACCCATCACTGTGAGATCGTCGAGACCGGCAATGAGAGCTGACGCTTCAAGAACCGCGCCTGAGGCCAGCGCCTACGAAGCCAAAGCTGGACGTCGGATCAGCTCAGCCGCGCCGTACCTAGCTTGTGAAGGGGTCCCGATTGCACGCCGATCCGGGGTCCCGTTCCAACGCTTTTTAACACCTTGTGGGCGCGATCCTGCTCGAACAGAACGACGAATGGGCCGTCCAGCGAGCCCGTTACATCGCTCTGGAAAGCATCGCCCCCATCAGCGATGATCCTCTCGTCAGCCTGCCCACCCTGGCAGCCTGATCCTCCCGGCCCAAGCCGGTGATCGTGAGGGCTCGCAGCGAGCTACACCACGCCAGGGGACACGACCCCTTCCGGCTACCCATGGGCACTACCATGCAGTAGCCTCACATCTGGCCCGGTCCAAAATACCGGTCAGGTCACCTGAGCGACGTTGATGCCAGGACGATCCTTGCGTCGATCGGAGGGTGGAGCAGAGGGAACGCCTGCGTGCCGCCTCACGACGCACGCGATTCAGGCTCGCGAATGACTGTCAGCAGTTGCGCGGCACTTTGCGCCCACGTTAGGACAGGGATCCCCGTCGAGGGTATGGCGGTCTTGTTGCGCAGGCGATCAATCCAAGCGCTCAATTCGTGAACGAGGGCATTTCCCGTTCTGTCAAAATAGGTTGCGCGCGAACCGGCCACCTCGCGGAACACGGGAATATCGCGCGCGAAAATTGCAATGCCGCGCTTGGCGGCTTCGATCAGCGGCAGACCATAGCCTTCGGCATAAGAAGCAGCGATCAGACCCAACGCTTGGCTGTAAAAACGCTCGAGTGCGACATCATCGATGTTAGAGAACCAGAATAGCCGCGTATTTAGAAACGGATGAGTCTCGATTTTTGCGACAAGCGCATCGACGAGCCAGCCCTTCCGTCCAACGATCACCAGGCAGGTGTCGCCCCCCTGTTTCCACAGGGACTCGCAAGCCTCGATAATCTGGAGATGGCCCTTTCGGGGCTCCAACGTCCCAACCATGAGGACGTACGGCTTGTCCACAAGTTCCAGTTGCGCAATCGCCGCGACAGGGGCGTCAAAGGACGGGCCGGCAGGTCGAGCCAGCTCCGATCCGAGATGGAACCAATTGATTTTCAGCCCTTCGCGCCGAGACATCGCAGCCGTTGTCAGATACGCCTTCAGTTCGTCCGCGACGGCGCTTGAGATGCACGCAACGCTATCGGCCACCTGCGCGATCGTCCCGAGCCATCGGGAGAAGTCGTCGGCCGCACCCAGCGCAAAGAACTCCGGCCGAAGCAGAGGAAGCAAATCGTACACGACGAAGTGGAGGCGCACGCCGCGGGCGCGCCACATCGTGTAGACGCCTGCGTCAAAGATCTTGGGAACCAGGATCGGCGCGAGGTCCAGGCCGACGAATATATCACCGTTCGCAGGTTCGATGGGCTCGTCTTCCCACGCGTCGTCAGCCTGGCCAAGGAACCGGGACGTGAAGCGGCGGGCAGACCGGTACCCTGCGCCGCCTTCATCGAGAGAGGCGTAGACCGGTTCCACCCGCAGCCCCGCGGGTGGATGACGCAGCATCTCGGACAGGACGCATTTGACGACGCGCTGGATGCCGGATTTCCAGTCACGGACGACGAGCTCAGACACATCCACGTACATCACCCGCGATCTGCGCGGCGGTGCATTCACATCGATGCAGCGGCTCACCACCGCAACATCGGCCTCGTCCGCAGACGCGAAGCTCCTATCCTGCACGGACATCGACATGATGAGTTCGCGTCGCGCAACAGTCCCGATCGAACTGAATGTCTCGATCGCTCGCCAGTAAAGCTCACCGATGCGGTAGGGCGCGTGGACGTCCCGGATCAGATCGGTCGCGCCCTCGGAAAGCCTCTGGCGCTCTGCCTTCCGCTCGACCAAACTGCCGATCGCCTCAGCGATCTCCGCACGGCTGGGATCTTCAGAGAGTTTGACGACAGCCCCCTCGTCAAGCTCCGCCATAGGCCCATGAGCGTTGACGATCGTCGGAATGGCGTGCGCCAAGCAATCCAGAACTGCTCCGGAGGTCTCACCGCGGGTGAAGGCACGGAGCTGGATTGCGATGTCAGCGGCCGCGAGATACGCGCCGTAAGTCCCCTTATCGACGTAACCGGTGACCTCGACCTGTCCGGCGAGCTCGTTCTGGGTGATGCGCTGATCGAAGGCCACCTTGTAATCACCCGAACTGCCTTGCCCGACGAACACCAACTTGGTCTTGATGGAACAGGCCTGCGCAAAGTCCGCGAATGCGTCCAGGAGTTTGAGACTGTTCTTGTTCTTGCCGACGTTCCCAAAGGTACACAGGAGAAACGTGTCATGCGTGATGCCGAGCCGCTTACGAGCGGACGCCCGGTTCGGATGTGCGACGGTACGGAGGTGTGGGATGCGTGCGATGGCTTCAGGCTCGAGTCCAGCTGCACGCAGGCGTTGATCGTTGAATGCCGAATGAACGATGACACCAACCGCGTCTTCCAGCACATCGTGATTGACCGGATATTTCCAGATCGCGGCGTCGGGCTCACCCTCCAGGTGGTCGATCAGAGCGCGGTAACCGTGACTCCGGACGAGAGCTCGCGAGAAATGCCGATGCTCTTTGTGGTGATGCTCACGCCAAGCCTGGATACCGCTCAAATAGAGATCGTGAAGCACGACAATGCCGGGGCGCTGCCTCAGCAACTCGAACATGTGCGTGTGGAAGTCTGAATTACCGAACTGATAGACGATGCGATCGTAGTGACGAGAGTTTCTTCTGAAATCTTTAGTCGAAACTCGTGGATAGTTTGCCACGACAAAATCATCGGACATTTCTTCTTGATCGGTCACGATTTCGATATCGTAGAAACGCCCGAGCTCTGGCAGGAGCTCGGCGCTGTAGTCTGCAATGCCCGTTTGCAGAGGCGGAAGCGGTGAAACGAAGGCGAGCGTCGGCTTCCGTGAATGCGGCAGGCAGACCATCGTGGGCCGCGCGGCCTGCGTCTCGACGTGATGGCGTATTGCGGCCCATGCGCGCTCGGCGCTGTTCTTCCAGGAAAACGCCTGCGCTTGCCGCGCCGCGTTTGCCCGCAGGGCGTCCTGAAATCCTACGTCCTCCAGAACGGCCTCGATTGTGCGCGCGATGCTGGTCGGGCTGCGCGCGTCAAACATTGCCTCTGGCAGGCCGATCACCTCAACGAGGCTGCTGTTGTCTGCGCCGATCGTCGGCGCCCCGCAAGTCATCGCCTCCAGGGCTGGCAAGCCAAAGCCCTCGTGAAGCGAAGGGAACACGAACAAATCGCAGATGTTGTATAGACCGACAAGGTCATCCTCGGGCACATATCCTGTGAAGATCACGGCGTCGCGCGGCAGCCCAACCTCGGAGACCAAGGCGTTCAAGCGGTCCCGATCCTGTGGCTGAATCGAACATACGATCGCCAACTGATAATTCGATCTGATCTGTAGGGGCAAGAGCGCCCAAGCCTTGATCAAGCCCTCAGTATTTTTTCGATAATCGATTCCACCCGTGTACATGACAAATTTTTTTCGTATATTGTAGGTTTTCTTCAGACGACCCCGCTGATCGTACGATAGGTTTCGGATCTGAAAGATCTCATCGACGGCAGCCGAAATATTCACTACTCTGTCGGGCGGAAGAGCCAAGTGGTCAAGGGCCTCGCGGCGGCTCGACTCCGAAATCGCGAGCAGGAGGTCGGCCCGTTTCAATGAGGCGAGCTTTTCGAAATACCAGTCGCGTACGAACTTGCGCTCGAGATAGGGGTCGGGATTCAGGAGGGGGATGAGGTCGTAGAGTGTCACACCGGTTGGAAACGGCTGACTCAACCGGTTGATCGAGGTGACCGCGTCCTCACCCAACCCCTCGAATACACTGCTCACATGGACAAAGTCGGGCCTAAGGTCGGCCAGGAACGCCTCGCGCAAAAGCTCGCCGGTTCGGCGGCGCCACGCATTGCCGTCTGGCACATGGGATGCGCGAGCTGGAACGTCGAAGAGGCGGATCCGCTCCTGCGGAATCAGATTCTCGAAACTTGCACGGATCTGGTCCGCTGCCTCGGCGTAGCGCCCATTGAGAGCAAGCCAGATCTCGTCATCTCCCACGGATTGGGCCATGAACTTGGCAAGCGCGGTCGAATAACGTCCAACTCCGCGGCGCCCACTCGCTTCCGTTTGAGCCGCCTGCAAGTCGATCAGGATACGCATTCGGTTACACCAACGGTTGGCTGCGTGCGATTTGTGTTACGCGGGCGAAGATACGCAGCGCGCGCGGTGTCAGCGGGATCGGCGCCTTGTATTCCCGACGCGCCCAAGTTCGGCCCCACGCCGTGTCGTGGTTCCACGCTGCGGGCGCATCCCCGTCTTCGGCGCTCCTCTTGCGCCATCCCGTCCGGCCTTCTGCCAAGCCGCTCGTGAGGAAGTGCTGCAGCGGGTTGACCTCAGCCGCCGCGACATCGGGATTGGCGGCCAGATAGCCGGCCGTACTAAACGTCTCAGACGGATCCCGGCCCTCCTTCCAGCCAATCTCGAAATAATGCTCGGCCGGATCCCGGCCACTCAGCGCGACATCGGGATAGGTCCTGAGGTAGTACTCTCGGTCGATGCCCCAAACTGGCTCCGGCCGGCCTCGATCCTCGGCGATCCCCTTACGCCACCCTGCCCGGCCTTCTGCCAAGCCGCTCGTGAGGAAGTGCTGCAGCGGATTGACCTCAGCCGCCGCGACATCGGGATTGGCGGCCAGATAGCCGGCTGTACTAAACGTCTCAGACGGATCCCGGCCCTCCTTCCAGCCAATCTCGAAATAATGCTCGGCCGGATCCCGGCCACTCAGCGCGACATCGGGATAGGTCCTGAGGTAGTACTCTCGATCAAATTTCGGGCTATCTTCGGACATGGGTGTCTCGGCATCTCGCGGCAACATAATGTGTTGCGCCACACAGTCAATACACTAATAATACCGTATTTTTCCATCTATTGACGCAACGACGCCAGATAAAACACGCCTGAATTGCAGAGCGACAGATATTAATCGCCGATGCTCCGGAATTGTCTTCATCGTCGCCGAGCGGGCGCCAGCCATCGGCATTCCATCGCTGTTTCCGCCGCGATGCCGACCTCGCCACCCTCTTGAGCAGGTTGGCCGCGATCACCGTGGGTCATGTGCCCGAATCCGGGCCGACCCGCAATGTGCAGCCTAACGATCTCCGTCAACCGTCGTCTCGTATGGAGCCTTGATCCCCGTGATGGCCGGATCCAGAGCTGCACGCGTCAGTGTCGGGAACGGTGTCGTGTGACTGCGGGATCGGAAAGCCGTACGCCAGCCTGGAGGCCGCCGCATGATGCACCGACGCGCATCGGCGAAGGTCTCGGCATCGGGCCTGTCGAGGCGCATAAGCAGCTCGCTTCCGGTTGCGCTGGATCAGCCTCGAACGGGGCGCGGACCGCGTCGGTGACGACCACGGGCGAAGCCGCGTGACGTCCGCCTAATCTCGGCTTGGCTTTGCTGCGAATCGATATCACCGGGCTGTCAACCCGGTGCGGTCTCAACCGACTGAGGGCGGCAGGAGCGAGGCTGCGAGCGCCCGCGCCGCTGCGATCGCGCGGCCTGTGGCTGCGATGGAGACCGCAGCTCGGCGCAGATCGCGGACGGCGGCGAAGCCTCCTGGAGGCCGTCTCCCGCGCGGAGTTGAACTCGAACTTGGACTCGGATTTGGAGCCGCGCCCGATCGCGTGGCCATCGAGCCCAGCGGCAGGCCCTTGTCGTGATGCGCGCTCCTGCGTGGAAGCAGTTACCGCTTCGGCGGAGAGCGCCCTGAACCCGCATCGCCCCCGGACGCGGCACCCACGATGAATTCCCGCCGAGATCCGTAGAAGGAAGCGGATCCGAGATGTCCTTCAGTACGAACCTCAGAGCTGCTCCCGGTCGCGCTCCACACCGTTACTCATGAAATCAGGCATCTTCGGCCTTGCGGGGCGACCGATTCTGAGCACCCGCAGCAGCCACGTCGCCTTCCAGCTCAACGATTCGAGCGTGGACTGATTGTAGGCCACGCACCAATCCAGGACCGCCGCATACCTTTTATGATACTCATCTCTTTCTGTCTTAAGCGCTTTAAATTCTCTTGCCAGCGCGTGGGCATAGCCGCTCAGTTCGATTGGGGTGGATCCCGAAACTTCACCCGATTCGTTGCCTGAAGTGGCGGCGCGAAGCGGTGGCCCGGCGTTTTGCCCGCCGATACCGTCAGCGACACCAACGGAGCCCTGCAATTCCTCTCTGGTGCTGGAGAGAACCGCATTGAGATCGCGCCTGAAACGGTCCTGCTTATCCTCCAACTGCCTGATCTGTCCCGCCGCGTCCCGATAGCGCGTCCGCAGATCCTCCAACTCCGAACGCTTGGCTTCAAGGTCGTCGGACATAATCTTGTTTTGCTTGAGGATGACATCGAAGAACTCGTCCGGATCACAGCCTAAATATGTGAGAATATGGCTGCCCACGCGCGGGTCTGCGGAATGTTTTGCTTTGAATGTTTGTGCGACCTTCCAGAGGCGCCCCATTTCACCCCTCATTTTGAGAATAACGCATAAATAATATAGACACTCGAATCCTTCGTAACCACGCTCGAACATTGGGAACAGGATATCGAACGCTTCATCGGGGCAGTCGCCAACGAACAACGAGCAGCCCAGCCGTTCGAGGGCTTCGTCTCGGAAAAACGTCAGCGCCTTGATCTGATCGCTCAGAGCGATGATTTCGCCATTTTTGGAATGATGGTATAGATACTCGATATAAGCAATCTGCTTTGCGCAGGACAGCAGTGTGTCCCGGGTTTCCTGGTTCGAGCTATGAGATGCGGATTCCAAAGGATCCCGTGGATCCGGGGTCGCTCCGGCGGTGACGCGGCGCTGCTCATACTCGCGACTGTAGGCGTCCGCCTCTCCGTCTAACTCCCTGAAGAGAGCCTCTTGGCTGTAGATGCTACAAAATCGCGGTAGACGGTCCCTGATCTCGACATACTCTGCCGTGTCGCCGAAGCAATCGTCGAGATACATATAATTCTCAGCGAACATCAATTTATATCTTTCCACATAATTTTTATATTCAGGTCCGAAATACAAAAAATCATAATCGGTAAACAGGCCGCCTTTCTTCCTGTTGAAGAGCCTAAATCGGAAATCGTACATTAAATTATCGTCCGAGACGTTCGCGGCGATGGAGTAGAACAAGAACTCCGGGAACAGGTTTTTCGGATTGTACCGGCTTATATCATTCAACGGAAAAGCGAGAATGCGTCTGGCGTGCGTCGGCGACACCATCATGATGCGGTCTTCAATGAACAAACCACAGAACGAGATACTGCCGACGATCATCGACCGCGTTGCGCAGTCATGGTTTTTTATGTACTCGGATATAAGGCGAATGAGACTGGACGAGATGGCCGGATTTGTCATGTCGGCGCGGAGCCGCAGGACGAAGGTGTCGTCGTCGCCGAGCTCGGACAGGCCCTTCGCAATCTGCTGATACTGAAAAAGAAAGCTTGTGATACTCCCGTTGGGCGCGCTTGAGATCGGAAGCGGAGCGCCACAGTCAATATATTTTATGGGCAACTCCGGCGCACTGGCAGCGGAGATAGCCCTGCCCTTCGCAAGTTCGTTCGGCCACGAGGCGTAACCGATCTTGGACAGCAGGTGCCGGGATGCGCTGACCGACTCACACAGATCTGCGAATATATGCTCGTTCCGAATTTGCCCCGTGATCAGCACCGCAAGTTTCATGTCGAAAGCTTCTTTCACGCCCAATATCTGACCCAGCCATGGCTGTCCTGCGCAATGCTGCTTGCCCGTTCGGTGGATTCAGAGAGCGCGCCGAACAAGGTCAAACTGTGATGTGTGCGACTGTCTTACAGGATGTTGTGACGGACCATCTGCTGCCAGCCTCACGATGATGGTCGGGTGAGCAACCGTCTTCATTGCAACTCACGCCAACACATTGATTCGAGGACATCTTCGCTGTCATTCCGGGTCACCCCGCCGGATCCTATAGAACAGAGTGGTTTGGCCTCGCAAATTCCCCTCCGCACGGCCCGGGGCGCGCCTGCGAAGCAGGCCGGTGCGACCCGCCACGCGATCCGTATCACATCGGTTTCCTGTCGGGCGGCGCCAGCGTACGGCGTTCGGCCGCCCAAGGTCCATGACGGTGATCTGTGACGGCGGCGTCACGCCGGCCTGACAGAGAGCGCGGAGTGACGACCATGGCTGACGGTCAACGTTGCCCCACGCATCGGCCAGATCGAAGAGAGGGTCGCGGAACAGGCTTGTAAACGTCCGATTGTAGCTCAGATGGAACTCTGGAAGGTAAATCGGGTCCGTGCCGAAAAAGGCGGCGATCAAGCTGTTCCCACTGAAGCTCTCCGCCACGCTGTGCTCGGCCAGGATCAATCCGCCAGCCGCCTTCATGAGGTGCAGGCAGCGTTCATGCGTGAGCGCGTCTCCCGAGATGAGATGGTGGTGCGTGGAGACGATGCAGAAGCGGATCGCGCCCCTCTCCAGCAGCGGGCGACACGATGTCAGGATCTCGGTCTCGGCGCCCTGGGTGTCGCAATGCAGCAGGCCGAGTCGGTCGAGGCCGGCATCAGCCATCAATTGCGGCACGATCACCTGCGGAATGGACGTGACGCCCGAGGACTCGGTTTCAAACGGACGCGGCTCCAGCGCCTGAGCGCCGACCGAAGCCTCGATGAACGTCGTAGTGCGCCCATTCAGAGCCGCGTAAGGCCGTCCGATCTCGATGTGGGACCTGTCGGGCTCGACCCCGATGACGGATGCGGCCGGGCGGGCCTGCAACAGCCAGAGCGAGTAGTACGCCCAGAATGAGCCGAGCTCGATCATGCTGGGCGCATCCGGCATCATCTTTACGATCTCGTGAAAAATCGCCGCTTCCTGCGGTTCGTGGTGCCGGCGCAGCCGCCGGATGATCTCGGCCATCCAGGCTCCATGATAACCACCGGCGAGCACACGCACCCCACTGTGCATGATCTGGACATCGATGTGGCCATCACGGACCACTTGCCCTGCGCCGAGAACCTTGGGAATGGTTGCGGCGTCTTGGCAACCCACCGTCATCTCAATGCGAAAGCGTTCCCCGCGGCTGAGAGGTTCGTCGAGGGGCGGAAGACGCGGCGACGCGCTCGGATCTATCATGTCGTTCCTGCAGAACTAATCTTGCAGGCGCTGCGCGAACTCGATGCCAATCTCATATCGAGGGCAAGGGTCGCGGCGTTCGGCAAGCATCGTTTCTCAGAACAGCGGCCGATCCGCCGCCCCCGGCGGCATCCGTCCGAGCGTCGCAAGCGTGATTGGCCCCGAGCCGTCGCCGAAACCCGAGTTAACGACGGAGCCAGCAAAGGCGGCTGCGCCGATCGCCCAGCCAGCCCAGCTCCTCTCTTCAGCCGCGCCTCAGGCATCCTCCGGTCCCTTACAGCGGACGAGGTTGCCTCCAGTGAGATTGCCCTTCACCAGGATGAACACCTGTAAGTCATCATGATCCACACGGCTTCGGCGCCAGAACGCAGGACGATCTCGGGCGAGGCCAGGCCGGCGTCGATCTCGGCAACGGTTGTGCTATGTTCACCCACCTTCGTCGATCCTGCCGGGTTCATGAACCTTGGCTGTTCGGGCGACCGTCCAGACTGCATGAAGCGCTGAGCGAGGGCGGGATCACCCGCGCGACATAAGTCGCGAGCCATTTATCGCCTCGGGCGCTATAAGCTTGCCTTGCGTACGATCGCTCCCGCCACTCTGTCAGGGCAGTTGTCAGTTCGCCCCCGGGCGGCAATAATCGCTCTTCGAGGAGAGACAGCTGGGGCCGCTCGCAGCGCTTTGCTAGCGATCGAGCAGATTGATTTGACGGAATAATTGTTCCTCGCAAGCGCGACAGATCAGATCGATGTTGGTCTTGAAACGGTCGTTCCTAGTTTCCGCCAGAATGGGGCAGACGCCGGCGTTTTTACTTTTTCGTCTTTGCACCCTCGTTATTCATATGTTTGCACGGATGCGGATGGGTGGGTTGCAGAAAGTTCCGAGAAGCGCCCTATCAGTCGCTTTGCAAGCGCCGGACTGTACTGGTTCGCCAAAGCGTCAGATTTTCTCGATGGAGTGAAGGAGATGATCATCAAGGACGCACACGTGCAACGCAAATTCTATTTCTGCCCTGGTCAAAACAGCTTCCGCAGTCGACGATAAATACTCTGTGTGATTATGATAGTTCCTGCCTTTTTACCATGACCCTTAGCCAGCCCATTCCCATGTTTCTCAAGGAGAGATCCAGCGCTTAAGGTCGAGCGGTTTAGACGGCAGCTTAGCTCGACTCGTATGAGGCGTTTCCGCAACGGGGTCGGTGATCGACGTTTCGGACGGGCGGGGGAGCCGGGATGTCGTGCGAGCGGCGGGCTCGCGGATCCACTCGTATCCGGCGGAACAGAACGTTCCTGACCAAGATGCCTCATGCCAAGCGAACCGGCTGAAGGCGGCGGGACCCATCTTTGGCGACGGCAGCAAACCCCGTCGAGCTCCGGTCACACGCCTGCCCCCACTCGTCCGACGTGCCATGGACCGGCCCGGCGGACGAACCTTGATCCTCAGGCCGCCTTCAGGCGCGCGCCCTCCGGAACCAGCCCGGTGGCGAGATACCCAGCCTCGTAGCCGAGGATGATCGCGACTTCTCGGCCGGAGCTGCGCTGTTCGCGAGCCTGCAGGCGGCGCAGCAAGGCGAGCAGGCCCTCCACGTCGCCACCGCTCACCCGGTGTGCGGAGGCCTTCCCGCTCGGGACGGCCTGGGCGGCCAGGAGCCATGCCGACTTGCTGAGTTCCAGCGTGACGAACACAGCAACCTCAGGCAGGTTTGTCTGGATCTGTTCACGATCAAGCATGGCCAACTCCGGTCAACGGTCAGAAAACTGGAGAGTGATCCAATCTCCAGCTCCCTGCATGGTATCTTTGGCCATTCATGCGGCGTGGCAGAGCGCATAGGCCCAGGGCGCTGGCAAACGGAAGCGGGGTTTTGTTCGGGCGCGTCGGCGCGGTGATGTTGCCAAAGTCCGCTCGTGCCAGATCGCACAGCGCACGGCGGCCAGTGCATCGGCGAAGGTCGGGCGCGGTTTGGGGTACCACGCGGCGGCCGCGACGCGTCGCCGTTGGCGAACCGAGAGGCGTGCGGCCAGCAGTGTGACGATCGAGAACAGGGCGAGCAGGCAGGGCGTGGTGCGGGCGATCGCCGTGTCGGACCACTGCCGCTGCGTCTCGACCCCAAGATGGGCGCGCGCTTCCTGGAATGTGACCTCGATGGTCCAGCGCCGCACGAACCACCCTACGATCTGCGTGGGCTCGCGCATCGGTTCGGTGCAGAGCAGGGCCTGCGGTGCAAAGCGGCTCTCGGGATCGCGCACCAGCACCCATCGGATCGGCACGACCGGCAGACCGCCGTGCCGCCCAACAACGGCTCCGAGCGGCTGCTTCGTCCGGCCGTCGTGGAGCGGAAAGTGACCAACGGCTACAGGGCCATGTGGGCCGCCGAGGGCGAGGCCGCCATCCGCACCGTCGTCGACACCGCGCGCCTGAGCGGTGCCAATCCATTCGGCACCATCCTCAAAACCGTCGGCGCCTGAACGCTGCCATCACAGGCTTGGGTTATTGCCAATATTGTTCATTACGCCACATTACGACCTATGTACTGAAAAATGATCAGAAACAATAATTTTTGTGCGCGAAAGAATTTGTATGAGTGATTCCACATAGATCCTGACCGGCATGGGTTCTTGAGGTGATATGTTCGCGGTGCACCCCGAACTTGACGCGGATGCCGTCGCGGTCGTAGCAGCCGGGCATCTTCGGAACGGGACGGGTTCATGACGGCCAAGCGAGCGCTGATCACGGGTGTGACGGGCCAGGACGGTGCGTATCTGGCGCAGCTGCTCCTGCAGAAGGGCTACGCCGTCACCGGCATCGTGCGCCGCTCCAGCCATGCCGGCGTGTTCGATCACCGGCTGAAGTGGCTCGGCATCCTCGACGATGTCGAGCTGGTCGACGGCAACCTGCTCGACCAATCCGCCCTGCTGCGCATCGTCCAGGCCGCCAAGCCCGACGAGATCTACAATCTCGCCGCCCAGTCCTTCGTCACCTCGTCCTGGCAGCAGCCGCTGCTCACCGGGCAGGTGACGGGCTTGGGCGCCGCGCACATGCTGGAATGCCTGCGCTCGGCCGCCCCTCAGGCGCGCTACTACCAGGCCTCGACCTCGGAGATGTTCGGCCTGATCCAGGAGGCCAAGCAGAGCGAGTCGACGCCGTTCTACCCGCGCTCGCCCTACGGCGTGGCCAAGCTCTACGCGCACTGGATGACCATCAACTACCGTGAGAGCTTCGGGCTGCACGCGTCGAACGGGATCCTGTTCAACCACGAGAGCCCGCTGCGCGGCGTCGAGTTCGTCACCCGCAAGGTCACGGACGCGGTGGCGCGGATCAAGCTGGGCCAGCAGAAGGAGCTGCGGCTGGGCAACATCGACGCCAAGCGCGACTGGGGCCACGCCCGCGACTACGTGAAGGCGATGTGGTTGATGCTGCAGCAGGACCGCCCGGACGATTATGTGATCGCCACCGGCCGGACCACGACGGTGCGGGACATGTGCGCGATCGCGTTCAAGCATGTCGGGCTCAACATCGACGACCATCTGGTCATCGACCCGGCCTTGTTCCGGCCGGC
>NZ_FMWU01000049.1 GCF_900103195.1 Methylobacterium sp. UNC378MF | reverse complement strand
GGCGCCGGCGCGATCTTCTCCCTCGACAGCACCGGCACCAAGATCGTGCTGAACGCCCAGGCTGACGTCGAATTCCAGAACGCCGCCAGCCAGGCCGCGCTCGGCTTCACCTCGTCCTCGACCACCGCCTCGACCTACACCGCTGGCGGCGTCACCGCCTCCACGGTGGTCAGCAGCGACCTGTCGATCTCCGGCGTGACCCAGCGCGCCTCCCTGGCCCAGCAGTACAACAACCTGCTCAACCAGATCACGCAGCTCGCCGGCGACGCCAGCTACAACGGCGTCAACCTCATTGCCGGCAAGGGCAATGACATGAACATCAAGTTCAACGACACCGGCAGCTCCAACCTGAACGTCGCCTCGGTGGACGCGACCGCCAGCGGCCTCGGCCTGTCGGCGATTACCAACTCCAACAGCTCGACGAGCCAGACCGGTCTCGGCAACTTCCTGCTCAACGCGGACGTCAACAAGACGCTGGCGACCCTGACGAGCGCCGGCAACAGCCTGAACTCGGCGGCGAGCACGCTGGGCTCGAACCTGTCGGTGGTGCAGAACCGGCAGGACTTCTCCAAGCAGCTGATCAACGTGCTGCAGACCGGCTCGGCCAACCTGACCAATGCCGACCTGAACCAGGAAGCGGCCAACTCGCAGGCGCTGTCGACACGTCAGTCGATGGGCATCTCGGCCCTGTCGCTCGCCAACTCCGCACAGCAGGGCGTTCTCCAGCTCCTGCGGTAAGCGCCACCGACGGCGAACCGACGGCCGGCCGGGTTCCCCGGCCGGCCTTTTTCGTGCCTCCGACACGGAAATCCTGTTGGCCTCACCCGGCAGGTATGGCGTTCTCGCAATGGATTCTGGGCGCCGCTCTTCCGCCTGTCCGGTCAGCCGAGACGTGGCTTGGCCCACAGACATCGGCATGTCGGGCGCCGACGGGACCTATGCGGCGTGGCGCCTTCGATGCTCCATCGGAGCATTCGTCCCTGGGTCGATCCTGGCGATGCCCCAGATGGACGACGCGTGGTGGCTTCGCATTGGCGGTCCGGCGGGTGGTGCCTGGACGGAATGGCGGACCCGATCCAAAGGCGGTTTCGTTCGCGGGGTTGCCAAGCTTAACCATATCGGCCAGCCTGTACGTAGGTAATGCGTACCGTTCCGAGCCAAGCCGGAGTGCCGATGCGGGTGAATCACGATCGCCGCCTTCTCAACAAGGCAGCAGAGGCCCGAGATTGCCGGATTTCGATCCGCAAAAGGGCAGACGCCTCATGGCCCGGCGATCACAGCCGGCTCTCCGCGCTGGAAAGCACCGGCCACGTCCAGCGGATCGGCTCGCACGATGGTCTGGAAGCTTCTGTAGCAGTCTGGCAGATCACCTCTTCCGGGCTGTCCCAGCTTCAGGTCCTGACGTCGGGAGCCGAATAATGGCTTCCATCAAGATCCGCGCGACCGACGACGGCACTTTCGTGGTCTATCGCAACGGCGCGGCCGTCGCGTCAGGACTGACCCGCGAGCAGGCCGAGCGCTGTGCAACGGTTCTGAGCTGGATAGCCCAGGGTCATTGACGGCTATCAGTTCCCGGCTGCGATGAAGCAGGCTGCCGAACGCCAAGCTCGGGTTCCGCGGCACCTGATCCCAAGTCCGGGCAGCGCTCAAGTCTCTCCTGATCCGACACCTGCGTTCACCACGCCAGGGCCGCACAATGTTGTTTCCGGCGTCATCGACATCGGAGTACGCCTCTGCCTATGCCTGCCTTCGAGACGGCGTATGGCACGCTCACTCGGCAGCCTTCGCGCCCTGCGTCTCCCTTTGAGCCTCGTGTCGAGCGCTCTTGAGCACGCGTTCGCGGCCCTGAGGCTCCTGTATCGCGTGCCATAAGCAGAGCAGCTCGTAGGTCATAGTGGCGTCGCCCGCTTCGCCTTCCGACGCGTAGAACCATTCGACCGGACAGCCCATGACGGCTGCGATCTCGCGCAGACGCGCGTCAGCTCGAATATCAATGGCCATCGGAGACAGTTTTCCCATACGCCACTCGGGCAAGGGCTAACACCGCGCAACCATCGGCAGCAAGGGATCGTTCTGTACCAGAGATGATCTCGGCGTATCAGTTCGTCATGTTGCGGATGTTTGATCCGTATGAACGCCGCGTTGGAGGAAGCGTCCGAAAGATCCGCGGAGGTGTCATCAGTTCCTGCTCCGCGCAGGCCTGCGGATATCGTGTCTCTCAGCGAGTAAGATGCCTTGATTCCGGGCCTAACGATACGGAGATTCTATCGTGATCGTCGCAGTCCGGCGCACGATCCTACAATCGCCCGTTGTGAAGTCGTTCGAATTGGCGATGAAAATCTGATCGCTCGGGTCGATTGTCCGTCCTTGAGAGCACGAACAATCCATGGCGGAGCGACCGGCCTCGCTCCGTACGGCGCCCGACACCACCAGCCCCCAACGGCAAGCAATCGCTATCGCTGACCGGCGAAAATAACCGGCAAAAGCTTCATATTAACGAATAATTAACTGTCATGCCGCGACCATCTGGCAGTGATCGGGCGCAGGACTCGGCCACACAGATCGGGCGAGGCTCCGATGATCGTCTTGATTGCGGCGGGGATAGCAAGCGGCCTCACGACAGCGGCAATCCTGACCCCGGTGAGTCCCCTCGCCGCTCTGGTTATTGCGCCCCTGGCGGCCAGTATGTCGGTGGTCCTCGCCTGCATCCTCATCGCTTGGCGCAACGCCCGCTACGATCTCGGGCCATCCGACCTAGAGGTAGAGACCGATTCGATGGTGGCCGCCCTCTGCGAGGTCGCCCAGCGGGGCAAAACCGCACCTCATGTCGCGAAGGTCCGGATCCGCAATATTCGGTCGGCTTGATCCAGTCGCGCGTCGAGCCGTGCGCCACCACTGCGGCGGCGCCGTTGCCAGCGCCGGAGATCGCGGCTCATTCTGCCCGGGATGAGGCCGCCCGTTCCCCTGTCCGCCGTCCGGATCTTCGAGGCTGCCGCGCGGCGTCGCTCGTTCAAGGCCGCCGCCGGTGAGCTCAACCTCTCTCCCAGCGCGGTCAGTCACGCCCTGCGCAAGATGGAAGAGACCCTGGGCGTCGTCCTGTTCGAGCGTGCGGGTCAGGGCATAGTTCCGACCCCCGCCGGCGAGGCGCTGTGCGACCATGTCGGACGCGCCTTCGCGGAACTCAACCGCGGCTTCGACCTGGTGGCGAATCGCGGACCGCAACTGCTCCGGCTGCACTGCGCGCCGAGCTTCGCCGCGCAATGGCTGGCACCGCGGCTCGCACGCTTCCTCAGCGCGAATCCGGACTTCGAGGTGCGTCTCGCCGCCGGTATGGACTACGCCCGCTTCATCACCGACGAGTTCGACGCCGATATCGTCTACGGTCCGCCCCGCGGTGAAGGTCTGGTGCGCATGCCGCTGGGCCTGGAGACGGTCACGCCGCTCTGCAATCCCGCGAGGGCTGCGCAGATCCGCGAACCAGCCGATCTGCTGAAGCAGACCCTGATCCAGAGCGACAACAAGCAGGTGCGCTGGTCCCACTGGTTCGAACGTAACCAACTCGCCGCGCAGCCGAGCGCGGGCATCCGCTTCGACCGGAGTTTCCTGGCCCTCGCCGCCGCCGCGGACGGGCTCGGTGTCGCCCTGGAATCCACCCGCCTCGCCGAGCGGGAAGTGGCAGCCGGCCGCCTCGTCGCGCCGCTGGCCGGGCGCGGACAGGATATCAGCTATATCGGCCACCACTTCGTCTGCCCGCTCGATGCGCGCCGCCGCGCGCCGTTGCGGGCCTTCGCGCGCTGGCTCGCGGAGGAGCTCGGGATCGCGCTGAGCCCCGACCTGGGCTGACACCGGGAGAGGTGAACCGGATTCACCTACGCGTGCAAATTCCGCGTTTGCCGCCGATGCGGCGGCGCGGCACTCTTCCCGCAACAACACTGACGAGGGAGACGACGCCGCAGGCCGCCGGATGCGCAGCATCACGGTTTCCGGCCCGACGTCCCCTCCGTCATGACGACAGGTTCGATCCCGCGCTGGCGCGGGTCGCCGGGAGGATTCCATGCTTCTGAACGATCGGGTGTGCGTGATCACCGGCGCGGCCTCTGCGCGCGGCATCGGAAAAGCCACTGCGCAACTCTTCGCAAAGCACGGTGCCCAGGTCGCGATCCTCGACCTCGACGCCGGCCAAGCCGAGGCCGCGGCCCGCGAGATCGGTCCCGGCCATATCGGACTGGCCTGCAACGTGACCGACCGGGCGGCCTGTACGGTCGCCGCCGACGAGATCGTGGCCCGTTTCGGCCGGATCGATGTGCTCGTCAACAATGCCGGCATCACCCAGCCCCTCAAGATCATGGAGATTGGGCCGGAGAACTACGACGCCGTTACCGACGTGAATCTGCGCGGCACGCTCTACATGAGCCAGGCGGTGATCCCAACGATGCGCGGTCATGGCTCCGGCGCCATCGTGTGCATGTCGTCGGTCTCCGCCCAGCGGGGCGGCGGCATCTTCGGCGGCCCGCATTACAGCGCCGCCAAGGGTGGCGTGCTCGGCCTCGCGAAGGCCATGGCCCGCGAACTCGGCCCCGACGGCGTGCGGGTGAATTCCGTGACGCCGGGCCTGATCCAGACCGACATCACCGGCGGCAAGCTCACCCCGGAGCTGAAAGATGAGATCGCCAAGGGCATCCCGCTTGGGCGCCTCGGCGTGGCGGACGATGTCGCCAACGCCTGCCTGTTCCTAGCCTCCGACCTGTCCACCTACATCACCGGCGCGGTGATCGACGTGAACGGCGGCATGCTGATCCATTGAGGGCCGCGCCATGACGTCTCCATCCCCTACCGAGCGGCCCCGCGCCGGTTCCAACGTACCGCTCGGCGAGCGCGCCTACCGCATCCGCCGCCACGCCCTGCGCATGGGCGAGGTCCAGGGCCAGGGCTACATCGCCCAGGCGCTCGGCATCGCTGACGTGCTGGCGGTGAGCTACTTCCACGCGCTGAGCTACCGGCCCGAGGACCCGGAATGGGAGGGGCGCGACCGCTTCCTCCTGTCGATCGGCCACTACGCCATCGCCCTCTACGCGGCCCTGATCGAGGCCGAGATCCTCCCCGAGGACGAACTGACGAGCTACGGCGGCGACGACAGCCGCCTGCCGATGTCCGGGATGGCTGCCTACACGCCGGGTATGGAGATCACCGGCGGGTCGCTGGGCCACGGGCTCGGGATCGCGGTCGGCATGGCGCTGGGGCTGAAGCGGAAGGGCTCCAAGAGCTTCATCTACAACCTGTTTTCCGACGGCGAACTCGACGAGGGTTCGACCTGGGAGGCCGCCATGTCGGCCGGCTCGTTCAAGCTCGACAACCTGATCGGCCTCGTCGACGTCAACGGCATGCAGGCCGACGGAGCCTCGACCGGTGTGCTCAACTTCGAGCCGCTCGCGCCGAAATTCGCGGCGTTCAACTGGTTCGTGCAGCGGGTCGACGGCAACGACATCGACGCGCTGGTGAAGGCCTTCGACGCCGCCCGGCACCATCCGGGCCCCGAGCCCCGAGTCATCATCTGCGACACCCGCATGGCGAAGGGGGTGCCCTTCCTCGAAGCGCGCGACCGCAATCACTTCCTGCGGGTCGAGCCGGACGAGTGGCGTCAGGCCCTGTCGATCCTGGACGAGGGGAGAGTGCGGTGAGACGCTCCAAATACGAGAAGCCTGCCCCCCGCGCCGGCAACGGCGCCAAGACCTCGGCGATGATCGCCTCGCTGGCTGCCCCCGGGCAGCGCACCAAGGTGGCGCCTTTCGGCCACGCCCTGGTCGAACTGGCCAGGACACGGCCCGACATCGTCGGCCTCTCGGCGGATTTGTCGAAATACACGGACCTGCACATCTTCGCGCAGGCCCATCCCGAACGCTTCTACCAGATGGGAATGGCCGAGCAGCTCCTGATGAGCGCGGCCGCCGGTCTCGCACGGGAGGGGTTCACGCCGTTCGCCACCACTTACGCGGTGTTCGCGGCGCGGCGCGCCTACGACTTCATCTGCCTGGCGATCGCGGAGGAGAATCTCGACGTCAAGATCGCCTGCGCGCTGCCCGGCCTGACCACCGGCTACGGTCCGAGCCATCAGGCCACGGAGGATCTCGCGATCTTCCGCGGGATGCCGAACCTCACGATCATCGATCCCTGTGACGCCCATGAGATCGAGCAGGTCGTGCCCGCCATGGCGGCACATAAGGGGCCGGTCTACCTCCGGCTCCTGCGCGGCAACGTCCCGCTGGTGCTCGACACGTACGGCTACACGTTCGAACTCGGCAAGGCCAAGGTGATCCGCGACGGGCGCGACGTCCTGGTGATCTCGTCGGGCCTGATGACCATGCGCGCTCTGGAGGTGGCCGAGGCTCTGCGTGACGACCGGGTCGACGTTGCGGTCCTGCACGTTCCGACGATCAAGCCCCTCGACACGGCGACGATCCTCCACGAGGCCGGGCGCGGCGGCCGGGTCGTGGTGGTGGCCGAGAACCACAGTGTGATCGGCGGCCTCGGCGAGGCGGTGGCCGGCCTCCTGATGCGCGCAGGTGTGATGCCGGGGCGCGGCTTCCGCCAGATCGGCCTGCCGGACGAATTTCTCGATGCCGGCGCCCTGCCGACGCTCCACGACCGCTACGGCATCTCGGCCACCGCGATGACCCGGAGCATTCGGGCATGGCTCTGAGCCGCCTCGCCTTCGTCGGCCTCGGCGCCATGGGCCTGCCGATGGCGATCAACCTGGTCGCGGCGGGCTTCCCGGTGCACGGCTACGACCTGCGGCCTGAGAGCCGCAAAGCTCTCGAAACCGCCGGCGGCACGGCGGCCGAGACCCCGATTCGGGCGGCCGATGGCGCCGACGCGCTCCTCCTGATGGTGGTCAACGTCGCGCAGGCCGAAACCGTGCTGTTCACCGAGGGCGCCCTCGACGCCCTTGCACCGGACGGCATCGTGGTCCTGATGGCGACCTGCCCGCCGCTGGCGGTGGAACATCTGGCCGAGCGCGTTGCGGCGCGCGGTCGACGCTTCGTCGACGCGCCGGTCTCGGGCGGAGTCGTTGGTGCGCAGGCGGCCAAGCTCACCATCATGGCCGCGGCGCCCGCCGAGACCCTGAGATTCTTGCGGCCGGTCCTCGACGCGCTGGGCGACCGGATCTTCCATGTCGGCGAACGCGCCGGACAGGGCGCCACCGTCAAGGCTGTCAATCAACTCCTGTGCGGCGTCCATATCGCGGCGGCGGCCGAGGCGCTGGCGCTCGCCGGTCGCGTCGGGGTCGATCTCGACGTGGTGCTGGAGATCCTTTCGGGCTCCTCTGCCGCGAGCTGGATGCTGGGCGACCGCGGCCCCCGGATGCTGGAGGACATGCCGCCGGTAACCAGCGCGGTCGACATCTTCGTCAAAGACCTCGGCATCGTGCTGGAGGCCGGCCGCGGCGCCGGGGCGGCGCTGCCGCTGGCGGCGCTCGCCCACCAGCTCTTCGTCTCGACCTCCGGTCGCGGCGACGGCACCGCGGACGACAGCCAGGTGATCCGCGCCTACCGCCTGCTCAACGGCGACGGTGCCTAGGCATCCGCGAACGACGCGCGATCGGGGCGCCGGATTCGGACCCGCCGATCGGGGATAACAACGCGGACCGTACCCTCCACCGTCGATCAACGGCGGGGATCGGGCAGCCCCAAACATCCAGGGAGTGAAACCATGCGCGACACGCGTCTCAGTCGCCGCGGCCTGCTCGTCGGCGTGGCCACCCTGCCGGCCTTCAGTATCCTCACCCGCCGGGGTCAGGCCGCCGAATTCACCTACAAGCTCGCCACCGGCCAGGATCCGACACATCCAGTCAACCTTAGGGGGCAAGAGGCTCTCGACCGGATCCGCGAGGCTACGAATGGCCGTCTGGAAATCAAGCTGTTCCCGGCCAACCAGCTCGGCTCGGACACCGACCTGCTGGCACAGGTTCGCAACGGAAGCGTCGAGTTCTTCAATCTCGCAACGTCGATCCTAGCCACCTTCGTGCCGGCCGCGAGCCTGCCGAACACCGGCTTCGCCTTCAAGGATTACGACGCTGTCTGGACAGCCATGGACGGCGAACTTGGCGCCTGGGTCCGCCAGCAGATCGCCAAGACGCCAATCCTCGCCGTGTCCAAGGTCTGGGACAACGGCTTCCGGCAGATCACCTCCGCGACCCGCGAGATTCGGACGCCGGAGGACCTGAAGGGGTTCAAGATCCGCGTGCCTCCCGCGCCGATGCTGACCTCGCTGTTCAAGGCGCTCGAAGCCGGTGCGGCGCCGATCAACTTCAACGAGCTGTACTCCTCGCTCCAGACCAAGGTGGTCGAGGGTCAGGAGAATCCCCTTGCCATCACGGCCACCACCCGGCTCTACGAGGTGCAGAAATCCTGCAGCCTGACCGGGCATGTCTGGGACGGCTACTGGATTCTCGGCAACAAGCGGGCGTGGCAGCGGCTGCCCGAGGACCTGCGCCAGATCGTGTCGCGGGAACTCGACCGGTCCGCGACCGACCAGCGCGCGGACGTCGCCAAGCTCAGCGAGTCCCTTCGGCAGAGCCTCACCGCCAAGGGCATCAGCTTCATCGACGTCGACCGGGCACGGTTCCGCGAGGCCCTGGGACGGACCAGCTTCTACAAGGACTGGAAAACCAAGTACGGCGACGTGGCCTGGTCGCATCTTGAGGACGTGTCGGGCAAACTGACCTGAAGCGCTTTCCACCGGATCGGATAAGGGTATCGGAGAACGAGAGCGCCAAGACGCACGACAGAACGCTCAACAAGACGCACCAACAAGACGCACTTGGAGCCATTCCCGCGGGCAGCGGCATCGGGACCGGCTCCGACGGGAGGGCGCCATGCAGATCGATATCGCGGCCGTCGAGACGACGGCGGGGGTTGAATTGACCGGGCCGCCCCTGCGCGCCCGAACCTGGCTGCGCCGGCTCGATGCAGGGCTCGGCCATCTCGTGGAGATTCCGGCGGCGCTCCTCGTGCTGGCCGAGATCGGGGTGCTGCTCGGGGGCGTCGTGAGCCGCTACGTGTTCCGTGAGCCTCTGGTCTGGTCGGACGAACTTGCCTCGATCCTGTTCCTGTGGCTCGCCATGTTGGGGGCCGTGGTCGCCTTCCGCCGTGCCGAGCACATGCGCATGACCGCCTTCGTCGCCATGAGCGGACCGCGCCTGCGCGCCTTTCTGGAGACGGTCGCCCTGGTAGCCGGCCTGATCTTCGTGGCGCTGCTGCTGGAGCCGGCCTGGGAATTCGCCAGCGAGGAGACCTTCGTCCAGACGCCCGCGCTCGAGCTGAACAACGCGTGGCGCGCGGCCGCCCTGCCGGTCGGGCTGGGCCTCATGCTGATCGTCGCGGTGATCCGCCTGCTGGAAACCGCTGACTGGAAGCTGACGGCGGGCGCGCTCGTGCTGGGCGCGGCGTTCGCTGCCGGCCTCGTGGCGCTCCAGCCTTGGCTGATGGACCTCGGCAACCTCAACCTGCTGCTGTTCTTCGTCTTCGGCGTCGGCGCGCTGGTCTTTGCCGGGGTGCCGATCGCCTTCGCGTTCGGCCTCTCGACCTTCGCGTACATCACGCTGACCACCAACGCGCCCTCGATGGTGGTGGTGGGGCGCATGGACGAGGGCATGAGCCACTTGATCCTGCTCGCGGTGCCGCTCTTCGTGTTCCTCGGCCTGCTGATCGAGATGACCGGCATGGCCCGGGCCATGGTCGGATTCCTGGCAGCGCTGCTCGGCCACGTCCGGGGCGGCCTGCACTACGTGCTGGTCGGCGCGATGTACCTCGTCTCGGGGATCTCCGGCTCGAAAGCCGCCGACATGGCCGCCGTCGCCCCGGTCCTGTTCCCGGAGATGAAGGCCCGCGGCGCCAAGGAGGGCGACCTCGTGGCGCTGCTGGCCACCACGGGCGCGCAGACCGAGACGATCCCGCCCTCGATCGTGCTGATCACCATCGGATCGGTCACGGGCGTCTCGATCACCGCTCTGTTCACCGGCGGCCTCCTGCCGGGCCTCGTGCTCGCCGTCACCCTGTGCGCGCTGGTCTGGTGGCGCTACCGCGGCGAGGACCTGAGCCACGTGGCCCGGCCGTCGCGGCAGATCATCGGCCGATCCTTTCTGGTGGCGATCCCGGCGCTGGCCCTGCCCTTCGTCATCCGCTTCGCCGTAGTTGAGGGCATCGCCACCGCCACGGAAGTCTCCACCATCGGCATCGTCTACGCGGCGCTGGCGGGTCTTCTGATCTACCGTCAATTCGAGTGGCGGCGGCTCTACCCGATGCTGGTGACCACAGCGACCTTGTCCGGGGCGATCCTGCTGATCATCGGCGCGGCCACCGGCATGGCCTGGGCGCTCACCCAGTCGGGTTTCTCGCAGACTTTGGCCGAGGTCATGAAGAGCCTGCCCGGCGGGGCGCTCGGCTTCCTGTTCGTCTCGGCGGCCGCCTTCATCATCCTGGGCTCGGTGCTGGAAGGCATCCCAGCGATCGTGCTGTTCGGCCCTCTGCTGTTCCCGATCGCCCGGGCGGTGGGCGTCCACGAAGTCCACTATGCGATGGTGGTGATCCTCGCGATGGGCATCGGGCTGTTCGCGCCGCCCTTCGGTGTCGGCTACTACGCGGCCTGCGCCATCAGCCGCATCCATCCCGACGCGGGGATGCGCCCGATCGTCGGCTACATTGTCGCCCTGCTCGTCGGGCTCCTCGTCATCATCCTCATTCCCTGGTTCTCGATCGGATTCCTTTGAAGGCGTACGACCAGGGACGAGTGTGCCGGGAGGGTCAGATCATGCCGGCGGCGCCGGTTCGCAGGATCCGCTCGCGCTGCTCGGTGTAGCGCCCGGCGGCGGCGCGCTGCACGGCAACACCAAGACGGCCGACGAGGTTCGCGAGAGTGGTCATCGTGCCCGATCCCGATCAGCGCCGGGCGGGCTGCCCGGCTTGTTGCAATGCAATATGCGGTCGGTCCGGCAGATGCGTCAGGGGGCATCGCGCGCGGGCTGTCATGCAGCGCGAACATGATGCCGCGGGGAGGACGCCTCCCGGCGGTCAGGCTGCGTCGAACGCCCGCCCTCGATCGGGCGTCGTGCAGTCGGAGCGGCTCACCGGATCCTTGTTCCGCATCGACGTCCGGCTTCGGCATCGCCGACATCGTGTGGGAAGCGATGCAACCCGATTGCACGACGACGGCCGGCGGCCCAGAATGGCTTCGCTTCCCTCACAAAAACGGAGGGCGCCGCCGTGGCCGACATGAACAGCGAAAGGCTTATCGACCTCTCGCTGGCGCCATCTCATCGCGCGGCAGGTCACCGCGCTCTTCGAGTCCTTCGCGAATCGCGCGCTTCGTCACCTTGCCATAGCCGGATTTCGGCAGGGCCTCCCAGAAGAACACCCGTCGAGGCAGCTTGTAGCGGGCGACTGCTTCCGACAGCCACGCGATCAAGTCCGCCTCACCCACCGACATTCCGGGACGCGTGACGCAGACCGCAACGCCGACCTCGCCCCAGGCCGGGTCCGGCACACCGAGGATCGCGGCTTCGGAGATCGCCGGATGCGTCAGGAGTTTCTCCTCGATCTCGCGCGGATACACGTTCGAGCCGCCCGAGATGTACATGTCGGAAGCGCGGCCGGTGATGAACAGGAAGCCTTCCGTGTCGACATGGCCGAGATCGCCGGTCCGGAACCAGCCGTCGCGGAACGCCGCCGCGTTGGCCTCCGGGTTGTCATAGTAGCCCGCGAAGACGGCGGGCCCGCAGACACAGATCTCACCGGTCTCCCCCGGCGGGCACTCGCGCCCGTCCGCGTCCTGGATCTGAACCTGCATGCCGGTTCGCTCGACCCCGCAGGTGCCGACCTTCACATCAGGGCCGTCCTCGGCCGAATGCAGGCGGGGCGGCAGCACAGTGATGTTGCCGGTCACCTCACCGAGCCCGAAATACTGCACCAGCACCGGTCCGAGCACCCGCAGCGCGTGCTGCTGGTCCGCGCGGTACATCGGCGCGCCCGCATAGATCACGTGGCGCAGGCTGGAATGATCGTGCGCAGCGACCGCCGGATGCTCGGTCAGCAGCTTCACGATGGTCGGCACGGTGAAGAGGTTGGTGATGCGCCAGCGTTCCACGAGCGCCCAGACCTCCGCGGGGTCCAGGCGCTCGGCGCCGGTGAGCACCGTCTTGGTGCCGGACGCGACCTGAGCGAGCTGGTGGATGCCGGCACCGTGCGAGAGCGGTGCGACGACCAGGGACGCGTCGGCCTCGGTCGTTCCCGGCATCAGGTCGCAGAGGTGATTGGTGACCACGAAGGCCATCTGGCCATGGGTGAGGACCGCCGCCTTCGGGCGTCCCGTCGTGCCCGACGTGAAGAAGAACCAGCACGGGTCATCGTGCTCGACATCGGCCGTGCGCGCGGATTGGAACCGATGCTCGGCGACGAGAGCGTCGTAATCCGCTCCGAAGGCCTGTCCGCCGATCTCGACCACGCGATTCAGGTTTGGGCATGCTGCGCGGACGGCGGCAGCGTGGTCAGGGAACCCCGCGCCGCAGATCAACGCGGAAGCGCCGCTGGCGCGCGCGAGATACGCCACCTCCGGCGGCGTCTGCCGGAAATTGGTCGGCACCCATACGGCGCCGAGCCGGAAGCAGACGAACATCGATTCGAACAGCTGATTGCTGTTGCGCGCCTGGACCAGAACGCGGTCACCCTTGGATACGCCGCGGGCAGCGAGTGCTGCCGCCATGGCGTCAACCCGGGCGTCGAGTTCGGACCAGGTCCAGCTCCGCGCGCCCCAGGCCAGACCCACCGCATCCGGAAACCGGCGCGCGGCCCGGCGCAGGAAATGCGCGAGGTTCATCACCCGCCGGGAGCACGGCGCGACCCCGCCGCGCGGCGCCCCCACGGTGCCCATCAGGTGAGCTTCCCGCAGGCCTTCTCCAGCAACGACCAACCCTCTTCGCCGTAGCGGCTCTTCCACTCGGCGTAGAAGCCGGCCTTGCGCAGCTTGTCGCGGAAGGGCTCCGGATCGGGCTTGTTGAACACCATCCCGTTCTTGGAAAGCTCAGCCTGCAGGTTGGCGTTGAGCTGCGCGACGTCGGCCCGCTCCTTGAGCCCGGCAGCGTCGATGTGGCGGGCTACCATCGTGCGCAGGTCCGGCGGGATACGCTCCCAGGCGCGGCGATTTGCGAGGAACCAGTACCCGTCCCACATGTGGTTGGTCAGCGAGCAGTACTTCTGAACCTCGTAGAACTTCGTAGTGGAGATCACCGCCAGCGGATTCTCCTGACCCTCGACGATCTTGGTCTGCAGGGCCGAATAGGTTTCGTTCAGATTGATCGAGGCCGGCGCGGCGTCAAAAGCCCGGAACATCGAGGTCCAGAGCGGGGAGACCGGCACGCGGATCCGGAAGCCCTTGAAATCGTCGGGGGTGGCGATCGGCTTGGTCGACGAGGTCGTCTGACGATAGCCGTTGTCCCAGATCTTCTCCATGGTGACGAGCCCGGCCTTGGCGATCTGCTGGCGGACCCAGGCGCCAAGTTCGCCGTCCATGGCCGGCCAGACGGCGTCATAGCTCGGGAAGGCGTAGCCGATGCCGTTGATCGACGCGTTGGGCACCAGCGTCGAGAGGATCAGCGGCGACATCGTGAAGAACTCGACGCTGCCCGAGCGCAGCTGGCTCAGGGTGTCGGTATCCGAGCCGAGCTGGCTCGACGGGAAGATCTTGAGATCGAACCGCCCTCCGCTCTCCGCACGCAGGGCATCCGCCATCTCGCGGGCGCGGATGTTCATCGGATGCGTGTCGGGCAGGTTGTTGGCGTATTTGTAGGTGAAATCCGCCCGCTGCGCCCGCGCCACATGCGGGGCCGCCATGGTGCCGGCGATCAGCGCCGTCGAGCCCGTCGCGAGGAATCGCCGACGGGACAGAGGCGTTCGAGACAATGACATGGCGGCCTTTCCGGTAGGGGCACGTCGGCCCGGCGCTTCCTCGGGTCCGCGTTGGTGCGGACTCCATCGTTGCGGCTTCGATAGCCGCTGACCGGTGCCAGTCAACGGACTTTCGCGGCGTTGCCCCCTGGATTGATTGCATCCGCACGGCCCTGACATGCTGTGCGCGGCCGGCGGTCCCGATCACGCGAGCCCCGTCGTGCGACGGGCTGCCGCCGAAGGACGGGTCGACGCACCGCGCGCCCGATCCGGCACGGTGTTCTGGCTTCATGCGCTGGGAGGATCGTCCACGCACCGCCTTCTCTGGCGGTTCACCGGCGCCGTGTATCGTGGGTGTGGCCGGTAGCCCGGAACCCGGACGCACCGTCGGTGAAGGCTTGGCGCACGGGCGCGTGTCGATGTCGCGCTCCGCTGCGCAGCCCCGCGATGACGGGAGCGGCGGTGAACCTTGCTGCATGTCCGAGCTTTTGCAGGAACCGGCGCGCCCGCGCCCTTCACCGGAGGTTCGCCGAACCCGTCTCTCGCCCGAGCGTCTAGAAATTACGGATGACGAGATCTGCAGGCGCCTTCAATCCAGAGCGGGCAGATGCACGGTCCAGGGCTCCGCGAACGTGTACTCCTCCAGGTTCACGCCCGGTCCACCGCGGTCGACCACGACGAAGTCCTGCCTTTGACCGTAGGGCGTGAGCACGCCGTGCCACGTGTTGCGGGCGTAGCAGACCCCCTGTCGGGGGCCGGTGATGAAAGCCTGGGGCCGGCCGGGCCAGCCGTTCTCGTCCGGGGCGACCACGACCAGGAATGGCGCCGCGGTCAGAGGCAGGAACGCCTGCGCACCGAGCGGATGCCGTTCCACCAGGCTGAGGCGCAGCGGCACTGGGTAGGGTTGCGCCTCCACGAGGCCGATCACGACGCGGGCGCCCTCGCCGACAACCTCGATCTCGGCGAGATCATGGAAGCGGCGCGCCGTTCCGGCATTCATCGGCCGAGGCGCGACAGCGTCGGTATCAATGACCGCGCCGAACGGCGCGAACGCCGCTGCGGTCAGTGGGCGGGCGACGATGTCGCGAGCCGACGTGCTCAACGGCTCAGCCCTTGAAGCGCCAGCGCCGGATGCCGATTGACGTCCTTGTAGAGGAGATACCGGAACGGGCCGGGCCCGCCCGCGTAGCAGGCCTGCGGGCAGAAGGCGCGCAGCCACATGAAGTCGCCCGCCTCGACCTCGACCCAGTCGCGATTCAGCCGGTAGACCGCCTTGCCCTCAAGAACGAACAGCCCGTGCTCCATCACATGCGTCTCCTCGAACGGGATCGAGGCGCCCGGACGCAGGCTGACGATGTTCACATGCATATCGTGGCGCAGATCGTCGGATGCGACGAAGCGGGTGGTCGCCCAGGCCCCCTCCGTCCCGACCATCCCGGCCGGCTCAACCGCTGATTCGTGCGTCACGAAGGAGGTCGGCGCTTCCAGCCCCGCCGCCGGCTGGTAGGCCTTGCGGATCCAATGGAATCGCACCGGGCCGTCGCCCTCGTTGCGCAGGGTCCAGGCCGCGCCGGGGGCGAGATACGCGTAGCTGCCTGACCGGAGGGCGTGCCGGGCACCCGCGAGCCCGAGGCTCGCCGTGCCCTCCACCACGAACAGCACGCCCTGGGCCTGCCTCTCCGGCTCCGGGCAATCGCTGCCGCCGCCTGGTGCGACCTCCATGAGGTATTGAGCGAAGGTCTCGGCGAAGCCCGAGAGCGGCCGCGCCAGGATCCAGGCCTTGGCCTTGTCCCACCCCGGCAGGAGGCTCGTGACGATGTCGCTCATCACACCGTGCGGGATCACCGCGTAGGCCTCGGTGAACACGGCGCGGCCGGTCATCAGAGCCGTCTGGCCGGGAAGGCCGCCGCAGGGCGGGTTGTAGGCTCCAGCACTCATAAAGGGTCTCCGGAATCCGATGTCATGCTGAGTAACCGTGTCGTGCCGGATCCGTCACGCGGAATGCGGCTGCGGGATCGACGTCTCGAGGCTCGCTGCCGTGTCCGTCGTGTCCTCGCCGTTCAGGACCCGGTGCGCCTGGGCGCAGTCGATAGCGCCCCCGGGCTGCGATGACGACGGTCGCGACGCAATTGCCGATCAGGCTTCCGAGCGCCCGGGCGATCCCGACGAACCAGTCGACGGACAGGACCAGAACCAGCCCGATCACCGGGATCACGAGACCGACGGTCGATTCCCTTATGCCGAGCCGCTCCATCTTGCGCATGACCTGCGGCAGCACGCAGTCGGAAGGCGCGGTGCCGGCCACGATGGTCAGTTCCTCGCGCAAATAGGCGCTTCCGCATCTCTCACGGGACGCGACAAGCGTAGTCGGTCAAGGGCCGCGGGGCCGCCGGGCCTCCACCACGCGCATTCGGGCGGTTTGCCCGCCTCAGCCGCGCTCGGCGACCCGGGGGTCGCCGGCCTGGGAGAGCAGCGCGATGCAATTCGCGGGGTGGATATCTTATATCCAGCTTCTTTTTCGCCGGGCATATTCCCGAAACGAACCACATCCGCTATTGCTGTTCCGGGTACGGAGCGCTTGCAGACACAATGCATTCCCAGTTCATCCGCTCCGCGACCTGGGCGCCCACGATTGCTTTGTCGTGGTTCTGGGGCCTCGGCTTTTTCTACGCGATCCACGTGACCCTCTCGTATGGATGGCTCGGGTTTCTTGCCTTCGCCCTTCCGAATGCGACGGGGCTCGGCCTGTTCGGCTGGCTGCTCGGGGCGCCGCGCCGGAAACTGGACGCCATCGTGGCGGCCGTGCAGGGGCCCTACGCTCTCCTCTTCCTGGGGGCGCAGTTCTTCGCGGTCGCCATCACGATCTTCGGATTCGCGGCCTATGCGTGGCTTCCGCTGTTCGGTCATGACGCCGCAGTGGGCGTGATAGCCCTGGTTCTCATTGCCTGCTCGATCGGGCACGCAGTCCCGCTGCGCGGAATCCGGATCATCCACGGGGTGGCGCTAGTCCTGGGGCTTTCGGCGAGTGCGACGCTCTTCGCCGGCTTGCCCGTGCATCAAGTTGGCGGGGAGGTCCCGCTCCACGCCTTCGACGAGCGTTTCTACGGGCTCATCGTTCCCTCGCTAGTCGGCTTCCTGCTCGGCCCGTGGATGGACATCCAGCAGTGGCAGCGCGCCGCCGAGATCCGGCGCACGGGCGGATCCGTACGCGTCGCCTATGTCGCCGGCGCCGCCCTGTTTCTCGGCCTTCTGACGATCAACGCGCTGCTCGCAGCGCGGGCAGGGCTCGGCGCGCCCGTCATCTCGTCAGATGGGCTGCCGGGCGCATACGCGGCCGTCGCGCACGCGATCGGGCGCGAATCCCTGACTGGCGTCACCGCTGCCTTCGTCGTCTGGACGGCGATTGCGGCCGCCACCACGATCGACAGCTTCTACAGCGCGACGCGCTGGCTCGGAACGTCGATCACGGCGCGCAGCAACTCGCCGCTCCTCGCCTTCGTGCCGGCGGGACTCGTTGCCTCTCCCGTTTGGATCCTAGGCGCGGCGCTCGCCGCCGCCGCGGCCGCAATCTGGGCAAACCTTTCGCTGCTTTATTTGATGGTGCCCTTCGCGACGCTCCTCGTCGGAGCGGCGGCGTGCCTCGTCTGCGAGACACTCGGCGCGGCGCGCCGGTACGACTCGGTCCTCAATGCCATGATCGGGGCCACGGCGAGCCTGATCTTCGTCACCGGCTATCTGGCACCGAGCTGGGCGCTCCTGGCCATCGCGCCGCTCATCGGCCTGATCGGCGCCCTGCCGATGATCGCGCAGGTGCTCGGATGGCGTGGCTCGCAGCCGGTAGGAGAGCTGATTCCCTCGGCGGAGCGGGCGCCGCGGGCCGCACCAGTGCCGGTGGCGCTGGACCGAACGGATACCGTCGCCTCCCATGGCTTCGACGGGCACTGGTTCGTTCTGCGCCTGATCCCGACCTACGACGACACGAATTCGGTCGGAAACGTCTATTTCGCCAATTACGTGCGCTGGGTCGGCAAGGCGCGCGAGCTCTTCTTCAACATCTGCATGCCGAATTTCGACCTGAAATCTACGGATTTCTATATCCTGACGAAATCCTTTCATCACGACTTCCGGCGCGAGGCCATGGAGTTCGAGCCGGTCACCATCCGGATCTCGATCGCGAGCCATAACCGGAAATTCGTGACGCTGGCGCACGAGATTCACAGCGAGGTCAACGGCCTGCTCGGCCGTGGGGAACAGTCGCTCATGTTCGTGGATACGGTCCACTACCGGCCGCTCGATATCCCGCGCACCATCGTCGAGGGATTCCTGCCGTACTGGCCGAAATCGTCGCCGCACGGGGCCGACGGTAAGTCCAGCCCGGCCGGCGTAGCGCCGCTCGGCGCCTGAGGGCACCTTACGCTGCCCGAACCGCCGCCGGGAGGAGTTGACGGCTGCGCGCCAGCGCCCCGGCCTGCTCGGCCGGAAGCGGCTTGCTGAACAGATAGCCCTGGAACTCGTGACAGCCCTGGTTGAGCAGGCAGATGCGCTGCGCATCCGTCTCGACGCCTTCCGCCGTGATCGTCATGTCGAGGCTCGTCGCCATGTCGATGATCGCACGCACGATCGAGGCTGCGCTGCGCTCGTGCGGGAGGTCGCGGACGAAACTCTGATCGATCTTGATCTTGTCGAAGGCGATCCGGCGCAGGTAGCTGAGACTCGAATAGCCGGTCCCGAAATCGTCGAGCGAGAGGCGCACGCCCATCTCACGGAGTTTGACGAGCGTGGCATTGATCGCCGGCGTAGCTTCGAGGAACACCGATTCCGTGACTTCCAGTTCCAGGCGCGGCGCGTCCAGACCGGTCGTCCGGAGCGCGGAACGCACGAGTTGCGGCAGATCCGAATGCCGGAACTGTCGCGGTGATAGGTTGACGGCGATCCGGATATCGTTCGGCCAGCCGACCGCGACCCGACAGGCCTCGCGCAGGATCCATTCGCCGAGCGGGATGATCACGCCCGTTTCCTCGGCAAGGGGAATGAACTCGCCGGGCGAGACGAATCCCCGCACAGGGTGCTTCCACCGCAGCAGGGCTTCGAAGCCGCGCACGCGACACTCCTTGGCCGCGACGATCGGCTGGAAGTAGAGGAGGAACTCGTCGCGATCGAGGGCTCCCCGCAGGTCAGCGGTCAGGGCCCGACGTGCCTCGATCCGTTCGTCCATCTCCGCTTCGTAGAACCGGTAGCCGTTCCGCCCCTCGCTCTTCATGCGATAGAGCGCGAGATCGGCCCGCCGCATGATCTCCTGACACCCATCCTGCGGCGCGATGGCAATGCCGATGCTGACGCTGACGCTCAGCCGGATGCCATCGATGGTGAACGGTGAGGCGAGCGTTTCGACGATGCCGCCCGCGAGCGCCTCGACGGCGTGCAGGTCACGGGCACTCCGGCCGGTCGCGAGAACCGCAAACTCATCGCCCGCGAGGCGGGCGAGTTGCACGTGTGCGGCCTCGAAGCTCCGCAGCCGCTCGGCGACGGATTTGAGGAGCTTGTCGCCGGCTGCGTGGCCGAACGTGTCGTTGACGCTCTTGAACTCATCGAGGTCGAGTGCCAGCACGGCGAACCGTTCGCCCTGCGCAAGCCGCTCCCGCGCCGCCTCCTGAAGTTGATGGAACAGGACCCGGTTCGGCAGATCCGTGAGAGAATCGTGCAGCGCGAGGTAGGACAGGCGCTCCTCGGAGCGCCGCTTCTCCGTCACATCCGAGCCGACGCCGCGATAGCCGGAGAACACGCCGGCGCGATTGAAGGTTGGCTTTCCGCTCAAGCACCAAGTCCGTCGCTCGCCGGCGATATCGAGCTGCAGGTGAAGATTTCGGAAGGCCCGCCGCTCCGCGATGCAGCTCCAGAGGGCGGTGCTCGAATGGCTCTTGGGCGGTGCAAGCGGCGGAAGGAGGAGCCGCTCCAGGGGCAGGCCCATCAGCTGTCGCTCGGAGGAGCCGGCGACTTCGATCAGGCGCTGCGAGACGTGTTGGAGATGCAGGTCTGCGTCTGTCTCCCAGAGCCAGTCGCTGGCACTTTCCTCGAATTCGTTGAGCAGAAGATGGGTGAATTCCTGCTGCCGCTCGAGCTCGATCTGCGCGATGACCCGCATCGTCAGCAGACGGCTGAGATGAAGGATCGTGAAGCAGATGAAGATCGAATAGAAAAACAACAGGACGGCGACATAGATGTAGAAGGGCTCGCCCGTCGTCGCTAGGGCGATGAACGAGCCGATGATGATAAGACCTGAATAGCTGATGGCGACCCGGGGCAGCACCGCCGCGCTCATTCCTGTCGCGATCAGACCCGCGATGCTGGAAGCGATCAGGAGCCGCCCGTTCGGATCAGCCCCGGCAAACAACATGACCGGGATGGAGGCCAGGAGCAGCCCATAGGCCTGAGCGGCCAAGACGACCTTCTGGACGAAGGACGGCGCAACCTCGAGGGGTTTGGGGCGCGAGCGCCAACGCCAGCACTGCTGAAGCGAGACGACCGCCAATGGCAGGACGAGTGCCTCCAAGCCGGCGAGATAGCCGCGATTCCCCGGATGCCAGAACAGGTAGACGATGACCTGAACGACGCTGAGACTCACAAGAATCGTGAAAGGCACAAGACGAAGCGCGACGTCGACCTGCTCGACACGCGCGCGCGCCCTGAGATTCGCGTCGAGTGGATCAGCCTTGCGATCGGTATCGATCAGGAAAGAAATCAGCATCTCACGGAACGCAAACGCCTGTTGCACAACCATTACGATCGAGAACTGCGGGTCGCGCTGTTTAGATGCACACACGATCGCTATGTTGCACAACTACAAGTCGCCTGTCGGTTTACAATACGTAAACATCGGCCGCGGCGCGGCGGCGGTCTCGCCGATTTGAGGGTGTCGCCGTCTGAGCATGACGTCATGGCTCGCATCGACCGGGCCGCGGCGCTAAGAGGCCAGTGTACCTCGGTCGCGGCCTCACCGGCTCCGTCCGCAGGTCCGAGCAGGATGCAGCAAAACATGCCCCAAACGCTGGGACTCAACCGCCTGTTGGGCGGTGCAATCGGTGTCATCGCACTGGTATCGGTCCTGAGCAGCGGCGCGGTCCTGATCACGGGCGATCAGTTGCGGGAGGCGACCGATGCCCGGAGCCGCTCCAACCAGCTGATCCGCGCCCTCGACAATTTTCGTGCGGCCATGCTCAATCAGGAGACTGGGCTGCGCGGCTACCTGATCACGGGGCGCGACGGCAGCCTCGAGCCCTATCGCACAGGTCGCCTAGCCCTGGATGAGGCGATCGACAGGCTCAGGAGCCTGATCGGCCAGGATCCGGAGCGGACGCGCCTGCTGGCCGACGCCGTTGCGGCAGCCCGCAGTTGGCAGACCGAAGTCGGCGAGGTCGCCATTCGGATCGCGGCCGATCCGGCAAAGCGCGACGAGGCGGTCCATATCGAGGCGAATGGTCAGGGCAAGCGGCTGTTCGATACCTTCCGCGAGCGGCTCGCCGCCATCGAAGGGCTCGAAGGCGCGGTACGAACGGCGCTGGCCGAGCGTGTCGTGCGGGGCGAGCGCAACGAGAGCGTCGCCCTGTGGGGCGGAACGCTTCTGACACTCCTGATCTGCCTTGGGATCGGCGTTGCGATCAACCGCCTCATCGTCCAGCCGCTGGTGCGCGTGATGAGTTTCGTCGAGCGGGTCGGCGAGGGAAACCTGTCGGACCAGCTGGAGGTGCGCACGGGTGGCGAAGTCGGCCGTCTGGGTGTGACGCTGAACGCGATGGTGGCGGGTCTGTCGGATCTGGCGCGGACCAACCGTGCGGCGACCGCGGACCTGAACGCGGCGGCGGCCGAGATCCGCG
>NZ_FMWU01000051.1 GCF_900103195.1 Methylobacterium sp. UNC378MF | reverse complement strand
CGCGCTCGCCGCCTTCTTCGGCGGCCGCCTGGGCGCGCCGAAGCCCGCGAGCCTGCCGGGCGCCTACGAGACCCGGCGCGTCTGAGCGGCCGCGGCCCGGTCCCGGATCGTTCGGCCCCGGATCGTTCGGCCGCTTACCCCCCCCTCGGCGCCCGCCACCGTGCGGGGGCCGTCCACCCCGGCGGGCGGAACCTGCCCGACCGGACATCCTGACCCCGACCCCAACCCCCAAGGAGCGCACGCGATGAGCAGCACGACCGACAAGATCAAGGGCCTGGCCAACGAGGCGGTGGGCAACGTCAAGCAGGCGGCCGGCAAGGCGACCGGCAACGACAAGCTGGTGGCCGAGGGCAAGGCGCAGGAGCTGAAGGGCGAGGCGCAGAAGACGGTGGGCGACGTCAAGGACGGCGCCAAAAACCTCGCCGACAAGATCACCGGCAAGCACTGACCCCATCCCGCGGCGCCGGCCCGGCCGGCGCCGCCCCCAAGCGGGGTTCCATCCACCCGACACCAGGAGAGCTGCATGAACCGCGACCAGATCAGCGGCGCGTCCCGCCACCTCAAGGGCCGCGCCCAGACCGCCCTGGGCGGCCTGACCGGTGACCCGGCCCGCCAAGTGCGCGGCGCCGTGAACCAAGTGGCCGGCGGCGCCCAGTACGCCTATGGCCGCGTCCGCGACCGCGCCGAGGACCTCGCGGAGGACGGCCGCCATCTGGCCGAGGCCGCCTGGACACGGGCCGACCACCTGATCGACGAGGGCCGCGACCGCGCCCGGGACGTGCGCCGCCGCGGCGCGGATTACGGCCGGCAGGCGATCCGCACGGCCGAGGCCAACCGCACCAACACCCTGCTGGGTCTGGCCGCCCTCGCCTTCGCGGCGGGCTGGCTCGTCCGCAGCGCCCGCTGACGGAGACTCCGCCGATGCTGCGCAAGCTCCTGACGGCCTTCATCGTGCCGAAGCTCATCGCCTATCTCGGGCGCCGCTACGACCGGCGCCGGGGCACCGGCCGCCCCTACTGAGGCCCGGATCGGCGCCCCGGGATCGCTATCCCGGGGCCTTCCAGATGCCGGCGGCGATCCGGGTCGTCTCGACCAGCGCCGCGTGGAGCGCCGCGTCGCCGTCGTGGCGGCCGGCGCGGATCGCCGCGACCAGGTCGGCGGGCGTGCCGGCACCGTCGAGCGCCCGCTCCCAGGCCTCGGTCGCGGCGCCCGCCTGCGCGATCTCCCGCATGACGAGGCCCATCGCGTTGGCGGCCATCAGCAGGACGTAGCGCTGGCGCCCCGACAAAGCCGGGGCGACCTCGTCGAGGAGGCTCTGCCGGGCGACCGCCAGCAGGGCGGCGCCCGCGGGCGCATCCGGGAAGGCGTCGCTCATCGGGCTCCCCATCGTTCCGGCGCGGTCTCGCGCAGGATCGCGGCCTCCAGTTCGGGCGCCATCCGGCCGGTCAGCGCCAGCTCCAGCGACGTCTCCTGGCCCGAGTCGTGGCGGTGGCCCTGCTCCAGGGCGATCACCGCCCAGCGCAGATGCGCCATGACCTCCCAGTAGCGGACGGCCTCCGGATCGATCCCACGCCCGCTCTCGGCCTCGTAGCCGCGATAGAAGGCGGCGCGCGGGGCGATGCCGCCGGCCTCCAGATCGGGCCGGCCGAACCGCCAGCAGGCGGCGCAGAACCAGCCGAGATCCTGGACCGGATCGCCCCAGCCGGCGAATTCCCAGTCGAGGATCGCGGTCAGGCCCTCGGCATCGACCATGTAGTTGCCAGTGCGGAAGTCGCGGTGGACCAGGACCGGCTCGGGACAGGGCGGCGCGTGGAGCTCGGCCCAGCGCAGGCCCCATTCGAGGGCCGGGCGCACGGCGCCGATCCCGTCGAGATTCGCCCGGAGCGTGCGGATCTCGGCCAAGGCCGGGTCCGGCTCGGGCACCCCGAGGAAGGCAAGGTCGTCCGCCGGGGCGCCGGGGCTGCCTGCCCGCAGGATGCCGTGCGTCCGGGCGAGTTCCCGCCCGAGCTGCTCGGCGAGCGCCGCGCGGTCGCCGCCGAGGCTCGTATCCTTCACCACCCGCGGCCCCAGCCCGACGCCGGAGACGAGCCCCATCAGCGCGAAGGGCGCCCCGACCACGCTCGGATCCGCGCAGAACCCGACCGGCTCGGGCACCCGCACGCCGGCCGCGAAGGCCGCGCGCATGATGTGGAACTCCTCCGACCGCGACCGGCTCGACGCGATGGTGGCCGGCGCGTCCTTGCGCAGGACGAAGCCCCGCTCGCCGCCATCGACCCGGCAGCGCAGCATCCAGTTCTCCTGGATCGAGCCGCCGGTCAGCGGCCGGATGTCGTCGAGGGTGACCGTCCCGGCCTCCAGGGTCCGGCCGATCCAGGCGCAGAGCGCCGTCCTCTGATCTGCGTCCAGCATCGGGCTCAGGGCCGCGTCACGGGATGCGCTCGACCGCCATGGCGATGCCCTGGCCGCCGCCGATGCACATGGTCACGAGCCCGTAGCGGCCGCCGGTCCGGGCCAGCTCGTAGAGGGCCTTCACGGTGATGATCGCCCCCGTGGCGCCGATCGGATGGCCGAGGGCGATGGCGCCGCCGTTCGGGTTGACCTTGTCGGGATCGAGGTCGAGTTCGCGGGAGACCGCGCAGGCCTGCGCCGCGAAGGCCTCATTCGACTCGATGACGTCGAAATCGCCCGCCCGCAGGCCGGTCCGCTCGAGCAGACGCCGCACCGCCGGCACCGGGCCCATGCCCATCTCGGACGGGTCCACGCCCGCATGGGCATAGCCGACGATCCGGGCGAGCGGCGTCGCGCCGTCGCGTTCGGCCCGCGCGGCGCTGGACAGGACGAGGGCCGCGGCACCGTCGTTCAGGCCCGAGGCGTTGCCGGCTGTGACGCTGCCGGTCTTGGAGAAGGCCGGGCGGAGCTTGGCGAGGTCCTCGGCGCTCGTGGCCTTCGGGTGCTCGTCGGTGTCGAAGGCCACCGTCTCGCGCTTGCGCTGCACCGCGATCGGCAGGATCTGGTCGCGGAACCGGCCCTCGCGGATCGCCCGCGCGGCGCGGGCCTGGCTCTCGGCCGCGAAGGCGTCCTGCACGGCGCGGGGGACGGCGTAGCGCGCGGCGACGTTCTCGGCGGTGACGCCCATGTGGCCGTTGCCGAACGGGTCGGTCAGCGCGCCGAGCATGTAGTCGACGAGCACGGCGTCGCCCATGCGCGACCCGGTCCGCCCGGTGGTCAGGAGGTGGGGCGCGCGGCTCATGCTCTCGGCGCCGCCGGCCAGGGCCGTCTCGGCGTCGCCGAGCAGGATGGATTGCGCGGCCGAGACGATCGCCTGCAGGCCGCTGCCGCAGAGGCGGTTGACCGTCATGGCCGGCACCTCCTTGGGAATCCCGCCCTCCATGGCGGCGACGCGGGCGATGTAGGCGTCCCGCGGCTCGGTCGGGATGACGTTGCCGAGAACCACGTGGCCGACCGCCTCGGGCGCAGTCCCGGCGCGGCGCAGCGCCTCCGCGACGCAGCGGGCGGCGAGGACCGAGGGGGGCGTTCCGGCCAGCGCGCCGCCGAACGTGCCGATGGCGGTGCGCACCGCCCCTGTGATCACGACATCGGTCATACTCTCGGCCTCCATGCCTTACGCGGCCGCGCGGCGGACAGGATAGCGGACGGGACCGCCGACAGCCCGGACGGGGCCGCGCTCACGCCCCGACCTCCCACGACCAGAAGGCGTCGCCCTCGGCCTCGAGGTTGCGGTTGAGCACCATCTTGTGGACCTCGTCGGCCCCGTCCACGAGGCGGGCCTGCCGGGCGTAGCGGTAGATCCACTCGAGGGGCGTGTCGGTGGAGTAGCCCCGCGCGCCGTTGATCTGGATCGCCGTGTCGGCGGCCGCGTGCAGGAGGTTGGCCACGTGCACCTTGGCCATCGACACCTCCTTGCGGGCGAAGCTGCCCCGGTCGAGGGCCCAGGCGGCCTTCATCACCAGGAGGCGCCCGATCTCGATCCGCATGGCGAGGTCGCCCAGCATCAGCTGGATGCTCTCCCGGTCGGCCAGCCGGATCCCGAAGCCGTGCCGCTCGGCCGCGTAGGCCCGGGCGATCTCGACGCAGCGCTTCGACAGGCCCAGCCAGCGCATGCAATGGGTCAGCCGCGCCGGGCCGAGGCGGATCTGGGTGAGCTTCAGACCGTCGCCCTCGGTCATCAGGACGTTCTCGGCCGGGATCTCCAGGCCCTCGAACAGCAGCTCGCAATGGCCGCCATGCTCCTCCGGGCCCATGATCGGGATGCGGCGCAGGATCCGCCAGCCGGGCTGGTCCCTGTGGAACAGGAAGGCGGTCAGGCCCTTCCGCGCGTCGTCCGAGGTGCGCGCCATCAGGATGAAGTGCGCGGCCTCCTCGGCACCGGTGATGTACCACTTGCGGCCGGTGACCACGTAGCGGTCGCCCCGCCGCTCGGCCCGGGTCTGGATCATGCCGGGATCGGAGCCGCCGCCGGGATGGGGCTCGGTCATGGCGAAGGCCGAGCGGACCCGGCCCTCGACGATCGGGGCGAGCCAGCGCTGTTTCTGCGCCGGGGTCGCCACCTTCTCCAGCACCATCATGTTGCCGTCGTCGGGCGCGGCGGAGTTGAACACGACCGGCCCGAAGATCGAGCGGTTCATGGCCTCGTAGCAGACCGCCATGCCGACCTTGTCGAGACCGGCGCCGCCGGTCTCGGGCCGCAGCTGGAGGCACCACAGGCCCTCCGCGCGGGCGAGGCCGCGCAGCCGGGCCAGTTCCGTGAGGTTGATGTTGCCGTGGCCGTCGTAGGCGGCCGGATCGGCCTCCAGCGGCAGGATGTGCGTGTCCACGAAGGCCGCGATCCGGTCGCGGTAATCCGCGACGTGCGGGGAGATGGTGAAATCCACGGGCCCACCTCCTGGGTCGGTGCCGGCGATAAAAATCGAGCGAGCGCTCGCTTTTTATCGCCTGGATTCGCGCCTGGCAACGGGCTAGACCGCGGGAGCCGCTCCCGGCCGTCGCCCCGGCGGGCTCGCGCGATGATGGAGCGACGATGGATCGATGAGTCCCGCAGACGCTCCCCCGGCCGCCCTCGCGAGCGCCCTTCCGGCGAAGGACGCCTACGCGATCGAGGCGATCTGCGCGCGGATCCTGGCGCGGCACCGGGACCGGATCAGCGTCCGCAAGGACCACGTCGCCGTCGCCAACCTCGCCCGGATCATCGAGGCGGTGCTGAAGCTGTCGAGCCGTCAGGGCTTCCACGAGACGAGCCTGCGCGACCTCGCCCAGGCCTCCGGCCTCAGCATGGGCGGGCTCTACTCGTACTTCGACAACAAGAACACGCTGCTGGTGATGATCCTCACCGAGGTGGCCGAGACGGCCGAGGCGGCCCTGCGGCAGGCCCCGGCGGGGCTCGCGGCGGATCCGGCCGCGCATCTGCGCTGGCTGATCGAGACCCATATCCGCCTGACCGAGGCGATGCAGCCCTGGTTCGTCTTCGCCTTCATGGAGGCGAAGGGGTTCCCGGCCCCCGCCCGGACGATGGCGACCGAGAGCGAGGCCGCCACGGAGCGCATCTTCGCCGAGGTCCTCGCCCGCGGCGTGGCGGCAGGCGTCTTCAGGATCGCGGATGTCGATCTCACCGCCGCGCTGATCAAGCCGCTCCTGCAGGATTGGTACGTGAAGCGGGCCAAGCACCGGAAGCGCGGCATCCCGATCCAGCGCTACATCGACGGCGTCATCGGTTTCGTCGAGGCGGCGATCGCGGCGCCCTGACCGCGCCCGCGGCGACGCCGCGAACATCCCCTGGTCGAGGCCGCCGCGCGCGATTATGCCGGATCCGGAGCATTCCGGAGCGCGAGGGGCATGGCCGGACCGATCAGGCGCCGCGCGGGCGGGCCCGAGGCCGCCGGGGCCGACGACCCGCTGAGCGGACTCGCGCCGCTGCTGCGCGTGCGGCCGCACCTGGACGACGTCTGCCGCTTCGGCGGCGCCTGGGCCGCCCCGCACGCGCCGGACCCGGCGGGACAGGCGTATTTCCACCTCGTCACCCGCGGCCGGGCGACGCTGCGGCGGCCCGGGGGCGAGACGCTGCAGGTCGCGGCCGGGGACATCCTGCTCCTGCCGCGCGGCGACGCCCACACGCTCCACGGGCCGGGGCCGCTGCCCGCCACGCGCCTGCCCGTCGCGGTCCGCCACGCGCACACGCTGCGGTTCAAGACCACCGTCGGGGCCGAACCGGAGGTCGAGCTGATCTGCGGCCGCCTGGCCTTCGAGGCGGCGCCCCAGACTCTGATCGTCACCGCCCTGCCCGACCTCATGGTCTTGAGCGTCGGCGCGCAGCCGCTGGCCACCCGCTTCGCGCCGCTGCTGGCGGGCATCCGCGAGGAGCTGAACCACATCCGCGCCGGGTCGGTCGCGGTCGCCGAGAATCTCGCGAGCGCGCTGTTCATGATGATGCTGCGCGCGCATCTCGAGGCCTCGGCCCCGGCCGAGGGCCTGCTGCGCCTCCTGGGGCAACCGCTCACCGCCCGGGCGGTGCTCGCGATGGTGCGCGATCCCGTGCATGCCTGGACGCTGGACGAGCTGGCCTCCCTGGCCGCCGCCTCGCGGGCGAGCCTGGTGCGGGCCTTCCGCGGGGCCGCGGGCGTCGCCCCGCTGGAATTCCTCACCGACCTGCGGCTCGGGCTGGCCCATCACCGCCTGCGCACCGAGGCGGTCTCCCTCGACCGCCTCGCCGCGGAGGTCGGCTACCAGTCCGCGGCCGCCCTCAGCCGGGCGTTCCTGCGCAAATACGGGGTCCGGCCCGGTCACGCCCGGCAGGCCGAGGTCGCCGCAAGCGCGGGGTGATCCGCGCGGTCATCAGGCTGCGCCGCGCGGTCATCGTGGGCGCGGCCGGCCCCGATTACCTTCCTCGTCATCACGAAGGAGGTCGTCATGCACATGATCGATTGGAACACCTACCGCCAGCAGGTCACGGCCGGCGTCGGACACTTCGCCAAGCTCAGCCCCGACACGGTGCGGGGCTACGGCACCCTCAGCACGGCGGGCCAGAAGACCGGCCAGCTCGACGCCAAGACCCGCGAGCTGATCGCGGTGGCGGTGGCGATCGCCCTGCGCTGCGACGGCTGTATCGCGGTCCACACCGACGCCGCCCGCACGCTCGGCGCCACCGAGGCCGAGCTGGCCGAGGCCCTCGGGGTCGCCACCAGCCTCAATGCCGGAGCCGCCATCGTCTACGCGACCCGCGCGCTCGACGCCTTCGCGGCCTCGGCCGAGGCGTAGCCCCTCCCCCCAACCCGGTTGAGCAAAGGCATCGTGTCATGAATACGCAGATTCGTCGCGTCCTCGGCCTCGTCTCCGGGCCGGCCTCGAACCGCCTCGGCCTCCAGGCCATGCGGGTCGCCATCGCGGTCATCTTCCTCTGGATCGGCGCGCTGAAATTCGTGCCCTACGAGGCCGACAGCATCACGCCCTTCGTCGCCAACAGCCCGGTGATGGCGTTCTTCTACGCCCACCCCGACCAGTACGCGCAGCACCTCACCCACGAGGGCGAGCTGAATCTCGCCGCCCGCGCCTGGCAGACGGCCAACCACACCTACGCGTTCTCGCAAGGCCTGGGCACGGTCGAGCTGCTGATCGGCCTGCTCGTCCTCGTCGGCCTCGTGTCGCGGCGGCTCGGCATGGCCGGGGCGGTGCTGGCCTTCCTCACCCCGGTGGTGACCCTGTCGTTCCTCGTCACCACGCCCGAGGCCTGGGTGGGCGCGCTGGGCGATGCCCAGCACGGCTTCCCCTACCTGTCGGGCGCCGGACGCCTCGTCCTCAAGGACGTCACCCTCATGGCCGGCGCCTGGCTCGTCCTCGCCGACAGCGCCCGCGCCGTCCTCGAACAGACCGCCCGGGCGCCCCGCGCCTCCGCCCGCCTCGACCTCGCGGGAAGCCGCTAGGAGGCCAGGGCGCGGCCGGACGGCAGCGCCTCGATCACGGCCCGCAGCCCGCCGATGTCGTCGAGGACGGCATCGGCGGATGTCGCGTCGTCCGGACGCCCGTAGCCGTAGCGGGCCAGGATGGCGGCGGTGCCGGCCGCGCGGGCCGCCGCGATGTCGTGGTGCATGTCGCCGACCATGACGGCACGCCCCGGCTCGACCCGCAGGCGGCGCAGGGCCTCCCGGAGCGGCGCGGGATCGGGCTTGCGCTGGGGCAGCGTATCGCCGCCCACCACCGTGTCGATCAGCGGCGCCAACCCCACCGAATCCAGGATCAGGCCGGTGGCGCGGGCCGGCTTGTTGGTGACGATCGCCAGGGCGAAGCCCGCCGCCCGGAGCGCGCGGACCGCCCCGGCGGCGCCGGGGAACAGGGCGGTGCCGGCGGCCGCGATCGGCTCGTACACGGCCAGGAAGTCCGGCAGCAGGTCCGGCGCCCGATCCGGGTCGCCGCCCGAGGCGAGCAGGGCGCGCCTCAGCAGCGCCGGAGCGCCGTCGCCCACCATCGCCCGCATCGCGGCGGCCGCGACCGGCGGCAGGCCCTCCCGCGCCAGGATCGCGTTCAGGGCCGTCCGGAGATCGGCCAGGCTGTCGACGAGGGTGCCGTCGAGATCGAGGAGAACGGCGTCGAAACGCGACCGGGCCGCAGGCAAGGGTCTTCTCCGCGTCGATGACGGGCCGCCGCGGGACGCCGACGCTTCGGTCTCGGGCAGGCGCTTCCTAGCGGGCCGGGGGCTACTGGGCCAGGGTGCGCAGCTCGCCCCGTGCGAGGCCGAGGAGCGTCCGGGCCAGCAGCCAGAGGATCACCGCGGTGGCGAGGCCGAGGAGGGCCAGGGCGAGGCCGTCGGTGAGAAGGCCCGGCTGCGCCGTCGCCACCCGCAGGGCGGTGACCGCGGCCGCCGCCAGGGGGAAGCTCACCGCCCACCACGCGACGCGGAACGGGCAGGTGCGGCCGAGGCGGGCGAGCTTCGGCAGCAGCACGGCGAGCAGGAACAGGGTGAGCGCGTAGAGCGCCTCGGCGAACAGGTCGATCGTGCCGGTGGTCGCCACATAGGCCGAGAACCCGACCGCGAAGGGCGCGACGAGGATCAGCAGCGACGGCTGGAGCGCCGTCGGCATCGGCTCCTCGAACAGGAGCCGCGACAGGATCAGGGTGAAGAGCGGCACCGCGAAGAACAGGCCGACGGCGAGCCCGAACACCATCACGGCGGGCATCGGCGGCAGGCCGAGACCCGGGAGGGCGAGCGGCACGTCGAGGAGGCCGACCACGGGCACGATCCAGGCGGGCGTCGCGTGGGCGGCGTGCTGGCGGGCGCTCAGCCAGCGGGTCACGATCAGCCACGCGAACACCGCCATGCCGAGGGCGCCGCAGACCCACAGACCCTGCGCCAGGGGGAGGCTCACCCGCGCCAGGGGAATCGGCAGGAGCAGCAGGCTGATGAGCGGCGTGCCGAACAGGTTGCCGACGATGGGGTGCCGGAACTCGCCGGCCACCGCCTGCGGGGCGAGGATCGCCTTCACGGCGTAGCCCGCCAGAAGCGCCACGAAGGCCGCGCAGGCCATCATGCCGAGGAGGGAGCCGATCCAGGCCGGCGTGCCGTAACGGCCCCCGGCGAGGGTCCAGGCGACGCCGAGGCCGGTCAGCCCCATGACGGCGGCGAACAGGCCGATCGGCAGCGCCTCGAACTGGCGCCAGCCCCCCGGCGCCGGGGGTGCCTGCGGTGCCCGGTGGGCGGTCAGTGCAGCCTCGGTGGTCTGCGCGCTGTCCTCAGCCCGGACGACCTCCAGCATCACTGTCCTCCCCAACCCGGCGGCCGATCAGCCGAGACCATAGCGCGCGGCCGGCCTGCTGCGGGAGAGATTCGGGCCCAGATGCAGGCGGGCGGCCTCGAAGGCGTTCCAGTCGTCCGTCTCGGGCAGGGACGGGATCGTGACCGGCTCGCCCGCGTCGAGCCCGGCGAGGGCCGCGGCCACGAGATCCCGCGCCTCCATGATCATCGCGGCGGGGATCCGGCCGATATCGGCCCCCGCCCGTTCGAACAGCTCCGTGCGGGTGATGCCCGGCAGCACCGCCTGCAGGCGCACGCCCCGGGGACCGAGTTCGGCGGCGAGTCCCTGGGTGAGCGCCAGCACGTAGGCCTTGCTGGCCGCATAGACCGCGTTGAAGCGCTCGGGGAGCAGGGCGACCACCGACGCCACGTTGACGATGGTGCCTTCGCCGCGCGCGGCGAAGGCGGCGGCCGCCGCCAGCGTCAGGTGCTGCAAGGCCGTCACGTTGAGGGCGACCATGGGGTCGTAGCCCTCCGCCGGCCCGGGGAGGACCGGCCCCATCGGGCCGAGGCCGGCGCAGTTCACCAGGAGGCGCAGCTCCGCATCCGCCGCGAGGCGCTCGGCCACCGCCGCGCGATCCGAAGGCCGGGTCAGGTCGGCGGGCAGGACCGCGACCGTCACGCCGGATTCGCCGCCGAGGCGGTCGGCGAGCGCCGCCAGCCGGGCCGCGTCGCGGGCCACGAGGACGAGACCGTGCCCCCTGGCCGCCAGCTGGGCGGCGTATTCCGCGCCGATCCCCGACGACGCGCCGGTCACCAGGGCCTTTCCGTGAGCCTGTGTCATCGTGGATGTCCCGTCGTCGGCCGTCGGACGCTCAGACGGCGCCGAGCTTGGTGTTGGCCACCGGGAGCGCCCGGATCCGCTGGCCAGTCAGCGCCGCGATGGCGTTGAGGATTGCGGGCGGGACGCCCGGCAGGCCCGGCTCGCCGACGCCGCCCATCGGCGCGCCGCTCTCGACGATGCGCACGTGGACGGCCGGCATGTGCTCCCGCCGCAGGATCGGGTAGGTGTCGTAGTTCTGCGACTGGCGCACGCCGTCCCGGTAGACGATCTGCTCGAACAGGACCGAGGACAGGCCGAGCGCCGCCGCCGACTCGACCTGCGCCTTGACGATCGCCGGGTTGACGATGCTGCCCGGATCGAACGCGATCCAGAGGTTGTGGACCCGCGCCTCGCCACCCTCCACCGAGACCTCGGCGATCGTGGCCGTCTCCGACCCGAAGGGCGAGGCCATCGCGACGCCGCGGGCGCGCAGGCCGCCCTCGGCCCGGTAAGGTCCGCGCTGCCAGCCGCCCGACATCTCGGCCACCGCCGTCAGCAAAGCGCGGTGTCGGGCGCTGCCCTTGAGGAGCGCCATGCGCAGCGCGAAGGGATCCTGCCCGCCCGCCTGCGCGACCTCGTCGAGGAAGCTCTCGTAGAACGCGTCGTTCATCGAGTGTCCGACGGAGCGCCAGAAGGCGATGTTCACGGGATGCGCGACCTTCGTGAAGGTCATGCGCCGGTTCGGGATCGCGTAGGGCTTCTCGACGATGCCCTCGACCGCCGAGGGGTCGACGGGCGTCTTCATCAGCATGCCGAAGTAGCGGCCGATCGGCCCCTCGCCGACCGTGCGCACCGCGATGGCGGTCGGCTGGCCCGCTTCGTCGAGGGCCGCCCGGAACCGGCTGAAGCTCAGGGGCCGGAGCGCGTCGCGGCTGAACTCCTCCTCCCGCGACCACAGGACCTTCACGGGACGGCCGGTCGCCTTGGCCAGCAGGATCGCCTGCGGGAACGGGTTGCCGGCATCGTAGGTGAAGTGCCGCCCGAAGAAGCCGCCGAGCATCGGCGAGTGGATGCGGACCCTGGCGGGCTCCAGCCCGGCGACCTTGGCCGACACGGCCTGGAACACCTCCGGCATCTGGTTCGGCAGCCAGACATCGAGGGTGCCGTCGCCGTTGAACCGCGCGATGGCGGAGGGCGGCTCGAGCTGCGCGTGGGCGAGGTAGGGGGCCTCGTACGCCGCCTCGACCACCTTGGCGGCCCTGGCGAAGGCGCCCGTCACGTCGCCCTCTTCCTCGGCGACGTGGCCGGGATCGGCCGAGCCTTTCAGCGCGCCGAGCATGCCCGCGGAGGAGAAATCGGCCGCGACCGTGTCGAGGCCGCTGGGCTTGGCCGCCGACCAGCCCACCTGCAGCGCCTCGACGGCCTTGCGGGCGCGCCACCAGCTGTCGGCGGTGACCGCCACGGCACCCGGCAGGCGGTGCACCGCGTGCACCCCCGGCATCGCCTTGACCTCGGCCTCGTTCTTCAGCGTCTCCGGCTCGGTCCCGAGCCGCGGCGCGTGCTGCACGGCAGCGTAGAGCATGCCGTCGACCTTCTGGTCGATCGCGTAGACCGCCCGGCCGGTCGCCTTGTCCCGCACGTCGATCCGCGGCACCGGCTGGCGGATGTAGCGGAAGGTCTTGGGATCGCGCAGCGGAACGGCTTCGTTCGGCTTCAGCTTGAGCGCGTCGGCCGCCAGTTCGCCGTAGGCCAGGGACCGGTTCGTGGCCGCGTGCAGCACGATTCCGTCCCGGGTGGTGAGTTCGCCGTCCCCGACCTTGAGCCGGGACGCGGCGGCGCGGATCATCAGGTCGCGGGCGGTCGCGCCGAGGCGCCGCATGACGTCGTAGCTCGACCGGGTCGAGAAGCTGCCGCCGGTCATGCGGATGCCGTTCACGACGGCGTAGTCGGGACCGGGCGGCGCGCATTCCACCACGAAGCGGGACGGCGGCACGTCGAGTTCCTCGCCGACGATCTGGGCGAGGCCGGTGGCGATGCCCTGGCCGCCCTCGACGAAGGGGCTCAGCAGCTTGATGGTCCCGTCCGGATGGATCTCCAGGAAGGCGGCGACCCGGGTGCCGGGCTTGGGCGCGAGGGCGCCCGCGCCCTCCGCGGGGCCCTGCGCCTCCGCCCGGGCGGCGCGGACCGGCAGGATCGCGCTGAGCACCAGGGCGCCGCCGGCCGCCGCGAGGAGGCCGCGGCGGGAGGGTTCCGGGCGGTGCTGCGGCGCCTCGGTGGCGGGATCGACGAGGGCGATGCCGTGATGGGCGGGATCGAGGAGCTGGTCCATGGCGGCGTCCTCAGGCGGCGGCCTGCCGCACGGCGGCGGCGATGGCGTTGTAGGTCCCGCACCGGCACAGGTTGGTCATCGCCTCGGCGATCTCGGAATCGGAGGGCCGAGGCGTCTGCTTGAGGAGGGCCGTGGCGGCCATGACCTGGCCCGACTGGCAGTAGCCGCATTGCGGCACCTGCCCGGAGATCCAGGCCGCGACGACCTTCCGGCCGACGGGATCCTGCTCGATCGCCTCGATGGTGGTCACGGCCTGGCTGCCGACGCTCTCCAGCGGCACCTGGCAGGACCGCGTCGCCTGCCCGTCGAGGAGCACCGTGCAGGCGCCGCACTGGGCGATGCCGCAGCCGTACTTGGTGCCGGTCATGCCGAGCGTGTCGCGCAGGACGAAGAGCAGCGGCGTGTCGGGCTCGGCCTCGACCGCGTGCGGACGGCCGTTGATCGTCAGATTCACCATGGCCGTTTTCCTCCGAGGATCGGCTGAGCCCCCCGGCCATGCTTACGGTCGCCCCCCGGGGCGGCCTACGTCATAAAAGCCTCGTTTCCGGCCATGGCCGCGCGCATTCAGGCAACCGCGAGGGGCCCGGCCACCCGGCGGATCGCCTGCGGCACCGTCCCGTGGACCCGGAGGAACGCGCGGCGCATCCGCTCGCGGTTGGCGAAGCCGGCCTCCTGGGCGATCGCCTCGATGGGCAGGCGGCTCTCTTCCAGCATCAGCTTGGCGGCCTCGACGCGGAGCGTCTCGATGGCCTTGGCGGGCGAGAGTCCGGTCTCGGCCCGGAACAGCCGGGTGAACTGGCGCGGGCTGAGGCAGGCCACGGCGGCGAGGTCCTCGGTGGTGAGCGGCAGCCGCAGGTTCCGGCGCGCATGGGCGAGGACGCTCTGGATCCGGTCCGTGGGCGGATCCACCTCCAGCAGCGCCGAGTGCTGCGCCTGACCGCCGGCCCGGCGGCGCTCCATCACCAGCCCGCGGGCGACGCGGTTGGCGAGGTCGCGGCCGTGGTCGCGCTCCACCATGCCGACCGCGAGGTCGATCGCCGCCGACATGCCCGCCGAGGTCCAGATGTTGTCGTCGGCGATGTAGATCTTGTCGATGTCGAGCCGCGCGGCGGGATAGCGCTCGCGGAACTGGGCGGCGAAGTTCCAGTGGGTCGTGGCGCGGCGCCCGTCGAGCAGCCCGGCATCGGCCAGGACGAAGGAGCCCAGGCACAGGCCGGCGATCCGGCGCGTGGCCCGGGCCGCGGCCCGGAGATAGCGGGCGAGGCCCGGCGTCGTCGCCGGAAGCTCGACCCCGGCCGCGACCAGGATCGTGTCGAAGGCGCCCGGCGCGCCGAGGGGCTCGGTGGCGATGTCGGGGCCGAGCCCCGCGCGCACCCGGCCGCCCTGCTCGGCGAGCAGGCGGACGTCGTAGATGGCGGCCCCCGCGTATCGGTTGGCCAGCACGAACGGCGAGGTCACCGCCAGGGCCATGAAATCGAAACCGGGACAGACCACGAGGCCGATCCTCCGCGCCACAGTCATGGACGAGACCGCTCCGTTTCGCAGGCGGCCAACATCAGGCCACGGCCGCGCCGGGACAAGAGTCACGGCCGGAAAGGAGGCATCCGCGTCCGGATGCGGAGGCTCTCCCGCGGCCCTAGCGCGGCCCGGTTCCGGCCGGCTTCCGCTCGGAGCAGGTGACGGGCTTGGCCGACCCGGCGGTCCAGGTGACCGACTGCCCCTTGCCCCGCAGCTCGTGCGTGGCGTCGGCGTAGCGGAACCCCGATCCGCTCAGCTGCACCGGCAGGGTGACCGCGACGCCATTGCCCGGCCGGACGACCGCCTGCTCCGGCCCCGCGGCGTTCAGGAACGTGACGGCCAGCATCTGTCCGTCCGGACAGGCGAAGGTCACGTCGATCGTCTCGGCTTGCCCGGGTCCGGCGGCCACGAACACGCCGCCGAGGATCGCCAGCCACGCGGCGCGGATACGGGTTGTCATCGACCTCTTCCCAGCCTCTTCCCAGCCTCACCCGCAGCCCCGTCGCGGCCGCGGCGGCGATCATCGCCGGGATGCGGCGGTCGGGCAATCGGGCAGACGATCCGGGCGACCGGCGCGGGCCCGGGGACCGGCATCCGGTCACCCCGGTTCGGCCGAGTATTGGATATCGCAGATGAAGTCTTCGAAGGATAAAAATCCTTGAAAAAGGGCAATCCGGCTCGCTATTGGGCCACATCGGAGAAAAGCGATTGAGAATCCGGCCGGTCGGCGGGCGGAGCGTCTGCGAATTGCCGTGGCGGGGCGGGCGGGGACGACCATCCTCCCTGCCCGCCCCTTAAATCTCTCCTTAATGAAAGGAAAATAGTAATACGGAAATCGCGCAGCCGCAGCCTCAATGAAACGCCCGGAACATCCGCTCTCGATATTGATCGCGACGCTGACCACATCGGCCCGTGGTCTGACCGCCGTGCGTCAGCTCACGGAGCTGCAGAAACAGGTCCCGACCCTCTACGGGCTGCTCTCGGTCAATGCCGGTGCGCTCGCCGTGACGCATTACGGTCTGGCGCCGGCTGTCCTGACGCTCGGCATTCCGGGGGCCGTGATCGCGCTGTGCCTGGTGCGCGCGGTGCACTGGTTGCGCCTGCGGCCCGAGACGTTGAGCGAGGCGCAGGCCGCCCGTCATCTGCGGCGGACCACGGTGCTCACGGTCTTCTTCTCGGTCGCCTTCGTGATCTGGGCGATGGTCCTGAACAGGTTCGGCGGCCCCTACGAGCAGGGGCACGTGGCGATCTTCGTGGCCGTCACGGTGATCGCCTGCATCTTCTGCCTGACCCACCTGCCGGTCGCGGCCTTCCTGGTGACCGGGATCGTCATGGGCGTGTTCCTGTTCTGCTGCGTGACGAGCGGGAACAACGTCTTCCTCGCCATCGCCGTCAACACGGCCTTCGTGACGGCGGTGATGGTCCGCATCCTCAACACCAATTACCGGGCCTTCGTCGACCTCGTCGCGTCCCAGGCCATGGCGAGCGAACTCTCCGAGGAGAATGCGCGCCTCGCCCAGACCGACAGCCTGACCGGCCTGCCCAACCGGCGCTACTTCTTCCAGCAGCTCGACGCGGCGATCCGGTCGCCTTCCGATGCGGACCCGCCCTTCGCCCTGGCCATCTTCGACCTCGACCGCTTCAAGCCGATCAACGACACCTACGGGCACAATGTCGGCGACCGCGTCCTGGCGGAGGCCGGCCGGCGCCTCGCGGGCTTCGCGAGCGCCGAGGTGGTGGTGACGCGGCTGGGGGGCGACGAGTTCGGCGTGCTCCTGCGCGCGCCGGATTCGGCCGCGGCGGCGCTCACCGTCTGCGACGGCATCTGCACGGCGCTCCAGCAGCCGATCTGGATCGGCGACATCCAGGTCGTCACGGGCTGCTCGGGCGGGCTCGCCCTGCCCTGCCGGATCACGCACGACGCCGACGCCCTGTTCGACCGCGCCGACTACGCGCTCTACCATTCGAAGGAGCAGCGGCGCGGCGCGACGACCCTGTTCTCGCAGGAGCACAAGGACGCGATCCGCGCCGAGCAGGCGGTGGAGACCGCCCTGCGGACGGCCGATCTCGCCGCCGAGATGGGGCTGCATTATCAGCCGATCCTCGACACGGCGACGGGCCGGATCGCCCTCGTGGAGGGTCTGGCGCGCTGGACGAACCCGTCGCTGGGCTCCGTCCCCCCGGACCGGTTCATCGCGGCCGCCGAGCGCTGCGGCATGATCCACACGGTGACGCTCCTGCTCCTGCGCAAGGCGCTCGCGGATTGTGCGCAGCTGCCGCCCGGGACCGGCCTGTCCTTCAACCTCTCCGCCCACGACCTCGCCTCGCCGGAGACCGTCCTGGCGATCCTGGCTGCGGTGCAGGGCAGCGGCCTCGACCCGCGCCGCCTGACGCTCGAACTCACCGAGACCGCGCTGATGCGCGACTTCGATCACGCCAAGGCGGCCATCACCACGCTGCGCAGCCTCGGCATCAAGATCGCCCTCGACGATTTCGGCACGGGCTATTCGAGCCTGGGCTACGTCCACCGTCTGCCGCTGGACAAGATCAAGATCGACCGCAGCTTCATTGCCGACATCGAGACGGATCGGGGCCGCAGCCTGGTCTCCACGATCCTGGATCTGTGCCGCAACCTCGGTCTCGACGGGATCGTCGAGGGGATCGAGACGCAGGCTCAGCTGGACGTGGTGCGGCGGCACGGCAGCCGCTACGTCCAGGGCTATCACATCGGCCGGCCGATGCCCCTCGCCGACCTGCTCCGGCGGCTGGAGCGCGACGCCGTCGCGGTGCGCCGCAGGGCCTGACGAGCGCCTGAGGCGCACCGCGCTCAGACCCGCCGGATGTTCCAGAGGATCGGGAAGCCCGGGAGGCGGCCCGTGAGGTTGCGCCGGTAGGAGGTCATCGACCGGTAGGAACCGACCGGCACGAACACGACCTCGTCGAGGGCGATCCGCTGCATGTCGGCGCAGATCGCCTTGCGCGTTCCCGCGTCGGAGGCCGCGAACCACGCGGCGCGCAGCGCCTCCAGCCGCGGCACCGACGGCCAGCCGAACCACGCGTTCGGCCCGTTGGCCCGAAGCGGCTGGAGGGCGGCGGGATCGGCGTTGTCGAAGGACGAGAAGGTGGTGAGCAGCACCGACCAGCCGCCCTTCTCGACGGGCTCGCGGGAGACGCGCCGCTGGATCACCGTGCCCCAGTCACTCAGGGCGACGTCGACGTTGAAGCCGATGCGGGGGAGCAGGTCGGCCGCGACCTGGGTCAGCGCCGCCGGCGCCAGCAGGTCCGTGGGTCCGATCAGCCGGATCTTCGCCCCGTCGTAGCCCGAGGCCTTGAGCGCCGCCCGGGCCGCCTCCAGGCTGCGCGGGCCGGTGAGCACGTCCATGCCGGCCTCGGTCGCCATCGGCGTGCCCGGCGTGAAGATCCCGCAGCGGTCGTCGTAGGCGGCCGGATCGTCGCCGGCGATCGCCGCCATGAAGTCGCTCTGGATGATCGCCGGCAGCACCGCCCGGCGCACCGCGACGTCGTCGAAGGGCGGCTGCAGGTGGTTCATCCGCAAAATCGCCGGGTTGGTGAGCCGGTCGAGGCCCTCGACCACGATGTCCCGGTTGCGGGCGAGCAGCTGCTGGAGTTCGGGCGGCGGCTGCTCGTACCAGTCGATCTCGCCGTTCTGCAGCGCCGCCGCCGCGGTGGCGCCGTCGGCGATGATCCGCCACTCGATCCGGTCGAAATGCGCGACCTTGCCGCCGGCGGTCAGGCTCGGGGCGCCCGGCGCCGGCACGTAGCCGGGATGGCGCTCGTAGACCATCAGGCTGCCCGAGTTGAACTCGTCGGCCTTCCAGCGGAACGGCCCGGAGCCGGTGGCGTCGGTGATCTGCTTGTACGGATCAGTTTGGGCGATCCGCTCGGGCATGACGAAGGCCGGCTGGCTGACGCTCGCCAGCGCCTGCGGCAGGAGCGGGAACGGCGCCTTCAGGCGGAACACGATGTCGGTGTCGCCGTCGGTCCCGAGCTCGTCGGTGGCGGCCATCAGGGTCTGGCCGAAGCCGTTGCGTGCCGCCCAGCGCCGGATGCTGGCGACGCAGTCCCGCGCCAGGACCGGCGTGCCGTCGTGGAAGCGCAGGCCCTCGCGCAACGAGATCGTCACCCGGCGTCCGTCCTGCTCGACCCTGAGGCCGGCCGCCATCTGCGGCTGCGGCCGCAGCTCGGCGTCGAGGCCGAACAGCGTGTCGTAGACCACGTAGGCGTGGTTGCGGGTCACGATCGCCGTCGTCCAGATCGGATCGATGGAGGTGACGTTCGCCTGGGGGACCATGCGCAGGACCCGGGCGCCCTGCGCCCGCCCGACGGCCGGCGCCGCCAGGGCCGCGGCCCCCGCGGCGAGGAAGGTGCGTCGCCTCATCGTCACTCCCCGAACGGTGGACCTCCGCGTCGCAAGCGCCGGACCAGGGGGCGCCCCGCCTCAGCTCAGCGCGACGGCGAAGCCCCGCTGCACGGCGGGGCGCTCCATCATCCGGTCGTACCAGCGCCGGACCTGCGGGTAATCGGCGAGGTCGACCTGATGGCGCTCGTGGCGCCACGCCCAGCCGAGGATCGCGAAATCCGCCACCGAGAGCGGCCCCGCCACGTACGCGACCTGCGCGAGGCGCCGGTCCAGCACGCCGTAGAGCCGGTGCGTCTCCTTGCTGTAGCGGGCGAGCCCGTAGGCGCGGTCGGCCTCGGCGACGGTCAGGAAGTGGTGAACCTGACCGGGCATGGGCCCGAAGCCGCCCATCTGCCACATCAGCCATTCCAGGGCGGCGACGCGCTGCCGCCGATCCTCGGGCAGGAAGCGGCCGGTCTTCTCGGCGAGGTAGAGGAGGATCGCCCCGGACTCGAAGACCGAGATCGGGGACCCGTCCGGCCCGTCCGGGTCGACGAGGGCGGGGATGCGGTTGTTCGGGCTGATCGCCAGGAAGTCCGGCGCGTGCTGCGCCCCCTGGGTGATGTCGACCGGGATGACCCGGTAGGGCAGCGCCATCTCCTCAAGCGCCACGCTGATCTTCCGGCCGTTGGGGGTGTTCCAGGCGTAGAGATCGATCATCGCGGGCGCCTCCGCTGCGCGGAGGGAAGCTAGGGCCGGCGGTGGAGTCCGGCAATTCGGACGGCCCGGGCGACGCCGCCCTCCGTCATCCCCGGGCCGCGCGGCGAAGCCCGGGCTCGCCGTCCGGCGACCCGGCATGACGGCCGGGGATCACCGGCGCTCATGCGGCGACCGGGGCCGGCTCGGGCTCCGGCAGGCCCAGATGCCGGTAGGCGTGTCGTGTGAGGACGCGGCCGCGGGGGGTGCGCTGCACGAAGCCGCGCTGGATGAGGTAGGGCTCGATGATGTCCTCGATCGCGTCCCGCGGCTCCGACAGAGCCGCCCCGATCGTCTCGATCCCCACGGGTCCGCCCCCGAACGCGCGCGCGATCAGGCTCAGGTACTTGCGGTCCATCACGTCGAGCCCGGCCCCGTCGACGTCCAGCAGCTGCAGCGCCCGGTC
>NZ_FMWU01000052.1 GCF_900103195.1 Methylobacterium sp. UNC378MF | reverse complement strand
CGTCCGGCTGCTTCGCCGGCCAGTCCCGCCGCTTGTCAGAAGATGGCTCAGCGCCCGGTCCACTTCCGCGGCCGGCGCCGATGAACCGGGGTATACGGCCACCCTCACGCCCCGTCAACAGGGCTGTTGCGGTGCGAAGCGATTTTTCTGTCGCAGGGTCGCGACGGGCGTGTGACGCCCTGCCGGGAGATCGCTGGGCCGTCCCGACGCGGGTGTGTCAGTAGCCCTTCTTCACCTGCGCCAGCGCCGTGGTCAGCCCGAGGGCGATGCGGGCCCGCTCGTCCGGTCCCGCATCGCGGGCGACGAGGGCCTGCTGCCGGCGCGAGACCAGCGTCAGGCGCTGGAGGCCGTACTCGTCGTCCTCGACGGTCTCGATCTTCGTCCAGAGGGGATTGAACCGCCACTCACGCCGCTCGCCCCGGTGGCTGACCCGCGCGAGCAGGATCTCGATCTGGGAGATCATCACCTCCTCGAAGGAGCGCCCGCGGCGGAAGCTCACCTTTAGCGCGGCGTAGATCGCCAGCATATCGAGGCCGAAAAAGCCGGCGACCGGCCAGAACCCCATCCGCCACGCCCACACCGAAACGGTGAGGGAGACCGCGCAGCAGCCGGTCATCACCACCCGGAAGCCGCGTCGGCTGAGGGATTGATGCGGCCGGATCGTCGCCGCGAAGACAGGCCGGTCGATCGTGTCCGGATCGAGCCCGTACGGATGGACGGAAGGATTGCCGCTCGCCATGCGATCCATATAACGCGCCGATGCCAGCCAGAAAGACTCCCCCTCCCGTGACGGATCGCGCCGGCCGCGGTGCGACGGCGCGGGCGACAGCGCGATCCGGATCCGCGACGAAGAGCGCCGCCTCGGCGCGCCTCGGTGCCTCGATCACGCCAGCCCTGTCGGCCGCCGTGGAGACCGCCCCGGAGGCCGTGGATCGCGCGACGCTGACGGAGATCTTCCGCCGCTTCCACGCCGCCGAGCCGGTGCCGAAGGGCGAGCTCCACTACGTCAACCCCTTCACGCTCCTCGTGGCCGTTGTGCTCTCGGCCCAGGCGACCGACCGTGGCGTCAACCTCGCCACCGGCCCGCTCTTCGCCGTCGCCGACACCCCGGAGAAGATGCTGGCGCTCGGCGAGGACCGGGTCCGCGACTTCGTCCGAACGATCGGGCTGTTCAACACCAAGGCGAAGAATGTCGTGGCGCTCTCGCGTATCCTCGTGGAGGAGCATGGCGGCGCGGTGCCGGCGAGCCTGGACGCGCTCCAGGTGCTGCCCGGGGTCGGCGCCAAGACCGCGAGCGTCGTGCTGAACATCGCCTTCGGCGTTCCACGGATCGCCGTCGACACCCACATCTTCCGGGTCTCGAACCGGATCCCGCTGTTCGTCGGCGCGACCACCGACAAGGTCCAGGCCGGGCTCGAGGCGATCGTGCCGGAACCCTACCGCCTGCATGCCCATCACTGGCTGATCCTGCACGGTCGCTACACCTGCAAGGCGCGTAAGCCCGAATGCCCGCGCTGCCTCATCGCCGACCTGTGCCGCTACCCGTCCAAGACGACGGCGTAACAGGCCGATTCCGGACGCCGGCGGGACCGCAAACCCCGTTCCGGCCACGTCCGGACCGGCCTCCGCAATCCCGCCCTGCGGGCTAACGCGTTGTGCTGGAAGCCCGCTTCCGCTAGTTTGGCGGCCGGTCGCCGGGGCCCTCGGGCAGAGGCCGTCCGGCGGCCCGACCTCGCGTCCGGTCGCCGCGCCGCGGATTCCTCCCAATCGTCGCGCATCAGGAGCCTCGGCCCATGGACTTCCTCAAACCACGGTACACGCCTATGAACCGCCGCCGTCGCATCTACGAGGGCAAGGCGAAGGTCCTCTACGAGGGGCCGGAGCCCGGCACGCTCATCCAGCACTTCAAGGATGACGCGACGGCCTTCAACGCGAAGAAGCACGAGGTCATCGACGGCAAGGGCGTGCTGAACAACCGGATCTCCGAGTTCGTCTTCCAGCACCTCAACGATATCGGCGTGCCGACACATTTCATTCGCCGGCTGAACATGCGCGAGCAGCTGATCCGCGAAGTCGAGATCATCCCCCTCGAGGTGGTGGTGCGCAACGTCGCGGCCGGCTCGCTGGCGACGCGGCTGGGCCTGGAGGAAGGCACCCAGCTGCCGCGCTCGATCATCGAGTTCTATTACAAGAACGACGCACTCAACGACCCGATGGTCTCCGAGGAGCATATCACCGCCTTCGGCTGGGCGACGCCCCAGGAGATCGACGACATCATGGCGCTGGCGATCCGCGTCAACGACTTCCTGTCGGGGCTCTTCCTCGGCGTCGGCATCCGGCTCGTCGACTTCAAGATCGAGACCGGCCGCCTCTGGGAAGGCGACATGATGCGCATTGTGGTGGCCGACGAGATCTCCCCGGATTCGTGCCGGCTGTGGGACATCAAATCCTCGGACAAGCTCGACAAGGACCGGTTCCGCAAGGATCTCGGCGGCCTGATCGAGGCCTACACCGAGGTCGCCAAGCGGCTCGGCATCATGTCGGAGAACGAGAAGGTCCAGGGCAGCGGCCCGCGCCTCGTCCAGTAGGCCCGTCAGGCGGGCGGGCGGCGCAAAGGCGCCGGCCCCGCCTCCGGAAAGCCCGGCCGCAGCCGGGCATGGGTCGACACGTCCGGGTCGAAACCCGGGTGATAATGGGGGTCCTGCACCAGCAGCGGCCCCCATCGCTTTTTCAGCGCCGCGATCTCGCGCGCGTGGCGGGCGCGGGCCTCCGGGGTCCAGCGGCGGCTCGCCGCCTCGCGATGGTGCAGCACCGCCCCGGGAACCAGCAGCGTCCGGTAGCCGGCCGCGTTGAGGCGCAGGCAGAGATCGACGTCGTTGAAGTCGACCGCGAAGACCGCGTCGTCGAAGCCGCCGACCGCCCGGAACTTGTCCGCCTCGACGGCCAGGCAGGCGGCGGTGACCGCCGACACCGTATGGGTGACGCGCAACGCCGCAAGGTAACCGGGGGCGTCGCCCGGGAAGTGGCGATGCCCGTGGGTGACGAGGCCGCCGGTTCCGAGCACGATCCCGCCGTGCTGGATCCGGCCCTCGCCGTCGAGGAGTTTGGCGCCCACGGCCCCGACATCCGGGCGGAGGGCTTCCCGGACCATGCGGGACAGCCAGTCGGGCTGGAAAGCCTCGACGTCGTTGTTGATGAAGACCAAGAGCCGCCCGCGGGCGCGAGCCGCCGCAGCGTTGTTCATGGCGGCGAAGTTGAACGGCCCGGGACAGGGCACGACGTGCCCCCTCCCCTCCCCCTCAAGCGCGCGCAGATAGGCGAGCGTCTCCGGCTCGCGGCTGTCGTTGTCGCAGACCAGGATCTCGGTCGACGGCCAGTCAGTGCAGCGCCGCAGGCTCTCGAGACAGGGGCGCAGGAGATCCAGGCGATCGCGCGTCGGTACGATCAGGCTGGCCAGGGGCCGGATCCCGGGAAGGGGATGCTCGACCTGCACGAGTCTGTCGGGCCCCACGGCGACCAAAGCGGCCGACCGCCCCGTTCGGTCGAGGTGACCACGGACGACCGCGTCATGGGGCGCGCGCGCGCGCCCGCCCGCCGGCGGTGCCGCCGAAGGTCCGGCGCGCCGCACCGACAGAATCGCCGGGACATGGCCGATCGCGCTGGGCCCGAAGCGCTCGGCGATCCGGAAGGCGGCCTCGGCCGGACTTCCGGGCTCGGCGGCCGGGTCGAGGGCGCCGCGCCGGCAGGCCAGAACGGGCCCGAGATAGTCGAACGCCGCGAGCCGGTCGGCATCGAAGGCCGGAGGTAGAAACGGCAGCACCGCACCGCCGGGCCGCTCCTGCACGAGGGCATCGCCATACAGGGCCTGGAGGCCGGGCTCGGCGGCGAAGACGGCGGCGATCCGCTCGGCTGCGCCGCGCACGAGGATGCCGTCGCCGATCAGACGGACCGCATCGGCCTCACCGGCCGATGCCGACGGGAAGCGGTCGAGAATCACGGGCGGCAGGCCGAGCCGGTGGTCGATGCCGATCAGGGCCGCGAGCGCTTGCCGGGCACGCAGCCGCTTTCCCATGAGCCGGGCCCGCACGATCGCGGCCGCAGCCCGGGGATGGGCCAGGATACGGCGCAGCGCGCCGACAAGCCCGCGCCAGGAGCGGCGCGACGATCCGAGATACGGCACACCGTCGTGGCCCGATGCGCGGCCTGACGGCGGCATCATTCCAGATCCTCGCCGAAGGTCGTGAGCGACAGGGCCGGATGGTAGAACGGGTCGTGCCGGATCACCGCGCGCCAGCGCTCGGAGAAGCGGGCCGCCTCCTGCTCGAACCGGGCGCGCTTGGCGCCGACGGATGGGCCGCGGCTGACGGATTCGAGGTGGGCCAGGGTCGCTGCCGGGGTCCAGACCGTCTTCCAGCCGGCGGCGCGAAGGCGCAGGCAGAAATCCACGTCGTTGAAATCGACCGGGAAGGCCTCGGCGTCGAAGCCCCCCACCGCCAGGTATTTCTCCCGCGCGACGGCGAGGCAGGCGGCGGTCACCGCCGAGACCTCGTGCGCCACGCGCAGACGGCCGAGATGGCCCGGAGTATCACCGGGACGGCGACGCAGGATGTGCCCCGCCCGGCCGCCGAGACCCACGACGACCCCGACATGCTGCAGGGTGCCGTCGCCGTAGAGGAGCTTCGCCCCGACGGCACCGACATTCGGCCGGCAGGCCTGCCGGACCATGGCTTCGAGCCAGCCGGGCTCCAGCACGGCGACATCATTGTTGAGCAGCACCACGACCGCGCCCGACGCCACGGCTACGCCGGCATTGACCATCGCGGCGAAATTGAAGGGTTGCGGATCCATGAGGATCCGCACGCGCGGATCGCCGCGCAGCGTCGCGTAATGCTCGAGCACCGCGGGATCGGTGGATCCGTTGTCGACGATGATCAACTCGATCGACGGGTAGACCGTCTCGTGAAGCACCCCGCGGCAGACGCGGGTGATCAGGTCGAGGCGGTCGCGCGACGGGATCACGACGCTCACCAACGGTACCGGATCCGCAAGGGGCCACTCCACGCGAACGGTGCCACCGTGGATTTCGGCGCGGAGCGCCAGAGCCTGCCGGGACCGGGCGGTGTTCAGGGAAGCGGCTCGTGTGGGGGGGTCGAGGCCATCGCCGACGGTGCGGGCGAGGATCCGCGGGACATGGGCCACCCGCGCAGCGCTGGTCACCGCGGCGACCGCCACGGCCGAGGCGATTTCGGCCAGCGGGCCGGCGGGGCGCGCGAAAAACGTGGAGAGCCATGTCCCCGATAGAAGCAGCGGAAACCCCGGATACCCGGTCGCCAGGGCGAGGTCCGGGCTCCAATCCGGCTTCAGCTGCGGGCGACGGTCGGGGCCGATCGCGTCGCCGTACGCGATGTCGGCTTCCGACAGCGCATGGCCCAGGAGCGCCAGAGCCTCGGGCTCCGGAACGTCGCCGGGACGCAGCAGGCACAGGGCATCGGCGGCGCCGAGATCATCCGCAAGACAGGCAGCCTCGTCCCAGGCACGGTGGGACATCTGTCCAGCGCCCGACACGGGCGCCGCGCCCGCCCAGGCGACCCAGACCGACTCGGGGCGCAGGGTCTGTGCGGCCAGCGCGTCGCGCGTGGCCGACAGCGCCGCCGCCTCACCGGGTCGCGCGAGTAGAACACAGCGGATCCGCAGGGCAGAGGGTGCGATGCGGGCCGGTCTGGTCCGGGTGGCAGCCCAGGACGGGAACCGGCTCATCGGCGTCACCGCGCAGGCACCCCGCAGGATGTCGCGGTAGCGCCGTTCCGAGCCGCGGGCGCGCTCGTAGAGCGCGGCGACGCAGCGCCAGGGCCGGCGGAGGAGGCACTGCGCGAGCACCCCGGTCTCGCGCCGGGCGCCGACCCGCTCCAAGGTGAAATCGGCACCGGCTGAGAGGCGGATCTCCCGCGCGTCCGGTGGGATCAGCCCGAGCCAGTGGGCAAGCCCCTGCGCGGCGCCGGGCAGGACGAAGTCGTGAACGGCATCGTCCGCGCCACGCAGGACGCGGAGGATCGGGCGCTGGGGCGGTGCCGTGGGATCGCCGCTATAGCTCAGCACGATCCAGCCGACAGGGTGATCGGGGAGCACGAGCCGGCGATCGAATTCGGAATCGGCCGCCGGTTCGAGCCGGAACCGCGTCTCCCGGCCGAGCCAGAACGCGCCGCGGCTGGGTTTGGCGGTCAGTCGGGTCGGATCGCCGAGGCGCGCCGCGGCGTCACTGGGCAGCGTCGCCTCCGCCTGCGGGTGCCGCAGCGACTGCCGGTTTACGGCGGCGCGGTTTCGCGACGGGCTTCCCGCCGGCTCCCTTGCCGGCGCCGACACCCACCGCGATGTCGTAATCGGCCGTCATCGCGGCCGGGACCTGAAGCTCGTCCGCCACGATCGTGGCGAAGCCCTGCGCTTCACCCGGACCGACGACCACGCTGGCCCGCTCGACCCGGCTCGAAACGACCTTGCCGTTGTAGCGGATCTGGAACGTCACCGGCACATCGAACCGGCCCGGCGCCCCGGCCGGGCCGAGCAGGACGTTGACTTCGGCGCCCGCCTTGACGGTGATCGAGCCATCCTGACGCCGGGTGCATTCGCGGGCGAGACGACCGAGGGAAAACTGGGTGCGCACCGTATCGCCCGCGAGGGTGCGCGAGGCGGCGGCGCCCTCAGCGACCTCGACCGGCGGGCAATAGGGCGGCTCGAGGGTCTCGGGCTGTGACGGCGGTACCGTCGTGCCGCCGTACTTGAACAGGTTCGAGAAGATGTTGCCCTCCTCGGCCCGACACGGTGCCGCGGCGGCGAGGGACAGGAGGAGCACGATCCCGCCCAGCTGGAGCACGGCCGGCAACCGGGCGGCGCCCGGGAAGGGTGTCAGAATCCTGTCCCGATATCCGATCATCACACGGCTCCCGAGCGGCACCGTCATTTCAGGCTGTCGAACCCGGCCGCGAAGCCCTTCATCGACAGCGGGATGCCGACACCTTCCTCAGGCGTCTGGAACACGATGAAGGTAGCCTGCGTGCCGCTCTTGAACTGGCGGATCAGGCCGTCGTCCATCACGACCTCGGCCACGCACCCGGTGGTGAGGCAGCGGACGAAGCCCGCCCGGCCGATATCGGTCTGGTCGATCTTGAGGCCGAGGCCGGAGGGCAGGAGGACGCCCAGCGGCGCCACCACCCGCAGCAGGTAACCGCGATTGTCGGCCGTCTTCAGGACGATCACGACGAGCGTCAGGTTCGGGCGGTCCTCGGCGGCGAGATACTGGACGAGGGCGCATTGCTCGGCCTTCGCGCCGGCCGGCGTCTCGCAGCGCAGCTGCCAATCGTCGAAGGTCTTGCGCACCATGCCCTGAGCTGCGGCCGGCCCGGCGGGCGCGAGGGCCGCCGCCGCGAGGGCGAGGCATACCGGCAGCGCGGCGCGCCGGACGGCACGCCGGAAACGAACGAGCCTCGCGTGAAGCGGCACCACCGATCCCTTCGGAACGCTCCGGCCGAGGACCGGCGGGAGCCGTACAATCGGGCGTGTTCCGACCATGGCCGGGCCTGCGCTGTCAAGCGATGCGGGCGCGGTGTTGCCCGTCGGCGCTACCCGCGCGGGTCTCATAGGCTTAGATAGAGTCCCGACACTCCTCCAGCGCCGGATCCTGATGCCGTGATGCGCCCGCTCACTCTCTCGGCCGCCTGCTTGATGGCCACCCTCGCGCAGGCCGGGGCCCAGTCCCTGCCGGTCGGAGAGACCACCTATATCGAGCGCTCGCTCAACCACACCGACACGCTGGTGGTCGAGCATCCGCCCGTGGCGGTGAACCCGTACGGCCGGCGCAACGGGCAGGCGGCGATCGCCGGCTATTGCCGGGACGGCGGCCTGGTCCGGCGGCGTGACGCGTTCGGCAATCCCGTGATCATCCGCCAGCGGGAGATCTGCGACAGCGTCGCACCGCGCACCCTCAATCCCGGCGAGGTCGATCCCCGCCCGAGCTGGCCGGCGGACGCCGTGGCGCGTCAGCGGGTGCTCCGCGCCAAGGGCTGACGCGGGACCGGCCCCTTCCAAGTCTGACGGCTCAGCCGTAGCGATGCAGGCCAGTGCCGTGGCGCTTGAGCCAGGCTTCGGCGGCGTCTGTGTTCGGGCAGAGCCCGTGAACGAGCGACCAGAAGCGGGGAGAGTGGTTCATCTCGCGCAGATGGGCCATCTCGTGCGCGACCAGATAGTCGAGCACCATCGGTGGTGCGAGGATCAGGCGCCACGAGAAGTTCAGCTCGCCGCGGGCCGTGCAGGATCCCCACCGGCTGCGGGTGTCGCGCAGCGTGACGCGGACCGGCCGCTGCCCGAGCGGGGCCGCATAACGCTCGATCGCCTCGGCGAGGTCGCGCTTCGCCTCCCGGGCCAGGAAGTCGCGGACCCGGCGCGACACATGGGCTGCGTCGCAGGAAACCGAGATCACCGGCTCACCGTCCAGGCACTCGACGCGGACCGGACCGCTGCGGGTGTCGCGTTGGCTGATACGGTGGACCTCGCCGCGGAACGGCAGGCTGGCCCCGGGTGCGAATGCGACCCGGGCGGGCACGCGGGCCAGGCGCGCCGCGATCCAGCCGGCATGGCTCGCCGCGAAACGCTGGGCGGTGTTGATCGCGGTGCGGCTCGGCAGGGTGATCACCGCCTCGCCTGTGGCGGCCGAGACGCGCAGGGTGATGCGGCGCGCGGTCGGCCGCCGACGGAGGGCGATCCGGAGGCTGGCCCCCTCGTGCTGGACCTCAAGATGATCGGGATCGGGGCGACGCAGCAGCGCGAGGGGCATTCGCGACTTTTAGCTGGGCCGGGCTCGAGGCTCCAGATCCCACGCCCCTGAATCGCGGCAGACTCAGCCGGCGAGGGCCCGGGTCCAGACGTCGGTCTCGGGCAAGACGAGGAGAGCGGCACCCGCCAGGGCGATCCCGTACGGGATCCCGGTCTTGGCGTCGTGCAGATGCAGGGCGAAGGGCATACGCGCGATCCGGACGGGGAGCGGGTGCGTCCGCGCGAACAGGATCCCCAGCGTCAGGGCCCCGCCGAACAAGGAGGCCACGAGCAGGTAGTCGCCGAGGCCGTCGAAACCCAGCCACAGCGCCGTGGCGGCCGCGAGTTTCGCATCGCCGCCGCCGATGACGCCGAAGGCAAACAGCGTGAAGGTGACGAGGAGAACGACCGCTCCGGCGCCGCAATGGAAGCCGATCTCGGCCCAGCTCATCGGGCCCGTCAGGGCCAGGAGCGCGAACCCCGCCACGAGACCGAGGGAGATCCGGTTCGGGATCAACATGGTCAGCAGATCGCTGGCGGCCGCGTAAGCCATCAGAAAGGGAAACAGGATCAGCAGGCCGAATCCTGCTGGCCCCAGACCCGTCAGGCCCAGGCTTGCCGTCGCTGAACCGACCATCTCGGCGCCCATCTCGTCGAAGCCTGTCGCGTCACGGGGAACTGATCCGCCGACGACGATCCCGGCCGGCCGAGACTGCCCCGCCTCTCTCCAAGTCTCGGGGAGAGCCGGAGTGTCTCGAACCTGCCGCAGATCAGACTCGTCCTGATCAGTTCAGGTTGCCGGAGATCTGGCTGAACTTGCTGGTCAGGTTGCTGCCGACGGTCTTCAGCGCGGTGATGATCGCCACGGCGATGAGAGCCGCGATCATCCCGTACTCGATCGCGGTGGCACCCGACTCGTCCGAGGCGAAGCGCGTGAACAGGGTCTTCATGGATGGTGATCCTTCGATCAACATAGAGCGAGAGAAAACTAACGCGATGACCGATGAAGAATTTTCAGCTCTCGATCGGCGGCCTACACAGACTGCCGATTACGCCTTGAAAATCGGTTAAATCGATCCCGGAATGCCCTACAATGCCGTCTCGCTGCGGGCTTGGTGAAGGCTTAGTTTCATCGATACGGCACAGGACGGCGATAAGGTCTTGCTTAGCGCTTCCTTCACCGGTTGTGCGATAGCCTCGGGCTTCGGGCTGGATACCCTGCGCCGCCCGCCGTCTTGAGGAAATCCGATGCGCCGCATCCTGTCGATCGCGGGCCGAGCCGGCTTCGTCGTCCTGCTGACGGGCGCCGCCGCGGCGGCCGGGCAACCCGAAATCCTGCCCGTCGTGACCATTCTCGTGGACAATGCCAAGGTTCTCCGCCTTCCGGAGAAAACATCGACCATCATCGTGGGAAATCCGATCATCGCCGAAGTGACGCCGCAGAAGAACGGCGTCCTCGTGCTCACCGGCAAGAGCTTCGGCTCGACCAATCTGATCGCCCTCGACAGTGGCGGCGCCATGATCGCCGAGACGACCATCCGGGTCGAGGCGTCTCGGGATTCGACCATTACGGTGCAACGCGGTCTCGACCGGGAATCCCTCTCCTGCACGCCGAGCTGCCAGCCTTCGGTGCAGCTCGGCGATTCCGCGACCTATTTCGGCACGACCAGCGGACAGGCCGATACCCGTCGCAAGCTCGCCACCGGCGGCGGTGCGGGAACAGTTCCGGCCGCCGAGCACTGACGGAGCTCGAATCCTGTCGCGACATCGGGCACGGCGTGGGGCAGGATCCGGCGGCCCCGCCGATTCGCCGCGACGGCGCGAGGGCGCGAGGGCGACGACAGAGGGAGACGTCGCAGCCGATGTCCGCCATCACGCGCAACCCGCCGCCCCCCTCCGTCGATCCGGACGTGCTGGCTGCCTTCCGAGACGTCGCGACGGCCACGATCAGCGATTGCTTGGCACGGATGCCGGTCCTGGCCGGTCTGCGGCCGTTCCATAGGGGCGGCCCGCTTCTCGGCACGGCCGTCACGGTCCGGGTCCGGGCCGGCGACAACCTGGCCGTCCATCAGGCCCTGGAGGAGGTCCGACCCGGCGACGTGATCGTCGTCGATGGCGGCGGCGATACGAGCCGGGCTCTCGTCGGCGACATCATGAAGGCCATCGCCGAGAGCCGGGGTGCGGCCGGTTTCGTGATCGACGGCGCCGTGCGCGACACCGCGGCCTTCGCGGCCTCGGACTTCCCCTGCTACGCCCGCGCCGCGACTCCGCGCGGCCCGTTCAAGACCGGCCCCGGCGCGATCAACGTTCCGGTCTGCATGGGCGGCTGGACGGTGAACCCGGGAGACCTGGTGGTCGGCGACGCTGACGGCGTCGTGACCGTTCCGGCCGGCGATGCGGCCGATCTGCTCGAAGCCGTGCGGGCGCAGGCGGCGCGTGAGGAGGAGGTTCTCGCCCAGATCCGGGCCGGCCGCTACGACGGCCGCTACGCCCGGGTGGCGAAGGACTGACCGCCCGGGCGGGCTCGGGCAGGGCGGCCGGGAACATCGGCATCGCGAAGGTGGGGCTGCGGAGCCGCAGGGAGCCCCACCCGTCCAGCCGGCCTTGCGGAGACCGGCAGCTCGGTGGACGATGGCGCCATGGATTCCGGCTCCCTCACCTATGCCATCGGCGACGTCCACGGCTGCGCCGCCCTCCTCGACGCGCTGCTGGAGCGGATCGCCGACCATGCCGGTGACCGGGCCCACCGCCTCGTCTTCCTCGGGGATTACATCGACCGCGGCCCGGACAGCGCCGCGGTGCTGCGCACCGTCAGCCGCCTGAACTGGGCCGAGCCCGAGCGTGTCGTCTGCCTGATGGGCAATCACGAGCGGATGCTGCTCGACGCGCTCCAGACCCGCAGCGCCGCAGCGCACTGGATGTACAATGGCGGCGAGGCGACGCTCGACTCCTTCGGCGCACGGGATCCCGCCGGCCTACCGCGGGACACCCTGGACTGGATCGAGGCCTTGCCGACGCTCCACGGTGACGGCGCCCGGTGGTACGTGCATGCCGGCCTGCGGCCGGGCTCCGAGGCGCGCGAGTCGGATGCGCATGACCGCCTGTGGATCCGCGAGCCGTTCCTCGAGGGCGACCACGATTTCGGGCGGCACGTGGTCCACGGACACACGCCGCAGCGCAGCGGACGCCCGGAGGTGCGCCGGTACCGCACCAATCTCGACACCGCGGCCGTCTACGGCGGCGCGCTCACCGCCGGCATCTTCTCGGAAGCGCAGGGACCGGCTCTGGAGTTCCTGCAGGTGCTGGCCGGGTAAGGCGCAACGCTCGCAGAGACCGGCATTACGCAGGGACGATGGGAGGCCTCCCGGCCTAGACCCCGTCAGGCGCCGCGTCGCGCCGGTATGACCGCGCACAGGATCCCGGCGAGCCACCCGGCCATCAGGGCGAAGCCGCCCGTCGGTGCGGCCATCGGGAAGAGCGGGTGCTGGAGCCACGTCCGCACCGAGAGGTCGCCGCAGAACAGGATCAGCCCCAGGACCAGCAACCCCGCCGCGATCCGGGCAAGACCGGTCCGGGCGAGGCCGGCGGCGCTCAAGCCGATCAGCGCCAGAATCGCGGGGGCGTGGAACAGCAGGAACTGCGCCGCCGTCTTCAGCGAATCAGCCCCGGGGATATGCGCGGCGGCGGCGCTCAGCGCGACGCCGAGCAGTCCGGCGAGGCAGGCGAGCGCCGCGAGGGGGCGGTCGAAGCCCGTGCCCCTCACGCGCCACGTTCCACCAGGAGCTTGGCGATCGCCGCCCGCAGTTCCGGCACGCCGGCATCATCCCGGCTCGAGGTGAGGATCACCTGCGGATAGGCGGCGGGACGCTTGGCAAGCCCCGCCTCGATCCCGGCGATCCGGCTCGCGACCTCGCCCTTCTTGAGGGAATCGCCCTTGGTCAGCACGACCTGATAGCTCACGGCGGCCTTGTCGAGGCCGTCGAGCACGTCGGTGTCGATCGACTTGAAGCCGTGCCGGGCGTCGATGAGCATGAACACGCGGGCGAGGCTGGCGCGGCCCTTGAGGTAAGAGTGGATCAGCCGGGTCCAGGCCTCGACCTTGGCCTTCTCGACGGCCGCATAGCCGTAGCCGGGCATGTCGACGAGCGACAGGCGCTCGCCGATCCGGAAGAAGTTGAGCTGCTGCGTCCGCCCGGGCGTGTGCGAGGTCCGCGCCAGGGTGTTGCGCCCGGTGAGCGCGTTGATCAGGCTCGACTTGCCGACATTCGAGCGGCCCGCGAAGGCGATCTCGACGCCGTCCATGGGCGGCAGGCGGTCGAGGGTCTGGGCAGCCGCGTAGAAATCGGCGGCGCCGGCAAAGAGCAGGCGGCCGGCCTCCAGGAGGTCGGCCGCGTCGTCGTTGGTCTCAGTCACGGCAAACCGCCTGTCAGCTCTTGGTAGCGGCCGTCTTGGTGCCGTTGCCGCGCCGGAACGTCGATCGCAGGTTGTCCCACAACTCCACCTTCACGCCGTTCCGGCGCATGATGACGTATTGCTGGATTACCGACAGCGTGTTGTTCCAGGCCCAGTAGATCACCAGGCCGGCGGGGAACGAGCCCAGCATGAAGGTGAACACGATCGGCATGAAGGTGAAGATCTGCGCCTGGACCGGGTCCGGCGGCGCGGGGTTCATCTTCATCTGCACGAACATGGTCACGCCCATGATCAGCGGCCAGACGCCTAGATGGACGAAGTCGGGCGCCGGGAAGGGCAGCAGGCCGAACAGGTTCACGATGCTCGTCGGATCCGGCGCCGCGAGGTCGTGGATCCAGCCGAAGAACGGCGCGTGGCGCATCTCGATGGTGATGAACAGGACCTTATAGAGCGCGAAGAAGACCGGGATCTGGATCAGCACCGGCCAGCAGCCGGCGACCGGATTGATCTTCTCCTTCTTGTACAGCTCCATCGTGGCCTGCTGCGCCTTCAGGCGGTCGTCCTTGTAGCGCTCGCGGATGGCGGCCATCTCGGGCTGCACGGCCTTCATCTTGGCCATGGACACGTAGGACCTATTCGCGATCGGCAGGAACAGCAGCTTCAGGCAGAAGGTCACCACCAGGATCGAGACGCCGAAATTGCCGAACAGATGGTAGAAGAAGTCCAGCGCCCGGAACATCGGCTTGGTGATGAAGAAGAACCAGCCCCAGTCGATCATCAGATCGAAGTGCTTGATGCCGAGGTCCTTCTCGTAATTGTTGATGACATTGACTTCCTTGGCGCCCGCAAACAGCCGCTGCGTCGCGGTGGCCGAGGCGCCCGCCGCCAGGTTCACGGCGTCGCCGCGCACGCTCGCCTGATAGACGTTGGTGGTGCCGTCGGTGCGGTCGGTGAAGGCGCCGGTATAGGGCGTCTCCTGATCGGGGATCGCGGCGGCCGCCCAGTATTTGTCGGTGATGCCGACGAAGCCGCCGGTCACGCCGGTCCAGGCGTGGCCCTTGGTGTTGGCACCGCCATAGGCGCCCTCCTTGGCGAGCTTGTCGTAGGTGAATTCCTGCAGGCCGTCGTTGCCGAGGTAGCCGATCATGCCCTCGTGCAGGACGTAGTAGCCCTGGGTATGCGGTTTACCCCAACGGGAGACGAGGCTGTACGGGTAGAGCGTCACCGCGCCCGAGCCCTTGTTCTCGACCTCCTCGCGGACCGTGAACATGTACTTGTCGTCGACCGCGACGATCCGTTTGAAGACGAGGCCGGCGCCGTTGTCCCAGGTCAGGGTCACGGGCATGCCGGGGGAGAGCGTCTTGCCGTCGCTGGTCCAGAGCGTGTCGTTCGTGGGCAGCGGCCCGGCATTGGCGCCGACCCAGCCGAACTCGGCGTAGTAGGGCGTCTCGCTGCCGGCCGGCGAGAACAGCACGATCTCGGGGCTCTTGGGATCGACGGTCTCGCGATAGTTCTTCAGCGAGACATCGTCGATCCGGCCGCCCTTCAGGGCAATCGAGCCCGAGAGCGCCGGGGTCTCGATGCGGATCCGCGGCGAGCGGGCGAGCGCCGCCTCGCGGGAGATTGGACCACCCTGCGCGGTCGGCAGCGTGCCGGGCACCGGCGCCGCCGGGCCGCCCTCCTTCGGCGACGGCGAGGGCACGCCGTCCGGGGTCACGCCCGGGGGCTGCTGGGCGGCCTTGTTCTGCGCCTCGATCAGCCGCTGCTGCTCCATGCGCGGGCCGGCCACGAAGTACTGCCACCCGAGCAGCACCAGCAGCGACAGGCCGATGGCCACGAACATGTTCGTCTTGTCATTGCCCATCAGGGACACCGCCGCACGCGTTCGGAGTGGCATCAGGACCGGCACCGGCCCCGCGGGACCTGTCTGCGCCGGTGATTCGGTGATCTCTGTCGCACCCCTGCGCCGGGCCGATGTCGGCGCCGCCGGAGGGCTCGGGCTGCGCGGAGGCTGCGCCCGCATCGTGCTGGAGAGATGAGGTTGGCGCTGCGGTCTTGGACCGCCGGCCGCCGGGTCGACCGGGTGGCCTGTCGCCGCGGGGTGCCGCGGGACGGGTGACCGCCGGGATCGCGCGCCGCAGATCCTCGGCCAGGGCCTCGAAGGAGGCGTCCAGCGCCGGGCGCCGGGCAATCAGCACGATGTCGGCCGGGAGGCTGGCGAGTTCGCCCGGCAGATCGGACGCGACCAGCCCGATGGCCGCACGGAGGCGGCGCCGGATCCGGTTGCGTTCCGTCGCGTGGCCGACGCGCTTCGTGATGGTGAACCCGAGACGGAGGCCGGGGCTGGCCTCCGGGGTGCGGAGGCGCCCCTGCGCGGTCATGCGCTCGGTGTGAAAGCGACGCCCCTCGGCCGCAGCCAGGAAGTCGGGTCGTTTCTTGAGCCGCTCGATCGTCGCCATCGATGGTTCGATCCCGGCCGACACCACTTGCCTCGCGGCGCGGATGCCCGAAGGCGTCCGCGCCCGAGAGGATCCGGCCTCAGGCCGACAGGCGCTTGCGGCCGTGGGCGCGACGGCGCGCGATCACCTTGCGGCCGCCGGCGGTGGCCATGCGCGCACGGAAACCGTGGCGGCGCTTACGGACGAGCTTGCTCGGCTGGTAGGTTCTCTTCATGGCTCAGAGCCTTCAAAGGTCGAGGCGCGCTCGCGGGCGGCTGATGCCGCACCCGACCTTCACGCGTCCTTGGTTGTCTGCAAACACGAAGGGCGCCCATGCGGGGCGCCACGTCGCGAGTGGCGGGCTTATGGCGGATGGGTCCCGCGAAGTCAACGTTTCGACGGTCTCAATGACCCTCGAACTGCATCAGGGTGCGCACCTCGACGCCCATGTCGCGCAGGCGCTGCGCGCCGCCGATCTCGGGGAGGTCGATGACGAAGCAGGCGGCCACGATCTCGGCGCCGATCTTCTGCAGCAGGTTCACGGCTGCGATCGCGGTGCCGCCGGTGGCGATCAGGTCGTCGACCAGCAGCACCTTGTCGCCCGGCCTGACCGCGTCGACGTGGATCTCGATCTCGTCGGTCCCGTATTCGAGGGCATAGGCCATCGACACGGTCTTGTGGGGCAGCTTGCCCTTCTTGCGGATCGGCACGAAGCCGCAGGAGAGCTGGTGGGCGATGGCCCCGCCCAGGATGAAGCCCCGGGCCTCGATGCCGGCCACCTGGTGGATCTGCCCGCCGGCATAGGGATGGACCAGCGCGTCCACCGCCCGCCGGAAGGCGCGGGGATCGCTGAGCAGCGTGGTGATGTCGCGGAAGACGATCCCGGGTTTCGGATAGTCGGGAATCGAGCGGATCGATTCCTTCAGCGCGACGTGGCGGCGGGCTTCCATGCGTTCGGCCTTCCGTGGAGAACCGCGGGCTTAAAGCAGAAGGTTGCGGCCCTGGCCAGTTTCCGGCGGGATGCCGATCGGCTCAGGCCGCTTGCGTCCAGCGCCCGAGGCGCCGCCGTTCCGGAGCACAGCAGCCGAGCCTGGAGGCCAGAAACACCGTCGGTGCCGGATCGCCTGCTTCAGCGGCTCTGGATCCGGGCCCCGCTGCGCGGCCCCGGGCGGACCGGCGATTAGGCCGCCTGAACCTTCTTGAGGATGGCGACGAGCTCCCGGTGCAGCCCCTCGTTGCCGCAGGCCACCGAGCGGGGCGCCAGCGGCTCGGCCGCACCGTCCGCCGAGGTCACGAAGCCGCCCGCCTCGCGCACCAGGATCACGCCGGCGGCGAAATCGTAGGTCTGGAGGTCACGCTCCCAGTAGGCGTCGAGGCGCCCGCAGGCGACATAGGCCATGTCGAGGGCCGCCGAGCCCATCCGGCGGGTGCCGCCGGCCACCGCCATGACGGCGCCGAGTTCGCGCAGGAGGCGCGGATGGCTGCCGCGGCCGAGATAGGGCGTGCCGTAGCCCACCAGCGCATCCGCCATGTCCTGACGGCCGGAGACGCGCAGGCGCCGATTGTTGAGGTAGGCGCCCTTGCCACGCTCGGCGACGAACAGCTCGTCCTTGATCGGATCGAAGATCACCCCGGCGACGATATGGCCCTCGCGTTCGAGGCCCACCGAGACCGCGAAATGCGGCACGCCGTGCAGGAAGTTCGAGGTGCCGTCGAGGGGATCAATGTGCCAGGTGTGGCTCTTGTCGGTCCCCTCGATGATCCCGTTCTCCTCCTGCACGAGGCTGTAGCCCGGACGCGCCTTCATCAGGGCGTCGCGCAGCACCTCCTCGGCCTTGCGGTCGGCCGCGGAGACGAAATCGCCCGGACCTTTGCGCGAGACCTGCAGGTTCTCGACCTCGCCGTAGTCGCGGCGCAGGCCGCGGGCCGCCTTGCGTACGGCATCGACCATCACGGTCATGAGGGGTGAGGAGATCATGGTCGGACTTTTCGCAGGGAAGGGTTGGCGCCGTCGTTACAGGGCGGCGCCGGAAAAGACGAGATGGGGGCGGGACATGGGCGGGCTGCGGGCGGGACCGGCCCGGACGTGACCCCGCGGCCGATCGCCGGGCCACGGGTTCCCTCTCCCCTGTGGGAGAGGTCTGTTCTCGCAGAGAGCCGGGTGAGGGGTGTGCGGTTTCAGAACGGAACGGACCGGCACGCGCCACCGCGGCGTGCCCGATCCGGAGCGTTCCCGCCCCTTGCGCGAACGTGCTCCCGCGATGGAGAGGGGGCGTGTCGGGCCCTGTCGGCGCCGCCGGGACCGTGACGCGGCCTACTCGGCCGCCTCGACGAACACCGTGCCGGCGCGCGGCAGGTCGAGCGCTTCCCAGGTCTCGCTGAGCGCCGCGGCCAGGCGCGCAATATGGGCCGCGTCGTGGAACGGCGACGGCGTGATCCGCAGCCGCTCGGTGCCGCGCGGCACGGTCGGGTAGTTGATCGGCTGGATGTAGATGGCGTGGCGCTCCAGCAGGTGGTCGGCCGCCGCCTTGCACAGCTCGGCATCGCCGACCATCACCGGCACGATGTGGGTCTCGGTCGCCAGCACCGGCAGCCCCGCCGCGCGCAGCGCCGCCTTGGTGGCCGCCGCCTGGCGCTGATGCGCCTCCCGCTCGGCGCTCGAGCGCTTGAGGTAGCGCACCGAGGCCCGGGCCGCGGCCGCCACCGCCGGCGGCAGAGCGGTGGTGAAGATGAAGCCCGGCGCGAAGCTGCGCACCGCGTCGCAGAGCGCCGCCGAGCCGGTGATGTAGCCGCCGACGCAGCCATACCCCTTGGCCAGCGTGCCCTCGATCACGTCGACCCGGTGCATCACCCCGTCGCGCTCGGCGATGCCGCCGCCGCGCGCGCCGTAGAGGCCGACGGCAT
>NZ_FMWU01000056.1 GCF_900103195.1 Methylobacterium sp. UNC378MF | reverse complement strand
CGCGGCGGCCTGAAGGTCGCGGCCGTCAAGGCGCCGGGCTTCGGTGACCGCCGCAAGGCGATGCTCGAGGACATCGCGATCCTGACCAAGGGCCAGATGATCGCCGAGGATCTCGGCATCAAGCTCGAGAACGTGACGCTCCCCATGCTCGGCTGCGCCAAGCGCGTGCGCATCGAGAAGGAGAACACCACGATCATCGACGGCGTCGGCGAGAAGTCCGACATCGAGGGCCGCATCGCGCAGATCAAGGCGCAGATCGAGGAGACCACCTCGGACTACGACCGTGAGAAGCTGCAGGAGCGTCTGGCCAAGCTCGCGGGCGGCGTCGCGGTGATCCGCGTCGGCGGTTCGACCGAGGTCGAGGTCAAGGAGAAGAAGGACCGCGTCGACGACGCGCTGCACGCCACCCGCGCGGCGGTCGAGGAAGGCATCGTTCCCGGCGGCGGCACCGCGCTGCTGCGCGCCATGGCGGCTGTTCAGGGCCTCTCGAACGACAACCCCGACGTGCAGGCCGGCATCAAGATCGTCCTGAAGGCGCTTGAGGCCCCGATCCGCCAGATCGCCCAGAACTCGGGCGTCGAGGGCTCGATCGTGGTCGGCAAGATCCTGGCCAATGCCTCGGCAACCTTCGGCTTCAACGCCCAGACCGAAGAGTATGTCGATATGCTTCAGGCCGGTATCGTCGATCCGGCCAAGGTCGTCCGCGCTGCCCTTCAGGGGGCGGCTTCGGTGGCCGGCCTCCTGGTGACCACCGAGGCGATGATCGCCGAGGCTCCGCGGAAGGAAGCGTCCCCGATGCCGGCCGGCGGCGGGATGGGCGGCATGGATTTCTGAGCTGCCGGAAGTTCTCCGGACACCCCCGACGAGCCGTAGGTCGGTTCGTCGGGGGCATCCTCGCGCAACGCTGGCCGGGTCGCATGGACCGGCGCCCCGTCGGTCGAGCGGGCGCGCTGAGCCTGCAGAGCTCCTGTGATTCGCGCCATCTCATCTTGATCGAGGTCGCCGGCTCGCACAGTGATGCGGCCTGGGGCTTACGGCGCCGTGGGGGCCGACGCCGGTCCCGCAGACGCTCCTGAGAACAACGCCCATGCGCGCCGTCTCGTCGGCTGCGAGATGACCAACGAACTCCCGCAGCCCACCCCACTCTCGCGACGCTCAACGTCCACAGATCGCGCTTTTCGGATCTTGAACGGCCCAACGACCTGCTTACGACCCCGCTGTGCCTGTCGACGGCTACCGCGGTAGCTTCGGGAACTGGCGCCGCCGTATGGTTCCCCCGGCCGGCCGCTTCACCCTGACGATCGATACGATTGTGCGAGACCCTGCCCGCGTTGAAACGCATGCGTTCGACGCCCGGGAGATTGCCATCGAGGATCGGCAGTCAGTATTGTGTGGCCGACCGCCTGTCATCGATCGCTTGGGATCTGTTCAGGCACATGCCACCAGGCTGGGGGCGTGTGCAAGCGATCTGCGACTACGTCCACGAGCGGATCATCTTCGGATACGAACACGCGCGAGCAACGCGGACAGCCTTCGACGCATTCGAAGAGCGGCAAGACGTCTGTCGTGACTATGCGGATCTAAAGATCGCGTTCAGCCGCTGTTTTAGGGTTTGGACTCGATCAGCACCAGAAGGCGATGACGGCGGCGAGAGCGAGAGCTGAGGCGTAGTTGCGGGCCAGCTTATCGTAGCGGGTGGCGATCCGGCGGAAGTCCTTGAGGCGGCAAAAGGTGGCCTCGATCCGCCAGCGCTCCCGATAGCGGGGCTTGTCAGGGCGGATCTTGCGTTTGCGGCCGCGTTTGCCCGGGATGACCGGCGTGATGCCGCGCTGGCGTAGGTCTGCACGCAGCCAGTCGGCGTCGAAGCCCTTGTCGGCGGCCAGACGCCCGATCCGCCCTGGCGCTTCGGCCAGCACCGCAGGCGCGGTCGTCACAGCGCTGGCGTTGCCGGGCGTCAGCAGCAGGACGCCAGGGCGGCCGAGCACGTCGGTGAGCGCGTGGATCTTGGTCGTCTGGCCGCCGCGCGAGCGCCCGATGGCTTGCGCCGTCGCCCCTCTTTGCCGCCATGGGCGGAGCGGTGGACCCGGACGTAGCTGCTGTCGAGGGCAGCGGCGTCGCCCGCCCATCCGGCCCTGGCCAGCGCGGCGAGCATGGCTTTCCGGAAGCCGCGCCGCGACTAGCGGTTGTAGACTGTGGTGCGTGGGCCGTAGGCGGCCGGGTAATCGCGCCAGCGGCAGCCCGATGTCAGGACGTGCAGGATGCCTGAGATGATCTGCCGGTCATCCTTCCGCTCGGGTCCAGGCTGGTCCTTGGGCATGAACGGCTCGATCGCCGCCCACTGCTCATCCGAGAGCCAGAACAGGTCCGCCATCGCCAACTCCAGGCTGCAAAGCGGAGGCCTGGAAGCACAAAACCGCAAACCCTGCAACAGCCTGGTTCGGGTCGCACCCTAGAACGGCACTGGTGTGCTGCCAAGACGAACTGGTCTCCATCGGCCGGATCAAGCCGGGCGTGATGGACGATCGGCAATTTGCCGCACTCCATATTCAGAGACATTTCTATACCAATGCAGTCTCGCTTATCACGGAGATTGCATAAATTAAAATCTTATGAGTCTTGTTATTCATAAAATCGCGTCAGAAAATTTACGTATTGCACGAGAATTTGCATTTAATTCGATTTTATTGCCGTTCATCGTTCTGTATGGCATCGTACATGAGCATTGTGGGAACTCAGCGCGGAACCTAGGGTAGGATGCTGGGCAAAGCGCGTTGGTGTTTCATCGAATTCAGTCTCTGCGAATGATTGATACGCAGCCATCACGGCAGCAGCTAAAAAAATTGCCAAATCAAGGCCGGATAAATCATGAAAAGCAACCCCGCACCTATACCTGAATCCATTTCAAAAGTTGCTGGTATGCGCGACATTTCTCGATTTGCAGATATGCATCTGAGTACGGATGACGTGCCACAGCAGGCCCGTTTTGAATATTGGGAGCACACGTGCCGGGATCTCATTGGCGATTTTGAGTTTACAGACTATAAAGTGAAAGATTTTCATGCGAAATTCAGCATGCTATCGGTAGATAACCTAACAATCGGACATTATTCCGGTTCGCCTCACGCAATGGACCGAAGGAAATCCCACATCAAATCCGTCGATAATGATTCTTATTTGGTGATACTTCAGTCCCAGCGCCGATTCAATCTATCGCACGGGCCATATCAACAATCTACACTGGGTGGAATTTCTCTGCTCGACAACGTTCAGCCATTTTTGGGCGCTCACCCTGAAGGATTGGACATTATTAATGTCTTTATCCCTCGCACTGTCCTTGAAAATGCGATCGGTCCAGTCAAGCATGCCGTGGGATTATCCCTTGATCCGGCGCAGACAACGTTTCCGATAATTTTATCGTATCTGCAATCGCTCATAGAGCACAGTACATTTCTCACTCCCGCGCGCAAAGCTCGCATGGCCGCTGTCGCCGTGGAGCTCATTGCAGCCGGTTTCGGGGAGAGAATGGAACAAGACCCGCCTCAATCTTTGAGCGGCGCCGCGCTCCTCTATCGCGCGCAGGCCTTCATCGCCGACCATATCGGAGCAGAGGGCCTATCAATGGAGGATGTGGCGGCTGCGCTCAACATGTCGGTCCGCCGCCTTCAGGAGGTTGCCAGCGCGGAAAATATCTCGCTGATGGATTGGATGTGGGAACGGCGACTGCAATTGGCTCATGCGAAGCTGGCCGACGTCGCCAATTCCGTCATGCCGGTCGGCCTCATTGCATATCATTGTGGATTTGTCAGCCAAGCGCATTTCTCTCGCCGCTTCAAGGAGCGGTTCGGACAAACGCCCACTGAATTCAGGGCCTCCATTATCGCAGATCAATCACGAGACAGAGCCGGCGTTCGCCTTCTAAAGCGACGGTAGTAATTTAAGGCTGCTAATAGCCTCGGCCACATCGGCAGTCTGAAAACAGGCCTTCTTGGGGCGCATAATGGGCCTCACTCAGGGAACATGGGGCGCCGCGTCGCTCCCCGTAGCCTGCCCTTATGCGAACGGCCCGAGAATCCCGCAGCGTCCGCTTACGGGATCTTGCCAGAGGCAGCTGAGTGACTGTATCGGGCCGAAATCGGCATTACCTCCATGGGGTCAGCGCGCGAACTATGGAGCTGCGGGAGCGGCCTCCACGGACCGCCACGGTCAGATGTCTCGGCGCGGCCGGGCGCCTCAAGGCGATGGAGCGTTCGGCATGCTGCTACCCCAGCGCGATCAGCATCCAGGTGCGCGCCTTGGCCATCAGGTCCCCGTCACCGGCTGAAGGCTCGGACGCGATTACGCGATCGATGATCTGGCGCGCTTCCGTGCCGCTCATCCCGATTCCCTGCGCGAAGCCGCTCAAGCGCTCCATCAGGCGTTCGGCCGTCGCCTCGAGATCAGGATCGGTCTCGCTCATCCCTTCACCGAATGGGCCTGCAGGATCGCGGTTCGGACCATGACCGCCTCTCAGCCCGACACGAACAGCATCATCATGCGAGCCGCGGTCGCGATCTGCTCGATGGAGGCCTCCGGTATGTCGGCAACCGCCTTCTCGACGATGCTGCGCGCGATTCCCTCGTACAGACCAACGCCGAGCGCAAAGGTACTGAGCCGAGCCAGCACGCTGTCAGCGATCGCCTTCCGCTTCTGATCGGGCGCGTCGCTCATCTCGGTACCGGAAGGCCCATGATGACGGCGGTCTTCACCATCGTGCGGCGAAGGCCGGGTGCGGTCGCTTCGTCGGCCAGCAGCTTCTCGGGCCTGAGGGTGCATCTCGATGTCCTTGGCCACGTCGATAGTGTCGCCCAAGTTGAAGGCGAACGGCTTCGCGGTGGCGTCCTTCAGGTAGGCTGCCGTGGCCGCTTCGATCTCCTCAACCGTCACCTCGGGCTTGCGGCACAGGTCGCGGACGCTGGGGATCTCTTCGGCCATTCGGGACTGTGCCGGCATTTGTGCAGCGGAAAAACACCTTCTGTTCCGGTGTGTCCGTTATGTCCGGGTCTCGAAGGTGCTGTTCTGCTTGGAAAATTTGGCTGGGGCGCCAGGATTCTCACCTAAGCAGCAGCCCGCGTAAGTCTCTGATGCGTCACCACTAAACGGCGTTACAGCCATGATGTCGTACAGATATGTGTCACGCCGAGCAAGCTCCAACCGGACAGCATGTTCGAATGAGCCCACGCCAACGCGCAGGCATTTTTCAGCGGCCGCCTGCAGAACAAGGCCAGCAAAGCGGTGTCACCATGGTGCTCAGGGTCCGACCGATCTGGAAGCAATGCACCGTTGTCAAAGGCGGCACCTTCGGTTGGACCCAATAGTAGCTGGAAATTGCGCCACTACCGTGATGAGGCGTCGGCCACGGAGCACTCAGCCGTCGCGGCTGAGGCCTCGCCCACGGTGGCGGGACCGCACCCTGTGCGCCTCATGCGGAAGCGGTACAGGGCCGGACTCGGCCGGATAGGGAGTTGGCCAGAGCTCGCCTGGGGTATCGCCCGCGAGGTCGAGGGTCGAGGCCTTCTCGCCCGAGCGGGCTAGCAGGCGGGCGAGCGTCGCGCGCCGCTCGTCCGCCTTTACAGGGCGCCCGCGTTCGGACAGTGCGCGCTCCCCGCGAACCCGGGCCTCGAGGCCCGCTCGGTCGACGAACAACCGCGTGCCGCCCCGGGCGCGGCTCATCGCGACGACGGCATCGTGACGGTCGAGACCGGCATCGACCCATACCAACGCGGATTCAGTCGTGACCCCCTGCCTGCCGTAGTTCGTCGTGGCGTGGGCGCTCGCCAAGCGAATACGGCCGTGCTCGTCCGCCAGATCGCGGGGGCTGAAGGAGACCTCCCGGCCGCCGATCCGCGCGGTCAGGCGCAGGTCAGCATCCGGGACGAGCCCGTCTCCCGCTGCCTCGATACCGGTCAGCACCGCCTCGGTACCATTGACGACGCCGAGCGCGTCGAGGCGCGCGACGAACCTGATTGGATCGCCGACGGCCAGGCCCAGGCGATAGGTGCGGCCCGAATGCGTCACGGCGGAGAGCGTCGCGACGTCCGTCGGCGCCAGGCTACCCTCGCGGCGCAGGACCTCGCGGATGCCGGCGTTCAGCGCCAGCACCTGCGCGTTGGTGCGCGCGATCAGCAACGGCGCGGAAGGAGGAATTTGGCGGTCGCGTTCTGCCGTTCGACGGCACTGCAGCCGAGAACTATGCGCGGATCGCGATGGTGCGGCGCACGGCCGGCGTTCGGATCGAGGGTTTCGCCGCACTGATCGCTGCCGTCACGGCGGTGGCCGGCTTCCGCATCGACACGCGCGACGTGGGGGGCTTCGAGGGCTGTGACCTGGAGGTCATCAACCCTTCGGACGCCCCCAAGTCCTAACGCCACTGATTAGCTGGGCCGCCGGATATCTGCCGTTGCCGGGGGGGCCTTCTCAGGTTCTGCGACCGAGACACCGCGATTACGCTCGCTCCGTCCACATATCTTGATTTATGGTCACCCTATCCGGCCATTGAGCTGAAAGGGCTTTGCCTGTCCACAAATCCCGACCACAATGTGAGCCGTGATTTACGGCTATGCTCGCGTCTCGACCGCTGCCCAAGACCTCGCCACCCAACTTGCGCAGCTTGAGGCGGCCGGGTGCGAGCGCGTCTATCATGACAAGCTCTCTGGCCTGACCACAGAGCGGCCCCAGCTCAAGAAGCTGTTGGCGACCGCCAGCACCGACGACACGGTCATTATCCCAGCGATCGACCGCCTGTCGCGCGACACGGCCGACCTCCTGACGATTGCTCGCGACCTCAAAGCGGCTGGCGTCGGCCTGCGCTCTCTCGCCGAGCCGATTTTAGACACAACGAGCGAGCTGGCCGACATCGTGCTGGCTGTCCTCGGCCTAGCTGCAAAGCTTGAACACAAACGGCTGCGTGAGCGCACCGCCGCCGGCCGAGCCAAGGCGAAGGCGGACGGGGTGAAATTCGGGCCGAAGCACAAGCTGACCCTACATCAGCAGCGCGAAGCGATCCGGCGACGTGACGTGAACGGGGAGCCGGTGGCGAGCATTGCCCGCAGTTTCAACGTCAGTCGGCAGACGATTTCACGGCTCCACAGCAAGACAGGCTCAGCATAGATGTGGAAAGCGGTACGCGAGCGATTTAAGCGGTTTAGTGATGATCTACAGATCACGCCAACTCAGCTAGAGGACGGCGTAAACAAACACCTAAATGTCGGCCGAATTTTAGAGAGAGGCTACTATGAACGTGAGCCTAGTTCAGCTCCTCCAGGCTTATTGGTCGGATCATGGGGTAAGAGCACACAGGTTCGGCCATCTAACGATATAGACTCGTTCTTCATCCTGCCTGATGCCGTTAAAACACGGTTTGATGCGCGCACTGGAAACATACAGTCTCAACTTTTGCAGGAGGTGAGAGCTGTTCTAGCAGAAACTTACCCTCAGACGAGCATCCGTGGCGATGGACAAGTCGTAGTCGTTGGTTTCAACACCAACACTTTAGAGATCGTTCCCGTATTTCGCGCGGATGGTGCAGCATTCACGATGCCGGATGCGAACGATGGAGGGCGATGGAAAAATGTTGATCCTCGTGCTCAAATTACTCAGATCGAGTCGACGGATCGCTCAATGAACGGGAACGTTCGAGCGCTTGCAAAGATCATGAAGCACTGGCGCAATGAAAAAAACGTTCCGCTAAAATCTTTCGTGATCGAGTTGCTAGTTTCTGAATTTCTGCCCGCTCGCGGTCATGGGGGCTACGATACGTTTTGGTACGATTTTTATGTACGTGATTTTTTCCAATATCTTTGTAGCAAAGCCAATGGGTACATCATCATTCCGGGGACATACGAGATATATGGCCTTGGCAACGAATGGCTTGGACGTGCCGAAATAGCCAGGGACATAGCTATACAAGCATGCCAATGGGAGTATCATGATTACGATGTTACAGCGGGACAGGAATGGCAGAAGATATTCGGAACTCGCATTCCTATACATGTAGTGTAATTGCAAGCTGAACCATGAAGTTGCTCGACTGACGCGTTTTTGAGGAACTTTCGAACGAGTTATTTTAAATTAACCGACTCTTTCGCTCGGTCACTTGCCAGCCTTTTCTACCCAATGAGCCGCGCCGGCACGCATCTCACGCTCTGCATTCTTCCTGCGGATTTTATAGATCCCCGGAAACAGGAGGACGGTGTTAGCCCGGCGGTAGAAAATAGCATCTTGAAGGAGACGAGATTGCATCTTGCAGGCACCGTCGTCGCAGGAGCCAGCGATTACAGCAGAGATAAGCTTCTCGGCTTCAGTGATAACCGGATCATTCGACTGGACGGCATCAGCCTGACGAAATCTTTCACGTAGAGCCCAGATAAAGAACGGCGCTGTTGGAACCCAAGTACTTAGAACAAAATCTGGAAATTTTTGAGTGCTTAGAAGGCCGATACCTAAAACGGTCAGGGCCATGAGCAGGACTGATATGTCGAGAATAGTACGATATAACTTTCTAAGATCGCTGTCATAGGTAAGGTTGGTACGCTGACAAATGACACGTGCCAAGCCATGGGACACCCGATTTACGTCGGAAGAATACCAGTCAACGATCGGGCCTTTTTTACGAAGCTGATCCCAGCCGTGGGCGGCTCGATCTGTTTCCTCCGGACTCGGCTGTTTGCCAGCAACGACACTGTTCCAATCTAGCTGCAGCAGCTGACAATCGAAAAACTCGCTCGCGCGAGCACCTGCCTTAAGCGCAGCTTTATAAGCGCGGTCGAATAGCGCAACGTCTAGCAAAGTCGAACCGACGGCGAAAAAGGCGATCCAGGGTTTGATTTCAGGGTAAATGCTCCCGAACAACAATGCTATTGCTGGTGGAGTTAGAACAAGCGCTAACTGAGCTTTTTGCCAGCGGACCGCTACAGCCCAACGCCATTGTCGTGCCTTTAGCAGGCGCTGAAACGCTGGCTCATTTTGACGGGCCGGAATTGTCGAAGTCGCATCGTTCGCTTCGGTCACGGTCACTCTCATGTGATGACTACGTGGAATGGCGCGCTCTGCCCTACTAGCTTGCGATCACTCTCGCGGATGATGAACGCTTCCGCCAAGTGTATCCCGCGATACTGCAGCTCCTCCCATCGCCTTGTCCCCTCTTGAGGCGTTTCAAATCCGCCGCGTCCCTGCCCCCGGCCCATCGCAACACTGCCTGTGTTCGTGATCCGATATCGGACGTAAAATCCGGCTGGTAGCGCATCGCCGGCGTTTACGGTGATGTCGAACCATAGTCCGCCGCTTCTCGCGAGCGCTTGAAAATCTGCAACCTGTTTGCTCTCTGGCGAGTAGCGGCTCGGGCGCCACGTTGCGTGGATTTGGATTTGATCGGAAACGATATCGGCCCGTGGCCAGATCGGCTGCGACATGTGTTTGGGCCGGTCGAAACTCGGCTTCCAAAGCCACCGTCCCATCCGTCCGACCAAATCGACTATCCGATTGTCATGCCAGGCATCAGAGCGGGTAACACCCGAGAGCAGGCTTTCCTCTGCCTTTTCAAGCTCTGTATCTTCAGCCAGTACCGACGAGAGAATGGTTACAGTTTTGGCAAACCGATCTCCAAAAACCTCTCTCCAGGCAAGTACACTTGCATACCGGCCAGTTTGGTCGAATGCGGTATCGATCTTTGTTTTTATGTTACTAATCGCTGAGCGAAAATCATCATATTCCTCTTGGGACATTGCAGATGCAAAATCCTCGTGAGTTAGCTCAGGATTGCAAATCTGAGGCTTTACTGGACGTGCCTGCAACCATCCATTCAACCGAGTCGCAATGGTCTTCAGCGTAGTTGGGACATCCTCAAACTCTGCCGACTCTTTGTCGAGCCAGCTGATCTGTTGACCGATGAGAGTAGTCAACACGATCGACGGACATTTGAAATCGTCCTCGATATCACGCAGATATTTCACCAGTCTGGCGACTTTCCGGAAAGAATTTGCTCCCGAGTAGCCATTTTTGGTGTTGAACCAGTCCGTATATTTTACGGGTTCGGTTTGTTCGAAAGCATTCTTGGCTCGATTGCATACCTCTAGGCGATCTTTGACCTCGCGTCCGCGTACGCAAGGTGCGATATCGATCTTTCGATCGCCAACGTAGGTGACGGTGACGCAGTATTCCCAAACTTCAGTCTTATCCTTGTAGATGCCCGAAGCTTGAAAAATCTGTCCGAGGGTGCGGACATAATCAGCTGCGGTCCAGCCTTCTACCGGCTCTACGATGACGAGTAAGTCCGCATCGAACTCTCCGCCTTCAACAGGGCGGATAATCGTGTTGTGCGCCCAGGAACCTTGCTCGAAAAACTTCCAAACGCGTGGTTTCCAGTCTGAGCTTTTGATGAAGTTTTCGATCGCCTCGATGCTGCTTTCTAGAGTGTCAATGCGAGTCTGATTTAGATTGACTGTATCCCTCAGAAAATCTGAGAAATGATTTGTGAGCTTCATGGCAATCGGCATCTTAAGGAGCTGCCGAACATATATAAACCTATCTCGGCAGGTTGCACCCCATAACGACCGTTTCGGATTGATACAGCGGCCGGTTCCGCGGCAATCAGGGCGCCGAGGAAGCACATGTGCATACCCACGGCTGAAGGCTGCACACCCCGGCCATGGCTGTACCGCTCACATGAATAGGTCGAGCTGCCCCACGGCGGTTCGGACGCGTCGCCTGGGTCCACGGTGCGCAAGCGGCATGGCCGGTGCATCCGGCAGCGCATGCCCGGGCTTGCCGTAGAGAACGGCGCCTACGATCTGGCAGTGGGCACCCTGGTCGAACACGTTTGCCGTGTGAGGCCCGGCACGTAGGATCTCCTGTACCAACGGCTCGCTCACGCTCATGTCCGACAAGGCCCCGAGCAGACAGGCGAGCCCCGCTACTTGAACGTCAAACGACTGGAACTCTGCGGCGCGCTGCCGCCAGATTTGTCGCACGGCGCCGACGCTGGTGTTTGGGAATGGGTTGGGCGCGGGCTCAGTCGCCGCATCGGCGATAAATGCCGCGATCAGGTTCCGCTCGGCGATGTGCGTGGCCGTGAGCAGGGCGTCAGCGAGCTGAAGGCGGCTGATCGTCATGAGGCTTCGATAATCTCGGGCCGGACGATGAGCAACAGCCCCGCGAGGCCGGCGGAGGTACGCAGCGGGATACGCGGTCTGCCGTTACATCCATTGGGCCGGGACCGGCAGAGCGCCGGAGCCACACGTGTCATGCGCGGGTTCACGGCTTGATCGCGATGCTGTTGGCGCGGGCACGGGGGAAGTAGCTGTAGAAGGTGTCGCGATTGACGCCCATACGCTTGGCGATCTCGGCCACGCTGATTGTGCCGGCCGCGAGCATGGCCCGGGCCACCTCCAGGTCGGCTTCGCTGAGCTTCTTTGGCCGGCCACCCTTGCGACCCCGAGCGAGCGCGGCCTTCAGGCCTTCCATGGTGCGTTCGCGGTTGAGGTCGAGGAAGTACTCGGCCATGGCACCGTGCATCTGCAGGGCAAAGCGGCCGTGTGCGGTGGCGCTGTCGAACTGCTCTGTGAGCGAGCGAAAGTGGACCTCCTTAAACCCGCAGGCCGTCGATCGTACGCATCATCTCGACGAGGGAGCGGCCAAGGCGGTCGAGCTTCCAGACCACCAGCACGTCCTCGGGGCGCAGGAAAGCTAGCGCTGCCTCGAAAGCCGGTCGCTTGGTGCCGGCCTTTCCGGACTTCTTCTCCTCGAACAGGCGCTCGCAGCCGGCGTTCGTCAGCGCGTCGCGCTGGAGGTCGAGGTTCTGATCCTGGGTGGAGACGCGGGCATATCCGACGAGCATGTCGGGATAGTGCCAAATGCGCGTTTATCCGGCAATAGAAAAGCCGACACGTTTCTCCGACAAAAACCGGGTTGTTTCAGGCGCCTCACCGGAGGCATTCATCCATTGTCGGAAATACGTTCGTTTTCCCGACGCTTGCAGCACATGTGGCCCGCGCAGAGTTATCGGTCGGATGCGGACCGCTCGCAGTCTGGTTTGGCGAAAAAGCTGCGCAGCGCGTTGATGGTTGAGCGCGGCCAGATACGGCCGACGCATATGCTCGGCACGGGAGTCCCTATGAGCCACCAGGATGACAACACGGTCCGCTTGGAAGCCCGCTACGTCAGCTCGGGTGATGAGCCACCACCCCTCACCCTGCGGTGCGGCTTGGTCACGTACCGCGACGCGGAGTTCAAGGAGACGACGAAGGGTGCGGACGGCGCGGTCATGCGGTCAGTGGTCGAGCAAGCGTCGTTGATGGTCTCCGGCCTGCCCGCCAACTTCAACCAGTCGAAGGGCGACTGGACACACATCGTCTCCAGCCAGCTGCCGAACGGCCAAGGGGAACTGCTCGGTGTCATTCCGCTGAGTGGTAACCGGGCACGCTTCACCATCAAGTCCGGTAGCTGAGCCAAACGCGCTGACGTCTCGTCATGCTACTCCAGTGCACGGACGCAGTGAGAACGTACACGCCGGACCGAGGCCCGGCGCGGACGATCGCATCGGGTTTCGACCACTAGCCGTCTGTGGTGCGGGACGCGAAGAGCGATCTCCGGCAAAGTCGTTTCTGCCGTAGGGCTTCGGAAGGTGCGAGAGCAATTAGCTACTGACGCCCTCAAGTTCTTTGAGGTAACATAGTCAATAGATTGCCGGAAAATACACCCCTAGACCCGGTCTTTACCGGGATCACGACGGCAAACGCCGCGGGTATGCTTCTCGATCTCCGCCAGGGCGGCATCGAGGGAGGTATGTGGACCGCGTTTCATCCCTGCCATTGTCGTCAGCGCGTGTCCCTCTGGGTGAATGGTGAACTCGTTCGGCGCAGCCTGCGTGACAGTTCCCGTCGCGCGGCCGAGCAGATCGACCAACTCCCACGCCATTCCGTTATCGAGCTGCTTCACGCTTAGGTCCACGACATCCCCTCAATGTCACGCGAGGCGCCAATGCCCGTGGCCGCCCAACGATCTGCCGCCATTCTCGGCGAGAGCCGTGAACTCTGCAACTCTTCTCATCAAGCCGTGGGGTCTTCGTTCCGGCAGTCGACGCCACTGGCACCCGGTTGCCCGGCCAGACCGCGCCTGCGCTGCCACCTGCGTAGTAGCTGGCGTATGTCTGAAGCCAACCTATCTGGATCAGGAGCGGAGATCTGCGCGGGTCCGAATGGTGGCCCACTGTCGCCGCCCTGAGCACACGACGGCACGGCGAGGACATATCGTACGACATGCTGGAATATTATTCTGGTCCGTGCTGAGAAAATGATGTTAATTTTTCGAATAATGGTTTAAAGTAACAGCTAAGATCTGAATTGTCCCTGCTCGCACCGGCGATTGCGGTGAAAAAGCTTGAGCGGTTCGTATTATTTCTTCGGCAAATTTTTTGGTGAGGGAGCGTGGCTATGCAGTTTCAAAAGCGTTTCGGGCGTAAGATACCCGTTCCATCTACGATGGAGATCAAGCGTGATCTCGTAGTGATGACTAAAGTCGATGCTCTTATCGACACTTTGGAAAAAGAAGGCGGGAGCAGTGAGGATCTTGCCGCTATATTGGCGAAGTTGGTTGACGAACACCACATCTCATCCGATCGAGCGCAGATGTTGATCAACCGCTATGACCGCAAGAAAGCGGCGCCCGTGACAGCTATCCAGGATCTTGATAGGAGAGAGCACAAGAACGGCATTAGCTGAAGCTGGAGTTCACACGTCTTCTCCCTGGGCCGCTTCGGTGCTCTTGGTCCATCTATTCAGCCCCGGCAGCTATCGAGCGTTCCGCCAAACCGAGGTGAACTCTCGCAAGGCTGCATGGACGTCCGCCTCCGAAGCTCCCGCCGAGCCGAACGAGCGAACCGGCTGGCGCACCACCACCCCGTCCTGTGTGATCGATCAGTCAAACCAGTCCAGTTCCTTCGAGGAGCGGGTGACCCGCAGCTTGTGAGGGGTCGGCTTGAAGGTGTCTCCAGGCCGCAATCATCTCATCGAGCGCTGCCTTGCCGGCCACACGAGCCTCCTCGAAGCTGGTATAGCCTATTGGCGACCGCGTCCTCCCCATCCCCCCATGTTGCCAGACGGCCCATGAGAAGCTGCTCCGAAGAGGCTTGTTCGCCGCAACCGTTATCGTGAAGGGATGCGCGAGAGGCTTTTGCATATGGGCTTTATAACACGGATCAAGCCAGCTACCAGCGCAATGCAGCAATATCCTACCTCACGCTCAAAACTGAGCGATATTCCGGCTTCTCCTGAGAAATAGCCCTGAGCCGATCAAGATTGCGAGGGGTCGCCGGCGTATGACCCCGACGAGGCGCCAGGTGATCTCCCCAGCCGGGAGGCTTGCAGTGGGGCAGTCCGGGAGTAGCGCCCATCATGGCGACCTTTCAGGATATGATTGGTGCTTCCTCTGTCGTCACACGAAAGCCGGTGAGGGTATTAGCCCCGAAGGTAAGCGTCAGCGGTACGTCTGCGGCGTCGCGACCATAGGCGATGAGGATCCGGCCGATGCGTGAGCTGTTGTTGCGCGGGTCGAAGGTGTGCCAGCGGCCACCAAGATACACTTCTATCCAGGCAGCAAAATCGCCGGGCGCGTGCGGCAGAGGCAGGCCAATGTCGCTAACGTAACCGTTGCAGTAGCGAGTCGGGATGTTGAGGCAGCGGCAGAACGCGATCGCCAGGTGCGCGTAGTCGCGGCAGACGCCCTGCTGCTCCTCGAAGACGTCGACGGCCGTCCGGGTGGGGCGGGCATGCTCGTACCCGAAGGTGATCCGATCATGCACGTAGTCGCAGACCGCCTGAACCCGACCCCAACCGGGTGGTACATGCCCGAACAGATCCCAGGCGATGGACGAGAGCCGATCGGTCTCGCAATATCGGCTGCCGAGGAGAAACAGCAGGCTGTCTGAGGGCAGTTTCTCGACGGCGATCTCTTGAGCGTCGGACTTCTGCGTGTCGCCGCTGCCGTGGTCCCGCACGATCGTGTCGGTCTTCAGCGTGAAGCGTCCGGCCGGAGCAACCATGCGGTTGCACCAGTTCCCGAAGCTGTCGCGATAGCCGTCCAGAGGAACCGCCGGACTCGTGATCAGGTGGTCGGGCCGTTCGAGATCAGAGAAGCGCGATGCGTGGACGTTGAGCGTCGCGATGACAGGGGTGGGCTGCGGAAATTCGTAGGTCATTGACCTGACCGGCTGGTTTTGGACCGGGCTGATTGAGAGAGTCAGCTGGGACCGAAGGAGTCGGACATGCGGCGAGGTCAGAAGACGAGCGCGGAGCAGGTGGTGCTGAAGCTGCGCCAGATCGAGGTGCAGACAGCCCAGGGCAAGAGTTTGGCCCTGGCGTGCAAGGAGGCGGAGATCTCCGAGCAGAGCTATTACCGCTGGCGCAAGGAGTACGGCGGCCTTCAAGTCGATCAGGCTAGAAAGATGAAGGATTTGGAGCGGGAGAACGCTCGGTTGCGGCGGCTGGTAGCTGACCTCTCTTTGGAGAAGCAGGTGCTGGCGGACGTCGCTTCGGGAAACTTGTAGCCCCCGAGCGACGCCGGCAGGCGGTGGACGGGATCCGGGAGAAGTACGGTCTCTCGGAACGTCACGCCTGCCGGATCGTCGGTCAGCACCGCGGCACGCAACGCTACGTGCCGACCTTGTTGGCGGACGAGGATGAGCTGACCCGGGCCATCATCGCCCTGGCGTCCGAGTACGGGCGCTATGGCTATCGCCGCGTCACCGCGCTGCTGCAGGCGGCAGGGTGGCAGGTGGGCAAGGACCGGGTTCAGCGCATCTGGCGTCGCGAGGGGCTGAAGGTCCCGCAGAAGCACCGGCCGCGCAGCCGGCTTTGGCTGAACGACGGCTCGTGCGTGCGGCTGCGCCCGCTCCACCGCAACCACGTCTGGAGCTTCGACTTCGTGCAGGCCCAGACGCACGACGGCCGAACCTTGCGCATCCTGACGCTGATCGACGAGCACAGCCGGGCGTGCCTCGCGCTGAAGGTGGGGCGGCGGATCAACAGCCTCGGTGTGATCGAGGCACTGGCCGACGCCATGTGCCTGCACGGTATCCCCGAGCACATCCGCTGCGACAATGGCCCTGAGATGATCTCGAAGGCGCTGCGCAAATGGGTCGCCAAAGCTGGCTCGCAGATCCAGTACATCGCACCGGGATCGCCGTGGGAGAACGGGTACTGTGAGAGCTTCAACGGCAAGCTGCGCGACGAGTGCCTACGCCAAGAGATCTTCTACTCGCTGAAGGAGGCGCAGATCGTGATTGGTCTATGGCAATCCACCTACAACCGCGTCCGACCGCACTCGTCGCTTGGCTATCGGCCACCTGCGCCTGTCAGCTTCCCAGATCTGGCCTTCCGGCTACCCATGGCCGCTACCATGCAGTAGCCTCCCACTCGGCTCGGTCCAAAATACCGGTCAGGTCACT
>NZ_FMWU01000057.1 GCF_900103195.1 Methylobacterium sp. UNC378MF | reverse complement strand
ACGGCCGGCGGCGCGGCCGTGCCGGCGGCGGCCACGGGGGCGGTCTCGCTGATCCTGTGGTCGCTGATCCTGATCGTGTCGCTGAAATACGCGGTGCTGATCCTGCGCGCGGACAATCGCGGGGAGGGCGGCATCGTCGCCATGCTGGCGCTGCTCGGCGCGCGGCATGCCCGGCCGGGCACGTGGAAGGCGCTGCTGCTGGTGGTCGGGCTGGTGGGGGCGGCGCTGCTGTACGGCGACGGGGCGATCACGCCGGCGATCTCGGTGCTGTCGGCGATCGAGGGCCTGAAGGTCGACGCGCCGGCGCTCGGGCCGTTCGTCGTGCCGATCACGCTGGTGATCCTGGTCGGCCTGTTCCTGGTCCAGCACAAGGGCGTGGCTGCCATCGGCCGGGTGTTCGGCCCCGTCATGCTCGTCTGGTTCGTGGTTCTGGGGCTGCTCGGGATCGTCGGGATCGTCGACCAGCCCGCCATCCTGACAGCCGCCAATCCGTTCCGGGCTTTGGACTTCATGAGCCACGCCGGCTGGCACGTGAGCTTCGTGATGCTGGGCGCGGCCTTCCTGGCGGTGACCGGCGGCGAGGCGATGTATGCCGATCTGGGCCATTTCGGCGCCCTGCCGATCCGGATCGCGTGGTTCGTGCTGGTACTGCCGGCGCTGGTGCTCAACTATTTCGGCCAGGGGGCCCTTCTGATCGCGGCTCCCGACGCCCTGGAGAACCCGTTCTTCCGCCTCTGTCCGGATTGGGGGCACCTGCCCCTCATCGCGCTGGCCACGATGGCGACCATTATCGCCTCGCAGGCGATCATCTCGGGCGTGTACTCGCTGACCCAGCAATCGATTCAGCTCGGCTTCCTGCCGGCGATGCGCATCGTGCAGACAGCACAGGACGAGCGCGGCCAGATCTACGTGCCGGCAGTGAACTGGCTGCTCGCCATGGCGACCCTGACGGCCGTGGTGATCTTCGGCTCGTCCGACGCCCTGGCCGGTGCCTACGGCATCGCGGTGTCGATGCTGATGGGGATCACGACGCTGTTGGCGGCACTCATCGCAATCCGCTGGGGCTACAATCCGATCCTAGTCTTCGCGGTGAACGGCTTCTTCCTCGCCATCGACCTCGTGTTCTTCGCCGCCAACAGCGTCAAGATCCTGGAAGGCGGCTGGTTTCCCCTGGTGCTCGCCGGCCTCGTCGCCGTTATGATGCTCACCTGGAAGAAGGGCATCGAACTGGTCGAGGAGGCGCGGGCCGCCCTGCGCCTGCCCGAGGACGTCTTCCTCGCCAGCCTCCAGCATCGCGATCTGCTGCGCCTGCCCGGTACGGCCGCGTTCCTGTCGGCCGCCGAGCACGGAATCCCGCTGCATCTGTCGCGCTTCGTAGAGCGCAACCACGCCCTGATGGAACGCATCCTGATCATCACGGCGCTCTACGAGGAGACGCCCATTGTGCCGAAGGATCAGCGCGCGCACGTGACGATCCTCGCCCCGGACTTCTACCGGGTGATCCTGCGCTATGGCTTCATGGAGGAGGCCTCGATCCCGGAGGGACTCGCCTGTGCGGTGGAAGCGCGCCACCTGCCGCCGCACGTCCTCGACGACATGACCATCTTCGTCGGGCACGAGACGATCATCCCGCGACGGGACAAGCGGGGCATGGCGCCCTGGCGGGAGAACCTCTTCGCCTTCATGCAGCGCAATGCCGAACGCACCGGCGCCTTCTTCGGCGTGCCGACCCGGCAGGTCGTCGAGGTCGGCACCGAGATCGAGATCTAGGCCGCAGACCAAGACATTCCCGCCGACCGGCAAGTCACCGCGGCAGCGCGGCCCAGAACAGGCGGAGTCATTCCGAGAGATCGGGGCGCCGACCCACCCGCGATGCGCATCGATCAGCCCCGGAGATTGACGCCGCCGCCGCCGTGGACGGCGCGACGATCCGGACCTGTTTCCGGTACGGGCGCGTCAATGCACGAAAACTTGAGGCCGCCCCGCCGTGCCGCAGGGAACCTGAGCCTTCCGCCGTCGTTCCGCCCCGACGCAGGCGTCGCGCCCCCGCGTCGCGCGCCGGATTGGAGAGACAGCATGAACAGGGATCATCTCAAGGGCGGCATTCGCCATCTGCGCGGCCGGATCAAGACGGCGGCAGGTGCGGTCCGCGGCCGGGCCGGCGACCAGCTCGACGGCGCCTACGATCAGGCCGCCGGCGCCGCCCAGTACGCCTACGGCGAGGCCCGGGACACGGTCCGCGACCTGCGCTACGGCGGCGAGCACCTCGTCGAGGAGGGGCGCGCCCGGTTCCGCGACGTCAGCGAGCGCGGGCACGCCCTGGCGGACGAGGCGCTCGAGCGCGGCCAGCGTTACCGCGAGCGCGCGGTGCGCCATGGGCGCACGCTCGCGGCGCGCGCGGACGAGAACCGCGGAGCGACCTTAGCCCTCGTGGCATCCGTCGCGTTCGGCCTCGGATGGCTGGCGCGGCCGACGCGCTGAGCGGCGGACCGGGCCTGGTCCGGACCGGGACGGGCGCTCGCGCGGCCGCCCCGCCGATTGGAACGCATAAAGACATCTTTATGTCTTGATTGCTTCGTAGGCCGCGTGGTGGTAGGGGGTTGCCCCGACCCGCAACGCGAACACGGAGCCATCGACTCATGGCCAAGGATTACATCGTCAAGGATATCGGGCTGGCCGATTACGGCCGGAAGGAGATCTCGATCGCCGAGACGGAGATGCCGGGCCTGATGGCGGTCCGCGAGGAGTACGGCGCAGCGCAGCCTCTGAAGGGCGCCAAGATCGCCGGCTCGCTCCACATGACGATCCAGACCGCCGTGCTGATCGAGACCCTGAAGGCGCTCGGCGCCGACATCCGCTGGGTCTCCTGCAACATCTATTCGACCCAGGACCACGCCGCCGCCGCCATCGCGGCCGCCGGCATCCCGGTCTTCGCCGTGAAGGGCGAGACCCTGGAGGAGTACTGGGACTACACCTCGCGCCTGTTCGACTGGCACGACGGCGGCATGCCGAACATGATCCTCGACGACGGCGGCGACGCCACGATGTTCGTCCATCTCGGCCTGCGCGCCGAGAACGGCGACACCGCCTTCCTCGACAAGCCCGAGAGCGAGGAGGAGGAGGTGTTCTTCGCGCTCCTCAAGCGGAAGCTTGCCGAGAAGCCGAAGGGCTGGTTCGCCGGCCTCGCCGACAGCATCAAGGGCGTCTCCGAGGAGACCACCACGGGCGTCCACCGCCTCTACGTGCTGGCCAAGGAAGGCAAGCTGCTCTTCCCGGCGATCAACGTGAACGACTCGGTCACCAAGTCGAAGTTCGACAACCTCTACGGCTGCAAGGAATCGCTGGTCGACGGCATCCGCCGCGGCACCGACGTGATGATGGCCGGCAAGGTCGCGATGGTTGCGGGCTTCGGCGACGTGGGCAAGGGCTCGGCCGCGTCCCTGCGCAACGCCGGCTGCCGCGTGCTCGTTTCGGAGATCGACCCGATCTGCGCGCTCCAGGCCGCCATGGAGGGCTACGAGGTCGTGACCATGGAGGATGCGGCCCCGCGCGCCGACATCTTCGTCACCGCCACGGGCAACAAGGACATCATCACCATCGACCACATGCGGGCGATGAAGGACCGGGCGATCGTCTGCAACATCGGCCACTTCGACAACGAGATTCAGGTCGCCGGCCTGAAGAACCTCAAGTGGTCGAACATCAAGCCGCAGGTGGACGAGATCACCTTCGCGGACGGCCACCGCATCATCCTCCTGTCGGAGGGCCGCCTGGTGAACCTCGGCAACGCCACCGGTCACCCGTCCTTCGTGATGTCGGCCTCGTTCACCAACCAGACGCTGGCCCAGATCGAGCTCTGGTCCAACCCGGGCAAGTATCAGAAGCAGGTCTACACCCTGCCCAAGACCCTCGACGAGAAGGTCGCGGCCCTGCACCTGGAGAAGATCGGCGTGAAGCTCTCGAAGCTCCGCCCCGATCAGGCCGCCTATATCGGCGTCTCCGAGACTGGCCCGTTCAAGCCCGAGCACTACCGCTACTGAGCCCGCTTCGCCGGCAGCGCTGACGGCCTCGTCTTCGGGGTTGAGCACCGCGCCGCCGCGATCCGGCGAAATAGCCCGACCGGAAGATCAGAAGGCCCGGCGCGATGCGCCGGGCCTTCTCGTTTGTCAAGCGCCGACGGCAGAATCGCACTGTGTCTTCTGTGTGTCGTTAACGGCTGATTATACCGAGTTTGCCCAAAGCCACGCTTCGTTCCCCTTCCGGGGCGATTCCGCCGCACTGTAGAGTGCGGGCGAATCTTAGATCGATAGGGCTGCGGTGGTTCGGGAGAATCACCGTGGGAACGGTGCCATCTGCGCCGCGCGGCAACACGCGCCGGTCGGATAGCCATCGGGTACGGGGGCGGGGCAAACCATGGGTGTCGGTCGTGCGACACACGTTCGAGTCGGCGTGGGCGCGCTCGCCCTGACGACGGCGAGCGCGGCCCTCGCCGAGCTGCCGGAGGCCGCCGCAGCGCATCCCGCGCGGGAGATCCACAGCGTGGCCGCCCTGGCGATCTTCGGCGGCCTCGTGGCCTTCGCGGTGATCCTGTCGCTCCTCCACCTCTACGAGCGCGGCCGGTGGACCCGCCGCGAGCGCGAGCTCGCCGCGACGCTCGACGTCCTGCGCGGCGCCCATGACCGGGCCGAGATGCTCCTGAACGCCGAGCGGCAGATCATCGTCACCTGGGATCAGCGCAGCGAGCCAGTGGTCGAGGGCGACATCAGTCTCGCGATCCACGGCGAGCGTCCGACCTCCGGGTATGCCCGCCGCGTGCTGGCCTTCGGCACGTGGCTCGTCGCCGCGGACGCGACCGCTGTTGAGGCCGCCGTGGAGACCCTGCGGGCGCGCGGCACCAGCTTCGCGCTGAGCCTGCGGACCCAGACCGGCCGCAACATCGAGGCCCACGGGCAGGCCGTGGCGGGGCGGGCGCTCCTGCGCCTGCGCGAGACCAGCCAGGAGCGCTGCGAGATCGCCGACCTGCGGGCAGCCCTGGACGAGACCCGCCGCGGTCTGTCGGCTCTCTCGGGCCTCCTCGACGCGATCCCCCAGCCGGTCTGGCGGCGCAACCGCGACGGCGGGCTGAGCTGGGTGAACGCCGCCTACGTAGCGGCGGTCGAAGCAGATAGCCGCGAGGCCGCCCTCGATGCCAACCTGGAACTGTTCGACCGGCCGGCCCGGGAAACGATCGCCCGCGAGGAGGCGGCCCGGTTCGCCGGTCTGACACGGAGCGTTCCGCGCCTCTCGGCGATCGTGGCCGGCAATCGGCGGATGCTTGACGTTTTCGAGACGGCCCTCGAGACCGGTCGCGTCGGCATCGCCATCGACGTGTCCGAACTCGAGAGCGTGCGTGCCGACCTGCAGCGGCAGATGAACGCCAATGTCCGCACGCTGGACCAGTTGCCGACCGCCGTGGCGATGTTCGACGTCTCGCAGCGGCTGATCTTCCATAATGCCGCCTACCGGCAGCTCTGGGATCTCGATCAGGTCTTCCTCGACAGCCGCCCCTCCGACGGCGAGATCCTCGATCACCTGCGGGCGGAACGGAAGCTCGAGGAGCACGCGGATTTCCGCGGCTGGAAACAGGGCGTGCTCTCCGCCTACCGGGCCGCGGAGGCAAACCAGACCTGGTGGTACCTGCCTGACGGTCGGACTTTGCGCGTGGTCGCGGATCCGAACCCTCAGGGCGGCCTGACCTATCTGTTCGACGACGTCTCCGATCGCCTGAACGCCGAATCCCGCTACAACGCCCTGCGGCGTTTGCAGGCCGAGACCCTGGACACGCTGGCCGAGCCGGTCGCGGTGTTCGGCGCGGACGGGCGCCTGTCTCTCGCCAATCGCGCCTTCTTCACCGTGTGGAGGCTCGATCCGGAGATGGTCGAGGAACGCCCGCACGTGGACGCGGTGATCGCCGCCTGCCGCGCGCTTGCCCCCGCCGAGGAGCCGTGGCTCGACATCCGGGACGCGGTGGTCGGCATGGAGGCACGCGCCGCCCGGACGTGCCGCCTGGAGGTGGTGGACGGCACGGTCCTCGACTGCGCCGCACAGCCTCTTCCGGAAGGCGCAACGCTCCTGACGCTGATCGACGTTACGGCGAGCGTGAATGTCGAGCGCGCGCTGACCGAGAAGAACGACGCCTTGGAGAAGGCCGCACAATTGCGCGATACCTTCGTACATCACGTCTCCTACGAGCTGCGCTCCCCCCTCACCAACATCATCGGCTTCACCCAACTCCTCGGCGACGAAACCGTAGGTGCGCTTAACGAGCGGCAGCGGGAATACGCCGACCACATCATGCGCTCCTCGGCAGCTCTACTCGTCATCATCAACGACATTCTCGACCTCGCCTCGATCGATGCCGGCTCGCTGGAGTTGCAGCGGGAGGAGGTCGACGTCCAAGCGACCGTGGAAGCCGCCGTGCGCGGCATCGAGGATCGGCTCGCGGAATCGCACATTACCCTCGCCCTCGACGTGCCCGAGGACATCGGCAGCGTCCACGCCGACGGCAAGCGGATCCGCCAGATCCTATTCAACCTGCTCTCGAACGCCGTCGGCTTCTCGGATGCCGGCCAGCGCGTGGAGGTCCATGCCCGCCGCACAGCGCAGGAGCTTCTCCTGAGCGTGCGGGACTACGGCCGCGGAATGCCGCCCGAGATCGCCGATTCGGTGTTCAACCGCTTCGAAAGCCATACCCTCGGAACGAGGCATCGGGGCGTCGGCCTCGGCCTGTCGATCGTCCGCTCTTTCGTCGAGCTGCACGGCGGCCGGGTGCTGCTCGAGACGGCCCCGGGGACCGGCACCCGTGTGACCTGCACGTTCCCGACCGAACCCGCGGACGCGGCCCGGCGCGAGCCGCCGCCCGAACTCAAGCCGCCGGTCGTGGTGCCGGTGCCGCCGCGCAAGCCTGCTCTGACGCTGCAGTCGAGCCGGGCGGAGCCTTCAACATCCGACCGGCGAACGTCGCCGTAGTGCTTGATTCTCCGGCCGGTCCCGCGCAGCAGGGGGCCATGTCCGCGCATGATCGTTCCGGCTGGGCCGTCTTCCGCATCGGCGACTTCCGTCTGTTCGGCTCGGCCCGGTTCCTCACGGGCCTCGCCTACCAGATGCAGGCGGTGGCGATCGGCTGGTACGTCTACGACCTGACCCATTCCGCCCTGGCGCTGGGCCTCGTGGGCCTCGCGGGCTTCCTGCCGGCGGTGCTGTGCGCTCTGATCACCGGCCACGTCGCGGACGCCTACGACCGGCGCCTCGTCGGCGCCGCCGCCTTCGCCCTCCAGAGCGCAGCGAGCCTCGGCCTCCTCGCCTGCGCCCTCGCGGGCGTGCACTCCGTCTGGCCGATCTACGCCCTCGTCATCCTCGTCGGCACGGCCCGCGCCTTCGCCAATCCGGCCCTGCAGGCGCTGCTGCCGACCCTGGTGCCCGGACCGCAATTCAGCTCGGCGATCGCGTGGAACGCCTCCCTCTGGCAGAGCGCGTCGGTGATGGGGCCGGCGCTCGGCGGCTTCCTCTACGCGCTTGGACCCGCCGTGGTGTTCGGCGGGGCAGGGGGCAGCTTCGCCCTGGCCAGCTTCCTGACCCTGCTGATCCGCTTCCGGCCAGCGGCGGTGAACGAGCGGCCACCGATCACCTGGGCGGCCCTGTCGGCCGGCATCGACTACATCCGCTCGCAGCCGGTGGTGCTCGGGGCGATCAGCCTCGACCTGTTCACGGTGCTGCTCGGCGGCGCCACGGCGCTGCTGCCGATCTACGCCGGGGAGGTGCTGCATGTCGGCCCCCTCGGCCTCGGCGCACTCCGGAGCATGCCGGCCTTCGGGGCGGTCGCCATGGCGGTGCTGCTGGCGAACTACCCACTGCGGCGCCACGCGGGCGTGCGCATGCTCCGCGCCGCTGCGGTGTTCGGCGCCGCCACGGTCGCGTTCGGGCTGTCCACGTCGTTGCCGCTGTCGATGGCCTGCCTGTTCGTCACGGGCGCCGCCGACATGATCTCGGTCTATGTGCGCCAGACCTTCGTGCAGGGCGAGACGCCGGACGCGATGCGCGGCCGAGTCTCGGCGGTGAATACGGTGTTCATCGGCGCCTCGAACGAACTGGGCGAGTTCGAATCCGGGCTTCTGGCCGCCGCGATCGGGGCGGTCCCGGCGGTGGTGGTCGGTGGCGCTGCGACGGTCGGGGTCGCGCTGCTCTGGGGGAAGCTCTTTCCGGCGTTGAAGGCCCGCGACCGGTTGATGGTGCAGGGGTGAGACGGTCGGGAGGCTCGCGCACGCGCCCTCGCGACGCGGCGGCCCGACCGCAGTCCGTGCTCGATCACTCCTGTGCGGCCGTCTTGGCGCGCGGCGTGAAGCCATCCCGTCAGGACAGGGTTCCCCGCGTCGCGCGGCCCTGGATCGCTTCGCTCCGCACGGGATGACGGTGAGAGGTGCCCGGAGACGTCGAGCGGGCACCACGCCGGAAGACCTGCGACCACCGACGGTACCGGCGGCCGCCCGATCCCTCAGCGGCCCGACAGGAGCGGCGACCAAGTTGGGTCGGACGCGTAGGCGGGCGTCGGGACCGGCTGCTCCACCTTGCCGGTGATGTCGACCATGAACAGCTTGCCGCCGCCCTGGCCGCCGGGATCGCGGAAGAACAGCACGTACTGGCCGTTCGGCGCGAAGGTCGGCCCCTCGTTGTGGAAGCCCTCGGTGAGGACGCGCTCGCCGGAGCCGTCGGGCTTCGAGACACAGATGGCGAAGCCGCCGTTGCGCTGGCGGGTATAGGCGATCAGGTCGCCGCGGGGCGAGAAGGCTGGCTGCGAGGCCGAACCGGGGCCGAAAGTGATCCGGTGCGGATTCGAGCCGTCCGCACCCATCACGTAGACCTGCTGGGAGCCGCCGCGGTCGGACTCGAAGGCGATTTGCGATCCGTCCGGCGAGTAGGTCGGCGAGGTGTCGATCGCCATGCCGTTGGTGATCGAGCGCTGGGCCTTCGAGGCGAGGTCCATGGTCACGATGTCGGCGTTGCCGCCCTGCTGAACGCTCATCACGATCTTGCGGCCGTCCGGCGAGAAGCGCGGGCTCGCGCTCATCGAATCGACGTTGCCGAGTGCCTGGCGTGAGCCGGTCTCCAGGTTGATCATCTGCACCCGCGGCTGGTGGCCGGTGGCCTGCGCCATGAAGGCGATGTCCTGCGTGGCTGGCGAGTAGCGCGGTGCCACGATCGACATCTCGCCGTTGGTGATCGCCCGGACATTGGCGCCGTCCTGATCCATGACCATCAGGCGCTTGCGGCGGTTCTCCTTGGGGCCGGTCTCGTCCACGAAGGCGATCCGGCTGTCGAACCAGGGGCCGAGCCCGGTGATCTTGGTGTAGACTCCGTCGGCGATCAGGTGGCCAGTGCGCCGGACGTTAGCGGAATCGGTGCCGTATTGCTGGCCGGTCATCTGCTGACCGTTGGTCACGTCCCAGAGCCGGAACTCGACCTTGACCCGGCCGCCGTCGCGGACGACGCGGCCGGTGACAAGGCCCTGGACGCCGGTGGCGCGCCACTTCTCGAAGTTCGGGGCGGCGTCGAAGTTCGGCTGCTCGGGGAAGCGCGCGTGATCGAGCGGCGTGAAGTAGCCGGAGCGACGAAGGTCGTTGGTGACCACGCCGGAGACGAGGCCGGCGAGGCTCGGGTCACCACCGAAATCCGCGATGGCGATGGGCATCGGCTGGAAGTTGCCGCCGCCGATGCGCAGCTGCAGCTGCGCCTGGGCCGGCCCCGCCAGGAAGCCCGTCAGCATCACGAGGAGCGCGATCAGGCGCGCGGCATAGAACGTCGGGAGACGCCCGACGGAGGGGAGGTTCAGCATGGTGGGTCGGATCCGAGTGACGATCAGACGGGAACGCGGGAACGGCGGGACACTGGCTGGAAGACCTCAGGTCGCCGTGAACTCGAACTCCGCGTTGATGGCCTTCCAGTCATTGTAGTACGGCGCGTAGGTGGCCGGAATGTTGTACGGCGCGCAGCGGCGGACCGCCCGGAGCGCGGCTTGCGCGATCGACTGGTCGACCGCGCTCGCCCCGCCGCGCATGATCCGCGGCTCGGTGCTGAGCGAGCCGTTCGGGTTCAGGCGGATGTCGAGCACCGGCAGGACCACGCCCTGGGCCGCCCCGGGCGGCGCCGAGTAGCAGCGCTCGATCTGCTGCTGGAGCAGGCCGACCAGGGCGTCGCGCAGCGACGGCGACAGGCGCTGCGCGTTGCCGGTCGCGGCGCCGAGCGCCGCCACCTTCTGCACCGTTTGACCGGTGGCACCGGTCGATTGCGACGGCGCCTTCGAGGCGAGCATCGAGCGGATGTCGCCGGCGTTGAACTTGTTGGCGAGCTCCGCCTGCTTGCGCGCCTTGGCCTCGGCATCGGCCTTGGCCTTCGCGTCCGCCATGGCCTTGGCCTTTGCCTTGGCGGCAGCCTCCGCCTTGGCCGCTTCGGCCTTCGCTGCCTCGGCCTTGGCTTTCGCGGCGGCCTCAGCCTTCTCGCGCTCGGCCTCCGCTTTCGCCTCGGCGATTTCCTTCTGACGCTCGGCTTCAGCCTCGGCCTTGGCCTTGGCGTCGGCCGCCTTCTTGGCCGCCTCCTTGGCGGCCTCGGCCTTCTTCGCGGCGGCCGCTTTCTGGGCAGCGGCCTCGGCGTCGGCTTCCTGCTTCTCGATCAGCTTCTCAAGCTGCTCACGCTTTTCGGCCTCAACTTTCGCGACAGCCTCCGCTTTGGCCTTCGCCTCCGCCTTGGCGGCGGCAGCCGCCTTTTCGGCCGCAGCCTTCGCGGCCTTTTCGGCTGCCTTCTCGGCGTCGCGCTTCTCCTGGGCGGCCTTGGCGGCCTGAGCGGCCTCCTGCGGGTCCGGCTCGCCGCGCAGCGGCATCTCCTCGGCGTTGGCGAGCTTCATCTCGGCCGTGCGCGTCGGAGCGGTGGGGGCGTCGGTCTTGGAATTCTCGGGCTCCCGGTCCTCGAACTTTTCCGCCTTGCGGTCGGCCCGCGACGTGGCGTTCGGCATGGGCTTGTCGGCCTGCCGCTCGCCCTTGGTGATCTCGGAGAACTGGTTCTCGGTGATCACCTCGACGGGCACGCCTTCCTGGGCCTCCGGCAGGGCCGGGGCCGCGACGCTGACCAGCGCCAGCGCGAGGAGCGCGACATGGGTGCCGGCGGAGATCCAGACACCAGGTTCCTTGCGGTCGAAGCGGAACTCCACGGGACAGCCCTACTGATGCTCAGGCTCGGTGACGAGGGCGACCTTCTTGAAGCCGCCGCCGGTCACGATCGCCATCACCTGCGCCACGCGGCCGTAATCGACGCGCTTGTCGCCGCGCACGAAGACGCGCTCCTCGGTGCCGGTCTTGGCGGTCTCCATGAGCTTCGGCACGATCGTGTCGTCCGTCAGCTCGTCTTCGCCGAGGAAGACCTGGCCGGTCTGGCGGATCGACAGGGTGATCGGCTTCACGTCGGAATTCAGCGGGGAGGCCTTGGATTGCGGCAGGTCGAGGGGCACGCCCACGGTCATCATCGGCGCAGCGACCATGAAGATGATCAGGAGCACGAGGACGACGTCGATGAACGGCGTCATGTTGATCTCGTTGATGGGTCCGCCGCGGCGGCCCCGGCGCCGGCGGCGCTTGCCGCCCTGCGATGCGCCCGCTGCCATGCCCATGGATCGATCTCCTCTGGATCAGCCGGCTCAGGCGGCGAGCGGCAGCCGCTCGTCGATCTGGCGGGAGAGGATGGCGGAGAACTCGTCGGCGAAGCCCTCGAGGCGCGACTGCGCCTTGGTCACCTCGGCCTGGAGCTTGTTGTAGGCGAGCACCGCCGGGATGGCGGCGAACAGGCCGATGGCGGTGGCGAACAGCGCCTCGGCAATGCCGGGGGCGACAACCGCAAGCGAGGTGTTCTTCGAGGCCGCAATCGACGTGAAGGCGGTCATGATGCCCCAAACCGTGCCGAACAGGCCGATATACGGGCCGGCCGAGCCGATCGAGGCGAGGAACAGCAGACGCGACTCCAGCCGCTCGACCTCGCGGTGGATTGTGACGTCAAGCTGCTTCTCGATGCGCTGCGAGAGCGACTGGATTTGGCGGCCGGAGCCCTCGAAGCTGCGCTTCCACTCGCGCATGGCGGCGACGAAGACGGCGGCGAGGCCCGTGGCCGGCCGGTCGTTGAACGAGCGGAACAGCTCCTCCAGGGAGCGACCGGACCAGAACGCGTCCTCGAACGCGTCCATCTCGGCCTTGGTGCGGCGGAACAGCAGCGTCTTGTCGACGATGATCGACCAGCACCAGATCGAGGCGCTGAGCAGCCCGATCATCACGATCTTCACGACGAAGTGGGCCTGCAGGAACAGGCCGAGCAGCGTCATGTCGGCGACAGGCGCGGCCTGCATCGCGTCGGCTGGGTTCATCCGTCGAGGTCTCCTGCTCCGGATCGCGATGCGCCGGGCGAGGCCCGCGTCCGCCGGATCCGTGAGCGATATCAACGCTGTCGCCCGCGAATCTGTCGAAAGTAAGGGCCGTCGGCGGCCCAGCGCCCCGCCGTGGCATCGCCTCCGTTAAGGCGGCGGCAGGGTTAAGGATCGGTTTCGAACCGGGCGATCCTGAGGCATGTGGCGCGGTTCGCCGGGCCGTTCGGGCTGGACCTGCCGAAAGCCGCTCCCGTATGGTCGCGGTCCGCGGCGCCGAGTCGAGAGCCCTGAGAGACGCAGGACGCGCATGACCCTCCCCGTTCCCAGCCTTCCCGATCTGCTGCCCACCGGCCCGGCCCGGTTCCTGGGCTGGTCCATGATTGCCGATCCGATGGTCGCGGGCTTCCTGGCGCGCGCGGGTTTCGACGCCGTCCTGCTGGACCAGCAGCACGGCGCCTACGACTATAAATCGTCTTGTGCGGCGATCACCGAGGTCGCCCTCGCCGGCAAATCGAGCCTGGTGCGCGTGCCGGTGGGCGACTTCGCCATGGTCTCGCGGATGCTTGACGCGGGCGCCGCAGGCGTCGTGGCGCCGATGATCAACACTGTCTCAGACGCCGAGGCTCTGGCCGCGGCCGCGAAGTTCCCGCCGGTTGGCCAGCGGAGCTGGGGACCGGACCGGGCCATGTGGCTCTCGGGGCTCCGCAACGGCGCGGACTACCTCGCGGGTGCCAACGACCGGGCGCTGACGATCGCCATGTGCGAGACCGAGGCGGGGATCGCCGACCTGGAGGGGATCCTCGCCGTGCCGGGCATCGACGGCGTCCTGGTCGGCCCCGCCGACCTGTCGATCGCCCTGTCGAAGGGGGCGGCCATCGATCCGCTGGGATCGGCGGTCACGGCTGCCCTCAGCGAGATCGCGCGCAAGACCCGGGCTGCGGGCAAGATTCCCTGCGCGTTCGCGCCGTCGCCGGCGCGGGCCCGGGAGATGGTCGCGATGGGTTACCAGCTGGTCTCGGTCGAGTACGACGCGCTGACCATCGTCAACGCCTTCGCCCGGGTCCTCTGCGAGGCCGACCCGTCGCGGGCCGGCTGACCTCTAGGCCGATTCGTCCGGTGCAAGCCGCCGCCGCAGCGCGTCCGGCAGGCGGACGGCGCGGCCGTCGCGCACGCACGCGACCGTGACCTCCGCGGAGACCAGCACCTCGTCGCCCCGCCTTACGTCCTGTGCGAGCTGCATCGACGCGCCGCGCAGCGCACGCGTGCGGGTGAGGACGGTCAGCAGGTCGTCCATTCGGGCCGGCCGGAGAAAATCGAGGCTCATGCGCCGCACCACGAAGACGAGGCCGCGAGCGTCGCGGTGCAGGTCCGACTGGTCGCCCGCGAGGTCCCGCAGCAGCTCCGTGCGGCCGCGCTCAAGGAAGCGCAGGTAGCTGGCGTGGTAGACGAAGCCCGAAAAGTCGGTGTCCTCATAGTAGACGCGCACGCCCAACCGGTGCGGCGGGGTGACGTCCTCCGCGGATCCGTCGGTGCCGGGCTCGATCGCGCTCATGCGCCCCTTTAGCGACGGAGGGCGTGCCGGCGCAACACGACGAGGGCCGCCCTGAGGCGGCCCTCGCGCAGATCACGCGATGCGCATCGTTCAGCCGCCGATCCGGGCCGCCAAGCTCGCCGAGTGGGCGTGTTCGTCGGCGATGTACGGAAGGGCCTCGGTGGCGAACCTGCGGCCCTGGGCGTTGTCGCCCTGCTTGGCGTAGGCGTCGTAGAGCGCCAGGGTGCGGGCGTCCGAGCGGGCCTGCTGATCGATGTAGGTCCGGTCGAAGGCGCGGCCGTTCGGAGCCGACTGAAGCTGCGCCAGCCGGGCTTGACCGCGCTCGCCGAGGGCCACGCGACGGCCGGGTTCTGCCGGGCTGTTGTCGACCAGGCCCACCGCGCCGAGGGCGCCGCCAACGATGCCGGTGCCGATATTGGCGGCCACCGTCACCGGCGCCAGCACGAGGCCGACCGGGTTGCTCAGGTCGGTGCGGATTCCCTGATTGTCGGAGACCACCGAGCCGTTGCGCGACAGCGAAGTGTTCGGCGGCAGCAGCGCGTCCGTGGTCGCCTTGCGCTCGACGAGGACGCGGTTGGCATAATTGCGGACCCGCGGGTTGCGCGAACGCTGAAGGGCGATCCGGCTCGCCTCGATGCTGGCGGCGTCCGAACGCAGCGCCTCGGCCCGGAAGGCGGGCGTCTCGGTCGCGGCGGCGCCAATGCCGTCCTGGTTGGCGAAGGGCAGCACGCGGATCGGCAGGGCGTCCTGCGCGAAGGCGGGCGCCGAGATAGCGGCGACGGACAGGCCGAGCACGGCGAGCGTAAGCTTCTTCATGGCGGAAGTTTATCCCTGACGTTGTTCTTGAGATCTCGAAGATCTGCCGCAATCGGAGAGACAGGGCCTCGATCGAGACAGCCTAGCCGGTGCCGAGCGGACCCGGCGCGGTTGCTGCCACAACTGTCGCGTTTCAGCGCTGTTCCACCAGATCCGGCAATTTTTTACAGACCGACAATCGCCAACGTCCGCGCTTAAGCTTGACAATATTGTTCGCAAGCCGTTCTCAAAACGGTTTGCACACCAGCGACTTGCGGGCATTGCGGTGCAAAATCGCGCGCGGCGCAGCGCCGATCAGGGCGCGAACAGCGCATGTGCCGAGGGAAATGCTGATCCGAAGTCAATGCATGAAGGGGCGTGCGCCGGCTCTCACGGCTCCTCGTCACCAAAGAAGCCGAACTGCCCCGGGGTCTCGCGCGTCGGCTCTGGCATCTGCATGTGCCGGTAGGCGTGTCGTGTGAGGACGCGGCCGCGGGGGGTGCGCTGCACGAAGCCGCGCTGGATCAGGTAGGGCTCGATGATGTCCTCGATCGCGTCTCGCGGCTCCGACAGAGCCGCCCCGATCGTCTCAATCCCCACGGGCCCGCCCCCGAACGCGCGCGCGATCAGGCTCAGGTACTTGCGGTCCATCACGTCGAGCCCGGCCCCGTCGACGTCCAGCAGCTGCAGCGCCCGGTCGGCGATCGCCCGCGTCACCGTCTCGGCCTCCGCCACCACCGCGAAGTCCCGCACCCGCCGCAGCAGCCGCCCCGCGATCCGCGGCGTGCCCCGCGCCCGCCGGGCGATCTCGTTGGCGCCCTCCGCCGACATGCCCAGGCCCAGGACCCGCGCGCCGCGGGCCACGATCTGCTCCAGCTCGTCGATCTCGTAGAATTCCAGACGGATCGGGATCCCGAACCGGTCGCGCAGCGGCGTCGTCAAGAGACCCGCGCGCGTCGTGGCGCCCACCAGGGTGAACTTCGGCAGCTCGATCTTGACCGAGCGCGCCGCCGGGCCCTCGCCGATGATCAGGTCGAGCTGGTAATCCTCCATGGCCGGGTAGAGGATCTCCTCGACCGCCGGGTTGAGCCGGTGGATCTC
>NZ_FMWU01000059.1 GCF_900103195.1 Methylobacterium sp. UNC378MF | reverse complement strand
TTGACCTGACCGGCTGGTTTTGGACCGGGCTGATTGAGAGAGTCAGCTGGGACCGAAGGAGTCGGACATGCGGCGAGGTCAGAAGACGAGCGCGGAGCAGGTGGTGCTGAAGCTGCGCCAGATCGAGGTGCAGACAGCCCAGGGCAAGAGTTTGGCCCTGGCGTGCAAGGAGGCGGAGATCTCCGAGCAGAGCTATTACCGCTGGCGCAAGGAGTACGGCGGCCTTCAAGTCGATCAGGCTAGAAAGATGAAGGATTTGGAGCGGGAGAACGCTCGGTTGCGGCGGCTGGTAGCTGACCTCTCTTTGGAGAAGCAGGTGCTGGCGGACGTCGCTTCGGGAAACTTGTAGCCCCCGAGCGACGCCGGCAGGCGGTGGACGGGATCCGGGAGAAGTACGGTCTCTCGGAACGTCACGCCTGCCGGATCGTCGGTCAGCACCGCGGCACGCAACGCTACGTGCCGACCTTGTTGGCGGACGAGGATGAGCTGACCCGGGCCATCATCGCCCTGGCGTCCGAGTACGGGCGCTATGGCTATCGCCGCGTCACCGCGCTGCTGCAGGCGGCAGGGTGGCAGGTGGGCAAGGACCGGGTTCAGCGCATCTGGCGTCGCGAGGGGCTGAAGGTCCCGCAGAAGCACCGGCCGCGCAGCCGGCTTTGGCTGAACGACGGCTCGTGCGTGCGGCTGCGCCCGCTCCACCGCAACCACGTCTGGAGCTTCGACTTCGTGCAGGCCCAGACGCACGACGGCCGAACCTTGCGCATCCTGACGCTGATCGACGAGCACAGCCGGGCGTGCCTCGCGCTGAAGGTGGGGCGGCGGATCAACAGCCTCGGTGTGATCGAGGCACTGGCCGACGCCATGTGCCTGCACGGTATCCCCGAGCACATCCGCTGCGACAATGGCCCTGAGATGATCTCGAAGGCGCTGCGCAAATGGGTCGCCAAAGCTGGCTCGCAGATCCAGTACATCGCACCGGGATCGCCGTGGGAGAACGGGTACTGTGAGAGCTTCAACGGCAAGCTGCGCGACGAGTGCCTACGCCAAGAGATCTTCTACTCGCTGAAGGAGGCGCAGATCGTGATTGGTCTATGGCAATCCACCTACAACCGCGTCCGACCGCACTCGTCGCTTGGCTATCGGCCACCTGCGCCTGTCAGCTTCCCAGATCTGGCCTTCCGGCTACCCATGGCCGCTACCATGCAGTAGCCTCCCACTCGGCTCGGTCCAAAATACCGGTCAGGTCACTTCCTCATCGCCCTTCCATCCCGCCGCCAAGCTGTCGCCGAGCGTGAAAGCAAGTTCGCCTTTGCCGGCCTGGACCAAGTTGAGGTTCTCAACGGAAGCCTTGGTGGCCTGAACGGACGGGCGGGTTCCCGAAAGCTTCTCGGTGAAGATCTTCGAGAGCGCGACGCCCATCGGGTAGTACACACCCGAGGTGCCACCTGTGAGAATGGCGACGAAATCGTCGGCGCGCGCGGGGATGGCGAGGCTCAGGAAGGCAGATGCGCCGAGGGCGATCCCGGCGAGGCGTTTCGGCAAACCTGACATAAGCCCTCCCATATTTTGTTGTCGCCTTGAAGCAGATCTGACCCTCTGCGTCGATGCTCAATCCATCGATCAGGCCGATGTCCACTTCCGGGATTAGGTCGCCCGCGTCTGACTGGGTGGGAAGGGCGCAAAGCTGAACGGCCGGTTTTGCGATCATCTGCCATCGGGCATGGCGTAGTCTGGCAGAAAGCCGCCAGTCTGCTTCTGAGAAGGATAGCCGGGCAAGTGGGCAGGATTCAACTGGCTCGACCTGGGTGTTGGAGCCAATGTACTCCGCTTTTATTTATCTCTGGCACTTTATACGGGCGCTCCACTGTCACGTCCATTCGAGCCCCAAGGCGACCGCCATGCGGGTCAGGTCGAGGTTGGCACCATGCACCGATGAACTACAGGCCGAACTGCTTGGCTCGGTCGAAGCGCATCCAGCAATTGACTGGATTGCAGCTCTGCGACTCGACTCACCTGAAAGCGGCAAGGATCGCCTTCGGCACCTTGCAGATGTACGTGTATTTCGGATTGACCATTTGCGTGCAGCGCGCCTCGGCGATCTGCGCAAGCAGCAGGTAACCCTCCGGCTCAGGAATGTTCCACTCGTCGGCGAGCCAGTAGATCATGTCGGCGAAGGCGATGCGCATCGCATCCTCGAGCGGGCGGGCGCAGCCGAGCGTGCAGAGATGCGTGGGAGTCTCGATTCGCGGGTGGCCGAGTCGCGCCGGTGCGGGGACGAGGCTCACCCGCAGGGTGACGTTCGCGCCGATCTCGATCGCTCCCATGCCGACGGCTTCACCGTCGCCCTGGAGCGCGTGACAATCGCCGATGAAGAAATGCGCGCCGGGCTTCTCCACCCGCAGCATCACCGTGTTGCCGGTGGTGACCTCCTGAACGTCGAGGTTGCCGCCATGCGTGCCGTTGTCGACCGTCAGGACCGCGCCGTGGACCGGCGCGACGCCGATGACACCGGCCATCGGCTTCACCGGCAGCCGGAGCCGGTCGTTCCAGATGACATGGCCGTCGAGCACGTCGACGACCTTGGTCCGGATGCCCCATTCCTTGCGGCGCACCCAGTCCGGGAACATGCCGTGCCCGGGCCAGAGGGAGCTGTAGCCGCGCTGGCCAAGCTCCATGTCGAGGATCTCGACCTTCAGCATGTCGCCGGGCTTGGCGCCCGCGACTTCGATCGGGCCCGTCGCCCCGTTCACGAACGGGAAGGTGACGTCGGCTTCGGTCAGATTCTGCCCGAGCTCCTTGATGACGCCGTCACCGATGTTGATCACGCATTCGACCGTGACGATCTCGCCCGGCGCGATCGTCGCGACGAAGGGCTCGTCGCCCGAGAGGGCGTACTTGATCGTTCCCTGCTTGCTGATGCGCTGCATCACATGGGGCTCCTGGTGGCGATGGCGTTGGTCTTGAGGGGTGGCGCGGATCAGAGATGATCCCGCCAGGGCATGAGCATCCGTTCGGCCCGACCGACTAGGAAGGTCAGGACGAGGGCCAGCGCGATCGTGCCGACCAGCGCGGCGAAGACCTTCGGGATCGCGTAGAGCGATCCTGCCTGGAAGATGGCATGGCCCAGGCCCACGGACGACGACATGAACTCGCCGACGATGGCACCGATCAGCGCGAAGCCGACGGTGAGCTTCAGGCCAGCGAAGATGTCGGCGAGGCTCGAGGGCACGACGAGCTTGGCGAAGATCTGCGGCTTCCGCGCACCGAGGGTCCGCAGGAGGTTGATCTGGTCCGGGTCGACGCCGAGCGCGCCCTTGTAGGAGGTCACGAGGGCGACCACGACGACTGAGAGCGTCGACATCGCGACCTTCGAGGCGAGCCCCGTGCCGAACCAGATGATGATGATCGGGGCGAGCGCAATGATCGGGATCGAGCCGATCGCGACGATGAAGGGCTGGACGACCCGCGAGACGAAGGTCGAGTACCAGAGCGACAGGCCTGCGAGCGTGCCGACGAGATTGCCGATGAGGAACCCGAGCCCCGTCTCGAGGGCCGTCACGCCGGCATCGCGCAGGAGCGTGCCGTCGGCGAGGCCCTGCCAAAGGAACCGGCCGATCGCCGAGGGCGAGCCGAACAGGAAGGCTGATTGCGGGCTCAGGCGCGTCTGCCATTCCCAGACCGTCAGCAGAGCCGCGAGGAGCACGATCTGCACGAGCAGGACGAGCGCGCCTGAGCGCAGGCGCGCGCCATCGCGCGGCAGGGCATTCTGACTCTTCCCGGCGATGGGTGCCAGTCCGGTCACGGCGTCCGACATGTCAGGACCTCGCTGCAGCACGGCTGATGCCACGCCCGGCGCAACCGAGCGTGGAGCGTGGGATATCGAGATCGGCCCAGATCTGGCGGACGTAATCGCCGAAACCGGCGCTCTCCCGGGCCCCGATCATGTCATCGGGCGCACAGTCGAGGTCGATCGTGTAGCTGGCCTTGACGGCGGTCGGCCGCCCGCTCAGCACGAGGACCCGATCGGCAATCGAGACGGCCTCTTCGATGTCGTGTGTGATCAGGAGTGCGGACTTGGCCCCGTCGCGCACGAGCCGCACTGTGTCGGCCTCGATCAGCAGCTTCGTCTGAAAGTCGAGGGCCGCGAAAGGCTCGTCGAACAGCAGAACGTCCGGATCGTTGATCAGGGTGCGGGCGAGCGCCACGCGCTGGCGCATGCCGCCCGACAGGGTCGCGGGATAGGCCCCGGCAAACCCGTGCAGACCGAGCTGGTCGAGAAGCGCGCGCGCCCGCTCGTCGGCTTGCCCGCGCGGCATCCCGCGCAGTTCGGTGCCGAGCTTCACGTTGTCGAGGGCCGTGCGCCAGGGCAGCAGGAGGTCCTTCTGCAGCATGTAGCCGATCCCGCTGGGCGGGCGCCCGCGCCGGTCGAGGGGCGCACCATTCCAGAGGATGCGGCCCGAGTCCGCCGGCGTGAGACCGCAGACCGCGTTGAGGAGCGTGGTCTTCCCGCAGCCCGAGGGCCCGACGATCGCCACGATCTCTCCGCGGGCGAGCGCGAAGGTGAGATCGCCGACGACGGGCAGGAGGCGACCGCCCGTCCGATACGCCTTGGCGAGGTGCTCGACGGCAAGCGGGGGCGCGGGGTGGGGCGAGGGGTGCAGGGGACCTTGGGACACGGGAGTGCCGGTCAGCCGGCGCGCTTTGCGGCCTTGTCGGCAAACGTATTGTCGACGACCTGATCGAAGTTGAGCGTGCCCTTTATGTTTCCAAGATACTTTTGCATGCCCATCAGGCTTTCCCAGGCATCCTTTTCGGTCACGACGCTGGAGGCCGGGATTTTGTATTGCAGCTCAGCGTCGATCGCCGCGTCCACGACGTCACCCGGCAAATCTGGGAATTCGAGCCGTGCGACCTTCTTGGCGTAGTCTGGATCGCTGTAGGTCCTGCGCCCGGCCTCCTCGAAAGCCGTTACCAGGGCCTGCACGGTCGAGGGATCCTTCTGGATCGTCCCGGGCAGCACCATGATCCCGGTGTTACAGAAGGGCCCGACGTAGTTCGAGAAATCGAACACTATTTTTGCGCCCTGCGCCACCGCCTGCGCCACGCCCGGCTGGTAGGCGACCGCGATGTCGGCCGCGCCGGCGAGCATGGCGGCGATCTCGGTTCCGGGGCTGACCGGCACGATCGTCGCATCGACGCCGAGCTTCATCCCGTTGCTCTCGACGAGGCGCTTGGTGACGCTGAAGTTGGTGTTGGGCTCGGGCGATGTGGCGATCCGCTTGCCCTTGAAGCCCTTCGGGTCGGTGAAGGGCTCGACCGTCTTCGAGACCGCGAAGTAGTGGGCCCGCTGAACCACGGTGCCGACGACCATCCCGGGGCCGCCGTTCTCGCGCGAGATCACCACCATCGTGGGATCGCCGATGGCAAAATCCGCCGAGCCACCCAGCACAGCCGCGAAGGTCTGCGTGTCGCCGCCGGCGGCGCTCACCTGCAAGTTGAGGCCGTTCTTCTCGAAGATGCCGGCGTGCATTCCGACATAGAGGTTGATGTAGCCGAGGTTGTGGACGGCCTCGCTGAAGCGGACCGTCTTGAGGCTCGCAGCAAGCGCGGCCGTCGGCGCCAGCGGCGCACTGACCGCCAAGCCGGCCAAACTTTTCAGGATCGAGCGTCTACGGAGCAAGGGCGACCAAGATTGAGGCATACGAACTCCGGGAGACGTGAGTAAGCGATCGGTAGATTGCTGCAGACGTGCGATGGCTTCGGTATATGATCGTACGATTACCGCCGTCGGCCGGTTCACGACGCAAATTAGCTGCCAGATCAGGCGTGTGCTCCGGGCATTAGGGAGGCCAAGCTGCTCCTTGGGTTGCCCGCGACGGAAGGCGCACGCAATTGCTTCCAATTCGCTGCACCGCCATCACAGCTTGCGCTGTAGAATTGCATTTGGCTGCAGCAGGTCCGAAGCAGTCGACCAGATCTGGCCGTAAGCGGAATGGCTGCTTTGGACCGCGGGCTACGGGTAAGCGGACGTGTCGCGCGACTGAAGTGAGTACCTCCGAGTCCCCCCTTCCGCACCTCAGCCCCGCGGCCTAGAGCATTCACTTAGACCCAGACGGTGGTCCTCCAGCCGGTCCAGCTACCCTTTTGTGGCAAGTCGGATCGTGTCGTGAACCAAGCAAGCGAAATCGCCAACCTCATCGCCCTGCTGCTGCCACCAGCCGTGCTAGCGAACGCCGTTGATAGCCGACCTATTGTCCCGCTTCCGGGCCTCAAAATTCCGCACCGGGTCAGCGTAGAGTGAGAAGGGGCGCCCGGGTCACTAGGCGTCCATTCTCACGTTTGATATCTGGTCGTTCGGTCCGGCGTGTCCCTTCGGCCTGAGGCCGATCACCGGTAGCGCACCTGCAGTCGCCCTTCGCCGGACGGGCGTCAGAGCTCTTTCGCCTCCTGCTGCCAGGCCTCCCAGAGGTGTCATCCCGCCGGCGACCGCCGATTGATCGCGCCAACAGATCAGGATGTCAGGGTACGGCGCGGCGCCGCCTCCGCCCGGCGACCTTGCGCAACATGCGCGAGACCTCGTCGGCCGAGTACGGCTTGTGCAGCAGCTCGAACCCGTTGGCGCTTTCCTGCGCCAGGACGTGGCTGTACCCGGACGCCAGGATCACCGGCAGGTCGGGGAGCCGCCGCTTCAGGAGCTTGGCGAGCTCGATACCCCCCATGCCCGGCATGACCACGTCCGAGAAGACCACGTCGAAGCGGGCGCCATCCGCGCCCAGCCTTTCCAGGGCGTCCTCGGCGTTGGCCGCCCAGGTCGTGGCATACCCGAGGTCTTCCAGGATCTGGGTCGCGAAGCGTCCAACCTCGACGTTGTCCTCGACCACAAGCACCCGCTGGCCCGCCCCGCCCGGGTCGAGCGGTAACGCCTCGCCCGCGTCCTCGCCCACGTCAACGCTCGTGGCTAATTCCGCCTCGACTTCGGGCAGGTAGAGCGTGAAGGTCGTGCCGCGGCCAAGCGCGCTCTCGAAGGTCACGTCGCCACCCGACTGCTTGGCGAAGCCGAATACTTGGCTGAGTCCGAGGCCCGTGCCCCTGCCGACCTCTTTCGTGGTAAAAAACGGCTCGAACACGCGGGCCTGCACCTCGGGTGGGATACCCGAGCCGGTGTCGCTGAGGGAGACCGCCGCGAACGGACCCAGCGAACCGGCATGTCCCCGCACCGGGGGCAAGGGCACGCAGCACTCAAGCCGCAGCGTCAGCATCCCTTCACCATCCATCGCGTCGCGCGCGTTCACCGCCATGTTGACCAACGCGGTCTCGAACTGGCTGGCATCGACCCGGACGAAGCAGGGGGCTTCCGGCAGGTTCGTGACAACCTTGATGCGCGCGCCCGTGACCGTGTCGAGCAGGTCGGCCACGGCATGGAGCCGGGCGCCGACGTTGAGGGTCTCGGGCTTCAGGGTCTGCCGCCTGGCGAAGGCGAGGAGCTGGCCGGTCAGCTTGGCGGCGCGGTCCACCGTCTCCGAGACTGCGTTGAGGTACCGGCCTCTGCGCTCCTCGGGCAGGTCCGGGCGGCGCAGGAAGTCGACGGACGAGCGGATGATGGTGAGCAGGTTGTTGAAGTCGTGCGCCACGCCTCCGGTGAGCTGGCCGACCGCCTCCAGCTTCTGCGACTGCCTGAGCGCCGCCTCCGTCTCGATAAGCTGCGAGGTGCGCTCCTCGACACGCTCCTCAAGGGTCGCATTCAACGCTTCGAGCTTCGCGACGGCTCGGACCCGCTCGATGTGCGCCCACGAGCGCTCCGTCACCTCGGTGATCAGCGCAAGGTCGTAGTCAGACCAGGTGCGGGGCACGCGGTCATGGATGGCCATCAGCGCGGTCAGGCGGCCATCCTTGACGAGTGGCATGCAGATCGTTGCCGCGATGCCGATCGCCTGGAAGGTCGCAGCCTCCTCGGCCGCCAGTTCCGCCAGATTGTCGTTGATGACCAGGGGCCGGCCGCCCCCGAGGTCCTGGACGGCCCGCCTGCCGAAATCCGCGAGACTGTAGTGGCCAACGATGCTGGGCGAGCCTTCCGCTGCCCAGTCGCCCCGTATGGTGAACCCGTCCTCGTCAGCGTCCATGTCCGCGTAGGCGCAATTGGAGAGGCCGAGATGCTTGGCCACCATGCGGGTGGTGATCGCGAGGATCTCGTCCGCATCGGCGCTCTTGGCGGTTTCCTTCCCGAGCAGATCGAGGAACGCGAGCCGAGCCTCGTTGGCGCGCAGGGCCGCCTCGGCCTGGACGCGCCCGGTCGTCTCAGTGCAGGTGCAGAACATGCCCGCGACCCTGTCCTGCTCGTCGCGGACCGGCGAATAGGAGAAGGTGAACCAAGTCTGCTCATCGTAGCCGCGCCGGTTCATGAGCAGCGGCATGTCCTCGGACCAAGTCGGTTCGCCGGCGAGCGCCTTGGTGATGAGCGGGGCGATGTCGGGCCAGATCTCCCCCCAGACCTCGTGGAAACGCCGGCCGAGCGCGTCTGGGTGCTTGCCGCCGAGGATCTCGGCGTAGGCGTCGTTGTAGAGAAAGCCGAGCTCCGGGCCGAAGGCGACGAACATCGGAAAGCACGAGCCCAGCATCAGGCTCACGGTGGAGCGCAGGCAGGGCGGCCAAGTGTCGGGATGCCCGAGCGGCGAGCCGGACCAGTCGTGGGACCGCATCATCGCGCCCATCCGCCCGCCCCCTGCGAGGAAGAGCGGGAACTCGGTCACGTCGCTCTCAAGCATCGGTCATCGGGTTCGGTCCAGGGTGCAGGTTTACCAGCCATCTGATGGTAGGACCCTGGGAGTGGCAAGGATGTGCTCCGAACGAAGCATGCGGTATCTTGCCGTGTGTGTTCGTCGTCTCGCTACCCTTCATCTCCGCAGCGGCGACCTACGCCATCATCTGGGTCCCGGGCATACGGCCACCCCGCGGGTAGGCGCGGACGCCTACGACCAGAGACCCTGCCGTGTCGGCCAGGTGGGCAGGGCAGGCCACTGCCTTTGCCTTCGCGCTTCGTGCCGGGGTTATTCGCCCAGGATCGCTCCACCCTCGATGTTTGAGGAGGGCGGCTGAAGCGGGGGAACGTCCACTGCATCCACCCTCCGTGGGTTTAGTAGTCGTACGGGTCGAAGGCCGGACCGTAGCCGTAGCCAACCGGGCGAGGCCCGAACCGGCGCGGGCCGTAGTAGCCGTCGCGCTCCACCACGACGTCCCGCACGACCGGGCGGGGCCGGTACACGACCGGGCGTTCCTCCACGACCTCGCGGACAACCCGGCGCGCGGGACGCTCGACGACCACCTCGCGCACGACCTCGCGCGGCGGGACGACGACGCGGCGTTCCACGACCGTGCGCCGGGTCACCACCGTCCGAGGCGCATCGTAATCGCCGTAGCCGTATTCCGACGCCCGGGACGCCGTGGCGCCCAGGAGCGTGCCGCCGGCGATGGCCGCTCCGAGGACTGCAAGTGCGATCTTCCTCATGCTCTTACCTCGGTTGAAGTTCACAGCCGCAGGAAGCGGCCTCGCCAAGAAACGCCCGGAGGCGGCATTTGGCCGAGTCCGCGACGTTCTCCCGCGTCCCGCCAGGAGGACGGGGTCGGAACAGGCAGGTTCGGGGTCGGGTTCGCCAGAGACCCCCAACCCTGGAGAACCGCCCGTGACGAACCGAATGGCGCGCGACATCGTCAGCCTGCACACGAACCTGACCACTACGGAACGCGCCGTGTCGGTGGTTCTCGGGCTCGGCCTGGCGGCCGTTGCCGCGCAGCCCCGCCCCAACAAGCTCCTCAGCCTGGCCGCCCTGGTCGCTGGCGCGGCCCTGGCCATGCGCGGGGCCACCGGCCACTGCTCGATGAAGGCCGCCCTTCAACACGCCTGACCTTCCGCCACCGCGTCCGGCGAAACACGATTTGTTGCGTCGAAAACGATCTAATGTTGGATTGTGGGGCGAAGGCGGCTGATCCGCCCCCACTGAGGTGGTCCGCCCTGAAGTATGGCTTTCGGGCCAGGACGAGGACGGACAGATGGGAACGAAGCGGCACAAGCCGGAGGATGTCGTCGCCAAGCTGCGGCAGGTGGATGTGCTGGTCTCTCAAGGCCAGAGCGTCGGGGACGCGATCCGCTCGATCGGCGTGACGGAGGTGACGTACTACCGTTGGCGCAAGGAGTACGGCGGCCTGAAGAGCGACCAGGTCCGGCGCATGAAGGATCTGGAGACCGAGAACCAGCGGCTCCGGAAGGCGATCGCGGATCTCACGCTCGACAAACTGATCCTGCAGGAGGCTGCCCGGGGAAACTGACCAGCCCCGCGCGCCGACGCACCTGCATCGCGCATGTCATGGACGTCCTGCACGTCTCCGAGCGCCGCGCGTGTCGCGCGCTCGGGCAGCATCGCTCGACGCAGCGCAAGGTGCCGCGGGGCAGAGATGATGAGGCGGCGCTGACCGCCGATCTCGTGGAGCTGGCTCGCCGGTACGGGCGCTACGGTGACCCAAAGATCGGTGCGCTGCTGAAGGCGGCCGGCTGGTTTGTCAACGACAAGCGGGTCGAGCGGATCTGGCGGCGCGAGGGGCTCAAGGTGCCGGGCCGCCAGCCGAAAAAGGGCCGGCTGTGGGACGGGGATGGTTCCTGCATCCGGCTCAAACCGGAGCGGCGCGACCACGTCTGGTCCTACGACTTCGTCGAGGCGCGCACCCATGATGGACGCAAGTTCCGGATGCTCAACGTCGTCGACGAGTTCACCCGCGAGTGCCTGGCGATCCGCGTCGCTCGCAAGCTGAAGGGAGCTGACGTGATCGACGTGCTCTCGGACCTGTTCATGCTGCGCGGCGTCCCCGAGCACGTTCGTTCAGATAACGTCCTACGTAGCGAGGAAGGACGGCTGGCCAGGCAACAGGTCTCCGTCCGCGAACATGCGCCCGCGGTGTGTTTGTCGTCAACATCGATCCAGGCGGCTCCTGCCGATCCGGAAGAACTCTCGGCCATAGCGAACACAGGATCCAGCCGATGCACGCGGCATCGTGGTCCTCACCGTCCTCAACACGAGATGTCGATCCAGGCAGGAGACCCGAGCATTATCTACAGGGTCGTGGTTCTCACGCCCTCACGGCTCTGCTGAGAGGGGTTCTCCCACCTGGCCCCGGCCCCTCGACAAAGGGCCGGTAGCCGGCACCGGTCTTGATAACGGCGTGCACCACGCGCGCCATCTTGGCGGTGATCGCGGTCAGCGCCTTGCGCCGCAGGTCGGCATTGTGCCGGTCGCGGGCGATGTAGCGCTCGAACTTGTCGCGGAAGCCGTTCTCCCGCTGCCGAATGGCCACCTGCCCAGCCAGCCAGAGCGTACGCCGGAGCCGGGCGTTGCCGTACTTCGACAGCTTGGTCTGGCCGCGGAAGGTACCGGATTGCTGGGTGGCCAGATCGAGCCCGCAGAACTTCAGGAACTGCCGGTGATGGCCGAAGCGGCGCAGGT
>NZ_FMWU01000062.1 GCF_900103195.1 Methylobacterium sp. UNC378MF | reverse complement strand
TGAAGAGATTGATCTGGCCGATCACATTATTCTCAGACGGAGCCTCACATCGACCAAGTGCCAGACGCTTCACAGCGCCAAAACACCCGTCGGTGAGCTCAGAAAGAAGAACAACAGATCGGCACAAGTCTCTCACGCCAGGCCCTAAGACCTAGCCGCAAGGACAAACGCCGCCCGCGTCTCCCTTCCTCATTCCAACTTGTCAAAGAACCGCCCCAGTCACCCGAGGCTCATCAGAGGCAAACAGAAGACCGTCCGGCTGCTTCGCCGGCCAGTCCCGCCGCTTGTCAGAAGATGGCTCAGCGCCCGGTCCACTTCCGCGGCCGGCGCCGATGAACCGGGGTATAGAGCCCGAAGATTCACCCGTCAACTCCCTTTTTCGAGCCAGCTCGGCGCCCTTGCGAGATCCTCGGCTCGCGAGCGATGTCGGCGTTCTTCATACGAGAGCGGCGCACAGCCGCGAGGCGCCTCAATCTCGACACGCTGGGTCGAGAGATGATTTCGCCGGGCGCAGATGGTGCTTCCGGTCGGGTTGAATCCGGCCTTTGCACCCCGTGTTTTGCGGGGACGCCCGTTCGCCATCGTCTTCTCAGGGCCTTCGAGTGAAGCGCGAGCGACTCAAGATCGGCGACGTAGCCGCCCGCTCCTCGCGGCGTGGGGTGCAGGAACCTCTCGATCATCTCGGCGCGACCGCGACGCAGATCGACCGGCGGGCGGTCAACCTGCGTTGGCTCTGCGCCAGCAGCCTCACGGGCCTGACCGGTGCCGGCCTGATCGCTGCGGCCCTCCATGTGTCCCTTCAGGGCGACGTCTCCTTTGCGGCCATCCCCGAGAAGGTGACGGTCATGCCCCGGCCTCAGCCGAGTGAGAGCGGCGCCAACATCGCGCGCAAAGGCGACCGGCTGGTGCGCAACCTGATGATCGCATCGGCCAAGCAGAGCTTCCGGGCGCCCGTCACAGTCCGCCTCGGGGATCGCGAGATCATCAAGGCCAAAGCCTTCGTGCGGCTGACCACTCCCCTGTCAATGACGACCGGTATCTACGCGAGCGAGCCGCCCCGCTTCGATCCCATGAAATTCGTGTCCGACGAGCCTCTGGAGCGCGCGCCCGACGCCTCCGCTGAGGCTCCGGGCGCCGAGGTGACGGTGGTCAAGCGCGATCTCGCCGATTCCGTTGTCGACGCCAACGCACCCGCACTCACCGACGACGACGTCACCGCGCAGGTCGAGGAGGAGCGTCGCATCGCCGCCGAAGCGGGCCGCCGCGCCGCCATTCCGATCGCACCGCAGATCATGCTGTCGCGCACGCTCCAGCAGGGAACGGCCGCGGACGGCGACGGATCGGCGCCGAAGGACGCGAACCCGTTCAAGTCGATCGAGGTTCTCGTCGTCCCGGAGAACGTCACCAAAGTCGCCAAGGTCGAGCTGAAGGCCAACGAGGCGCCCCTCGTGGAGGAGCGCGACCTCGCGCTGAAACGCGGCGAGACCCTCGAGACCACGCTCAAGGCCACCGGCTTCGCGGGCGAAGACGCAATCCGCGGCATCGTCGGAGCGCTCGGCGGCAAGGCCCGCACTACCGCCCTTGCCGAAGGCCAGCCGATGCGCGTCCAGGTCGCGCCCGGTCCCCATCCAGGCGACCCGCGCCAAGTCACCCGTGTGGTCCTCTACGGTGAGAACGGGATCGAGGGGATCGCCGCGCTGAACGACCGGGGCGCCTTCGTGTCAGTGGCGCCCCCCACCGAGGAGGCCCCCTCCCCCAAGGGGCAGTCTCAGGCGGGGAGCGGCGAGGAAGACGACGAGGATTCCGGCTCAGGTCCGCGCCTGTACCAGAGCCTGTACGAGACGGCGGCGCGCCACGATCTGCCGCGGGCCACTGTCGAGGATATTGTCCGCGTCTTCAGCTATGACCTCGACTTCCAGCGTCGCATCGGCAGCGGCGACGGGCTCGACGTGTTCTACACCTACGACGACGAAGCCGGCGCGGATCGGCCGGACCTCCTCTACGCGGGGCTGACGCTCGGCGGCGAGACCCGCAAGGTCTACCGCTTCCAGTCCCCGGACGATGGGACGATCGACTATCTCGATGACCAGGGCCGCTCCCTGAAGAAGTTCCTGCTGCGCAAGCCCATCGCCGACGGGATCATGCGGTCCGGCTTCGGCTACCGGCGTCACCCGGTGCTGGGCTACGCCAAGCTGCACACAGGTGTCGACTGGTCGAACCCGATCGGCACACCGATCATGGCGGCCGGCAATGGCGTGGTGATCCGCGCCGAGATGACCTCGGGCTACGGCAACCGGGTCGAGGTTCAACACGTCAACGGCTACGTGACGACCTACAATCATATGTCGCGGTTCGGCCGCGGCATCCGCGAGGGCGTCAAGGTCCGGCAGGGTCAGATCGTCGGCTATGTCGGCTCGACCGGCCTGTCGACCGGCGCACACCTCCACTATGAGGTGATCATCAATGGCCACTTCGTCGATCCGATGAAGATCCGTGTGCCCCGCGGCCGGGAACTCGACGGGCGACTGCTCGCCGAGTTCAAGCGCCAGCGTGAGCAGATCGACATCACCATGCAGAAGTCGAAGAGCGCCACGGCCCTGGCCCAGCGCGACGCTGCGGTCCGCTGAGGCCGTCCTTCAAGCGAAGCCGAGCCGTGCGCGGATCTCCGCGGGCGTCGTACCGGCCCGCCGAAGGTCGGCGAGGGATTGCGAGCCGCGCGACTTAGACAGCTTCTCACCCCCGGCGTCGAGCAGCAGCGGGTGGTGGCGGTATCGCGGCGTCGCGAGGCCGAGCAGGGCCTGCAGGAGCACGTGCAGGTCGGTCGCCGCCTCCAGGTCGCGGCCGCGCACGACATAGGTGATCCCCTCCACCGCGTCGTCGTGGACCACGGCGAGATGATAGCTCGTCGGCACGTCGCGCCGGGCGATCACCGCGTCCCCCCAGCGTGCCGGATTCGCCGCGACCTGATGCGCGCCGGCCTCGTCGACGGCGACGTATTCGTGCGTCGGACCGGCGCGGCGCAGGGCGGCCGCCATGTCGAGCCGCCAGGTATGCGGGTCGCCCCGGGCGATCCGCTCCGCCGCCGAACCCAGGTGGCGGCAGGTGCCGGGATAGAGTGGTACGCCGTCCGGATCGCAGGGGCTCTCACTGCCGGAGGCGATGCGTGCCCGGATCTCCCCGCGCGAGCAGAAGCAGGGATAGGCGAGTTCGCGGCCGATCAGCCCGTCGAGAGCGGCCTGGTAGGCCTCCATGTGCCGGGACTGGTGCCGCACCGGTTCGGGATAGGTCAGCCCGAGCCAGGCGAGGTCGGTGACGATCCCGTCGATGAAGTCCGGCCTCGAGCGCCCGGGGTCGATATCCTCGATCCGCAGGCGGCAGACGCCCCCCATCCGGGCGGCGAGGTCCGCGTTGAGCAGCGCCGAGTAGGCGTGGCCGAGGTGCAGCCGCCCGTTCGGGCTCGGTGCGAAGCGCAGCACCGGCGTCTCGGAGGTCACGGGCGGTACCGTCGTATTACCCCTCGCGCCGGTGGAGGCATTGCAGCGCGCCGGGCTGGCAGGCGATGCCGGGCAGCGAGCAGGCCGGGCCCTCCGCCAAGCGCCGGCAGACCGTGCAGCCGTCGCTCCATTCGAGGCAGGCCGGGTCCTCCGCCGCCGAGCGCGCCGGTGCCCCGTGACGCGCGGGCGCCAGGGCGCCGATGAGCACGGTGGCGATCACGAGGATAGCGGTGCCCCAGGCGGCAAGCGCGCCGCTCGACGAGCGCGGTGCGGACGGCGGAGGGCTGGCTCTAGACATGGCCGTCCTGTTGGCGCGGGACGCGCCCGCCTGTCAACGCGCGCCCTCAGGCGGCCCGCGCGGATCGGCGCTCCAGCAGCGCCGGGAGCAGCTTGAGATTGAGCGGCTTGGCCAGGAACCCGTCGAATCCGGCCGCCCGGGCGGCGATCTCGTCCTCGCGGCCCGCATTCGCGGTCAACGCGACGAGATGGAGCCGGCGCGCGCCGTCCGATTCGGCGGCGCGGATCCGCCGCGCGGTCTCGTGCCCGTCGAGGCGCGGCATCCGCACGTCGATCAGGGCGAGGTCGAAGGGACCGTCCGTTTCCAGCCGCTCCAGGGCCGCGAGACCGTCGACGGCATGGACCACCGTGGCGCCGAGCCGCTCCAGCGCCCGGCTCGCCAGGAGGGCGTTGATCGGGTTGTCCTCGGCGAGCAGGACCCGCAGGCCGCTCCCGGCCGGCGGCGGCACTGCCGGCGGGGCGGTCGCGGCCTCGACCGGGCCCGACGACGCGAGCAGGCGCTCGAACAGGGAGCGCGGCCGGACCGGCTTGATCAGGTAGCCGTCGAAGCCCGCCGCCCCTGGGGCGCCGAAGCCGCGCCGATCGAACGGCGAGAGGAGCACGAGGCTGGTGCGCACGCCGCAGGCACGCGCCGCATCCGCGATCTGCCGCACTGCCGCGTCGCCCAGCGCCCGGTCGGCCAGCACCACGTCGAAGGCCGCGCCCGACAGGGCGTCGAGGCCCGAGTCCAGGCTGTCGACGATCACGGTGGCAGCCCCGGCCCGCGACAGGCTGCGGGCGAGGTACGGCGCCTGGAACGGCGAGTCGGCGACGATCAGGCAACGTTGCGCCGCGAGAGCCGGCAGCGGCGCGCGTTCGCCGCCCTCGGCCGCCGCAACCTCGGCCAGCGGCAGCAGCACCCGGAAGGTCGAGCCCCGCCCGAGGCGCGATTCCGCCTCGATCCGCCCGCCCATGCGGGTCACGAGCCGCCGCGTGATGGCGAGCCCCAGCCCGGTGCCTTCATGGCTGCGGCTCGCGCTGCCATCGCCCTGCTCGAACTCCTCGAACAGGATCGGCAGCCTGTCCTCCGGGATGCCCGGGCCGGTATCCGCCACCGCAAGTACGACCTCGCCGCCGGTTTCAGCCCGCGCGAAGCTCAGGCTGACGCCGACGCCGCCGCGCTCGGTGAACTTGATGGCGTTGCCGGCGAGGTTGATCAGGATCTGCCGCACCCGGTCGGCATCGCCCAGGATTGCGGCCGGGAAGTCCTCGGCCACGTCGAGGGCGATCTCGATCCCCTTGTCCTGGGCCCGGGGCGCCAGCAGCTCGACGATCCCCTCGGAGAGGGCCGGCAGATCGAAGGGCTCGGCCGCGAGGTCGAGGCGCCCGGCCTCGATCCGCGAGAAGTCGAGGACGCCGTCGATCAGGCCGAGCAGGGCCTGACCGCTGGTTCGCACCGCTTCCACATAGGTGCGCTGCTCAGGGTTCAGCTCGGTCCCGAGCACGAGGTCGGCCATGCCCAGGATGCCGTTGAGCGGCGTCCGCATCTCGTGGCTCACCGTCGCCAGGAAGCGGGATTTCGCGACACTCGCCGCCTCGGCCCGCTCCAGGGCCGCGTCGCGGCTGCGGATCGCCTCGACCCGCGTGGTCACGTCCCGGCCCGCGCGCAGCCAGTGCGTCGCGTCGCCGTGCGCCACCGGCATCTCCACGAAGGCGAACCAGCGCGCCCGGCCGTCCGCCGTCCGGACCTGCGCCTCCAGGCGGCGGACCCCGTCCGGCCCGATCTCCACGGCGTTCCGGTCGAGGATCTCGAGGTCGTCCTGGGAGCCGATCAGCGCGATCGGCTCGCGGCCGAGCAGGCGGGCGAAATCCTCGTTGGCGTAGGTGATGCGCCCGCGGGCATCACGCTGGACGATGATTTCGGTGGTGGCGGCCACCAAGGCGCGGTAGCGGTCCTCGCTCTCGCTGATCCGCCAGATGCGGTCCTGCAGCCGCTCGGCCTCGCGCTCGGCGCGCCGCGTTCCGAGCAGGCGCCAGAGGCCGAAGGCCAGCAGGGCCGCTGTCAGGAGCGCCAGGACAGGCGCCATCGTGTCGATCATTCCGGCCTCCCCGGCGTCAGGCCGGTCCGCCGCAGGATCGCAGCCGAAGCTGAAGGCGGCGTTGGGAAAGGCCCTTAACTGCCGGTTGCGGATTTCGCAGAGTCCGCGACGCGGCACGAGCTGAACGGAACCGTGAGGTGATCCGAAAAGCGGCTCGCGAGTTGCCTGCCAGGGCGAAGGCCCGGACGGAGACGGTACATGCCCGGTGATCACTACGACGTCATCATTGTCGGGTCCGGTCCCGGCGGCGGCACGATGGCGTGGCGCCTCGCCCAGACCGGCAAGCGCATCCTGCTGATCGAGCGCGGCGACTACCTGCTGCGCGAGCCGCGCAACTGGGACAGCCAGGCGGTGATCGTCGACGGCTACTACCAGGCCAAGGAGACGTGGTACTCCTCCGACGGCAAGAGCTTCCACCCGGGCCTTCACTACTATGTCGGTGGGAACTCGAAGTTCTACGGCTCGATCCTCTTCCGCCTCCGCGAGAAGGACTTCTCCGAGATCCGCCACCAGGACGGCGTCGCGCCGGCCTGGCCCGTCGGCTACGACGTCTTCGAGCCGTATTATCAGGCCGCCGAGGAGCTGTTCCACGTCCACGGCCTTCGCGGCGAGGACCCGACCGAGCCCTGGTCGACGAAGCCCTACGCCCATCCGCCGGTGGCACACGAGCCACGGATCCAGGAGCTGTTCGACAACCTGAAGCATGCCGGTCACCACCCGTTCCACCTGCCGGTGGGCGTGCGGCTGGTGGAGAAGGACGGCCGTGCGGTGCCGACCTCGCCCTGCATCAAGTGCGAATCCTTCGACGGCTTCCCCTGCCCCACCAACGGCAAGTCCGATGCCCAGACCATGGTGGTGGATCCGGCCCTGCGCGATTGCCCGAACCTGACGCTGCTCACCCGCACCTATGTCGAGCGCCTCGTCACCGACGCCTCCGGCCGCAGCGTGACGGGCGTGGTCGGCACCCGCGACGGCGCGCCCTTCGAGGCCTCCGCCGACATCGTGGTGGTGGCCTGCGGCGCCCTCTCCTCGGCGCTGCTGCTGCTGCGCTCGGCCAGCGACCGGTATCCGAACGGCCTCGCCAACGGGTCGGATCAGGTCGGGCGCAACTACATGCGCCACAACAATTCGACGGTGCTGGCGATCTCCAAGGTGCCGAACCCGACCCGGTTCCAGAAGACGCTCGGCCTCAACGACTTCTACTTCGGCGATCCGGACCCGAAGGACGGCTGGGATTTTCCCCTCGGTCACATCCAGATGGTCGGCAAGTCGGACGGAGCCCAGATCCACGGCGAGGGCCTGCCGGGCTTCCTGCAATGGTTCCCCGACAAGCCCTTCGACTGGATCGCCAAGCACTCCGTCGACTTCTGGCTGACCTCCGAGGACGTGCCGCTGCCGCAGAACCGGGTCTTCTACAAGGACGGCAAGGTCCACCTCGACCTCACCGAGACGAACGTCGAGGCCCACAAGCGGCTCCGGCAGAAGCTGCGCGAGATCTGCAGCTTCACCGACATCCACCCGCACCTGTTCGACCGCTCGCTCTACCTCGGCAAGAACGTCCCGATCGGCGGGACGGCCCATCAGGCGGGGACCCTGCGGTTCGGCGAGGATCCGAAGACATCGGTGCTCGATCCGAATTGCAAGGCGCACGAGCTGGACAACCTCTACGTGACCGACGCCAGCTTCTTCCCGTCGATCGGCGCCGTGAACCCGACGCTGACGATCATCGCCAACGCCCTGCGGGTCGCCGATCATCTCGTCGCCCGGATGGGCGCCCGGGACGAGATCGCGCCGCCCCGGCTCTTCGACCACACCGAGCCGCGGGAGCCGCTGCCGGCCTGAGGACCGGTGGCGTGAGGAACGCCGATCCCACCCCCCTCCTCATCCTGAGGTGCCCGCTGCACTCCGGCACCTCAGGATGAGGGAATAGCCGTGGACACGCGTCATCGTCCCCGCGCGCCTTTGGCGCCGGGGGCATGGCCCAAGAAGCGAACACGCGGGACGCGGGACGCCGCGGGAACCCTGTGTCGGCCAGTCAACGCGCGGGATCCGATCCCCGCGGCGCCCGCGGCATCGACCGGGCTTGGTCCCCGGCCGGTGCCGTCTTTCTCGTCGCGGTGTCTTTCGACGCCCCGGACCTGCGCCTGCCTGCCAAGCGGTCTCTGCGAGGCGCACGCACCTCCGGAACCCGCTATCAGCGCCGTGGCCTTCCAGCCGTCCCGCCTCGTCGTGGGCGGGTCCGCAGGTCGCTCAGGGTCAGCCCAGAAGCGGGTCGGCGCGGGGGCATTTCCGCACCCGCCGGGCAAAGCACCGCCCGGTCTCACGCCCGCCACCGAGACACGCCCCGTACCGGTTCGCCGCCCGGGGCGATGGCGGCTGAGAGCCACCGACGCAGGCACCGCCCTCACCCACGGACCCGCCCGGTCAG
>NZ_FMWU01000060.1 GCF_900103195.1 Methylobacterium sp. UNC378MF | reverse complement strand
CGGCCGAGACCTGTGCGAGGACACGATCGATGCAGACCGCCGCTGAGACCGCCGTGCCGGCTCCGCCTCAGCTGGAGCCGTGGCAGGACGACTTCTCGACGATCTACCGCAGCGGGCGGTTCGACCACCTCTGGTACGCGGCGCGCTATCCCGACGTCGGCCTGACCGACTTGTCCCCGCTCGAGCACTACGTGAAGTACGGCGCCCGGCTCGGCCGGCAGCCGCGGCCGGACTTTCCGGGCACGCCGGACGAGGCGGTGGACGGGAGCTACGTCAATCCGTTCGCGGCCTGGATCCGGGCACGCGCTGAGACCGAGCCCGCGCCGGCCTGGAACCGGCCGGTCGTCTCGGTCCTGTGCATCACCTACAATCAGGAAGCGTTCATCCGCCAGACGCTCGACAGCATCCTGAGCCAGCGGACCGACTTCCCGTTCGAGCTGATCGTCGGGGACGACAAATCGAGCGACGGCACGGCCGAGATCATCGCCGAGTACGCGGCGCGGCACCCGAATCTCGTCGCGATCCTGCGGCCGGAGAATGTCGGCGTCGTCAAGAACCTGGACGACATCGCGGGGCGGGTCTCGGGCGAGTACGTCGCCATCTGCGAGGGCGACGATTACTGGACGGATCCCGACAAGCTGCAGCGTCAGTTCGACTACATGCAGCAGCGGCCGGAATACACGCTGTGCTACCATCCGGTGAAGGTCGTCTACGAAGACATGCCGGCGGTGGAGGAGCAATACCCGGAGCATCCCAATCCGCAGCCGTCTCTCTCTGATCTCGTCGCGCACAACTTCATCCAGACCAACAGCGTGTTCTACCGCTGGCGGTATCGCGGCGGCGAGAGGCTCGAGATCGGCCGCGGCATCATCCCGGCCGACTGGTACATCCACCTGATGCACGCCGAGGTCGGCCGGATCGGGTTCCTGCCCCAGGTCATGGGCGTGTACCGCAAGCACGCGGGCGGCATGTGGGCCGCCTTCGACACCGTGCTGGCGCGGCACAAGCGGCTCGGCAAGTCGGAGATCGAGTTCTACCGGCAATTGCGCAGCCATTTCGGCGGCCGCTTCGCCGCGGAATACGAAGCCACGCAGAAGCGCATTTTCCGGCGCTTGGCCGAGGCCTATCTCGATGAGGAGGATCCGGCGCGGCTGGCGCAGCTCATCGAGGATCACCCCGACATCGCCGAGGCGGCCCTGAACGAGTTGGGTCTGACCGCGGCCGACCGGCCGCGGGGGGATCCGACCGCCCTGCGGACCTGGATCGAGGATCAGCTCACCGTCAGCGTCGTCGTCACATCCTACAACCACGCCGGCACCATCCGGCGCTGCCTCGACGGCGTGCTCGGACAGCGCGGCCTGTTCCGGATGCAGGTGGTGATCGGCGACGACCGGTCCACCGACGGCACCGCGGAGATCATCGAGGAGTACCGCCTCCGCCATCCCGACCGCATCACCGTCCGATCGCGGGAGCGCAATCTCGGCATGTTGCAGAACATGCGCGACTGCGTCGCTGCCTGCACCGGCCGGTTCGTCGCCTTCTGCGAGGGGGACGATTACTGGATCTCCGACCGGAAAATCGGCCTGCAGCTGCGCATGCTGCGGACGGATCCGGCGCTCGACATGTGCTTCAACTGGGTCCTGCTGCACCACGTGGCGAACGGATCGTACATTCCGCATGAGGAGCAGGGCCGGTATCAGACCGGACCGATCAGCTTCCCGGTGCTCGCCCGCGCCCCGCTCACCGCGAACTTCTCGGCCTGCTTCTACCGGGCCGAGGCACTGCGCCGCGTGCCCGACGCCTTCTACGACGAGAAGGGCGCCGCCGACTGGCTGATGAACCTCTACATCGCCGACAAGGGCCGCATCGCGTTCCTGCGCGAGATCCTGTCGGTCTATACGATCCAGACCAAGGGGCAGTGGTCGGGTCTCGACGAGACCATCAAGAACCTTCTGATCGGCCAATACCAGAAGCGGTTCGCGACGATCTTCGGTGAGGGACGCGGCTTCGAGAAGTTCGAGGTTGGTTGCACCATCGCCGAGCTCGACGCGGAACTGCCCGATGCCTTCGCGCGGGCCCATCTAGAGGCGCCGCAGGACCGGGTCTGGGCCGAGATTCAGGATGGGCAGGTCGTGTTCACCGGCTGGATCGTCGCGGCGAACCGGGAGAAGGCTACGCTCGTCGCGGAGATCGACGGCGCGGTGCAGCGCATTCCCGTCGACGTCCACCGGCCCGACGTCATCGCGGCGGTCACGGGAGACATGCCGACGACGATGGAGGAGGCGCGCTGCGGCTTCCAGTTCGTGCTCCCCTACGCGCTGCACCTCGAAGTGCTGTTGCGGATCGAGGTCGCGCACGAGGTGAGGCCGTGGCTGTCGATTATACTCACGCATCGCGTGAAAAAGGCGGATCGGCAGGCCGCCTAGGCGCCGGCCCCCGGGGGCCGCCAGCGGAGCGACCCGGTCAGCCGCGATGACAGATGTCGCGCCGCGCGCCGAGACGAGCCTGCGACGGCAGCCGGTGCGGGCACGGCGTTGTCCGATTGCGCCGGACCGCGCAACTTGGTTGAAAGCTGGAAAGGCCGATCACCGGGATCCTTCGGACGGGTTCGGTCGTCGCGAACCCGACATCGGGGAGAGGAAAGCCGGCCATGGTCCGGATCGAGAAGCCGGCGATCGATCCCGATCGATTCGCCCAGGTCACCACTCTCGCCGCAGGTGCACATCCCCAAGGCGGCGCCTTGTGCGCGATGGAAGCCGTGGCCTTCATCGCCGGCGAGCCGGTTTCGGATCACCCCGCCTGCGCCTCGCCGAGCATCGCGGCGTTTATCCGCAGCTGGAGCGATGGCCTGCCGCAGACCGAGCGCGATGCCCTGATCCGCCCCCTCCTCCCGCTTCTCGTCGGGACGCGCGGCTCCGAGGCGCTGGAGCGCCAGCGCGTCGCCCGGGTGGCCGACTGGCTCGTCCGGACCCACGTGCCCGCTTGGTTTCACCTCGCCAAGCTGATCGTCGAGGGGGACGAGCTGGCCGATCTCCCCGCGCTCCAAGATGTGGCCGATCTCGCGGCCTTGTGTGATCACCTGAAGCGCGCCCGCAAACGCGCGGCTGTCGCGAATCTGACGCTGCGGCAGACCGGCCCCGAGGTCCGGGGCGCGGCCTGGGACGCGGCCCATCGCGCCGCCTGGGTGACTGTTCGCGACCCGCTCGAAGCCGCCGGCCCGCGGATCCTCGCCGCCGGATGGGATGCCGCCTACGCGTCCGCCTACGCGGCGGCCCGAGCCTACGGGAAGGCGCCTCTGGAGCCGACGCGGCGAGCCCTGCAGAAGACGGCGCTCGCTCTGGTCGAGGATCTGATCGTCATGCCGGAGCCGCCCTCCCCCGGGACCGATCCGGCGCCATGAGTGGCGGGCAGCCCACGGACCACGCCGTCCGCCGAGCCGGTTCGGTCCTGGCGGGGGCCCGCTGCCTCGTGCTCGGCGGCGGTGGCTTCCTTGGGCTGAACCTGTGCAACCGTCTGGCGGAGGCGGGCGCCGAGGTCACCTGCTTCAGCCGCAGCCACCCACAGGCCGAGGTGCTCGACCGCCGCGTCACCCGGGTGACCGGCCAATTCGGGGATCGCCTCGCCATCGCCACCGCGGTCGAGCGCCAGGACGTCGTCTTCCACCTGATCGCCGGGTCGATCCCCGAAAGTTCAAATCGAGATCCATCCGCGGAGCTCGGGGCGACGCCGATCGCCACCTTGCACCTGCTCGAGATCTGCCGTTCGGCCCGGATCAAGAAGCTCGTGTTCTCATCCTCTGGCGGTGCGATCTACGGCGTCCCGCACGCGATCCCGATCTCGGAACAGTCGCCGACCGACCCGATCTCGGCTTACGGCATCAGCAAGCTGATGATCGAGAAGGCGCTATACCTGTACCGTCATCTCCACGGAATCGATTACCAGATCCTGCGAATCGCCAATCCGTACGGCCGGTTTCAGCTCGGCACCAAGCACCAGGGCCTGATCGGGAACTACATCTTCCGGGTGCTCTCTGACTTGCCGCTGGAGGTTTGGGGGACCGGAGAGGTGGTGCGCGACTTCCTGCACATCGACGACGTCAGCGACGCGTTTCTGGCCGCGGTCGCCTACGATGGGCCTCACAAGGTTATGAACGTCGGCAGCGGCCTGGGATTGAGCATCAACGAGATCATCGCCGAATTGAAGGAGGCTTTCGGGCGGGACCACCTCCCCTGCGTGCACAAGTCGGCCCGCGCCGCCGACGTGCCCGCCAACGTGCTCGACACTGCGTTGATCCGTTCTGAGTTCGGCTGGCAGCCGCGCGTCGCTCTGCGCGAAGGGCTCATCAGTACGATCGCGTGGATGCGTGCGCATCTAGCGGAGACGCGGACGGAGCGGCACTGAGCCCCGCCGGCGAGGGACGATGTGACGTGCGCGCGATTCCCATCGCGGCTCACGGCGCGAGAGAGCCAGTTTGGCAGGTCTGACCGTCACTTCGCCCCGGAGGGGCCACGATTGTCGGCGACAGTGCGACGCGAGTCGCGAGGAGACCGCATGTCCTTCCTACACGATCTGCCGATCGCCGACCTGATCGCGCATTACGGCTACGTGGCTATCTTCGTCATCATCACGCTGGAGAGTGCCGGACTGCCGCTGCCCGGCGAGACGGTGTTGCTGACCTCGGCGGCCTATGCGGGCAGCACCGGTAACATCAACATCGCCATCGTCGTGGCGATCGCGGCGACCGCCGCCATCCTGGGCGACAATGCCGGCTACTGGGTCGGCCGCCGCTGGGGGCTGCCCCTGCTCCTGCGCAAGGGGCATCTGATCGGGCTCGACCACGGTCGGCTCAAGCTCGGCCAGTACCTGTTCCGCCGGCACGGCGGGAAGATCGTGTTCTTCGGCCGTTTTACCGCGATGCTGCGCGCCTATGCGGCCGTGCTCGCCGGCGTGAACAAGCTCGATGCGCGCCGTTTCATGGCCTTCAACGCGCTGGGCGGTGTGGCCTGGGCTTCGATCATGGGCTTCGGCGCCTACCTGTGCGGCCGCTCGATAGAGAACGTCATGGGACCGGTCGGCCTTGGGCTGCTAGCCTTCGTCTTGCTGGGCGCCGTTGCGCTGTGGATGTTTATGCGCCGGCACGAAGCGCGCCTGATGCTCGCCGCGGAGGCTGCGATCCCGGGGCCGCTTGCCGAAGGCGTGGATGATGAAACCGCACCGCCGCAGGGTACGGCAGCGGTGACCCACGGGATCCTAGAACCGAGCCCCTCGCTCCAGGTGAACTTCCAGAGCCAGGTCGAAGCCCTCCTAGCGCAGCGGGTGAGCGCTCCGACCCGGACCGCTCCACCGGCTGCCGAATCAAGCCCACGCAAGCCTTGGCCCTTGTGGTTCAGGTTCGTTGTGATCCTCGTCGCGGCGGCCGTCGGCATGACGCTGGTCTCGTGGCACGATGGCGTGACCGGAGGCGCTTACGGGCGCCTCGTCGGGCACGTCGGGATTCTTGGTATCGCGCTGATCCTTCTCGTGCCCACCGCTCTCCTGATGGTGCTCGGTCTGAGGCTACGGCGTCCGAAAGATCGGGTCGTCTCTGAGGGCGAGGAGGAGGCGATCGGACTGGCGGCGTGACCGCGTCCAGTTGGCTGACCTGGCGGACGTTCCCCGGTGCTCGCGCGATGGGAACATAGGGTTCACCGGTCGTGCTATCCGCCTCACGCGACAGGTGCGCTCCGGCCGTTCCGGCTGCACGACGGTGATCTTCTTCGTCGGTCCCTGAGCGGAGTGAGCTCGGGCGGCGTGTGGCCGGGGACGCTGGCGCCGACGGGAGGAGCCGGCGCTCGAAGCTGGAAATCACTAGCCCCTGTGGCCCTTGAAGAACTGCCTCGCCCGCGCGAACGGCGTGAGGACGTGAGCGCGGTCCAAAGCGGCGCGGATCTCGGCGGCGAGACGCACCGCGACGATCTCGCGGGCGGGATCGTCATAATGGACGATGTCGTAGAAGGTCCCCTCCTCCCGGTCGCGGAAGATGCCACTGAGGTCGAGGGCCGTGAAGGTGCGCCGGTACGGCCGCCGCTCGGCGAGCTGCGCGGTGAACGCCTCCAGCTTGGCATATTGGCGGTCGAGGTAGGCGAGGAATGTCCCCGAGGCGACGCCACGCTCGGCCTCCGTAAGGTGGCGCTTGCGCAGGATCGTCGGCTGCAGAACGCTCACCACCGGCACTCGGTAATCATGGGACAGCTTGGTTAGCCGGTGGGCCGCGAGTTCGTAATGGTGGACGATGGAGTTCTCCCAGCCGGGGCTCTGCCAGCCGACCTCCGCTCGCAGCCGCTTCAACTCCTCGTAGATCAGCGTGATCAGCGCATCATAGGACAGGCCATCCTCCCGGGCCCGGGGATCGTGCGTGTCGAAGAAGTGGTCGTAGAGCGTCTGGGTGATGAAGGCGTTATACGGGTGTCCCGGTCGGGGATCGTACGTCCAGGGCTGAAATAGATCGGTGCTGCCGCTGAGCACGAGGATCGCGTCGGGACTGCAGGTCACAAGACGCGACCAGATCAGGTGAGTCATCTGCGTGAGGCAGCTCGACATCACCCCGAAATTGTAGACCTTCGCACTGGTCAGTCCGTCGGCGCGCAGGATCCGCTCGAGGCGGCCGGGGAGCGTGTTGGCGATGTCGCCACCGTCGATCGTGGTCGAATCGCCGACTACGAGGATTCGGGTCTCGCCCGCCGGCTTGCGCTCGACGATTGGCGCCGCGTTCAGGAATCCGTGAGCGTCGAATGGGACGCCGTAATGGCTCGCCCCCGGCTTGCCGGCAAACTGGATGAACGGGCTGGGGTAGCGCGTGTTCGAGTCGAAATAGCCGAAATGGTGCAGGAACTTGCGCCGCCGCGCGGCATCCTCGCTCTCCGGGGGCGGCCAGAGCTGATCGACGCCCGGGGCGGTCAGAGCTGCCATCATGGTGTCCCGGAGCGCCGCGTAACCGGCTGCGTTGAGCCGCACGCCGTCGTCGCTGAGTGCTGGCCGGAGTGCACCCGTCTCGGTGGCGAGAACGGCGTCATAATCGATGAACTGCGCCCCGAATAAATGCACGTGATCGCGCAACCACGCGTTGACGTGCCCGATGAGCGAGACCGGCAAGCCGGCTGCCCCCGGTGAGGCCGGATCCACCGGCGGGATCGAGCCGACCCAGGTCCGCACGTACAGGTCGCGCGCGTCCTGCAGCATCGCGGTGATGTCGGCCACGATGGCCTCCTGAGACGCGGAGCGACCGCGGCCGAGGATGTCGTCACGTCCGCCGATCAGGTGAAGCCCCTTCGCTCCATAGGCGGCGATGTCGGAGCGCAGCCGCCGCGCCATATCCCGGGTAGACTGCCCGGCGATCCCTCGGGGCACCGTCTGCGGTCCGGAAAACAGGGTCGGCGTCTCCGCCGTCAATCCCGACGTCACAGAGTCGCCGAAGAACAAGATCGGGCCGAACGGGAACAGCGGCTTTTTCGCCTCTGACATCGCTCGGCTGCCTCAACGTGCCGCGAAGATCTCGACCCCATCGAGGTGCAGATGCTGCTCCTCGTCGAGATCAACCTTCAGGTAGCGGAACCGAACGTTGTCGAACCGCAGATGCAGGGGAAGGCCGGGATGACAGTGAGCGTCCACGGCATCGAAAACGAGGCGGTAATCGTTCTCGGTCTCGCCCAGCCAGACCCGCATGAGCTGCGCCCGCTCGCTGGGCTGGCCCCAGCGGTTGTAGATCCGGATCTCCGACACCCGCTCGATCGCGCCGAGGTCGAGCACGAACCAGGGGTTCTGGTCGAGGGCCGTGTGGAAGAAGAAGGATGGGTCGCCGGTCGTGCGCTCGCCGTACACCCCCGTCGTGCCCGACCAGGGCGAGGCCGAGCTTGCGTGCCAAGTCTTGCCCAGCGCCATGTTCTCCGACGGTCGCGCCCAGACCAGTGCGTCCCGCTCGAGTTCGTCGATCAGTGTCCGGATCCGCTTCGACGGCTCGCGCAGAGCCGGGATCTCAAGCTCGAGCTTGTAGATCAGGTTCGACAGAATGCTCTGGTCGAAGCGGTGATCGATGAAGCCGTCGCAATCCGGCAGGCCGAGCTGGTTCGGGATGTCGGTGACGACTCTGGCGTCGCGCGCGTAGCGCAGCCACTCGGCGACGAGGTGGCGGGTCGCCGGGCTCACCATGAAGGCAATCCAGGAGGCTTGGATCTGGTCGGCGTTCCAGTAGCGCTCCGAGTCGCAATCCATGAGCACGAAACAGTCGCGCTTGGTCCAGAGCCGCTGCGGCTTCCCGTGCAGCACGCCGACCGCGACCCGGCGCTCGGACTCGGCGAGCCACGTCAGGAGCGGCGCCGCTGGCGGCAGCGGATCCTCGCCCACCGCCTGCATCCCCGTGTCGCTGAAGACGATGAAGTCGCCATCCCGGCGCTTCTCCAGCGCGTCGGCGATGATGAAGGGCTTCCAGGCCCAGTTCCCCGCCCCACGCGAGCGGTCGAGGATCTCCCGGTGCTCGCGGTAGAACGCCGTCTGGCGCAGCCGGTCTGGCGACCAGTTCTCGACCGTGTCGAAGTCGCCGGTGGCCGCCGCGGCGGCTGCTAGACGGCGCTGGCTCTCCACGTAATGGTACTTCGCCGCGAAGCTGACTAGCGTCTTGTGTCGTCCGCGCAGGCGGCGGCGCTGGCCCATCCGCACCTCGGCGCGATGCATTTCGTACGCGTTGACGCACAATGCCTCGGGCGCCTCGTCCTCCCTGGCCAACGGGGTCCTCCTGATGATCGGCTGTGGGCTTGTCACCGACTTTAGCAACTTCGGCAAGGTTGCGGCGGATGCCGCCGCCGCCGCGGATTAGCCATGGAGGCCGGAGGCGCGACAGTGGCTTGCGCGGCCCTCAGGGCATTGACCTGAGTGATCCCAAGCGGGTCAAAGCGCCAGCACGACCGTAGGACCGCGTCCTAAGCGAGGTATTTGTCGGACGGGACGGACGGCGTCTTCACGACGACGGTGACGGCGTCTGTCAGCGCCTCGAACCCCGTCGCCTCGCCCGGCTCTGCGGT
>NZ_FMWU01000070.1 GCF_900103195.1 Methylobacterium sp. UNC378MF | reverse complement strand
GCGCCAAACCCTTCGTCTGGACCAAACCCGCCACCGACATCCTCGCCGCCGTCAGCCGATCCCCTGAACCATCCGTCTGAGTCAGTGCACTAGCGCGGTGTAGTACCGGTCGACCGGCTTACCCCGGTAGCTGACCACAAAATCTGACTCACGCGGAAGCTGACGCAGATACGCGATCAGGCTCGGCGGCATCCTCACCACCGGGCGACGCTTTGACGTCTGCTCGCGCTCTTCGGGGTTGAGGTGCAGCAGGCCGTCGCCGAAATCGACCTGAGCCCAACGAAGCTGTTTGACCGCCTCCGGCCGACTCCCGGTGGCAAGGCAGATGAATAGCAAGGCATGGAAGTGCGGCGCTGAAGCATCGAGCCACGCGGCGCATTCCTCGACGGAGAGCGGCCGACCTTTCGGCTGCACCTTCGTGACTTTGACGCTCGGCACATGGACTTGGCGCGTTAGCTCTCCGCGTCGCCACGATCGGCCAAGAGCCGCTTTGCCCGCCGTCAGCACATTGTTGGTCGACGACGGTTTGAGCCCGCGTTGCTGGAGATCATCGATGAATCTCTCGATCCGCGCCGGGCGGGTCGCAGCCCATACGCTTTCGGTCTCTCCGAAGAACCGCATCCAGTGATCGATAGCGTACTTTAGCCACTTCCTGGAAGTCAGGTGCTGACCGTGCTGAAGGTAGTAGGCGAGGACGATGTCCGCGATCGGCACCCGGGTGACATCCTGAACGTCGGGCGTGTCCCCGGCGAGATAGTGTGCCTTAAGTTCCCGGATGGCCGCATCGAGGTCATCGGTTCCGGTCGACTTACGCCGCAGCTGCCGACCTTCCATCCAGCAGATGCACCAAGCCGGACTGTTTGGACGTTTGTCCAGCCAGAACTTGCCAGCTGCGTGCTCACGCTTGGTGTAGCGACCCATAAAGCTCTCCCACCACCTCCATCTGCTTCTGGCCTCCCCCATCTCAGCTAGGAGGAGCAGCGACATCCGTCCGGGTTGGGGGCATGCCTCCGTCGTTGCATCCGTCCTTCCCGCAGCCCCAGAGCAGGACGGAGCGCTCCCCGAATGTGAGGAAATCGCAGAGCATCATGCCGAGGTAGGCGACCGAGCCGTCGCCGAGTGGCACGTGAGGGATCTTGCCGGCGCGTCGCTTGCGCTTGAGGGTGGAGACATCACTGCGGCCACCCCGTCGCTCGTCGGGCGGAACGAGCAGGCTGGCGGCGGCGCGCTCTGTGTATTGCCGGTGGGGATCGATCTCGTACGCTTGGGCCACGCTGTGCCGAAGTTCGCGTAGGTGATCCTTGTCGATGCGGGTCGGGTCGATGGTCATGGATGCTTCCGGTTGCGGACGCGATGACCCGACCAGCCGAGGCAGAGCTCGGCCGTTCTCGCTCCTCGTGTAGCGAGGTCTGGATCGTCGCGATGGGTTGATTGGTCGCCCTGATGCCCTGAGCACACGGGAGAGCGAATTAGACGGTAGGCCGTTTGGAATGGCTCTGCCGGAGATCTGGAACGGGAGCTAACGCCTTGTCCTACCTAGCTTATGGTCGCGCCTGCCGCCGCCTTGGTCGTTCTGATTGAAGAGAGCAGTGTCGTATCAATCCCTTCCCGCCTCACCCCGATCATCTGGATCCGACGCGGGCCCACCCGCTGGCTCCTCGTCGTCGGTAGCTCCTGAGGCATCCCCCTCACTCGCCGTCGATGTGCTCGCCTCGGGGCGATATGCAGCTTGAGGACCCTCCCCTCCCTCAAAAAGGAAACTGATGTCGGTCTCGCCCACCGGCGGTCTAGGCAAGCTCGACCCCCGCATCGCAAGCGCCTCGTCTAGCTCCTCGTCAGTCATCCGTGGGACGGGCGTGTGCTTAGGCTTGGGGCCGCGTTTTTCCTGGTCCGCTCCGGGCCAGTTGATCGCGATCCTCAGCCTCTCGTGACCGATCCCCTGTTGCAGCCACGCGAGGATCGCGAGCGCCTCGTCGGAGAAGTGTCTGGGGTCCGCATCCGGCAGGTCCTCGTCGCGCTTCGGTGCGGTGTTCTCGTAGTTAAACGTGAGAGGTGCTTTGATCGCGTAGAAGCTTATGTCCCTGATGCTGTCATCGACCGGCTTGTTCTCGTACAAGCCTTTGACCATCACCTGATAGGGAAGCGGCCACTGTCCGGAGAACCTCCGAGTGCTGGTACACTTGCCTGTCAGCCACCGCTCGACGTCTCCCCGCCGCGTTCCGTTTAAGTCGATGAGAACGTGCATGTGCAGGAGGACCGCGTACCGCAGCCCCGGGAAGTCGACGTCTGGAATGTCCTTGTTGGCGGCAATCCGTGCACGGGCCTCGTCCAGCAGCCGCATTTTCGCGTCGAGCTTCATCCGGCGCCGCTCCGTCTCGGGTGATGCCTTCTCGTCTTTCTTGCGCTTCTTCGTCGGCTTGCGCTCTTGGGTGGCGAGAACGCGAAGCGTCTTCGCCTTTACGCTGTGCTGATGATCTCCACCGATAGCGTGCCGGAGGTCGATGAGCTCCAGCTCGAACATGCCGGTCACGGCGATGCCAGGAAGCTGATTCTCCTTGATGATGCGGTAGAGCTTCTTCCGCTCGCGCTTCATTACCTTTTCGATTGAGCTCTTGAACTTGAGCCGTTCGGGGTAGTTCGTCTTGGTGATGCCGGTGAACTCGCGATAGATGCACTGGAAGCCCTGGGCGAGCGTAACGATGTCCTCTCGGTCGAGTGGATTTGCCCGGCGCAACTGCCACAAGTAGGCCTCGTACCTGTCGTCATCGCGGCAGAAGATGAGGTCGGTCACTTCGAGGTCCGCTCGCTTGCGCCGGGATTTGAAACGGTGTCGCGCCTCCTCGATGACCTCGTTCCACCCAATGAGTCGGTCGGCATCGGCCGTGACGTTGTCGGGGTGGTAGAAGCGTCTGTCCCGGTCGTGGAGCCCAATCCAATCCTCTGCCAGTGCCAGACTCAGCCCGCGTTTAACCAACACAGCCGACATCGCGCTACGGCGGTCCTCCTGCCAACGGCGCAGGTAGCCGAGCATCTCGCGAGCATCGCGCCGGACGATGGACGCGGCGAAGTCCGCGAGGTGCTCTCGATCGAGGTCGGGGTCTGGAAGGACGATCTCATTGAGGATCGTGACGTGTAGAAGGTTGGTCCTAGTGCACTGACTCAGACGGATGGTTCAGGGAATCGGCTGACGGCGGCGAGGATGTCGGTGGCGGGTTTGGTCCAGACGAAGGGTTTGGC
>NZ_FMWU01000064.1 GCF_900103195.1 Methylobacterium sp. UNC378MF | reverse complement strand
TGCGGTAGAGGCGCGAACCGGGCCTGCCGAAGGGATCGGGCACGAAGCGCGCGGCGGTCAGACCCGGCTGGCCGCGATAGCCCCGCGCCAGGCCGGTGCCGCCGATATACAGCTCGCCCACCACCCCCACCGGCACCGGGTGGAGCGCGGCGTCGAGGACCCAGGCGGTCCGGTCGCCCACCGGGCTGCCGATCGGCGCGTAGGGCGTGTCGCAGGCCGTACCGGCGGGGACCTTCCAGACGAGCGGCGTCACCACGGTCTCGGTGGGTCCGTAGCCGTTGATGAGACGGCGCGGCCCGAGGGTCCGGTTGATGCGCGCCAGTTCGTCGCGCGGCATCGCCTCGCCGCCGAAGGAGAGCAGGTCGAGGGTCGGCGCGCCGCCCTCCTGCTCGGCCCAGCGCGTCAGCTCCCGGACATAGCTCGGCGGGAAGCCGGCATTCGTCACGCCGTGGGTCCGGAACGCCGCGAACACCTCCGCCGGCGACCAGAGCGCGTCGTCGCGGAGCACGAGGCTGGCGCCGCAGGCGAGCGTCGTGAGCCAGCGCTCGTGACCGCCGTCGAAGTTGAAGGTGATGAAGTGGAACTCGCGCGAGTCCGCATCCATCCCGTAGAGCGGTGCGGTGGCGCTGACATGCATCGCGAGCGGTCCGTGCGCGACCGCCACCGCCTTCGGCCTCCCCGTCGAGCCCGAGGTGTAGATGAGGTAGGCGAGGTTCTCCGGGTGCAGCGCCACCGCCGGCGGAGCCTCCGCGGCGGCCTCGGGCGCGTCTTCGTCGATCAGGATCCGCCTGACCACGCCCTCGGCCGGCCCGCGGCCCGCATGGGCGTGATCCGTGACGAGGACGCGCGCGCCGCTGTCGGCAACCATCGCGGCGATGCGCGCATCCGGAAGGTCGAGCCCCAGCGGCAGGTAGGCGCCGCCCGCCTTGAGCACGCCGAGATAGGCAGCGAGCAGGGTGGGCGAGCGGGGCAGCATCACGGCGGCGACCGTGTCCGGGCCGATGCCCGCTCCGGCCAGACGGTGCGCGAGGCGGTTCGCCTCGGCTTCCAGTGCGCCGCGGCTCGTGGCGCGGTCGGCGAAGATCACGGCGGTCCGTTCGGGATCCGCCCGCGCGAACCCGGCGATGATGTCGTGAACGGGGAGCCCGTTGTCGGGCGGTGCCGAGGGCGGGTTCAGCCGACCGATCTCGGCCGGGGTGAGCAGGGGCGCCCGGTGGATCGGCGCATCGGGGGCTGCGACGAGGCTGCCGAGGAGCGTCAGGAGATGGTCGCGCCAGCGCGCGACGGTCGCTTCGTCGAACAGGTCGCGCGCGTAGGTCAGGTGTGCGGTGAACCCGCCCTGCGCATCCTCCAGCGTGGTCAGGCCGAGATCCACGTGGGCGCTGCCGGTGGCGCGCGGGACGCGCTCCACCGACAGGCCGCCGAGGCGGATCGTGGCGAGCGGGCGTTCCTGCAGGTGCTGGACAATCGCCTGGAACAGGGGATTGCGACCGGGATGCCGCTCGGGGCTCAAGGCGCTCACGAGCCGCTCGAACGGCACGGATTGATGGGCCTGCGCCTCCACCAGAAGCGCTCGCGTCGCCTCGACGCAATCGGCAAAGCGCGCCAGCGGATCGAATGCGAAGGGCAGCACCAGGGTGTTGGCGAAGCTGCCGATCACCCTTGCGGTCTCCGGCCGGGTGCGGTTCGCCACTGGCACGCCGAGGCGGACCGTGCGCTCCGCGCCGAGACGCTGGAGCAGGATCGCGAAACCGGCGGCGAGGACGTGGAACGCCGTCGCGCCGAGGCGTCGCGCCAGCCCGTGGATGCCCGCCGCGGTCGCGGGCGGCAGTGGAAAGGTCAGGGTCTCCCCGGCGAAGCTGGGATTTTCGGGTCGCGGCCGGTCGGCGGGGAGCGCGATGACGGGATGCTCCGTGCCGAGAAGATTCGTCCAGAACGCGAGGCTCGCGGCCTGGGCGCCGGCATCGAGCATCCGCGCCTGCCAGGCGGCGTAATCCGCGTAGGTGATCGCCGGCGGGGCGCTGTCCGGCGTTGCGGCCCCGTAGCCGGCCGCGACGTCGTCGATCAGCAGGTCCATCGACCATGCGTCGCCGACGATGTGGTGCAGGGTCAGGAAGACGACGTGACGCTCCGGCGCCTCGCGGACCAGGGCGGCGCGCACGAGCGGCCCGCGCGCGAGATCGAAGGACGCCCGTTCGATCCCAGACTCGATCGCCGCGCGACGCGCCCGCGCCTCGGCCTCGTCGCAGCCAGTCAGGTCGTGGCGGGTCATCGCGAATCCGGCGGTCGCGTCGACCTGCTGCACCGGCTCGCCGTCGCGTAGGGGAAAGCGCGTGCGCAGGCCCGCGTGACGGGCGACGGCGCGCGCGAGCGCCCGGTCCAGCGCCTCCGGGTCGAGCGGACCGGACAGCCGCAGCGCGCCGACGATGTGATAGGCCGGGCTCTCCGGATCGAGCTGCCAGAGGAGCCAGAACCGGCGCTGCGCATCGGAGAGGGGCGCCGTGTCGCCGCCCTCTGCCGGCAGGATCGGCAGACGGTCTGCATCGAGGCCGCGCGCGGCGAGTTCCTCCAGGAACCGGCGGCGCTTTCCGGCGGGCAGCGCGGCAAAGCGGGCCGCGAGAGCGCGCAGCTGGTCGTCCCGCGAGGGGCCGGTGTCAGTCATTCGGCATGTTCCAGCGCGTCGAGGAGGTCGCTCATCGCGTCGATGTCGGCATCCACGCCATCGGCGTTCCGGCTGTCGATCGCGACCGCGAGATCCGCCAGGGTGCGCGCCTCGAACACGGCGCGCAGGGGCAGGGCGATGGCGTGCGCCTCGTTCAGGCGCGCGACGACCCGGGCGACGAGGAGCGAGTGCCCGCCCTTGGCGAAGAAATTGTCGCCGCGCCCGACCGAGGGGAGACCCAGCACCTCGGCCCAGACGGCGGCGAGGCGCCGTTCCGTCTCGGTCCGCGGCGGGTCGGCGGCCAGGTCGGCGGCCGGCTCCGGCTCCGGCAGGGCGGCGCGGTCGACCTTGCCGTTGGGCGTCAGAGGCAGGGCATCGAGCGTCACGATGGACGCGGGCACCAGGGCGTCCGGCAGCGTGGCGGTGAGCGCCCGGCGCAAATCCTCGGGATCGAGCGCCGCCCCTGGGCTGGGGACGACGTAGCCCACGAGCCGCGTCTCGCCGGGCCGGCCCTGCCGGGCGGTCACGACCGCCTGCGCGATCCCGGGCCGGGCGACGAGCGCCGCCTCGACCTCGCCGGGCTCGATGCGCACGCCGCGGACCTTCACCTGATGGTCGGCCCGGCCCAGGTAATCGAGGTGTCCGTCCGAGCGCCAGCGCACGCGGTCCCCCGTCCGATACATGCGCGCGCCGGGTGGCCCGAAGGGGCAGGCGACGAATCGCTCGGCGGTGAGGCCCGGCCGTCCGAGGTAGCCGCGGGCGACACCGGCGCCCGCGAGGTAGAGTTCGCCGACCGTGCCCGGCGGGACCGGCCGAAGGCCGTCGTCGAGCACGTAGGCCTGCGTGTTCCACAGAGGTGCGCCGATGGGGACGGCCTCCTCGCCGGGATCGATATCCGCGGCCGTGGACCAGATCGTGGTCTCGGTCGGACCGTAGAGGTTGGTGACCCGCGCCGCGCGCGCGCTCAGGGCGCCGGCCAGGTCGGGCGGCAGCGCCTCGCCGCCCACCAGCACCCGCACGCCGTGCAGGGCCTCCGTTTCCACGAGGCCGCGCCACAGGGTCGGCGTCGCCTGCATCAGCGTGATGCCTGCCGCGCCGATGAGCTGCCCCAGCCGCCCGGGATCGAGCACGTCGTCCCGCTCGGCCAGCACCACGCGCGCGCCGCGAACGAGCGGTCCGAACAGTTCGAGGCCGGCGATGTCGAAGCCGACCGTGGTGACCGCGAGCAGGCGATCCGCCGGAGTCACGCCGAGGCGATCGACGAGGGCGTGCAGCAGGTTGGTCAGGCTGGCATGCGAGACCACCACTCCCTTGGGCCGGCCCGTGGAGCCGGAGGTATAGATCACGTAGGCGGGATGGGCGGGGACGAGCGGGCTTGTCCGATCCCGGTCGGTCGGCGCCTGCGCCGATGCGGTCGCGAGCGCGGCAGACCCTTCCGGGGAACCGAGGACGAGGGCGGGCAGGCCGTCCGGTCGTGGCACGCCGTCGACGGTCACGAGGCATGAGGGCCGGGCATCCGCCAGCATGAGGGCGAGGCGCGCCGCGGGGTAGCCCGGGTCGAGCGGCAGGTAGGCCGCCCCCGCCTTGAGCACGCCCAGCAGCGCCGCGACGAGGTCCGGCCCGCGCGGCAGCGCCACGGCCACGATGTTCTCCGGGCCGATCCCGCGGGCGATCAGCGCGTGGGCGATGCGGTTCGCCCGGGCCTCGAGCCCCGCGTAGCGCAGCACCTCCGACCCGGCGACGACGGCGACGGCCTCCGGCGCGCGGGCGGCCTGCGTGGCGACGAGCGCCGGCAGGGTCCCATACGGCACCGCCCGCGCCGTCGCGTTCCAGTCTGTCAGGACCTGCCGCCGCTCGCCGGCCTCGAACAGGTCGAGATCCCCGATAGGCCGGTCCGGTGCGGCCGCCAGGGCGGCGAGCAGCCGCGCGAACCGGTGCGCGAGGCGGGTCGCGCTGGCCTCGTCGAAGAGGTCCGTGGCGTATTCGAGGTGGCCGACGACACCCGCTTCCGTCCCGTCGGACTCACGCCGCTCGACGAGATCGAAGGCGAGGTCGAACCGCGCGGCACCGGCGCCGACCGAATCCGGGACGGCGCGCAGGCCGGCCAGGGCGAACGTTGCCGGGACGCCGTCCTGAAGGGCCAGCATGACCTGGAACAGCGGATGGCGCGCGAGCGAGCGCGGCGGGTTCAGCACCTCCACGAGGCGCTCGAAGGACACGTCCTGGTGCGCGTAGGCCTCGAGCGCGACGGCGCGGGCGCGCCCCACGAGATCGCGGCCGCTCGGGTCGCCGGACGTGTCGGTCCGCAGCACCAGCGTGTTGACGAAGCATCCGACGAGGCCGTCGAGGGCCTCGTCCGTGCGGCCCGCGATGGGACTCCCGAGGGGGATGTCCTCCCCCGCACCCAGGCGGGTCAGGAGCGCGGACAAGCCGGCCTGGAGCACCATGAACAGGCTCGCCCGCTCGCGCCGTGCGAGATCCGCCAGGGCGCGGTGCAGGTCCGGCCCCAGGGCGAGGGGCACGCGCCGCCCGCGGTGGCTCGCCGTCGCCGGGCGCGGCCGGTCGGTGGGCAGCGCGAGGCCTTCGGGCAGGCCCGCGAGCTGCGCGCGCCAGTAGCCGATCTCGCGGGCGATCAGGCTGTCCGGGGCGGCCTCGTCGCCGAGACGATCGCGCTGCCAGAGCGTGTAGTCCGCGTACTGCACCGGCAGGGCCGGGCGATCCGGCGCCGCGCCGCGGAGGCGCGCCGCGTAGGCCGCCGCGAGGTCGCGCATCAGCGGGGTCAGCGACCAGCCGTCGGCGGCGGCGTGGTGGATCAGGAGGAGGAGCCCGTGCGCGTCGGGGCCGAAGCGGTACAGCCGCGCGCGGATCGGCAGGTCGACGGCCAAGTCGAAGGGCGCGCGTGCCGCCGCGGACAGCGCGTCCGGCCAGGAAGCCGGGTCCGCCGCGCGCACGTCGAGGGCGGGCCGCGCCGCGTCGGGCGGCAGCACGTGCTGCGCGGGCGCCCCGTCGATCTCGACGACGCGGGTGCGCAGGCTCTCGTGGCGCGCCACCACGTCGGCGAGGGCCGCGCGCAGCGCGTCCGCGTCGAGCGCTCCCGCGAGGCGGAGCGCGATCGGGATGGTGTAGGGATGCGCCCCGTCGATCCGCGACAGCAGCCACATCCGGGTCTGGGCCGGGGAGAGCGGGACCACGTCCGGCCGCGGGCGTGCCACGAGGGGCGTGCGGGTGGGGCCGGCGCGTCCGGCCGCGTCGTCGCCGGCCGCGGCGATCCACCCGCTCAGCGCCGAGACCGTGGGGGCCTCGAACACGGCGCGCAGCGGCAGCTCGGCGCCCAGCGCCGCGCGTAGTCGGCTGACGAGGCGGGTGGCGAGCAGCGAGTGGCCGCCGAGATCGAAGAAGCTGTCGTCGATCCCGACCGCGTCGAGTCCGAGCACCTGCGCGAAGGCCTGCGCCACGGCCGCCTCCCGCGCGGTGCGCGGCCGGCGGCGATCCGGGCCGGCCCAGTCCGGTTCGGGGAGCCGGCGGGTGTCGAGCTTGCCGTTGGGCGAGAGCGGCAGGGCGGGCAGGGCGAGGATGCGGGCGGGGCAGAGCGCCTCCGGCAGCGTCTCGGCCAGGGCGCGCCGCAACGCCGCCTCGTCGAGCGCGCCGCCTGCCGCCGGTACCGCGTAGCCCACAAGGCGCAGGGCCCCGTCCGGTCCGGGACGGGCGACCACCGCCGCCTCGGCCACGCCGG
>NZ_FMWU01000065.1 GCF_900103195.1 Methylobacterium sp. UNC378MF | reverse complement strand
ACCTCAGCCACCGTCTCGGTCGAATGGGGTGGTGTCCCGGGCGGACGCGTCTTGTCGCGCAGCAGACCCTCGACGCCCGCCTCGGCGTAGCGCCGCTGCCAGCGCCACACGGCCGGACGGCTGACGCCCGCTCGCCGGGCGACGTCCTGGACACTCAGGCGCTCGGCCGAGAGCAAGACGATGCGGGCGCGCTGGATATGTTTGAGCGGGCGAGAGCGGTCGCTGGCGATCGCAGCCAGCCGTGCCGCGTCGCTCGCATCGAGAAGAACGCATACCGTCTGAGCCATGGCCCAGACTCGCACGCCTCACCGCCTGCGTGAATCCTCCGTCCGCGTCACTGCACTAGGCGAAAGCAGGCGGCGAGCAGAGCTCGATGATCGAGTGAACCTTTACAGCCCGCGGCATACGATTGCGCGTTGGATGCGGAAGGAGCGAGTGCCGTTCGAGGAGCTCTCAGGGCAGCTTGGCCATCGAGTGCGGGGTTTCGCGATTACCGAGATCTACGCCGCTTACTCTCCGGACTATCAGGCACTCGCCACCGCGGCGATTGAGAAGCTGCTGCAAGCAATCATCGGGCAATCCCAATCCTGCAAGCTCCTGACCTTATCGGCAGAAAGACAAACAGAGCGGACAGGCATCGCGGCTTGATGCACTCACCCCGCCGCCCGATCAACCTCTCATGGCCCCTTTGCGCCCAATCCGGCGGTTTATGCGCGTTCAGCAATGGCCTCAAAGCGGACATCAAGAGAGAGAGAGCTCAATGACCTTCGACGTCACAATGCCGACTGTGAAGTATGCCGCCCGCTTACAGTCGGGTGCGGCGTTCCTCACGGACGTGATGCCGCCTATGGTTTGCGGCAATTTCAAAAGCAACGCTTCAATATGCGTTCCATAAATGTAAGCTGCTCATACCTACGCGTACAGTCAACTTGATCGATCATGTTTTGGCTTGGATTTTTAATTGGCTCTAGGTAGCCGCCGAGATAGCCCGTTCCCCGGTAATAATGCACCACGAACGGGCCATTATATGTTAGCCAACTACCATAATCCCCCTTTCTGTAAAGGCCATTCTCGGGGAGCTGTGTATACCTCGGCACAAAAATACGCCTGTAACTGGCCAGATTTCCGGATTGAACACAGTAATCTCGTGGCCATTACGCATAACATCGGATATATCGAAGCGCGGACGAGACTTGATTGATCTCCGGTTGAAGTATATATTGCCGGCTTTAATATCATCATCTGTCATTTCTCTTTCATTGGAAAACCTTTTACCCATAGCCCTCTCTCGTAAGCAACCACCCGCACCGCTATCCGCTCGGATATCGAGGTCAATGTACATAGTTTGACCATCGCTTGCTTCTAAAAGTTGATCTAGGCGAGTGAACTGCTCACGCTCATCATCGTTCATTCGTGTCGGCACTTGAAAATCAGAATGACAAACAAGTTTAAGCTCAAAGCTTGGAAGTCGGCCATCTGAGCGGAGAAGCGGGTATAGGGCTTTGTCGAAAACAAAGACGATCAAGAGCAAAATGAGGCCTACTACAAATAAAGCGCCAAGACTATAACCAATTTTGTTAAAACTTTTGTGGACCTGTGCGTTGCCCCCTATGCCTATGCCACCAGACACATCGACCGATAGATTGTCCTGAGTAGGAGCCTTGCTCGAATCGGCTGATTTAATTTTGGGTCGTTCTATTATAAATTTTAATACAATCCAAAAAGCGGCCGATAGCGACGCTATGCCACCACCTACCCATGTGAGAAGGGCGCGGTTCTCTGGGTTCCGTAGAAACTCTAACAGGCTTTCCATTGTTAATCAGTTCGCTGGCAAACACGCAGATGAAAGCGCAGCCTACACCACCCGATTTTCGGTCTGCCAATAAAAAAATCAAACACTAAACTCGAACACACAGCGCAATTTCGCTGGAGGAAAGTGTTCGTTTTGCGCTTAGGGTGGCCGGAGAAGCGCAGCGAGAAACACCTCGGCCCCTGTCGTCGGGTGTTCCTGGACGAGACGGCTGCGGCCACCAACATGGCGCGCCGCTATGGTTCGGCTCCGCGCGGCGAGCGCTGCCGGCTCGCAGCCCCGCAGGGGCATGTATGGACACCCCCTCGGGTGCAAGCAGTATCTCTGGACAAGCGCTGCGCGTGATCGGGTGCTGCCATGTGTCCGGCCTCTGATGCGGTGGGTGACATGCCGCGGGCCCGTATGGGAGTGCGAGAGTCGAGACCACATCACTACAGCGCGCTCGAAGCGCTTCCCCTGCGCCTGGTTCTCCCAACTCCGTCTCACCGACGTTGCGCCATACCTGTCCGTCGACCTCCTCATGCCCTCCGACAGCCTCGCGTCCGCCCCGCCTACGCGGTGACGGCCGGAGCTCGGTAGACCCCGCCCTTCGTGAGAAGGGCCCCCGCGATGCGCGCGTTCTTGTTGGCGACCGCTACGATGACCAGCATCGGCGGTTTGCGCGCCAGCATTCGGCCCAGCCACGAGTCCGCCGGCACGCCCTGCGCTTGGCCCAGCGCACCACCGCGCTGGCGGCAATGATGAGCAGGCGCCGCAGCGTCCGCTCGCCCATGCGCGAGGTGCGACCGAGGCGTTCCTTGCCGCCGGTCGAGCGCTGCACCGGTCTTAGCCCGACCCAGACTGCAAAGTCGCGGCCCGAGCGGAACGTCTCGACGGGCGGGGCCAGGGCCTCGATGGCCGTGGCGATCAGCGGGCCGATGCCCGGTACGCTCATCAGCCGCCGGGCCGTGTCGTCGGCCTTGGCGCGCGCGGCAATCTCGGCATCGAGGGCTGCGGTCTGCTCCTGCAGGTGGCGGAGCGCCCCGACGAGAACGGCGAGGCTGCCGCGGGCGGCCGGAGGAAGATCCGATGCTGGATCCTCGATCTGCGCGATCAGCCGCTCGCCGTGGGCTGGCCCTTGCGGGGCGATCTGGCCGTACTCGGCGAGGTGGCCACGGATCGCGTTGATGAGCTGGGTACGCTGGCCGACGAGTACGTCGCGGGTCCGGAAGATCACCGCGGAGGCCTGCTTGGCCTCACTCTTCACGGCTACGAAGCGCATGGTCGGACGCTGCGCGGCCTCGCAGATCGCCTCGGCATCGGCCGCATCGTTCTTCTGCCGTTTGATGAAGGGCTTCACATAAGCGGGCGCGATCAGCTTCACCGTATGGCCGAGCTTGCCGATCTCCCGGCCCCAGTGATGCGCGCCTGGACAGGCCTCCAAAGCGACGACGCACGAGGGCTGAGCGGCGAAGAAGGCCAGCACCTGATCTCGCCGCAGCTTCCTGCGGAAGACCGGCGCACCGGCGGCATCCGCGCCGTGCGCCTGGAAGACGTTCTTGGCCAGATCCAGGCCGATGGTGCTAACCTCTGTCACGGACGCCTCCCTCTAGTGGTTCTCAACACCACCATCCTGGCACATCGATGCCGTCGAGGGGCGTCCACGCCATCACTACAAGACGACGACCATCACCGCCGCCCTGCGCACGAGCGGGCTGTGTGCCACCGCGCTATTGGATGACTCCACAAACGGCACGCGCTTCCGCAGCTACGTCACCGACACGCTGATCCCGGTGCTGCAGCCGGGCGACGTCGTCGTCATGGATAACCTGCCAGCCCACAAAGTCGCCGACGTGCTGGACGCGATCGAGGCCGCAGGAGCGCTGCTGCTCTACCTTCCGTCCTACAGCCCTGATTCAACCCGATCGAGCAGGTCTTCGCGAAGCTGAAGGCTCTGTTGCGCAGCGCGGCCGCTCGCACGATCTCGGATCTCTGGGCGGCGATCCGTCAGGCCTGCACATGCTTCACGCCGCAGGAGTGCCGCAACTACATCGCCGCAGCCGGCTACGAGAACGACTTGGCCGTCGCTACTTGTCCGGAAACAGCTCTAAAATCCGATCGAGTATATACGGTGACAGCTCACGCCTAAAGCGGCCACAATGCAAACCGATGATTCTTAGAAACATGCCCGAATATTTCACCCAAAAACAGCATCGCTTAAAAGGCATTCTCCGCAGAAAGTTGTTTTTCAATAGCCTCGGATAAGATATAGTTTGTTAATGTCTTAGTAATTGCGCACTGCATGGATCGCGCCTGATCCATGGCAACAGTTTTCAAAGGAGATCCCTGGCCATAATTAGTCAATACACGCGTAACTCCACACCCGCCCCCACATATACCTCTATAGGAACAGGTTGAGCATATTGGGTCGTGGTCTATATGTAGACAATTCTCTACATGCCGTACGGCTTCTTCACATACTATTGGAGATGCAGCAAGATCTCCGATTTCTAATTCCTTGTTCCCAACAAACCACGTGCATGGATATATCTTTCCATCGTAAGTTAATGTAGGAAGTAGACCAAAACCCGCATTACATCCGTGTTTCCAATCGAGTGGGCCGCCCGCTCGGTCTCTATATCGATCAACGTACCTGTTGATCAGCGATGAATTTCTATCTAAGCCACTCGTAATTGCGTCGGCAATATCATTATATCCTGGCATCAAGTTGCTTGGGAAGACAAAGCCGTCGGAATTGACCGGGCGAAGCAATCCAAGTTCTGTAGGCTCCACCGATCCTAAGCTAGCATGTGTTTGCTCAACCTCCTCAAGGATCCCAACATTCAGTGAGGTCAAGGTACATCTTAGCATATATGGCACGCCGTGTTCAGATAACGTCCCGATGCTCATTTTCACGCGATCAAAACTGTTCGAGTTCCGGCCCTTCATAGGCCTGAGCCTGTTTTGCACTTCAGGGGGACCATCAACGTCGATAGTCAGATAGATCTGGTTTTCTTTGACAACTTCAATAAAACCTTCTGGTATAAAGGAAAGGTTTGTCTGCATAGCAAAACTGATCGTCCGGCCATTAACATCATTCCCGACGGCATTCTTACAAAAATCAAGGATTTTTAGAATAGTTGGCCAGGACAAGAGCGGCTCACCCCCGAAAAGAGTTATGCCAAGATGCCCCCCTGGGGCCAAGAGATCCAAAAATGATAAAATGCCGCGTTTAGCGATCTCAAAGCTCATCTCTCGCCGAGCTGGCGCTTCGTAAGTTTCCTTACCCTCCAAGCAGTAAACGCATGCCAGGTTACAATATTGGTTTAGTACCAGGAAAAGTGAAACGTGCTCTGGCTTTTCAGTTATACGGCGTGGATTTGAGACTTTAGATTGATTTGGATGAACGTCGTATATCACTGCGCTTTCGATAAAGGCCTCTATCAAAGAATCGGGCAGACAATTCTTTATATCGTCGATACAAAAGGGGCTGATGCTTGATATATTTTCTAGAATTTCTGAGACCTCATCTTTTGATGCGTTTAGAAGAATCGGTCGCATCCTGCCACCTTCCGCGACGATAGTTCCTCCTCGATGGCCAAAGCAGATAATATCAGGCGAAAGTCTGTATAAGGAAGTGCGATCACTCACGTATAAGCCTCCTTATTGAATAGCACAATTACGAGATCTACTTCTTACGCATCTAGAGCAACAATTTTCACTCCTTGCAGGATTAGCTGTCGCTAGGGGATACGCGACTGTAGCGGCAGCAATAACTGTCAAGCCGATAGTTGATTTTGCAAGGAGCGCGAGCGCCTTCCGGCGGTGCGGGTTCGCCTCGTCGTGCGAACGTAGCGACGTGTCTACCATGACGAACTCCCTCATTGAGAGCGACATCTTCAGATCACACAAAATTTTTGTCAAGCGTTCCATACGGTAATACAGTAATCAAGCAGGATCTCAAAAGATCGAATTATATAACCGTCTTATGAAAGGTAAAATAAGGTGCCAATATAACAATTATGAAAATTAAATTGGTATTCTTGATTATAGATACCCATTTCAGCTCGTTTTCATTTTACGATCACCATACCATCGTGTGTTTTCAGACCGGATCTATGCTATAAAAAATTTGAACATACTTTATTCGCGTTATTTTTGGGTGCAGAATGGAGCCAGGGGACACCGAGGCACGACGTGCTAAGCCTGAGAGTCCAAGAAATCTTAGTGCCGCCGAAGGATGAGCTTCCGGGCCTCATTCGGCAGCCTGCTGAACTGCCGCCAGGGCTAGTGCACTGACTCAGACGGATGGTTCAGGGAATCGGCTGACGGCGGCGAGGATGTCGGTGGCGGGTTTGGTCCAGACGAAGGGTTTGGCGCTCCGGTTGTGCTCGGCGATGTAGCGTTTGATGGCCGCCTGCAGGTCGACGACGCCGGTGAAGGAGCCTCGCCGCAGCCGACGACGGGTCAGCGCTGAGAAGAAGCCCTCGACCGCGTTGAGCCACGAGGCCGAGGTCGGGGTGAAGTGGAACGTCCAGCGCAGGTGCCGGGCGAGCCAGGCGCGCACCTTCGGATGTTTGTGGGTGGCGACGTTGTCGAGGATCGCGTGGATCGCCTTGCCGGGCGGGACGGCGGCCTC
>NZ_FMWU01000073.1 GCF_900103195.1 Methylobacterium sp. UNC378MF | reverse complement strand
TTGACCGTCTTGCCGGTCGCGAGCCGGTTCTGCGTGGTCGCCATCAGCTGGGCGGTGTCCTGCAGCGAGAGCAGGTTCTGACGCGTGGCGGACGAAAGGGTGATCGAGGACATGGATCGCTAACTTTCCAACCGGAGCAACCCGATTCTCGGGGACACCCAAGAATACCGGTTAAGGTTAAATCCGGATTAACTGCGCGAGTATTTTCTGCCGCGCGATGCAGCAGTCGATAAGCTGGCGACAGTCGATCGGGGCTTTATCCCCGGGCCAGCATACCGCGTCTTGCGGGCGCTCAAGCCGGCGGAGACTTGGCTCTGCGCAACTCGCTCCTGCCAGTGTTACGGAGCCGGCCGGTGCGCCGGACTGTGGAGGTGATCTCAGTCGAGTGCGTAGCCGAGGAGCCCCTCAGTGGTGTGTCCCTCGCATCGGGCGTCGGTCGCGACGAAATGATCGTGACCGCCGGCATTGCAGCGGAAGATCGGATGGCGGCCGGGCCTCTGCGCCTCATAGACGTAGCCGGTCTGCCCGAGAGGTGTCTGGCCCTCGCACTGCGTGTCTCTGCTGAGAAAGTGATCCTGCCCGGCCGCGCAGCTCATCAGCATGGCGGTCCCGGGCGCCGGAAGCGTCAATAGGGTGCCGACGCTGCGCTCGATCGTGTAGCCCGGCCCGATATAGCCGGTGGTGACCCAATGTCCGCCCGGACCGAAGGCGCGCTGCAGCGGCAGTCGGTCGGCGCCGCGCAACTTGCGCGCCTCGGCGATCCGCCAGGTGCCCGGATACGGGTCGCCGCCCGAGAAGAAGATCGTGATGTCCGGCAGGAAGGAGGCGAGACTGCCCGTACCGTCCCTCTGAAAACCCGGACTGTGATTGAGATAGAAGCCGGTCACGTCGGAGTTCAGGTAGCCCAGAGGCGTCCATGCCGCCGGTGAACCGCTCAAGAGGACGGTCAGGGGCATTTTAAAGAGGCCCATCTGATAGGTCTCACGATCGGGATTCCGGGCCGGATCCTTGCAGGCCACCTTTTGACAGGCACGGCCGGGGAGGCCGGTGATAACGTAGACTTCCCCAGCCTTGGGATCGTACGCGAAATCAGAGTTGGGATTGATGGTTGCCCCGTCGGTCGCGACGTTGGGGATCCGCACCGGTGACTCGAAATGCACGCCGTCCGCCGTGTGCCGGACGTAGAGGTCTCCGAAGCCTCGAACGCCCTGCGGCCCGGTCAGATCCGTCGTGAAGACGAAGAGGCCGGACCGCCCGTCCGAGAAGGTTGCCGGCTGCCCGGTGCCGTAATTGCCCTGCGCGATCGCCGGGTTGATCGGCTTGATGACCGGTTCCGGGTAGTCGACCCATGTCACTTTGTCGTTCGAGAACGCCAGGCCCGTCTGGTTGTTGTTTCCGGGCTGATTGTCTGCTCCCGAATAGTACATTGCGTAGGCGTAGGTCCGGCCATCCGCTGGATTGATGAAGGGGCCCCGGATCACGCTTGGATCACAAACGTATTGGCGGTTCCAAGAACCCGGAGTCGGCTGGAATACGACCTGAGCCGGCGAGAAGCCGGTCCGCGGGTCGTAGGAGCGATGGAAGATGACGTCAGTCTTTCCTTGGCCGCACCACCACAGGTCGGTGGTCCCGTTCTCGGTAATGATGCTGGGCGCGTAGTTGTAGCCGGCCGGATCCGCCTCGTTGAGGAATAGCGGCTGAGCCCCCGGCCCCTCCCAGCCGGCCGCGGCCGAGCCCGCAAGGCCAACCGTTGCCAGCGCCCCCAGGACGAGCGCGTAAATTCCCGGTCTCACGTTCACGCGTCTCCCTCGCTCCGCAGGTTCCATCCACCGTTCAGCTCAGACATGATTTGGTCCTGCGGCTCGGCGGGCAGCGCGGCGACCTGCTGAGCACCGAAGGCCGGCGCGTAGAACGTGGCTGCCTTCAGCGGGCCGTCGACGGTCAAGTAAGCCACGAGTCCCTCGTGGACAGGTGCCGGCTCCGCCTTCCTGGGATTCGTCTCAGGATCCGGATCGCTCATGCTGATCCTCCCCATGCGTGGCCGTCCGGGCTTCCGTCTCAGGCCCGAACAGCAAGGCGAGAGCCGTGCGATCAAGCATCCGGAAACGTCCAGCCACGGCGTACGCAACGCTCCACCAGCCTGCCACCGTCGCGCGGGCGCAGATCGGCGCTCGCCGATAATCCCGGAGCGGCGGCGTCGGGATCTTAACTGCGGTAGCGTTCGGCCAGCGCCATGAGGGCCTGGGCGAGTTCGGTGAGGTTGGCGGAGGCGGCCTCGACCTGGCGTGTGCCGGCCGCGGTCTGCTG
>NZ_FMWU01000074.1 GCF_900103195.1 Methylobacterium sp. UNC378MF | reverse complement strand
ACCCGTTACGACAAGGATCCCGACAACTTCCTAGCCAGCGTCAAGCTCGCAGCCCTGCGGATCTGGCTGCGAGCTTAATGAGTCCGCGACCTAGTGGACCGCTGAGGCGACTTGTGCTCAAAGCGGTCGCACAGGTTGCCGTCGGTTTTTTGTCCGCCTCCTTCAGAGCGGGTTGCTGACGTAAAAGACCGATCAATACGCCATTGCCGGCAGGGCCTTGACTGTCCCACGCGGTCCTGGTGCATGATAATGCCTCCTGCTCTCACTAGAGCGGGAGAGCGACGCTTCCTTGGCGAAAAAAGACAGCGTAAGGGCGCGATCTGGAGGGGCGAAATGGGATTCGTGTCGTACGCGCAAAACTTCGAAGATGTAATGCTCTGGAGAGCGTTTCAGAATACGGACGCCGGATTTTACATCGACATCGGCGCGCATGATCCAACCACCGATTCCGTCACGCGCGCTTTCTATGAGCGAGGATGGTGCGGAATCAATGTTGAGCCTGTCGAAAATGAATTCAACTTACTTTCGAAAGAAAGGCCGAGGGATAAAAACTTAAACGTGGCAGTTGGCCGCTCGCCTGGTAGTCTGCCATTCTATGTGTTTCCCGGCACCGGATTGTCCACCTTAAGCCAAAGCAATGCGCAGGCTCACATTTCTCAGGGGCACGAGGTGATGGAGCGTGAAATGGCCGTCACGACGCTCGCCGATATCTGTGAAAAATACGTCACAAAAGATGTCGATTTTCTCAAAATAGACGTCGAAGGAGGAGAGCAGGACGTCCTGTTCGGCGCGGATTTTAGATTGTGTCGACCGAAGATAATTTTGATTGAGGCAACGCTTCCCGGTTCTCAAAAGACCAATCATCATTCTTGGGAGCCTCTTTTAACTGAAGCTGATTACCGTTTTGTGTGGTTCGATGGACTTAACCGTTTCTATGTCGCGGAGGAGCAATTCAATGCATTGAGCAAGGCTTTTGACCGGCCGCCCAATATTTTTGATGGCTTCGTGAGCCGAAATTTTTCCAGCGCAAGTCAGGCCGAGGCGGCATGGCTTCGCAACGAGTGGAATGCTGCTAACTCCCAAAAGGCTGTAGTCGAGGCCGAACGAGATTGGCTCCGCAACGAGTGGAATGCCGCCAAGGCTCAAAAAGCTGCAGTCGAAGCCGAACGAGATTGCCTTCTCTCCGAGTTGAGTTTAGCTCTCGCTCAGAGAGACGCAGTCCAGGCGGAACGCGATGCTCTTGGCGATTCGGTAGAGACTGTCCAGCAGCTGGAAGGCAAGCCGCGACTTGCCTAAGAGCCTCCAACAAAACCGGGTTTGGCGCGTTGTGGGGAGATGGCAAGACCGCTTCTCCCCGAAAGCCTCTGGGCCGAAATCGCACCGCTGCTTCCGCCTGAGCCGGCCAAGCCGAAGGGCGGTTGGCCGCGAACCTCCGACCGCGCGGCGCTGACGGGGATCCTGTTCGTGCTGCGCTCAGGCATGCCGTGGGAGCTGCTTCCGCGTGAGATGAGCTGCGGTTCGGGGACGACCTGCTGGCGGCGCTTGCGCGACTGGCAGAGGGCCGGAGTTTGGGACCGCCTGCAACACGCGCTGCTCGACCGGCTCGGCCGCCAGAACGGCATCGACTTCAATCGAGCTTCTCTCGACAGCGCCTCCATCGCGGCAAAAAGGGGGGCGCGGCGACGGGCCCGAACCCGACCGAACGGGGCAAGCCGGGCACGAAGCGCCACGTCGTCACCGACGCGAAGGGCAGGACTTCCGCCGCATCGCCACCCGCTACGACCGTCTGGCGATCAACTATCTCGCCGCCGTCTGCCTCGCCGCCACCATCAGCTACTAGTTATGAGTCCGGATGGTAGAAAAAAAGACGGCCGATCCGGTGGCATGGGTCGCTCGCGCGGCGGCTTGACGAGCAAGATCCACGCGCTGGTGGATGCCGACGGCCGTCCGGTGGCGC
>NZ_FMWU01000075.1 GCF_900103195.1 Methylobacterium sp. UNC378MF | reverse complement strand
CGCCGAGCACGGCGACGCGGCGGACGCGGCCGGGCCGCTGCAGCGCGGTCGAGCGCACCGCCCGCTCCGGCTCCAGGTGCGGCCGCACCGTGACAGCGAGGTCCGGGTACACCGCGCGGATCCGGCCCGCCGTGTCGGAGGACGGCGCAAACACCCGCGCCGCGCCCGCCAGGAACGCCCCGAACACCGCCCGCCGCTCGCCCGGATCCGGCTCCTCGAACCCGTCCGCGTCCACCGCCAGGCACGACCGGCACTCCGCCACCGGCGCCAGGCCGCAATAGCGCCCGTCCGGCTGGACCAGGTGGTTGCGGTGGCATACCGGCGAGTAGTCGTGCAGCGTCCACGCGTAGGGCCGCCCCGAGCCCGCCACCAGGTCCATCAGCGCCCGCGCCGCGCCCCAGCGCAGCCCCGCCAGCGAGTGCACGTGGATCAGAACCGGCGCCAGCTGCCCGACGAAGTCCGCGAGTTCCGCCGCGTCGCGCGGCAGGTACAGGCTGTCGAGGTTGGGCAGGTACAGGAACTCGGGGCTGCGGTAGGCGACGTGGACCTCCAGGTTGCGGGTCCGGTCGATCTGCAGCAGCACCACGCTCAGGCCCTCGGCCCGGGCCTGGGCGATCATGTCGTCGATGTGCCGCTGGATGCCCCCGCCCCAGCTATGGGTCACGTAGAGCAGCGCCCGCCCCGAGAAGTGCCGGGCCAGCCGCGCCCGGTCGAGCCGCGCCCGCCCGCGCCGGCCGGGATCGGCCTGGACGAACTGCCCGACCCGGGCCGGGTAGTCGGGGTGCTTGGCCAGCAGGGCCGCCTGGCCGCTCGCGTACTCGCCGCCCTCGTCGAGCCCGAACGAGATCTGGCCGGCATGGTAGACGAACACGTCCTCGGCGAGCAGGTTGACGAAGCCGGCCTTGATGGCGCGCAGGCACCAGTCGTTCTCCTCGCCGTAGCCCTTGCCGAAGGCCTCGGCATCGAGCTCGCCGACCGCGTCGAGGGCTTGCGCGGTCATGTACATGCAGAAGCCGACGCCGGTGGGCACGGGCACGGCGCGGCCGCAATTGACCTGCGCGGCCATGCGGTCGAGCTCGGGCCGGGCGATCTCCAGCGGCATGGTGTTGTTGGCGTTGAAGCGTGGGTAGGAGCAGATCGTGGCGTTGTTGGACAGCGGCGTGACGCTGCCCACGGGCAGCCCCGCGCCCATCCCTGCCTCGCCGCCGGACCCGGCCTGAGGTGCTGTCTGAGGTTCGGCGTGGGCGACGAGGCGGTCGAGCCAGTCGCCGAAGACTTCGGCGTCGGAGTTGAGCAGGACGACGGCGCGGCCCTGGCGCAGGCCGAGGGCGCGGTTGACCGAGCGGACGAAGCCGAGGTTGCGCTCGTTCTCGACGAGGTGGAACAGGCCGCGGCCGGCGAGGTGGGCGAGGTCGGCGGTGAGTTCCGGGTCGGGGGAGCGGTCGTTGACGGCGAGCAGGGTGAAGGGCGTGGCCTGGGGC
>NZ_FMWU01000076.1 GCF_900103195.1 Methylobacterium sp. UNC378MF | reverse complement strand
ACCGCAGAGCCGGGCGAGGCGACGGGGTTCGAGGCGCTGACAGACGCCGTCACCGTCGTCGTGAAGACGCCGTCCGTCCCGTCCGACAAATACCTAGCTTAGCCGTTCCGGCGGTGACCTGACCGGTACCTTGGTTGCTTCGTCGATCAAGACTTGCATGCTCGTTGGCGTCGAGCCGCAGACCTACCTAGCCGAAGTCATCACTCGCAACGTTGAGGGCCACCTGCACCACCGCCTCGACTGTCTTCTGCCGATAACTTACCAAGCTACACCAGTCCTCAAAACGGCGGCCTATGGACAGCACTTATTATTCATGTCGTCTCGCATCAAACTGATCAATCCGTCAACGCGCCGGTCCAGACAAGTGATGACGCCGCCGGTAGCGTAGGCTCTCTCCAACTCAATTTTGAAGGCGGTCAGCTTCTCGTTGAGAGCATATCACTCGATTGTAAGCACCGTCCTCGCATACCATGGCTTTGAGGGCTAGCTCTACTTGGCCGCCGTCCTGCCTGCGAGAATTGCCGAATTGCGATGTTCACGCTGGAGCGAGGGTACGCTCAAGGACGTCCCGTATACAAAGTCCGCAATTGCGCAAAGTTTGGCGACGGCCAGAAGATCACGAGGCGGAAGCCGCGCGCACCGGCACGTGGAGAAGTGGTCACAGCATGACAGCCAAGCCCTTCCTTGAGGTAACGCTGTCAAGCCGTTCGGCTACCTGGGGTCGCGTCGGTCATGCTGGCCAGTGAATATGCCCGACCGTCCGCCTGTAATCCGTTTGACGCTCGACTGCGCCTGTTGACCGCTTGTTGGCTCCGCGCCTCCCAGAGTGGCCGATCCTGCTGATATGCTCGGTCTGTCGTAGCTTGGGCTCTTACCCGACACCGCCTCCTCCAGACGCTCCGTATCATCGGCTGACAGCGACAATCCTGGAGTTGACCCCGTTTGTGGTCCACGGCCTATGCAAGTTCTCGGGCTGTGACAGCCTGCTTGGTGAAGGCTCGGGGCGTCAAGCCGCCCAGAGCCGTGTGAGGTCGATCTTCGTTGTAGTGGCACCTCCAGTCCTCGATGCGCTCACGGGCATCAGCCAGCGACAAGAACCACGAAGCGTTCAAGCACTCCGCTCGAAGACGGCCGTTGAACGACTCGATATAGGCGTTGTCGGTCGGCTTGCCCGGTCGGTAGAAGTCGATCTCGACCCCGTTCAGGTAGGCCCATTGGTCGAGCATGCGCCCGGCGAACTCCGGTCCATAGCACATCGGGAAGATGGCTCGACGGTTCTGGGGCGGCGCGCGAAGCCATGCTGAGCGCAGCGCGCCGCCCTGGGCGGTCATGGCCGATCGGCA